>NZ_JAAKGV010000017.1 GCF_011043735.1 Methylobacterium sp. DB0501 | reverse complement strand
CCGTGAAGCTGGCAGCCAAGCGATTGGCCAGCGGCGAATGGTTGATCGTCATGACCAACACCGCCAAACCCAAACGTGCGCTCCAGCTCTATCGGCGACGCTGGGGGATCGAATGCTTGTTTGGCGATGCCAAGGCCCGCGGCCTCAACCTGGAAGATACCCACCTGACCGATCCGGCCAAGATCGAATTGCTGGTAGTCATCCTGACGCTGGCGATGACCTGGGTCTACAAAACCGCGACCGCCACGATGGGGTTGCGCTCCATCCCCCGAAAGGCCCATGCCCCCGAAAGGCCCATGGCCGGCGCCAGAAATCCTGGTTCCGCACCGGCCTCGACGCCCTGCGCAACGCCCTCATCTATGCCCCACACGACGCCGCGACATGGTGGGCCCAGAGCTGTCCAAAACGCCGCTCGGCCACCTGAGTCGTGTACCGTGATTAGCGCCTGCCCAGGAACCGGGAACATGCCCACCGAGACGGCCGCAGCCTTCACCAGCCGCGCCGGCCGGCCGAAAGCGGCCGCGAAGCGTGTCCCGATCTCGCCGCAAATCGATCCGGACGTTCTGGAAACCTTCAAGGCGACCGGACCTGGCTGGCAGACACGCATGCACGATGTCCTGCCCGAGGCGGCCCGGACGCGGAAGGCCGCCTGAGCCCTACTCCCCCCACCGCAACGCCGCCGCCGCCGCCAGCGTCCCGACCACCCCGGCCACCAGGCTGAGCGCCCCGAGGATCGCCAGCGGCGTCGTGAACGGCACGGTCCCGCCCAAAGCCGCATCCGCCGCCGAGACGCCGAAGATCAGGGTCGGCACCATCAGCGGCAGCACCACCACCGCGAGGATCAGGCCGCCGCGCCGGATCGAGGCGGTGAGCGCCGCGCCGACGGCGCCGATGAAGGTCAGCGCCGGGGTGCCGACGAGGAGCGTCAGGCTGGTGGCCGCCATGCCGGCAGGGCTCAAGGCGACGAGGAGCCCGAACAGCGGGGTGGCGAGCGCCAGCGGCAGGCCCGTGGTGAGCCAGTGCGCCGTGACCTTGGCCAGCACCAGGAGTTCGAGCGGGGCGGGGGCGCCGGTGAGGAGATCGAGGGAGCCGTCCTCCTCGTCGGCCTGGAACAGCCGGTCGAGGCCGATCAGGGTCGCCAGCACCGCGGCGATCCACAGGATTCCGGGGCCGATCCGGGCCAGCAGGTTGAGGTCGGGCCCGAGGCCGAACGGCACCAGGGCGACGATCATCAGGAAGAACACCAGGGACAGGGCCCCCGAGCCGCCGATGCGGCCGGCGAGCCGCAGGTCGCGGGCGACCACCGCCAGGAAGGCGCGACCCATCAGACAGCCTCCGCGAAGGGATCGGCGGCGGCTTCGGACCGGCCGGTGCGGAAGGCTTCCACGGACAGCTCCCGGGCGTCTCCTAAGCCGAGCGCCTGGTGAGTCGCGGCGATGACGAGGCCGCCTTGCGCCAGATGCCCCCGCATCAGCCCGGCGAGCGCGGCTTGGGAGGCGACGTCGAGGGCAGCGGTGGGCTCGTCGAGGAGCCAGAGCGGCCGCCGGCAGACGAGGAGCCGGGCGAGCGCGACGCGCCGGCGCTGGCCCGCCGAGAGATAGCCCACCGGCAGCCCCGCGGCGTGGGCGAGGCCCAGCCGGGCAAGCGCCTCGCGGGGGGCGAGATCGGCGTCTCCCAAAAGGTCGCGGGCGAAGGCGAGGTTCTCCTCGGCGGTCAAGGCGCCCTTCAGCCCGTCGCGGTGGCCGACGACGTGGAGGCATTCGGGGAGGGTGCGCTCGCCCACCGCCTCGGCCCTGAGGCGCCCGGCCTCCGGCCGCAGCCGCCCAGCCAGGATGGCGAGCAGCGACGATTTGCCGGCCCCGTTGCGGCCGGTGACGGTCAGCGCCTCGCCGGCTTCCAGGGTGAAGGACAGGCCGGCGAAGATGCGGCGGCCGGAGCGCCGGCAGGCGAGGTCCTCGGCGATCAGGCGCAAGGGCAAGGATCCACGGACAGGGGTCTCCGACTGGGGGGCGAAGCGGGGAGGGCGGTCCGCGTTTACGCCATGGCTGCCCCGGCGAGAATGACCGATTGCGCCGCCGACAGACCCGTAGCGGCCAGTTTCGAAGTGTTCTATACGCATCCCCGGCTGCGCCGCGCGACCTTCAGAGGCGTCCAAACCGTCCTTCGCGCATCCCAGTCCGGGCACCCCCGGGGCGGCGCGCGCACCGTCCGATTCCCGCCTTCAGGCGTGGGCGGGCGGCTAACGGGCGCGTTCCTTGCGTCAAGCAGGACCGACCCCGCAGCGCATCCGGCCGAACACTTTGGAGTGGCGCAGGCCCTGCCTGTGCCGTGTTCGACAACCCCTCGCGAGGACCACGCCGTGGCATCCATCGACAGCTTCAAGGCCCGCCAGACCCTCCAGGCCGGCGCGAAGACCTACACCATCTACTCGATCCCCCAGGCCGAGACGAATGGCCTGCCGGATGCGAGCCGCCTGCCCTTCTCGATGAAGGTGCTGCTCGAGAACCTGCTGCGCTACGAGGACGATCGCTCGGTCCGCAAGGCCGACATCGAGGCCGTGGTCGGCTGGCTCCAGAACCGCGGCAAGACCGAGGTCGAGATCGCCTTCCGTCCCGCCCGCGTGCTGATGCAGGACTTCACCGGCGTGCCGGCGGTGGTCGATCTCGCGGCGATGCGCGACGCCATGGTGGCGCTCGGCGGCGACCCGCAGAAGATCAATCCGCTCGTCCCGGTCGATCTCGTCATCGACCACTCGGTCATCGTCGACGAGTTCGGCACCCCGAAGGCGCTGGCCGACAACGTGGCGCTGGAATACGAGCGCAACGGCGAGCGCTACACCTTCCTGAAGTGGGGCCAGTCGGCCTTCGACAATTTTTCCGTCGTGCCCCCGGGCACCGGCATCTGCCACCAGGTCAACCTCGAATACCTGTCGCAGACGGTGTGGACCAAGCCCTTCGAGGGCACCGAGGTGGCCTACCCGGATTCGCTCGTCGGCACTGATTCGCACACCACGATGGTCAACGGCCTCGCCGTGCTCGGCTGGGGCGTCGGCGGCATCGAGGCCGAGGCCGCGATGCTCGGCCAGCCTTTATCGATGCTGATCCCCGAGGTCGTCGGCTTCAAGCTGTCGGGCAAGCTGCCCGAGGGCACCACCGCCACCGACCTCGTGCTCACCGTCACCCAGATGCTGCGCAAGAAGGGCGTGGTCGGCAAATTCGTGGAGTTCTACGGCCCGGGCCTCGACGACATGTCGGTCGCCGACCGCGCCACGATCTCCAACATGGCGCCGGAATACGGCGCGACCTGCGGCTTCTTCCCGGTCGACCGGAAGACCATCGACTTCCTGAAGGTCACCGGCCGCGCCGACGACCGCATCGCCCTGGTCGAGGCCTACGCCAAGGCGCAGGGGATGTGGCGCGACGCGACCACCCCGGACCCGGTCTTCACCGACACGCTCGAACTCGACATGGGCGACGTGAAGCCCTCGCTCGCCGGCCCAAAGCGGCCCCAGGACCGGGTGCTCCTCGACGGCGCCAAGCCCGGCTTCGCCCAGTCGATGGAGACCGAGTTCAGACGAGCGGCCGACATCGCCAAGCGTTATCCGGTCGAGGGCGCGAACTTCGACATCGGCCACGGCGACGTGGTGATCGCGGCGATCACCTCCTGCACCAACACCTCGAACCCGAGCGTGATGATCGGCGCCGGGCTGCTGGCCCGCAACGCGGTCGCCAAGGGCCTGCGCTCCAAGCCCTGGGTGAAGACCTCGCTCGCCCCCGGGTCCCAGGTCGTCGCCGAGTACCTGGAGAAGGCCGGCCTGCAATCGAGCCTCGACGCGCTCGGCTTCAACCTCGTCGGCTTCGGCTGCACCACCTGCATCGGCAATTCGGGTCCGCTGCCGGCGGCGATCTCGAAGTCGATCAACGACAACGACGTGGTGGCCGCCGCGGTACTCTCGGGCAACCGCAACTTCGAGGGCCGGGTGAACCCCGACGTGCGGGCGAACTACCTCGCCTCGCCGCCGCTCGTCGTCGCCTACGCGCTCGCCGGCTCGATGCAGGTCGACATCACCACGGAGCCCCTCGGCACCGGCTCGGACGGCAAGCCCGTCTACCTGAAGGACATCTGGCCCTCCACCGCCGAGGTCCAGGCCTTCATCGAGGCCAACATCACCTCGACCCTGTTCAAGTCGCGCTACGCCGACGTGTTCGGCGGTGACCAGAACTGGAAGGACGTCGAGGTCACCGAGGCCGAGACCTTCGCGTGGAACGGCGGCTCGACCTACGTCCAGAACCCGCCCTACTTTGTCGGCATGGAAAAGACTCCGAAGCCGGTGGAGGACGTGGTCAATGCCCGCATCCTCGGCCTGTTCCTCGACTCGATCACCACCGACCACATCTCGCCGGCCGGCAACATCCGGGCGGCGTCTCCGGCGGGCCACTACCTGCAGGAGCACCAGGTCCGGGTGCAGGACTTCAACCAGTACGGCACCCGCCGCGGCAACCACGAAGTCATGATGCGGGGTACCTTCGCCAACATCCGCATCAAGAACCAGATGGTGCGCGACGAGTCCGGCAACGTGGTCGAGGGTGGCTACACCCTCTACCAGCCGTCGGGCGAGCGGATGTTCATCTACGATGCCGCGATGCGCTACGAGCAGGAGGGCACCCCGCTGGTGGTGTTCGCCGGCAAGGAATACGGCACCGGCTCGTCGCGCGACTGGGCGGCGAAGGGCACCAAGCTGCTGGGCGTCCGCGCGGTGATCGCCGAGAGCTTCGAGCGCATCCACCGCTCGAACCTCGTCGGCATGGGCGTGGTGCCGCTGGTGTTCCAGGGCGACACCTCCTGGGCCTCGCTCGGCCTGAAGGGCGACGAGACCGTGACGATCGAGGGCCTGGCCGGCGAGCTGAAGCCGCGCCAGACGCTCACCGCCAAGATCACCTCGGCCGACGGCTCGGTGAAGGAGGTCCCGCTGACCTGCCGCATCGATACGCTCGACGAGCTCGAGTACTTCCGCAACGGCGGCATCCTGCCTTACGTGCTGCGCCAGCTCGCGGCGTAGGGATTGGTCCTCTCCCCACGGATGACAGCCGGAGGGAGAGGTTCCGGACACCCGGGGGCCCGTGACAGGGTCCCCGGGAACCGCCACCACGACGGGGGCCTTTCCGGCGGGAGAGGCCCCCTTCCTGTTCTCGTGAGAGCCTGCGATGAGCCCGGACGACAAGATCAACGGCCTGACGACGCTCTCGGCCCGCCACGGCGAGATGATCGCCCGGCTCTCCGAGGCGCAATCCGACGTCGCCGCCAAGCAGGTGGCCCTGCAGATGGCGGTGCGCTTCGTCGCCGGCATCCTGCGCGGAGTCGATTCCGACCATTACCGCCACCAGCTCGGCGGCTTCCTCGCCATGCTGGAGGACGCGCTGACCCGCGAGGACCCGGATTCCGACCTCGCCCGGCGGGTGCTCGACACCGTCAAGGCGACCCTGGAGCCGGAGGAGACCGAGGAGGAATAGTCCCCTCGCGCGATCACGTCTGCGCGAGACGATGGTGCGGCGACGCCGGCGCGAACCATAACCGGGCGGGGTTCCCGCGCATCGCGAGCCCCTGTTCGGTCCCCGGAGTTTCCATGACCCTTCTCAGGACGATCGCGGCCGCCGGCCTGACGCTCGCGGCCGGCGCTCCCTTCGGCGTCGCCCGGGCCGCCCCGCAGGTCGAGCGCCTGCGCGGCACGATCGAGCGCGTCGAGGCGGACGCGGTGACCATCCGTACCCGTGCCGGCACGACCGAGACGGTGCGCCTCGCCCCCGGGACGCGGGTGTCGCAGCTGGCGCCGGCGAGTCTCGACGAGGTCAAGGATGGCAGCTTCATCGGCACCGCCGCCAAGGCCGGCGCCGGTCCCGGCGATCCGCCGGTGGCCCTCGAAGTGCTGATCTTCCCCGAGGCCCTGCGCGGCTCCGGCGAGGGCCACTACCCCTGGGACCGCCTGCCGGACGGCGCCGCGAGCGGCCCGGTCGAGACGACGATGACCAACGGGACCGTCAAGGCACCGGAGGTCGAGACCACCATGACCAACGGCACCGTCGCGGGCGGCAAGGCTGCCGGCGGCGGCACCGGTCCCCGGACCCTCACGGTCTCCTACAAGGGCCAGACCCTCGCCGTCGCGGTGCCGCCGGGCACGCCGATCGTGACGCTGGAACCCGCCGACCGGGCCGTGCTCAAGCCCGGCGCCAAGGTCTTCGCCGCGGCTGTCCGCGACGGCGACCGGCTCGAGGCGCGCAGCATCTCGGTCGGCAAGGACGGCCTGACGCCGCCGATGTGAGGCGCAGACCGGAGGGACGAACGATATCCGGACGATTCTTCCGGACATCGTATCGCCGGCCCGGGACGGCGGAGCTTCGCTCCGCGCGCCTGAGCGAAGCCGATTTCCGCATCGCTCGGACATCGTATGACGCAGGAGAACCGCCGATGGCGGCCCCGTGCCACCGCGCGGGGCCGCTCTTGCTGCAGGGAAATGCCTGAAAATCGGGCGCAACTGCCTCGCCCAAGGCGCGTTGTTCCTGTCGAGCCGGTGTTTCGGCGCGATTTTTCACCCCGCGCGGTCCCCGATCCGCGCTCCGAGTCTCGTCGCTGTCCTTGCTGGAGCCGGGATTTTTCCCTGTTGGCGCGCCATGAAGCTGATTCCGAGCAATCACGCCGCGAGCTTCGGCCAGACGCATACCACTGCGTCATCGCTGGCGGATGCATTGCTGCTGGCCAAGCTCGGACACGACTTGCGGGCGATGTACACCACCGTCACCGACGAGCCGGTGCCGCAGGAACTCGACGCCCTGGTCGAGCGACTGTACGCGGTGCTGGGGGACGAGCCCCAAGGACAGCTTTAGAACACTGGCCGGGCCGCGGCAGGATTCCGGTTCTGTTCGCGATGCGGAGCGCGTGACTGTACCGCGGATGCGACAAGCCGTGCGAACGGGTCGGCCCCGCGCGATCACGCCTTGAGTGCGGGCGCGAAACAGTGTGGGGTGCGCGTCCCGACGCCAGACCCCCTGCCTCATGCCTTCGCTGACCCGCACCCGCCTCGCCCTTCCGCTCGCCCTCGCCCTCGCGGTGCTCGGCGGCGCGCCCGGCGCGGGGGCCGCCACGCCGCCCGCCCAGCCCAAGGAGGGGCCGGGCGGACAAGCCTACCTGGCCGCGACCGTGGTGAAGCGGGCCCTGGGCCGGGCCGGCGCGGTGACCCTGGCCTATTACGGCAACGGCGCCGCCCCCGCTCAGGGGAGGCCGGTGGCGGTGATGCTGCACGCCTGGGGCGCCGTGAACCCTCAGGCCTACGGCTCCTGGATCGAGCACCTCGCCCGCTCGGGCTACCTGGTGCTGTTCCCGCGCTTCCAGGAGGTGGGCCGCACCCGGCCGGTCGATGCGAGCACCATCGCGGCGAACCTCGTCAAGGACGCGCTCGCCGAGCTTGCCGGCGACCAGGAAGCCAAGCCCGATACGGGCCGGGTGGCGCTGATCGGCCACCTCGCCGGCGTGCCGCTGGCCGCCAACCTCGCGGCGCACGCGCGTGAGACCGGCCTGCCGGTGCCGCGGCTGATCTTCGGCGCGATGCCGGGCGGCATCGCCCGGGACGACAAGGCCCGCGGCATCGCGCTTCACGACCTCAACGCCATCGACCCCGCCACGCTGATCGTCACGGTGATCGGCGACCGCGACGCCCGGGCCGCCGACATCGCCGCCCGCCGGGTGATGCGTGAGGCGAGCGCGGTGCCGGTCGACCACAAGCTGATGGTCCGGGCGCTCTCGGACGATCACGGTTTCCCGGCGCTCTCCGCCACCCTGGCCTCGCCCGCCGGCGGAAACCCGGCCTACGACTTGGGCCAGATCAAGCTGCCCACCCCGGACCCGAAGCAGAAGCCGGCACCGTTCAAGTGGTCGGCCGACATGACCCTCACCGGCGAGCAGACCGTGCTGGTCGGGCAGATCAACGGCGCCGGCACGGACAGCCTCGATTACCTCGCCTACTGGAAGACCTTCGACCTCGCGGCCGCCGCGGCCTTCTCGGGCCAGACCGCCACGAGCCTGAAGAGCAACCCGCGCTTCATCGACATGGAGCGCTGGAGCGACGGCTGGCCGGTGCGCCGCCTCTCCGTCGAGACCCCGCGCCCGCCGGCCCCGGCAAAGCCCGCGGCGGCGAACGCGGCTCCGCCCGCGGCGCCCGGCAAGCCCGCGGCGAAGCCGGGCGCCCCGGCTCGGGGGCAGTGAGCGGGGGGTGAGCGCGGGACGGAGGACCTTGTCGCCCGGGTCGACGCTCCAGCGCCGTCATCCCGGGTCCCGGCTGCGCCGAGCCGCGGGATGACGTCGAGGGGAGAAATCCCGTCGACGAGATCACGATATGACGCGTCATAATCAACAAGACCGGAGGAACCCCATGAAGCTGTTCTACGCCAAGACCTCGCCCTTCGTCCGCAAGGTACTGGTCGTCGCCCACGAGCTGGGGCAGTTCGAGCGGATCGAGCTGCTGTCGGCGGCCGCCCACCCGATCAACCGGGACGCCACCATCCGGGCGCAGAACCCCCTCGCACAGGTGCCGACCCTCATCCTCGACGACGGTACGGCGTTGGCCGACAGCCGGGTGATCTGCGAGTATCTCGACCATCTGGGGCAGGGTGGGTTCTTCCCGGCCCCCGGCCCGGCCCGCTGGACGGCGCTCGCCGCGCAATCAACCGGCGACGGCCTGCTCGATGCGGCCCTGCTCTGCGTCTACGAGACCCGGGTGCGCCAGGAGGGCGAGCGCTCGCCGGCCTGGGTCGCCGGACAACGCGAGAAGATCGTCGACGCGCTCGGGCGGATCGACGCCGCGGCGCCCGGCTTCGGCGAGCGGGTCGACATCGCCACGATCACGTATGGCTGCGCCCTCGGTTACCTCGACCTGCGCCTGCCCGATCTCGGCTGGCGCGAGCGGGCGCCGGCGGCGGCGGAGTGGTACGCCACCTTCGGCGAGCGCCCGTCGATGCAGGCGACGCGGCCGGAATGAAGGACGGAACCGGCTGAAAGGATAGCTTGGCTTCACGCGGAGGATCGGACTGACTGACGGAGTTGGCGCGGCTCTTGCTCCGCCCGTTCCGTCCTCGACCGTGGGCCCTACGCCCGGGAACGACGTCTCATGAACGATTTCGTCGCGCTCCTCTCCGCCGCCCTGACCTTCTGCCTCGGCTATTGGGCCGCCGGCCTGGCGATCCGCCTGGCGGTCCGGTCCGGCCTCGGCCACGCTCATCTGGGGGAGGGCAGCCTCGCGCAGGTCGTCCTCGCGCTCGCACTCGCGCTCGCCGCCCGGCGGTGGATGCGGGGCGCGGCCGTCCAGGCCTGACCGGCGGGTCACGCCGGCCATCCATGCGGGCCGAGACTGGCGGCCCTGCTTTGCCGCCCGTTGCACGGACCCGGCATTTCTCGCGACTCTCCCGCGATCAGGGAGGCCGGGCCATGTCGACACGCCTGCTGAGGAAGATCGCGATCGTGTTCGGGGCGGGCTCCGCCGGGACCGGCTGGGGCAACGGCAAGGCCGTGGCCGTGGCTTTCGCCCGGGAGGGCGCCAAGGTGATCTGCGTCGACCGGGGGCTCGCCGCCGCCGAGGAGACGGCGCAGATCGTCGCCGAGGAGGGCAACGAGGCCGTGGCGCTCTGCGCCGACGTCACCGATTACGACGCGGTGGCGAAGGCGGTGGCCGCCGGCGAGGCCCGCTTCGGCCGCATCGACATCCTGCACAACAATGTCGGGCTGCCGGAGGCCGGCGGCCCGGAGGATCTCGACGAGGAGACCTGGCGCCGGGCGATCGAGGTCAATGTCGGCGGGGTCTGGCGCACCTGCAAGGCGGTGCTGCCGGGAATGCGGGCGCGGCGGTCCGGCGCGGTGGTCAACATCTCGTCGGTGGCGTCCGTGCGCTGGACCGGAGCGCCGGCCTTCGCCTACGCAGCCGCCAAGGCGGCGGTGAACCAGGCCACCGTCTCGGTGGCGATGCAGTATGCCCGCGACGGCATCCGCGCCAACGCGATCCTGCCGGGCCTGCTCGACACCACCCTCGCCGACGAGTGCCGCGGGGCCGGCACGCCCGAATCCGGCCGCGACCGCCGGGTGCCGCTCGGGCGCCTCGGCGAGGCCTGGGACATCGCGCACGCGGCCGTGTTCCTCGCCTCCGACGAGGCCCGCTTCATCACCGGCGTCTGCCTGCCTGTGGATGGCGGCCAGAGCTGCAGCATGGCGGCCCTGGCCTGAACCGCGCCGGTAGGGCCCCAGCCTGCGGAAACAATGTGGCCGAAGCGTTACAGCGCCGGACCAAGCGCACCCTGCCGCCAAGCTCGGCTTTCGGACCCGGGCGGCGAGGGTTAGTCTCTAGGGTATAACTGCGCGGCGTGATCCGGACGGGTCCGCCTCGCGCCGCCGGGAGTCGGCCTCCGGATTCCTCCAGACGGGGGTTCCGCGGAACCGGCTTCGCGCGATCCGGGAAAGCGACCGAATGCGGACGACACTCAGGGCTGCCTTGAACGCGCGGGCCGCCCGCCGCGTCGCGGCCATGGCGGGTTTGGTGGCGCTGGCGGGCTGCGCCACGCCGGTCCTGACCCAGACCGGCCTGCTGACGCGCTACGATCACCTGACATCGAGCGAGGCGACCGCCACCAAGTCGCGGATCTTCATCGACAAGGCGGCGATGGCCGGGGTGCGGACCGTCCGCATCATCCCGACCACCTTCACGGCGGCGGTCTCCGGCCCCGGGGTGACCGATCAGGAGCGCCGGGTCGTCGCCAACGCCGCCGACCGGGCGCTCTGCTACGAGCTGTCCCTGCGCTACGACGTGGTCTCGTCCGGCCCCGCCGATCTGACCGTGCGGGCGAGCATCACCCGGGCCGGCCTGACCAACGTGCCGGCCTCGGGCGTCGCGGTCGGCGCTTCGGCGGCGATCACCATCGCCGCGCAGGTCGGCGTCGGCTTCGCCGACACGATCGGCAAGGTGCCGGTGCCGCGCCTGCCGATCGGGCTCGGCGACCTCACGGTCGAGGCCGAGGCCCTGGATGCCCGCCGCCAGCAGCGCGCCGCGATGGTGTGGGCCGGGGGCGCCAACTCCTTCACCAACCAGGCCCGCTTCTCGCCCGTCGCCGACATCTACGACCTCGCCGGCGATTTCGGCCAGGATTTCGGCTCGTACCTCGCCACCGGCGAGGATCCGTTCGAGTCCGAGCTCACCATCCCGACCTACGAGCGCATCCGCGTGACGGCGCTCGGCGAGATGCCCCGCGACCCCGATTGCCAGGCCTTCGGCCGGGCGCCCGGCATCGACGGCATCATCGGCGATTCCTTCGGCCTGCCGCCGGACTGGACCGACAGGGGACCGACCGCCGGGCGCTGACGACGACGACCGGCTCGCCCGCGCCGACGACAAGGCCCGCCACGGAGAGGTGGCGGGCCTTTCGCGTTCGGCAATCCGCGGGGGCATCCGGCCCGCCAGAAGCGGGCCGGGCTCCCGGATCCTAGAAGTACGACTTCAGCGGGCCGCGCCGGCGCACATCGAGCGTGGCGCAGTGGAACGAGCCACCGAACGGACCGTAGGACAGGAACGGCGTCGGGATCGGGTCGAAGCCCCAGTCCTTGAGCGCCTTGATCAGCGTCGGCTGGCTCGCATCGACCACGATCTTCTTCTCGTCGATGGCGAGCACGTTGATCGAGGTCCAGGGCGAGCACATCGAGATCTTGCTCATGAAGCCCTCGACGGGGTCGGGGCGGGGCGCGATCAGCACGTCCCACTTCTTGAGCACCGCCGGCAGCTTCTCGACGTCGATGTAGTCGGGGTTGACCAGCACCTTGCCGGGGGCGAGGGGCATGAACGACGAATCGATGTGCATCGGCTGCGGGCAGCGGCTCTCGATCTCGTGGATGCGGAAACCCGGTCCGAGGTGGCGGCGCAGCCACTCGATGCCCATCAGGTTCGTGACGTTGGAGCGGGTCACGAACAGGTCGCGGCCGCAGCGCACGAAATCGGCCGCGTCGAAGACCGGCTCGAACTCGTTGACCGTGAACTGCATCGGCTCGCCGGCCTTCAGGTTCGGCACCCGGTAGTCGTAGTTGTAGAGGTCGTCGGTGAGCTGCGGCCGCGGCGCCGAGGTCCAGCGCGCGCCGGCCCGGAAGTATTCCTTGAACAGCGAGCGGTAGGCGTCGCCCTCGAAGTAGCGCGAGCGCCAGCACATCGGGCTCTCGATGATCTCGTCGCCGATCACCAGGTACGGATCGCGCGGGCAGGCGACGCAGAAGCCGCGCGAGGACCAGCGCGGCGCCTTGAACTTCTTCGAGAAGTCGACCGAATCCGGGCGGCGGATCTTCACGCCCTCGCCGGCCAGGATCTTGATGAAGCCGTCCAGCTCCTGCTGGGCCAGCTTCTTCATGAACTTCGGGTACTTCCAGCCGGAGGCGAGCCGGTAGAACGGCTGGGCGGCCCGCGGCAGGTTGAAGATCACCGTCAGGTGATGGGTCGGGATCGTGGCGCCGTCGAGCGAGCCGACGATCACCTCCTCGAGGGGATCCCACTCGTTCCAGGCCATGACCGGCGATTGTGGCGCGGGCGCCCGGCCGGCGCCGCCTTCCCCGAAGGAGGTCAAGTCGTGTGCGGCCAAGTTGTGCGCGGCAGTGTCGAGCGCGCCGCGCTCGGCCTCGAAGGTCGTCTCCCGATCCATGCCTCGTCCATCCCCTGACGGCCGTCGCGAGCGGCCTTCTCTCGCGCGCATCCGAGCCTCGCCGACCGGGTCCGGTGGGCAAGGAAGCTGCGCCATAACATAAGCTTGCGGCGATGCTTGAGTGGGCTCGCCGGGCCGGTGGAACATGCCGGTTTCGCCGGCACTGTGTCCGGGCGGTGATAGACAGCGCCCACCAAAGCTGCAACGTGCCGGGATGCAACGGCAGTGCTTTGTTTCACCTCCGTTGCCGGAATGGCGCGCCTCCGGGGTCGCTGCCGCTGCGACAGAAAGAGGGTCATGAAGCGACTGACGACACTGGGCCTGATCGCCGGCCTGTGCACCGTGATCGGCCTGTTCGTCTCCTCGGGGCCGGAGGCAGTCGCGGCGGCCCTGTGGGCGTCCGGCTGGGGCGCGGTACTGGTCGTCGTCGCGCGCTTCGTGGCCGTGGCCTGGGCGGGCCTCGGCTGGTGGGTGGTGTTTCCCCGCGGCGAGAGGCCGCTGCTGCGCGCCTGCGTCAGCGTGCGCTTCGTGCGCGAGGGCATCAACACGCTGCTCCCCGTGGCGCAGGTCGGCGGCGACCTGATCGGCGCACGCCTCCTCGCACAGCACCGGGTCCCGGGCGCGCTCTCGGGCGCCTCCACGCTCGTCGACCTGATGGTGCAGGCGCTCACCCAGTTCCTGTTCACGCTGGCCGGCCTCGGCATCCTGGTGGCCCTCGGCGGCGACGGGCCGATCGTCCACTATGTGGGCCTGGGCCTCGTCGTGGCGGCGCCGGCGCTCGTGGCCTTCTATCTGGTGCAGCGCCGCTTCGGGCAGAGCCTGCTCCAGGCTGCGATCAACCGTTTCGCCGGCGGGCGCGAATGGCGGATCTTCGGCGCGGTCGACGTGCTGTTCGAGCGCCTGCGCGGCCTCTACGCCGCCCGCGGCCGCATTCTCACCGCCATCGGCACGCATCTGCTCGGCTGGGTCATCGGCACCTTCGAGGTCTGGATCGCGCTGCGCTTCATGGGCTACGAGGTCGGCTTCCTCGAGGCGATCGTGATCGAGAGCCTGGCGCAGGCCGTGCGCGGCGCCGCCTTCGCGGTGCCGGGCGCGCTCGGCGCCCAGGAGGGCGGCCTGATCGCGCTCTGCGCGGTGTTCGGCATCCCGGCCGAGGCGGCGCTCGCCCTATCGCTGATCAAGCGGCTCGCCGACCTCGCGGTCGGCCTGCCGAGCCTGATGCTCTGGCACGCGATGGAAGACGGCAACGCCGAACAAAGCCGTCGTCCGGTCGCCGGGCTCGGCGCGGCCCTGCGGGCGTATATCCGCCCGCGCAGTCCCCACTTGCGCCCGGCTCACGAGCCCGCCTTCGGCTACGCCGCGGCGCCCGCTGACGGCAAAGGAGAGTGACCTGGTGCAGACCCGACGCGACATCCTGCGCAGCCTGACGATCGCCGGCCTCGTGCCGGCCGCGCTGCCGGCGCTCGCTCAATCCCCCGCCCCGGCGGGCGGGGAGGGCGACCCGGCGGTCGCCACCGTGCGGCGCATGACCGACGCCCTCGAGGCGGCGCTGAAGGCCGGCACCGTGCGCGAGCGGGCCGAGATCCTGTCCGGCCCGATGCAGCAGACCTTCGACCTGCCGGCGATGCTGCGCCTCGGCGTCGGCACCCGCTGGAAGGACATCCCGGCCGAGAAGCAGCAGGAGCTGATCGCGGCCTTCGGTCCCTACCTGGCGGCGACCTACGCCACCCGGCTCGGCGCCGCCAGCGGCAGCACCTTCGCCATCGACCCGAAGAGCGAGGCCCGCGGCCAGGGGCGCATCGTGCACGTCACGGTGACCGACGGCAGCGGCGACACCTCCCCGGTCGACTACGTGCTGAACGCCGAGAACCGCATCACCGACGTCTTCCTCCAGGGCACGGTCAGCGAGGCCGGCACCCTGCGCACCGGCTTCTCGGAGCCGCTGCAGGAGGGCGGGGCCGACGCCCTGCTCGCCCACCTGAAGAAATCGACCGAGACGATGCTCGCGGCCCCGGCCCCGAAGGCCAAACCCTGACATCCGCGGTCCGGCGGCCCCCGGGGGCCGTCGGCCGATGCCGGCGGCCGCCCGATCCTCCGACGGATCCCCGACCGGCCGCCGGACGGCCTCACCACCACAAGACAGCCCGCCGCGCATAGCGCCGCCAACTCTCCTCCCAGGGATCGCCCCTCGCCATGGAATGGACCTGGATCTCCGCCCTGCTGCTCGTCCTGGCGCTCGCCGGATGCGTCTACGGCCTGACGACCGCCTGGCTCGCCGGGCGTCTCGCCCGCCGCCCGGTGCCGCGGCTCGCCCCCGATGCCGTCCGTCCGTCGGTGACGCTGCTCAAGCCGCTCTGCGGCGACGAGCCGAACCTGCACGCCAACCTCACCACCTTCTGCAGCCAGGCCTATGCGGGCGCCGTGCAGGTGATCTTCGGCGTCCAGACCGCCGCCGACCCGGCGATCGCCGTGGTGCACCGGCTCCAGGCCGAGCACCCGTCCTTGCGCATCGACCTCGTGATCGACGCCCGCCAGCACGGCGCGAACCGCAAGGTCTCGAACCTGATCAACATGGGCGGCCTGATCGCCCACGAGGTCGTGGTGCTGGCCGACAGCGACATGGTGGTGGCGCCCGACTACCTGGAACGCCTCGTCGCCGAGCTGGCCCAGCCGGGCGTCGCCGGCGTCACCTGCCTCTACCATGGCGTCCCGGCCAATCGCGGCGTGTGGGCCCACCTCTCGGCGCTCGCCATCGACACGCAGTTCCTGCCCAACGTGCTGATGGGCACGTCCCTGGGCCTCGCCGATCCGTGCTTCGGCTCGACGATCGCGTTCCGCACCGAGCTGCTCGCGCGCATCGGCGGCTTCGAGGCGATCCGCAACGACCTCGCCGACGATTACGCCCTCGGGGCGGCTTTGCGGGCGCAGGGCGGCCTCGTGGCGATCCCGAGCTTCACCATCGGGCACACCTGCGTCGACACCTCGCTCGCCGGCCTGTGGCGGCACGAGACCCGCTGGAACCGCACCATCCGCAACCTCGATCCGGTCGGCTATGCCGGCACGCTCGTCACCCACGCGGTGCCGCTGGCGCTGATCGCGGCGTTGCTGCCGGATGCCGGGGTTTACACGCTCGCCACCGCGGCCCTCGCGCTCGCCTGCCGGATCGTGCTGTGCGCGCGGATCGAGCGGGCCTTCGGCCTCGAGCCGCACCCGTACTGGCTGTTGCCGATTCGTGACGTCCTGTCCTTCGCCGGCTTCGCCTGGTGCTTCGTCTCCGGCGCCGTGACTTGGAAAGGTCATGATTATCGGGTCGTTGCGGACGGCACGCTGATCCCGGAACCCGGCCTCGCCCGCGAGTCCGGCGCTCCCTCGACTTGAAAACTCATCGGGCCGCCAAGCGGCCCCACCGGCCGCGTCCGCGGCCTCCTCTCCTCAAGAGACGATCCTCCCGATGATGCGGACCCTCTTCCTCCAGGCCCCCACCTTCGACGGCTTCGACGGCGGCGCCGGCTCGCGCTACCAGGCCAAGCGCGAGATCAAGTCGTTCTGGTACCCGACCTGGCTCGCCCAGCCGGCCGCCCTGGTGCCGAACTCCAAGCTGATCGATGCGCCGCCGCACGACATCAAGCTGCCGGAGATCGTGGCCCAGGCCAACGATTTCGACCTCGTGGTGCTGCACACCTCGGTGCCGTCGTTCAAGTCGGACGTGAAGACCATCGAGGCGCTGAAGGCCGCCAACCCGAAGCTGATCGCCGGCCTGATCGGCGCCAAGGTCGCGGTGGACGCCGCCGGCTCGATGGCCCAGGCCCCGGTGGTCGATTTCTGCGCCCGCAACGAGTTCGACTTCACCGTCAAGGAGGTCGCCGACGGCGTGCCGATGGCGGAAATCAAGGGTCTCTCCTACCGCAACGCCGACGGTGTCGTGGTCCATAACCCGGACCGCGAGATCATGACCGACATGGACCAGCTGCCGTTCGTGACCTCGGTCTACAAGCGCGACCTGGAGATGGAGAAGTACTTCATCGGCTACCTCAAGCACCCCTACATCTCGTTCTATTCGGGCCGGGGCTGCAAGTCGCGCTGCACCTTCTGCCTGTGGCCGCAGACGGTCGGCGGCCATACCTACCGCACCCGCTCGGTCGCGCACGTGATCGAGGAGATCAAGTACTGCCTGAAGGAGTTCCCGCAGACCAAGGAATTCTTCTTCGACGACGACACCTTCACCGACAACCTGCCCCGCGCGGAAGAAATCGCCCGCGAGCTGGGCAAGCTCGGCGTGACCTGGTCGTGCAACGCCAAGGCCAACGTGCCGCGCGAGACCCTGAAGGTCCTGAAGGAGAACGGCCTGCGCCTACTGCTGGTCGGCTACGAGTCGGGCAACCAGCAGATCCTGCACAACATCAAGAAGGGCATGCGGGTCGAGGTCGCGGAGAAGTTCACGCAGGATTGCCACGATCTCGGCATCGCCATCCACGGCACCTTCATCCTCGGTCTGCCGGGCGAGACCAGGGAGACGATCCAGGAGACGATCGCCTTCGCCAAGCGGATCAACCCGCACACCATCCAAGTCTCGCTCGCCGCGCCCTATCCGGGCACCTTCCTGTACAAGCAGGCGGTCGAGAACGGTTGGCTCGACAAGGACAACGCCGAGCTGGTGGACGAGAACGGCGTGCAGATCGCCCCGCTGCACTACCCGCACCTGTCCCACACCGAGATCTTCAACTCGGTGGAGGAGTTCTACAAGAAGTTCTACTTCCGCGCCCCGAAGATCGCCTCGATCGTCAGCGAGATGGTGCGCTCGCCCGACATGATGAAGCGGCGCCTGCGCGAGGGCGTCGAGTTCTGGCACTTCCTGCGCGAGCGCCAGGGCGTCGCCAAGAAGGCGGCGTAATCGCTGCAGAACCGTTCCCCGCTTGAGAGCGGGCGCGAGCCTCCCCGTCCGGCCGGACGGGGAGGCTCTTTCGCGTCAAGAGACCGAGCATGAGCACATCTGAGACCGCCAAGCGCCTCGTCGTCACCTCGGACGATTTCGGCCTCTCGACCGAGGTCAACGCGGCGGTGGAGCAGGCCCACCGCGAGGGCATCCTGACGGCGGCGAGCCTGATGGTCTCGGCACCCGGCGCCGCCGATGCGGTGGCCCGCGCCCGCGCCCTGCCGTCCCTGCGGGTGGGCCTCCACCTCGTGATGGTCGAGGCCTGGCCGACCCTGCCGGCTGCCGACCTGCCCGACCTCACCGACGGCGCCGGGCTTTTGCGGGCCGACCAGGCGAAGCTCGGGCTCGACCTGGCGCTGAACGTCCGCGCGCGGCGCCAGCTGGCAGCCGAGATCCGGGCGCAGTTCGAGGCGTTTCGCGCGACGGGGCTGCCCCTCGACCACGTCAACGCGCACAAGCACTTCCACATCCACCCGATCATCGCCGGGATGGTTCTCCGCATCGGGCGCGACTACGGGATGCGGGCGATCCGGGTGCCGCGGGAATCGCGCGAGGCGTTGCGCCGCGCCGAGCCCGGGGCACGCCTCAGCCTTGCCCTCGACACCGCACCCTGGGCGGCCCTGCTGCGCGCCCGGGCCCGGCGCGCCGGCCTCCTGACCCCGGACGGGGTTCTCGGCCTCGCCTGGTCGGGGGCGATGACGCCGGCCCGGGTCGAGGGCCTGCTGCGTCACCTGCCGGACGGGCTGACCGAGCTCTACCTGCACCCGGCCACCGCGGGCGGCTTCCCGGGCGAGGCGCCGGGCTATGCCTACGCGGCGGAGCTGGCCGCCCTCGTGGCGCCCGGGAGCCGGGCGGCGCTGGCGGCATCGGGCGCGGCGACCGGCGGATTCTCGGATTTCGCTCGCTGAGTCGCCACCGGCTCGGGTACCGATGGGGCAGGGCCGGGCACGCGGCCCGCTCTCCGGGAGCCTCCGCCCATGCGCCGCGCCAAGACCTCGTCCCGGACCCTCAAGTCCTCGACCCGGGCCCTGAAACACGCGGGCCTCGGCGCCTGCCTCGCGCTCGCCCTGACCGCGCCGGCGCAGGCGGCCGAGGTCACGCTTCTGACCACCGGTGCCTACAAGCCCGTGGCGGCGGCGCTGGTGCCGGCTTTCGAGCGACGCACGGGCCACCGCGTCGCCATCCGCAACGAGACGGCAGGCGCCGTAGCGCAGGCGATCCGCGACGGGACGCGGGCCGACCTCGTGGTGCTCACCCCGGGCGGCCTCGACGCGCTGATCCGCGACGGCCGCCTCTCCGGGGCGCCTCCGGTGCCGCTCGCCAAGGTCGGGATCGGCGTCGCCATCCGCGACGGGGCGTCCGTGCCCGACATCGCCACGGTAGACGGCTTCCGCGCGGCGCTGCTGCGGGCGCGAAGCGTGGCGATGGTCGATCCCGCATCCGGCGGATCGAGCGGGATCTACCTCGCGGGCCTCTTCGAGCGCCTCGGCATCGCCGATCGGATGAAGGCCAAGCTCGTCCTGGTGCGCGGCGGCCTGGCCGCGTCGCGCCTCGTCACGGGCGAGGCGGATCTCGCCCTCCAGCAGACGAGCGAGCTGCTGGTCGTCGAGGGGGCACGCCTCGTCGGCCCGATCCCGGCGGAGCTACAGAACGAGACGATTTATGCCGGGATCGTCCCGGCGGGCGCGGCGGAGGCCGAGGCCGCGTCGGCGCTCCTGCGGGACCTCGCCGGTCCCGGGGCCGCGCCGGTCCTCTCCGAAAAGGGCATGGCGCCGCCCGGCCCGTGAGGCGCTGGCGGACCCACCACACTTTTCCCCGCCGCCCCCTCCTTGAAACCGTACCCGCGACCCCGCATGTAAATGTCGTTCACATTCACATCCTGCGGGAGATCGTGACGTGTCGTATTCCTCTGCCCCCTGGTCGAGCGGCCGCGCCTGCCGCAATGGCCCGTTCCCGCGCCGCTCGCTCGAGATCGGCGCGATCGTCATCGGTTTCATCTATGCGTGGCCGTTGGCCGCGGCCTACGTGGTGTGGAAGCTCATGGGATATCCGGCCCTGAACGAGATGAAGTCCTTCGCCGAACGGTCCTTCCGCACTGGGTTCCCGGGCTTCTCGGGCTTCGGCGCGGCCCGCCACGACAGCGGCAACTGGGCCTTCGAGGAGTATCGCCGCAAGGAGATCGAGCGTCTCGAAGAGGAGCGCCGCCGCCTCGAGGAGGAGAGCCGCGCCTTCACCGAGTTCGTGGACGAGCTCAAGCGCGCCCGCGACCGCGAGCAGTTCGACGCCTTCATGGCCCGCCGCCGCGCCGGCTCGAACTACTGACGCGGGGGTCCCGCTGCCCGGTCGATGGGCGGCGGGCGCCTTCCGCTTGAGCTTGACGGGCCGAATCGCCCGGGTCTACGCTCCACCAAGTCAAGCACTCGACAGGCTCTCCGCGGCCCCCGCGGGGAGCCTTCTCCGTTGAAGGACGGCGCGGCCGCATGACCAGTTCCAACCGCTCGACGCATATCCGGCTCACCTCGCATCCGGAGCCGGGCGCCGCCCGCTGGCCGATCCGCTGGGGCGCCGCCGACCCGCGCGAGCGGGGGCCGATCATCGGCACCGTGACCAACCCGGCCGACCGCAACGTGATCGGGGCCAATGGCGGGGCCTATTCGCTCTACCGGGCGCTCGCCATCGCCGGCCGGGCGATGAATCCGCTCGCGCGGCCGGACCTCACCAACACCCATCCGGTGGTCGAAATCGGCCCGCACCCGCAATGGGCCGACCCGGACAGGATCGTCTCGCTCGACCCCTGGGGCCATAAGCCCGGCGAGGTGTTTCGCGATGCGATCACCACCGGCACCGACATCCGGCCGACCATCGCGGTCACCAAGGCGCGGCTGAGCCTGCCGGAGATCCTGGCGGCGATGGGCGCCCATCGGCTGGCCGCCGACGGCACGGTGCTGCACACCACCGGCGACATCTCGGTCACCAAGATCGCGGTCGATCCGGTCTGGTACCTGCCCGGCGTCGCCGCCCGCTTCGGCACCAGCGAGACGGCGTTGCGCCGCACCCTGTTCGAGCAGACCGGCGGCATGTTCCCCGAGCTCGTCACGCGCCCCGACCTCCAGGTCTTCCTGCCGCCGATCGGCGGCTGCACCGTCTACGTGATGGGCGACGTGGCCGGCCTGTCCGATCCGCGCCGGCGCATCGCCTGCCGCGTCCACGACGAGTGCAACGGCTCGGACGTGTTCGGCTCCGACATCTGCACCTGCCGGCCCTACCTCACCCACGGCATCGAGGAATGCGTGCGCGAGGCGCAAGCCGGCGGCACCGGCGTCATCGTCTACAACCGCAAGGAGGGGCGGGCTCTCGGCGAGGTGACCAAGTTCCTGGTCTACAACGCCCGCAAGCGCCAGGAGGGGGGCGATTCCGCCGCCACCTATTTCGAGCGCACCGAATGCGTCGCCGGGGTGCAGGATGCCCGCTTCCAGCAGCTGATGCCGGACGTGCTGCACTGGCTCGGCATCCGCCGCATCGACCGGCTGATGTCGATGTCGAACATGAAGTACGACGCCATCACCGGATCGGGCATCGAGGTCGGCGAGCGGGTGCCGATCCCGCCGGAGCTGATCCCGCCGGATGCCTCGGTGGAGATGGAAGCCAAGAAGGCGGCAGGCTATTACGCGCCCGACGGCACCGCCGAACACCTCGACGCCGTGAAGGGCCGCGACCTCGAGCGGTTCTGACATCGCCGACGGTCGCGCGAACGATTCCTGGAGATGCCCGTGCCTGAGTTTTCGACCGCCCGCAGCCTGCTCTCGGCCCGGGCGGTGCGCGCCCGCGCCGAGACCCTGCTCCAGGCCGGGCTCGACGGGCGGCTCGACCATTTCGTGGTCGATCTCGACCGTCTGGGTCCTTGCGCCGACGCGGTGGTCGAGACCATCCGCGAAGCCTATCCGGACCTCGCCATCCCCTACCATGCCCGCTGGCGCCACTTCTCGGTCGGCGGGTTCGAGCGCTGGGGCTCCCTCGTCCATGCCGCGCCCTTCGAGGACCCGGCGGAGCAGGCCCGTGCCGCCTTCGACCTCGTGGTGGTGAGCGTGCTCCTCGATGCCGGCGCCGGCCCGACCTGGCGCTACGAGGAGGGCCGCACCGGCGAGACCTATGCCCGCTCCGAGGGGCTGGCGGTGGCGAGCTTCGACATGTTCGTGTCCGGGCTGTTTTCCTCCGCGCCCGAGGACCCGTTCCGCGCCGATGCCCGCGCCCTGGCGAGCCTGACCGAAGCCGAGCTCGCCGACGGCTTCCAGGTCTCGCCGACCAACCCCCTCGTCGGCCTGTCCGGCCGCACCGCGCTCCTCAACCGCCTCGGCCAGGTCGCGGCGGCCGATCCCGAGGGCTTCGGGCCGGATGCCCGGCCCGGCTTCCTGTTCGACCGCATCAAGGCGAGGGCCAAGGACGGCGAGGTGGCGGCCGAGACGGTGCTGGAGGTGCTGCTGACCCATCTCGGGCCGATCTGGCCCGGGCGCATCGTCCTCGACGGCGTCGATCTGGGGGATACCTGGCGCCATCCGCTCGCCGGCGGGGCCGGGCCGGCGGAGGGGCTGGTGCCGTTCCACAAGCTGTCGCAGTGGCTGGCCTATTCGCTGCTCGAGCCGCTGGAGGAGGCGGGCCTGACCGTCACCGGCCTCGATGCGCTGACCGGCCTGCCCGAATACCGCAACGGCGGCCTGTTCCTCGATACCGGGGTGCTGGCGCTTCGCCGGCCCGAGGAGGCCAGGCAGGCCCACGCCGTCGATTCGCGCCTCGTCGTCGAGTGGCGGGCGCTTACCGTGGCGCTCCTCGACCGGCTGGCGCCCCTGGTGCGCGAGCGGCTCGAGATCGAGGATCCGGCCGAGCTGCCGCTCGCCAAGGTGCTGGAGGGCGGCACCTGGGCCACCGGCCGGCGCCTGGCCAAGTCCTTGCGGCCGGAGGGCGCGCCGCCGCTGGCGATCGCGAGCGACGGCACGGTATTCTGAGTTCAAGTCGAGTGCGCGAGGCGAGTGCGCCAGTCGCGTGCGATCGTGCGAGTGGGTTCGTGACCAAGGAGACGGCGATGCAGGGTGCGGGTGCGCGCGGGGAGACGGGGGTGGCGCCGGTGACGGTGGTCGATCACCCGCTGGTGCAGCACAAGTTGACCCTGATGCGGGACAAGGCCCGCTCCACCAAGGGCTTCCGCCAGCTCCTGAACGAGATCGGGATGCTGCTCGCCTACGAGGTCACCCGCGACCTGCCGCTGGAGCCGGTCGAGATCGAGACCCCGATGGTCAAGATGCAGGGTTCGCAGATCGCCGGCAAGAAGCTCGTCCTGGCACCGATCCTGCGCGCCGGCGTCGGCTTCCTCGACGGGATGCTGTCGCTCCTGCCCTCGGCCCGCGTCGCCCATGTCGGGCTCTACCGCGATCCGGACTCGCTCGAAGCGGTGGAATACTACTTCAAGGCCCCGTCCGACCTCGCCGACCGCACCGTGCTGGTCCTCGATCCGATGCTGGCGACGGCGAACTCGGCCGTCGCCGCGGTCGACCGGCTGAAGGAGCGCGGCGCCCGCGACCTGCGCTTCGTCTGCCTGCTCGCCGCGCCGGAAGGGATCGCCAAGTTCCAGGGCGCGCATCCCGACGTCCCGGTCTGGACCGCGGCGATTGACAGCCATCTGAACGAGCACGGCTACATCCTGCCGGGCCTCGGGGATGCCGGCGACCGGATGTACGGGACGCGCTGACCCCTTGCCGGTCGCGCCGCCCCGCGGCAGGTAAGGGGCCACACCCCGGCAACACGGAGCCACCCCATGCCGTCGATCCCCGCCACCATGCGCCAAGTCCGCTTCAACGGGGCCGGCGGGCCGGAGGTGATCGGGATCGAGACCGTGCCGGTGCCGCGCCCGGGGCCGGGCCAGGTGCTGGTGGAGGTCGTGGCGGCCGGCGTGAACCGGCCCGATTGCCAGCAGCGCGCCGGCAAGTACCCGCCGCCGCCCGGCGCCACCGAGGTGCCGGGGCTGGAGATCGCCGGCCGCATCGTCGCCCTGGGCGAGGGCGTCGCGGATCTCGCCGAGGGCCAGGAGGTCTGCGCGCTGACGATCAGCGGCGGCTATGCCGAGTACTGCCTCGCCGACGCGTCGCTGTGCCTGCCGAAGCCCGGCCCGCTCTCGCTCGTCGAGGCGGCGGGCCTGCCGGAGAATTACTGGACGGTCTGGACCAACGTGTTCGAGCGCGGCCGCCTGCAGAAGGGCGAGCGCTTCCTGGTCCATGGCGGGTCGAGCGGCATCGGCTCGACGGCGATCCAGCTCGCGAAGCAGTTCGGCGCCACGGTCTACGCCACCGCCGGCTCGGCGGAGAAATGCGCCTTCTGCGAATCCCTCGGCGCCGACCACGCCATCAACTACCGCGAGGCCGACTTCGCCGCGGAGGTGAAGCGCCTGACCGACGGCAAGGGCGTCGACGTGATCCTCGACATGGTGGGCGCCGCCTATCTCGAGCGGAACGTGAAGTCGCTGGCGCTGGAAGGGCGGCTCGTCATCATCGCCTTCCTGCAGGGCTTCATGGCGGAGAACCTCAACCTGACCCCGGTGATGATCCGGCGCCTCACCGTGACCGGCTCGACCTTGCGCCCCCGCACCGTCGCCCAGAAGGCCGCCATCGCCGACGGCCTGCGCCGGGAGGTCTGGCCGCTGCTGGAGGCCGGGACCGTCAAGCCGGTGATCCACGCCACTTTCCAGCTGGACGAGGCGCGGGCCGCGCACGAGCTGATGGAATCGAGCGCCCATCTCGGCAAGATCATGCTGCTGACCGGCAAGTAGAGCCGGACCGGGAGCGCCCGCGACATCCGGGCGTGCGAGGAACCTCGGCCGATCGGTGACGTTGGCACCACGACACCGATCATCGCCCGGCCTATCCGCCGGGCCCGCAAGCGAGGTTCCCCATGGATCCCAACCGCACCGTCGAGACCCCGACCGCGGCCCGCCAGGGCGCGAAGGGCCGCCCCGTCCTCTACGTGCTGCTCGGCAGTCTCGCCCTCCTGGCGATCGCCATGGTCGGCTTGCTGAGCTGGAACGGCGCCAACTCGCCCAAGGACTACGCCAGCCAGAGCCAGGATGCCTCGCGCCAGCAGATCACCGGCTCGGCCAATGGCAGCGGCGGTACGTCGTCGTCCAACAGCGCAGCCGTGCCGGCCGGCAACCCGGCCTATCCGAGCCCGGCGGAGCCGAAGTCGACCGGCTCGACCAACGCGAAGTAAGGGTCAACGTCCGATGCGCGAAGGGCCGCTTCTCGGGAGGGAAGCGGCCCTTCGCCGTTCCGGACCCCCGATCGGCACGGGAATGTGATCCCCGCCGGCATCGCGCTGTTCGTAGGGTGTCGGGAGGTTGCCAGGGTGGAGCCGTCGCGATGCGACGCTTGATGAAGTTCCTTCACACGATGGGAGCCGTCGGGCTGATGGGCGCGATGGCGTCCCTGGTCGTGATGCTGGGTGTGGTTCCACCGCCATCTTCGGCACTCGCCGGCTACGCCCTGATGCGCGGGGCGATGGCGGCTGTGGCGACCTGGGTGTTCCTGCCGTCGCTGGCCCTGATGCTGGTGGCGGGCCTCTTGGCGATCGCGCTCAACCGGGCGTTCCAGAACGCCGGCTGGGCCTGGGTGAAGCTCGCCACCGGCGTGCTGATGTTCGAATACGGTTTCGTCGGCGTCCAGGGACCGATGCAGCTCGAGGCCGACCGCGCGGTAGCCGCACTGCTCGGCCGCGTCGATCCGGCAACATTGGCCGGGTCGCTCGGAGCCGAGCGCGGGACCTTGTGGGTGCTGCTGGCGATCGCGACGCTGAACGTGGGCTTAGGGGTCTGGCGACCGCGCATCATGCGGCGGCCGCAAGCCCGGGCCGAGGCGGTGCCTCAACGGGTCGGCACCGGCTCCGCGCCGCGGTAATCGTAGAAGCCGCGCTTGGTCTTGCGGCCGAGCCAGCCGGCCTCGACGTATTTCACCAGGAGCGGGCAGGGGCGGTATTTCGAATCGGCCAGGCCCTCGTAGAGCACCTGCATGATCGACAGGCAGGTATCGAGGCCGATGAAGTCGGCGAGCTGGAGCGGGCCCATCGGGTGGTTGGCGCCGAGCCGCATCGCGGTGTCGATCGAATCGACCGAGCCGACGCCCTCGTAGAGGGTGTAGATCGCCTCGTTGATCATCGGCAGCAGGATGCGGTTGACGATGAAGGCCGGGAAGTCCTCCGACACCGTCACGATCTTGCCGAGGCGCTTCACGAAGGCCTTGGCCGATTCGTAGGTCGGATCCTCGGTGGCGATGCCGCGGATCAGCTCGACGAGCTGCATCACCGGCACCGGGTTCATGAAGTGGATGCCGATGAAGCGCTCGGGCCGGTCGGTCGAGGCGGCGAGCCGGGTGATCGAGATCGACGAGGTGTTGGTCGCCACCATCGTCTCGGGCCGCAGCGACGGACACAACGCGCTGAAGATGCTGCGCTTGATCGCCTCGTCCTCGGTGGCCGCCTCGATCACGAGGTCGCAAGGGCCGAAATCGTCGAACGAATCGACCGCGATGATGTGCTCGATCGCGTCGCGGCGCTGGCCCTCGGTGATCGCGCCCTTCGAGACCTGGCGCTGCAGGTTGCCGTTGACGGTGGCCAGCCCGTTCTTCAGGCGCTCGGGATCGCGGTCGTTCATCCGCACGTCGAGCCCGGCCAGGGAGCAGACATGGGCGATGCCGCTGCCCATCTGACCGGCCCCGATGATGCCGACCGTCTTGATCTCGATGCCCATCACACCCTGCCTTCTCGCCGCGCCGATCCCCGAGCGTTCCTACCATCGCGGCTTCGCAGATGCGAAGGGTTCCAGCGAAGCCCGGCCCTTTGTGCCGCTCCCCGCGCGCCGCGCAGGGAGCGATGGTCCTTACCGGTCGCCGTCAGCCCTTGGCCTTGGCGATTTCCTGCTGGAGGTCCGGCACGACCTGGAAGAGGTCGCCGACCAGGCCGTAATCGGCGACCTGGAAGATCGGCGCTTCCTCGTCCTTGTTGATGGCGACGATGACCTTCGAGTCCTTCATGCCGGCGAGGTGCTGGATCGCCCCCGAGATGCCGACCGCGACGTAGAGGTCCGGCGCCACGACCTTGCCGGTCTGGCCGACCTGCCAGTCGTTCGGGGCGTAGCCGGCATCCACCGCCGCGCGCGACGCGCCGACCGCGGCTCCGAGCGAGTCGGCCAGCGGCTCGATCAGCTCCTTGAACTTGTCGGCCGATCCGAGCGAGCGGCCGCCCGACACGATGATCCGGGCACCCGCCAGCTCAGGACGGTCGGACTTGGCGATCTCCTCGCCCTTGAACGACGACTTCGCCTCGGGGGCGGCCGCCGCGGGCGCGGCCTCGACGGGAGCGGCTGCGCTGCCCTCGGGCGTCGCCTGGAAGGCGGCGGTGCGCACCGTGATCACCCGCTTGGCGTCGGTCGCCTGCACGGTCTGGATCGCGTTGCCGGCGTAGATCGGCCGCTCGAAGGTGTCGGGGCCGACCACCTTGATGATGTCCGAGATCTGGGCGACGTCGAGGAGGGCGGCGACGCGCGGCAGCACGTTCTTGCCCTCGGTCGAGGCGGCGGCGATCACGGTGTCGTAGGCGCCGGCCAGCCCCGCCACCAGGGCGGCGGTCGGCTCGGCGAGGAGGTGGTCGTAGGCGGCGTCGGAGGCCACCAGCACCTTCTCGACCCCGTCGAGCTTGGCGGCGGCCTCGGCCGCGCCCTGCGCGTCGGCGCCGACCACGAGGGCGTGGACCGGAGCGCCCAGTTGCTTGGCCGCCGTCAAGGCCTTGGTGCTGGCGTCCTTCACGGCGCCGCCGGCATGCTCGACCAGCAGGAGGGTGGTCATGGCGTGTCGTTCCTTCCTGTCTCAGGGATGCCCGTGCGTCCTCGTCAGAGGACGCCGGCCTCGACCTTCAGCTTGTTGACGAGTTCGGCGGCGCTGGCGACCTTGACGCCGGCCTTGCGGCCGCCCGGCTCGACGGTCTTGAGCACCTTGAGACGCGGCGCGACGTCGACACCGAGCGCCTCCGGCTCCACCGTATCGAGGGGCTTCTTCTTCGCCTTCATGATGTTGGGGAGCGACGCGTAGCGCGGCTCGTTGAGGCGCAGGTCCGTCGTGACGATCGCCGGCAGTTGCAGGTTCAGGGTCTGCAGGCCGCCGTCGATCTCGCGGGTCACGTCGAGGCTGCCCTCGGCCACTTCGAGCTTGAACGCGAACGTGCCCTGCGGCCAGCCGAGCAGGGCGGCGAGCATCTGGCCGGTCTGGTTCGAATCGTCGTCGATCGCCTGCTTGCCGAGGATGACGAGATCCGGGCTCTCCTTCTCCACCAGCGCCTTGAGGAGCTTGGCGACGGCGAGCGGCTCGACGGCGGCATCGGTCTTGACCAGGATGCCGCGGTCGGCGCCCATGGCGAGCGCGGTGCGGATCGTCTCCTGGGCGGCCTGCGGGCCGATCGAGACCGCGACGATCTCGGTGACCTTGCCCTTCTCCTTGAGACGGATCGCCTCCTCGACGGCGATCTCGTCGAAGGGGTTCATCGACATCTTGACGTTGGCGAGCTCGACGCCCGAGCCGTCCGGCTTGACCCGGATCTTGACGTTGTAGTCGACCACCCGCTTGACGGGCACCAGGACCTTCATGATCGTCGCATCCTTCAGGACGGAGAGACGATCGCGGCCGGGCCCTCCCTCGGCCGGTCCGCGATCATCCCCGATATGCAGCAAGGTGCGCGGACCGTAACGGCCGATTTTCCGACTTGTCAACGCAGCCGGAAGGCGGCTCCCCCAGCGTCCGGCGCGGGGCTCGGCGGGGAGGCCGAGCCGCGGCGGTCCAGGCGCGCGGCGGCTCGGCTGCGGGTGCTCGGGTGCGGATCTCCAGGGGCGGTTCTTCAGGTGCGGGTCTTGCCGGGCACCCACAGGACGTCGGCGGCCCCGCCGTCATTGGCGATCCGGGCGGCGACGAACAGGAAGTCGGACAGGCGGTTGAGATACTGGATCGCCACCGGCGACACGATCTCGCCGGGCGTTCCCGCGAGCGCCACCGCCAGTCGCTCGGCCCGGCGGCAGACGGTACGGGCGAGGTGCAGGGACGCCGCCGCCGCCGATCCGCCCGGCAGCACGAAGGAGCGCAAGGGGGAGAGGCCGGCATTGAGCGCGTCGATCTCGCGCTCCACCCGCTCGACCTGCGTCGCCACGATCCGCAGCGGCTCGTAGGACAGGGGTTCGCCGGTCTCCGGGGTCGCGAGGTCGGCACCGAGATCGAACAGGTCGTTCTGGATCCGCCCGAGCATCGCGTCGAGGTCGCCCGTGGTGTGCAGACGGGCGAGGCCGAGGCAGGCATTGGTCTCGTCGACGGTGCCGTAGGTCTCGACCCGCAGGTCGGCCTTCGAGCGGCGTGCGCCGCTGGCGAGCGCCGTGGTGCCGGAATCGCCGGTGCGGGTGTAGATGCGGTTGAGGACGACCACGGGCAGGCTCCCTTCGGCGGGCGCGCCCGCTCCGGCGGCGAGTTCTAGAGCAGTGCCCGATCGCGTTGCAATCGGACGCTGCTCCAGGCCTTTGGTCCAGCCGCATTTCCTGCGACGAGCCGGTACCCTCTTTCCCGGAAGACGCTCCCGCGTCGCCGCGCCGGCCCTCGGGCCGCCGTCAGAAAGTATAGGCGATCTTGCCGCCGAAATTGGTCAGGCCGCGATTCGTGACGCAGAGGCCGGCATTCGACATATGCTCGATCGTCGCCATCACGCTCCAGTGCTCGGTGAGGCGGAAGCCGACCGCGGCCGCCTCGCGGAACAGCGGCGAGCAGCCGAGCGCGTTGTAGATCTTGGGCACGTCGGCCTTCGGACCGGTATACCCGTTATGGAAGCCGGCGCCGAAGAAGCCCTCGACGAAGATCCGGTCGGTCACGTCGAAGGTCCAGGTGGCGCCGAGATAGGCGTAGCTGGTGCGGCCGTCGAAGTTGTAGCTGCCGCCGACGGTCGGGCGGGGGATCAGGGCATTCCAGAGCCGGTCGGCCACGGTGACCGGCCTGGCGAACAGAAACTCGCCGTTAATGTTGCTGGTGTTCTTCTCGTTGCTGCCCGGATCCTGGGCGGAGCCGCCGATGCGGAACTCCGATACGATGCTGAGGGGCTGGACCGGCGGAGTATAGGCCGGGACCGGGGCCGAGAGATCGGCGGCCTGTGCGGCCGGCGCGGCCAGGACGGCCGTCGTGACGATCGCCGCAGCGAGGCTCGGAAGGGTTACGCGCATCTGTCGAGGGGTCCACCGCCCCGTTGCTGGGGCGGGGCGACCCTAGACCCCGGCCGCGCGTCTCGTCTCGCCGCACGATCCGTCTCAGCGCGGTTTTCCACTCCCTGCGACCACCCCGCCACAGTCTCGCAGCGTCAGCCGCCGCGCCACCACAGCACCCCCATGATGACCAGGATCGCGACGAACTGGAGCACCACCCGCAGCCGCATCAGGCGCTGCGAGACGCTGGCGCTGCCGCCGCGCAGCATGTTGGCGAGGCCGAGCAGCAGCACCACGGCGACCGCGAGACAGGCGATGAGGACGATCGTGTTGGTGGACATCCGGCTTCGGGGGCTCGCGAGGGGGAACGGCCTGATAGGGCGGAACCGCCTCGGGCGGGGAGGCGGCCCCGCGCCGCAGGAGATGCCCGGCGCCGGTGACGGGACCCCGACACGCCGATTCGAGATCATGGTTAAGTCAATATTGCGCGCGGTATCCCGAGTTATTGTATTGTTTATATATCATTTGACCTATTAGTGTTGCTCAAAAGCGATGGACGCATCGAGCATGGCATGGTTACCTGCAACGGCTCGGGCACGCTCTCCTCCGGACCATGACGGGATCGACTGATCGAGCGCCCCAGAAAGACGATTCTCCCGGCCGACCCGGCACCGGCGGCCGCACGATGCTCCCTATAGTTCAGGAATGACTCGCGTGAAGTCCTCACTGCTCGCGGCCGGCGGCCTGTTGATGCTGGCGGGCGGCGCCTTCGCCGCCGACCTGCCGCGCCGCATGGCGCCGCCGGTCCTCGCCGCGCCCCCGGCCTTCACCTGGACCGGCTTCTATGCCGGCGTGAATGCCGGCGGTGCCGTGGGCGGCGATTTCCGGGCGCAGACGACGGCGCCGCGTCCCGCCGCGCTCCCGGCTTCCCGGGCCGAGGCCTCGGCCACCGGCTTCGTGGCGGGCGGCACCGTCGGCTACAATTACCAGTTCACGCCGAACAACGGCCTCGTCGTCGGCGTCGAGGCGGATGCCGGCTATTCCGACATCCACAACCAGTTCCGGGTCGCCGTCGGCACCGGCCGCTCGGCCGAGGGCGGCCTCCACACCGACACCTACTTCGCCACCATCCGCGGCCGCGTCGGCTATGCCTGGGGGCCGCTCCTCGCCTACGCCACCGGCGGCTGGGGCTTCACCGAGATCGGCGTGCGCGGCACCGCCACGCTGCCGGGGCTCGTCGCCCCGCTGGCGTTCAACGCCACCGTCCCGGTCGACGGCTACACCGTCGGCGCCGGCCTCGAATATCTCATCACTCCGGCGATCTCGGTGAAGGGCGAGTACCTGTACTCGGATTTCAGCCGCGACATCCGCTTCCGCGCGGTCGGCACCCAGTTCGGCGTGCGCACCGGGCTCGAGACCCATCAGCTGAAGATGGGCCTCAACTACCACTTCAACCTGTTCAACTGACCGGGATCGGCGGGTGGCACCGCCCCCCGCCGATCCCGGACGACGGCGCGGTCGCCACGGGCCGCGCCGTCGTCCTGTGATCGGGCCGCTCAGTTCCGCCGCAGCAGGCGCTCGAAGTAATCGAGCTCCTCCGCCGGGCGGCTCGGGTCGCCGAGCTTGCGCCGCAGTTCCTCCAGGATGCGCCGGGCGCGTTCGACGCCGGATTCCTCGGCGGTCGGCACCCGCACCCGGCCGTCGGAGAAGTCGCGGCTGCGCGTCGGGCGGCCGAGGGGGTCGCTGTCGCGGGCGCCCTGGCGGCCGGGCTGGTTCGGGTTGCCCTGGCCCTGCTGGCCGTCGGCCTGCTCGCCCTCGCCGTCCTGACCCATCTGCTGCATCTGCTGGGCCATGCCTTGCGCCCCGCGCTGTATCCCCTCGAGGGCGCGGCCCTGCGCGTCGACGGCGGAGCCGTCCTGGCCCTGGCCGATCGCGTTCTCGGCCTCGCGCATCGCCTGCTCGGCATCGGCGAGGCCCTGCTCGCCCTGCATGCCGAGTTCCTTCATCCGCCGCTGCAGGTCTTCCAGGCGCTGGCGCAGCGCCTGCTGGCGCTCACCCAAGCCTCCCTGTTGCCCGCCCTGCTGCTGGCCGCCCTGCTGGCCGCGCTGTCCCGGCTGCTGGCCCTCGCCCTGCTGCGGCTCGCCCCCGCGCTGACCCTGCTGGCCGCGCTGGCCCTGACCCTGCTGCGGCTGCTGGCCGCGATTGCCGAAGCGGCGCTCCTGGCCCTGGCGGAAGGTCTCGTCGCGCAAGCCCTGCTGCTCGCGCGCCATCGCCTCGAGGTCCTGCATCTGCCGGTTCATCTCGCGGGCGGTGGGATCCGACATGCGCGAGTTGGGCTGGGCGGTCTGCAGGTTCTCCAGGATGCCGCGGAGCTGGTCGAGCAGGCGCTGGGCCTCCGCCACGTCGCCGCGCTTCATCGCCTCCTGCATCTGATCGAGCATCTTCGACAGGTCGTCGGGCGTCACCGTGCGGTCGGCCTGCCGGCTCTGCTGCCCGGGATTCTGCGGGTTCTGCTGCTGGCGCTGGGCGAATTCCTTCAGGAAGCGGTCCATCGCCTGGCGCAGCTCGTCGGTGAGCTTGGCGATCTCCTGGTCGGAGGCGCCGCGGTCGATCGCGTCCTTCAAGCGCTCCTGCGCGGCGCGCAGGGCCTTCTCGGCGTCGGAGAGGTCGCCCTCCTCGATCTGCAGCGCCATGGCCCAGAGGAGGTCGGCCACCTCGGTCAGGTCCTCGTCGCTCCGCGCCGCCTGCAGGCGGCGCGCCGCCTCCTTGAGACCGAGGAACACGCCCCATTGCGGGGTGAAGCGCTCGGGCGCGATCAGCAGCGCGTCGAGGGAGGTCTCGACCCGGGCCCGGCCACCATCGGGATCGAGGACAAGGCGGCGGCGTTCCTCGGCGAGCGCCCGCGCCAGGGGCTTGGTGAAGAAGCGGCCCGGCAGGGTGATCGCCAGCGGCGCGGAGCGCCCCTCCTGGCCCGCCTCGTCCTTGGCCACCAGGGTCAGCAGCACCTTGGCGCCGGCCCAGGGGCTGTCGGTGAGGTCGATCAGGGTGCGGGTATCGCCGGTTCCCTGCGCGTCCGCCGGCAGGCTCAGGGCCAGGCGCGGCGGCGGTACGAGGGTACGCCCCTTCGTCTGCGGCTCGACCACGGCTTCCGCCGAGGCGATGCCGTAATCGTCCTTCGCCCGGTAGAGGATCGTGAAGGTGCCGCGTCCATTGGTCTCGGGGTTGCCCGCGAAGGCGATCTCCGGCGGCTTGTCGGGGATGGTCTCGATCGTCAGGCGATGACTGGTGGCGAAGCCCGTCTGCACCGCGACTTCGGCGGTGCCGCCCGTCAGCGTGAAACGCTCCTCGCGCAGGTCCTGCCGGGCCGGCGCGGTGGCGGGCAGGGCCTTGAGGCCGGCGCCCGGCGTCACCGTGGCGTCGCCGGCGCCGGCGATGCGCACCACCAGCGTCGCGTTCACCGGCGCCCGCAGGCGCTGGCCGGCCTCCGCCAGGGTCACGATCAGCGGCGGCATCCGGGTGTAGAGCGGCGGGTCGATCCAGCCGTCGACCCGGAAGGCGGGTACCGCGGCGGCCGGGCCGCGCCAGTCGAAAGCGGCGCGCAGGCGGTCGCCGGCCTCGGGGCCGGCCACGAAGGCGCCGGCCACCGCGGCGAGGATCGCGCCGGCACGCAACGCAAAGGGATCGCGCCGGGCCATCCCGGGGCGGGGCCCCGAGACCTTGAGGCGGGCGACCGTCGCGGCGGCGCGGCGGCGATGCAGGTCCCACAAGGCCCGGGCGCCGGGATCGTCGTGCCCGAGCGCCAGCGTGTCCTCGAGGGCGCGGGCCGGGCGATGGCTCAGGCCGGCATCGCGGTCGATGCGGGCGAGCGCCTCGGTCCGGGCGATCCGCCGCAGGCGCAGGAGTGGAAACAGGGACGCGACCAGGGCGAGGCCGAAGACGGCGACGCCGACCATGCGCAGGGTCGGCCCAGCATCGAGCCACAGCCCGAGCCAGGAGGCGGCCAGGAAGACCAGCACGACCGCGAGGCCGCGCCACAGGATCGGCCAGGCCCGCTCCCACAGCGTCACCCGCCCGGCGCGGGTCACCAGCCGGTCGAGCCCGGCGCGCACCGGATCGGGGCGGCCGTCGGCTGCGCCCCTCTGGGCGGGCGTGCTCCGCGCTGTGTCCGGCTCGGCCTTCGTCATGCCCTGCTCCCGAAACCCATCCTGGGATGGGCACAAGCGGGCAGGCTAGCATGCCGACCCGGCCGGGCCAGCGGGTCAAATCGGCTCAGGCGCTCCGGTCGTCGCGCCGCGGCGCCGGGGCGTGATCGACGCCGCCGACCTGCCGCGCCGCCGCCTCGCGCAGGGGCTGCACGGCACTGCGGGTCCGGGCCAGGGCGGCCTGGTTCTCGGCGACGATGCGGTACGCGCGCTCGACCACGGCCTCGGCACGGGCGAGCAGGTTGCCTTGCAGGTTGCCTTGGGGCGCCATCGCGTGGGGTCCTCCCGATGTCATGCCGGGACGCTAGACCGGGAGGACTGCCCGTCTCGTTCGGAAAATCCGTCGGATTTTAGCGATCGGCGCACCTCGCATCAGGCCGACAGCCACTCCGGCACCCGGTCGAGCCCGATCAGTTCCTCATAGGAGAGCCGCGGCCGGATCACCGCGTGGTCGGCCCCGCGCACCAGCACCTCGGGCACGAGCGGCCGGGTGTTGTAGGTGCAGGCCTGCACCGCGCCGTAGGCGCCGGCGGACATCACGGCGATCAGGTCGCCGGGCTTCACCTCCGGCATCTCGCGGCCGAGCGCCAGGTAGTCGCCGCTCTCGCAGACCGGGCCGACCACGTCGGCGGTGAGGCGGGCGGCGTCGGGCTTCGGCTCCGTCACCGGACGCAGGGCGTGGTAGGCCTCGTAGAGGGTCGGGCGGATCAGGTCGTTCATGCCTGCGTCGACGATGACGAAGGTGCGGCCCTCGCCGTGCTTCACGTACTGCACCCGCGTCACCAGCACGCCGGCATTGCCGGCGATCATCCGGCCGATCTCGAAGACGGGCTTCAGGCCGAGCGGCTTGAAATGCGGCCGCAGCACCGCCGCGAAGGCGGCCGGGTCCGGCGGGGGCGCGTTGTCGTCGCGGTAGGGGATGCCGAGGCCGCCGCCGAAATCGACGTGGTGGAGCGTGTGCCCCGCCGCCATCAGGTCGCGGGCGAGGCCGCAGAGCAGGGCGGCGGCGTTGTCGTAGGGCGCGAGGTCGGTGATCTGACTGCCGATATGCATGTCGACGCCGGAGACCGACAGGCCGGGCAGGGTCGCGGCCCGGGCATAGACCTCGCGGGCCCGCGAGATCGGGATGCCGAACTTGTTCTCCGACTTGCCGGTCGAGATCTTGGCGTGGGTGCGGGCGTCGACGTCCGGGTTGACCCGGATCGAGACCGGCGCCGTCATGCCCTTCGAGACCGCGACCCGGGAGAGCAGCTCCAGCTCGGGCTCGCTCTCGACGTTGAAGCACAGGATGCCGGCCTCGAGGGCCGCCGCCATCTCGCCCTCGGTCTTGCCGACGCCCGAGAACACGATCCGCTCGCCCGGCACGCCGGCGGCGAGCGCCCGGCGCAACTCGCCCTCCGATACGATGTCCATGCCGGCGCCGAGGCGCGCCAGGGTGGCGAGCACCGCCTGGTTCGAATTCGCCTTCATGGCGTAGCAGACGAGGGCGTCGTCGCCGGCGAAGGCCTCGGCGAAGACCCGGTAATGCCGCTCCAGGGTGGCGGAGGCGTAGCAGTAGAACGGGGTGCCGACCGCGCCCGCGAGCCGTGCCAGGTCGACGTCCTCGGCGTGGAGCACGCCGTCGCGGTAATGGAAATGGTGCATGGCAGGGTAACCTGGGAGGCGACCGACGTCCGGGCGCACGAGGCGCCGTCTACACGAAAGCGCCGGGGCTTTGCACCCTTCCCCTTCGCACCCTCCTGCCGCAGCGTCACAGCAGCGGGTCGAGGGGGAACGGGCCCTTGGGGATCACGTAGCCCTTGCGGCGCCGGGAGGAGGATTCGGTCGGGGCGGGGATCCCGGTCGGGGCCGCGACGGCGGAGGCCGGCAGCTCGTCCTCGGGGTCCGGGGCGGACCCGCCCGCCTGGAGCCCGACGCCGCCCGGCAGCGTGTTGACCGCGGCGTTCCCGCTCTTCGGCCGGCTGGTTCCGGCCGCGCCCCCGGCCTGGGGCTGGACGGCCGGCGCCGCGGCGGGCGGCGGCTCGAGCGGACCGCGGCGGCCGCAGGCGGCGGCCGAGAGGGCGATCAGGCCGAGGAGGACGAGAGGTCGGGTACGGAACACGGGCACAATCCGGGCACAAGCGTGGCGGCGGCACCATAGCGGTCCGCACCGCGCGAGGCGAGCCCGGCCGCACTCCGCGAGAAGAGGCCACGCCCCCCGCGAAGAGGCTACGCCCCGTGAGAAGAGGCCACGCCCCGGCGAGGCGAAGCGATGGGCCTGCGAGGCAAGGCCCGGAGTGTCGGCGGTTGCGCGGCATTCGAGCGCGGCCGTTAAGGCGGCGTTGGCGCGTGGACCGGGAGAGTATGATGCGGGCGCCATCCCGGAGGCCCGCCGATGCCCGGCCGACACACCGCCTGGACAAACGCCCCGCCGCCGGAGCCGGGTGGAGGATGCGGCAATCGTTTCGCTCGCCAATCCGTTAATGAACGGTTAAGCTTATTGCCGATCGCCGCGTCGGCTTCCGTCGCGTTTGTGAGTGTCCCGTGAGCCTTTCGACGGTGCGGCTGCACCAGCTCCTCGTCGCCGCGGCTTTCCTGGTGCCTTGCGTCGTCCTGCTGGGCGCGGCGTGGTGGAACCGGGCCGAGGTCCTGCGGGAGGAGGACAGCGCCGTCGTCCGTACCGCGGCGGTGATGCACGAGCACGCCTCGAAGGTGTTCGACACCGCCGAGCTGGCGATGGACCGGGTCGACGACTACATCTTCGACCGCAGCTGGAGCCAGATCTCGGCGAGCGCCACCGGCGGCTTCCTGGCGAGCCTCAAGGCGCCGCTGGCCCAGGCCCGGGCGGTCTGGGTCGTCGATCCGCGGGGGCGGATCGAGGCTTCGAGCCGCGCCGGCGACCTTGGCCGCGACCTTTCGGAACGCGACATCTTCTCGGTCCACCGCCCGCGCGACATCGGCATCTATGTCAGCCCCGCGGTGCGGGAGGCCGACGGCTCGACCGCCTTCATGGTGAGCCGCCGGCGCTCGACCGATGACGGCCGCTTCGACGGCGTGATCGTGATCGCGCTGGGCACCGAGTATTTCGCCCGCTTCTACGCCGAGATCGCCGCCCCGACCGATCACCGGGCGATGCTGGTGCGCGCCGACGGCGCGATCCTGGTGCGCGAGCCGCCGGGCCCGGAGGTCGACGAGCGGCTGGCGCCGGCCGATCCGCTGCTGCGGGCGATCCGCGCCCGGCCGCAGGGCGGCACGGCCTCCGGCACCCCGCCCGGCGAGGGCGAACGGCTCTATGCCTGGCGCCGCATCGGCGACTATCCCGTCGAGGTCGCGTTCTCGGTCGAGACCGCGATCGCCCTCGACCGCTGGTACGACAACTTGCGGGTCTACGGCCTCGTCGCCACCGTCTCGGCCCTGACCCTGGTGCTGATGGCCTGGCTGGCGCTGGCCCGGGCCCGGGCCGAGCAGCAGGCTTTGTCCGACCTCAAGCGCGAGCACGCCCAGCGGATCGCCGCCGAGAGCCAGCTGCGCCAGGCCCAGAAGATGGAGGCGGTGGGCCAGCTGACCGGCGGAATCGCCCACGACTTCAACAACCTGCTGGCGGTCATCACCGGCTCCCTGGAGCTGGTCCAGCGCCGCGTCGCCCGGGGCGATACCGATGTCGGCCGCTTCATCGCCGGCGCCCTCGACGGGACCGACCGGGCGGCCAAGCTCACGCACCGGCTCCTCGCCTTCGCCCGCCAGCAACCGCTGGAGCCGCGCCCGACCGATCCGAACCGCCTCGTCGCTGGCATGGTCGACCTGCTGCGGCGGACGCTGGGCGAGACCGTGCGGGTCGAGACCCGGCTGATGGCCGATCCGCCGGCGGTGTTCGTCGACCAGAACCAGCTCGAGAACGCGATCCTGAACCTCGCGGTCAATGCCCGCGACGCGATGCCGGGGGGCGGCCGGCTCGCCCTCGAGATTGCGCACGGCACCCTCGACGACGGCACGCCGGGGGTCTCGATCACGGTGCGCGACACCGGCACCGGGATGCCGCCCGACGTGGTGGCCCGCGCCTTCGAGCCGTTCTTCACCACCAAGCCCCAGGGGCGGGGCACGGGACTGGGGCTGAGCCAGGTCTACGGCTTCGTCACCCAGTCGGGCGGGCGGGTGCGCATCGACAGCCAGCCGGGGCAGGGCACCGCCATCGAGCTGACGCTTCCGGTGAGCCGGGACGGCGTGCCGGCCGAGGCGGCGGGCCGGTCGCGCCTCACGGCGCCGAACCCGGGCCGGGCGGTGCAGACCGTGCTGGTGGTGGAGGACGACGCGGCGGTCCGGCTCGCCAGCGCCGAGACGATCGGCGAACTCGGCTACCGCGCCCTGACGGCGCCGGACGGGGCGGCGGCGCTCGCCACCCTCGACGGCGAGCGCGAGGTGGCGGTGCTGTTCACCGACGTGGTGATGCCGGGCATCGACGGGCCGACGCTGGCGGCGGAAGCGCGGCGGCGGCGGCCCGGCCTGCGGGTGATCTTCACCACCGGCCATCCGCGGGACGAGGAGCAGGACGGCCCCCGGCCGGCGCCCGGCGAGACGGTCTTGCGCAAGCCCTTCACCATCGAGGCCCTGGCCGAGGCCCTGGACGCGGCGACCGCGGCGGCCGCGAGCCGGGCCGAGGCCTCGGCCTGAGACGCCGCGGCCCGGGCGCGTCCCCGCCCGGCCGGACCCGGGATCCGATTACTTGCGAGTCTGCTCGTAGTAGTCGATCGCCCGCTTGCAGTTGACCGAGATTTTCTTCATGTTCTTCTCGAAGCAAGCCTGCACCTCGGGACCGTCCGGCGGCAGGTTGCCGCAATAGGTCATATAGTCACCGGTGCAGTACTTCTTCAGATTGGGGTCGTCCCGCTGGGCCAACGCCGGGGCGGCGAGCAGCGTCAGGCTGCCGGCAGTCAGGAGAGCGAGCGACATCGGCCTGAGCATCATGTCTGTCGAAGCCTTGCAGAGGGTGGAAAGTTGCAGCGACATGGCCCGAAACCGGCGACCTGACAAGGGTCGCGGGGCGACGCAGGCGCGCCCATGGCATCGGCGCCATACCTGCCGGACGATCGCGCCGGGCAAGAAACCGTAACACCGGCAACCCCTTGCTCCGTGTTTCCAGGATGTGTCCGGGTCGGCGGGTCGCAGCCGCCGGTGTGCCGGCCCGCCCGCGATGTGCCCTGCGGCACATCGCGGGCGGGCGTCATCCTGCGGAGGCGGGCGTCGGGGTCTGCATCGGGGTCGCCGGTGGCATCCGGGGCTCCGCCCGGCCATGAGCCTGCATCAGGGCATCGGCCACCTCGGCGATCCGTCGCTCCAGGACCGCGTTCTGCGCCGCGACCTGCCCCGAGGGCGGGGCGCCGGCATTCCGCAGGGCCTCGCGCAGCCGGACGATCTCGGCCTGCGCCGCCTCGGCCTCGGCGGCGTGGCGGGCATTGAGGTCGGTCAGCGCATCCTCCAACGCCTGGATCTGCTCGCGGGCGGCGCTGGCGACGCTCTCGCCCGCCTCGGCGACGCGGCCGCGGGCCGCCCGCGCCTGCTCCTCGGCGACGCCCCGCGCCGCCTGCGCCTCGGCCTGACCGCGGCTGACGGTCTCGACCTCGGCCCGCAAGGCGGCGAGATCGGACAGGGCGCGCTGATAGGGGCCTTCCAGCGCCCGCATCGCCTCCTCGGCCGCCGCCCGGGCGGTGCGGGCCTCGGCGAGGTCGCCCTGCACCTGGGCGAGGCTGCCGCGGGCCTCGACGAGGTCGCGCTCGATCTCGACGAGGCGCGCGTCCCGGCGCTCGATCTCGGTCGCCAGCGTGCCGAGGCGCACGGTGGTCCGGCCCAGCTCCTCCATCCCGGCCCGCCGGGCGGCCTGCGCCTCCTCGACCCGCCGCTCGAGCTGGCGCTCGCGCACCGCGAACTCGGCCCGCAGGTGATCCTTCTCGGCGGTCAGCTCGACGATCGACATCGGGTAGAGCGCCTCCAGCCGGCGGCGCACCAGGCGCTCGGCCCGGGCGTTGAGCGCCGGCAGGACCAGCAGGGCGCACAGGCTGGCGCCGAGGAACCCCAGCGCCGCGAACATCAGGGATTCGATCACCCGGGCGATACTCTCTCGGCATCCGGGCGGGGAGGCCCCGCACGGACGGTTGCAACGGTCGACGACTCGGTCCCGGCCCCGGCCGCTCGCGTGGTCAGGGCCGCCTTTTCGCCGCGGCCGGACCCTGCCACGGGACGGCGGCGAGGACCAGCGTGGCGGTAAGCGCCGGGATCAGAACGGGTTCCAGGTCGGCGAATCGGTGAATTTCAGGTACCCGACATTGATGCCGAAGCGCGCCCCGACCCCGGCGCGGATCGGCACCACCACGATGTTGTCGGCCGTGACCGCCGACATGCCGAACCCGCCGACCACGTAGGCCGAGCCGTCCATGCCGACGAAGCGGCGGTAGAGCGCGTCGACCCGCGGCAGGTTGTAGATCAGCATCATGCTGCGGGCGCCGTCGCCGCCGACGTCGAAGCCCAGCGACGGGCCCTGCCAGAACACCTTGCGCTGGCCGGCATTGCGGGTGAACAGCGTGCCCTCGCCGAAGCGCACGCCGCCGATGATCGCCCCCGACGCCTCCTGGCCGAGGATGTAGCCGTTCGGCTCGCCCCAGCGGCGCGTCGCCTCCTGCACCGTCAGGGCGAGGCCGCGCGAGACCGAGCCGAAGAACTGGTGACCCGAATCGATGATCTCCCGCGGCTGGAACGTGCCGGGATCGCCGGGCCCGCGCCCCTGCGCCGCGGCGGGCAGGGCGGAGAGCGCCAGCGGCGCGGCGAGGAGGGCCGCGAGGGCGCGCCGGCGCGAGAGGCCGGCGGTCGGCAGGGCGGTGATCTGCGGCACCGGGATCTGCCGGACCTTGGGGGCGCGGGACCCGGGAGCGGAGGAGGCTGAGAGCATTCGTTAGGCATCCCGGCTTAGAAGGTCCTGGCCGAACCCGGTGAGGCCTGACGCCGCCGGGCCCCGGCGCGGACGGGCGGCGGGATGCCACAGATGCTGCGGATATGGGCAAGATTCGGTTAACGCGGCGCGGCCTGCTGTCGCTTCTGCCCACCCTGACCGTCCGGCCGGTCCGCGGCGAGACGCCGCTCGGCGTGGCGGTCCTCTACGCCGCCGATCCGCTGACCGGGCTGGCGCTTCGCGGCTTCGACCCGGTCTCCTACCGTCTCGGGCCCGAGCCGCTGCCCGGCTCCCCCGAGCACGAATTCACCTGGTCGGGCCTCGTCTGGCGCTTCACCGGGCCGGCGAATCGCGCGGCCTTCGCGCGCGACCCGGAGACCTACGCCCCCCGGCTCGGCGGCTGCGACCCGGAGGGCGTCGCGGCCGGCCGCCCGGTCGAGGCCGATCCCCTGGTGGCGGCCCTGCGCGAGGACCGGCTCTACCTGTTCCGCGATCCCGGGCGCCGGGCGCGGGCAACATCCACGCTCCTCGACGCCGCGGAGGATCGCTGGCCGGCGTTGCGGCGCGACGCCACGCTCGGCGACTGACGCGTCAGCCCCGTTTCGGGCTCGTGGCCGGCAGCACCGCGCGGCCGGCCTGGGACGGATCGCCGAAGGCCGCGAAGGGGCCGTTGCGGTACTGGCCCGGCCGGCGGCCGTAGCCGAAGGCGCGCCCGTCGGGGCCGATCAGGCAGCCGCCGGCCTGGGTCAGGATGTGGTCGCCGGCCGCGGTGTCCCACTCCATCGTCGGGCCGCAGCGGACGTAGACGTCGCCCTCGCCGCTGGCGAGGAGCCCGAATTTCAGCGCCGAGGAGACGCCGCGCCGCCGGCCGACGGGCAAGCCCGCCAGGCAGGCCTCGTCCGCCGCCTCGCCGTGGCTGCGGCTGACCAGGGCCGTCATGCCCTCGACCGGCAGCGGCCGCGCCGCGACCGGCCGGAAGGCGCCGGGACGGCCCTCGACGATCGGCGCCTCGACGGCCCCGGCACCGGCGGCCCAGACCCGGCCGAGGGCGGGGGCGGCCAAAGCCGCCGCGACCGGCCGTTCGCCGGCCACCAGCGCGATGTTGACCGTGTACTCGCCGGTGCCCTTCAGGAAGTCCTTGGTGCCGTCGAGGGGGTCGACCAGGAAGAACAGGGCGGCAGGGGCGGCCTCGGCGGCGGTCTCCTCGGCGATCACCGGGATGCCGGGCCAGGCCTGGGCCAGGTCGGCGACGATCTGCGCCTCGGCGGCGAGGTCGGCCTGGCTCGTCGGCGAGCCGTCCGGCTTGAGGTGGTGGCGGCAGCCGCCGCGCTCGTACTGCCTCAGGATCACGCCGGCGGCGGCGGCGATCCCGGCGAGCCGGAGCGCGATGGCGTCGCGCTCGGAAGGGCCGGGCACGGTGTCGAGTGCCAGGGTCGGTGTCATGGCCCGTCATGCCCGGCGGCGCCGGATTTGTCGATCCGTCGAAGGGCGTGACGCGCGCGGGTCAACTGATCAAGTCGCCTTTTCAAACAGCCGCGCGGCGGCTATCGGTGCCGGCAAACCGTGGCGGGAGCCGCCGCGACTCGATTCGAACCCGGCCCCGCGGAGCGCAGCCCATGACCACCGTCACCCTCGACGCCCTCGACCTCTCGGCGCTGCTCTGCTCGCGGGTCTGCCACGACGTCATCAGCCCGGTCGGCGCCATCGTGAACGGCCTCGAGGTGCTGGAGGACGAGGACAGCGCCGAGATGCGCGACTTCGCCCTCGACCTGATCCGCAAGAGCGCCCGGCAGGCCTCGGCCCGGCTGCAATTCGCCCGCATCGCCTTCGGGGCGGCGGGCTCGGCGGGCGCCAGCATCGACCTCGCCGACGCCGAGAACGTCGCCCGCGGCATGTTCGGCGACGAGAAGACCCAGCTGACCTGGAGCGCGCCGCGCGCCCTCTTTCCGAAGAACAAGGTCAAGCTGCTCCTGAACCTCGTCGTCATCGCGGTGACGGCGATTCCCCGCGGCGGCGTCATCGACGTCGCGGTGACCGGGGAGGGCGATGCACCGCTCTTCGTGCTGACCGCCAAGGGCGCGTATGCGCGCATCCCGCCCCATGTCGAGAAGCTGATCGCCGGGGAGCCGGAGAGCGGCACCGTCGACGCCCACGCGATCCAGCCGTTCTATGCCGGCCTCGTCGCCCGCGCCGCCGAGATGGGGGTGCGGTTCTCGATCCAGGGTGACACGGTGACGATCCGGGCCGAGGCCGCCGCCGCCGAGCCCGAGGTGCAGCCGGAGGCGGGCGAGGACGATAACGCCATCTAACCCCGCGACCTAACTCTGCGTCTCCCGGGCGGGGCGGACACCTCCCGGCGTTCCGTCCCGCGCGTTTCTGCTTCGACTCACTTCCCCGGATGCGGGTTCTTCGCACCCATCCCGAGGTTTTTCACCGGCCCGGCACCAAACATGACCGTGGCCGCGCCACTGTGATGATTTCCGGCAACGGATCTTAAAGGCTCGCATGGCACCGTCACACGGCGCAGAGATCCTGCGTGGATCGACGAGTGGCCGCGATGGACGATTTGTTGCGTGAGTTCCTGACAGAGACCGGCGAGCACCTGGACACTGTCGACCTCGAACTCGTCCGGTTCGAGCAGGATCCCAACAACCAGACGATCCTGCGGAATATCTTCCGCCTGGTCCACACCATCAAGGGCACCTGCGGCTTCCTCGGCCTGCCGCGCCTCGAGGCGCTGGCGCATGCCGCCGAGACCCTGATGGGCAAGTTCCGCGACGGCATGCCGGTGACGAGCCCGGCCGTCAGCCTGATCCTGCAGACCCTCGACCGGATCAAGCTGATCGTGGCCGAGCTGGAGCGCACCGCCGCCGAGCCGGTCGGGATCGACGAGGACCTGATCGGCGCCCTGGAACGCATGTCGGAGGCCCCGGCCCCCGCGCCCGAGCCCGTCGCCGCGCCGGCCCCCGCGACGGCCAGCGGCAACCTGGTGCCGCAGATCCTCGAGCGGGCCCTGAAGCCCGGCGAAGTCTCCCTCGACGATCTCGAGCGCGCCTTCCGCGACACGCCCGGCCCCGATCTCGACGCCGACTTCCAGGCCCCGGCGCTCCACGCCCCCGCACCCGCCCCGCTGCCGGCGCCCGAGCCGGTGCGGCCCGAGCCGGCGCGCGCCGAGGCGCCCGCTGCCGAGGCCGAGGGCACGCCGGTCAGCAAGGTGCAGACGATCCGGGTAAACGTCGACACCCTCGAGCACCTGATGACCATGGTGTCCGAGCTGGTGCTGACCCGCAACCAGCTGCTCGAGATCGCCCGCCGGCACGAGGACGGCAACTACAAGGTGCCGCTGCAGCGCCTGTCCCACGTCACCGCCGAGCTGCAGGAAGGGGTGATGAAGACCCGCATGCAGCCGATCGGCTCGGCCTGGCAGAAGCTGCCGCGGGTGGTGCGCGACCTGTCGTCGGAACTCGGCAAGAAGATCGACCTGGTGATGCAGGGCGCCGAGACCGAGCTGGACCGCCAGGTGCTCGAGGTCATCAAGGACCCGCTCACCCACATGGTGCGCAACTCGGCCGATCACGGCATCGAGTCGGGTACGGAGCGCAAGTCCGCCGGCAAGCCCGAGAAGGGCACGATCCGCCTCAACGCCTTCCACGAGGGCGGCACGATCACGATCGAGATCGCCGACGACGGCAAGGGCCTCGACCTGCAGGCGATCCGTCGCAAGGCGGTCGAGCGCGGCGTCGCCACGGAGGCCGAGGTCGAGCGGATGACCGACGCCCAGGTGGCGAAGTTCATCTTCCATGCCGGCTTCTCCACCGCCAAGGCGATCACCTCGGTCTCCGGCCGCGGCGTCGGCATGGACGTGGTGAAGACCAACATCGAGCTGATCGGCGGCACGATCGACATCCAGACCCAGCTCGGCCGCGGCACGACCTTCACGATCAAGATCCCGCTCACCCTCGCGATCGTCGCCGCGCTGATCGTCTCGGCCCGCGAGCACCGCTTCGCGATCCCGCAGGTCTCGGTGCTGGAACTGGTCCGGGTGCAGCCCGGCACCGACCACACCGTCGAGCGCATCAACGGCTCGCCGGTCCTGCGCCTGCGCGACCGCCTGCTGCCGATCGTGCCGGTGGCCGGCATGCTCGGCCTCGATGCGGCGGACGCTCCGGCCTCCACCGACGAGGGCTTCGTGGTGGTGAGCCAGGTCGGGCGCCAGCGCTTCGGCATCCTGGTCGACGGCGTCTTCCACACGGAGGAGATCGTCGTGAAGCCGATGTCCTCCAAGCTGCGGCACATCCCGCTCTTCTCGGGCAACACGATCCTCGGCGACGGGGCGGTGGTGCTGATCATCGACCCGAACGGCGTCGCCCGGATGGTCGGCTCCGGCACGGCGACCGGCCAGCAGGGCGAGATCGAGGCCGAGGCCGAGACCGAGGGCAGCGGCGCCGACCAGGCGGTGACGCTGCTGGTGTTCAAGGGCGGCGGCGACTCGCTCAAGGCGGTCCCGCTCTCGCTCGTCACCCGCCTCGAGGAGATCGACGCGGCCAAGATCGAGTGGGTCGGCGGACGCCCGCTGATCCAGTATCGCGGCCGCCTGATGCCGCTCGTCCCGGCCGATCCGGCGCAAGCCATGAAGCGCGAGGGCGCCCAGGCGCTGGTGGTGTTCTCGGACGGCGAGCGCTCGATGGGCCTCGTGGTCGACGAGATCGTCGACATCGTCGACGAGGTGCTCGACGTCGAGCTGGTGCACGAGCGCTCCGACCTGATCGGCTCGGCGGTGGTGCGCAACCGGGCGACCGAGATCGTCAACATCGCCCATTACCTGCCGCTCGCCCACGACGATTGGGGCCAGCCCTCGCACCGCGCGGTGCCCCAGGCCCCGAGCGTGCTGCTGGTCGACGACTCGGCCTTCTTCCGCGAGTTGCTGACGCCGGTGCTCAAGGCCGCGGGCTTCCGCGTGACGCAGGCCGGCGACGCCGACGAGGCCCTGCGCCATCTCGGCGGCGAGGGCCGGGTCGATCTCGTGGTCTGCGACCTCGAGATGCCGGGCCGTTCGGGCTTCGACCTGATCGAGGCGATGCGGAAGAGCGGCGGGCGCCTCGCGGCGATGCCGGTGGTGGCGCTCGCCGGCACCATGGCGCCCGACTCGCTCGCCCGCGCCCGGGCGCTCGGCGTCGCCGATTGCGTGGCGAAGTTCGACCGCTCCGGCCTGGTGGCGGCGGTCAACGAGATCGCCGGCGCCCCCCTCGACGCCGCGGCCTGACGACCGCGATGCCCCCGGACGCGGCCATCGCGTCCGGGGCGCCCTTGAGCCGCCCGACACGCCCTCCCGATCCCGAGCCTCCGCCCATGATGGCTGCCAACACCAACACCGCCGGGACTTCCGCGCCCGCCACCGGCGAGACCACCGACTACGTCACCGTGCTGCTCGGCGACGAATTGTTCGGCCTGCCGATCGACCGGGTGCACGACGTCTTCATCGCCACCAACCTGACCGACGTTCCCCTGTCGCCGCCGGAGATCAAGGGCCTGCTCAACCTGCGCGGCCGGGTCGTGACCGCCCTCTGCCTGCGCCGGCGCCTCGGCCTGCCCGACCGCACCGGCGACGGCCGCAACATGGCGGTCGGCCTGGAGCATGGCGGCGAGGCCTACGGCCTGCTCGTCGATCAGGTCGGCGAGGTGATGAAGCTCGCCGCCGATACCTACGAGCCGAACCCGGTCCATCTCGACAACCGCTGGCGCGCGGTCTCGCGCGGGGTGCACCGCCTCGACGGCCGCCTGCTGATCATCCTCGACGTCGAGGCGGTCCTCGCCTTCGGCGACGAGCGGCCGGCCGCCAGCGCGGCCTGAGCCCCGGGGGCCGGACGGCAAGGACCGCATGGAATGAAAACCTTCCTGATCGTCGACGACTCGGCGGTGATCCGCAAGGTGGCGCGCCGGATCATCGAGGGCCTGGGCTTCCGGGTCGCGGAGGCCGAGGACGGCCGCGAGGCGGTCGAGCAGTGCCGCTCGGCCATGCCGGACGCCGTCCTGCTCGACTGGAACATGCCCCACATGGACGGGTACGAGGTCCTGCGCGCCCTGCGGCGGCTGCCCTCGGGCGACCACCCCAAGGTGCTGTTCTGCACCATCGAGAACGACGTCGCATCGATCGCCCGGGCGCTGCATGCCGGAGCCGACGAGTACATCATGAAGCCCTTCGACCGGGACATCATGACCGCCAAGCTCCAGGCGGTAGGCCTCGCCTGAGGTCTACCGCGCAGTGGACCTCGCCTGAGGCCCACTGCGCCGTCAGCCTCGCCCGAGGGGCCGGCCCGCACGACCTCTAGAACGCCCGAGACGCCCCGGCCATGGACCGGGGCCCGATCCCCTCAAGGCCCGCCCCGCGGCGCGCCGACCGAGATACGCCATGGCCGCATCCGCCGCGCCCTCCACCCCGTCCCCGAGCGCCGGACCGCGCATCCGCGTCCTCGTCGCCGACGATTCTGTCGTGGTCCGCGGCCTGGTCTCGCGCTGGCTCGAGGAGGCGGGCTGCGAGATCGTCGCCACCGCCTCGAACGGCCGCATCGCCCTCGACGCCCTCGACCGGGTCCAGCCCGACATCGTGCTCCTCGACATCGAGATGCCGGAGCTCGACGGCACGCAGGCGCTGCCCCGGATGCTGGCCAAGCGCCCCGGGCTCCAGGTCGTCATGATGTCGACCCTGACCCAGCGCAACGCCGAGATCTCGCTCCGCTGCCTGGCGCTCGGCGCCATCGACTACCTGCCCAAGCCCGAGGGCAACCGCGGCGTCACCACCCAGGCGAGCTTTCGCGAGGACCTGGTCCAGAAGATCCGGATGCTCGGCGCCGACCTGCGCAACCGGCCGCGGGCGCGTCCGGCCGCGCCGGTCGAGCGACCCGGCCTGCCCGGGCGTCCCGCCGTCGCCGCGCCGCCCCCCCCGGCCCGTCCGGCTGCCGCCCCGGTGAGCGTGCGCCCGCGCCCCCTGCGCACCAGCCCGCCGCGCTGCCTCCTCGTCGGCGCCTCGACCGGCGGTCCCCGGGCGGTGGGGGAGGTGCTGGAGGGCATCGGCGCCGCCACCCTGAAGCGCATACCGATCCTGATCGTCCAGCACATGCCGCCGGTCTTCACCGCGGTCTTCGCCGAGCATCTCGGCGCCCGGATCGGCTTGCCGGCCGCGGAGGCCAAGCACGGCGAGCCGGTGCGTCCCGGCGTCGTCTACGTCGCCCCCGGCGGGCGCCATATGGGCCTGTCCGGCACGGCCGCGGAGGCGGTGATCCGGCTCAACGACGGCCCGCCGGTCAATTTCTGCCGGCCGGCGGTCGACGTGATGTTCCGCGACGCCGCCGAGGTCTACGGCGCCGCCACCCTGTCGGTGGTGCTCACCGGCATGGGCTCGGACGGCACCAAGGGCGCCCAGGCCCTGGTCGAGGCCGGCGGCACGATGCTGGCCCAGGACGAGGCGTCCTCGACCGTCTGGGGCATGCCGGGCAGCCTGGTCCGGGCCGGCTACGCCCACGAGATCCTGCCGCTCTCCGCGATCGGGCCGGCCCTGCGGACGGCGATCGCCGGGCCGAATGCCGGCCTGAACGGTGGACACTGATGCGCATCCTGCCACGGATCCGGGGGAGGATGCCGCGTCGATGACCGAGACCGAGTTCGATTTCCTGCGCTCCTACCTCAAGCAGCGCTCCGGCCTCGCCCTGACGGCGGAGAAGCGCTACCTGGTGGAGAGCCGCCTGTCGCCGGTCTGCCGGCGCTTCAACCTCGCCGGACTGCCCGAGCTGGTCGGCTGCCTGCGGCTCGCCCGCGACGGCGCCCTCGAGCGCGCGGTGGTCGAGGCGATGACCACCAACGAGACCTTCTTCTTCCGCGACCGCACGCCGTTCGACCTGTTTCGCGACGTGCTGCTCCCCGGAGCCCTCGCGGCGCGGGCGAACCAGCGCCGCCTGCGGATCTGGTGCGCCGCCGCCTCGACCGGCCAGGAGCCGTACTCGCTGGCGATGCTGCTCGCGGAGGCGGCGCCCCGGCTCGCCGGCTGGCGAATCGAGATCGTCGCCACCGATCTCTCGACCGAGGTGCTGGAGAAGGCCAAGCTCGGCCTCTACAACCAGTTCGAGGTCCAGCGCGGCCTGCCCGTGCAGCTGATGCTCAAGCACTTCACCCAGGTCGGGGAGCAGTGGCGCATCGCGGAAGCCCTGCGCCAGATGGTCGATTTCCGGCCCCTCAACCTACTGCAACCGTTCGAGCAGCTCGGCACCTTCGACATCGTCTATTGCCGCAACGTGCTGATCTATTTCGACACGCTGACCAAGGCCGACGTGCTGCGCCGCATCGCCGACCAGCTCGCCCCCGACGGCGCGGTGCTGCTCGGCGCCGCCGAGACGGTGATCGGCATCACCGAATCGCTGGTGCCCGACCCCGAGCATCGCGGCCTCTACCGCCACGGCCGCGCCGCAGCGCCGGTGAGTCTCGGCGCGCCGACCGCCGGCACGGCGGTCCTGGGAGGGCTGGCGCCGGCAAGCCTGCGCTGGGCGGCGCGCTGAGGCGCCGTCCGCGCCTGCGCGGACGGATCCGGGCCCGCCCACTCACAGGCCGGCAGGCGCCGCCGTGACGATGCGCCCCGACGCATCGTTTCCCCAGCTTTCGCGCGGCGAGGGCGGAGCCGGGCTCGGCGCGCGCGACGTCCGAAAGCCCTGCGCAAGGCGGGCAGGGAAGGATGCTCGCGATCCCGAGCAGCGCCCCCGATGCCCGGGCCCCGCCATCCCCATCTTCTTCCACGCTCGCCCGACACGGGCCGCTCGCGGCGATCGTCACGGGCGACCGACGCCGACAGGACCGGCTCCCGCCCCGTGATCCCCGGGCCGCGCGAGCGGAGCCCGGCATGGAGGGTCGCCGGCCCTCCAAGCAGGTGGGAGAAGCCGGGCGAGTGCGGGACACCGCGCCGACGGCGCTGCCGCCCGCCTTCCGGCGGGACACCACATCGACGGCGCTGCCGCCCGCCTTCCGGCGGGCATGGGCCACGCACCCTCCAGAATCCGTCCACCCACGAAAAAACCCCGCCGGAGCGGGGTTCTTTCGTCGTCCGGTCCTGGGGGGGCCGGTCTTCAGACCGCGATGCGATCCTCGGCCTCGCTCGGCTCGCGCAGCACGTAGCCGCGGCCCCACACCGTCTCGATGTAGTTCTTGCCCTGGCTGGCATTCGCCAGCTTCTTGCGGAGCTTGCAGATGAAGACGTCGATGATCTTCAGCTCGGGCTCGTCCATGCCGCCATAGAGATGGTTCAGGAACATCTCCTTGGTCAGCGTGGTGCCCTTGCGCAGGCTGAGGAGCTCCAGCATCTGGTACTCCTTGCCGGTGAGATGCACCCGGGCGCCCGACACCTCGACGGTCTTCTGGTCGAGGTTCACGATCAGGTCGCCGGTGGTGATCACCGACTGCGCGTGGCCCTTCGACCGGCGGACGATCGCGTGGATTCTCGCGACCAGTTCATCTTTGTGGAAAGGTTTGGTGAGGTAATCATCGGCTCCGAAGCCGAGGCCCTTCACCTTGTCCTCGATCCCGGCCATGCCGGAGAGGATCAGGATCGGGGTCTTGACCTTGGCCACCCGCAGGGAGCGCAGGACCTCGTAGCCCGACATGTCGGGCAGGTTCAGGTCGAGCAGGATGATGTCGTAGTCGTAGAGCTTCCCGAGATCGACACCTTCCTCGCCGAGATCGGTCGTATAGGTGTTGAAGTTCTCGGACTTGAGCATCAATTCGATGCTCTGCGCCGTGGCGCTGTCGTCCTCGATCAGAAGTACCCGCATCTCAGGTCCCCAAGCCCTGGCCCTCAAGGGTTAAGGCAAGCCCCCGCCGCCCGCTTCCCACCGGCCCGTGGGAAACGCCCGTTATCTTCCGAACCGCGACGCTATGCCTGAACGGTTAACAAACCCTGTTCCCGTCCCGCAAGCGGTAAGAAAACCGCGAGGCGGGCAGGTCCCTTGCGGGCTGTCGTTCCGTTCCGGTCGAATCGCGGTAGCATACCGTGATCCCGCTCCTGGGGTGCATGCCTAATTGGCTCATGCCAACGAGGCCCGCCCGCGATGTTGCGCCCGTGCCACGCGCCCGGAGAACCTCCGGGAGCCCGACCCGGATCCCATGCGCCTCAGTGTTAAGGAGAGGGGTAAATGGTTCGTTGATGGAATCCGGCAATGGCGACGGCACGAAACGGGAAAGCGCTTCGTATCAACAGGATGCTGCCGTGACCGGTGCGGGGCGGTTCGAGGCGGCCCGCGCCGCGCTCGCCGGCGTGGAGGAGGTCGAGACCTTCGGCCGGGTGGTGGCGGTGCGCGGCCTGCTGATCGAGGTCGCCGGCCCGGTCGCGGCGATGCGCCTCGGCGGCCGGCTCGACGTCGTGGTGAACGAGGCCGCCGGCACCGCGGTGCCCTGCGAGATCATCGGCTTCTCCGGTCCCCATGCGCTCGCCATGCCGTTCGGCTCGCTCCAGGGGGTGCGGCGGGGCTGCCCGGCCCAGGTGCGGGCGGACGGCGCCGGCGCGATCCGCCCGAGCCCCGCCTGGCTCGGCCGCGTCGTCGACGCGCTCGGGCGCCCGATCGACGGCCTCGGGCCGCTGCCGCAGGGCCCCGTGCCCTACGGCCTCCAGGCCGATCCGCCGCCCGCCCATGCCCGCCGCCGGGTCGGCCCGCCGCTCGATCTCGGCGTGCGCTGCATCAACACGTTTCTCACGATGTGCGCCGGCCAGCGCATGGGCATCTTCGCCGGCTCCGGCGTCGGCAAGTCGGTCCTGCTGTCGATGCTGGCGCGCTACACCGCCGCCGACGTGGCGGTGATCGGCCTCGTCGGCGAGCGCGGCCGCGAGGTGCAGGAATTCCTCCAGGACGATCTCGGCGCGGCCGGCCTCGCCCGCTCGGTGGTGGTGGTGGCGACCTCCGACGAGCCGGCGCTGATGCGCCGCAACGCGGCCTACGTCACCTTCGCGCTCGCCGAGTATTTTCGCGATTCCGGCGCGCAGGTCCTGTGCATGGTCGATTCGATCACCCGCTTCGCCATGGCCCAGCGCGACATCGGCCTCGCCGCCGGCGAGCCGCCGACCGCCAAGGGCTACACGCCGACCGTCTTCTCCGAATTGCCGCGCCTCCTGGAGCGGGCGGGCCCCGGAACCGGGGAGGGGGCGATCACCGGCCTGTTCACGGTGCTGGTCGAGGGCGACGACCACAACGAGCCGGTGGCCGACGCGGTGCGGGGCATCCTCGACGGGCACATCGTCATGGAGCGCGCCATCGCCGAGCGCGGCCGCTACCCGGCGATCAACGTGCTGCGCTCGGTCTCGCGCACCATGCCGCGCGCCTGCGACCCGGAATTCCTGCCCGTGGTGCGCCGCGCCCGCCGGGTGCTGTCGACCTATGCCGACATGGAGGAGCTGATTCGCCTCGGCGCCTACCGCCCCGGCAGCTCGCCGGAGGTCGACGAGGCCATCGGCCTGATGCCGGATCTGGAGGCTTTTCTGGGGCAGGGTAAGGAAGAAGCAACCTCCATCCGCGAGGGTTACGAACGCCTCGCCGCGATCGTCGGCGGGCCGTGAGGGCCGGTCGCGCGGCCCGCCCCGCGGCCGCGTGACGGCGCGAGGCGGGCGCAAAGCTCGGCCGCATGCCGCTGGCGGGAGTAGAGTACCAATGAAGTCGCGGGACACGCTCATCCGGCTGCGCCGCTTCCAGGCCGACGAGAAGCGCCGCAAAGTCGCGCAAATCGAGGCGATGATCGCCGATTTCGCCCGCATGGCCGCCGATCTCGACCGCGAGATCGGCCAGGAGGAGCAGCGGGCGGGGATCTCCGATCCGGCCCATTTCGCCTACCCGACCTATGCCCGCGCCGCAGCGCAGCGCCGCGATAACATCCGCCGCTCGGTCGAGGACCTCGACGTCCAGCTCGCGGCGGCCAAGGCGGCCCTCGCCGAGGCGTTCGAGGAGCTGAAGAAGGTCGAGATCCTCGACGACCGCGAGCGCACCAGCGAGCGCGCCGCCGAGAACGCCCGCGACCAGGCCAGCATGGATGCGATCGGGCTGGGCCGCGCCCGGGCCTGAGCGAGGCCGAAATCCGCGTCGCGACAGCGATCCAGCCGGATCGCCGGAAGCGAATCGTTCGGATTTCGTCTCACGCCCTACTCGGACAGGAGCGGGATCTGCCCGGCTGCATCGCGGGGCAGGTCACCCGTCAGCCTCGGATCCGGCGTCACCTCGATCGCCCGGGCGTAAGGCCGAAACCCCGAGCGCCGGTAGAACGCCACGGCGCCCGGATGGTCGAGGGTGCAGGTATGCACCCACAACCGTCCGATCGGCCGGGCGAAGGCGCGGCGCAGGGCCTCGTCCATCAGGCGCCGCCCGCGCCCCCGGCCGACCGAATCGGGCACCAGACCGAAATAAACCAGCTCCGCCTCGCCGGGCCGGCGCCAGTCGAGTTCGATGAGGCCGATGTCGCGCCCGTCCTCGGTAAGGGCCAGGGCCTCGACGTCCGGATCGCGCAAGATCGCCAGGAGCGCGTCGTCGGTCATGCGCGCGCGGCCGAACCACAGCCAGGATTCCCCGACGGCGCGGTAGAGCGCCCGGTAGCGGGCGACGTCCGGGCCGATGACGTCGAGCGGCAGCGGCTCGCCCGTGGGCAGGGCAGGGGACCCGGACAGCGGTCCGGCCGGCGGCTCGCGCATCTCCAGGTAGGTCACCACCGTGGCGACATGGGTCGGCGGAACCGGGGTGTAGCCGTCGAGGCACAGGCGCGGATCGTCGGTCGGGTGATCGCTCACGGCGGCATCGTCTCCCTCGAGAAGGCAGGCCGCGAGGGGGCGGGCCCGTTTCCCGTCTGTCAAGCTTTGTCGTGCGACCCTGCCGCGATGCGCGCCCCCTGCGCCGTTCGGACGACTGGGCGGACGGGGCGTGGCCGTTAGATAGAAGCCGGGCCGATTGCGGGACGGTTGAGAGGCACGACCATGCACGACGCATCCGCGCGGGACCGGCGCCGCTTCTCGGTCGTCACCGAGCCCCGCGCCCAGGTGACGCGCCGCATGATCGAGCGACGCGACGGGCCGGCCCTCGAATGGATCGAGGCGGAGCCGGCCGGCGAGCCCCGCGGCGCGCCGCTCCTGTTCGTGCACGGCGCCTTCGGCGGCGCGTGGATGTTCGAGGAGATCTTTCTCCCCCACCTCGCCCGGCGCGGGCGCCGTGCCGCGGCGGTCAGCCTGCGCGGCCACGGCCGCAGCGGGGGCGGGCGGGACCTGCGCACCGCCTCGCTGACCGACTACGTCGCCGATCTGGCGCTCGCCGTGGCGCAATGGGGCGAGCCGCCGGTGCTGGTCGGGCATTCGCTCGGCGGATTGCTGGCGCAGCGCCTCCTCGGCCGGGCCCCCCTGCGCGGCCTCGTCCTCATGGCCTCCCTGCCGCCCGAGGGCCTCGGCGTCGTCGGCCCGCGCATCGCGATGACCGATGCGGGGTTCTGGGTCGAGGCCCTGGCGGGTTCGCTCCTGCCCGGCCGCGAGCCGGCGGTGGCCCTCGCCCGGCACTGGCTGTTCTCGGAAGGCCTGCCGCTGGAGCGGGCGCAGAGCTACGCCGCCCGGATGTCGGCGGAGAGCCCGGTGGCGCTCGCCGAGGCGCATTGGCCGGCCCTGCCGCTCTCTGCGGCCTTCGCGGGCGTGCCGGCCCTGGTGCTCGGCGGTGCCGACGACCGCATGATCTGGCCGGCGACGACGTGGCGCACCGCGCTCTATCACGGCGCCGAGCACCGCTCGGTGCCGGGCATCGCCCACTTCCTGCAGCTCGATCTCGGCTCCGAGGGCGTGGCCCGCCTGCTGCTCGACTGGCTCGACCGGCGCGGCGCCTGAGGCGCCCGCCGCCGCGGAGCCGGCACGAAACCGTCACGATCCCATGACAGGAGGGGCCCGCCGGTGCGGCGCCGTCCTTGCGGTCGTACGCAGGGTCGGGCAGAAGCGCGCGCGAGAGATAGGGGACGCGACGGGACCGCGATGAAGAAGATCAAAGATTTCATCTGGCCGGTCATCGGCCTCGGGGCCGTCGTGGTCTCGGTCTACCTGCTGTGGCACCTGCTCAAGGGCCTGTCCTTCGCCGACGTGAAGGCCAGCCTCGCGGCGATCCCGCCGCACCGCTACGCGCTCGCCGTCGCATCCACCCTCGTCGCCTACGGCGCGCTCGCCTGGTACGACCGGATCGCGCTGCTGCATCTCGGCGTGAAGGGCATCTCCTGGATGTTCGTGTCGGTGTGCTCGTTCACCACCTACGCGCTGTCGCACAATATCGGCGCCTCGGTGTTCTCGGGCGCCGTGGTGCGCTACCGCGCCTACACCTCGAAAGGCCTCACCACCGCCCAGGTGGCGGTGCTGGTGGCGCTCTGCTCCTTCACCTTCGGCCTCGGCACCGCCTTCCTCGGCGGCCTGGTGCTGGTGCTCGAGCCGCAATTGCTGGAGCGCGTCAGCTCCCTGCTGCCGCCGGTGCTGGCGAGCCCGACCACCGCCCGCCTCGTCGGCTTCGGCCTGCTCGGCTTCGTCGCCCTCTACGTCATCGGCTCGATCCTGCATTTCCGGCCGCTGCACATCCGCTCGTTCAAGATCGAGTATCCGCGCCCCAACATCATGGCGCGTCAGCTGGTCGCCGCGCCGCTCGAACTGCTGGGCGCCGCCGGCATCATCTACTTCGCGCTGCCGGAGGCCGGGAATCCGGGCTTCCTCGTGGTGCTGGCGGTGTTCCTGGCCTCGTTCTCGGTGGCGCTGGTCTCCAACGCGCCGGGCGGCATCGGGGTGTTCGAACTCGTCTTCATCACGGCGATGCCGGACCTGCCGAAGACCGACGTGCTCGCCGCCGTCCTGATCTTCCGTCTGTTCTACCTGCTGGTGCCGTTCGCCCTGGCGATCGGCGTGGTGCTGCTGTTCGAGCGCGGCCGCCTCGCCGACACCCTGCGCAACAAGGCGCAATCGCCCGACACTGTGCCGCCGCCGCCGGTCGACGGCCCCGGCATCACCCCGGACCTGCGCGACGTGCGACTGCACGACACGAAGGTGCGCAAGGCGGTATGAGCCGCGCCCGCCTGCGCCGCGCCGGGCTCGGTCTCAGCACCCTGCTCGGAATCCGGCCGGGCGGCTTCCTGATCCCGTACCGGCACGCCGGTGCGGCGCGGGCGGAGGGCTACCCGGCCCTTCGCCCGATCTTTCTGGAGGCCGAGCCGGCCTTCCGGGCGGTGCTGGCCGCGATCGAGATGCAGGCCCCCGCTCTCGAGCGCATCGCCGCCGGCGGTCCGGGCCTCATCGGCGCGCGGCCGGCGCGCTTCACGCAGGACTGGTTCCCGCGTCTCGACGCGGCCGCCGCCTACGCCCTGGTGCTGCGCGAGCGGCCCGCCCGCATCGTCGAGATCGGCTCGGGGCATTCGACCCGGTTCCTGGCTCAGGCCGTTCACGACGGCGGCCTGCCGACCCGGATCACCTGTATCGACCCGACGCCGCGCGCGCCGCTCGCCGGGCTCCCCGTGCGGCACGAGGCGCGGCTGTTCGGGCCGCAGGACGCGGACGACGCGGCCTCGCTCGAACCCAGCGACATCCTGTTCATCGATTCGAGCCACGTCGCGATGCCGGGTACCGATGTCGATCGGCTCGTCCTCGACGTGCTGCCGCGCTTGCGCGCCGGCGTGCTCGTGCACATCCACGACGTCTTCCTGCCCGAAGCCTATCCGGCTTCCTGGGCCTGGCGCGGCTACAACGAGCAGTTGGTGGTGGGTGCGCTGCTCCAGGGTGGCGCCTGGGCGCCGCTCTTTGCCAGCCGCATCCTGGCCGGCCGGCCGCTCGATGGCGTCCTGGCGCGCCTGCCCCTGCCGCCCGGGGCGTTCGAGACCAGCCTGTGGCTGCGCAAGCGCTGAGGGGATTCGCGCCGATCCGTCGAATGCGAGCGATCGGTTGAGGCGGCGGGTTAACGCGTGCCGACGATCATTCCCCGCATCCGGTGGAGCGGGGTGAGGGTGATGCGCACAGGTCTGGTGGTCGGGCTCATCGCCGTGGGGATCGTCGCCCTGGGGATCGTCGCAGCCGCGAACCCCGCCGAGGCGCGAGGCCGGCGCAGCGGCGTCTTCTTCGTCGGCCCGAGCCACGCCGCGCCGGTGGCAGCCCCCGTGGCCCGCGCCCCGGAGACGCCGCGGATCCGCACGGCGGCGGCCGGCGAACCGGAGCCGATGACGACCGGGACCACCGCCCCGGTCGCCGCCGCGCCGGCCGCGCGGCAGGAGGCCGCCCCGGCGCCTGCCCCCGCCCCGGTACGGCCGTGGTGCACCGGCCGGGTCTTCGGTTCCGGCGCGGGCTTCTGCGCGATCAACTAGTCGGGGCGGACAGGCGCTCGACGTTGTTGCGGACGTGCTCGCGGTAGCGGTCGATCACCGCCTCCGGCGTGCCGCCGCCGAGCAGGGTGCCGGTCGCCTCGAGGGCGGCACCGATCTTCTCGCTCACCATCCGCTGCGCCTCGACCTGGCCGGCAAGGCCGCCCCAGGCGATCTTGACCATCCGCAGCTCGATGACCTTCTGCGATTCCATCGCGAGCATCGCCGTCGCGTACCAAGCGTCGAACATCCCGGTCTCCTTGAGCAGGGGGGCGGTCGGCGGTCCGGAGCGGGGCGCCCCGGGCCGTGGCGGCCGGCCCCGGTCCACGGGGCAGGCCTCATCGCCGCGGCACCCGTATGGGTGCCGAAGGGCCGTGTCGTCAGGCGGCGCGGGCCCGGGGCGGCACGAAGGCCGGGAACCGGCCCATCCGGCGGGCGAGGTCGGTCCAGCAGGCGAGCGCCGCGTCGAAAGCCCGGCTCACCTCGGCCGCCTGGATCTGGGCGAGATCGCCCGGCGTGCGGGCCGCGAGAGCCGCCTTCCAGAACGCCACGGCGGCCTGACCCTCGCCCTGCATGAAGGCGACCAGGCGGCCGTTGATCTCGATGAGGCCCTGCATTGCCGCGAGGGGGATCTCCTCCCCGTCGGAAGCGGGCTGCTCCGGCGTCTCGGACGCCGCCTCGGGCTGCGGCGCGGGGGCAGGAGTCCGGTCGTCGAGATCCGCGGCGGCAGGCACGGCCACGTCGGAAGCCGACGCGTCGGCGACCGGTTCGGTGACGGACGCTCCGTCGGTCGGAGCGACGGGCTCGCCGGCGGCCGCATGGGCGACCGGATCCTGCGCGACCGGCTCCTGGACGGCGGCCTCCGGGAGCGCGGGCTCGGTCTCCGAAGCTTGATGCTCCTGGGCGTCCGGGACGGTCCCGGCCGCCTGCGCGGATGGCGCCTGCATCACAGGCTCCTCCATGAGGGGCTCCTTCGCCGCGGGCTCCTCCATGGAAGGCTCCTTCACGGACGGCTCTTCCACCACGGGCTCGTCGGCGCTTGCGACCGGCACCCCGGCGTGAGCCTCTTCCGGTACGGCCTCCGTCTCGGGGCTGGTCGCGGACCCCGCGGACTCGATCGCGTCCGAAGCGGCCACGGCCTCGGGCTCGTCGATGACGGATTCGGGGGCGGTCTCGCCGGCCGGGATCTCGCCGGTCTTGGTGCTGTCGACCGGCCGGGCCGCCGGGCGGGCGGCGGGACGGCGGGGCGGCTTGCGGGTCTTGTCGATGCGGCGGGTGGTCATGGCTCGGCCTCCTCGGAGTGGCGGGCGTCGCGTCCCTGGCGCGTCACCCGGGGGCGGCCGCCCCCACCCGATGCGGGGGCGAGCGCGCAGGGCCGGAGTCCGGCAGGCTCGTCCGGGGTACCGACCGCACGGCGCGGGCAGGGCCGTGCGGCCCGCCCGGCGCATCGTGCGCACCACCGGTCTCGTTCGACGGTGTCGCGTCCCGGCAGGGGGCGGCATTGCCCGGCATCGGCTCGGCGGGCCGGGCTCCCGCCCCGCCGGACCGGCCGCGATCGTCGGGTTGCGGGGCCCGGCAGGCCGCGTCCCCGGCGGCGGCGAGTCCCTCGGGGCCTCGCCGCCGTCGGGCCGGCTTGCGCCGTCGCCTTACGACTTGGCCTGGGCCTTGTTCAGGTCAGCCTTGATCGAATCGGACAGGGTGGCGAATTCCTTCGCCTGGCTCTGCAGCGCGCTCATCTGGTTGCGCATGTACTCGCCCTGGAGTTCCAGCGCCTGCTTGACGTCGGTGGTGCGCACCAGCTTCTCGGCGAGGTCGAAGGTCGCGGAAGCGTGCTGCTCGGTGTAGTCGAAGCCGCGGGCCACCGCCGTCCCCATGCCGGTCTGCGAGGTATGGGTCGAGGTCTGCACGGTCTCGGCGAGCTTGCGGGCGGTGCCCAGGAAGGTGCCGAACGCCGTCCGGGCATTCTGCACGCCCTTCTCGGCGAAGTCGCGCATCTCGGTCGGGATCTCGAAGGGCTTCTGGGTGCTGGTCATGGGGGCGTTCCCTCTGGCAGTCGCGACGCGCGCCGCCCGTGAGGTTTTGTGCGACGCAGCAATCACGATGCTGCAACGCAATGCGCGAGTCAACGGGTTGCGCGCAGCCCAGCCTTGCGGATGACCGGCGCGGCGCTACTGCGTGAGCCGGAACTGGGCGATCGAGCTGCCGATGCTCTGGAAGGCCGGCTTGAGGTCGTCCGCCGTGATGACGTTGTAGAAGAAGCCGTCCTTCGTCGCGCAAGACTTCAGCATGTCGGCATTTCCATCGATCACCCGCACCGTGTAGATGGTGATGCCGGCGGCCTTGGCGGCGTTGCAGGCCGAGAGCGTGCGGGCATCGATGACGCTCGCATTGACACAGCCGGAGAAGAGGTCGGCGAGCCAGTTGCCGGTGCAGACGCTCTTCCAGCGGTTCTGCGTGTTCTGACCGTCGGTCAGCACGATCATGATCTTGCTGACCCGGTCGTTGGCGAGGCTCGTCGCGGTGGCGAGGGGGCCGTAGGGCGTCAGCGCCTCCAGGCCCCAGGCCACCCCGATGGTGACGTTGGTGTTGCCGCCGGCCGTCATGCCGTCGATGGCGGTGGCCAGCGTGCCGTAATCGGTGCCGAGGGGGCGGATCGGCGCCAGCGTCGGCCGGCCGTTCTGCGTCGTCGCGCAGGTGGTCGCCGGATAGGCGTCGGCGCCGGTGGGCTCGGTCGCCGGGACCTGCACGTCGTAGGGCTGGTCGCGGTCCGTGATGCAGCCCTGCCAGCTGGCGGCGCTCGTGGTGCCGGTCTTGGTGTAGTTGAGCCAGCCCGCGGCGGAGACGCTCGTACCGAGATTGACCTGGGTCGAGAACGGGATCAGGGCGACCTTGGCGTCGGCGCGGCTGACCACGACCTTGTCGAGATAGGTCAGAAAGTCCTTCGCCGCCTGCTTGAGGGCCGGGAGCTTGCCGGCATCGTTCATCGAGCCGGTATTGTCGAGCACGAGCGCGATCTCGACCGCCTTGCCGCCGGACATCGCCTGCGACGTGCCGGTGACCGCGAGCGGGCCCGGATGCATCAGGCGCCCTAGGGTCATGTCGACCTGCGCGGTGGCGCTCACCGTGACCAGGGTGCCGGAGCGGGTCGGCGTGAAGCTCGTCACCGTCACGCCCGCCTGGGACGGGAAGCTGGCATCGAAATAGGCCCGGGCGCGGGCCTGGAAGTCGGCGTCGGACTTCAGGGTCGGCGCCTCGCGGATCACCGCCAGCACCGCCGCGTCGGTGGCGGTCTGGAGCTTCGCCTGGATTCCGGCGCTGCGGGCATAATCCACGCCGGCCCCGACCAGGAAGGTCACCGGGATCATCGCCAGCGCCATGATCACCGCGACGCTGCCGCTGCGGTCGCGCCGGAAACGCACGCACAGCCGCTTCATGGAAGGACGGCCTCCTGACCCCGATCGCCTTGCTCTAACAAACAAGACCTAACATGTAGGAGGTTAAAGGAATCGCGCCGCTATCCGGCATTGCGAGACTTCGCCGGTCATACTTCGTTAGGGTTTCTCGCTGCGCGCCGCGGCAATAGGCCGTTAACGAAGACTCGCCATACTCGAAGACAGTCGTGTTCCCGGGTTCGGGACATCCTGGCCGTCCTGCGGCGGCCTACCGAGTACCTGACGAGGACTGCCGATGCGTACCCTGCGGTTCCGCCCCAACCCCGCCCTCCTCGCGGCCGGCATTCTCAGCCTCGGCACCCTGTCGGGCTGGGGCGCCTACGCCGTCTCCTCGTCGGGCAAGACCGCGCTCCGCGCCCAGCTGGCGGAGACCGAAGGCCAGCGCGACGCGCTCGCCGCGCGCTTCAAGCAGTTCCAGGACGTCGAGGCCGAGCTGCGCGATCGCCAGGCCAAGATCGCCGCGGCCCGGGACGAGATCGCCCAGCTCGGCACGACCCGCGACAAGGCCAAGGCGCAGCTCGCCGCCACGCAGCGCGACCTCGCCTCGCTGACCAAGCGCCTCGACCAGGCGAAGGACAAGGTGACCCAGACCGGCAGCATCACGCCGGCGGCGGCGGCTGAGCCGGCGAAGAAGCCGGCCCGGTAAACCTCGTGTCCGGTGGCGGACGCGCGGGATCACGCCGGACAGAACCCTCCTATTCGCACCTCGGGACGAGGTCGCGGATGGGCTGGAGTTCGGGAAGGGCCGGTCGGCGTCACGCCGGCACGCAATCGCGTTCCAGCTCTTGCGCCCGCGGATGCTGGAGCGCCGTCTCGGCCTCTCGGCGCGACAGGCTCTCGACCAGGGCGGCCCAGCGCATCCCGACCTCGTGCCAGACGGTGAGGCGACCCGCCTCGTCGTAGCGGCGCCAGCCGCAGCGCGACGCGCCGTCGGCGCCGACCTCGTCATAGGTCTCGTAGCGGGCCACCAGCCGGTCGCGCCGGTCGTATTCCCGGTGGAACCAGCAGATGCCGAACACCCGGCCGCCGCGGCCGAGCATTCCGTCGCTCTCCAACCGGTGTCCGCGCGGAATGCGGAAGATCGTTTCGAAGGCGGGGGGCGCGCAAGGCATCGGCAGTCTCCGTCGCGGGTCGGTCGAGGGAGCGGCGCCGAGAAGCGGGGGGACGCCAAGTCGAGGATGCGCGACAGCCGAGGACCGGCCCGGTCGCGGCCGAGCCGGTGACGGATCAGGCTCCGGGAGGACTCCCGGAGATCGCGCGTTATTTATTCCTAGGCAATTTGTGCGCTGCAACCATCCGGGGGTCAAGCCCGGATGATGCGCAGCGGGCGCGGCTCCCTCGCGGACGCTCGGGCGCCCGCGTCAGCGCCGGGTCGTCATCGCGTCGTCCTCATTGTCCCTTGGCGGCGATCGCCTCGGCCCAGGCGACGGAGCGGCGGGCCATCGGGATGTGCTGGCGCTCGAACATGCGGCCGTTGATCTGGATCGCGCCGCGCTTGGCGTTCTCCGGCCGCTCGAAGGCCTCGATCACGCTGCGGGCGACCGCGACCTCGGCCTCGGTCGGCGCGAAGGCGGTGTTGGCGAGCGTCACCTGGCTCGGATGGATCAGCGTCTTGCCGTCGAAGCCGAGCACCCGGGCCTGCTCGCATTCCTCGCGGCAGCCGTCGAGGTCGGAGAAGTTGTTGTAGACCCCGTCCAGGATGGTCAGGCCCTCGGCCCGGGCGCCGGCCAGCGCCGTCATCAGCCACGGCATCATCGGGGCGCGGCCGGGGACGATCTGCGTCCAGGTGTCCTTGGCGAGGTCGTTGGTGCCGAGCACGAAGCAGGTGAGCCGGGTGCCCGGATTGCGCCGCGCCGCGGCGATCGCCTGGATGTTGAGGATCGAGGCCGGAGTCTCGATCATCGCCCAGATCTTGATGCCGGCCGGCGCGTCGAGGGCCTCCAGCCGGTCGGCGATGCTCTCGAGCACCGCCGGGGAGGAGACCTTCGGCATCAGGATCGCGTCGGGCCGCGCCTCGATCGCGGCGCGCAGGTCCGCCTCGCCCCAGGGGGTCTGGGGAGCGTTGACGCGGATGATCAGCTCGCGGTCGCCGTAGCCGCCCTGGCGCACCGCGGCGCAGACCTGCTCGCGCGCCACCTCCTTGGCGTCCGGCGCGACCGCATCCTCGAGGTCGAGGATCAGGGCGTCGGCCGCCAGCGTGCGCGCCTTCTCGAGGGCGCGCTGGTTCGAGCCCGGCATGTAGAGCACGCTGCGGCGGAGGCGGAGGTCGATCATCGCGGACGTTTTCCTTACGGTCGTCCCCCTTGCTTAGTGCAGCGCCCGATCGCAGTGCAATCGCGCGCCGCATTGCGGCGCACCCCGACCCCGCCGCCTACTCGGCGGCGATGCGCCGGGGGCCGAGATCGAGGGCGGCGTGGCCGAGGGTCCCGGCCACCGCCGTCAGGGTGTGGGACAGGGCGTCGAAGCCGGGACGGGGCAGGAGCTTGCGCTCGTCCATGTAGAGGGCGCGGTTGACCTCGATCTGCAGGGCGTGGCGGCCGAGCGCCGGCTCGCCGTAATGCTCGGTGATGAAGCCGCCGGCATAGGGCTTGTTGCGCACCACCCGGAGGCCGTGGGCGCGGAACGCGGCCTCGGCGCAGTCGATCAGGTCCGGCGCGCAGGACGTGCCGAAGCGGTCGCCCAGCACCACGTCGACCGCCGGTCCCTCGTCGCGGGCGAGGCTGGTCGAGGGCATCGAGTGGCAGTCGATCAGCACCGCGTGGCCGAAGGTCCGTGCCGTGCGCGCCACCAGGTCCTTCAGGGCGCGGTGGTAGGGCTTGTACAGCTCCTCGATGCGCGCCAGCGCCTCCTCGACCGGCAGGCGGCCGCGATAGATCTCCTGGCCGTCCGCCACCACCCTGGGCACCGTGCCGAGGCCGCCCGCCACCCGCATCGAGCGGATGTTGACGAAGGGCGGCAGGCGCCCGTCGAACATCCGCGGGTCGAGCTCGTAGGGCTCGCGGTTCACGTCGAGATAGGCCCGCGGGAAGGCTGCCTGCATCAGGGGGGCGCCCAGGGCGACGACGGGCGCATAGAGCCGGTCGACGAAGGCGTCCTCCGAGCGGCGCAAGCCCACCGCGTCGAGCCGCGAGGCGGCGACGAAGGAGGCCGGGTAGACCGCCCCCGAATGGCCGGTGTTGTAGACGAAGGGCAGGGTCTGCCGCTCCGGCTCATCCACCCGGAAGGGCGGCGCGAACAGGCTGGCGGGAGAGACTCGGCTCATCCGGCCGCCCGGGGCAGGGGGCCGAGGGATACGCGATAGGCGGGAGGTGGTCGCACCGTCATCCGGCTAATCTGGCGTCCCGGCCCGGGCCTGTCCACTGCCGCGAGGGGGTGTGGCCCCGGCGAATCCCGCAGGGGGCAACCGCCCTCCGGGCGGCCGGCGTCAACACTCTGTTTACCAAGCGGCCGCTTTATGGAATGAACGCTCCGAATCGGTATCCGGGACTTTCGTTCATGAAGATCCTCCTCGCGGAAGACGACAACGACATGCGTCGCTTCCTCGCCAAGGCGCTCCAGAACGCGGGCTACGACGTGGCCTCGTTCGACAACGGGCTCTCGGCCTATAATCGCCTGCGCGAGGAGCCGTTCGAGCTCCTGCTCACCGACATCGTGATGCCCGAGATGGACGGCATCGAGCTGGCGCGCCGCGCCACCGAGCTCGACCCCGACATCAAGGTGATGTTCATCACCGGCTTCGCCGCGGTGGCGCTCAACCCCGATTCGAAGGCCCCGAAGGACGCCAAGGTCCTGTCGAAGCCGTTCCACCTGCGCGAGCTGGTGACCGAGGTCGAGAAGCTGATGGCGGCGTGACTCCCCGCTGGCGGCGCATGCCCCGGGCGCCTATATCGGGCGCTCCCTGGAGCCTCGCGCGAGCCGACGGATGCAGCCGGTCACGATCTACACCACCAGCTGGTGCCCCTATTGCTCGGCGGCGAAGTCGCTGCTGCAGGAGAAGGGCGTCGCCTTCACCGAGATCGACGTCGAGGCCAGGGCGGGCGCCCGCCGCGAGATGACCGACAAGGCCGGCGGGCGCACCAGCGTGCCGCAGATCTTCGTGGGCGAGACCCATGTCGGCGGCTGCGACGACCTCTACGCCCTCGACCGCTCCGGCCGCCTCGACCCGCTGCTCGCCGGCTGAATCCCTCCGCCCCCTGGCGGGGCGCGGCGGTTCGGGGCTATGGTTCCGGGACCCCTCGGAGTTGCAGCCCATGACCGCTCCCCGCTTCGTCGCCGCCTGCGTGCAGATGCGCTCCGGCCGCGACCCCGCGCAGAACCGCGACGCCGCGGTGGCGGGCATCCGCGAGGCGGCGGAACGCGGTGCGCATTACGTGCAGACCCCCGAGATGACGTCGCTCCTCGAGCGCGACCGGGAGAGCCTGTTCCGGAAGATCCGCGAGCCGGAGCACGATTCGACCCTCGGCGCGCTCCGCGACGTCGCCCGCGAGCGCGGGGTGGTCGTCCATGTCGGCTCGCTCGCCGTGAGGAACGGCGACAAGGTCGCCAACCGCGCCTTCGTGATCGACCGCGAGGGCGCGGTCCTCGCGGCCTACGACAAGCTCCACCTCTACGACGTCGATCTGCCGAACGGCGAGAGCTACCGGGAATCCGCCACCTATACCGGCGGCGCCCGGGCGGTCGTCGCCGACCTGCCCTGGGGCCGGCTGGGTGTCGCGATCTGCTACGACGTGCGTTTCCCCGCCCTCTACCGGGCGCTGGCCGAGGCCGGGGCCGAGATCCTGTCGGCGCCCGCCGCCTTCACCCGCCAGACCGGCGAGGCGCATTGGCACGTGCTGCAGCGCGCCCGGGCGATCGAGACCGGCTCGTTCATGATCTCGGCTGCGCAGGGCGGCCGGCACGAGGACGGGCGCGAGACCTACGGCCATTCCCTCATCGTCGATCCCTGGGGCCGGGTGCTGGCCGAGGCCGAGGGCAACGCCCCGGGCGTGATCCTGGCCGAGATCGACATGGCACTCGTGGCGGATGCCCGCGCCCGCATCCCGGCCCTGCGCCATGCCCGGCCGGTGACCGTCGAGGTCGCCCGACCTTAGGCCGCTTCTCAGCGGACCGGAATTCCGCCACATGGGACAGGTCATCGGAGGTCCGCAGCGTCGCACGGACCTCGCCGCCGCGCGCCCGACCACCGATATCCCGATCCATGATCCGCTACGCCCTGTCCTGCGATTCCGGCCACAGCTTCGAGAGCTGGTTCCCGTCGAGCGATTCCTACGATGAGCAGGCGCGGGCCGGCCTCGTGACCTGTCCGTTCTGCGACAGCCCGAAGGTCGCCAAGCGGATCATGGCGCCGTCGCTGGGCCGTGCCGCGACCCTGCCGGCCCCGGTCGAGGCGCCCGCCGCTGCGACGCCGGGCGTGCCGGCGGCACCCGCGGAGGCCCCGGTCAGCCTCGTCGCCGAGCCCGAGCGGCAACTGCGCGCGATGATCCGCGCCCTGCACGAGCACGTCGCCCGCACCGCCGACCATGTCGGCGCGGACTTCGCGGCCGAGGCGCGGCGGATGCATTACGGCGAGACCGAGCAGCGGGCGATCTACGGCGAGGCGAGCCTCACCGAGGCGCGCTCGCTCCTGGACGAGGGCATCGCGGTTCAGCCGCTGCCGGCCTTGCCGGACGATCGGAACTGAAGGGCGGTCGATCGAACTGGCGCACAGGCCGACATCCCTCCACGCCAGCCCGGAGGCCCGCCGCAGGCGAGAACCCGGGGTCGATGACAGCCGACGAGTTCCGGAACAGGCTGAGCGCGTCTCACCTCACCCGGCATCTCCGCCGTTGCGGATCCCGGGTTCCGCTGCGCGGCCCCGGGACACTCGCCAGGATCACCGGACCGGGATGACCGGGCCAAGACCGCCAGGAGGGTGGCAGGGCCGGTGCGCAGAGCGGTCCGCCGATAGGGCGCTCATTGCTCGTGCGCGTGTCAGCTTGCCAGAAGCAGCACCGACCTTTCGGCAGCCTCCAGCACCGCCTCCGCCACCGGCCCGAACGCCGCCCCCTCGCCGGCGCGGCGGGTGACGCCCATCACGACGAGGTCGTGATCGCCGGCCCTCGCCTGACGCAGGATCGCGCGCTCCGGCGTCCGGGTGGCATGCAGTTCAGTCCGCACCCGCAAGCCGGCCTGCTCGGCGAGATCGAGCACCTCGCGGAGCGCGACCGCGTCGCTCTGGCGCGGTCCGGCGAGACGGCGCCCGACCCCGTTGCCCTCGGACAGGAACAGCACCGTCAGCGGCGCGCCCGCGCCCCGCGCCAGGGTCACGGCGATCTCGGCGCCGCGGCGGGCGGCCTGGGTGCCGTCGACCACCGCCAGCACCGAGAGGGCGGCGCGCTCCGGGTCGGCGCGGTGGGCGCCCCGCGCCGCCGCCACCGCGAGGGGACCGTCGAACCGTTCCGCCGCTCCGGCCACCGCGTCGGCGAGGCCGCCCTCCGGCGCCACCGTCGGGTCGATGCCGACGATCAGGAGGTCGTAGCCCTTGGCGGCCTCCTCGCGCACGGCCTCCGCCGCGGGCTCGGGCCGCGCGAGCTCGGTGACCTCGACCGCACCGGTCTCCGGGTCCCGGGCTTCCTGCCGCGCGCCTTCCGCCGCCTGCGCCACCGTGCCGGACAGGACCGCATCGTCCGTCGCCTCGCCCCACCGGACCACCGTCACCGGCATCCCGCGCGAGCCGGCGACGAGCCCGGCGATCCGGGCGGCGAAGCGCCCCTTCGGCCCGTCATCGGCGGCGACCAGCAGGCGCTCGAGGTTGGCGACGAAGCCGCGCTCCTCCGCCGCCTCGTGCTCCAGCCGCTCCTTCTCCTCGCCCTTGAGCGGCAGGCGGTGGAGGGCCCAGCGCAGGGTGGGAGGCATCGCCAGGGTGGTGATCAGCGCCATCGCGACGATCATCGTGAACAGGTCCTGGCTCAGCGCCCCCATGCCGAGGCCGATCGAGGCGACGATCACCTCGGTCGAGCCGCGGGCATTCATGCCGCAGGCGAGCGCCAGGGATTCAGGGCTCCGCAGGCCCCCGAGCCGCCCGCCCGCGAAGGCGCCCGCGAACTTGCCCAGGCTCGCGATGGCGATGAGCCCGAGGGTGAGCAGCAGCAGGTGCGGGTCGCGCAGGATGGTGAGGTCGGCGCTCAGGCCCGCGAGGCCGAAGAAGATCGGCGCGAACAGGGCGGTGACGACGCCGCGCAGCTGCTCGTCGATCCGCCGGGTCAGGATCGGCGACTGGCCGACCAGCAGCCCGGCCACGAAGGCCCCCAGCACCGTGTGCACGCCGATGGCTTGCGTGATCAGCGCCATCACCCCCATCAGCACCAGGATCGCGGTGATCACCGCGGCCTCGCTGCGCAGCGAGTCGTTGGCCCAGCGGATCAGCCGGAAGACCAGGCGGCGCCCGACCGTGAGGCTGAGGGCCAGAAACACCAGGGTGCCGGCGAGGCTGCGGCCGACCGCCCACAGGTCGATGGCACCGGCCTGGGCCAGGCTGAAGATGACCGCGATGATCACCCAGCCGATCGTGTCGTCGATGATCGCCGAGGCGACGATGACCTGCCCGACGTTGCGGCGCAAAAAGTTCATCTCGCGCACCACCATCGCGACGATCTTGACCGACGAGATCGCGAGGGCGGTGCCGAGGAAGAGCGCCGTGACGAGGCGAAGCTCCGGATGCGGCAGCATCGCCTCGGGCAGGAACCACCCGAGCAGGAACCCGCAGGCGAAGGGCACGGCCACGCCGGTGACCGAGACGCTGAGCGCCGCACGCCGGACCTTGCGCACCAGGGCGAGGTCGGTCTCCATGCCGGTCATCAGCAGCAGGAGCAGGATCCCGAGCTGGGCGATGCCGTCGAGGAGCGCCCGCTGGTCGCGGCCGGGTGGAAACAGCCAGTGTTGCGCCTCCGGCCACAGGGCCCCGAGGAACGAGGGGCCGAGCAGGATGCCGGCCATGAGCTGGCCCATCACCGCCGGCTGGCCGATCCGCAGCATCGCCTCGCCGAGCAGGCGCCCGACGGTGAGGAGCAGCACGATCTGGACGAGGAGCACCACCTCGGACGGGCCGCCGGCCGCGCCGATCCCGGCGGCCTGCGCGGTGGCGGCGCTCGCGACGAACGCCAGGGCGGGGAGGGCGGTCCTCAGCCCGCCGAAGAGGGGCGACGAGGGCGCCGCGGGGCCGGTCTGTCGCGCTGTAATCTGTCGGCCCCTTCCGGTCGTGCGAGCGTCAACAGGAGGGTGCTACGCCGGTTCCGAACGGATCACCGGGCTGAGGCGAACCGCGCGGCCCCCGGCCGGGGGTGATGGGGCGGATAGGACCTCCCGAGGCGTCGGCGCGCCAGGCGCGGGACGTCGCCGGTCGTCGGCTCGGAGCCCCGCGCGCCCGCCCGTCGGTCGATCCGAACGACGAGGATTGCGGCGAGCGCCGCGCTCACCAGGCCGACCGTCAGGGCGGCGAGTCCGGCGGCGGCCGGACCGTCCTCGATCAGGAAGGTCGCCGCCGTCAGGCTGCCGCCGATCGCCGCCGTCAGGGTGAAGAACATCGTCTGGCTCCCGCATGCCGGGAGGAATGCGTCAAAGCCGGGCCGGTTCGTCCGACCCGCCGCCATGGTGTGCGGATCCTGAACGACATTGTGGAAAGCCGGGTGAGACTCTTTCTTAGGTGTCAGCGCCTAGTCTCGGCCGTGGTCAACCGTTCCTGAGTACCCGGCCGTGTCCCTGCGTACCAACCTCACCCTCGCGGCGATCGCGAGCCTCGGCTTCGCCGCGGTCTGCGCCGTCTGCTCGGCGCAGCTCGACCGCGAGCCGCCGCAGCTCGTCGCCGTCGCGAAACCCGCATCGCCCCTCGACGAGCCGGTCACCACCGGCTCGATCGTGCCGGCGCCCCCCGCCGCCAAGGTCGCTCGTCTGGCGAAGGTCGAGCCGAGACCGGAGCCGAAGAAGGATACCAAGAAGCCGAAGCCCGAGCCGGCCCTCGATTCCGAGCGCCTGGCGGCGCTGCTGGCCGAGCCGACGGTGATGAAGCCGAAGCGCTGAACCGCCCTCGGAGCCTTGTCCGACGACGTGGATCCCGCTGCGTCGAAGACCCACGCGACGGGATCGAGGACCGAAAAACTTTCGATCGCGCCGCGACCGGATGAGGCTCTACCGGCCGCGCAGGGCCCGCAGCGAGGCGGTCGCGGCCAGGGCCGCTAGGGCGAGCGAGATCAGGGCGTTGTAGCCGGCGAGCGAGATTCCGAGGAAGCGCCAGGCGGCGGCCGTGCAGTCGACCGGGCGGGTGGCTTCGAGGGATTTCAGGAAGTCGTTGACGCCGGCCGGCGCGGGTCCGGCACCGCCGCCGCAATCGCTCGGGCCGGGCCAGAACCCCCACTCGGCTCCGGCATGGTAGGCCCCGAGCCCGGCCCCGACCAGGAAGACGATCGCCACAAGCCCGAGCAGCGCGCCCGAGAGGCGGCGCGGCAGGAGAAGGGCGGCGGCGAGCAGCGGCAGGGCGAGGTAGTAGGGCTGACGCTCGGTCAGGCAGAGCTTGCACGGCACGTAGCCGAGGCCGTGCTGGAAGATCAGCGCACCGCCCACCGTGGCGGCGGCGCCGACGAGGAGCAGCAGGGCCGCCGGCCGGGGCGCGGTGAGGCGCCGGACGAGGACGTGAGCCGGAAGGGCATGAGCCGGAAAGGCCTGGGCCATGGACGTGCCTTCAGAACAGGTAGCGGAATCCGACGAAGCCGAGCACGCAGACCGCCCCGAACACCGCCGCCACGGCGTTCAGGTGCCGGTCGAGCACGGTGCGGATGCCGACGCCGTAGCGGCCGACGAGGCCCGCCAGGATGAAGAAGCGCAGACCCCGGGTGATCAGCGACAACACCACGAACCAGAACAGGTCGTAGCCGGCGAAGCCCGACGTGATGGTGACGAGCTTGTAGGGGATCGGGGTGAGGCCCTTGAGCAGGATCACCCAGTGGCCGTAATGCGCGTAGGCCTCCCGGAAGGAGTCGGCGCCCTTGTCGAGCCCGTAGAGGTGGAACAGCCAGGCGCCGAGCGAATCGTAGAGCAGCGCCCCGATGGCGTAGCCGGCGACCCCACCCGCCACCGAGGTCAGCGTCGCGATCAGCGCGTAGGTCCAGGCCTTCTCCGGCCGGGTCACCGCCATCGGCACCAGCATCACGTCCGGCGGGATCGGGAAGAACGAGCTCTCGGCGAAGGAGACCGCGCCGAGCGCGTAGGGGGCCGAGGGGCGCGCGGCGAGCGCGAGGATCCACTCGTAGAGGCGGCGCAGCATTGGTCTGGGAGAGCCCGTCTGATGAGGTGGGGCTCTTTGAGCACAGGATTGCGGCGCTGGCGAGAGCATCGGCGGCCACAGCGCCGAACGGACGACCGCCCCCGAAACGAAGGCGTGCGCGAAGCAGAACGTACGGCCGATCGTCGAAGCCCGGGTACGGAGACAGTCCGGACCGGCGCCATGACTCGGCCGAAAGGATTAAGCCCTTGCGCGAAAGCGGGTTTCTGCTTGACGAAACTGCGCGAATCCGTCCGATCCCCGAAACGACCGTCGTTCATCGATCGCGTCGAGTGTCCGCATCGAGTTTCACCGAGGCCCCGCGTGATGCCGCCCCTGCGCCCCATCCTCATCGCCGCGCTCATCGCCGCGGGCGCCGCTCCCGCCGCGGCCGACGATCTCGTCGCGCGCTGGCAGCGCGCCGATGCCGCCTGCGCCCTGCCGGTCTCGCCGCTGGCCGACCAGGCCTGCGAGGACCGCGACCGCTACGCCACGACGTTGCGCCGCCAGGGCTGGTGCGAAGCGCGCGCCACGACCGCCTACGATCATTGGGGCTGGCAGCGTTGCGCGCCCGCCGCGACGGCCCGGGTCACGCCCCGGCGCCGGGCCCGCCCGCACGCCTGATTCGTCCTGCAAACGGAGGATGCTCCGGCTCCCGGGGCGGTTGTAGGGTTGCGGCCTCTGGACCTCGACTCTCAAGCCCCGCCCGGCCCCCGCCACGGCGGGGCTTTTCTCGCGGCGCGAACGAACCCTCCCCCGCAGCAGAGGGGGAGGGTTTTCTCGCAGGCCCTGGACGATCGATTTCACGTGAGGCGCCGCCCGCCGAAGCGAGCGGCCAGACGTCCTACACCACCCGCAGCAGCACGTGCTTCTTGCGGCCGAAGGACAGCTTCACCACGCCCTCCGGGGTCACGTCGCCGGCGCCGATCACCGCGCGCTCGTCGGTGACCGGCGCGTCGTTGACCTTGAGCCCACCGCTCTTGACCTGCCGGCGCGCCTCGCTGGTCGAGGGGACGAGGGCCGCGTGATCCGGCCCGAAGGCCGAGAGCACGCCCAAGCCCGCCTCGATCGCGGCGCGGGGCACCTCGACGGTCGGCAGGCTCTGGGCGAGCGCGCCTTCCTCGAAGGTGCGCCGCGCGGTCTCGGCGGCGGCATCCGCCGCCTCGCGGCCGTGGAGGAGGGCGGTAGCCTCGGTCGCCAGCACCTTCTTGGCTTCGTTGATCTCCTGGCCGCCCAAGCTCTCGAGCCGCGCCACCTCGGCGAGGGGCATCAGGGTGAACAGGCGCAGGAAGCGGCCGACATCGGCATCCTCGGTGTTGCGCCAGAACTGCCAGTAATCGTAGGGGCTCAGCATGTCCGGGTTGAGCCAGACCGCGCCCGAGGCCGTCTTGCCCATCTTGGCGCCCGACGCCGTCGTCATCAGCGGGCAGGTCAGGGCGTGGAGCTGCGGCGTGCCGAGGCGCCGGCCGAGATCGATGCCGGTGACGATGTTGCCCCACTGGTCCGAGCCACCCATCTGCAGCGTCACGCCGTAGCGGCGGTTCAGCTCGGCGAAGTCGTAGGCCTGCAGGATCATGTAGTTGAATTCCAGGAACGACAGTTCCTGATCGCGCTCCAGCCGCAGCCGCACGCTGTCCATCGACAGCATCCGGTTGACCGAGAAGTGCCGGCCGATCTCGCGCAGCATCTCGATGTAGTTGAGCGTGGTCAGCCACTCGGCGTTGTCGGCCATCAGCGCCGCGTTGGCGCCGGTGCCGAAATCGAGGAAGCGCGAGAAGGTCTTGCCGATCTCGGCCTTGTTGGCCTCGATCTGGTCGAGAGTCAGGATCTTGCGGCTCTCGTCGCGGCCCGACGGGTCGCCGACGCGCGTGGTGCCGCCGCCCATCAGCGCCACCGGCTTGCCGCCGGTCGCCTGGAGCCAGTGCAGCATCATGATCGACAGCAGGTGGCCGATATGCAGCGACGGCGCCGTGCAATCGTAGCCGACATAGGCCGTCAGCCGGCCCTCGCGGGCGGCCTCGTCCACGCCCGCGAAATCGGAGCATTGGTGGACGTAGCCGCGCTCCAGGAGGACGCGGAGGAAGTCGGAACGCGGCGCGAAGTCGGTGGGCGCGGCCATGGAACTCTCGATCAGTCTCGTGAAGGCAATCTGCCGTGGGCTCGGCGACAGCGCGGCGCCGCCATGCTAGCTCCGTCGGATTCGGAACGGGTCGGTCCATAGCAAAGCCGGCCCCGAAAGGCACGGGGGCGATTCGGCATGACGATGCGGCGGGCGATCGGGCTGATGAGCGGCACCTCCCTCGACGGCGTCGACGTCGCGCTCATCGAGACCGACGGCGAGACGATCCGGGTCGAGCGCAGCCATAACGGCTACCTCGAGCCCCTGGGGCCGACGGGCTACCGCGCCTATTCCGACGACGACCGGGCGCTGCTGCGCCAGGCCCTCGTCGATGCGGAAGCCGTGACCGAGCGCAGCGAGCGGCCGGGCTGCCTGGGCGCGGCCGAGGAGCTGGTGACGCGGCTGCACGCCGAGGCGGTGGAGAATTTCCTGGCCGAGAACGGCCTGACCCCCGCCGAGATCGACGTGATCGGCTTCCACGGCCAGACCGTGGTGCACCGGCCCGACCAGAAGATGAGCGTGCAGATCGGCGACGGACGGGACTTGAGCCGCCGCCTCGGCATCAAGGTGGTGTCGGACCTGCGCCACGCCGACATCGAGGCGGGCGGGCAGGGGGCGCCGCTGGTGCCGGTCTTCCACCGGGCGCTGGCCCAGGCCTCGGGCTTCACCGAGAGCCTCGGCATCCTCAATATCGGGGGCGTGGCCAATGCCACCCTGATCGCCCGGGACGGCCGCATCCTCGCCTTCGATACCGGCCCCGGCAACGCGCTGATCGACGACTGGATGCGCGAGCGCACCGGCCACGCGCTGGACGACAACGGCCGCACCGCCGCCCGCGGCCGGCCCGACGAGCCGCTGCTGGCCTGGCTCCTGATCCACCCGTTCTTCTCGCGCCGGCCGCCGAAGTCGCTCGACCGCAACTGGTTCTCGCACAAGCTCGCCGGCCAGCTCTCGACCGAGGACGGCGCCGCGACGCTCACCGCCTTCACGGCGCGGGCCGTCGCCCGCGCCCTCGACCACGCCTCCGACCCGCCGGTCCGCTGGATCGTCGCCGGCGGCGGCGCCCGCAATGGCGAGTTGCTGCGCCAGCTCAACTACCACCTGCGCGCCGAGATCACGACCGCCGACGCGATCGGCTGGTCCTCCGCCTTCCTGGAAGCCCAGGCCTTCGCCTACCTGGCGGTGCGCTCGGTCGAGGGGCTGCCGATTACCTTCCCGTCGACGACCGGCGTGCGGGAGGCGATCGGCGGCGGGGTGCTGGCACGGCCGGACGAGTGACCCCGTCGCGCCGGGACGGCGCGACGGCGCGCGCGCCTGTCCGGTGCGGCACCGCAGGACGTTGCACGGACCCCGTCCCCGCCGCTAAGCGGGCGCGCATGAGCAGCACCTCCACCCTCAGCCTCGCACGCCCCGCGGCCTCCGTCGCGGCGGCCCCCCGGCCCCGCCGCGCGGTGCGGACCTGGCTCTTCGTCATGGCCGCCCTGGTGGTGGCGATGGTGGCGGTGGGCGGCGCGACGCGGCTGACCGGCTCCGGCCTGTCGATCACCGAGTGGAAGCCCGTCACCGGCGCGATCCCGCCGCTCTCGGGACAAGCCTGGGCAGAGGAATTCGCCAAGTACCAGGCGACGCCGCAATACCGGCTGCTCAACCAGGGCATGACCCTGTCGGAATTCCAGTTCATCTATGGTTGGGAATGGGGCCACCGGCTGCTCGGCCGCCTGATCGGCTTCGCCTTCTTCCTGCCGCTGCTGTTCTTCTGGTGGCGCGGCCAGCTCGACCGGCGCCTGTCCGTCAGCCTCCTCGGCCTCGGCCTCCTCGGCGGCCTGCAGGGGGCGGTCGGCTGGATCATGGTCGCCTCCGGCCTGCAGCCGGGCATGACGGCGGTGGCTCCGGTCAAGCTCGCCCTGCACCTGACGCTGGCGAGTGCGATCTATGCCGGCCTCGTCTGGCTCGCCTCCGGCCTCGACCGGCGGCGCGACGAGGCGGTGCCGGCGCGTGTCTCCGGCACGGCGCTCGCCCTGATGGCGCTGGTGCTGGTGCAGATCGCCCTCGGCGGCCTCGTCGCCGGCTCGAAGGCGGGGCTCACCTACAACACCTGGCCGCTGATGGATGGCGGGCTCGTCCCCGCAGGCCTGTTCTCCGGCTCGCCGTGGATCGAGAACTTCGTCGACAACGTCACCCTGGTGCAGTTCAACCACCGGCTCACCGCCTACGCGCTGCTGATCCTCGCGGTTCTCCACGCCGTCGACGTCCGGCGCACCCTGCCGGGCACCGGCGCGGCGCGGCGGGCCACGGCGCTCGTCGGCCTCGTCGCCGCGCAGGCGGCGCTCGGCATCATTACGCTGCTGCTGGTCGTACCGCTCTGGGCGGGCCTCGCCCACCAGGTCGCCGCGATGCTGGTGCTCGGCATGGCGACCGCCCATGCCCGACTCTGCCGCGCCCCCGCCCGGGCGGCCTTGCGGGCGGTCTGAGTGTCGCGGGAACGTTCGTCCCACGTTCATGCTTCCGCTTTAGTCTCGTTCGACCGGGAGGCCGTCTCCCGGAGTCGCGGAGCGGAGGCCCGATGTCTGCGCAGGAGCCAGCCCTGGACGTACCCTCAGCCCTGAACGCGCGCTTCGCGCCCGACGGGCGCCCCTTGAGCCTCGCCTGGACCTACACGCCCCGCGAATTGATGGCGGACGGCGTCGTGCACGTGGTCGGCGTGAGCCTGGGCGTGATCGGCGCCCTGGCGCTGACGATCAGCGCCGCCCTCTCGAACCTCGCCGTCTCCGAGAAGATCGCGGTCGGCGTCTATGCCGCCGGCCTGGTGGCGATGCTCGGTACCTCGGCGGCCTACAACATGTGCCCGGTCGGCCGGCTGAAATGGCGCCTGCGCCGGGCCGACCACGCCACCATCTTCCTGATGATCGCCGGCACCTACACGCCACTCGTGACCCTGGTCGGCACCGACAGCTTCGCCTTCGGGCTGCTCGGCGGGATCTGGCTCGTGGCGGTGGCGGGCGCCGCGGTGAAGCTGACCCTGCCGGGACGCTTCGACCGGCTGGCGATCGCGCTCTACCTGGCCTTGGGCTGGAGCGGCATCATGGCCTACGAATCGGTGATCGCCGCCCTGTCGCCGCCGGCCCTGTGGCTGCTCGGCGCCGGCGGCCTGCTCTACTCGCTCGGGGTCATCTTCCACGTCTGGCGGCAATTGCCGTTCCAGAACGCGATCTGGCACGGCTTCGTGCTGGCGGCGGCCGCCTGCCATTACGGGGCGGTGTTCCGGAGCGTGCTCGACGCGGGGACGTGAGGGACACGCGATCCCCCCCGGTCGAGTACGATTGCGGGATCGGTCAGTGGCCGGGTCGGAGCCGGGCTCGGGTCAGAGCCGGGCGGACCGCGTATCGCCGCTCAGGGCGAGCCGCACGCCCAGGCCGACCATCACGAGACCGGTGAACCGCTCCTGCCAGGCGATCAGGCCCGGATGGCGCGCCAGCCATCCCCCGATGCTTCCGGCCCCGACTGCGACGGCGGCCAGCACCGTGAAGCCGGACAGTTTCTGGATGCCGCCGAGCAGCAGCAATTGCGCGGCCACCGGCCAGCCGTTCGTCGGATCGACGAATTGCGGCAGGAAGGCCAGCATGAACATCAGGGGCTTCGGATTGGTGAGGTTGCTCACCATACCTTCGCGCAACGCGGTCCAATCCGACACGGGACCGGCCGCCCTGGCCGACACGTCGCGCTGCCCGGCCCGCGTGAGGATCCTGATCCCGAGCCACACGAGATAGGCCGCGCCGGTCCAGCGCAGGATCGCGAAGGCGACGGGGGATGCCTGCATGAGGGATGCGACGCCCAGCGCCAGGAGAGGCAGCTGGACGGCAGCGGCCAGGATCGTCGCGCCGGTCGCGGCCAGCAAGGCGACGCGGCGCCCCTGGCCGACCCCGCGCCCGAGAATGAGCAGCATATCCGGCCCGGGCGACATCTGGAGAGCGAGGACGGCGACGTAGAACGTCGCAAAGGTCGCGAGGCTGATCATCGCTCATGCGGACTTTTATGGATCGACGATCCATCCTGTCCCAGCGTCATGCCCGCTGCAAGCCAGATACGACGCCGCAATCCTTGTCACAGCGGCATCGGGGCAATTCCATGTCAGCCCGAACAAAGTCCCTGGCAAGGAGAGCGGATGCCGATCGAAGGCAGGGATGGACGGCAGCAGCGCGCGGCGGAGCCACGCGCGACCGGAGATGCCGACTATCCGGGCAACCGCTCTAGAACGGCGTGTAATCCCCGCCATCCGTGATCGTGTCGAGCGCCCGCTCGATCGACGTCACGGCGTCCAGCACCATCTGCACCGTGCGCTCGGTCTCCCCCCGCGGCCGGCCGAGGAAGGCGGCGCGGGCGCCGATGTCGTGCAGCTGCTCGGCGATCGTCACCAGATCGGAGACGACCGACGCGGTGGCGCGGGCGGCGGCATCGGGCGCCGGACGCGGGCGCAGCAGGGGAACGACGTTGCTCATCGGCCCGGACTCTCGCGCAAAGCTCCCGACTCCGCCAGCCGGAGAATCGCAGCCCTCCACACATTCCGCCGAACGCGGCGCGGGGGGCACAGGGGAGGGGTTTGCGGCGGTGGGCGGCGCCCGGCGCCTTGACGGGCGGTCGGGAGCCGGGCACCCCGGAAGCTCTGTCAGCGCCAGACGCCCGGCAACGGCGCCCCGAGTGCAAGACGCCCGAGAGAATCAGGACCGATCCATGCGTTTCCTTCGTGTCGCCGCGGCGCTCACCCTCGCGGGCCTCGCCGCCGCCTGCACCAGCGCCGGCGACCCGCGCGGCACCGGCCTCGCCGAGACCTTCGACACCAAGAACTACGTGCGCTCGAACGACACCAACGGGACGCAGCGCCGCCCCGACGTCAACCGTGCCTTCACCCAGCCGTCGATCCCGAGCATCTCGAACCGCGGCTTCTGACCGAATCGGGCCCGGCGGCCAGCCGCCGGGCCTCCGCTCTCAGCGCCCGCGGAACAGCGGGTGCTCGACCTTGTCGCCCGCGTGCAGCCCGAGGCGCGCGGCGGTGCCGGCATTGAGCTCGAGCACGCCCAGCACCGGCTCGCCCGATTCGATGGTGCGGGTCGAGAGCGGCTCGGTATCGCTGGCGATGCGCGCCACCGTGCCGTTGGGGCGGATGAACAGCATGTCGAGCGGCAGGTAGGTGTTCTTCATCCACATCGCCACCGGGGCGTTGCGCTCGAAGTCGAACAGCATGCCGCGATCCGGCGCCATGGTACGGCGGAACATCAGGCCCTGAGCGCGCCCGGCATCGTCGCGCATCACCTCGACCTGGAAGGTGTGGCGGCCGGAGCGCGAGACGATCGTCAGCGGCTCGAACGGGCCGTCGGCGAGGGCGGCCGACGGCGCGAGCGCCGGCAGCAGCAGCAGGACGAGCGCGGCGAGGAGGCGGCGCGGCGAGGCGGCGAGGGGCCGTGCGAGGCGGAGCGACATGACGCGTGAGCTAGCGCATTGTCCGACGAAAGGGATGGGAATTCACCGCCGGAAACACCGGCGAATCCAAAATGTGACCGGTCCCCGGCCCAAACGAGGGGATCAATGGGAGGAGGGCGGCCCCGCTTCGGTCAGCAGGCGCACCTCGGCGGCCATCAGGCCCTTCGAGCCGTCGCCGTAGCGCACCATGACGTGCTCGCCGGGCTTGAGCTCGGCGATGCCGTAGCGCCGGAGGGTCTCCATGTGGACGAAGATGTCCGGCGTGCCGTCGCCACGGCTCAGGAAGCCGAAGCCGCGCAGGCGGTTGAACCACTTCACGACCGCGGTCTCGAGCCCGCTCGTCGGCACCACGGTGACGTGGGTGCGCGGCATCGGCAGCTCGGCCGGGTGGGTCGCCGTCGTCTGGTCGAGGGAGATGACCCGGAAGGCCTGCCAGCCGCGGGTGCGCTGCACCGCCTCGACGACGATGCGGGCGCCCTCGCTGGCGCTCTGGTAGCCGTCGCGGCGCAGGCAGGTGACGTGGAGCAGCACGTCGGCCGCGCCGCTATCCGGCACGATGAAGCCGAAGCCCTTGGCGACGTCGAACCATTTGATGCGGCCGCTGACCTCGACGAGTTCGGTCGGGCGCTCCGCTGCGGCGTCGAGCCCGGACCGGATGTCGCGCGCGCTCTCCCCGAACGCGCCCGCCAGCCGCTCCCCGGCCGTGGCTGAACCGTACTCGTCCGACATCGTAAGCAACCCACTCGAATCGCGTCGCGCGCTTCCCCATCAGATTAACGAAGTCATGACTCCGGGGAAGCCCAAATCCGCCGAGTTGAGACTCCTCCCGGGTGATGTCCCTCACCGAATTCGCCTCCCTGCCGCGCATTCTGCAATCCCGGGAGGCAGGTTCCGAGGGCGCCGCGCTTCGGTTGTGGCGCGGAAGGGGGATCCGCGTCCCGCACTGCGCGTTTTCGCCGCAGGGGCGGGCAGGGGCGTCGGCCTCGGCTATGAGGGCGCCGGGAGACCCTCTTGCGTCACCCGTGTCCGAGCCCGCTTCCGGAGAGCCGCGATTCAGACCCCGATGCCCCCCGCGACGCCCCGCCGCCTCGCGCTCGTCGATCTCGCCCGCGGCGTCGCCCTTGCGGCGATGACCCTCTACCACGTCACCTGGGATCTCGGCTTCCTGCGGCTGACGCCCGAGAACGCCGCCCTCTCCCCGGTCGGGCGCGCGGCGGCGCACGGCATCGCCGGCAGCTTCCTGGCGCTGGTCGGGGTGAGCCTCGTCCTGGCACGGGGCCGGGGCGGCTGGCGCCCGTATCTCGCGCGGCTCGGGCGCATCGCCCTCGCTGCGGCGGCGATCTCGCTCGCGACCTTCTGGCTGTTTCCCGGCGCCTGGATCTTCTTCGGCATCCTGCACTGCATCGCCCTGTCGAGCGTGCTGGCCCTGCCGGCGCTGGCGGCGCCGCTGCCGGTGGTCGGGCTCGCGGCGGCCCTTTTCCTCGCCGGACCGACGCTCGCGGCGCTCGCCGGCGCGCCGGCCTTTCTCGATGCGCCGGGGCTGCTGTTCCTCGGGCTCGGCGCCACGGTGCCGACCTCGAACGACTACGTACCGCTCTTCCCCTGGTTCGGCTTCGTGCTGGCGGGTGTCTGCCTCGGCCGGCTCGGGCGCGGGCGGCTCGCGGCCTCGCGGCTCGGGGCGTGGGCGCCGCGCAGCGCACCGGCGCGGGTCGCGGCGGCGGCCGGGCGGCACAGCCTCGCGGTCTATCTCGTGCACCAGCCGCTGCTGCTCGGGCTGCTCTACGGGGTCGCGGCGCTCACCGGGCCGCATCCGCGGGCGGGGGAGGCGTCGTTCCTGCGCGAGTACCGGGCGAATTGCGCCGAGGCCGGCGGCAGCGCGGCGGTCTGCCGGGTGGCGGCGCGCTGCGTGCTGGTGCGACTGCGCGGCGAGGGCCTGTGGCGGGCGGGCGACGGCTACACGGCGGAGGAGCAGGCCCGGGCGATCACGGTGTCCCGGGCCTGCTTCCGGGAGGCGGGCGGGGGCTGAAAGCCCCGACCCGATGCCCGGGCGATCGGTCCTCGGGGATCAGTCCTTGGCGCGCTCGACGTAGGAGCCGTCCGCCGTCATCACGACGATGCGGGTGCCGGTGCCGATATGCGGCGGCACCAGGGTCCGGATGCCGTTCGACAGGGTGGCGGGCTTGTAGGACGAGGAGGCGGTCTGGCCCTTGGTCACCGGCTCGGTGTCCGTCACCTCGAGGGTGACGCGCTGCGGCAGCTCGAGCGCCAGCGGCACGCCGTTATGGGTCGAGAGCATCACCGCCATGCCCTCCTGGAGGTAGGGGGCCTGATCGCCGATCACGTCCTCCGGCACCGCGAGCTGCTCGTAGGATTCGGGGTTCATGAAATGGTACCCCTCGCCGTCGCTGTACAGGAAGGTGTGCTCCCGGTCCTCGACATAGGCGCGCTCGACCTGCTCGGTGGTGCGGTAGCGCTCCGAGACCTTCACGCCGTCGGTGATCCGGCGCATGTCGAGCTGGGTGACCGGGGTGCCCTTGCCGGGGTGGATGTTCTCGGCGGAGAGGATCACGTAGAGCCGGCCGTCCTTGTCGACGACGTTGCCTTTGCGGAGTGAGCTGGCGATGACCTTCGGCACGGGGCGAATCCTGACCTGGAAGCGTTGACAGAGAGCGGCGGCGTCCGCCAAGCCGCGCACGTTCGCGCGCCGCGCCGGCAGAGGATGCCTTCCGGCCCGCCCTATCGCATCTCAGGCGCGACCGCCAGTCGCCCGCCACCCGATCGATGTCCGCACCATGACCTCCGCCACATGACTCGCGCCTCGCCCTGGTGGGCCCCCCACGTCCATGCCGACCGCCGGCCGCGGCTCCTCGCGCGCAACCGCGTCGTCGCAGCGCTACGGGCCTGGTTCGCCGAGCGGGACTTCGTCGAGATCGAGGCCGCCGCCCTCCAGGTCTCGCCCGGGAACGAGGCGCATCTGTCCGCCTTCGCCACCACGGCGATCGGGCCGGACGGGCTGCCGCACCCGCTCTACCTGCACACCTCGCCGGAATTCGCCTGCAAGAAGCTCCTGGCGGCGGGCGAGACGCGGCTGTTCAGCCTCGGCCCCGTCTACCGCAACCGCGAGCGCGGGGCCCTGCACCAGCCCGAATTCACCATGCTCGAATGGTACCGGGCGGGCGAGACCTACGACAGCCTGATGGGCGACTGCGCCGCCTTGCTGGCGCTGGCCGCCGAGACCGCCGGCGCCAGGAGCTTTGCCTGGCGCGGGATCGAGGCCGACCCGTTCGCGGCGCCGGAGCGGCTCACCGTGGCGGAGGCCTTCCGGCGCCATGCCGGCATCGACCTCCTGGCGACGGTGGCGCCGGATGCCGGGACCGACCGGCCGGCGCTGGCCGCCGCGCTCACGCAGGCCGGCCTCCGCACCGCCCCCGACGATACCTGGTCCGACCTGTTCAGCCGCGTCATGGTCGAGCGGATCGAGCCGGCGCTCGGCCGCGGCCGGGCGACGATCCTGTGCGAGTACCCGATCCCGGAAGCCGCGCTCGCCCGGCCGAGCCCCGCCGACCCGCGGGTGGCGGAACGCTTCGAGCTCTATTGCTGCGGCGTCGAACTCGCCAACGCCTTCGGGGAACTGACCGACGCGGCCGAGCAGCGCCGGCGCTTCTCCGCCGAGATGGACGAGAAGGAGCGCGTCTACGGCGAGCGCTATCCTCTCGACGAGGACTTCCTGGCGGCGCTGGCGCAGATGCCGGAGGCGAGCGGGATCGCGCTCGGCTTCGACCGGCTCGTCATGCTGGCGACCGGCGCCCGCCGGGTCGACGAGGTGATCTGGACGCCGGTCGCCGACCATCCCGATGCCCAGGGGGCCCGGTGAGCGGGTCGATCCGCAATGCGGCCGGGCTCGCGGAGAGCGGCCTGGTGCCGGCGGAGCGGCTCCCGGCCCTCGAACGGGTGGCGGCGCGCTACGCCGTGTCGATCACCCCCGAGATCGCCGGGCTGATCGCCGACGCGGATGACGGCATCGGCCGCCAGTTCGTGCCGCGGGCGGAGGAACTGGTCACCGCCCCCGAGGAGCGGGCCGACCCGATCGGCGACGAGACCCATTCGCCCCTGCCCGGCATCGTCCACCGCTACCCCGACCGGGTGCTGCTCAAGCCCCTCCACGTCTGCCCGGTCTATTGCCGCTTCTGCTTTCGCCGCGAGGTGGTGGGGCCGGAGGGGCAGGGCAGCCTCACCGACGCGGAGCTCGATGCGGCCCTCGCCTACATCGCCGCCCGGCCGGAGATCTGGGAGGTGGTGGTCACCGGCGGCGATCCCCTGGTGCTGTCGCCCCGGCGCCTCGGCCGCATCGCCTCCGGCCTGAGGGACATCCCGCATGTCCGGGTGCTGCGCCTCCATACCCGCGTGCCGGTGGTCGATCCGGGCCGGGTCGACGACGGCCTGGTCGCGGCGCTGAAGCGCTTCGAGGGCGCGGTGTTCGTGGCGCTCCACGCCAACCATCCGCGGGAATTCTCGGGCAGCGCCCGCGCGGCGATCGCCCGGCTCGTCGATGCCGGGATCCCGATGGTGAGCCAGTCGGTGCTGCTCGCCGGCGTCAACGACGATTCCGACACGCTCGCCGCCCTGATGCGCGCCTTCGTCGAGAACCGGGTCAAGCCCTATTACCTGCATCACGGCGACCTCGCCCCGGGCACCGGCCACCTGCGCACCACGCTCGATCACGGCCAGGCGCTGGTGCGTCGCTTGCGCGGCCGGGTCTCGGGACTGGCGCAGCCGACCTACATCCTCGACATCCCGGGCGGATACGGCAAGGTTCCGGTGGGCCCGGGCTACCTGACCGGCGGCCCGGCGGGCTGGACCGTCGCCGACCCGACGGGCCGGGAACACGCCTACCCGCCGATATCGGAGGAGGAGACGCCATGCGCAGGCTCTGGGGACGGCTGAGCTCCGTCAACGTGCAGAAGGCGGTGTGGGGACTCGAGGAGCTGGGGCTTGCTTACGAGCGGGTCGAGGCCGGCGGCGCCTTCGGGCGGGTGCGCGATCCGGACTACCTGGCGCTCAATCCCAACGGCCTCGTGCCGGTGATGGAGGAGGACGGCTTCGTCCTCTGGGAATCGAACGCGATCCTGCGCTACCTCGCCCGCGGCCACGGCGCGGGGAGCCTGTGGCCGGAGGATCCGCGGGACGCCGCCCTCGTCGACCAGTGGCTCGACTGGCAGGCGACCCGCTTCACGCCCGCGACCCGGGACGCGTTCTGGCAGACCGTGCGCATGCCGGCCGAGCAGCGCGACCCGGCGGCCATCGACCGCTCGGTGGCGGCCTCGGAGGAGTGCGCGGCGATCCTCGACGCGCACCTGATGGGGCGTCCCTTCATGGTCGGCGACCGCTTCACCGCGGCCGACATCGCGGCCGGCGCCGCGGCGCATCGCTGGCTCCACCTCGACGTGCCGCGCGTCGAGCGGCCGGCCTTGCAGGCCTGGTACGAGCGGATCAGGGCGCGGCCGGCGGCGGGCGCGGCGCTGCCGCCGTTGAGCTGAGCCTCGGCGAGGGCCATGCATCCCGAGGCGTGGCCGCCCGGCCCCGGATCGGCTAAGCCGAGTTCGCAGAGGCGGCCGCCGGTTCCGCGATAAAAATCTGCGGCGAGACAAGAACCTAGGCGGATGAGGCGTTGGCCTGCCGACGCGAGTCTGCTTAGGTCTCGCCCCGTCCCTTTTCCCCACACGCCCCCGAAGGCCCGATGCCGCTCGACAAGACGCTCCTCGACGCCCTGCAGGCCGTCACCACCGCCACCCTCACCACGGTGCTCCTGAAGAAGGGCATCCGCCGCTGCTGGATGCGCGGGCCGATGCCCCGCTTCGCCGCCGGGCAGCGGGTGGTCGGCCCGGCCTTCACCTTACGCTTCGTGCCGGCCCGCGAGGACCTGGCGACGCCCGAATCCTGGTCGAGCCCGACCTCGACCCGGGCGGCGATCGAGGCGATGCCCGAGGGTTGCATCGCGGTGGTCGACGCGATGGGGGTGCAGGATGCCGGCATCTTCGGCGACATCCTGTGCGCCCGGATGAAGAAGCGCGGCGTCGCGGCGCTCGTCACCGACGGCGTCGTGCGCGACGGCGAGGGCGTCGACGGCACCGGCCTGCCGGTCTGGTGCTCCGGCGTGGCGGCGCCGGCCTCGGTGTCGGGCCTGACCTTCGTCGGCTGGGGCGAGCCGGTCGGCTGCGGCGGCGTCGCGGTCTATCCAAATGACATCGTGGTGGCCGACGGCGACGGCGCGGTGCTGATCCCGGCGGCTTTGGCCGAGGAGGTGGCGCTGGCCGCCGTCGAGCAGGAGCGCCTCGAGCTCTGGATCATGCGGGAGGTCGACAAGGGCGTCGCCCTGCCGGGCCTCTATCCGCCGAACGCCGAGACCCGCGCCCGCTACGAGGCCGAGACCAGCAAGGCCTGATCCGAGCCCGAGCCGGGACGATCCCGGTGTTCTTCGTGCTCTCGAAGGTGCTGTGGTTCCTCACGGCACCGTCGAACCTGCTCCTGCTCCTGGTTCTCGCCGGGGCAGGGCTCGCGGGTTCAGGACGTTCCTTGCGCTGGCGGCGCCTCGGCCTCGGGCTCGTCGCCGGCGCCGGCCTCGTCCTCCTGGTCGGCGGGGTCTCGCCGCTCGCCTCCCTGGTCTTCGGCCCGCTCGAGAACCGCTTCCCGGAATTCCGCGACGACGGCGCACCGCTCGCCGGCATCGTGGTGCTCGGCGGCGCGGTCGAGACCGGGCTGTCGGCTGCCCGCAAGCAGCTCGTCGTCAACGACGCCGGCGAGCGCATGATCGCGCTCGGCGACCTCGCCCGGCGCTATCCGCAGGCGACGGTGGTGTTTTCCGGCGGCTCCGGCCGGCTCACCGGCGACGGCGCGGTGTCCGAATCGGACATCGTCCGGCGCCACGCCGCCTCGCTCGGCGTCGCGCCGGAGCGGATCACCTACGAGGACCGCTCCCGCAACACCCGCGAGAACGCCGCCTTCAGCGCCGAACTGGTCACGCCGAAGCCCGGCGAGCGCTGGCTCCTCGTCACCTCGGCCTGGCACATGCCGCGGGCGGTGGGCTGCTTCCGGCGGGCCGGCTTCACGGTGACCGCCTACCCGGTCGATTACCGCACCGGGCCCGGCGCCGTCGCGCTCCATTCGACGGCCGGGGACGGGCTGTTCGAGCTGGACGTCGCGGTGCGCGAATGGCTCGGCCTCGTGGCGTACCGGGCGTCGGGCTACACCGAGTCGGTGTTTCCGGCGCCCTGATCCGCCGATCGCGGCAGCGACAGCCGGTAGACCCCGCGAAAATCGTCCGGATCGTCCACCACCTTGCCCTTGCGCAGGATGGCGATGCGGCCCTGCTTCATCAGGCGCACCGCCTGGCGGCGGACCGGCTGCATCAGGGGGCCCCAGCCGTCCGGATGGGGGCCGCCGAGGGCGCGAGCGACCTCGGAGGGGCAGACGGTCTTGTCGGCCCCGCGTTCGGTGACGAGGCGCATCAGGGTGAGTTCGAGCTCGAAATCGTCAGGGATCATCGTGGTCCTGCAGGGCCCGGCGGGCGTCGGAGGCGAACTGGCGCTGCCACATCACGGTGAGCACCATCGCGGTGGTGACGAACAGCACATAGGCGCTGACGAACCACCCGAGATACGCGAGGGCGAAGAAGAACGCACGCTGGCCGCGGTTGAAGTGGCCGCCCGCCACCACGTTCATGGCGGCCGCCCGCCGCGCCGCCCGCTCGATCGCCGCCGGGTCGCCCTCCCGCGGCGGCACCGCGCCGATCAGGATGGCGCCGTAATTGAACAGCCGGTAGGCCCAGGCGAACTTGAAGAAGGCGTAGACGAAGATCAGGGCGAGGCCCGCGACCTTGATCTCCCACACCGCCCGGGTCATCGGCGCGCCGAAGGGCAGGGTGGAGAACAACGTGAGCGCGTCGTCGGCGGAGCGCGACAGGGTCAGCGCGCTCCCCAAGGCGATCAGCGCCGTCGAGGCGAAGAAGGCGGTGCCGTTCTGCAGGGAGGCGTTGATGGTGGTGTCCACCACCCGGTTCTCGCGCACGATCTGCTGGTCGGCCCAGGCGTGGCGATAACGGTTCATCATGCCGTTGAGGCTGCGCTTGCCGCCCGACAGGTGCTCGACCGCGTAGGAATAGCCCCACCACGCCGCCAGGAAGCAGAGGAGGGCGGCGAGGTCGAGGAGCGAGAAGCTGTTCAGGCCCAGATCCGGGTGCATGCCGGGTCCCGTCAGGCGGTCGGCAGGATCTGCACGCCGCGTGCGGCCGCGGCCGCCTCGCCGACCGTCAGCTCCGCCACAGGCAAATCCTGCACCTGCAGATCCTGGACCCGGGCGCCGGGCGGTCCCTCGCGGCAGGCCTCGATCATCGCCGCCACGGCCTCCTCCGGCCCGGCGAGATGCGCCTCGACGCTGCCGTCCGGCCGGTTGCGCACGGTGCCGGCGAGGCCCCGCGCCTCGGCGACGCCCTTGGTCCAGGCCCGGTAGCCGACGCCCTGGACCCGGCCCCGGACGACGATTGCCACGCTGCGCTGCCCGCTCACGATCCTCCGCTCCCCGAATGGTTTCCGACCGGGCGGGGTCTAGAGCATTTCCCCGCGCCAAGGGAGAGGAAAGGGAGAGAAGCGGCGTCAGGCGCTCGCGGCGACGAGCGGGCGGATCGCGGCGACCGAGCGCGGCGCCGGGGCGCGCAGGCGCACCAGCTCGGCGAGCGGCACGAAGGCGTCCGGAGCGGCGCCGCCGACCCGGGTGCCGAAGCCCAGCGCGAAGGAGAGGGTGAGCTTGCGGTCGGGCGCGATGCCGAAGGCCTGGAGCGCGGCCGAGAACGCCTCGCGGAAGCTGCGCACGCCGCACCAGCTCTTCTCCGAGAGGTGAAGCGGCCATTCCCAGTAGCCGTCCGGCCGGCGGGCGCTCAAGGCGTCGCGGTCGATGAAGTAGCCGGTCTCCCGGTGCTCGAGCCCGTCCGCGTGGAGGCGCCAGTCCCGGTTCTCGAACAGCGGGGCAGCCTCGGCCGCGACGTCGTCCAGGCGGGTGGTCTCCATGCCGGTCTCCCCAGGTTCCGCTGCGACGCCGCGCCGCCTCCCGGGTCGGATCATCGTGTGGAACATTTCCGGAACACTGGTCTGATTTGCACAGGCCGTCAACAGGTTTCGGCGGAACTTTCGCGGGGCGGGACGCGGTTGCCAAAGGCTGCCCCGGATGCCACCTCAGCCGGATGAGAGCGAGGAACGAGATGGAGCGCAGCCGCAAGGGGCAGGAGCCGGAGTCCCGGGAGGTGGGATCGGACGTCGAGGCGCTCAAGCGGCTCGAGGCGTTGCAGCCGGCCTATGAGCGCCTGCGCGCCGACCGGATCCGGGCCGAGAGCGACGTCGAGCGCCTGACCGCCGAGCTGGCCGCCGCCCGGGCCCAGGCCCGCGAGGAACTCGGCACCGACGACGAGGCCGAGATCCGCCGGATGATCGAGGAGGCGCGGGCCGAGAATGCCCGCCGGGTCGAGGCCTTCGCGCAGTCGCTCCGGGCGGTGCAGGACCGGCTCGACGCCCTCGATGCGGGCCGCTGACGCCCTGTGACCCTGCCCACGACCTCCGCCGACATCCAGGACGCGCTCACCCGCGCCGGCCGCCTCCTCGCCCGGCTGGAGGCGACCCGCGACCGCGACCGAGACGCGCTGGCGGCGCGGACGAAGGCCGTCGCCGCCGCCAAGGGCCGGCTCGCCCAGCGCGACGCGATCGACACCTACCTGCGCGAGTTGCAGCAGGACGCCAACCGGCGCAGCGTCGCGACCTTCGAGACGCTGCTCACCGCCCTCGTCCGGGAGGTGCTGCCCGGCGAGAAGCCGGTGCGCCTGGACCTGACCACCGAGCGCGGCCTGCCGGCCCTCGATATCGGGGTCGAGCGCCCGGATGGCGGCCGCGAGGACGTGCTGGAGGACAATGGCGGCGCGATGACCAACGTGGTCGGGATGGCGTTACGCCTGATCGCCGTGGTCAAGGCCGGGGTCGGCCGCTTTCTCGCCCTCGACGAGGCCGATTGCTGGATCGCGCCGGACCGGGTGCCGGCCTTCTACCGGGTGCTCGACGACGGCGCCGCCCGCCTCGGCGTCCAGTGCCTGGCGATCTCCCATCACGACGTCGCCGGCTTCGAGGCCGGGTTGACGGTGAGCCGCATCGCCGGGCGCCCCGAGACCGGGGTGGCGATCGACGGACCGGCCGCCGCCTGTGCCGCGGCCTGGACGCCCGAGATGGCGGGCTTCCGCTTCATCCGCCTGATCGACGTGCAGGGGTTCGCCGATGCGACCCTGCCGCTGGCGCCGGGGGTCAACGCCCTGGTCGGGCCGAACAACCACGGCAAGTCGACGGTGATCCGGGCGCTCCGGGCGGTGTTCTACGGCGAGGTGCGCGACAGCCTGGTGCGGGCGGGCGCCGGCGCCGCGCGGGTCGAGATCGGCGTCGCCGCGGGCCGGGTGCTGCGCTACGTGCGCCAGCCGAAGCGCACGCCGGTCAACCTGTGGTCGCTGCACGAGGCCGACGGGTCCCTGGTGCAGGACAACGGCACCACCTTCGAGACCGGCGGGCGCGACGTGCCGCCCTGGGTCGAGCGGCTCTACGGCATCACCCGGGTCGAGGACCTCGACGTCCACGTGGCGCATCAGAAGTTCCCGGTCTTCCTGCTCGGCGAGAAGCCGGCCCGGCGCTCGGCCGTTTTGTCGATCGGCCGGGAGGCCGGACTGATCCGCGACATGCAGGCGCTCCAGCGCGAGCGGGTCACCGAGGACCAGCGCACGGTTCGCGAAGGCGAGCGCGAGATCACCCGGCTGCGCGAAGCCCTCGCCGCCCTCGACGGGCTCGACGCCCTGGGCCGGACCGTGCACGGCCTGCAGGACGAGGCCGGCACCCTCGCCGCGGCGTCCGCGGGCCTGCGCGCCCGCGAGGCCCTGGCCGACCGTCTCGCGAGGGCCCGCCGCCTCGCCACCGGCGCCGCCGCCCGGGCCCGGGTTCTCGCCGACCTGCCGGGGCCGGAGACGGGCGCCGAGCTGGGGCGGAGCCTCGCCGAGGCGCGCCACCGCGCGGTCGTGGGCCGGCGGGTGCTGGCGACCGCCGCCGGCCTCGCGGGGGCGGCGGGCCGCGTCGCGGCCCTGGCCGACCTGCCGGAGGTGCCCGCGCCGCGCGGGACGGGCCAGGCCGCCGCCCACGTCGCCCGGCTGCGCCGTCTGGCACGGGACCTTGCCGACGCGGAGCGGCGGGCCGCCGCCCTGCGCGGCCTGCCCGCAGGACTGCCCCAGCCGGTGCTCCGGCCGGACGCCGCCGCGACCGCCCGCCGCCTCGCCGAGATCGGCCGCCGGCTCGCCGAGGCTCAGGGACGCGGGGCCGCGTCCCGCGACGGGCTGGCGGCGGCGGAGGCCGAGATGGCGGCGGTGCTGGCCACGACCGGCGGGCGCTGCCCGGCCTGCGGCCATCCGGCCGCCCCCGCCACGCTGCTCATCGGGCACCGCCATGCCCGGGCGGGGGAGGCGGCATGATCCTCGGCCGCGAGCGGCTCGACGCCGCGCCGGTCGCGTGCGCCGGCCTCCTCGTCATCGGCGATCCGCACGTCTCGTCGCGCCGTCCCGGACGTCGCAAGGATCCCGACTGGCCGGCGCCGGTCCTGGCCAAGCTCGAGCATTGCGTCGCCCTGGCGAACGACCGCGACCTCGCGCCGGTCCTCCTCGGCGACCTGTTCGAGCGGCCGGTCGAGCCGGACGAGAGCCTGAAGTCGCGGCTGATCCGGATCCTCAAGGGTTTTCGCCATCGACCGCTCGCCAATGTCGGCAACCACGACATCCGCCACACCCGCCTCTCCGACGGCGACAGCCTGGCGATGCTGGCGGTGAGCGACGTCCTCGACGTGGTGCCGGAATCCGGGCCGGCGGCTCTCTACCGCCTCGGCGGAACGCGGCTGGGCCTCGGCGCCACGCCGTTCGGGCAGGCGATCCCGAGCGACGTGCGCGGACTCTTTCCCCAAGCCGACGACCCCAGCGCCCGCACGGTCTGGCTCACCCACCACGACCTCGCCTTCGGGGCCGGCTATCCCGGCGCGGTACCGCCGGCGGCGATTCCAGGCTGCGCGCTCGCCATCAACGGCCACGTCCACAGGCGCCACCCGCCGCTGCGGGTGGGCGAGACGCTGTGGTTCAACCCGGGCAACATCACCCGCGGCTCGATCGACCTGATCGCCCACGTCCCGGCGGTCTTCGTACTGTCGGGCGACCTCTCGCTCGCCGAGGAGCGCCTGCCCTTCACGGCGGACGTGTTCGATCTCACCGGCCGACAGGTCGCCGCCGATCCCTCGCCCGAGGCGATCGGCCGGATCGAGAGCGCCTTCGTGTCGCTGCTCCAGGCCGAGACCACCACCGACCTCGCCCGCAGCGACGACGGCGCGCTGATCCGCGAGGAGATCGAGGCGAAGTTCTCCCGCGACGAGACGCCGGAACCGGTGCGGGCGGCGATCCGGTCGCTGATGGAGGCGGCGGTGGCGAAACGGAGCGGGTGAGGGCGATCAAGACTCGATGCGGAACACGCGCGACTGGTCTTTCAGGATGTCGACCAGCGTCTGCCGTAGCTCGCGGACGTTCGCCTCCGCCTGTGCGCGGGTCGTTTTGTTGGCCTCGTCATCGGGAATTTCGGAGCAGAGCTTTTCGGCTCGCCGTAGAAGGAAGCGCGTGCCCTGATACCGCGCATAGTTGAGTCCCATGCCGGCCAGGACAGGAGACAGGCTCGCGACGCCGATGGCGAGCCAAGGAGCCGCAGCCTCGATCAAAACCCGGGTATTCGCAGCCAGCTCAAGCGATTGCGCCCAGACGATGAACCCTGATCCGGTTCCGGCGCTTGCGACACCGGAGAGAACTGCTTTGCGTCGAGGACGTGAACGGTGCTGACCGACTGCTCCACTACGCGGCTTTGTCATCTCGGATCCGACGTTTCACGATCTCATGGAAGCGCTTCAGTTCCGTCGGATTGGCACGAAGGATCGCCTCGGGAGTTATCTCGCGGACGACGCGGCCATTACGGTCTTTAATGAAGAGTCTGGATGGAAACAGGTTTCGCCACATCTCTCGGGCAAGTAGAGTTAGAGGAATAGCGATCGAAAATATCGATACTGCTATGATGACCTCTTCTGCCACGTCGCCCTCCCAAATCGACCCTGTTCGCGCATCAAATAACCAGACATTGGTTAGAAGGACTCTATCAACTCGCAGTTTTCTGCCCCGTTCCAACCCTCCTAGCAAGGAATATTTTCGATTCTGCACCGCCCAGAGGCATCGATTATAATTTCATATATTTTGCAAATATTACCGAATAATATATCTTTCTGTATATAATCCATATCAGCTTCAACGGTGAATCCATGGACAAAATTTAGCGCCCGCAACAGATCGCGGACGCATTTCATTCGTCCTGTAAGATACACTGTAGCCTATCTCGACTCCCTTCTCAGAACCCGAACGGATCCGGATACGGCAACGCCCGTCGCCGCACCGGCGTCTCGGGCAGGATCGGCCGGCTGGTATCCACCGCCACCAGCCCCTCGACCGCCAGCGCCAGCACCGCCGCGACGCCATCCTGGGCGTTGATCGCCATGGCGGCGCACTCGACCAGGCGCCCGGTGCCGCACTCGTCGAGATGGTGCAGGATCCGCACCCGGTCGCCCGCCGAGACGGAGGTGCGGCGACAGGCCATGATCAGGCGCACGGTCGAGATCCGCGGCTCGGCCCGCAGGGTCGCGGCGCTCTCGATGACGAAGCGGCGACCGTCCTCGGCCACGACCGGCTCGCCCGCCACGTAGGCTGTACGGAACGGGTGGCGGCCGAGATCGGCCTCCGCCACCACGTCGATCAGCAGGCCCGGCTCGTCGGTGCGCCATTGCTCGAAATCGGCGGCATGCTCGACCATCGTGTCGCCGAGCGCCAGGCGGACCGGGGCGGGGGCGGCGCGCAGGCGCTCCACCGCCGGGTCGAGGGCGGCGATGGCGAGGAAATCCGCCACCAGGGCCGGGCGGGGCACCGCCGGCGCGAGGGTCGCGCCGCGCCGGGAGGCCGCGCCCCGCACCGCGCTGCGGCGCAGGCCCGGTCGCTCGAGCAGGGTCGAGGAATCGAGGAGGGCGGGGGTGCTCATGCGGGACTCCGAAAAGGCGGGGGACCTTGCGTCAGGGCGACCTGGGTGCGGCGGGATACAGCCAACGAGCCACAGTCTTGCACCGAAAGCTCTTTAGGAACATTTAGCGAACATACCCGTCCGGGGCAACGGTGGCGAAATCCCCTCCCTGAAAGCGCGGCCGTTACGGACCGCGAATGATCTGGCAAGGTCGTGGCGCCAAGCGACAGGCGCGACAAAACATCATCATGCCGCACTGATTTGTCTGATCCGGATATCGCGAAAACGCTCGCGCATCCCCATTTTGCATGCTAGACGGAACAAACGTGGAACCGGTCGTCTCGCCCCGTCCGGAGCCGCTGTCAGCAGGTGAGATCGATCGAGATGAGCGCAACCACGGACAAGCAGATCGCGGATATCCTCGCCACCTACGGCGAACCGCTGGCCGGCAACGTCTGGCGCGTGCAGGGCACCGCCGTCATCTACCACAAGGCCCTGGAGCGGATCGCCGTGCAGGCCCGCATCCGCTTCGATGCGCCGGTGATCGTGCGGGCGGAGCGGGACGAGGCGGTGATTCTGGTGACCGGTCACATGCCGGGCCCGAACGGCGACCGCACCGAGTGGTCGATCGGCGAGGCCCTGATCGGTGTGAACTACCGCGTCTCCGGCAGGCAGGCGGCCTACGTCTTCGCCATGGCGGAGAAGCGGGCCAAGGACCGGGTGATCCTCAAGCTCGCCGGCCTGCACGGCCTGCTCTATTCCGAGGACGAGGCCGACGAGTTCAAGGCGAGCCGGCCCGACCTGGTGGCGGCGAACCAGTCGCGCCGGCCCGAGCCGGCGCGCGAGGCCGACGACGCCGAGCGCGAGGCGGAGGTCGCCAACGACGTCGAGGCGGCGCCCGCCGGAACCGGCGGCGCATCGGAATCCGAGCTGACCGCGCGCATCGACCAGGCGCAGTCGATCAACGCCGTCACCGACCTGATGCTCGCTCCCGAAACGCAGGCCGCGCTCGCCGCGATGCCGCCGGGCCTGCGCGACGAGGTGCGCGAGCACGCCAAGGCGCGGCTCGTGGCGCTCGGCTGGCCGGCCCGCAACCCGGCCAAGGGCCGCAAGGCCGCGGTGGCGTGACCCGTCCCCCCAAGTCGATGACGGGGCCGCCCGCGCGCGCGGGCGGCCTTTGTTCTGGGCGCCGTCCCGGCCCCTGACCGGATCGTGACCGTGGACGGATCATGTTCGCGCTTGCTCCCCGGGCGCCGGCCCGCATGATCGCGCCCCGGCGCGAGACGGCGCCGTGACAAGGGGAGGGCCGGAATGGCGATGAGCGACGACGCACGGGGCGACGATGCGGGCGACCTCGAACAGCTCGACGGCCTGGTGACCCCGCCCTTCTCGCGGCGCGGCTTCGTGATGACGAGCCTGATGACCGGGCTGACACTGGCCACCACCCGGGTCGAGGCGCAGGCGATCCATACCGACGAGACCGGCATCGTCGCCGGCGAGGTGCGGATCCCGGTCGGCGACGGGCCGATGCCGGCCTACCGGGCGATGCCGCAGGGGGCCGGACCGTTCCCGATCGTGCTCGTCGTCGAGGAGATCTTCGGGGTCCACGACTACATCAAGGACATCTGCCGGCGGCTCGCCAAGGCCGGCTATACGGCCGTGGCGCCGGAACTCTTCGCCCGCCAGGGCGACGTCTCGAAGATGACCGACGTGCAGGAGATCGTCCGCGAGGTGGTGTCGAAGACGCCGGACGCGCAGGTGATGGGCGACCTCGACGCCGCCGCCGCCTGGGCGGCGGCCGAGGCCAAGGGCGATTCCGGCAAGCTCGGCATCACCGGCTGGTGCCGTGGCGGTCGCACCGTGTGGCTCTATGCCGCCCACAGCGCCAGCCTGAAGGCCGGCGTCGCCTGGTACGGCAATTTCGGCGGCACCCGCACCGGCATCCAGCCCAGGACCGCCGCCGACGTGATCCCGGACATCCGCGCGCCGATCCTCGGCCTCTACGGCGCCGCCGACACCGGCATCCCGGTCGCCGACGTCGAGAAGGCACGGGATGCCGCCAAGGCGGCGGGCAAGGATGTCGAGATCGTGATCTTCCCGGACGCCCCGCACGGCTTCCACGCCGATTACCGCCCGAGCTACCGCAAGGGCCCGGCGGAGGAGGGCTGGACCCGCATGCTGGCGTGGTTCCGGCAGCACGGCGTCGCCTGAATATCCGCCGGTGTTGCGGCGGCCCTTGCATTGCCGCAACACCTCGGAAAGGATGAGAGCAGGGTCCCGGGAGCTATGCAACCACTGGGCCGTCCGCTCGTTCCCTGCACATGACCGAGTCCAGCGCAGCCGCGAAGACCCAGCCCGTGATCCTGGTCGTCGAGGACGAACCGGAGGAGCGTTTCCTCGCGGCCACGCTGCTGGAGGAAACCGGCTTCCGCGTCATCGAGGCCGAGACCGCCGAGAAGGCGCTCGCCATCCTGCGCGAACGCGGGGACGAGGTGAACGTCGTCTTCTCGGACGTGCGGACTCCCGGCCAGATCGGCGGCTTCGAGCTGGCGCGGATCATCGGCGTGACCTGGCCGCGGGTGCACGTCCTGCTGACCTCCGGCGATGCCGGCGACCAGCCGAGCGACCTGCGGATGTCGGCCACCTTCATCCCGAAGCCGTGGCGGGCGCTCGACATTCTCACCCTGGTCGAGCAGGCGGCGGGGTACCGCGCGGCGGGCGACGCGCACTAGACCGCCGCCCGATCGCGGTGCGATCGAAAGGCGCGTCCGGCTCTCGTGTTCGGCCGCATTGCCGGCGACGAAGCGGCATCCGCTTCGTCACACGGTGTTCTAACCCTCATCTCACCTCGAAGATCCCGTCCACCTCCACGCTCGCATTGGCCGGCAGGCTCGCGACGCCGATCGCCGTGCGGGCGTGGCGACCGGCCTCGCCGAACAGTTCCGCCATCAGCTCGGAGGCGCCGTTCACCGCCTTCGGGACGTCGGGCCAGCCCTGCTCCACCTGCACGAAGCCGCCGAGACGGTGGCAGCGCACCACGCGGTCGAGGTCGCCGTCGAGGGCGAGGCTCAAACCCGCCAGGAGATTGAGGGCGCAGATCCGCGCCGCCTCCCGCCCGGCCGCGATGTCGGTGACGGGGCCGGTGAAGCGCACCTCGCCCTCCCACTCGCAGATCTGCCCGGCCAGCCACAGGGTCGAGCCGATGCGCGAGAACGGCAGGAAGGCGCCGCGGGGCTCGGGCACCCGCGGCAACGTCAGCCCGAGGGCGGCGAGGCGGCGGGCGGGCTCGCCGCGCAGGGTAGGGGGTTGGCTCATCGAGGCCTCGTGAGGGATTGATGCAGCACCGATCTCCGCTCGATCACGTCCGGTGCGATCAAGTCCGGGGAAAGTAGGGCGCATCTCGCCTCGCCCATACGGGGGACCGCCGTCACGCCCCGCGGCCCGACCGGCTCACCCTCCGCGGGGAGGCGTCGCGGGGCCCGTGAGGCACCGCCGAGGCTCATGCGGCGCGCCCAAATCCTGTTTCGTCGACGTGAGGACGCATCGCGTTGCCCGGCGAGAGCCGGCGGCGAGGCCGCCGACGCAGTGCCCGGAGAAAATACTTACCTAAGGGAACGTCCCGGCGGGGCCGCGATTTTAATCCCTGCATCGAAGCTTTGTGACCAGAAAACTCCCATGCTCCGACCACGATTTCTCAGAGCCGTCCTCCTTCTCGGCGCCGTCGCCCTGCCGGGCGCGGCCGACGCGGCGACGGCGGTCGCCACCGCCGACATCAACCTGCGCGCCGGCCCCTCCACCGCCTATCCATCCGTCAACGTCGTGCCGGACGGTCAAGCCGTCGATGTCCGCGGGTGCCTCGCCAACCGCTCCTGGTGCGACGTCGATTACGACGGCCAGCGCGGGTGGATGTCGTCGGACTACCTCGCCTTCCTACGCGGCGGCGCGCGTTATACCGGCGAAGAGGCCGCGTCCTATATCGGCGCTCCCGTCATCACCTTCTCGTTCGGCGATTACTGGGACCGCTACTATCGCGACCGGCCCTTCTATCGGGAGCGTGAGCGCTGGGATGGAATCTACGGCGAACGCATCTTCGACAACGCGCCGCCTCCACCTCCTCCCGCGGCCGGGCCGCCGCCCGCGCCTCCGCCGGTCGCACCGCCGCCGCCCGGACATCCTCCGGGTGCGCCGCCCCCGCCCCCGCCCGGACCTGCGGCCGGCGGGCCACCACCGCCCCCGCCCGGACATCCGGGTGGACCGCCGGGTGGACCTCCCGGGGGTCCGCCGCGGCCCTGACGGAGCCCGGAGGCCCGACCCTCGCTCCGGCGGGGCGGGCCTCCGATATCGCCGGCATCGACGGCGTTTGCCGCCGGGCGAAAACGGGAAACCCCTCGTTCATCCTCCCTCCCGGCGGACGTGCCTGGGGGACCTGCCATGGGTGCCGAAGGTGGCACCGGCCCTTGTCCGACCGTGTCCCCTTGAGAAGGGCGCGGGAGGGGGCCCGCGCGTCACGTCACGGGGACGGATCGAGCGAAGACCGGATCAATAGCGCCGCGCGCCGGGGATCGGCGGCGGCACGACGAAGACCCCGCCGGGCGGCGGCATCGGAGTCGCAGAAGGGCCGCCATAGGGGGCGGGGCCGTAGCGGTCATAGCGGTCGTAGCGGGGATCGTAGCGATCCGCCCGGGACCGGTCGTCCCGCCAGCGGCCCTCCGCGTCCCGGCGGTCGCGGTCATCGCGGTCGCGCCGGCGGGGCATGATCTCGTCCGGGTCGCCGCGCGCGGCCCCCCGCCGGTCGAAGTCCCGGATGCCGTCGCCCCGGTCGTCGTCTCCGAAGCGTGGACCGTCGCTCCGCCGGACCGCCGGGCGGTCGTCGTAGTCCTCCTGCGCCGAGACCGGACAGGCGAAGAGGCCGACGAGCAGGGCCGCGGCCAAAAGGATTCTCATGGCGACAGGATTCTCATGACGACAGGCTTCTCTTGGATCGGAGCCCCGGAGCGAAAGAAAGGTCGCCAACCAAAGCATGATCCGCCGAAACGGATACCGGCTCGTCGCGGACGATGCGACGAACCAGGGGTCTGGAGCACGGCCCGATCGGGCCGTCCCGAACGACCATCGGGCGCGGTGCGATCAGGCCACCGAGCGATCGTCCCCGGCGGTGTATTCCCGCCACAGCAGCACCAGAGCCGCCATCACGGCCGGGCCGAGAAACAGGCCGAGCAGCCCGAAGCTCTCGACGCCGCCGAGGATCCCGAGCAGCACCCACAGGAAGGGCAGCCGGGTAGCGCCGCCGATCAGGGCCGGGCGGACGAAATGGTCGGCGACGAAGGTGACGACGAGGCCGGCGACCGCCACCACGATGGCCGCGGTGACACCCCCTTGCGCGGCGGCCAGCAGCGCTGCGAGTCCGAAGGCGACGGGCGCCCCGAACGGGATCATCGCGGCGAGCGCCGTGAAGGCGCCGAGCAGAACCGGATGCGGTACGCCGGCGAAGTAATAGACCACGCCGAGCAGGAAACCCTCGCCGAGGCCGACCAGAACCAGCCCGTCGACGGTGCCGTGGACCGAGGCCGCCATCTGGCGCGCCACCCGCTCGCCGCGCGGGCCGAACAGCCGGCGGGTCGCAGACAAGCCCTGCGCCGCCACCGAGGGGCCGTCGCGGAACAGGAAGAACAAGGTCAGGAGCGTGAAGCTGAACAGCATCACCCGGTGGACGATCTGGCTGCCGAAGGTGCGCCCGAACCCGACCAGCGACGAATGGTTGATCGACTGGTCGACCCGCTTCAGCACCTCGGACGAGCCCTGGGGATGGCTCAGGTTCTCCTGCCACCAGGCCGCGACCTTCGCCGCGCCGAAGGGCAGGTGAGAAACGAAGTCCGGCACCGGCCAGCCCTGCTCCTCGATCTGGCGCCAGAACGCGACGGCGTCGTGCGCCTCCCGCGCCGCCTGCACGGCGACCACGATCAGCGGCACCAGGATCACCAGGGCGACCGCCAGGGTGAGGAGGGCCGGCCACAGGATGTTGTGCCTGCCCGGCGGCTTGATCCGCACCAGCCGCTCGCGCAGGGGCCATAGGGCGATCGCCAGGATCACCGCCCAGACCAGCGCCGGCAGGAACGGGTGCAGCACCCACAGGCCGAGGGCGGCGAGCGCGACGACGAGGGCGGCGCGCGCGACGGCGGAGGTGCCGGCGGGCGGCGGCGGGGGGGCAGCGCGTCCCGGCCCGGTCGGGGGCTTCACGTGTTCCATGCCGGTCTCATCCTCCCCACGTCCTGCGCGGGTGCGTCATCCGGCTTGACCTAGGGCGCGGGCCCCCGCGCGGAAACGCCCGCGGTTGCCGGCCCGGCCCCCCTCGTGTATGCGGGCCCCTCGACCGGGCGCGGCCCGGCGGACCCGTTTCGGGTAGGCGGTTTCGTGGCCGGGGCGCGGGCGGTGTCCGGAGGTCGCGCCGTTCGAGCCAGACCTCAGCAGGAAGACGGCTGCACGTCCATGTCCGACACCTTCGACCGCGTCGCCACCATCATCGCCGACGTCGCCGACATCCCGCGCGAGACGATCACGCCGGAGAGCCACGCCATCGACGATCTGGGCATCGACAGCCTGGCCTTCCTCGACATCGCCTTCGAGATCGACAAGACCTTCGGGATCAAGCTGCCCCTCGAGCAGTGGACCCAGGAGGTCAACGAGGGCAAGGTTCCGGCCGAGCAGTACTTCGTGCTGAAGAACCTCTGCGAGCGCATCGACGGCCTGGTGGCCGAGAAGGCCGCCAAGGTCTGATTCGGGTTTAGGCGGCCGCGGGGATGCGCCTCGAATATTTCGACATGATCGACCGGGTCGTGAGCCTCGACCGCGCGAGCGGGCGCATCGCGGCTTTGGCCACGGTGCCGCAGGAGAGCCCGGTCTTCGAGGGACATTTCCCCGGCCACCCCCTGGTGCCCGGCGTCCTCCTGACCGAGACGATGGCTCAAGCCTCGGGCTACCTGCTGCTCGCCCGTGCGTCGTTCAGCCACATGCCGTTCCTGATGGGCGTCGACAAGGCACGCTTCCGCACCTTCGTGGGCCCCGGGGCCGAATTGCAGGTCGAGGCGAGCCTGGAGCATGACGGCTCCGGGTACGCCGTGACCAAGGCGGCGATCCGGTCCGAGGGCAAGCCGATCTGCAATGCCGAATTGCGGTTCAGGACCATGCCGTTCCCGGACGGGCTCGGCGCCCTGATGCGCGAGCGCACCGCCCGCATCGGCCTCCTCGACGGAGCGGAATCGTGAGCCGGCAGGTCGAGACACGGAACGTCGTCGTCACGGGCCTCGGGCTCGTCTCCTGCGCCGGCGAGGGCGTCGAGGCGCATCTCGCGGCCTATCGCTCGGGCGACGGCCCGCGCACGGATTCCGCGACCTTCGCGCCCTATCCGGTCCATCCGGTCGCGCCCCTGACGCTCGACGGGCAGATCCCGAAGAAATCCGACCAGCGGCAGATGGAGCCGTGGCAGCGGCTCGGCGTCTACGCCGCCGGGCTCGCCCTGGAGGCGGCCGGCGCCAAGGCGGATGCGGCCCTGAAGGCCGCCATGCACCTCGTCGTGGCGGCGGGCGGCGGCGAGCGCGACTACGCGGTGGACGGGCAGATCCTGACCGGCCTGCGCAATGCGGCCGATCCCGGCGCCTACCTCAACGAGCGGCTGCTGAACGACCTGCGGCCGACGCTCTTTCTCGCCCAGCTCTCGAACCTGCTCGCCGGCAACATCGCCATCGTGCACGGCGTCACCGGCGCCTCGCGCACCTTCATGGGCGAGGAATCGAGCGGGGTCGACGCCCTGCGGATCGCGCAGGCGCGCATCGCCGCCGGCCAGCTCGACATCGTCCTCGTCGGCGGCTCGTACAATGCCGAGCGGCCCGACGTGCTGCTGATCCACGAGATGGGCGGCTACCTGAGCAAGCCCTCGTACCGCCCGGTCTTCGAGCGGGCCGAGACCCCCGGCTTCATCCTCGGCTCCGGCGCCGCCTTCCTGGTGCTGGAGGCCGAAGACCACGCGAGGCGCCGCGGCGCCCGGGCGCTCGCCCGCCTCGACGCGGTGGCGAGCGACCGCACGAAGCGGCGGGACGGCAGCGTCGGCGAGAGCCTGACGGGCCTCTGGAGCAAGGCCGGACTGGCGAAGCCCGATGCCGTGATCTCGGCCGCCACCGGCTGTGCCGGCATCACCGGCGAGGAGCGCGAGGCCCTGAAGACCCTGGCGCCGCAGGTGCCGGTCCGGGCGCTCGGCGACCTCACCGGCCACACGCTGGAGGCCGCCGCTCCCTTCGGCGCGGCGCTGGCGGTCGCCCTGGTGGCGGCCGGCGAGGCGCGCGAGGTCGCCGTCACGACAGTGGGTCATCGCCGGGGCGAGGGCGTGCTGCGCCTCACCACCACGGGGGAGAGCGCATGAGCCGCGACCGCGACGCGATGGGCCGCCCCCTGGTGGCGGTCACCGGCCTCGGCGTGGTGACCTCGCTCGGCCAGGGCGTGTCCGACAACTGGGCCGCGCTGACCGCCGGCCGGTCGGGCATCCACACGATCACCCGCTTCCCGACCGAGGGCCTGCGCACCCGCATCGCCGGCACGGTCGACTTCATCGCCGCCGACCCGATGGTGGCGCCGCTCCTCTCCGAACGCTTCGCCGAGGCGGCCGCCGAGGAGGCGATCGGGCAGGCCGGCCTGTCCGGCGACTTCCCGGGTGCGCTGTTCATGGCGGTGCCGCCGGTCGAGATCGAGTGGCCGCAGCGTCAGGCGCTCGCCGAGGCCGCGGCGTCCAACGGCGACGTGACCTACGCCGACCTGCTGCGGGCCGCCGGGAGCCGGCGCTTCGACGACTGGCACGACCTGTTCATCTTCGGCACCGTCGCCGATCGCATCGCCGACCGGTTCGGCACCAGGGGCTCGCCGATCTCGCTCTCGACCGCCTGCTCGTCGGGCGCGACCGCGATCCAGCTCGGCGTCGAGGCGATCCGCCGCGGCGAGGTCGAGGCGGCGCTCTGCATCGGCACCGACGGCTCGGTGAACCCGGAATCGCTGATCCGGTTCTCGCTGCTCTCCGCCCTCTCGACCCAGAACGATCCGCCCGAGGCCGCGTCCAAGCCCTTCGCCAGGAACCGCGACGGCTTCGTGATGGGCGAGGGCGCCGCCGCCCTGGTGCTGGAGGATGCCGCCCGCGCCCGCGCCCGCGGCGCCCGCATCCTCGGCTACGTGCTCGGCTGCGGCGAGAAGGGCGACGGCTTCCACCGCACCCGCTCGAGCCCGGACGGCGCGCCGATCATCGCGGCGATCCGCGCGGCCCTCGACGATGCCGGCCTGCATCCGGACCAGATCGACACCGTGAACGCCCACGGCACCGGCACGCCGGAGAACGACAAGATGGAGGCGATGGGCTGCCTCGCGGTGCTCGGCGAGCGCATGCGCTCCGTGCCGATCTCCTCCAACAAGTCGATGATCGGCCACACGCTCACCGCCGCCGGCGCGGTCGAGGCGGCGTTCTCGCTCCTCACCATCGCCCACGGCCGGGTGCCCCCGACGCTGAACTACGCCGTGCCGGATCCGGGCATTCCCCTCGACGTGGTCACGAGCGCCCGCGACGTGCCGGTCAGGACGGTGCTGTCGAACTCCTTCGGCTTCGGCGGCCAGAATACCTGCCTGGTGTTCGGGGCGGAGCCGACATGAGTTCCACAGGCATGAGCGCGCCCGTGCACAATCGCCGCGTCCTCGTCACCGGTGGCGGGCGGGGTCTCGGCGCCGCCATCGTGCGGGCGCTGGCGGCCGCCGGCCACGACGTCGACTTCACCTATCGCGGCTCGCGGGACGCCGCAGAGGCACTCACCCTCGAGCTCACCGCGCTCTATCCCGCGCAGCGCCTGCGGCCCCACCCGCTCGACCTGTCGGACAAGGCGGCGCTCGACGATTTCTGCGGCGTGATGGAGGGCGAGGCGATCTTCGGCCTCGTCCACAATGCCGGCCAGCCCTGCGACAGCCTCGCGGCGGTGCTCGACCAGGACCGTGCGGAAGCCGCCATGCAGGTCAACTTCTGGTCGCTCACCCGCATCGCCAAGGCGCTGGTGCGGCCTATGACCCGGGCGAAGGCCGGGCGCATCGTGGCGATCGGCTCGGTGGCGGCGCTCCGGGCCAATCCGGGCAACGCGGCCTATGCGGCGAGCAAGGGCGCGCTGATCGCCTATTGCCGGACGCTGGCGATCGAGTCGGCGCGGCGCGGCGTCACCGTCAACGTGGTGGCCCCGGGCTTCGTTGATACCGACATGATGGCGCCCTACGCCGCCCACCGCGCCGGAATGGAGAAGCAGATCCCGGCCGGGCGCTTCGCCGCGCCGGAGGAGGTGGCCGAACTGGTCGCATTCCTGGTGAGCCCCGCGGCGGGCTACATCACCGGGGCGGTGCTGCCGGTGGATGGTGGCCTCACCGCGATGATGGGCATCCACCGCACCTGACGAAACGGACCATGCGGCACCCCCTCCTGAGCGCCCTCTCGGGCGCCGCCGCGGCGGCGGCCCTCCTCCTCGTTCCGGCGTCCGTCGAGGCACAGGATTTTGGCCGGCTGGAAATCTTCCGGGTCGAGGGATTGCCGCCGGGCGACACGCTGAGCATCCGCGAGGCGCCGGACGCCGAGTCCCCGGCTCTGGCGCAGGCCCCGTCCCGCGGGCGGCTGCGCGGCTTCGGCTGCACCAACGAGACCCCGAGCGGCCTGACCTGGTGCCGGGTCAAGCTCGGACCCATCGTCGGCTGGGCGAGGCGGCGGTACCTGACGCCGGAGTGAGGCGGCGTTGTCGTCCCTGGCCCACCGGTTTAAGTCCGGCTGACACGAAGGCGCGGGATTCCCTCTCCCGTGTGTTCCGCCATTTAAATGTGGTGCGCCTCTCCTCCCCCTCGTGGGGAGGAGCCGGAGATGGGGGTGGTGCCGGATCGAGCGCAGCGGTGCCTCCTGCACCACCCCCACCCCTAACCCCTCCCCGCAAGGGGGAGGGGAAGCGCGCTCGTCTCACGAAGGACCCTGATGAAAGCGCTCCAGCTCTTCGGCGACCGCGACCTGCGCCTGACCGAGGTCGCCGACCCGCATGCCCCCGGCCCCGGCGAGGTGCAGATCCGGGTCCGCGCCGTCGGTCTCAACTTCATCGACGTGTGGGGCTTTCGCGGCATGGCCTTCGCCAAGCGCAAGCTGCCGCTCACCGTCGGGGCCGAGGCCGCCGGCGAGATCGCGGCGCTCGGCGAGGGCGTCGAGGGGCTCTCGGTCGGCGACAAGGTCGCCCCCTACGGCGCGCTCACCTGCGGCCGATGCCGCGCCTGTCGCGAGGGCCGCGACAACCTGTGCGAGGACGTCGGCGGCGTGCTCGGCTTCCACGTCGACGGCTTCGCCCGCGAATTCGTCAACCTGCCGGCCCGGCTGGTGGTGCGGGTGCCCGACGGCGTCAGCTTCACCGACGCCGCCTGCGCGCCGGTCGCCTTCGGCACCGTGCAGCACATGCTGTTCGACAACGCCAGGCTCGAGCCGGGCGAGACCATCCTGGTCCATGCCGGCGGGTCGGGCATCGGCACCACGGCGATCAAGATGGCGAAGGCGATCGGCTGCACGGTGTTCACCACCGTCGGCGACGACGCCAAGGGCGAGAAGGCGAAGGCGCTGGGCGCCGACCACGTCATCAACTACCGCACCGAGCGCTTCGAGGGCGAGGTGCGCAAGGCCACGAAGCGCAAGGGCGTCGACGTGGTGTTCGAGCATGTCGGCCCGGAGACCTGGAACGGCTCGCTGCTCTGCCTCAAGCGCGGCGGCCGGCTCGTCACCTGCGGCTCGACCTCCGGCGTCTCCACCACCATGAACCTGATGCAGCTGTTCCAGCAGCAATACCGCATCACCGGCTCGTTCGGCTGCCGCCTCGCCAACATCCGCGATGCGCTCGCCAAGATGGCCGACGGGATGAATCCGGTGATCGACACCGTGCTGCCGCTCGGCGATTTCGCGCAAGGGCTGGAGCGGCTCGAGTCGCGCAAGGTGTTCGGCAAGATCCTGGTCACGCTCTGACGGCCACAGGCGCGGAGGAAGTGCGCGAGGATCACCCTCGCGCTCTTGCGCAAACGCATCCGGCGCGGGAAGAGGCGGTGTGCAGGGCGCGACGATCCCGCACACCGCTTCCCGATCGCCCGTTCTCCCGCACCGGATTACTTCGTGACCATCGTCGTGCTGCGTCTGAAGCTGAGGCTCTACCGCGCCCTGTCCCGCCTCGCCGGCCTGCCGATGGTCTTTGTGGTGCGGGCCCTGTTCGCGCTGGCCCGCCTCCTCGGCCCGGCCCGCGCCGCGGCGGCGGGCGCCGCGATCGCCCGGGCGATCGGGCCGCGGCTGCCCTCGCACCGCACGGCGCTCAAGAACCTGCGCCAGTCCTTCCCGCAGAAGAGCGAAGCCGAGATCGCCGCCATCGCGCGCGGCTCCTGGGACAATCTCGGCCGCACCGGTGCCGAATACGCCCACCTGGCCGAGATCTTCGACTACGATCCGCGGGCCGCGACGCCGGGGCGGATCGAGGTCGAGGGCATCGAGCACTTCTTCTCCCTGCGCGACGACGGGAAGCCGGGGCTGATCTTCTCGGCCCATCTCGGCAACTGGGAATTGCCGGCGATCTGCGCGGCCCGGTTCGGACTGGAGGCGAGCGCGGTGTTCCGCCCGCCGAACAGCCCGGCGGCGGCGCAGCTGGTGCAGGAGGTGCGCCGCGCCACCATGGGCGGCCTGACCGCGGCGGGGCCCGGCGCCGCCTTCGCGATGCGGGGGGTGGTGGAGCGCGGCGGCCATCTCGGGATGCTGGTCGACCAGCACTTCACCCGCGGGGTGGTGGTGGATTTCCTCGGACAGCCGGCCCTGGTCAACCCGCTGCTCGGAAAGCTCGCCCGCTACTACGACTGCCCGGTCCACGGGGTGCGGGTGATCCGCCTGGCCCGAGACCGCTTCCGCCTGGAGCTGACGCCGGCGCTGACCCTGCCGCGAGACGCCGGCGGCGCCATCGACGTGCAGGGAGCGATGCAGGCGATGACCGACGTGATCGCCGGATGGGTGCGCGAGCATCCCGAGCAATGGCTGTGGATGCACCGGCGCTGGCGCCCCGCCATGCTGCCTAGCGCCGCGGCCGCCCATGCGCCGGCCGCCCCAATCCCCCGATCCCGTGCCTCAAGCTAACGTGACTTCTCTCCGCCCATCCGCCGGGTGTTGATGGGCCATGACGCGCGCGCCCCTCCACCGCCTGCTCGCCGGCCTGATCCCGGTCGGCCTCGGCCTCCTCGGTCCGGCGCGCGCTCAGGATGCCGCTCCGCGGGCGCAAGACGCTGCCCCGCGCGCGGTGATCGAGTTGTTCACCAGCCAGGGCTGCTCCGCCTGCCCGCCGGCGGACCGGCTGGTGACCGAGCTCGCGCGCGATCCCGGGGTGATCGCCCTGACCCTCCCGGTGACCTACTGGGACTATCTCGGCTGGAAGGACACGCTGGCCAGCACCTCGTTCACCGCCCGCCAGCGCGCCTATGCGAGCATGCGCGGCGACCGGCAGGTCTTCACCCCGCAGGCGGTGGTGAACGGTGCCGCGACGGTGGTCGGCTCCGACCGGGCGGCCCTGGAACGCAGCATCCGCGACCCCGGCACCGCCGCGAGCCTGCCGGTGGCGATCCGCAGCGAGGCCGCCCCCGACCGCATCGTGATCGATGTCGGCCCCGCGCCCGAAATGGGGCGCAGCGCGGAGCTGTGGCTGCTGCCGGTCGCCCGCACCCGCGAGGTCGCGATCGCGCGGGGCGAGAACCGGGGCCGCACCGTGACCTACCGCAACGTGGTGCGCGGCATGCACCATGTCGGCAGCTGGCGCGGCGCGCCGGCCCATTACGAAGTGCCCCGCACGGTGCTCGCCTCCGCCGACGCCGATTCCTACGTCGTGGTGCTCCAAGCGGAGAATAACGGGCCGGGGCGGATCCTGGGGGCCGCCAAGGGGCCGGGGCTGTGAGGATCAAATCTCCTAGCCCACACTGAAATCCCGCCATTACCGAACAAATTAAGCGACAGTGGAGGGAGATCCGGGAGACGGCGGAAGAATTTTCGCGAAACGGCCCTACCTCTGCAAAGGTGCGGGCATGAAGTCGTCTCGCGAATTTTCACTCTGGATCCTGGATTTTCTTCCGTTGATGCTTCTTTCGTTCGGGAAAGAGGGCGGTGCTGGCCGGCGAGGAATCGATAGCCTGTCCAGTGCCGCGTGATCGTGTACGGTGGCAGCCCTGCGACCGGGCGCCCGCCGCGCCGGATCGCGACGAGCGGCGCCGGACGAATGCGTCGCCAGGAGGAGACGCCCGTGACCGGTCCGACCAACATCCCCACCTATGGCCTGCCCGACCGCAACCGCCGGGTGCTGCTCGCCCGCCGGCCCGCCGGCATTCCGCAACCGGAGGATTTCGGCCTCGACGCCGTCCCGGTGCCGCAGCCCGGCCCGGACGAGATCCTGGTGCGCAACCTCTACCTCTCGGTCGATCCGGCCCAGCGCGGCTGGGCCAGCGCCGAGGCCAACTACTCTCAGCCGGTGCCCCTCGGCAGCCCGATGCGGGCGCTGGCGGTCGGGATCGTGGTGCGCTCGAACAGCCCGGAGGTGGCCGAGGGCGAGTTCCTGTACGGCTGGTTCGGCTGGCAGGATTACGCGGCCGTTCCGGTCTCGGCGATCTTCCGCCGCTGCCGCGAAGCGGTCCCTCTATCCGCCCATGCCGGGCTGCTCGGCCTCAACGGGCTCACCGCCCATCTCGGGCTGACCGAGCTCGGCCGGCCGCGTCCCGGCGACACGGTGCTGGTCTCGACCGCCGCCGGCGCGGTCGGCAGCCTCGTCGGGCAGATCGCCCGCAACCTCGGCTGCCGCCCCCTCGGCCTCACCGGGGACGACGCCAAGGTCGCCCGCTGCCGCGAGGCCTACGGCTACGCCGCCGCCTGGAACTACCGCAAGGAGGACTGGGCCGCGTCCCTCGCCCGGGAGGCGCCGGAGGGGGTGCACGTCTATTTCGACAATGTCGGCGGGCCGATCCTCGATGCCGCCCTGCGCCGGATGGCGGTCGGCGGACGGATCGTCCAGTGCGGCACCGCCTCGGTAGCGAGCTGGACCGAGGTGCCGACGGGGCCCCGCGTCGAGCGCGAGATCCTGACCCGGCGCCTCGTCTGGAGCGGCTTCGTGGTGCTCGACCACAAGGCCCGGTTCGAGGAGGCGGTGGCGCAGCTGGCGGAGTGGTACCGGCAAGGCCGCATGACCCTCGACGAGGACGTCTCCGAGGGCATCGAGGGCGCCCCCGGCGCGATCGCCTCGCTCTACCGCGGCGAGAACCGCGGCAAGCGCCTCATTTACGTGGGGTAGCGCTCTGTGGGGGAATGGGTCAGTCGACCCACTCGCCCCGGCGCATCAGCGCCTCGGACCGGCCTTCCGCCGTCACCCCGTCGACATCGACCTCGGCCGAGCCGATCATCCAGTCGATGTGGATCAGGCTGCGGTTGGCGCCGCGGGCAGCCAGGTCCAGCTCGCTCATCCCGGCCCCGCCGTCCCGGAAGCACTTGCTGTAGGCCTGGCCGAGCGCGATGTGGCTCGCGGCGTTCTCGTCGTAGAGGGTGTTGCAGAACAGCAGCCCCGAGGCCGAGATCGGCGAGGAGGCCGGCACCAGGGCGACCTCGCCGAGGCGACGCGCGCCCTCGTCGGTGTCGATCACCTTCGCCAGCACGTCGCCGCCGGTCCGGGCCTTCGCCTCGACGATGCGGCCCTCCTCGAAGCGCACCGCGATCCCGTCGATCAGGGTGCCCTGGTAGGAGAGGGGCTTCGTCGCGCTGACATGGCCCTGCACCCGCATCCTGTGCGGCGTGGTGAAGACCTCCTCGGTCGGGATGTTGGCGTTGCAGACGATCCCGTTCTTCGCCGTGGTGGCGCCGCCGCACCATTCGTGGTCGTCGGCAAGCCCGACCGTCAGGTCGGTGCCGGGCCCGCGGAAATGCAGGGCGGCGTAGCGGCGGGCGTTGAGGAAGGCGGTGCGGTCGCTCAGGCGCCGGTTATGCGCCTCCCAGGCGCCGACCGGGTCCGGCCCGTCGACCCGCGAGGCGGCAAAGATCGCGTCCCACAGCCGGGCGACCGCCTCGGTCTCGGACAGGTCCGGGAACACCGTGCGGGCCCAGGCCGGATTGGCCGCCGAGACGATGGTCCAGTTGGTGGCGAAGTTGGCGATCTGCTCCAGGGCCGGCATGTAGGCCTTCGACCGGGAGCGGTTGGCGCGCGCCACCTTGTCCGGGTCCTGGCCGGCGAGCAGCGAAGGATCGTCGCCCGAGACGGCGAGTCGCGCGGCACCGCCGCGATAGGCCTGCGCCATGCCCTCGTAGAGCCAGCCGGCGGCGTGGTCGAAGGCGTCGTCGTGGCCGTGCTCGAAGCGCGCCAGCGTCGCCCGGTCGTCGGTGAGCAGGGTCGTCACCACCGAGGCGCCGGCCTCGTAGGCCTGGACAGTGATGCGGCGGGCGAGCGGCACTGCGTCGAGGGGCGCCGTCATCACCAGCTCCTGCCCGGGCCGGAGCCCGAGCCCGACCCTCACGGCGACCTCGGCGAGCCGGTCGAGGCGGGCGTCGAAGTCGGGGGTGTTCGTCATGGGTGCGGTTACCTTGGGTTCGGATGGGATCGGCGCGGCGTGGCCGAACGCGGTTCGACGACGGACGTATCGCGGCGCGCCGGCCGGCATTTTCCATCCTGCCCGCGACCTCACACCTCGGGATGGGGCCGCGGATCGGAAGATCGGATCATGCGATCGGACAGTGGGCTCTTACCCCACCCGCGTCCAGGCGATGCCGCCCAGATCCTCCCGGAAGGCGAAGCGGGCGAGGTGCTCGGCCACCACGCCCTGCATCCGGGTGAGGCTCTCCAGGTCCGCCGCCTCGACCCGCAGGGTCAGGCCCTCCGGGTCGGCCTCGGCGATGAAGCGGCGCTCCTCCCCGAACGGCACCACGCCGCGCTCCGGCGTGAAGGTCGTGTCGGGGAACTTGTGGCTCCAGTGCTTGCACAGCTGGGTGAGGTAGCGGCTGCCGTTCGCCGTATCGACGCGGGCTTGCGCCGCCAGGGTCACGGGGTCGCTCATGCGGCGGCCTCCGCACCCTGCAGCGCCGACCAGATCGCCTGCGGCGTCGCCGGCATGTTGATGTGGCGGATGCCGCGGGGGCGCAGCGCATCGACGAGGGCGTTCATCACGGAGGGCAGCGAGCCGGCGCAGCCGGCCTCGCCGCAGCCCTTCACCCCGAGGGGGTTGGTGGTGGCGGGCACGGCATGGCTCTCGAAGCCCATGAACGGCGCGTCGGAGGCCCGCGGCAGGCAGTAATCCATGAACGAGCCGGTCACGAGCTGGCCCTGCTCGTCATAGGCCGTGCGCTCCATGAGCGCCTGGCCGATGCCCTGGACCACGCCGCCATGGAGCTGGCCCTCGACCAGCATCGGGTTCACCAGCGTGCCGAAATCGTTGACCGTGGTGTAGCGCACCACCGTCGCGACGCCGGTCTCGGGGTCGACCTCGACCTCGGCGACGTGGCAACCGTTCGGGAAGGCCGAGGGCGATTCCTTGTGGGTGTGCGAGACGTCGAGGCTCCGCGGCGCCGACGGGTCGGGCAGGCCCGCCCGCACCTTGGCGGCGAGATCGAGGATGCCGATGCCCCGGTCGGTGCCCGCGATGGTGAAGCGACCGTCGCGGAACTCGATGTCGGCGGGGCCCGCCTCCAGCACCGAGGCCGCGGCCTCGCGGCCCTTGGCGATCACGAGGTCGCCCGCCTCGACGAGGGCGGTGCCGCTCGCCATCAGCGACTTCGAGCCGCCGGTGCCGCCGCCGGCGATGAGCTGGTCGCTGTCGCCCTGGAGCAGGCGCACCCGGTCGACCGGGATGCCGAGGCGGTCGTGCAGCACCTGGGCGAAGGGCGTCAGGTGGCCCTGGCCGTAATCGAGGGTGCCGGTGACGATCGTCACCGTGCCGTCGGCCTCGAAGCGCAGGCCGCCCATCTCGTTCGTCGGCGGCGCGGTGATCTCGAGATAGTCGCCGATGCCGATGCCGCGCAGGCGACCGTTCGCCTCGCTCTCGGCGCGGCGGGCCGCGAACCCGTCCCAGTCGGCGGCCTGGAGCGCGCGGTCGAGCACCGCCGGGAAGTCGCCGCTGTCGTAGGTGAGGCCCGACGGCGCCCTGTAGGGCATGTCGGCCGGACGGATGTGGTTGCGCCGGCGCAACTCTACCCGGTCGTGACCGGTCTCGGCGGCGGCCGTGTCGATCAGGCGCTCGATGAAGTAGTTGCCCTCCGGCCGGCCGGCGCCGCGATAGGCGCCGATCGGCGTGGTGTTGGTGTAGAGGCACTCCACCGCCACGTCGAAGACCGGGGTGCGGTACACGCCGACCATGTTGCGGGCGATGTTGACGGTCTGGAACAGCGGCGAGAGCGGGTTGAGGTACCCGCCCATATTGGCGCGGCCCTTGACCCGGAAGGCCAGGAAGTTGCCGTCCGCGTCGAGCGCGAGGTCCGCCGTCACCGCGACGTCGCGGCCGTGATGGTCGGACAGGAAGCTCTCGGAGCGCAGGTCGGTCCACTTCACCGGCCGGCCGAGGCGCTTGGCGGCCTCGAGGAGGGGCAGGTATTCGGGGTAGACCGGCGCCTTCATGCCGAACGAGCCGCCGACATTGCCGGTGACCACCCGCACCTTGTCGCGGGGCAGCTTGAGCACGCCCTCGGCGAGGCTGTTGCGCAGGCCGAACACGCCCTGCGAGCCGACATGCAGGGTGAAGCGACCGCTCTCCGGCTCGTAGACGCCGATCGCGGAGCGCGGCTCCATCGGGTTGATGACGAGGCGGTTGTTGAGGAGGTCGAGGGAGGCGACATGCGCCGCACGCGCGAAGGCCGCCTCCGTCGCGGCCTGGTCGCCGGTGCGGAAGTCGAGGGCGAGGTTGCCCGGCGCGTCGTCGTGGAGGAGCGGGGCGCCCTCCGCGGCGGCCTCGTCGGGAGTCGTGACGACGGGCAGGTCCTCGATGTCGAGCACCACGGCCTCCGCGGCGTCGCGGGCCTCGGCCAGGGTCTCGGCCACCACCAGCGCCACCGGCTCGCCGACGTAGCGCACCCGGTCGGTGCTGAGCGAGGCCTGGGGCGGCTTGCGCATCGGCGTGCCGTCCTGGTTCTTGAACGGCAGGGCGTTGCCGATCGCGCCGTAGCCGTCGAGGTCGGCGGCGGTGACGACGGCCAGCACGCCCGGCATGGCGAGCGCCGCCTCCGCATCGATGCCCCGCAGGTGGCCGTGGGCGATCGGGCTGCGCACGAACACCCCGTAGGCCTGGCCGTCGAGGGCGAGGTCGTCGGTATATCGGCCCTCGCCCCGCACCAGAACCGGGTCCTCGGCCCGCTTCACGGACTGGCCGATGCCGAATTTCTGCGGAGCCGCGAAGTCGCGGGCGTCGGGACGGGCGTTCATGCCGGGGCTCTCCGGGAGTCTTGTCAGCGTGAGCTAGCAACTCGGGCGGCCTATGCAAGACACGGGCAGGCAGGCCACCCCGGCGCGCAGGGCACGGCTCCTCGTCATGACGCAACGACATGGCCCGGAGGCGGTTGCCGGCCCTTGCGGAGTGGCGGCCCGGCACGGCACTCCTGGGTGGCCGGCGTCCGCACGACGCCCCACCGACTGGGCGGCCCGATGACCCTCTCGATCGACCTTCCCCTCATCCTCACGGCGGCCTTCGTCTCCACGGCCAGCCCCGGCCCGGCGACGCTGGCGATCGCCGACACGGCGATGCAGTCCGGGCGCCGCGCCGGCCTGATGCTGGCGCTCGGCGTCACGACCGGCTCGCTGACCTGGTCGATCGCCGCGGCGCTCGGTCTCGCGGCGGTGATGGCGTCGAGCGCCTGGGCGCTCGAGCTTCTGCGCTACGCCGGCGCCGCCTACCTGATGTTCCTGGCGGTCAAGTCGGCCCGCGGCGCGATCCGGGGATCGCCGGCCGCGGCGCGCAGCGGGGCCGCAACCGCGTCGCGCGCCGACGAAGGGAGGGGCCATGCCGGACGAGCCTATGCCAAGGGGCTCGCCCTGCACCTGACAAACCCGAAGGCGATCCTGTTCTTCGGCTCGCTCTACACGCTGGGGATCTCGGCCCGGACGACCGCGGCGGAGCTGGCCCTGGTGATCGTGGCGGTCGGCCTGCAGAGCACGCTGATCTTCACCGGTTACGCCTGGCTGTTCTCGAAGACCCGCATGGCCGCCGGGTATCTTCGCCTGCGGCGCTGGTTCGACGGTGCCTTCGCGGCGCTCTTCGCCGGGGCGAGCCTGAAGCTCCTCACCGCGCGGCTGACGCCGTGACGGAGGAGGCCGCCCTCGCGGCGCTGGCGCCGCTGTTCGAGGAGGTGTTCGGCGAGCCGGTCCCGCTCACGCCGGACCTCACCGCCGAGGATGTCGAGGGCTGGGACTCGACCCGGATGATCGAGCTCATCATCGCGGTCGAGGCGCGGTTTCGCCTCAAGCTCACCACCCGGGAGGTCGACGGCCTCGCCACGGTCGGCGATTTCGCCGCCCTGGTCGCCCGCAAGGCGACGCGGTGACGGCGGACCGCCACTGGCTGCCGGCCCCACCGGCGGATTTTTCCGCCCGTCTCGCGGCGATCGAGGCGCTGCCGGAGGCGCAGGCCTGGGACGCGCTCACGGCGCTCAGTCGAACCCGCCTCGACCCGGCGCGGACCAGCCGGCTCGACCGGGTGCTCCAGCGCCGATTCCGGGACCGCGAGGCGCACAATCTCGCGCTGCTCGGCTCCTCGACCCTGTCGCACCTCGCCGCCGGGATCCGGGTCGGGGCCTTGCGCCGCGATGTCCGGCTCACGGTGTTCGAGGGTCCTTACGGCCGGTACCGCGAGGCGATCGACGGCGAGGCCCTGCGCGCCGTCCGGCCCGACACCCTGCTCCTCGCCCTCGACGCCGCCGACCTCCTCGGGCCGAACGACCCCGCCGGGCCGGAGGCGGGAGACATCGGCGAGGCCCTCGACCGCCTGAAGCAGGTCTGGGCCGGGGCGCGGGCCCTCCATCGCTGCGCACTCATCCAGCAGACGCTGCTGCCGACGGCACTTCCGTTGTTGGGCGGCAACGAGCACCGGATGCCGGGTTCGCTCGCCGCCCGCACGACCCGATTCAACGCCGCCCTCCGGGATGCGGCGGCGGCGGAAGGCGTCGATCTCCTGGCCCTCGACGATGCGGTGTCGCGCCACGGGCTCGAGGCCTGGCACGATCCGGCCCTGTGGCTGCGGGCCCGCCAGGCGGTGACGCCGGCCGCTGGCCCGCTCTACGGCGACCTCGTCGCCCGGCTCGTCGGCGCCCGGCTCGGCCGCTCGGCCAAGGCCCTGGTGCTCGACCTCGACGACACGTTGTGGGGCGGGACGATCGGCGAGGACGGGCTGTCCGGCATCGTCGTGGGGCAGGGCAGCGCCCTCGGGGAATCCTTCCTCGCGCTTCAGGCTTACGCCCGCGATCTCTCCCGCCGCGGCATCGTGCTCGCGATCTGCTCGAAGAACGATCCCGAGACCGCTCGGCTGCCCTTCGCCGAGCATCCCGACATGCTGCTGCGCCTGCCCGATTTCGGCGCCTTCGCGGCGAACTGGGACGACAAGGCGACGAACCTCCGGCGCATCGCGCAGGAACTCGGGCTCGGCCTCGACGCCCTGGTCTTCGTCGACGACAACCCGTTCGAGCGCGCCCTGGTGCGCGAGAACCTGCCGATGGTGGCGGTGCCGGAGGTGCCCGAGGAACCGGCCCTGGTCGCCCGCTGCCTGTCCGATGCCGGCTACTTCGAGGCCGCGACCCTCACGGACGAGGATCGATTCCGGGCGCAGGCCTATGCGCGCCGGATCGGGACGGGCGGCCTCGCCGCGACCGGCCCTGCCGGCGCCGATCTCGCGAGGACCCTGGCGGGACTCGGCATGCGGCTCTCCTGGCGGTCCTTCGACGCGGTCGGGCTGCCGCGCATCGTCCAGCTCGTCAACAAGACCAACCAGTTCAACCTGACGACGCGGCGCCTGCGCGAGGCCGAGGCGGCGGCGCTGATCGACGATCCGGACACCCTGACCCTGCAGCTGCGCCTGACCGACCGCCTCGGCGACAACGGCGTCATCGCGGTCGTGATCGGGCGGCTGGCGGAGCGGGACCTCGACGTCGAGCTTGCCATCGAAACCTGGTTGATGAGCTGCCGGGTGCTCGGGCGGCGGGTCGAGGAGGGGACCCTCGCGGTCCTGGCGGCGCAGGCCGCGCGCCGCGGCGCCCGCCGGCTCGTCGGGCTCTACCGCCCGAGCGGGCGCAACGGGATGGTGGCGGACCTCTACCCGCGCCTCGGCTTCACCACCGACGGGGAGGGCGAGGGGGAGGAACGGTGGGTGCTCGATCTCGCTGCATACACGCCGCCGGGAGACCTGCCGATGGTCGTGGAGGCAGGCTGAAGGCATTCCCACTTGGGTCTCGATCTATTTTCAAGACTACGAAACCGAACGAGAATAAAAACTGGTATCAACTACAAGTATTATCGAAAATACTTTGTCACTTTCACGCTGCTCCATGCAGCTACGCCGCGCGACAATTCCCTCCCGGATCCCAGATGCTCTGCCGCCGCGCTCCATTCGTCCGGGAAAGGGTGGAGCGCCCGATCTGAAACCTCACCCCACCCCCGGCAAGCACCCCTCCGTCACCCGCCAATTCCGCGTCTCGACCGCTGTCCCTGCCGGTCCCGCCAGCATCAGCGCGACCTCCGCCCCGCTCTGGCGCTTGCGCGTCCGGGCCGCGGTGTAGACGGTCTGCCAGGTGCCCCGGCGGGCGGGATCCGCCTCGCGGCGGGCATGGGGGGCGGCCTCGACGAAGGTGAGGGCGGCGCGGGTGCCGCGAAAATCCTCGGGCAGGCGGATCTCCGCCGCGACGGTGTGGAGGCGGTTCGGCCGCAGGCCGGAGACCGGGCGGGCGCCGGTGAGCGCCCCCGGCTCGGGCGCGGCGGCGGGGAGCGTGTGGCGGACGGTGTCGGGGGCCGCGAAAAGCGGCGGACCGGCCGGCGCCAGGGGCGGGGGCGCGACCAGGCTGTGGCGCAGCGCATAGGCCCGGCCGCAAACCGCGAGCCAACCTTCGAGGTCGGCATCGGTCGCCGCCGCGTAGGGGGCGAAATGCGGCAGGGCGCCCTGCATCAGGCCCTCGCCGCGCCACACCACGTGGTTGGCTACTTGGCCGGTCACCGAACTTGCCGCACCGGCATCCGCCGCGCAGACCCGCAGCAGCGTCACCGGGCCGATCGCCCGCAACGCCGCGAGGAGCCGCCGCACCGCCGCCTCGGTCTCGCCCGGCGGTCCCTTGCGGACCAGGATCTTCTCGCCCGCGGCGAGATCGGCCAGCAGCCGTTCCTTGAGATAGGCGACCCGGCGGATCTCGCGGTCGACGATATCGGCCGGCTTCACGCGGGGCGCCGTGTCGCCGGTATGGTAGGCGAAAGCATAACGGCGGCTGTGGCAGAACAGGTAGTCGCCGGCACCGACCCGGACCTCGATGTCGCCCGGCGCACCGTAATGCGCGAACCGCGTCTCGACCGCGTGGGTGAGGTCGGCGATCGGCGCCGAGGACAGGCGGAACAGCCCGAGGGGATCGATGCCCGCATAGCGCTGGGCGATGCCGAACTCGCAATTGTCGCCGAGGCTCTCGAAGGCGCCCAGCAGCGACGCGGCGGTGAGCCCGGCCGGCGCGGCCGGGGCCCGGCCGAACAGGGACATCATGCGGCGGTGCCGGACCGTGCGGCCGTCACGGAGCCCGACGCCTTCGCCGGGAACGCCTCGGGCCCGTCCTCCCCGGCGAGCACCTTGCCGGGATTGAGAATCCCCAGCGGATCGAGGGCGCCCTTGAGGCGCCGCATCAGGTCGAGGGCGACCGGGTCCTTGTAGCGGGGCAGCTCGTCGCGCTTGATCAGCCCGACGCCGTGCTCGGCGGCGATCGAGCCGTCCATGGCGTGGACGATGTCGTGGACGATGCGGTTGAAGCGCGGCCACTCGGCGAGGAAGGCCGCCTTCTCGGCCCCGACCGGCTGGGTCAGGTTGAAGTGGATGTTGCCGTCTCCGAAATGCCCGAAGGCGCAGACCCGCACCCCCGGCAGGGCCGCCTCGCAGGCCGCCCCCGCCCGCTCCAGGAACTCCGCCACCCGGGAGACCGGCACCGAGACGTCGTGCTTGATCGAGCCGCCCTCGTGCCCCTGCATCTCCGACAGGCTCTCGCGCAGGCGCCACAGGGCGGCGGCCTGCGCCTCGCTCTGGGCCAGCACCGCATCCTCGGCGAGGCCGGCTTCGATCAGGTCGCTTGAGCGTCCCTCCAGTTCCGCGTGCGCGTCCGGGCCGGGCGAGGAGAGTTCGACGAGCGCGTAGGAATGATGATCGCCGGCGAGCGGCCGGACGGCGCCGGGCAGGTGGCGCAACACCACCTCCAGGGGGAAGCGCGGCACGTATTCGAAGGCGGTGAGCCGGGGGCCGAGCCGGTCGCGCAACGACCCGAAGGCGTCGAGCGCGGCGCGCGCGGACGCCAGGCCCAGGAAGGCGGTCGCCTTCGAGACGGGACGCGGGTGCAGCCGCAGCACGGCCGCCGTGATGATGCCGAGAGTGCCTTCCGAGCCGACGAAGAGGTTCTTCAGGTCGTAGCCGGAATTGTCCTTGCGCAAGCTCCGCAGGCCGTTCCAGACCTGCCCGTCCGCCAGCACCACCTCCAGGCCCAGCGTCAGCTCGCGGGCGTTGCCGTAGGCGAGCACCGCGGTGCCGCCGGCATTGGTGGCGAGGTTGCCGCCGATCCGGCACGAGCCCTCGGAGGCGAGCGAGAGCGGAAACAGCATGCCGGCCGCCGCCGCCGCCGCCTGGACGTTCGCCAGCACGCAGCCGGCCTCGACCGTGATGGTGGCGTCGAGCGGATCGACCGCCCGCACCCGGTCGAGGCGGGCGAGCGAGATCACCACGCCGCCGAACGGCACGCCGCCGCCGACGAGCCCGGTATTGCCGCCATGGGCCACCACCGGCACCCGCGCCTCGGCGCAGGCCGCGACCGCGAAGGCGACCTCCGCGGTGTCGCGCGGGCGCAGCACCGCGAGCGCCCGGCCCCGGTAGAGGCCGCGGGTCTCGGCGAGGTGGGGGGCGATGTCGGCCTCGGCGGTGAGGACCTGCGCCGGCCCGAGGCGGGCCGCGATCGTGTCGAGGAGGCTGTGGGTCACGGGGGGAGCGCCGGGGCGAATCGTTTGCGGGGGAGGGGGTTGCGGCGGGGCGGGATGGCGCCCCGTGGAACCGCCCTCTAGATAACGGTCGGCCCGCCCTTTTTCCAAGATGCGCGGCCCTTCGTGAACCATCGCCCGAGACAGCAGGCCCGAGACCGCAGCTCATGCTCTCCGTGATCCCGAACCCGCCGCGCACCGCGCTCCCGATCCAAGGCACCGACGACCTGTTCCCCGTGCGCCGGGTCTACTGCGTCGGGCGCAACTTCGCCGCCCATGCCCGCGAGATGGGCGCCGACCCGACCCGCGAGCCGCCGTTCTTCTTCATGAAACCCGCCGACGCGCTCCAGGTCGTGCCGGACGGCCGGACGGTCGAGCATCCCTATCCGCCGAAGACCGAGAACTACCACCACGAGGTCGAGCTGGTGGTGGCGCTGGCCAAGGGCGGCCGCGACATCCCGGTGGAAGAGGCCCTCGACCACGTCTACGGCTACGCGGTCGGCCTCGACATGACCCGCCGCGACCTGCAGGACGACGCCAAGGCGTTGCGCCGCTCCTGGGAGCTCGGCAAGGCCTCCGACCTGTCGGGCCCGGTCGGGACGCTCAGGCCGGCGGCCGATATCGGCCACCCGGACAGGGGCGCGATCACGCTGTCGGTCGACGGCACCCTGCGCCAGAAGGGCGACCTCTCCGACATGATCTGGTCGGTGGCCGAGCAGATCGCCTATCTCTCGACCTACTTCGCGCTCGAGCCCGGCGACGTGATCTTCGCCGGCACGCCGGAGGGTGTCGGCGCGGTGACCCGCGGCCAGACCATGGTCGGGACGATCGCGGGCGTCGGCGAGATCCGCCTGACCGTCGTCTGATTCCGCGGCGCCTTCGAACGGATCCGTTCGAAGGCGCGAGGCGAGCCCGAAGGGCGCCGGCGCTTGAGGCGCCGGACCGCTTCACCGTCGATGGAGCGACGGCGGGTATGCATGAGAGGAGACCCACGGATGACGCGCCGACAGGCCCTGCTGATGCGGGCCGCCCACCTCGTCTGGCGCTTCACCCGCGGGATGACCCTCGGGGTGCGCGGGGCGGCGATCGACGGCGAGAACCGCGTCTGCCTCGTGCGCCACACCTACATGGACGGCTGGCACCTCCCGGGCGGCGGCGTCGAGCCGGGCGAGACCGCGATCGAGGCCATGGCCCGGGAGTTCCGCGAGGAGACCGGGATCGTCCTCGACGCGAGCGCCGCGCCCGTCCTGCACGGCTTCTACTTCAACGACCGGGCCTCGAAGCGCGACCACGTCGCGCTCTACGTCGCCCGCGCCTTCACGGTGCCGGTGCCCAAGCGCCCGGACCGCGAGATCGCGCAAGCCGCGTTCTTCCCCCTCGACGCCCTGCCGCCGGAGACCACCCCGGCGACCCGGGCGCGACTCGCCGAGATCCGGGACGGCCTGCCGCCCGCGACGACCTGGTAGAAGACGACCTGGGAGAACTTGCCCGATGGGACCTCCCCGAAGCCGGCTCCGCAACCTCTTGCGCTCCCCGGCGGAATGGTGTTTATGCCGCTCATCGGCGCCGCCACGGTGACGCCGACGGAAAACAGCGAGCGGGTGTAGCTCAGGGGTAGAGCACAACCTTGCCAAGGTTGGGGTCGAGGGTTCGAATCCCTTCGCCCGCTCCAGTTTTTCCACGAGGCCGAACGAGTTTGGGCGGGTGTAGCTCAGGGGTAGAGCACAACCTTGCCAAGGTTGGGGTCGAGGGTTCGAATCCCTTCGCCCGCTCCAAGTTCGAACGGCCCGACACAAGTGAGCGGGTGTAGCTCAGGGGTAGAGCACAACCTTGCCAAGGTTGGGGTCGAGGGTTCGAATCCCTTCGCCCGCTCCAATTGTCCCATCACGAACAATCCCGGACCATGACCGAACGCCGGCTGACGGCCGGGCCGGCGCGCATGAGCGTGAGGCCGGCTGCGAGCCCGCCTTCGGTGGATCGTCGCGCGGAGGCGGCATCCTGGCCGCGTTGCGGCGATCGCCGCCGGTTGGGATCGACCGGCAGGGCTCGGCTCCGGAGATCACAGGGGCGACCGCCCCATTTGTCCGACAGCAATGGCCCCCGCCGCGACATTCCGGGGCTCGCCGGAGGCGAGAGCCCGGAATCCAGAACCGCGGGGGCGACCGAACGAGGCGGAACGCCGGTCGCCCGATCCCCGGCCATCTGCGTGTCTGGATTGCGCTCCACCCCTTCAGGTCCGGGCTCAGCCGCGCGGTGCCGAAATGATGCGGTGGATGTCGATCCGTCAGCGAAACGGAAGCAATCCGGGACGGGCGCTCACAGCGCCTTCAGCAGCGTCTCCGCCCCCGACAGGTCCGCCTTCGACGGCGCGTCCTCGACGTTGAGCACCCGCACGACGCCGTCCTCGACCAGCATCGCGTAGCGCTTGGAGCGGATGCCGAGGCCGAAGCCGGTGCCGTCCATGTCGAGGCCGAGCGCCTTGGCGAAGTCGCCGTTGCCGTCGGCCAGGAACTCGATGCCGTCGGCGCCGGCCGACTTCGACCACGCTTCGAGCACGAACACGTCGTTGACCGAGGTCACGGCGATCGCGTCGATGCCGCGGGACAGGATGTCGTCGCGCCGGGTGACGTAGCCGGGGAGGTGGTTGCGGTGGCAGGTCGGCGTGAAGGCGCCCGGTACCGCCACCAGCACCACCCGGCGGCCCTTGAACACGTCGTCGGTGGTCTTGGCCACCGGGCCGTCGGGGCCCATGACCCGGAAGGTCGCCTGGGGCAGGTGATCGCCGACCTGGATCGTCATCGTGGCTCTCCTCGCGGATTGGTCCGGGCCGGCCCCGCCGGGACCTCGAGCCCGGGCGGGGTCTAGCGCGGCGCCCCGGACGAGTCGAGACGAGCGCGCGCGGCACGCCGTGCGGGAGCCGCGAGGAGCCGCGCGCGTTCACCACGGCGGCGGGCTATGGACAACGCCGGGGCGGGGCGTAGCATGGGCATCATGCGCAGCAGATTTCCTCAGGACCTTCTCACCCAGGACGCCGCCGGCGCGAGGCCGGATCCGCGCCCCGACGCACGGGCGGAGGGTGGGGAGTCCCACGACCGCGGCGCACCGAGCTACCTCGACGGGCAGCTCCTCGTCGCCATGCCGGGCATGGCCGACGAGCGCTTCTCGCGCTCGGTCATCTATCTCTGCGCGCATTCGGCGGAGGGGGCGATGGGGATCATCGTCAACAAGCCGGCCGCCGACCTCAACATGCCGGACCTGCTGGTCCAGCTCGACATCATCGCCCAGGACGACGCGATCCGGCTGCCGAGCCGGATCGGCCACATGCCGGTGCTGATGGGCGGGCCGGTCGAGGCGAGCCGGGGCTTCGTGCTGCACTCGCCCGATTTCCACATCGACCAGTCGACCCTGCTGATCGACGACGGCATCTGCCTCACCGCGACGATCGAGATCCTGCGGGCGATCGCGGTCGGCAAGGGGCCGGCGAGCGCGGTGCTGGCCCTCGGCTATGCCGGCTGGCAGGCCGGCCAGCTCGAGAACGAGATCCAGGCCAATGGCTGGCTGCACTGCCCGGCCGATCCGGACCTGATCTTCAACACGTCCCTGGAGACCAAGTACGACCGGGCCCTGCGCGGCATCGGCATCGAGCCCGCCATGCTCTCGACCACCGCCGGCCACGCCTGACGACGGGGCGGCCGCGCCGCCGGACGGCATCTCGCGGCGCGCTACTGGTCCTGCGCGCCGGCCTCGAAGCCCGGGTTCATCCCCTCGACCGCCGGGGCCGGACGGCGCACGCGCGCCGCCGGACGGGGCGCGTTGCTGGCGGTCGGCGCCGCGCCCGACAGGCCGAGGCGGGTGGCGAGCGAGAGCGCCCGCGCCTCGGAGAAGCGCAGGTGACAGAAGCCGTGCGAGCCCTCGCGGACATAGGCGCGGCAGATCTGCTCGCGGTCGGACGAGAAGGCGGCCTGCTCGGTCACGATCGGCCGCACGTCCTCGCGCCGGGCGCGCTGGGTCATCACCTTGTAGTTCTCGCGCACCGCCTTGTCGGCGACGCCGCGGGCGGAATCGAATTCCTGCGCCCGCGGCAGCAGGGCGGCGGCGCCCGGACCCCACAGGCCCTTGGGCGTGGTGGCGCAGTCCGAGGCGGTGAAGACGCACGACTCCGCCTCGGCGAGCGGCATCACCATCACGCTGCCCTCCAGGATCTCGAACCGCAGCGGGCAGGCCGGCCCCGCGGAGGCGAGCTGGGTCACGCCGTTGGGCTTGCCCTGGTCGGCGAGCGCCAGCGGCTGCCCGTCACCGAGGGCGACCTTGCAGGCCTCGGTCGGCTGCGAGACCTTGGTGCCGGATAGCGTCACGCGGGCGGTGAAGCCGGCGCCGGAGCGGTCCAGGCGGAGCGAGCCGGCATTGCCGTTCTGCTGCAGCTCCTGGCCGAGCACCGCGTCGTCGTTGGGGGTCTTCAGCACCACGGGCTTCGGGGGAGCGGGCGGCGCCGGGGCCGGCCGGGGTGCGGCCTCGGGCGGCGCCTCGCCGGGGGCGCCCGGGGCCCGGCCACCCGGGATCGGGGCCGGCGGCACCGGCGGGCGCGCGGCGCGGCCGATGCCGAACAATTCCTCGAGGAAGGACTGGGCCGAGGCCGGGGCCGGTGCCACCATCAGGACCGCCGCGAGAGGCAGGGCCGCGAGAGCGGGCAGGGCCACCGGGCGGAGGAAGGGGCGAACGGACTGCATCAGGCTCCAGGCGCAAGGGCGGGATGACATCTGCGGGATGGACGTCCTGCAGGGACGTAGCATGGGCTCCGTGGCACGGGCGTGGCAAGCCCGCAACATTGTCATGGCGGCTTGGCCGTAAGGATGGGCCGCCGGGACGAGCAGGCGGCGGCTCCCGGCGCGGGCCCTCCGGCGACGGGCCGGCCGCCGGGGAACCGGCGACGATCGGGAAAACGGAAGTCCCGCGCGAGGGCCGATTCATGGTGCGCGCCACGGCCCGGCTCGCCTTGCGGCCCCGAAACGGCCTTCTTATATCCGGCTCGGCGCGGGCAACTCCCCCGCTCGCCGGGTTCCCGGCGAGGCGCGGTCCGGCCCGCCCCGGCTCAAACCATTCGATCGAGTACCGCCATGGGCCGAGCTGCTTCGGGGCTCGGCGGTCTGCTTAAAAAACACCAACGAGGGATCCCACCATGGGTAAAGTCATCGGCATCGACCTTGGCACCACGAATAGCTGCGTGGCCGTGATGGAAGGCACGCAGCCGAAGGTCATCGAGAACGCGGAAGGCGCGCGCACCACCCCGTCGATCGTTGCCTTTACGGACGACGGCGAGCGGCTCGTCGGCCAGCCGGCCAAGCGCCAGGCGGTCACGAACCCGGAGCGCACCTTCTTCGCGATCAAGCGCCTCATCGGCCGTACCTACGACGACCCGATGACGCAGAAGGACAAGGGGCTCGTCCCCTACAAGATCACCCGCTCGAACGGCGGCGACGCCTGGGTCGAGGCGGACGGCAAGTCCTACTCGCCGTCGCAGATCTCCGCCTTCACGCTGCAGAAGATGAAGGAGACGGCCGAGTCGTATCTCGGCCAGCCGGTCACCCAGGCGGTCATCACCGTCCCGGCCTACTTCAACGACGCCCAGCGCCAGGCGACCAAGGATGCCGGCAAGATCGCCGGCCTCGAGGTGCTGCGCATCATCAACGAGCCGACCGCGGCGGCGCTCGCCTACGGCCTCGACAAGAAGAAGGCCGGCCTGATCGCGGTCTACGACCTCGGCGGCGGCACCTTCGACGTCTCGATCCTGGAGATCGGCGACGGCGTGTTCGAGGTGAAGTCGACCAACGGCGACACGTTCCTGGGCGGCGAGGACTTCGACAACCGCATCGTCGAGTACCTAGCGGCCGAGTTCAAGCGCGAGCAGGGCATCGACCTGACCAAGGACAAGCTCGCCCTCCAGCGCCTCAAGGAGGCCGCCGAGAAGGCGAAGATCGAGCTGTCCTCGGCGACCCAGACCGAGATCAACCTGCCCTACATCACCGCCGATGCGAGCGGCCCGAAGCACCTGGCGCTGAAGCTCAGCCGCGCCAAGTACGAGTCGCTGGTCGACGACCTGGTGCAGCGCACGATCGAGCCCTGCCGCAAGGCGCTCAAGGATGCAGGCGTCTCGGCGGCCGAGATCGACGAGGTGGTCCTGGTCGGCGGCATGACCCGCATGCCGAAGGTCCAGGAGCAGGTGAAGACCTTCTTCGGCAAGGAGCCCCACAAGGGCGTCAACCCGGACGAGGTCGTGGCGATCGGCGCCGCGGTGCAGGCCGGCGTGCTCCAGGGCGACGTCAAGGACGTGCTGCTCCTCGACGTGACCCCGCTCTCGCTCGGCATCGAGACCCTGGGCGGCGTGTTCACCCGGCTCATCGACCGCAACACCACCATCCCGACCAAGAAGTCGCAGGTGTTCTCGACGGCGGAGGACAACCAGAACGCGGTCACCATCCGGGTCTTCCAGGGTGAGCGCGAGATGGCGGCCGACAACAAGCTGCTCGGCCAGTTCGACCTCGTCGGCATCCCGCCGGCCCCGCGCGGCCTGCCGCAGATCGAGGTGACCTTCGACATCGACGCCAACGGCATCGTCAACGTGACGGCCAAGGACAAGGCGACGGGCAAGGAGCACCAGATCCGCATCCAGGCCTCGGGCGGCCTGTCCGACGCCGACATCCAGCGCATGGTGCAGGAGGCGGAGGCCAACGCGGCCGACGACAAGAAGCGCCGCGAGCTGGTCGAGGTGAAGAACCAGGGCGAGAGCCTGATCCACGCCACCGAGAAGTCGGTGACTGAGCACGGCGACAAGGTTCCGGCCTCTGACAAGGCCGCGATCACCACCGCCATCGACGCCCTGCGCCAGTCGCTCGCCGGCGAGGACGTCGAGCAGATCAAGGCCCGCACCACCGACCTGATGCAGGCCTCGATGAAGCTCGGCGAGGCGATGTACGCCGCGAGCCAGGCCGGTCCGGACGCCGCCGCGGGCGCGGCCCCGGGCGCCGAGCCCAAGAAGGACGACGTCATCGACGCCGACTTCCAGGAAGTCGACGACAAGGACCAGAAGAAGCGGGCGTAATTCGCCTTGAGCTTGCCGCACGGATCTGAGATCCGTGCGGCCGGGAATTTGCAGATCGATCCGGTCCCCGGCGCACGGAAACGGCGCCGGGGACCGGACGTGTATGGACGATGCCCGACGGGGACACGGCGGGGCCGGGGACAGGAATGTCGAAGCGCGACTATTACGAGGTTCTGGGCGTCGCCCGGACCGCGACCGACGGCGAGATGAAGTCGGCCTTCCGCAAGCTGGCGATGGTCTACCACCCCGACCGCAACCCCGGCGACAAGGAGGCCGAGCTCAAGTTCAAGGAGCTCAACGAAGCCTACCAGTGCCTGTCCGACGGGCAGAAGCGCGCCGCCTACGACCGCTTCGGCCACGCGGCCTTCTCGCAGGGCGGCCAGGGCGGCCCCGGATTCGGCAACGAGTTCGGCGACTTCATGTCGGACATCTTCGACACGTTCTTCGGCGACGCCCGCGGCGGCCCGGGCGGCGGGCGCCCCGGGGCCGGCCCCGGCGGGCGTCCGGGCGGGGGCCGCGAGCGCGGCGCCGACCTGCGCTACAACCTCGAGATCAGCCTCGAGGAAGCCTTCACGGGCAAGACCGAGACGATCAAGATGCCGACCTCGGTCACCTGCGAGGTCTGCGCCGGCTCGGGCGCCAAGGCCGGCTCGAAGCCCAAGACCTGCCCGACCTGCGCCGGCTACGGCCGCGTGCGGGCGGCGCAGGGCTTCTTCGCCATCGAGCGCACCTGCCCGGCCTGCCACGGCCGCGGCGAGATCATCGAGGATCCGTGCCCGGCCTGCTTGGGCGCCGGCCGCGTCACCCGCGAGCGCACGCTCTCGATCAACGTGCCGGCGGGCGTCGACGACGGCCTGCGCATCCGGCTCGCCGGCGAGGGCGAATCGGGCCTGCGCGGCGGGCCGGCGGGGGACCTCTACATCTTCCTGGCGATCAAGCCGCACCCGTTCTTCCAGCGCGACGGCGCCGACCTGTTCTGCCGCGTGCCGATCTCGATGGTGACGGCGGCGCTCTCGGGCGAGATCACCGTGCCGGTGATCGACGGCTCGCACACCTCGGTCCGGGTTCCGGCCGGCACCCAGACCAACAAGCAGTTCCGCCTCAAGGGCAAGGGCATGCCGGTGCTGCGCTCGCGCGACGTCGGCGACCTCTACATCCAGGTCTTCGTCGAGACGCCGCAGAACCTCACCAAGCGCCAGCGCGAACTCTTGCAGGAATTCGACACGCACGGCACGCAGGCCGACAACCACCCGGAGAGCGCCGGCTTCTTCTCCCGGGTGAAGGAGTTCTTCGACGGCCTCAGCGGCTCCGGCCGCGCCTGATGGATTAAGCCCCCGAACCGACGCAGCCGTTGCGCGTTCTCCCGCGCGAGTGGGATTGCGGGGTTCGCGGGTCTCGGGCGGGCGCGTCAGGCTTGACGGCGGCGCGCCTTTGAACGACAGCCGTTCGCCAACCGACTTTTTTCGCCTGTTCAAGGGTCTTCGGTCTTGCCTTTGCCTCACCGATCCAGGGCCAAAGCCGTCGCGGTCTCGAGCCCGCTGCCCCATTCGCAGCCGCACAAGAAGCGCGACATCCTGGAAGACGAGGCGCGGTTCCTGCGCTCGTGGTTCGAGCGGCCCCTGGTTACCGGCGCCGTCACGCCGTCGGGCCGGATGCTGGCCCGCACCATGGCCTCCTACGTCGATCCGCGCCTGACCGGCCCGGTGATCGAGCTCGGGCCGGGCACCGGCCCGGTGACCGACGCCCTGGTGCGCCGCGGCATCGCCCAGGAGCGGCTGGTCCTCGTCGAGTACAACCCCGATTTCTGCAAGCTGCTGCGCCGGCGCTTTCCCAAGGCCACGGTGCTGCAGGGCGATGCCTACGACATCCGAGCGACCCTGGCGGGCATCGTCGACGAGCCGGCCTGCGCCACGATCTCGAGCCTGCCGCTCTTCACCAAGCCCCTCGAGCAGCGCCTCGACCTCCTGGGCGCCGTCCACGACCTGATGCATCCGGACGCGCCGTTCGTGCAGTTCACCTACGCGGTGGTGCCGCCGATCCCGGCCAAGTCCACGACCTACACCGCCAGCCGCTCGAACAAGGTGTGGCTCAACCTGCCGCCGGCGCGGGTGTGGGTCTATCGCCGACCCTGAGGGAACCGGCACCGGCGTGTGATCGACGGGTGCCCCCATTCGGAGCCTTCCTGCGAGGCTCTTTCCATTCGCACCTCAGGATGAGGTCGCGAATGGGTTCTTGAGCGCGACCCGCTTTTCTGCGAGCGCCGCTCACGCCTTCTCCCACTGCGCCTCGATGATCGTGTAGACCTTGTCGCTGAGGTTGATGTCCATCTCGACGAGGCCGAGCGTGGTCTTCACCCGGCTCAGGGTCTCGGCGAGTTGCAACACCGGCTCGGGCACCCGGCGCTCGGGCAGAGCCGGGCCTTCGAGCGTCAGGACGTCGGCCAGCATCGCCGTGTAGGCGCTCCAGAAATGCTGGTGGCCGATGACGTGGAAACGCGACAAGGCGTCGATCGCCAGCGTCCAGTGTCCCGGCTTCATCGCCTCGCCCGGGAAGGAGCAGGAGAGGTCGCGGGTGAGCGGGTTCTCCAGGAACCCGTAGGTCTCCACGTCGATGCGGTCGAAGCCCTTGCGCAGGGCCGACGTGCTGCCGAGGTCGAGCCCGGCCGCGAAGGCGCAGGGGCCCTGGAGATGGTCGACGCGCCAGGCCTGGGCCGGGTCCTTGCCGATCTCCGCCATCCGGCGCAGCCACAGGATGCGCTTGGCCAGTTCCACGTAGGGATCGACGACCAGGATCGTCTTCACGTACTCCCCGGTCTGGATCACGTCCTCGTAGCGTTTCAACAACAGGCTGCCCTGCAGCAGCATCGAGTCGCAGTACTTGATGTCGATGATGCAGCGCAGCAGGTCGAAGTGGATGTCGTGGATGCCGAAATACGCCATCCCGAATTCCGGGAAGAGCATGTCGCGGGCGGCATTGTCCTGGTTGATCGTGTAGTCGAGCGCGAGCACGCGGGCCGGGCGGTGGGCGGCACCGGCGCGGTGCCGGTAGAGCAGGATGTTGGTGTCGCCGTCGTAGATGTCGAAGCGCGTCGCCTGATCGAGGCCGGGGCAGCTCCCGCCGTCGAGCTTGAAGCCGCAGATGCCGTGGGCGTGCCAGCCAAACTCCTTCAGCTGCGGGTAATGCACCCAGGCCTCGATCACGGCCTCCTGCGTGCGGTCCATGACCACGCGGACGCGCGGCGTGCGGCGCATGTCGTCGGGCGCGATCCAGAGCTCGAAGCTCGCCGGGCCGACGACGTTGAAGTTGAATCGCATGCTGCTTGCTAGGCTGAAGACCGGGTCCCGGCAAGCGCGCCGGCGCATGGGGGTGACCCCGCCGAGAGGGTAGCAGTTTCGGTGCCTCTTCGCATCATCCTGGCAGGGCCTGCGCCTTCGGGCCCGACGGGCGGTGGGCGAGGGCCGGCGCGCTCTTGCGGCCTCGCGCCCGGCGGGTGTTGATGCGGGCATGTCCGACCTGTTCGTCTCCGCGGGCCTCGACCGCGACGCGCCCCGCCCCCTCGCCGACACCTTGCGGCCGACGACCCTCGCCGAGGTGGTCGGGCAGGAGCACCTGACCGGGGCGGGCGGCGCGCTGACCCGGCTCCTGCGCGGGCGCAACCTCGGCTCGCTGATCCTGTGGGGACCGCCCGGCACCGGCAAGACCACGGTGGCGCGGCTCTTGGCCGGCGAGACCGACCTGCATTTCGAGCAGATCTCGGCGATCTTCTCCGGCGTCGCCGAACTGCGAAAGGTGTTCGAGGCGGCCCGTGCCCGGCGGGCGGCGGGGCGCGGCACGCTGCTCTTCGTCGACGAGATCCACCGCTTCAACCGCGCCCAGCTCGACGCCTTCCTGCCGGTGGTCGAGGACGGCACCGTCACGCTGGTAGGCGCCACCACCGAGAACCCGTCCTTCGAGCTGAACGCCGCGCTCCTCTCCCGCGCCCGGGTGCTGGTCTTCCGCGCTCTCGACGAGGCGGCGATCGCCCGGCTCCTCGACCGGGCCGAGGCGGTGACCGGGCGGCCGCTGCCCCTCGATCCGGAGGCCCGCGCGGTGCTGGTGCGGATGGCCGACGGCGACGGCCGGGCGGCCCTGACCCTCGCCGAGGAGGTCTGGCGCTCCGCGGCGCCCGGCGAGACCCTGGATGCGGCCCTGTTGCAGGAGCTGATCCAGCGCCGCGCCCCGATCTACGACAAGGCGCAGGAGGGGCACTACAACCTCATATCCGCGCTGCACAAGACGATCCGCGGCTCCGACCCGGACGCCGCCCTCTATTATCTCTGCCGGATGCTCGATGCCGGCGAGGACCGGCTGTTCATCGCCCGCCGGCTGGTGCGGATGGCGGTGGAGGATATCGGGCTCGCCGACCCGCAGGCCCTGGTGGTGGCGAACGCCGCCAAGGAGGCGTTCGACTTCCTGGGCTCGCCGGAGGGTGAATTGGCCCTGGCGCAGGCGGCGATCTACCTCGCGACGGCGCCGAAATCGAACGCGGTCTACACCGCCTACAAGGCCGCGACACGCCTGGCCAAGGAGCACGGCTCGCTGCCGCCGCCGCGCACCATCCTCAACGCCCCGACCAAGCTGATGCGCAGGCTCGGCTACGGCGAGGGCTACCGCTACGACCACGACGAGCCCGACGCCTTCTCGGGCCAGGATTACTGGCCGGAGCGGCTGGGACGCCGGCATCTCTACGCGCCGACCGAGCGGGGCTTCGAGCGCCGCATCGCCGAGCGCCTGGACTGGTGGGAGAAGGCCCGCCGGGAACGGGCCGGCCAGGGACCCTGCGAGGAATCGTCCGGGGAATCTTGACCGTCGTGTGAACAACCGGTCCGGGAGGCGTTGACGCTCCACTCTCCCCTGGGTCAGCCTGTCGGGATGGAACAGAATCGACCGCCCGCGCGGGCGCGATCCAGGCGGGCGCGATGACGGTGCGGGTGCTCTCGATCGCCAATTGCAAGGGCGGCACCGGCAAGACGACCTCCGCGGTCAACCTCGCGGCCGAACTCGGCGTCCGAGGCTACCGGGTGCTGGTGGTCGATCTCGATCCGCAGGGGCATGCCGGCCTCGGGCTCGGGGTGAGCGCGCGGCTCGGATCCGCCAACGCCCACACGCCGCTGCTGCGGGCGCACACCGATTACGGCGGCGCCGCGCAGGCGACCGGGGAGGACAACGTCGCGATGGTGCCCGCCGACCGCGGCTTCGACGGGCAGCTCGGCAACAGTGACATCCACTGCATCGCCGCCGCCCTCGCTCCCTTGCGCCACGCCCACGACCTGGTGTTGATCGACGTGCCGCCGGCCGCGGCCGCGCTCACGATCTGCGCCCTGATGGCGAGCGACGGCGTGGTGGTCCCCACCACCCTCGATCCCCTCGGCCTCGAAGGCGTGTGCCAGTTCGCCCGCTCCTACCACGACACGATGCTGCGCCTCCGCGCCGCGCCGCTCGGCCTCGCCATCGCGCCGATGCGCGTCGACCTGCGCACCAATGTCGAACGCGAGACGCTGGGCCAGCTCCGCACCGCCTTCGGGCCCGGTCAGATGGTGCGAGGGGTGCGCACCGACGTGGCGGTGAGCGAGGCCTTCGCCCGGCGCCGGCCGGTGCGGCACCACCGCCCCCAGGCCCGCGCGGCGGACGATTTTTCCGGCCTCGCCGACGACCTGGTCCAGCGCTTCGGCATCGACTGTGCCGCCGCCTTCGCGGAGCCGGCCCACGGCCGTCCCGAGGGGTTTTCGCGCGGCGTCTCGTGGAGATGATCCTCGGGGACGATTTCTGCGATGATGTCCCGGCGGTGATTTGCCGGGCGTGACGGGAGGGCTTGCGGGTGCTACGAGCCGCCGCATGACGAAGCCTCCTTCTCGCGGCGGTTCCGGGCGGTCGCGGACCGGCCCGGGCGGACCCGCCCGCCCGCCGCGGGCCCGCACCGGACCGCGCAACACCGCCCGCGACGCCGCCGAGCGCGCCGCCGGCCTGGTGGTCTCCAGCCGGGCCGGCCCGGCCCCCCGCGCGGCCTTCGGCCGCGATACGAGCGACGCCTCTCCTTGGGAGCGGGACGAGGCGCCGGCCCGCGTGCCGGCCGGGAAATTTCCTCCCAAGCCAAAATCGGAGAGGCCGAGGTCGGATAAGCCGAGATCCGACCGGCCGCGCACCGGCGCGGCGGAACGGCCCGCCACCCGCACCGCGCAAGAGGGCCGTCCGACGGCCCGGCCTCGCAGGCACGAGGGCCGGGACGAGCGTCGGGAGACCGGCGACGCGCCGCGTCGCGCTCCCGCGGAATCCGGCTCCGCGGCGACCAGCCCCCCGACCCGCCGGGCGCTCCGCGAGGCGACCGCCGAGGCTCTTGCCACCGGGGTGCAGACGCTGGAGGTGACGCCGGACGAGGCCGGAATGCGGATCGACCGCTTCCTCTCGGCCCGCTTCCCGCAGCTGCCCTTCACCCGCATCCAGAGCCTGGTGCGCAAGGGCGAGTTGCGGGTGAACGGCAAGCGTGCCAAGGCCGCCGACCGGGTCGAGCCCGGCGCCAGCGTGCGCGTGCCGCCCTTGAGCCTTGAGGCGCGCGCCCCGGCTCCCGGCTCGCCCCGGGCGGAGGGGGATCTCGCCTTCCTGCGCTCCCTGATCCTCTACGAGGACCAGGACATGATGGTGCTCAACAAGCCGTTCGGCCTCGCGGTCCAGGGCGGCTCGGGCACCACCCGCCACGTCGACGGCCTGCTCGAGGCGATGCGCGACAAGGACGGCCAGAAGCCGCGCCTCGTCCACCGCCTCGACAAGGACACGGCGGGCTGCCTCATCATCGCCAAGACCCGGCTCGCCGCGGCGACGCTCGCCAAGACCTTCCGGTCGCGGGCGGCGCGCAAGATCTACTGGGCGCTCGCGGCCGGCGTGCCGAAGGTGCGCCAGGGCCGGATCTCGACCTACCTCGCCAAGGAGGAGATCGGCGATTCCGACGCCCGGATGCGGGTGGCCAAGCACGGCGACGAGGGCGCGAGCCACGCGCTCACCTACTACGCCGTGGTCGACCAGGCCGGGCAGAAGCTCGCCTGGCTGTCGCTGAAGCCGGTCACCGGCCGTACGCACCAGCTGCGCGCCCACGCGGCCCATATCGGCCACCCGCTCGTCGGCGACCCGAAATACTTCGACATCGAGAACTGGGAGCTGCCCGGGGGGCTGCAGAACCGCCTGCACCTCCTCGCCCGGCGCATCGTGATCCCGCATCCGCGCACCGCCAAGCCGATCGACGTGACGGCGCCGCTCCCGCCCCACATGGCGCAGAGCTGGAACCTGCTCGGGTTCGACGCCGCGCGCTACGACCCGATCGTGGAGGCGCCCGAGGCGTGACGACGCGCGCGGCAGGGATCTCCCTCCATGGGCAGGCTGCCCTTGGGGAGGGGGATGGACGGAGAGGCCTTGGCAGGACGCCCGCGCGCCTTATTCTCAAGGCGGCGGTCGCGAGCACGGCGCCAGCGCGGGCCCGCGGCCCATCGGGAGTGAGACAAGCCAGATGAAACCCGCCGCGCTCGCCAGCCTCGGCCTGATCGGATTCCTCTTCCTCGGGACGGCGCAGGCCCAGACTCCCGCCGCTCCCGAGCCGACGCCCGCCGCTCCGACGGCACCGGCCGCGCGCCCCGACGGCAAGCCCGCGCAAGGCCGGCAGGATGGTCGCCAGGACGGCCGTCATGAGAGCCGACAGGACGGCCGCGGCGCGGCACCCATAGACGGCCATGCGACGGCGAGCCGGCCGGCCGGAACCGAGCGCGCGGCGACGCCCCGCCGGCGCCGCCCGAGCTACGCCGCCTGCAACCGCGCCTCGCAGCGGCGCGGCCTGCATGGTGGCGCGCGCCGCCGCTTCCTGATCCGCTGCCGCCTGGGCTATGAGCGGATCCAGCCGGGCCAGCCGGCCCGCGCCAAGCAGCCCTGAGGCAAGCAGCCCTGAGGGCGGGGTGCGGGCGAGGCCTCGCTCGGCACGGAACGAGGCGGCCCGAACACCCATGCTCCTGATCGTCTTCGACGTCGACGGCACCCTGGTCGACAGCCAGCACATGATCGTGGCGGCCCAGCGCGAGGCCTTCGCCGCGGTGGGGCTGCCGGCGCCGACGCGGGAGCGCTCGCTATCGGTGGTCGGGCTGTCGCTGCCGCAGGCCTTCACGGCTCTCGTCGGATCGGATGGGCCGGTGGTGGCCCTCTCCGAGGCCTACAAGCAGTCGTTCGGCCGGCTGCGGGCCCGGGCCGAGATCCGCGAGGCGCTGTTTCCCGGTGCCGCCGCGCTGCTGGCCCGGCTCAACCGCGAACCGAAAGTGCAGCTCGGCATCGCCACGGGAAAATCCCGCCGCGGCGTCGACCACCTCGTCGCGCTCCACGGCTGGGCGGGCTGGTTCTCCACGGTGCAGACCGCCGACGACGCCCCCTCGAAGCCCCACCCGGCGATGCTGGAACAGGCGATAGCCGAGACCGGGGCCGAGCCGGCGCGGACCGTGATGATCGGCGACACGACCTACGACATGATGATGGCGCGGGGCGCCCAGGTCGGGGCGTTCGGCGTCGCCTGGGGCTACCACACCCCCGAGGCTCTGCGGAACGCCGGCGCGCACGCGGTGATCGACAGCATGGCCGCCCTCGAATCCGTCCTGATGGACCGGATCGCGGCGGCCTGACGAGCGCCTCGCAACGACGACCCCGAGACCTTATCTTCGCCCCATGAGCAACGACGTGACCCAGGACTGGCTCGGGGACCCGGAGGCTTCGCCCGATCCGGTCCGCGCCGCCCGCCAATCGGCGAAGCCCGCGCTGCCCAAGCGCTTCTACGAGGAAGCCGGCGTCGCGCCGGCCGAGGACGGCTTCCGCCTCGTCCTCGACGGCCGCCCAGCCCGTACCCCGGCCCGCCGCTACCTCGCCGTGCCCCAGGCCGCCCTCGCCGAGGCCCTGGCGGCGGAGTGGGGCGCGCAAGGTGAATTCATCGATCCGGCGCGGATGCCGCTCACCCGCCTCGTCAACTCGGCCCTCGACGGGGTGTCCGAGCGGCGCGAGGCGGTGATCGACGATCTCTCGGCCTATGCGGGCACCGACCTCGTCGTCTACCGGGCCGGCGACCCGGCCCGTCTCGTCGCCGCGCAAGCCACCGCCTGGGACCCGGTGCTGGCCTGGGCCCACGAGGCGCTCGGCGCCCGGTTCGTGCTGAGCGAGGGCGTGATGCACGTCACACAGCCGGAGGCGTCGCTGCAGGCCCTGCGCCGCGCTATCGCGGCGGTGGAGAGCCCGACGGCCCTGGCAGGCCTGCACTCGATGACGACGCTCACCGGCTCGCTGCTGATCGCGCTCGCCGTCCTGCACGGCCGCCTGACCCCGCAGGAGGGCTGGACCGCCGCGCATGTCGACGAGACCTTCCAGGCGGAGGTCTGGGGTCGGGACGCGGAAGCGGAAGCGCGCCTGGACAGGCGCCGGGAGGAATTCGAGGCGGCGGCACGGGTGGCGGCGTTGAGCGCCTGAGCGACCTGATTTCCACCATGTCGTTCCGGGCTCCGCTGCGCGGTCCCGGAACGACATGGTGGAGGGTGGAGGTCGGGTCGATCAAGAGCGCTCATGAGCCGGGGCAAGGCGCCCCGGCCACGATCGACCTACTTCTTCAACGAGCCGGTCGCGATGTCGGCATTCGGGTCCATCATCGACGGCACCGTCGGGCCGAAGGCGACGAGGCCGCTCGCGTCGATGCCGCGGACCTCGACCTCGGCGCCCGGCGCCATCCGGGGCAGGGCGGCGAAGAGCGGCATGCCGGCCGGGACGCTCGTGGAGAAGCCCGGCACGTCGAGGGCCGGGATACCGGCCTGATCGAGGCTGGTGCCCTCGGCGCGGGCGGCAGCGGAGCCGGCGAGCACGAGGCCGGCCGCGATGACGGTCTTGAAGAGCATCTTCGGAACTCCGGGCTTTGGGCAGATCGGTGCGACAGATCTCGCCAAGGTGTGTCTTGGCTGGACAATGCGCGAACCCCCGCCCGGGTTCTCCGAAAGATAAGCTTATCCGGCGGCCCGCCACGCCTGCTCCAGCACGACCGTGGCCGGCAGCTGGTGGAACAGGTGGAAGCCGCGGGTCTCGGCGCCGCGCTCGGCGATCTCGGCCACGAAGCCGGGCGGCGCCTCGGACGGCGAACTGATGCTGCCGGCATAGGTCCAGGCCTCGCCGGAGACGAAGGCCGGCACCGGGAAGTCGTTCGGCACCGCGCACACCAGGTCTGGCTCCGCGCGCCGGCGAAACAGATTGTAGGTCGGCCAGCGGCGCACGGTGCGCGGCCACAGGCGGGTGGATTCTGCGCGTGTGAACCCTGAGCCCACGCTGCTCGCAATCATGGAACGGTCTCCCCCCGGTTCCGACCCGTTGCATCTTGAAGCCGATGCATATCCGTCGTGATCGGTCCCGCTGATCACATTCGATAAGGTTTGCGGCTTTTCTATGCAATACTGCCGATCCGGCCGAGCCTCGACTGAGCCGTACGACGGAAGGTGCAGCCGCCTACCCCTTTTGGGGGAGACGATCGCGGGCATTTCAATTTTTTGAATAAGGGGCTCAGTTTTTTCAATTTTCCTTCCGGAAGCGGCGCCCGCATAGTCGCTCTCGACAGGGCGACCCGGGGCCCGGACGGCGGCGTGCCGCCGGCTGGTCTTCGGGTTCGACCGTCCGATCCCCGTCACCCGCCGCCGAGCGGGGATCGCGCAACCGATTTCACGAGACCGGACGACGAGAACGTCCGGGCTTTGAGCCCACAGGGCCGGAGGAGACACCATGGCTGGATCGAGACGTCCGGGACGCAACTTCCTTTTCGTTCCGGGTCCGACCAACATTCCCGAGCGGGTCTCGCGCGCGATGATCGTGCCGTCCGAGGACCATCGCTCGTCGTCCTTTCCCGAGCTGACCCTGCCGCTGTTCGAGGAGACCAAGAAGGTCTTCAAGTCCCGCGAAGGCCAGATCTTCCTCTTCCCCTCGACCGGCACCGGCGCCTGGGAAGCGGCGCTCACCAACACCCTCTCCCCCGGCGACCGGGTGCTGGCGTCGCGCTACGGCCAGTTCAGCACGCTGTGGATCGACCTTGCCCGCCGGGTCGGCCTCGACGTCGAGGTCCAGGAGGAGGAGTGGGGCACCGGCGCCAATCCCGAGCGGATCGAGGAGGCTCTGCGGGCCGACCGCGAGCACCGGATCAAGGCGGTGCTGGTGGTCCACAACGAGACCACCACCGGCGTCACCTCCGATATCGGCGCGGTGCGCAAGGCGATCGACGCCGCGAACCACCCGGCCATGCTCTACGTCGACGGCGTCTCGTCGATCGGCAGCATCGACTTCCGGGCCGACGAGTGGCGGGTCGATTGCGCCATCACTGGCTCGCAGAAGGGCCTGATGCTGCCGGCGGGCCTCGGCCTCGTCTGCGTCAGCAAGCGGGCGCTGGAAGCCGCCAAGACCGCCGAGTGCCGGCGCGTCTACTTCGACTTCAACGACCAGGCCAAGGCCAACGCCACCGGCTACTTCCCCTACACGCCGGCCCTGCCGATGCTGTACGGCCTGCGCGAGGCCCTGGCTTGCGTCGAGGACGAGGGGCTGGAGAACATCTTCACCCGCCACCGCCGGCTCGCCGACGGCACCCGCGCGGCGGTCAAGGCCTGGGGCCTGACGCTGTGCGCCAAGGATCCGAAGTGGCACTCCGACACGGTGAGCGCCGTGATGGTGCCGGAAGGGATCAACGGCGCGGACGTGATCGACATCGCCTATCGCCGCTACAACCTCGCGCTGGGCGCCGGCCTGTCGCAGGTGGCGGGCAAGCTCTTCCGCATCGGCCATATCGGCGACCTCAACGAGCTGATGCTCCTCGGTGCGCTGGCCGGCGTCGAGATGGCGATGCAGGATGCCGGCATCCGCATCACGCCCGGCAGCGGCGTCGCCGCGGCGACGGAGCACTTCCGGAACACCCGCGAAGGGTGAGGCAAGGGCCTCTCCTCTCCCCGCCCGCGGGGAGAGGAGACGGAGCGCCCGACCTTAGACCGGCTGCCGGGACCCGGCCCGGCATGCCATCCTGACACGTCCCGCCCGCCCCGAGAGCGGGAGCTACCAAAATCCGCCGGAGACGCCCGATTCATGTCCCACCGCATCGTCTTCCTCGACCGCGAGACCCTGGACGCGACCCTGCGGCCGCCGAGCTTCGAGCATGAATACGTCGAGCACGCGGTGACGGCACCCGACGAGATCGTGGAGCGGCTGAAGGGCGCCGAGATCGCCATCGTCAACAAGGTGCCGATGCGGGAAGAGACCCTGTCCCAGCTGCCGGACCTGAAGCTGATCGCGGTCGCGGCGACCGGGACCGACGTGGTCGACAAGGCCTTCGCCAAGTCCCGCGGCATCACGGTCGTCAACATCCGCAACTACGCCTTCAACACCGTGCCGGAGCACGTGATCGGTCTGATCTTCGCCCTGCGCCGGGCGATCGTGCCCTATACCAACTCGGTCCGGCGCGGCGACTGGGCCAAAGCACGCCATTTCTGCTATTTCGATTACCCGATCCGCGACGTCGCCGGCTCGACGCTGGGCATCGTCGGCTACGGGGCGCTCGGCAAGTCGATCGGCCAGCGCGCCGAGGCCTTGGGCATGCGGGTCCTCGCCTACGACGTGATGCCCCAACCGGGCCTCGTCGATCTCGACACGATCATCCGCGAGAGCGACGTCATCACGCTCCACGCGCCGCTGACCCCTGAGACCCGCAACATGATCGGGCGGGACGAGCTGGCGCGGATGAAGCGCGACGCGATCCTCATCAACACCGCCCGCGGCGGCCTCGTCGACGAGGCGGCGCTGGCCGATGCCCTGACCGCCGGCACGATCGGCGGCGCCGGCTTCGACGTGCTGACCAGCGAGCCGCCGCGGGACGACAATCCGCTCCTCGCCCTCGACCTGCCGAACCTCATCATCACCCCCCACGTCGCCTGGGCGAGCAAGCAGGCCATGCAGATCCTGGCCGACCAGCTCGTCGACAACATCGAGGCCTTCGTGGCCGGGCGGCCGCAGAACGTGGTGGAGTAGGGCGGGACGGGACGCTAACCCGCTCTCGCCGACCCTGAAGATGCCCCGCGCCGGCTCGGACGCCCGCGGCGGAAAGGACGACGATGAAGAAGCTTCTGTTCCAATTCGACACCGACCCGATGCCCAGCGTGTTCGACGTGGTGGTGGGCTACGACGGCGGCGCCGACATCATCACCGGCTACCCCAACGTGACGCCCGAGACTGTCGGGGCGCTCGTCGACGGCACGATCTACACCCGCGGCGGCTCCGAGAAGAAATCTACCGCGATCTTCGTCGGCGGCGGCAGCATGGCGGCCGGCGAGGCCGTGTTCAAGGCGGTGCGCAAGCGCTTCTTCGGACCGTTCCGGGTGTCGTGCATGCTCGACTCCAACGGCTCGAACACCACCGCGGCGGCGGGCGTCGCCCTCGTCGCCAAGGCGGCGGGCTCGCTCCAGGGCAAGCGCGCCCTGGTGCTCGCCGGGACCGGCCCGGTCGGCATGCGCTCGGCGGCGCTCCTCGCCCAGGAAGGCGCGACCGTGACCCTCGCCGGGCGCAACCTCGCCAAGGCGCAGGAGGCCGCCAAGGCGATCGAGACCCGGTTCAAGGTCGCGATCCGGGCGATCGAGACGCCGGACGCCGAATCCCGCGGCGCGGCTCTGGCCGAGGCCGAGGTCGCCTTCGCCGCAGGCGCGATCGGGCTCGAACTCGCCTCCGAGGCGCAGTGGAGCGCCGCCAAAGATCTCGCCTTCCTGGGCGACTACAACGCACAGCCGCCGCTCGGCTTCGGCGGGATCGAGGCGACCGACAAGGGCAAGGAGCGCCACGGCAAGGTCGTGTTCGGGGCGCTCGGCATCGGCGGCCTGAAGCTCAAGCTGCACCGCGCCTGCGTCGCCAAGCTGTTCGAGAGCAGCGAGCTGGTCCTCGACGCGGAAGAGATCTACGCGCTCGCGAAAGAGATGGCGTGATGGCCCAGGCAGTGGACACGATCCCGGGCTTTCTCGACGCCCTGGCGAGCGAGCGCCCGACCCCCGGCGGCGGCGGCGCGGCGGCGATCTGCGGCGCCATGGGGGCCGCCCTGGTCTCGATGGTCTGCAACCTCACCATCGGCAAGAAGAAGTATGCCGAGGTCGAGGCCGAGATGATCGCGACCCGCGACCGCGCCGAACACTTGAGGGCCGAACTGACCGGCATGATCGCCGAGGACGTGACGGCCTTCGACGCGGTGATGGGCGCCTACGGCCTGCCGAAGGCGAGCGACGACGAGAAGGCGGCCCGCGCGGCCGCGATCCAGGACGCCCTGCGCCTCGCCACCGACGTACCGCTCGCCTGCGCCAGGACCTGCCGGGCGGTGATCGACCTGTGCGAGGGGATCGCCGAGCGCGGCAACCTCAACGTGGTCAGCGATGCCGGCGTCGCCGTGCTGGCGGCCCAGGCCGGCCTGCGCAGCGCCGCCCTGAACGTCTACGTCAACGCCAAGGCGATCGAGGACCGGGCCTTCGCCGAAGGCCGCCTCGCCGACCTCGCCCGGGCGCTGGACGGCGCCGATGCCCTGACCGAGCGGGTCTACGGGCTGGTGAAGTCGAAGCTGACCTAAGGGTCGGCGCGCCCGGAGAAGCAACCGGGCGATCCATCGAAGCAACGCACCGCGCTTTTCCAGCCGGGCGCGAGGGACCCCCCTCGCGCCCGGAGCGGGAAGCCTTTGCCCAGACGACAGGAGGACGCCATGGACGTGCATGAGTACCAGGCCAAGGAGCTGCTTGCGAGCTTCGGCGTGCCGATCCCGAAGGGTGCCGTCGCCTTCAGCCCCGACCAGGCGGTCTATGCCGCCACCGAGATGGGCGGTGGGCACTGGGCGGTGAAGGCCCAGATCCATGCCGGCGCCCGCGGCAAGGCCGGCGGCATCCGGCTCTGCCGCACCACCCACGAGGTCCGCGACGCGGCGAACGACCTGCTCGGCCGGCGCCTCGTCACGCACCAGACCGGCCCCGAGGGCAAGCCGGTGCAGCGGGTCTACATCGAGACCGCCGACCCGTTCGAGCGCGAACTCTATCTCGGCATCGTCCTCGACCGGAAGGTCGAGCGGGTGCGGGTCGTGGCGTCGAAGTCCGGGGGCATGGACATCGAGGAGATCGCCGCGACCGATCCCGACGCGCTGCTGCAGGTCGTGGTGGAGCCCGCGGTCGGCCTCCAGCCGTTCGAGGCGCGGGAGCTGGCCTTCCAGCTCGGCCTGAACATCAAGCAGGTCGGCGCCGCCGTGAAGACGATCATGAGCGCCTACCGGGCGTTCCGCGATTGCGACGCGGTGATGCTGGAGATCAACCCGCTGGTCGTGACCCGCGACGACCGGATCCTGGCGCTGGACGCCAAGATGTCGTTCGACGACAACGCGCTGTTCCGGCGCCGCAACATCGCCGACATGCACGATCCGTCGCAGAGCGACCCGCGCGAGGCCCAGGCCGCCGAGCACAACCTGAACTACATTGGTCTCGACGGCGAGATCGGCTGCATCGTCAACGGCGCCGGCCTCGCCATGGCGACCATGGACATGATCAAGCACGCGGGCGGCGAGCCGGCGAACTTCCTCGATGTCGGCGGCGGCGCCTCGCCGCAGCGCGTCGCCACCGCCTTCCGCCTCGTTCTCTCCGATCCGAACGTGCGGGCGATCCTGGTCAACATCTTCGCCGGCATCAACCGCTGCGACTGGATCGCCGAGGGCGTCGTCCAGGCCGCCCGCGAGGTGAAGATCAACGTGCCCCTGGTGGTCCGGCTCGCCGGCACGAACGTCGAGGCCGGCAAGGCGATCCTCGAGAAGAGCGGCCTCGACCTCATCACCGCCGACACCCTGACGGAGGCCGCGGAGAAAGCCGTGGCCGCGATCCGCACCAAGAACTGAGGAGACGCCCGATGAGCATCCTGATCGACGAGACGACCCGGATCCTGGTCCAGGGCATCACCGGGGACAAGGGCAGCTTCCACGCCCGCGAGATGATCGACTACGGCTCGAAGGTCGTGGCCGGCGTCACCCCGGGCAAGGGCGGCCGCACCGAGCACGGCGTGCCGGTCTTCGACACCGTCCGCCAGGCGGTGCAGGAGACGGGCGCGGAGGCGAGCATCACCTTCGTGGCGCCGCCCTTCGCGGCCGACGCCATCATGGAGGCGGCGGATGCCGGCATCCGTCTGATCTGCTCGATCACCGACGGCATCCCGGCCCAGGACATGATGCGGGTGAAGCGCTACCTGCGCCGCTACCCCCGGGAGCGCCGGCCAATGGTGGTCGGTCCGAACTGCGCCGGCCTGATCTCCCCCGGCAAGGCGATGCTCGGCATCATGCCCGGCCACATCTACCTGAAGGGCAATATCGGGGTGATCTCCCGCTCCGGCACCCTCGGCTACGAGGCCGCAGCGCAGATGAAGGCGGTGGGTCTCGGCATCTCGACCTCGGTCGGCATCGGCGGCGACCCGATCAACGGCTCGTCGTTCCTCGACCACCTCGCCCTGTTCGAGGAGGATCCGGACACCGCGGCGGTGCTGATGATCGGTGAGATCGGCGGCCCGCAGGAGGCCGAGGCCGCGGCCTGGATCCAAGCCAACATGAAGAAGCCGGTGGTCGGCTTCGTCGCCGGCCTGACCGCCCCGAAGGGCCGCCGGATGGGCCATGCCGGCGCGATCATCTCGGCGGCCGGCGACAGCGCCGCCGAGAAGGCCGAGATCATGCGTTCCTACGGCCTCACCGTGGCCCCGAGCCCGGGCGCCTTCGGGACGACCATGGCGCAGGTCATGGCCGGACACCGCCAGGCGGCGTGACAGCCTCTCTCCTCCCCCTCGTAGGGAGGAGCCGGAGCTGGGGATGGTGCCGGATGAGGCTCAGCGGTGCCTCCTGCACCACCCCCACGCGGGATCTTCGATCCCCATGACCCCTCCCCACAGGGGGAGGGGACACTCCCTCGACCCCCACGGGGAGCCCCCGATGATCCACACTCCCGTTCCCGACACACCTTTCGTCCCGCCGCTGATCACCGGCACGGAGGACCGCGTCGCCCTCGACGTGCTGTTCCGCTCGCTGGTGGATGTCTGCCGGCGCCACCAGCCGGAGCTGGAAGCGGTGCTGCGCGGGCAGGCGGACATTGCCGGGCTGTCGCCGGAGCTGACCGCGCGGGCTTTGCAGGTCCAGGGCATCTGGTTCCAGCTGATCGCGATCGCCGAGCAGAACACCGCCATGCGCCGGCGCCGCCACGTCGAGCGCAATGCCGGGCGCGACCGGCTCAAGAATTCGTTCAGCGCCGTCCTGGCCCGGGCCGCCGCGCAGGGCGTGCCGGCCGCGACCGTCCATGAACTCTTGGCCTCGCTGCGCGTGCGCCCGACCCTGACGGCGCACCCGACCGAGGCCAAGCGCGTCACCGTGCTGGAGAAGTTCCGGCGCATCTACCTGATCCTGAAGGAGCTGGAGATGCCGCGCTGGACCGAGCGCGAGCGCCAGGCCCTGATGGACGACCTGCGCGACGAGGTCGAGCTGGTCTGGATGACCGGCGAACTGCACCTGGAGAAGCCGACCGTCGACCGCGAGGTGGCCTGGGGCCTGCACTTCTTCGACGAAACGTTGTTCGAGATGCTGCCGGAGACCCTCGGCTCGCTGGAGGAAGCGCTGGCGAGCGCCTATCCGGGCACCCGGTTCGAGGTGCCGGCCTTCTTCCAGTTCGGCTCGTGGATCGGCGGCGACCGCGACGGCAATCCCTTCGTCACCGCCGAGGTGACGCGGCGCACCCTGCGGCACAACGCGCGCGCGAGCCTGCGGCGCTACCGCGACGGCGTGGCCGGGCTCGCCCGCACCCTCTCGATCAGCGCCCGTGCCCTGCCGGTGCCGGAGACCTTCGCGGCCGCGCTGGCCGACCAGCTCGCGCTTCAGCCGGACGGGGAGGAGATCGCGCGGCGCAACCCGGGCGAGCCCTACCGCCAGTTCCTGACCTGCGTGAGCCGGCGCCTCGACGCGACGGTCGCCGGGCTGGAGGAGGAACCGGGATCCGAGCCGGTCGGCCCCGGCTACGGCGATGCCGACCTGCTGATCGCCGACCTGCGCGCCCTCGAACAGGGCCTGTCCGAGGCCGGGTGCCCGTCGCTCGCCGCCAACCGGGTGCGGCCGGTGCGCCGGATGGTCGAGATCTTCCGCTTCTCGACCGTGCGACTCGACATCCGTGAGAACACCACCCGCACCACCCGGGCGCTCCAGGCCCTGTGGCACCGCGCCCATGACGGCGAGCCGCCGGACGTCGATTCCCCGGCCTGGACCGCCTGGCTCGAAGCCGAGCTGGCGCGCCCGCTCGACGGCCCGACCGATGTCGCCGGCCTGCCGGAGGAGGTGCAGGAGACGCTGTCGACCTTCCGGCTGGTGGCGGAGATGCGCGGCAGCCTCGACCGCGAGGCCTTCGGGTCCTTCGTGTTGTCGATGACCCATTCGGTCCCCGACATCCTGGGCGTCTACCTGCTGGCCAAGACCGCCGGCGTCTTCCTCGACGCGTCCGGCATCGAGATCTGCCCACTGCCGATCGTGCCCCTGTTCGAGACGATCGACGACCTGCGCGCCGCCCCCGCGATCATGCGGGCGCTGCTCAAGGTCCCGGTGGTGCGCCGCTCCGCCCGCCAGCAGGGCGGGGTGCAGGAGGTGATGATCGGCTACTCGGATTCGAACAAGGACGGCGGCTTCGTCGCCTCGAACTGGGAACTGGCGAAGGCGCAGCGGCTGCTGACCCAGGTCGGCGAGCAGGCGGGCATCGGCATCGCGTTCTTCCACGGCCGCGGCGGCTCGGTCAGCCGCGGCGGCGCGCCGACGGCCCGGGCCATCGCCGCCCAGCCGCCGGGCTCGATCCGGGGCCGGTTCCGCACCACCGAGCAGGGCGAGGTCGTCTCGTTCAAATACGCCAATCGCGGCACCGCCGCCTACCAGATGGAGCTGCTCGCCTCCGCGGTGCTGGCCCACGCCATCGACGGGGCGGCCGGCGGGGCCCCGGCGGCGAACCCGGAATTCGACGACGTGATGGAGGCCCTGTCCGGCGCCTCGCGGGCGGCCTACGTGCAGCTCCTGACGCATCCGGACCTCGTGACCTATTTCGGTGCGGCGAGCCCGCTCGACGAGATCGCGCTCCTCAACATCGGCTCGCGCCCGGCCCGCCGCTTCGGCGCCCGGAGCCTCGCCGACCTGCGGGCGATCCCCTGGGTCTTCGCCTGGAGCCAGAACCGGCACGGCATCACCGGCTGGTACGGGGTCGGCAGCGGGTTGAAGAGCCTCCTCGACGTGCGCGGGGAGGGCGGCCGGGCGCTGCTGCGGCGGATGTTCGAGCAGTCGCCGCTCTTCCGCCTAGTCATCGACGAGGTCGAGAAGACCCTGCTGACGGTCGATCTCGACATCGCCCGGGACTTCGCCGGCTTGTGCCCGCACGAGGGTGCGCGCGAGGCGGTTTTCGCGATGATCGAGGCCGAGTACCGGCTGACCTGCGCCATGGTGCTGGAGGTGAGCGGCGCGCGCAATCTGGCCGAGCGGTTCCCGCTCTATCGCGGCCGGCTCGCCGAGCGGTTGCCGGTGCTCAACCAGGTCAGCCGCGAGCAGGTGAACCTCCTGCGCCGCTTCCGCGCCGAGACCGACGAGGCGCAGCGCGAGACGCTGAAATCGGCCCTGCTCCTGTCGATCAACTGCGTCGCGACGGGGTTCGGGGCGACGGGCTGAGCGACGCACGTCCAGTTGCCGGATGAGGCGCCGGTTTCCCCTCTCCCCGCCCGCGGGGAGAGGAGATGGCCCGTGCCTCTCTTCTTCCCCGCATAGCCCCGCGCCCCGCCGGGCCCGTGCCCCCCACCTTCCGCCACGTTGCGTCCGTCCCGGACGCAATGCCAGACAATCACCACGGAGGAATTCCCGAATGAGCTTCACCCTCGTCCAGCAAGCCACGCCCCGCCTGCACCGGTCCGAGCTGGCGGTGCCGGGCTCGAACCCGACCTTCATGGAGAAGTCGGCCAAGTCGACCGCCGACGTGATCTTCCTCGATCTCGAGGACGCGGTCGCGCCCGACGACAAGGAGCAGGCGCGCAAGAACATCGTCCAGGCCCTCAACGAGATCGATTGGGGTACGAAGACGATGATGATCCGCATCAACGGCCTCGACACCCACTACATGTACCGGGACGTGGTCGATATCGTCGAGGCCTGCCCGCGCCTCGACATGATCCTGATCCCGAAGGTCGGCGTGCCGCAGGACGTCTACGCGATCGACGTGCTGGTGACGCAGATCGAGCAGGCCAAGCGGCGCGAGAAGAAGATCGGCTTCGAGGTGCTGATCGAGACGGCGCTGGGCATGGCCAATGTCGAGGCGATCGCCCAGTCCTCGAAGCGCCTGGAGGCGATGTCGTTCGGCGTCGCCGACTACGCCGCGTCGCTGCGCGCCCGCTCGACCGTGATCGGCGGCGTGAACCCGGATTACTCGGTGCTCACCGACAAGGACGAGGCGGGTGCACGCCAGACCCACTGGCAGGATCCGTGGCTGTTCGCCCAGAACCGCATGCTGGTCGCCTGCCGCGCCTACGGCCTGCGCCCGATCGACGGCCCGTTCGGCGACTTCTCCGATCCGGACGGCTACACCTCGGCGGCCCGGCGCTGCGCGGCGCTCGGCTTCGAGGGCAAATGGGCGATCCACCCGTCGCAGATCGACCTCGCCAACGAGGTCTTCACCCCGAGCGAGGCCGAGGTGACCAAGGCCCGCCGCATCCTGGCGGCGATGGAAGAGGCGGCCAAGGCCGGCCGCGGCGCCGTCTCGCTGGACGGGCGGCTCATCGACATCGCGTCGATCCGCATGGCCGAGGCGCTGATCGGCAAGGCCGACGCCATGGCGAAGGCGTAAGGGAGACCACGAGAGCCGGCCCGCAGGCCGGCTCTTCCATGAGGAGGGCCCACCGCCCTGCATGGGCGATGGATCAGGTTTGTTCACCGCGCGGACGCGCCGCACGGATCTCGCACACGCTAGAAACAGTCGACTGGCATACGTTCGACAGATACCGGTTCGCGCGGCCGCTGAGCGGCCGTTCACGTGTGTCTCGTACAATTCCCGCTGCGCCGATACTGCCGGAATGAACGGCCTGGGCGATCGGGAGTTGTGTGGGAGACACGGAGACGCCTCGCGACCCGGCCCCGGACTGGATCGGCTGCGGTCGCCCGACCACCCTTCGCCGCTCCCGGTCTTCGACGTTGCCGCATCGTCCGACGGTGCTACTTTCGCAGCGTCGGACGATGCCCCAGTGGAAGCGTGCAACCGATGAGATCAGAACAGGGCGCTGACGCAACGAGACGCCGGCGCGGCGGGTGGCTCCTGGCCCTCGCGATCCTGGCGGGCGCCGGGGGCGCCTATGCGTGGTACGGCCGCGAGCATGCGGCCCCGAAGCCCGCCGCCCGCGCCCCGGCTCCCGTGCCGGTGACCCTGGCACGTGTCGAGCAGGGTCCGCTCCCGGTGGTGCTCGGCGGCCTCGGCACGGTGCAGGCCTACAATACCGTGCAGGTGCGCACCCGGGTCGACGGCGAGATCCTGAAGATCGGCTTTCGCGAAGGCCAGGTCGTCAAGAAGGGCGATCTCCTCGCCCAGGTCGATCCGCGTCCCTATCAGGCCGCCCTCGACCAGGCCAAGGCGAAGAAGGCCCAGGACGAGGCCAACGTGAAGAACGCCAGGGCCGACCTGGAGCGCTACACCAAGCTCGGCGACTACGCCTCGCGCCAGCAGACCGACACCCAGAGCGCCACGGTCAACCAGCTCACCGCCCAGATCGCCGGTGACCAGGCGGCGATCGACAACGCGGCGACGCAGCTCTCCTACGCGACGATCCAGGCGCCGATCGACGGCGTCACCGGCTTCCGGCTGATCGATGTCGGCAACATCGTCAACGCCGCGCAACAGACCGCGATCGTCACCATCACCCAGGTCGAGCCGATCTTCGTGGTCTACACCGCACCCGAGGATCAGCTCGGCGAGGTGATGCGGGCGCTCGCCGCCGGCCCGGTGCCGGTCGAGGCCTGGAGCAGCGACGGGATGGCCAAGCTCTCCGAGGGACGCCTCGACCTCATCAACAACCAGGTCGACGTCGCCACCGGGACGATCCGGCTGAAAGCCTCCTTCACCAACAAGGACCACGCCCTGTGGCCGGGCGTGTCGGTCTCTACGAAGACGCGCACCGGCACGATCCCCGGCGCGGTCACGATCCCGGACGACGCGGTGCAGCACGGGCCGAACGGCCTCTACGCCTTCGTGGTCGACGACAAGAGCCGCGCCCACATGCAACCGATCACCGTCGGCCGCGCCACCGACGGCCGCACCCAGGTGACCAAGGGACTGTCGCCCGGCCAGACCGTGGTCTGGCGCGGCCAGTCCAGGGTGCAGGAGGGAGCGCTGGTCGCCGAGGCGAAGCCCGCGGCCACGGCCCATCAGGCGGACAACGCCGCCCTGGCCTCGAGCGAGGCGCGCTGACATGCAGACCGGTACCGGGCAGGAGGAGGCCGTGCGCGGCGGCATCTCCGGCTATTTCATCCGCTTCCCCGTCGCGACCTCGCTGATCATGGCCGGGATCCTGTTCATCGGGATCGTGGCCTACCCCCTGCTCGGCGTGGCCCCCCTGCCGCAGGTCGACTTCCCGACGATCCAGGTCACCGCGCAGCTGCCCGGCGGCAGCCCGGAGACGATGGCCTCGACGGTGGCCCAGCCGCTGGAGCGCCAGTTCGCCCAGATCCCGGGCGTCAGCCAGATGACCTCGACGAGTGCGCTGGGCATCTCGTCGATCACCGTGCAGTTCGACCTCGGCCGCAACATCGACGGGGCGGCGAACGACCTCCAGGCGGCGATCAACGCCGCCGGCGGCCAGCTTCCCAAGAACCTGCCGAGCCCGCCGACCTATCGCAAGGTCAACCCGGCGGATTCACCGATCCTGCTGCTCTCGGCCACCTCCGACACCCTGCCGCTGACCGAGGTCGACGACGCCGCCGACGTGCAGCTCGCGCAGCGCATCAGCCAGATTTCCGGCGTCGGCCAGGTGCTGATCGGCGGCCAGCAGAAGCCGGCGGTGCGGGTGCAGATCGATCCGGCCAAGCTCGTCGCCAAGGACCTGTCGCTGGAGGACGTCCGCACCCAGCTCTCGATCACCACGGTCAACAGCCCGAAGGGCAGCTTCGACGGCAAGACCCGCAGTTACACGGTCTATGCGAACGACCAGCTCACCCGCGCCAAGGACTGGAACGACGTCATCATCGCCTACCGCAACGGCGCGCCGTTGCGGGTGCGCGACATCGGCGAGGCGGTGGCGGGACCGGAGGACACCAAGCAGGCGGCGTGGGCCGACGGTCAGCGCGGCGTGTTCCTGGTCATCTTCAAGCAGCCCGGCGCCAACGTCATCGACACCGTCGACCGGATCAAGGCCGAGCTGCCGCGCATCACCGCCTCGCTGCCGGCGGGCGTGAAGGTCCAGACGCTGAGCGACCGCACCCAGACCATCCGCGCCTCGGTCGAGGACGTCCAGTTCACGCTGCTCATCACCATCGCGCTCGTGGTGGCGGTGATCTTCGTCTTCCTGCGCTCGGTCTGGGCCACCATCATCCCGAGCGTGACGGTGCCGCTGGCGCTGCTCGGCGCCTGCGCGCTGATGTGGATGGCGGGCTACACCCTCGACAACCTGTCGCTGATGGCGCTCACCATCGCGGTCGGCTTCGTGGTCGACGACGCGATCGTGGTGCTGGAGAACATCGCCCGCTACGTCGAGGAGGGGATGAAGCCGATGCAGGCCGCGCTCAAGGGCGCCGGCGAGATCGGCTTCACCATCGTGTCGATCTCGGTCTCGCTGATCGCGGTGCTGATTCCGCTCCTGCTGATGGGCGGTATCATCGGCCGGCTGTTTCGCGAATTCGCCGTCGTGCTCTCGATGACGATCGGCGTCTCGGCCTTCGTCTCGCTGTCGCTGACCCCGATGATGGCCTCGCGCTTCCTCAAGGAGCACAAGGCCGAGTCGCATGGAAAACTCTACCGCTGGAGCGAGCGCGTCTTCGACCGCATGCTCCACGCCTACGAAGCCGCCCTCGACGTGGCGCTCCGCCACCACGTCGTCACGTTCCTCACCTTCCTGGGCACGGTGGCGCTCACCGGCTACCTGTTCGTGGTGATCCCGAAGGGCTTCTTCCCGCAGCAGGATACGGGCCTGATCGTCGGCATCACCGAGGGCGGGCAGGACATCTCGTTTTCCGCCATGGAGGACCGGCAGCGCGCCGTCGGGGCGGTGATCCAGGCCGATCCGGACGTGGCGAGCATCGCGATGTCGATCGGCGGAAGCGGCCAGGCGCTCAATTCCGGCCGGATGTTCATCACCCTCAAGCCCCGGGACGATCGCGAGGCGAACGCCTTCCAGATCATCGACCGCCTGCGGCCGAAGCTCGCCAAGCTCGAGGGCGTGAAGGTCTTCCTCCAGGCCTCGCAGGACGTGCGCACCGGCGGGCGGGCCTCGCGCACCCAGTTCGAGTACACGTTGCAGGACCCGAACCTCGACGAGCTCAATACCTGGTCGCCGCGCCTCTTGGAGAAGCTGAAGACCCTGCCGGAGCTGCGCGACGTCGCCACCGACCAGCAGACCGACGGCACCACCCTGACCCTGACGATCAACCGCGACGCGGCCTCGCGCTACGGGATCACCCCGCAAGCCATCGACGACACGCTCTACGACGCGATCGGCCAACGGCAGGTGGCGCAGTACTTCACCCAGCTGAACAGCTACCACGTCATCATGGAGATCCTGCCGGCACTCCAGGGCAACCCGGATTCGTTGCGCAACATCTACGTGAAGTCGCCGTCGACCGGCGGGCAGGTGCCGCTCGCCGCCTTCGCGACCTGGACGACCGTGCCGGTACGCCCGCTCTCGATCAGCCACCAGGGCCAGTTCCCCGCAGTGACGATCAGCTTCAACCTCGCGCCCAACGTCGCGCTGGGCCAGGCGACGGCGGCGATCGACAAGGCCGCCCGGGAACTCGGCATTCCCGCGACCCTGGCGACCGGCTTCCAGGGCACCGCGCAAGCCTTCCAGCAATCGCTCTCGACCGTGCCGCTCCTGATCGTCGCCGCCCTGGTGGTGGTCTACCTGATCCTCGGTATCCTCTACGAGAGCTACATCCACCCGCTGACCATCCTGTCGACCCTGCCCTCGGCCGGCGTCGGGGCGTTGGCGATGCTGCTGTGGTTCGGCTACGATTTCAGCCTGATCGCGCTGATCGGCATCATCCTGCTGATCGGCATCGTGAAGAAGAACGGCATCATGCTGGTCGACTTCGCGATCGTCGCCGAGCGCCAGGAGGGGATCGGCCCCGAGGAGGCGATCCGCAAGGCGGCGCTCCTGCGCTTCCGCCCGATCCTGATGACCACGATGGCGGCCTTGCTCGGCGGCATCCCGCTGATGTTCGGCACCGGCACCGGCTCGGAGATCCGCCAGCCGCTCGGCTACGCCATGGTCGGCGGCCTCGCGGTGAGCCAGGTGCTGACGCTGTTCACCACGCCGGTGATCTACATCTACCTCGACAAGCTCGCGACCTTCCTGTCCGGCCGCTCGCACGGGCCGGAGGACGAGGGCGAGACGCCGGCAGAGGCCAAGGAGGCGACGCCGCGGCTGCGGGAGGCGGCGGAGTAGGGGGCAGTCTCTCGCCTGCGCCGGTCACGGGGCGCAGGCCCGCCTGAGGGCGGCCTGGGCGAGGAGCCGGGTCGAGTCCAGGGTGGGCAGGGGCGAGTTACGGTCGTCGAGGAGCAGCGGCAATTCGGTGCAGCCCAGGATCACGGCGTCACAGCCCGCTTCGGCCAAGCGGGTGATGACGCCACGGCAAGAGGCCAGCGCCTCCGGCGTGACGAGGCCGCGAACCAGTTCGTCCATGATGAGGCGGCCGATCTCGGCCTGCTCCGCCTCGCTCGGCCGGCGATGATCGAGCCCGCGCGCCGCCAGAGCCTGCGGGTAGATCTCGCTGGCGGTCAGCCAGCGCGTGCCGGTGATGCCCAGGCATCGATAGCCGCGCCGCTCGGCTTCCGCGGCCACGACCTCGGCGATGGAGAGCCAGGGCAGCGGCGAGCGCGGCTGAACCCACGGCATCGCCTGGTGGATCGTGTTGTCCGGGCAGATCAGGAACGCCGCGCCGGCCGCGGCTAGCTTCTCGGCCGACGACAGCATCAGGGCGCCGATTCCTGCCCAATCCCCTGCATTCAGGCACGCGACGTAATCCGCCGGGGAATGCCCGTGCAGCATCACCTCGGGGTGCCCGTGCGGACCGAACGCGGCCTCTCCCTCGGCGCAGATGGTGCGATAGCAGAGGGCCGCTCCCTCCGCCGAGCAGCCGACGATGCCGATGGACTGCGACGCGACCCTGCGGGACATGCCTGAGACTCCGTGACGGTGAACGGCCGGGCCGCGCGGATATCGACCACCGGCGAGTGCAGGTCATCGGTATCCGGATACGGTCGGCTTACACGGCCTGGATGAAGTCGCGCAGGACGGCGAAGGCCTGATCGGGCGCGTCGCCGAAGACGCCGTGGCCGCACTCCGCGAAACGCTCGAAGCGCACGCGATCGGGCGGCAAGGATGCCGCGAGCGTCTCGCTGAAGGCGACCGGCGAGACCGGGTCCTGATCGCCCGCCATGACGAGGACGGGGCAAGGCAGGCCGGCGAGGGCGTTCCGGAAGTCCATGCCCCCTGTTCGTTGTCCGGTCCGTAGAAGTGCAGTGCGGTATCGTGGCGTATCAATGCGCGCTGTATCGCCTCCGGGTCCGGAGGGGTCCGGCGATAAAGCGGCCCGCAGATGCGGATGACGTCCGCCCGCCTCTCGGCGGTGGGCGCCATCCAGTAGGCCTCGGCCACCCTGGCGGCCTCAGGCCCGCCCAGCCGAGCGAAGCTGTCGAGGATCGCTGGAAACTCGAACTTGGCGGCGGTGCTGACCAGGAAGAGCTTGCCCGGATGGTCCGGGTACCGCGTCGCGTAGGACTGCGCGACGTATCCGCCCCACGACATCCCGAGCGCGATCGGCCGGACGAGGCCGAGCGCGTCGCACAGGCCCTTCACGTCGTCGCCCCATTGCGCCAGCGTCCAGGCGGAGCGGTCGCCGTCCTCGCTGCGCCCGTTGCCGCGATGGTCGTAGTACACGACCTGCGCTACGTCGCTCAGCCCGGAGAACCAGGGCTTGAAGCCGCTATGGTCGAAGCCCGGTCCGCCATGCAGGAGCAGCAGGGTCGCCTTCTCGCGCATGGCGCCGCCGGCCGGCACCAGCCCCGCATTCTCGACATCGACGAACAGGCGGACGCCGTTGACGCTGACGAACATGGTGCGGCCCGCCCTCGATCCCGGTTGCGACGCGGTGAGGCCGGGCGGCGTCGACGTTCAGGCGACGGCCGCCTGCTTCTGCACGCTCAGCAGCATGTTGGCGATCTGGCGCACCTGAAGCTCGCTGTCCTGCAGCTCCTTCTTGCGGGCGCCGCCATAGGCGAACTCGTCGTGGTCGATCCCGGGGACCATCAGGCCCTCTTCCTCGAAGTGGCGCTCCAGACGGGCGTGGAGCTGTTCCCAGACGCCGAGGCGCGACCAGCGGATGAAGGTCTGGGCCGCCATCCACCACGGGCCGTATTGCGCCGGGACGGCACGCCAATTGGTATCGTGCCAGTGCCGCCAGAGGATTGCGTCGAGGGTTCGCTTAAGGTCGTGAGGCTGCGTCTTGCCACGAGGCCGGCAGCCTTCGAGCAACGGTGCGAGCACAGCCCACTGCGCCTCCGTCAACATAAACATCCCCTCGATCTCGTTTCCGCCGAGAATCATATTACCAAGGGTAATCTGCTTCTTCAATCGGGCCAACGACCATCGGTTGAAGTTTGTTGGATCTCGGCAACATCGTGGAAGGCGTGGGTCATTTGTGTTCGAACATGGATGAAGCAAAGAGATACCGGATATTACTTATAAGATTAGATGTTTCGGTTTGTAAATACTTTTATATATTCGTTTATCGATATCAAGTAAAATATGACGCATTCGGTGTCATTAGAGCAGATGCCGCGCCGCAGCGTCAGCGATGAGCTCGCAAAATTTCGACATCGCCCCGGACCCAAGGGAATCGTTTATTGTTCCAGACCGCGGAGACGACGAAAGATGCCGCGAAGGGCGGCGCTGCACTTGATCCCGATTGTCGTTGTGTCGCAGCAACGCGCAGGCGCTGCGTGGCCCCGAGACATTTAGGGCACCCCCGACACGGCCGACGCGTCGAGCCCGCGACGAACCACTCCAGCGGCGGGCCATCGCTTCGTCGTCACCAGGGGGCGAGATGGGAAACGGACGGACGCAGCGCCGCACGCGGGACCGCCCCAGGTTGCCGCGGTCCCGAGCTGCCACGGCCCTGAAGTTGCCGCGGTCCGAAAAGGCCATGGCTTCGCGCGGCCCTTGGCCGGGCTATCCGCCGCGCAGGGGAGAGGTCGCGCCCCATTCACGGGAGCCGACGGGCATATCGCAGAACGGCCGCAAACGCGGCCCGTCCGATCCGGTTGTCAGAAGGAGGGTGATGGTGGAGCTAAGCGGGATCGAACCGCTGACCTCTTGAATGCCATTCAAGCGCTCTCCCAGCTGAGCTATAGCCCCATCCGTCAACCGCGGCACTGGGATGCCGGCGGGTCTCGTCAATATCGATCGCATCAGGCGATCGGATCGCGGCGCGCGATCGAGTCACGTCAGATTGCCTGCAAAGCGGCCCTGAAGTGATGTGGTGGAGCTAAGCGGGATCGAACCGCTGACCTCTTGAATGCCATTCAAGCGCTCTCCCAGCTGAGCTATAGCCCCATCCATCAACCGCGGCGCTGGGAACGCCGGCGGGTCTCGTCAGTATCGATCGCGACAAGCGATCGGATCACGCCAGATGGCCCCGAAAGCGGCCCTGAGGTGATTTGGTGGAGCTAAGCGGGATCGAACCGCTGACCTCTTGAATGCCATTCAAGCGCTCTCCCAGCTGAGCTATAGCCCCACTCCACAGGACGTTTGGGGTCCGTCCCGGAACCGGAACGGCGTCCTCTGGGAGGGCGCCGCCGGTGAGCGGCGGTATATGAGGGTGCGGCGCCGGACACAAGCCCCCGGGGCGGCTCTTCGCGAAGTTTTCGTGACTGCCGCGAATTGCGCTGCCCGGTCAAAGGTTTGGTGCGACGGTCGGGCGCCGCGGACCGTCATCCTGCCCGAGGGATCAGGATTCCTCGTCGCTCTCGATGTCGCCGTCGATGAAGTCGGAGACGTCGTCGCCGCTCTCCTCGTCCTCCTCCAGGAAGGTGTCGTCGTCGCCGCCGGCATCGGCCACGTCGGTATCGTCGTCGACCGAGACGTCGTCACCGCCCTCGGCGGCCTCGACCTCGTCGAGGGAGACCATCTCGGGGGCGCCGGCCTCTTCCTCGGTCTCCTCTTCGCGCGGAGCGCGGTTGGCGACGACCGGGGCGGGGACGCGGGTCGTGGAGAGGGCGGCGACCTGGTAGACCGTGCCGCATTTCGGGCACACGGCGGGGTCCCTGCTCAGGTCGTAGAACTTCGCGCCGCAGCTCATGCACTGGCGCTTCAAGCCGAGTTCCGGTCTGGCCACGGTAGTTACATTCCTGTCGATGTCGGAGAGAGTGGGTCCGGTTAGTCGCGCCCGTCAGCCCTGTCAAATACCTGTCGGGCCGGCGGATGACGCGGCGGCGCCCGCATGCTAACGACCCGGCCGTTTTCCCGCGTCCGACCCCGCGATTCTCGAGAAACCAGGCCGCCTGCCCGTGTCGCACGATTCCACTCCGTCCCCGATCACCGCCCAGGCCGGAACGGCCCTGCGGGGCCGGCTGCGGCCGCCCGGCGATAAGTCGATCTCGCACCGGGCGATCATCCTCGGCCTGCTCAGCCTCGGCGAGACCCGCATCGAGGGCCTGCTCGAAGGCGACGACGTGCTGCGCACCGCCGCCGCCGCCAAGGCGCTCGGCGCCGGCATCGACCGCGACGGCGAGGGGCGCTGGCGGGTGCGCGGGGTCGGCGTCGGCGGCCTGTCCGATCCGGCGGGCGTGCTCGATTTCGGCAATGCCGGCACCGGCTCGCGGCTGATGATGGGCGTGGTCGGCGGCCACCCGGTCACGGCGACGTTCGACGGCGACGCCTCGCTGCGCAAGCGGCCGATGCGCCGGATCCTCGATCCGCTGGTGCAGATGGGCGTCACGGTGGTGGAGCAGGCCGAGGGCGGCCGGGTGCCGCTCACCCTGCGCGGTCCCCGCGAGGCGGTGCCGGTCACCTACGAGAGCCCGGTCGCCTCGGCGCAGGTGAAGTCGGCGGTGCTGCTCGCCGGCCTCAACGCGCCCGGGATCACCACGGTGGTCGAGGCGGCCGCGACCCGCGACCATACCGAGCGGATGCTGCGCCTGTTCGGCGCCACCGTCGAGGTCGAGGCGATCGGCCCCGGGGGCCACGGCCGGCGCATCGCGCTGACCGGCCAGCCGACCCTGAATGCCACCGACGTGGTGGTGCCGGCCGATCCGTCCTCGGCCGCCTTCGCCATGGTGGCGGCGCTCGTCGTGCCGGGCTCCGAGGTGGTGATCGAGGGGGTGATGATGAATCCCCTGCGCACCGGCCTCCTCGCCACGCTCCTCGAGATGGGCGGCGACATCGAGCGCCTGAACGAGCGCGAGGAGGGCGGCGAGACCGTGGCCGACCTGCGGGTGCGCCACAGCCGCCTGAAGGGCGTCGCGGTGCCGCCCGAGCGGGCGCCGGCGATGATCGACGAGTATCCGGTCCTGGCCGTGGCGGCGGCCTGCGCGCAAGGGACCACCCGGATGCAGGGCCTGCACGAGCTGCGGGTCAAGGAATCCGACCGCCTCGCCGCGGTGGCGGCCGGCCTGAAGGCCAACGGCGTGCCGCACACCGTCGAGGGCGACGACCTGATCGTCCACGGCGACGGTTCGGCGCCGCAGGGCGGCGGCACGGTCGAGACCTATCTCGACCACCGCATCGCCATGGCGTTCCTGGTGCTCGGCATGGTCGCCCGGCATCCGGTGACGGTCGATGACGGCGCGATGATCGCGACGAGCTACCCCGCCTTCCTCGCCGACATGCGGACGCTCGGCGCCGCGCTCGACGCATGAGGGCCGCGATGGTGATCGCGATCGACGGGCCGGCGGCCTCCGGCAAGGGCACGCTGGCCAAGCGCCTGGCGGCGCATTACCGCCTGCCGCACCTCGATACCGGCCTGCTCTACCGCGCCGTGGCGCTGACGCTCCTCGATGCCGGCCGGGACCTCGCCGACGAGGCCGCGGCGGCGGCCGCGGCACGGGACCTCGCCCCCGCCTTCCTCACCGATCCGCGCCTGCGCGGCAGCGCCATGGGCGAGGCGGCCTCGATCGTCTCGGCGCAGAATCAGGTCCGCGGCGCGCTCCTCGACTGGCAGCGACGCTTCGCCGGTGCGCCTTCGGGTGCGGTGCTCGACGGGCGCGACATCGGCACCGTGGTCTGCCCGGACGCCGCCGTGAAGCTGTTCGTGACCGCCTCCGCCGAGGAACGCGCCCGCCGCCGCCACCGCGAGCTCGACGGGCGGGGCGAGGCGGTTCCCTACGAGGCGGTGCTCTCCGACATCCTGCGCCGCGACGCCCGCGACGCCGACCGCAGCGCGGCGCCGTTGCGGGTGGCCGAGGACGCGGTGGTGATCGACACCACGGCGCTCGACGCCGACGCCGCCTTCAAGGCCGCGACCGACGTGGTCGACGGGCGGGGCGGCGCGCCGGGCTGAGCGCGCCTAAGAGCGTCCCATCAACCACCTCATCCTGGGCTGCTGCCGCGGCAGCAGCCCAGGATGAGGTGACGGGTAGGATGTGGCGGGTGACGGCCTCCCCGGACGTCCGCCCGACACCGCGCCGCCACGAAGCCGTGGCAAGACGCACCGACATCCCCACGACACCGCGCGCGTTCCGGCGCGCCCTTCACTTCGGACCTCCGCCTCCCATGATCCGCCTCGACAAGATCGGCAAGCAGAACGGCAACCAGATCCTCTTCATCGAGGCGTCCGCCGCGCTCCAGCGCGGCGAGAAGATCGGTCTCGTCGGCCCCAACGGCGCCGGCAAGACGACCCTGTTCCGGATGATCACCGGCGAGGAGCAGCCCGACGAGGGCCAGGTCTCGACCGACCGCGGCATCACCATCGGGTATTTCAGCCAGGACGTCGGCGAGATGGCCGGCCGCTCCGTGCTGTCCGAGGTGATGGACGGCGCCGGCCCCGTGAGCGAGATCGCGGCGGAGCTGCGCGAGATCGAGACCGGGCTCGCCGATCCCGACCGGGCCGACGAGATGGAGGCGCTGGTCGAGCGCTACGGCGAGGTGCAGGGGCGGTTCGAGGAGCTCGGCGGCTACGCGCTGGAGGGACGGGCGCACGAGGTCCTGGCAGGCCTCAGCTTCTCGCCCGAGATGGTCGAGGGCGATGTCGGCGCCCTGTCGGGCGGCTGGAAGATGCGCGTCGCGCTCGCCCGCATCCTCCTGATGAACCCCGACGTGATGCTCCTCGACGAGCCGAGCAACCACCTCGACCTCGAGAGCCTGATCTGGCTCGAGAGCTTCCTCAAGGGCTTCGACGGCGCGCTCCTGATGACGTCGCACGACCGGGCCTTCATGAACCGGATCGTCGGCAAGATCATCGAGATCGATGCGGGTTCGCTCACGACGTATTCGGGCGACTACGCCTTCTACGAGCAGCAGCGGGCCTTGAGCGAGGCGCAGCAGCAGGCGCAGTTCGAGCGCCAGCAGGCGATGTTGGCCAAGGAGATCAAGTTCATCGAGCGCTTCAAGGCGCGCGCCTCGCACGCCGCCCAGGTGCAGAGCCGGGTGAAGAAGCTCGACAAGATCGAGCGCGTCGAGCCGCCTCGGCGACGCCAGAGCGTAGCCTTCGACTTCCCCGCCGCCCCGCGCTCGGGCGACGACGTGATCAGCCTAAAATCGGTGCGCAAGAGCTACGGCAGCCGCACGATCTATGACGGGCTCGATTTCGGCATCCGCCGCAGGGAGCGCTGGTGCGTGATGGGCGTCAACGGCGCCGGCAAGTCGACGCTCCTGAAGCTCGCCACCGGCACCACCGCGCCGGATGCCGGCTCCGTCACGATCGGGGCCAGCGTCAAGCTCGGCTACTTCGCCCAGCACGCGATGGACACGCTGGACGGCGAGCGTACGGTGTTCGAGTTCCTGGAGGAATCCTTCCCGCAGGCCGGGCAGGGCTCATTGCGCACGCTCGCCGGCTGCTTCGGCTTCTCGGGCGACGACGTGGAGAAGCGCTGCCGGGTGCTGTCGGGCGGCGAGAAGGCGCGTCTCGCCATGGCGCGGATGCTCTACGACCCGCCGAACTTCCTCGTCCTCGACGAGCCGACCAACCACCTCGACGTCGGCACCAAGGACATGCTGATCGCCGCGCTCGCCCAGTACGAGGGCACGATGCTGTTCGTCTCGCACGACCGGCACTTCCTGGCTGCCCTGTCGAACCGGGTGCTGGAGCTGACGCCGGACGGCATCCATCAATATGGTGGGGGATATTCGGAATACGTGGAGAAGACCGGGCGGGAGGCGCCGGGCTTGCGGCATTGAGGGGCTGAGGCGGCTCGCCTGCCTCGCGACGAACCGGACATCCGCCGGGGCATCCCGGGACCGCGGAAGCGGAGCCCGGGATGCCCCGGAGGAGGTCAGAAACGTCGGGGCGATCCACCGACGGCGTCACCCCCCAGCATCGGCGCCACCGCGTCGGCCGGCACCGGGCGGCTGACGAGGTAGCCCTGCACCTCGGTGCAGCCAGCCTGACGCAGGTGGGCGAGCTGCTCCTCGGTCTCGACGCCCTCGGCGGTGGTGGTCATGCCGAGGCTGTCGGCGAGCGTCGTCACGGCGCGCACGATGGCGAGGGCGTCGGGGCGCACCGAGAGGTCGGCCACGAAGGCGCGGTCGATCTTGATCTTGTCGAACGGGAAGGCCCGCAGGTAGCCGAGCGACGAGTAGCCGGTGCCGAAATCGTCCATGGCGATCCGGACCCCGAGGCGCTTCAGCCGGTGCAGGATGGCCAGGGTCGATTCGCTGTCCTGCAGCAGCACGCCCTCGGTGATCTCGAGTTCGAGCCGGTGCGGGTCGAGGCCCGCCTCACGCAAGGCTGCGATCACCGTGGCGTCGATGTCGCCGCCGCGGAACTGCACCGGCGAGAGGTTGACCGAGACGCGGACGGGTTCGGGCCAGCGCGCCGCCTCGCGGCAGGCCCGGCGCAGGACCCACTCGCCCAGCGGCACGATCATGCCGGTCTCCTCGGCGATCGGCACGAAGGCGGCCGGGCTCACCACGCCCCGGACCGGGTGGTGCCAGCGCAGCAGCGCCTCGAACCCGGCGATCCGGTTGTGGTCGAGACCGAGGAACGGCTGGAACGCCAGGGCGAAATGCTGCTCGGCCAGCGCCGTCCGCAGGTCGAGCTCGACGCCGCGGCGGGCCTGGATCGCCACGTCCATAGCGGGCTCGAAGAAGCGGTGGATGCCGCGCCCCTCGGCCTTGGCGCGGTAGAGCGCCATGTCGGCGGCCCGCAGCAGGCCCTCCGGATCGGTCCCGTCCCTCGGCGTCAGTGCCAGGCCGACGCTGAGGCCGACCGTGACGCGCGTGCCGTCGATGTCGTAGTCGCGCCCGACCGCCTCGATCAGCCGGCCGGCGAGGCGCCCGGCCCGGAAGCGCGTGGTCGGGCGCAGCACCAGGGCGAACTCGTCGCCGCCGAGTCGCGCCAGGGTGGCGGTTCCCATTGCGGCCTCGTCGCGGATCGCGGCGGCGAGCCGGGCGGTCACCTGGCACAGGAGCTTGTCGCCGACGGCGTGGCCGAGGGTGTCGTTGACGGTCTTGAAGCGGTCGAGGTCGAGGCACAGGACCGCCGTGACGCCGCTGCCCCGCGCCAGGGCCTCGGCCAGGCCCTCGTGCAGCAGGGTGCGGTTCGGCAGGCCGGTCAGCGCATCGTGCCGGGCCATGTGGACGATCTGGGCCTCGGCGCGCTTGGCCGCGGTGACGTCCTCATGCACCGTCACGAAGCCGCCCTCCGGCGTCGGCGCGTAGGTCACCGCGATGACCCGGCCGTCGACCAGGGTCTGGTCGAGGCGGTAGCGGGTGCGGGTGGCGAGGCGCTGGCGCACCTGGCCCCAGGCCTCCTCCGGCGTGAGGCCGGGGAAGTTGCCGGCCTCGGTGCGGCGGTGGATCAGTTCCTCGGCGGTGATGCCCGCATGCACCGTCTCGGGCGACAGGCCGTAGAGGTCGAGGAACTGGCGGTTGACGACCGTGACCCGGTGCGCCGCGTCGAACAGGACGAGCCCGTGCGACATGTGGGTGAGCGCGTGGTCGAGCCGGCGGTTCTGCTCCGCCAGCCGGGCATCGGCCCGCGCCCGGTCGGTGGCGTCCTCGTGTACCACCAGGGTGCTGCCATCGGGCAGCGGCGTGACGATGGTCTTGAGCAGGAGGCCGTTCGGCAGCGGCCGCTCGCGCTCCAGCCGGACCCGCCGGCCAACGCGCCCGGCGACGAAGGCCCAGGCTTCGTCGGGATCCATGCCGGGATAATGGCCGAGGCGGGCATTGGCGCGGATGATGTCCTCGAGGGGCGTGCCGGGGCGCGTGAGCGCGGCGGGCAGGTCGTAGAGGTCGCGCAGGCGGTCATTGGCAACGACGAGCCGCAGTTCCGGATCGAACAGGCTGACGCCGATCGGCATCGCGTCGAGCGCCGCCACGAGGCGGCCGGTCTCCGGGCCGGGCGCCGCCGGCGGCCCGGCCACCTCGGCGCCGATGCCGCGCCAGCCCCCGACGCTCCCGTCGGGCAGCCAGAACGGCGCTCCGCCGAAGCGGAACCAGCGCGTCCGCCCGTCGCGGTGGCGATGCGGCAGGACGAGATCCCGGAACGGCACCCGCTCCCGCAGCGGCCAGGGCTCACGGTCACGGGCGCCTGTGCCATCGCCAGCCCCGTTGAGACCCGGCCAGGGACGTCCGAGAGGCGGCGCCTCGCCGGTCAGCGCCTCGAAGCGTCCACGCAACGCCGTGAGCCGTAATTCCGCGTCCGTCCGCCAGGACCAGTCGGCGGCGATGGTGTCGAGTTCGTCGGGCAGCATCGAGCGGTCTTCTGCGAGAGGACGGATACTCCCGCGAATTCGCTGCGAATTCCTTTCGTGCCTCGAAGAGCCGACGGATTCATCGTCGGCGGCCCGGACCCGCGGGCCGCCGCCTCTGGTGGCCTCACGTCCCCCGCGGCTTCGCCCGGCGGGTCGGCGGGGCCGTGGTCGGATCCTCGGGCCAGGGATGGCGGGGGTATTGGCCGCGCATGTCGGCGCGCACCGCGGCCCAGGAGCCGCGCCAGAAGCCCGGCAGGTCGCGGGTGATCTGGATCGGGCGCTGGGCCGGGGAGAGGAGGTGGAGCACCAGCGGCACCCGGCCGCCGCCGATGGTCGGGTGGCGGGAGAGGCCGAACAGCTCCTGCACCCGCACGGCCAGCGCCGGGCCGCCCTCGGCGGCGTAGTCGACCGGGATGCGCGAACCGGTCGGCACCTCGATATGGGTCGGCGCCTCGGCGTCGAGGCGGGCCCGCAGGCTCCACGGCACGAGGTCGTGCAGGGCCTCCGAGAGCCGGTCGGCGCCGATCTCGTCGAGGCGGGTGATCCCGGAAAGATGCGGCCCGAGCCAGTCGGGCAGGGTCTCGGCGAGGTGGGCATCCGACAGGTCGGGCCAGGGCTCGCCCTCGGCGTTCCGCAGGAACATCACCCGCTCGCGCCATTGCTGCGCCGCCTTCGACCAGGGCAGGGCGCTCACACCGAGGGAGGCGAGGCCGCGGGCGAGGATCGCGGCGCTGTCGGCGTCGGGCGGCACCGGCAGGATGCGCTCGGCGAGCGACACGGCGCCGAGGCGGCGCTGGGCGCGGGCGCGCAAGGCGCCCGCCTCGGGGTCGAACTCGACCCGGGTGCGGGCCTCGATCCGGTCCGAGAACAGCGCCTCGATGGCGGGAAGCGTGATCGGCGCCGCCGCCAGGATGCGCGAGGCCGAGGCCTTGCCGACGATCTCGGCCACGGCCAGGAACGGCTCGCGGGCGAGGCTCGCGGCCGGGTCGAGGGCGGCGCCGCGGCCATTGGCCAGGACGTACTCGCCGGGCCTGCCGCGGGCCCGGGCGATCCGGTCGGGATAGGCGAGGGCCAGGAGGAAGCCGATATCGGGCGTCCCGGCGTCGCCGGCCCGCTCGGCCATGCCGACCGACGACATGCCAACCGACGACATGCCGACCGACGACATGCCGACCGCCATCCTGGCCCAGCCGGCAGCGAGGCGGCGCATGTCCTCGGCCCGGCCGGAGCGGTCGCGGCGGTAGCGCTCGACCCGCTCGGTGAGATCGACGGCGTCGCCGCCAAGGCCGCGCTCGACCAGCACGGCCGCGACGTCCGCGGCCCCGCGCGCCGCCTCGCGGCCCTGCGCGGCGGCGCTCGCCACCATGCGGGCGAGGCGCGGCGGCAGGGGCAGGGCGCGCAAGGCCCGGCCCGCCGGGGTCAGGCGGCCATCCGCGTCGAGGGCGTCGAGGCCGGTCAGCAGCGCCCGCGCCTCGGCGAGCGCCGGGGCCGGCGGAGGGTCGAGGAACGGCAGGGTCGTCGGGTCGGCGACGCCCCAGGCGGCGCAATCGAGCACCAGCCCGGCGAGGTCGGCGGCGAGGATCTCCGGCCGGGTGAACGGTTCGAGGGCGCCGGTCGCCGCCTCGGACCACAGCCGGTAGCACACGCCGGCCTGGGTGCGCCCGGCGCGGCCCCGGCGCTGGTCGACGGAGGCGCGCGAGGCGCGCTGGGTGACGAGACGGGTGAGCCCGAGATCCGGCTCGTAGACCGGGACCCGGGCAAGGCCGGAATCGACCACCACCCGCACGCCCTCGATGGTCAGCGAGGTCTCGGCGATCGCGGTGGCGAGCACCACCTTGCGGCGCTGAGGCGGGCTCGGCCGCACCGCCCGGTCCTGCTCGGCGCGGTCGAGGGCGCCGTAGAGCGGGGCGAGATCGACATCGGGCAGATCGGCGAGGCGGGCGCGCAGGCGCTCCTCGGTGCGGCGGATCTCGGCCTGGCCGGGCAGGAAGGCCAGGACCGAGCCCGGCTCGGCCCGGAGCGCCCGCATCACCGCGTCGGCCACGGCGTCCTCGATGCGCTCTCGCGCGTCGCGCTCGAGGTGGCGGGTCTCGACCGGGAAGGCGCGGCCCTCCGAGACGATGACGGGAGCCTCTCCCATCAGGGCGGCGACCCGGGCGCCGTCGATCGTCGCCGACATCGCCACGAGGCGCAGGTCTTCCCGCAGGGCTCCCTGCGCGTCGAGGGCGAGGGCGAGGCCGAGATCGGCGTCGAGCGAACGCTCATGGAACTCGTCGAACAGGACCGCGGCAATGCCGTCGAGTTCGGGATCGTCGAGGATCATGCGGGCGAAGACGCCCTCGGTGACGACCTCGATCCGGGTGCGGGCCGAGATCTTCGAGCCGAGGCGCACCCTGAGGCCCACCGTCTCGCCGACCGCCTCGCCCAAGGTGGCCGCCATGCGCTCGGCCGCCGCCCGCGCGGCGAGGCGGCGCGGCTCCAGAAGGATTATCTTCTTATCTTCGCGCCAGGGTGACTCCAGCAGCGCCAGCGGCACCCGGGTGGTCTTGCCGGCGCCCGGCGGTGCCACGAGCACCGCGTTGAAGGGACCTTGGGTGCGCCCACTCGCCGCGGGGCCGGCGAGGGAGGCCGCGAGGTCGCCGAGGACGGCGTCGATCGGCAGGGAAGGGAGGGAGCGCATGGGCGCCGGGATGGCGGAGGCGGTCGCGCCGCGCAAGCCCGGACGGGGTGCGTCCGCGATCACGCCGCCCGCAGCCCGCGCCGGTTCGGCCAAGGACATCACCCGATCGATTTTTCTCGATGATTTCCCGTACCGCAGCGGAACCGCCGGCGGGGCGAAAGATTGACGCACAGGTTGGCCGAGGGGGCCACCGTTCGGAGATGATCGCGATGAAGTCCCTGACCCTGGCACTGGCGGCGAGCGTGCTGCTGGGCGGTCTCGCCATGACCCCGGCCTCTGCCGCCGTGACCGGCCCCGCCCCGGCCGTCGCCGGGCCCGAGTCGACGGTCGAGCACGTCGCCATGCGCCGCCACTACCATCACCGCCACATGCGGGCCCACGACCGCCACATGCGCCGGCACATGCGCCGCAACACCATGATGCACGGCAACCCGAATGCCCGGAACCCGTCGCGGCCGGGCTACAAGCAGCAGCTCGGCAACACCACCGGCGGCCCGCGCTACTGATGTGACGTCCGCTCGCCCCGTTCCCGGGGGATAGGCGCAGGATCCCCTCTCCCGTCCGGGAGGGGGGAGACACCGTCAATCTTCCAGAGCGGTGCGGTCGGACTCGATCGCGCGTCTCGCTTGCCTGCTCGACGGGCTTGCGCGATCCACTCCGACGGGCGAGGGGAGCCGGACCGGCATGTTTCCGGCATCCTTTCCGGCATACCTGGAGCCCGTCATGATCCGCCTTCCCCCGCCGCGCGGGGCCGCTCCCCGATGAGCCTCGCCTCCGTCAAGGCCGATCTGGCCACGCGCGCGCCCGACCTCGCCGTGCTCGAGACCGAGGCGAGCTCCGCCACAGTGGTGCTGGCGGCCGCAGCCCACGGCGTCGAGCCGGCCCGCATCGCCAAGACCCTGTCGCTGCGCCTCGGCGATCGCATCGTGCTCTTGGTCGCCCGCGGCGACGCGCGGCTCGACAACCGCAAGGCCAAGGCCGCCTTCGGGGTCAAGCCCCGGATGCTCGGCGCGGAGGAGGTCGAGGCGATCACCGGCCATCCGGTCGGCGGGGTGTGCCCGTTCGGCCTCGCCACGCCGCTCCCCGTCTATTGCGACGTCAGCCTGCAGGCCTTCGACGAGGTGGTGCCGGCGGCGGGATCGCCGAACAGCGCCGTACGGCTGTCGCCCGACCGCATGGCGGCGCTGACCGGGGCGGAGTGGGTCGACGTCTGCCAGCCGGTCGAGGCCTGAGGCCCGAGCCCCGGGCAAAAACAAATCCGGCTGTGGGCGCGGCGTCATCGACAATTCGGGCCTCGGCGCCCACGCTGTCACGGAGCCTTCAAGGCGGCCGGGCCACAAGGCTCCTTCCGTCGCGCCCTCTCGCCGCCGCGCTCTCTCGCCGCCGCGTCACGCCTGTCCGAGACCGCCCTTGATCTTCGTCCATCAGCCGAATGCCTGCGCCAGCACCGGTCAGCCGCTCCTCGAGCGGCGCCTGCTTGAGATGTCCGAGCCGATCCCGCCGGACGCGCTCTGGATCGACCTGATCGAGCCGACCCGCCAGGAAGACCACAAGGTCGAGGCGTTCCTCGGCATCTCGATCCCGACCCGGGAGGAGATGGAGGACATCGAGCCGTCGGAACTCCTCTACGTCGAGAACGGCGCCCGCTACATGACCGGCCGGCTGCTGTGCCGGGTCGATACCGACGATGCCCGCCTCACCGGCGTCACCTTCATCCTGCGCGACAACAAGCTCGCCACGGTGCGCTACGACGATCCCCAGGCGTTCCGGATGTTCGTCCACCGGGCGGCGCGGCCGGCCGGCGTGCTGCTCACCGGGGAGGCGATCCTGGCCGGCCTGATCGAGACCGTGATCGACCGCGCCGCCGACGTGCTGCAGGCGCAGGGCGAGCGGATCGACCGGCTCTCGCGCCGGATCTTCGCCGAGCATTCCGACCCGAGCGCCCGCAACGCCGAATTGCAGGACACCCTGCGGGCGCTGGGGCGACACAACGAGCTCCTGTCGCAGCAGCGCGAGAGCCTGGTCTCCGTCGAGCGCATCCTGCTCTCGCTCTCGGCGAGCTACCGGGTCAGCAAGGCGCCGCGCGAGATCCGCGAGGAGGTCCGCTCGACCCTGCGCGACCTGCAGTCGCTGGAGGAGCACGCGAGCTTCCTCTCGGGCAAGATCCAGTTCCTGCTCGACGCCACGCTCGGCCTCGTCAACCTCGAGCAGAACAACATCATCAAGCTGTTCTCGGTCATGGCGGTGGTGTTCATGCCGCCGACGCTGATCGCCTCGATGTACGGCATGAACTTCAAGGTGATGCCGGAACTCGACTGGGGCTTCGGCTACCCGATGGCGGTGGTGATGATGGTGGTGGCGGCGATCCTGCCCTACGCCTTCTTCCGCTGGAAGCGCTGGCTGTGAGAGACTGAGCGTCATGTGCGGCCGATTCTTCGTCACCTCCTCTCCGGAGACCTTTCGCGAGGCCTACGGCTACGACGACCGGCCGAACTTCCCGGCCCGCCACAACGTGGCGCCGACCCAGCCGGTCGCCGTCGTGACGTCCGAGCACGGGCGGCGGCGCTTCGTCCTGATGCGCTGGGGTTTCTTGCCGGCCTGGGTCAAGGACCCGGACGAATTCCCCCTCGTCATCAACGCCCGGATCGAGACCGCGGCCGAGAAGCCGAGCTTTCGCAATGCGCTCCGCTACCGGCGCTGCATCTTTCTCGCCGACGGCTTCTACGAGTGGCGCCGCGGCGGCCCCCGCGGGCAGGCGCCTTTCGCGATCCGCCGTACCGACGGCCGCCCGATGGCGCTTGCCGGCCTGTGGGAGACCTGGAGCAGCCGCGACGGCTCGGAGGTCGACACCGCGGCGATCGTCACCTGCGGCGCCAACGGCCTCTTGGCCGCCATCCACGAGCGCATGCCGGCAATCCTGTCGCCGGAGGGCGTCGACAAGTGGCTCGACATGCGCGACGTCGAGGCCGGGCAGGCGGCGGCTTTGTGCCGGCCGGCGCCGGAGGAATGGCTGGACGTGGGCCCTGCGAGCCGGCGGGTGAACGACGTGCGCCACGACGAGGCGGGATTGTTGCGCCCGGACGAGGATGTGCCGGCGCCGGAGCGGACGGGGGAGGCGCAGGGGTCGCTGTTTTAGGATGATCGGTGTTCGGGTGCGATCATACCGCTCGCCGCATCGCTCGGGATCATCCTACCCGCCCCCTCACCCCGAGGCGGAGGCGTGAATGCGCCTCGAACCCGGGGCGGCCCGCAAGGCCGAAAGGCCTCACTCCGCCGGCGGCCGTGCGCTCTCCCGGAACGGATGCGCCGGATAGGTTCCGATGATCCGGATCGCGCTCGAGAAATACGCCAGCTCGTCGAGCGCACGGCGCAAGCCCGGCTCCTCCGGGTGGCCGTCGACCTCGGCGTAGAACTGGGTCGCGGTGAACTGGCCCTCGACCATGTAGCTCTCGAGCTTGGTCATGTTGACGCCGTTGGTGGCGAACCCCCCGAGCGCCTTGTAGAGCGCGGCCGGGATGTTGCGGACCCGGAACATGAAGCTCGTCACCGTCGGGCCGGCGCCCGCCGGCGGCACCGCCGGCTCGCGCGAGAGCACGACGAAGCGGGTGGTGTTGTGCTCCTCGTCCTCGACGTTCTCGGCCAGGATGGTGAGGCCGTAGATCTCGGCGGCGAGGCGCGGCGAGAGCGAGGCGCGGGTGCGGTCGCCGGCCTCCGCGACCTGGCGGGCGGCGCCGGCGGTGTCGGGGGCGACCACCGCCTTGAGGCCGAGGCGGCGGATGATCTTGCGGCACTGGCCGAGCGCGTGGACGTGGCTATGCACGGTGCGGATCTCCTCGAGCCGCACGCCCGGCAGGGCCATCAGCTGGAAGCGGATCGGCAGGAACTGCTCGCCGATGATGTGGAGGCCCGAGGCCGGCAGCATGTGGTGGATGTCGGCGACGCGGCCGGCGATCGAGTTCTCGATCGGGATCATGCCGAGGGCCGCCGAGCCGTCCTGCACCGCCGTCAGCGCGTCCTCGAAGGTGGCGCAGGGGAGCGGCGTCCAGTCCGGATAGGCCTCGTTGATGATGATGTGCGAGTTGGCGCCGGGCTCGCCCTGGTAGGAGATCGTCTGGTTCATCGTCGGATCGAGGCTTTCGAAAAAGGTCAGTTCAGGCGCCGGGCGGCCAGGATGGCGCGGGCGCGCTCCAGGTCGTGGGGCGTGTCGACGCCGAGCGGCACGTCGTCGACCACCACCGCGTCGATCCGCATTCCGGCCTCGAGCGCGCGCAGCTGCTCCAGCTTCTCGCGCAGCTCCAGCGGGCTCGGCGGCAGCGACACGAAGCGGTCGAGCGCCCGGCGACGATAGGCGTAGAGCCCGATGTGGTGGAAGAGGGGCCCGTCGCCGTACGGCGCCGTGGCGCGGGTGAAGTAGAGCGCCCGCAGCCGGCCGGGCGCCACCTCGGAACCGACCACCTTGACGACGCTCGGCTCGGTGCGCTCCTCCGGCCGGGTGATGACCGCGCAGAGCGTCGCGATGTCGACCGCCTTGTCGGCGAGCGGCACCACCGCGGCGGCGATCGCCGCGGGATCGATGGTCGGCAGGTCGCCCTGCACGTTCACCACGACGTCGTGGCGCCCCTCGGGGTCGATCACCTCCAGCGCCTCGGCCAGGCGGTCGGAGCCCGACGGATGGTCGGGCCGGGTCATCACCGCAAGGCCGCCCGCCGCCTCCACCGCCTGCACGATGGCGGGCGTGTCGGTGCAGACCACCACCGGCCCGATGCCGGCCTCGATCGCCCGGCGCCAGACATGCACGATCATCGGCGCGCCGGCGATGTCGGCCAGCGGCTTCTCGGGCAGGCGGGTGGCGGCGAGGCGGGCGGGGATCAGGACGAGGGGATCGGACATCGTGATTCGACGAAGAGGGGACGGTGCGGTGACCGGGGAAGCCGCGGGTCTCGTGCGAGCCGCGGGTCTTAGCAGCGCCGGCCGGGCTTGTCATGGCAGGCCGCCTCGTCATGGCCGCCTCGTCATGGCGGGGGGCCGCACCGTGGCGCCGTCCACACGCTCGGGCTCTGCGACGAACCGACGAGGTTTAGAGCCATTGTCAACGGCGTCGCAGAACGGCTAAGCACCGGCGGACTGTCAGAGCGGCGTGGCGCCGGGCCGCGCCTCGACCTCGCCCCTGCTCACCGGAGCATCGGAGCTGCCGAGAATGGATTCCTTCGAGCTTAACAAGATCGCCGGCGCAGTGCTCGGCGCCCTGCTCCTCGCGATGGGGACGGGGTTCCTGGCCGAGCTGATCTACAAGCCGAAGCCGGCGGGTGATCGCGGCTACGCTCTGCCGGCCGCCGAGGAGACTGCCGGCGCCGCGGCGCCGGAAGCCGCCAAGGAGGAGCCGCTGCCCGTGCGCCTCGCCAGCGCCGACGCCACCAAGGGTCAGGCCGCCGCCAAGAAGTGCATGGCCTGCCACAGCTTCGAGAAGGGCGGCCCGAACAAGGTCGGCCCCGACCTCTACGGCGTCGTCGGCCGCCCGAAGGGCAGCCACGAGGGCTTCAACTACTCCGCCGCCATGAAGGCCAAGGGCGGCGACTGGACCTACGACGACCTGGACCACTTCATCCACGCCCCGAAGCAGTACGTGTCGGGCACCATCATGGCCTTCGCGGGCGTGCCCTCGGGTGCCGAGCGGGCCGACATCCTGGCCTATCTGCGCACCCTCTCCGACAAGCCGGTCGATTTCCCGAAGCCCTGACTCCTTGGCCCCGAGGGGCCGACGACGACGCGATCGAGGACCGCATGAACACGAGGCCGGGCGAAAGCCCGGCCTTTTCGCGTGGCGTGGACGCCCTGTCCCCATGCGCCGCACGCCCCGACGCAGGCGCAGGCGCAGATGCCGGTCGGCGGAGCGCGACCGGCACGCGTGGATCGGGCAGGCGTCGCCAAGTCGTTCCCGCGGATCGGTGCGCACGGCCAAAGACGCGCCGACGACCGGCGCCGTCGCACCGTGGCGACCCGAGTCGTGCATTTCCCGCCACATGTTGCAGAGACACACTGGACAAAATCGCAAATCTGTCCGTGAGTCACTGCCCGCTCAGGGTGGAGTCGAGCATGGCGACCGTCAACGTCGGATTCAGCTTTCGCGATGCCGGCGGCACGTCGGACTTCGCGAACGGAACCTTCACGCTGGACGATCAGTCCGGCGTCGTCTCGGGAATGTCCGGGATGATCGGCGGGGTTTTCATCCAAGGTCTCTCGACCTATAGGGATGCCAGCAACACCTTACAGAAAGAAACTACGTTCGGCGTTGCCGGCGGCGCGTATTACTATCATTGGAGCGCCGATTATCGCGGCGTGTCGTTCACGGCCGGCTCGCTCCAGTACAACCTGAACGGCTCCGGCGGAACGGGCTTCGGCCGGTCCGGACAGCTCGGCGACACGCTCTATGCGAGCGACGGATCGAGTCGAAAGGTCGATTTCTTCACCGACACCGGGTTCCAGAGCGGCAATCTGGTCCCGGTCGTGTGTTTCACCACCGGCACGCGCATCCGTACGGCCCGCGGGGAGATCGCCGTCGAAGCGCTCCGGGTCGGGGACGAGGCGGTGACCGCCTCCGGCGCCCTTCGACCGGTCACCTGGATCGGACATCGCGACCTCGACGGCGCCAGCAGGACCCTGCCCGGCGACCAGCAGCCGGTTCGGATCCGCGCCGGCGCCTTCGGGCCCGGCCTGCCCGCCCGCGACCTGCGCCTGTCCCCCGGGCACCCGGTCCTCGTCGGCGCCGATGCGGATGGGGAGGGCGGCGACCTCGTCCCGGTGATGTGCCTCGTCAACGGCACCAGCATCGCCCGCGAGCCGGTCTCGTCGGTCACCTACTGGCACGTCGAGCTGGACAGCCACGACATCCTGCTCGCCGAGGGGCTTCCCGCCGAGAGCTACCTCGACTGGGGCGACCGGCCGTTCTTCACGGAAGGATCCGACCACGCCCTGCACAACCCCGACTTCGTCGTGCCGGGCCTCGCCGCCCGCTGCCGGCCGGTGGCGGTGGACGGGCCGGTGGTCGAGGCCGAGCGGGCGCGCCTGTCGGCCGTGTTCGCCGCGTCCCTGGGCGAGGCCTGCGCCTGGGACGAGGCTGGGCGCTTCGGCTGGCTCGCCGCCTGACCGGAGACGCTCCGGCGCGCTCGTCGACAACGGTTGGCTGGCCGCCCGACGCGGATCGGCGGAATCGCCCCGTCGCGATTCCGCCCCCCCCTGCGCCGACGCGCCCGGGTTGGCGGAGCCGCACCCGGCGACCTAGAACGGGGGGAGACCTGTCCCCACCGGAGGATCGCCCCGCGTGATCGCACGCCCCCTCACTCGCCGCGCCGCCCTCGCCCTCCTGAGCTCCGCCGCGTTGCCGGTCCGGCTCCACGCGCAAGGAGCGCCCTCGGGCAGCGGGCCTGCCTCCGCCGGTGACGGCTGGCGCCACGGCCTGTCGCTCCTCGGCGAGCCGAAATACCCGGTGGGCTTCACGCATTTCGACTACGCCGACCCGCGGGCGCCGAAGGGCGGGCTGGTGCGGTTCGGCTCGCAAGGGTCGTTCGACAACTTCAACCTGATCGTCGCCGGGGTGAAGGGCGACCTCGAGAGCCAGATCCCACTGATCTACGACACCCTGCTGGCCCAGGCGCAGGACGAGGCCTCGACCTATTACGGCCTGCTGGCCGACGGCGTGAAGCCGGCGGACGACCTCGGCAGCGTGCTCTACCGCCTGCGGCCCGAGGCCCGCTGGCACGACGGCCAGCCGGTGACGGCCGACGACGTGGTGTTCTCCTTCGACGTGCTGAAGGAGAACAGCCCGCAATATTCCGCCTATTACCACAACGTGACGAAGGCCGAGGCGACCGGCCCGCACGAGGTGCGCTTCACCTTCTCCGAGACGGGAAACCGCGAGCTGCCCCAGATCGTCGGCCAGTTGCCGGTGCTGCCCAGGCATTGGTGGCAGGGCAAGGACGCCGCGGGCAAGACCCGCAACCCGACCGAGACGACGCTGGAGATCCCGCTCGGCTCCGGCCCCTACCGGCTCGCCCGGTTCGAGGCCGGCCGCACCGCCGTCTACGAGCGGGTGCCGGATTACTGGGGCCGCGACCTGGCCGTGAACCGGGGGGCCCACAACTTCGACACCCAGCGCGCCGAGTATTTTCGCGATGCGACCGTGATGATCGAGGCGTTCAAGGCCGACCAGTTCGACTGGCGCACCGAGAACATCGCCCGCAACTGGGCCACCGCCTATGACGGCTTCCCGGCCGTGCGCGAGGGGCGGATCCTCAAGGAGGAGTTCCCGCAGGCCGGCATGGGCATGATGCAGGCCTTCACCTTCAACCTGCGGCGAAGAAAGTTCGCCGACGAGCGGGTCCGCCGGGCCTTCAACCTCGCCTTCGACTTCGAGGAGATGAACCGCACCCTGTTCTACGGGCTCTACAAGCGGGTCGATTCGTATTTCTTCGGCACCGAGCTGGCCTCGTCCGGCCTGCCTGAGGGCCGCGAGCGGGCGATCCTGGAGAGCGTCAAGGACAAGGTGCCGGCCTCGGTTTTCACCACGCCCTACAAGAACCCGGTCAACGGCTCGCCTGAGGCGGTGCGCACCAACCTGCGGGAGGCGGTGCGGCTGTTCCAGGAGGCGGGCTACGAGATCCGCGGCAACCAGATGGTCGAGAAGGCCTCCGGCCAGCCCTTCACGGTCGAGTTCCTCGGCTACGACAACTCGGCCGAGCGGATCGTGCTGCCCTACCGCGCCGCGCTGGAGCGGGTCGGCCTCAAGGTGTCGTTGCGGGTCGTCGATCCGGCCCAGTACCAGAACCTGGTGCGCAGCTTCGACTTCGAGGCCCTGGCGCTGAGCTCCTGGCCCGAATCGCTCTCGCCCGGCAACGAGCAGCGCGACTTCTGGGGCTCGGCCGCCGCCGACCGGCCCGGCTCGCGCAACCTCGCGGGGATCAAGGATGCGGGCATCGACGCGCTCATCGACAAGGTGATCTATGCCGGCGACCGCGAGGAGCTGGTGGCGGCGACCCACGCCCTCGACCGGGTGCTGCTCGCCCACAACTACGTCGTACCGCAATGGTCCTCCGACGTGAGCCGGACCCTGCGCTGGAACCGCTTCGCCCACCCGACGGTGCTGCCGAAATACGGCGCCTCGGGCTTCCCGACGACCTGGTGGTACGACCAGGCGCTCGCCGCCAGGACCGGGGTGGCGCGGTGATGCGCCGGCGCAGCTTCCTGGCCGGGAGCGGGGCGGCGCTCGTCGCCTCCCGCCTCCCGGCCTTCGCGGACACGCCCGAGCGTCACGGCCTGTCGAGCTTCGGCGACCTGAAATACCCGCCCGACTTCCCGCGCTTCGACTACGTCGACCCCCTGGCGCCGAAGGGCGGAACCTTCGCGGCACAGCTCTCGAGCACCACCGGCAACCAGGCCTTCGAGACCTTCAACACCCTCAACATCTATGTGCTGAAGGGCGACGGCGCCGCCGGCATGGACCTGACCTTCGACAGCCTGATGGTCCGGGCCCTCGACGAGCCGGACGCGCTCTACGGCCTCGTCGCCCGCGGCGTGACGGTGAGCGAGGATGGGCAGGCCTACCGGTTCTCACTCCGGCCTCAAGCCCGGTTCCACGACGGCTCGCGGCTGACTGCCCGCGACGTCGCCTTCTCGATCCTGACGCTGAAGGAGAAGGGCCATCCGCGGATCGCCGCGGTTCTGCGCGACGTCGCCGGGGTGAGCCCGGAGGGCGACGACGCGGTCACGGTGCGCTTCGCCCCCGACCGCAGCCGCGACCTGCCGCTGATCGTCGCCGAACTGCCGATCTTCTCCGAGGCCTATTACCGCGGCCGCGACTTCGAGGCCTCGACGCTCGAGCCGCCGCTCGCCTCCGGGCCCTATCGGGTGGCGCGCTTCGAGGTCGGGCGCTTCATCGCCTTCGAGCGCGTCGCCGATTACTGGGGCGCCGACCTGCCGGTGACGGTCGGCCAGAACAATTTCGGCGAGATCCGCTACGAGTATTTTCGCGATCGCGACGTGGCGTTCGAGGCGTTCAAGGCCGGCACCTTCACCTGGCGCGAGGAATTCACCGCCCGGGTCTGGGCCACCGGCTACGACTTCCCGGCCGCGCAGGAAGGCCGCGTCAAGCGCGAGACCGTGCCCGATGCCACACCGTCGGGCACGCAAGGCTGGTTCCTCAACGCCCGCCGACCCGTCTTCCGCGATCCCCGCATCCGTGAGGCGATCGGGCTCGCCTTCGACTTCGAGTGGTCGAACCAGAACCTGATGTACGGCGCCTACAAGCGCACCGCCTCGTTCTTCGAGAATTCCGACCTGAAGGCGGAAGGCCTGCCCTCACCGGGCGAGCTGGCGCTCCTCGAACCGTTCCGGGGAAAAGTGCCCGACGAGGTGTTCGGCGAGCCGTGGTCGCCGCCGCGCTCGGACGGGTCGGGCCAGGACCGGGCGCTGCTGCGCCGGGCCGACACGCTCTTGCGCCAGGCCGGCTGCACCCGCGACGGCGGGGTGATGAAGCTGCCGGACGGCCAGCCGATCGCCTTCGAGTTCCTGGATTCCTCGCCGGTGTTCCAGCCGTTGCTGCAATCCTACATCAAGAACCTGAGCCTGCTCGGCATCCGGGCGAGTTCGCGCCTCGTCGATGCGGCGCAGTACCAGGCGCGGCTCAAGGATTTCGACTTCGACGTGGTCTCCGCGCGCTTCGGCGGTTCGGTCACCCCGGGCGCGGCCCTGCGCGAGGTCTATGGCAGCCGTGCCGCCACGCTGGCGGGCTCGCAGAACCTCGCGGGCATCGAGAACCCGGCCGCCGACGCGATGCTCGACCGCATCGCCGACGCCGCCTCGCGGGCGGACCTCACCACCGCCTGCCGGGCGCTCGACCGGGTGCTGCGGGCCGGGCGCTACTGGGTGCCGATGTGGTACGGCGCCACCCACCGCCTCGCCCTCTGGGACCTCTACGGCCGGCCGCGCGACTTGCCGAAATACGGCCTCGGCGTTCCGGCCCTGTGGTGGCACGACGCCGCGAAGGCGCGAAAGATCGGACGGACCTGAGGCAATGGCCGGGAGCCCGCTCCCGGCCATTGCCGCACGAGCCCGCGGCACCTGAGCGAAACCGGGTCCCGCCTGGAGCCCCGCCCGATTGCCAAGCGATCGGGCGGGGCTCCAGGCATTTGATTTTGCCGCATCTTCCGAGACGAACCGGTATCCGCGTCGTCGGAAGATGCTCTCGCGAAGCACTCCACTGGAAGCCCGCCCCGATGGCTGCCTACCTCATCCGCCGCCTCCTCCTGATGATCCCGACCATTTTCGGGATCATGCTGATCTCCTTCGTGATCGTGCAGTTCGCCCCCGGCGGGCCGGTCGAGCGGGTGCTCGCCCAGCTCCAGGGCCAGAACACCACGATGTCCCGGGTCACCGGCGGCGGCGGCGACCTCGCCGGGCGCGGCGGCACGGCGCAGGCCGGGGGAGGGGAATCGAATTCGCGCTACCGCGGCGCGCAGGGGCTCGACCCGGCCTTCATCAAGCGGCTGGAGCAGCAATTCGGCTTCGACAAGCCGGCGCCCGAGCGCTTCCTGAAGATGCTGTGGGACTATGCCCGCTTCGATTTCGGTAAGAGTTACTTCCGCGATGTCTCTGTGCTGCAGCTGATCCGCGAGAAGCTGCCGGTCTCGATCAGCTTGGGCCTCTGGATGACGCTGATCTCCTACGCGATCTCGATCCCGCTCGGCATCCGCAAGGCGGTGCGCGACGGCTCGCCCTTCGACGTCTGGACGTCGGGCGTCGTCATCGTCGGCTACGCGATTCCGGGCTTCCTGTTCGCGATCCTGCTGATCGTGCTGTTTGCCGGCGGCTCGTTCTGGCAGATCTTTCCCTTGCGCGGCCTGACCAGCGAGGGCTGGTCGACCTTCCCGCTCTGGCACAAGGTGACGGATTACCTCTGGCACATCACCCTGCCGATCATCGCCATGGCGATCGGGGCCTTCGCCACCTCGACCTTGCTCACCAAGAACTCGTTCCTCGACGAGATCCGCAAGCAATACGTGCTGACGGCGCGGATGAAGGGACTGTCCGAGCGCCAGGTGCTCTACGGCCACGTCTTCCGCAACGCGATGCTGATCGTGGTGGCGGGCTTTCCCGGCGCGTTCATCTCGGCCTTCTTCGCCGGCTCGCTCCTGATCGAGACCATCTTCAGCCTCGACGGGCTCGGGCTGCTGTCGTTCGAATCGATCGTGAACCGAGACTACCCGGTGGTGTTCGCGAACCTCTACATCTTCTCGCTCCTGGGGCTGGTGGTGAACCTGATCTCCGACCTGACCTATAGCTGGATCGACCCGCGGATCGACTTCGAGGCGCGGGCGGCGTGAGGCGTTCCGTCCCGCTCCCGCGGGACGGCGGCCCGGGCTTGGTGGATTGGGCCGGCGATCTCGATCGTCGAGCCCACCGCATCGGTGCATCCGCAAATCCGATCAAGGCGGAAAATTTCCAACAATAACTTATGTTGTCGCAGCCGAATTCCGGATGTCTTTAAACCACAGCGTGTCGATAATTAAAAGATAGCCGGCACGTCGATAAATAAATCAAAAAATATCGGAGCGAATACCGTCCCAGGGAGAGCAGGGGCCGAAGGAGATCGTCAGACGGACGACGAGGAGTATCCACATGGCTGCGACCCAGCATTCCGAACAGGCCAGGAAGACCGAGACCACGAAGGCCGAGGCGACGAAGGGCGTTCAGGACGGGGCGTCCGGCGGGCTCGACACCGCCGCCGAGCAGGCTTCCCGGATGGCCGACCTCGCCAAGGACACCATGGATCAGGCGGGCGCGCTGCAAGGACGCACCGCGGATACGACGCAGCAGATCGTACAGATGGGCGTCGAGACGGTCTCGCGGACGGCGCGCGAGTTCAACGAGCGACTGTCGCGGACGATGGGCGTCGGCAGCGAGGACGGCGAGCGGTTCGCCGCGCAGGCGCGGAAGAACTCGGACGCCGTCGGCCGCTGCGGCACGGTGATGACGCATGCGATGCAGGATGCCTGGCGCAGCTCGGTCGAACTCGGCCAGAAGCGCTGGCAGCGCAACCTGGAGGACCTGAAGCGGCTCGCAGGCGCCCGCACGATGCAGGAATTCTCGATGATCCAGAGCGAGATGATGCGCGAGACCGTGCAGAGCCTGGTCGAGGATGCCCGCACCGTCGCCGAGACGTCGCTGCGCGCCTTCGAGGAGGTCGGGCAGATCTGCGCCAGCGTGAAGCCGCTGCCGGCCTCGCGCTGACGCGCGGGCCCGCATCCCCGGACCGGGGGATGCGGGCCCGTTGCCGGGATCAGACCGTCCGGCCGCCGTCGATCGGCATCTCGACGCCGGTGATGAACTCGGCCTCGTCGGAGGCGAGGAAGAGCGCCACGTTGGCGATGTCGGAGGCCCGGGACATCCGGCCGAGCGGGATCGTGGCGACGAACTTCGCACGGTTCTCCGGCGTATCCGGCACGCCCATGAAGGCTTCGAGCAGGCCGGTCTCCCCCATCACCGGGCAGAGCGCGTTGACGCGGATCTTCCACGGCGCCAGTTCGACGGCCAGCGACTTCGACATCAGGTTCACCGCGCCCTTCGAGGCGTTGTACCAGGTCAGGCCCGGCCGCGGCCGGATGCCGGCGGTCGAGCCGACATTCAGGATCACGCCGCCGCCATTGTCGCGCATCGCCGGGGCGAGCGCCCGGACGAAGTGGAAGATCGACTTCACGTTGACCCGAAAGACCCGGTCGAAGGCCTCCTCGTCGACCTCCATCAACGGCTGGTTGCGGTGGGTGGTGCCGGCATTGTTGACGAGGATGTGGGGCGTGCCGAAGGCCTCGGTGGTGCGCGCGACCGCTGCCTGCACGTCCTCGGCGCTGCCGACATCCGCCGCGATGGCGATCGCCGACGCGCCGATGTCCTTGGCCACCCGCTCGGCGGCGTCGCCGCGCAGATCGAGCACCGCGACCTTGGCGCCTTCCTCGGCGTAGCGCCGGGCGATGCCCTCGCCGAAGCCGCCGCCGGCGCCGGTGACGATCGCGACCTTGCCGTTCAGCCTCATGGAATCACTCCTTCTACGTCAGGCGGCCGAGATCTCGCCGCGCTCGATCTGGATGGTGGTGTCGACGAGCGCCCGCAGCAGGTCCGGGCTGCTCTCGGTGATGAGGATCGCGACGTCGGGGAGGGCTGCCCGCAGGCGTGCCAGGGCCTCGGCGTAGCGGAGCGCCAGGGCCGGGGCGAGGCCCTGGAACGGCTCGTCGAGGAGCACCGCGCGGGTGCCGACCATCAGGGCGCGACCGAGCGCCACCATCTTGCCCTGGCCGCCCGACAGGCCCGCCGCCTTGCGGGGGGCGAAATCCTTGAGCTCCGGCAACAGGGTGTAGACGGCGTCGAGCCGCCGGGAGACCTCGGCCTTGGGCAGGCTCAGCACCTGGGCCGGCAGCAGCAGGTTGTCCTGCACCGTGAAGCTGCCGAACAGCTTGCGCTCCTCCGGGGCATAGCCGATGCCGAGACGGGCGCGGTGATGCGCCGGCACGGTGCCGGCCTCCTGCCCGTCGAGGACGAGCCGGCCGGCCTGCAAGGGGAGGAGTCCCATCAGGGCGCGGAGCGTCGTGGTCTTGCCGGCGCCGTTGCGGCCGATCAGGGCCACGCGCCCGCCCGGCGGCACCTGGAGCGAGACCCCGCGCAGGACCGGCGCCCCGGCGATCTCGACCGCCGCCCCCTCAAGCCGCAGCATGGGCGCCTCCCGCGGGTGCGATGCCGATCACCGTGCGCTGCACCTCCGGATCGTTGAGGATCTGGGACGGCGGGCCGAGCGCCGCGATGCGGCCCTGGCCCCAGACCGCGACCCGGTCGGCGAAGCGCCCGACCACCTCCATGTCGTGCTCCACGAACACCGCCGTCACGCCCGCCTCGCGCAGGACCCGGACCAGGGTCTCGACGATGCCCATCTTCTCGGCCGCCGCGACGCCGCTCGTCGGCTCGTCCATCAGGAGGAGACGGGGGCGGAGCGCCACCGCCATGGCGATGTCGACGAGCTTGCGGGCGCCCTCGTTGAGGGCGTCGGCCCGCACCTCGGCGATGCGGGTGAGGCCGAAGCGCCCGATCAGCTCCGCCGCCTCGTCGCGGAAGCGCGGGCGCAGCAACGGGTTCAGCACCGACCACACGCCCTCGCGGGCCGCGACCGCCAGAGCCACGTTCTGCAGCACCGTGTGCTCGGTGAAGAGCTGCGGCAGCTGGAAGCTGCGCGCGACGCCGAGTCCGACGATGCGCCGCGGCGACAGGCCGAGGATCGGCTTGCCCTCGAAGGCGATCGAGCCGCCCTGCGGCTTGAGATAGCCGGTCGTCATGTTGATGAAGGTGGTCTTGCCGGCGCCGTTCGGGCCGATGATGGCCAGGAACTCGCCCGCCTCGACGTCGAGGTCGATCCCGTCGGCGGCCTTGAGGCCGCCGAAGGCGAGGCGCAGACCCCTAGCCTGGAGCAGAGCGGTCATGCGGCCCTCCTGCGGCTCGTGATCATCCCCCAGATCCCGCCCGGCGCGAACACGATGACACCGAGCAGCACGAGGCCGAGAACCAGCTGCCAGGCATTGGCGAAGGTGGCCGCGGCATAGACCCGGGTCAGCTCGTAGGCCGCCGCCCCGAGAAACGGCCCGATCACGCTGCCGGCGCCGCCGAGGATCGCGATGAAGACCAGTTCGCCGGAGGTGGTCCAGTAGCTGAGCGCCGGGGTGACGTGCCGGGTGGTCAGCGCGATGATCGCGCCGGCCAATCCCGCCATCACGGCCGAAGCGACGTAAGCCGCGAGCAGCACGCGCTTGGGCGATACGCCCATGAAGTCGAGCCGGGTCTCGCGGGTCTTGATGCCGGCGAGCGCCTCGCCGAGCGGCGAGGCCAGGGCCACCCGCACCAGGGCGCCGCAGACGAGGGCCAGGACGAGGGCCATGCCCAGCACCGTCCACTCGCCCGATTCTCCGGCGAGCGGCCGGCCGAGGACGGTGACGGGCGGGAGCCGGATGCCGTCGGCGCCGTGGGTGAGCGCGTAGAATTTTTCCAGCACCGAGTAGAACACCATGCTGAGGGCGAGATTCAGCATGCCGAAGAAGATCTCGCGGTAGCGCACCACGAACAGGCCGATCAGCAGGCCGACCACGCCCGCGAGCAGGGCCGCGGCGGGCAGGAGCAACAGGGCTTCCGGCACCACGACCGCCCCGAACGCCACCGTATAGGCGGCGAGGGCCAGGTAGAGCGCGTGGCCGAAGCTGACCTGGCCGGCCCGCAGCAGGAGCAGGATGCCCAGCACCGCCAGCCCCTTGGCGAGCGCGATGGTGAGCACGAAGCGCAGCCACGGCACCGCATAGGCGAGGACGAGGATCAGCACGGCGCCGGCGAGCGCCAGCAGGGTCTCGGAGCGGCGGGTCATCGCGCAGCCCCTCCTCGAATGAGAGCGCAGGTCATATCCGCCGGGTCTCCGCCACGCCGAACAGCCCCTGCGGCCGGAACAGCAGAACCGCCACCATGATGGCGTAGGGCACCACCACCTCGAATTCGGGAGCCACGTAGACCGCGAAGGAGCGGCCGAGCCCGATGAGGAGGGCCGCCACCGCCGCCCCCTCGATCTGGCCGAGGCCCGCGGTCGCCACCACGGCGAAGGAGAGCACGATGGTCGAGGCGCCGACCCCAGGCACCAGCGAGACGGTGGGGGCGGCGAGCGCACCGCCGAGGGCCGCGAGGGCCGCGCCGACCGTGAAGGTGAGCATCGTCACCTTGGCGGCGTCGATGCCCATGGCACGCGCCGCCTCGCGGTCGACCGTCACCGCCACGACCATGCGGCCGGTGAGCGTGTAGCGAAGCACGTAGGCGAGAACGCCCAAGGTGGCGAGCGCCACCCCCGGCAGCACGTAGAGCTGGTAGGCGGTGAACGGGATGACATCCGTCCCGAAGGGCACGTCGACGGTGCCGAGCCACTTCAGCGGCGCGTCGAACACCACCGGCTGCACGCCCCAGACCAGCTTCTGCAGGTCCTCGAGGATCATGAACAGCGCGAAGGTGACGAGGAGCTGCAGCACCGGCTCGCGGTCCTGCATCCGGCGCAGCAGCAGCCGCTCGATCACCGGCCCGAACACCACGCCGACCAGCACCGAAGCGGCGAGCAGGATCGGCAGGCCGAGCCAGGGCGGTGCGCCGAGCGAGGCGGCGAACAGCCCGATCGACGCGGCCGTATAGCCGCCGATGGCGTAAAGGCTGCCATGGGCGACGTTGAGCACCCGCAGCACGCCGAACACCAGGTTCAGCCCCACCGCCACCATGAAGACGGCGGCGGCGTAGGACAGCCCGTCGAGCAGGGCGAGCCCGACGAGGATCCCGTTCTCCGATAGCCAGGTCATCAGCTCTTGAAGGCCTGCGCCTGCGGGAGGTTCGCCACCATGTCGGGGGTCAGCGTCTTGAGCCAATCGGCGCTCTTCTGGCCGACCGGCGTCGTCACGGACTCGGCCGGGAAGACGATCATGTCGGTGAGCACCGGGAACGGGTACTTCTCGGAATGCAGCGTCGTGCCGATCAGCTGGTTCTCGAGGCCCTGGCCGTCCTCCCGGATGCGCACGCTGGCGGTGGGCGAGGGGAATTCGAGGCCCTTGAAGGCGGCCGCCAGCTCCGCATCGGTCGGCCAGCCGCCGCTTTTCGCCGCCACCGCCTTCTCGATGCCGGCCTTCATCGCCGAGACGGCCTGCGCCATGTGGAAGCACGGATAGATCGGCCAGGCATTGTACTTGGCCTTGTAGGTGTCGCTGAAGCGCTTCAGCCGCTCCGGATCGGCCGGCGAGGGGTGCAGGAACCAGTGGTCGCCGCGCGCCCCGACGATGTGGCCGGCGGGCAGCGCCTTGCCGACGCGCTGGAGCGAGGATTCGGCGAGCGGCATCACGAAGGTCGCGCGCTCGAACAGCTTGCGGTCCGAGGCCTGGCGGATCAGCGCGTCGAGGTCGCCGCCCCAGGAGGTCGAGAGGACTACGTCGGGCCGCAGGGCCAGGACGCGGGTGATCTCGGTCGAGAAATCGGTGGCGCCGAAGCGCGGGAACAGCTCGGCCGAGACCTTCACCCCGGGCTTCAGGGTGTTCATCGCGGTCCGGAAAATGTCCCAGGAGTCGCGGCCCCAGGCGTAATCCTGGTTGATCACCGCGATCGACTTGAAGTCGGGCTTGACCTTCAGCAGGTAGAGGAGCGCGGAGAGAATCTCCGGCGTGGCGTTGGCCTGGGTGCGGAAGGCGTAACCGTAGCGGTTGTCCTCGAAGATGCGCTGGGTGCCGCAATCCCACAAAAGGGTCGGGCGCTTCAGCTCGTCGGCGAGCGGCGCGCAGGCGATGCAATCGGCCGAGGAGATCGCCGCGAAGATCAGGTGCACGCCCTCCGACTGCACCAGGCGGCGGTACTCGCCGACCACGTGGTCGACGCCCGGCCCCTCGTCGACGAAGATCGGCCGCACCTTGATCCCGGCGATCCCGCCGGCGGCGTTGATCTCGTCGAACAGCATCTCGGCGGTCTGTCGGCCGGGCACGCCGAACACGCTGGCCGGGCCCGACAGGTAGGTGGCGATGCCGACCTTCAGCTCGGCGGGTTTCGCCCCCTGTGCCCAGGCGTGCCCGCCCGGCAGCATCAGGCTCCCCGCGGCGGCACTCGCGCCGATCAGCGCCTCGCGCCGCGTGACGTTCCCGGCACGACCCGTCCCTGCCATCGGTGTCCTCCCTGACTTCCCACGCAGGCGGACCCCTCTGGAGATAGGCGTCGGGGGCCTCGCCGCGGGCGGGATCATGGGGGTGTGGTGGCGTCCTGTCCAATAGCTTGTTCGGGCGCCTGCCAGAGGTTCGGGATATGGGATGGGCGGGGGTGGGACGATCGTGGGCCAGGGCCTGGAGACGCCCATCCTGTCCCATGGCCGGCCTTGATGAAGCGGCGAGCCTGACCTTTCTCGTCGGGGCATGGCGTGGGAGAAGCGGCGCCATGCCGACTTTCCTCCTCTACGCCGCCGCCGCGCTCGCCGAGATCGCCGGATGCTTCTCGGTCTGGGCCTGGTGGCGGCTCGGCGCCTCGGCCTTCTGGCTGGTGCCGGGCATCCTGGCGCTCGGTGCCTTCGCGTTCCTGCTGGCCCTCGTCGAATCGGACGCCGCCGGCCGCGCCTTCGCGGCCTATGGCGGCATCTACATCGCGGCCTCGCTGCTCTGGCTGTGGGGCGCGGAAGGGCAGCGGCCGGACCGGTTCGATTGCGCCGGGGCGGTGCTGTGCCTTGCCGGGGCGGCCGTGATCGTGCTGGCGCCGCGTGGGTGAGCCCGGCATCGTCGGGGGCGAAACCGGATCACGTCGAGCACAGGGTCGGAATGGAAGGCCATGCGAGACGAGGCCGGACCGCGGACGCGCGACCGTGCCGGCCGAAAAACCGGACTGATCATGCCAGGACGGGATGCCGGACGCGACCGCGCGCCGACCGCACAATCTTCTCCGTCACGCCGTGATAGAAGAATATTTTGCTATCACACGGGTATATGAAAGATCGTTTTTCTTATATCCGCGCCATTCTTGCACCGCGGCAGGAGAATGCCCTAAGCGGACGCGACTTCTCCCGACGAACGGCCGGCCATGACCATCACGCGACGCAGCATCCTCGGGGCAGCCCCGGTCCTGGCGGCCAGCGCCGCTCTGGGTGGCGGCCGGGCTCTGGCACAGGGGCGCTCCGCGCCGCTGCGGGTCGGCGTCATCCCGATCCTCGCCGCCGCGCCGATCTATGTGGCCGAGAAGGAAGGCTGGCTGAAACAGGCCGGGCTGTCGCTCGGCATCACCACCTTCGAGTCCGGCCCGAACATGATCCAGGCGCTCGCCTCGGGCACGCTCGACGTCTACGTCGCCGGCGTCGCGCCGCTCGGCGTCGCGCGCTCCAAGGGGATCGACGTGAAGGTGGTGGCCGCCACCTCGGTCGAGGAGAACGTCGTCGTCGCCGGCCCCAAGCTCGCCCGCTTCGCCGAGAAGGGCGTCGCCCCGGCCGAGATATTCATGCGCTACCGCGAGTCCACCGGCACCCCGGCGCGGCTCGCGACCCAGCCCCTCGGCTCGGTGCCCAACACCACCCTGCAGCACTGGCTGTGGGAGGTGACGAAGGTCGACCCGAAGGACGTGACGATCGTCTCGATGGGGATCGACGCGACCCAGCAGGCGATCCTCGCCGGCGCGGTCGAGGGCGGCATCCTGCGCGAGCCCGCGGTCTCGATCGTCACCGGCCGCAACCCGGCGATCCGCCTGATGGCGCTCGGCGGCGAGATGTTCCCCAACCAGCCCGGCACCGTCGTGGCCGTCACGCGCGCTCTCCTCGACAAGGAGCCCGAGGCCGTGCAGGCGATCGTGACCGGGATCGTGCGGGCGGTCGCCCTGATCGGCCGCGAGCCGGACCGCGCCGCGCCGATCATCGAGGCGGCGCTCGGCAAGGGCCTCGTCGACACCGCCACCATCCGCCGGTCGCTGGCCTCGCCGGCGACGCACTTCACCGCCGATCCGCGCCCGATCGTCGAGCCGACGGCGGCGATGCAGCGCTACCAGGTGAAGATCGGCGCGCTCGACCGCGAGGTGCCCCTCGATGGGCTGTTCGAGCCGCGCTTCTACGAGCGCGCGGTCGCCGGCAAATAGAACGAAGCCCACCGATGCGATCCCGCCCCGCGGCGGCCTTGCTCCCGCTCGTGGGGCTTGCCGCCTTCTTCGCCCTGTGGGAGGCCGTGCCGCGGCTCGGCCTCGTCAACCCGGCCTTCCTGCCGCCGCCCTCGGTGCTGCCGGAGGCCTTCCTGCGCGAGCTGCGCTCCGGCCAGTGGCTGGCGGCGGTGACGGGGAGCCTCGGGCATTATCTGGCGGGCCTCGCCCTCGGCGTCGGGCTCGGCATCGCGGCCGGGACGCTGACGGGGATGTCGCGCACCGCGGAAGGGCTGACCGCCTGGGTGGTGCGGGTGTTGCGCCCGGTGCCGGGCCTCGCCTGGGTGCCGTTCGCGATCATCTGGTTCGGGGTCAGCCCGGAGGCGGCCCTGTTCATCGTCGCGATCGGGGTGTTCTGGATCGTCTATTTCGCGAGCCACGGGGCGATCCGCGGCGTCGACCGCGACCTGATCGAGCTCGCCGCCGCCTTCGGCTTCCGCTCGGCGCCCGAGCGGCTGGTCACGGTGGTGTGGCCGGCGGCGATGCCGGGGATTCTCGTGGGCGTGCGCACCGCCATCGGGCAGGCCTGGATGGCGGTGGTGGCCGCCGAGATCTTCGGCGTTGCGGGGCTCGGCCAGCGGATGATGCAGGCCTCGACGCTGCTCGCGACCGACATCGTGGTCGTCTACATGCTCACCATGGCGCTGCTCTACGGCGTGTTCGATGCCGGCTTCACCGCCCTCCAACGCTGGATCCTCCGATGGCGGGCCTGATCGCGATCCAGGGCCTCGCCCTCACCTTCACCCGCGACGGCAGCCGCACCACGGTGCTGTCGGGTCTCGACCTCGACATCGAGCCCGGCGAGTTCCTGGCGATCGTCGGCGCTTCGGGCGTCGGAAAGTCGACGCTCTTGCGCGTCATCGCCGATCTGGTGCGGCCGAGCGCCGGCACGGTCTCGGTCAGCGAGCCCGAGGCGGGCCGCCGGGCGGTCGCCCTGGTGTTCCAGGATTCGCGCCTGCTGCCCTGGCGCAGGGTCCTCGACAACGTCGCCTTCGGGCTCGAGAAGCTGCGTCTGCCCCGGGCCGAGCGGCGCCGGCGGGCGCTCGCGGCGCTGGAGCGGGTCGGCCTCGCGGATCTCGCCGGGCGCTGGCCGTTCCAGCTCTCCGGCGGCCAGCGGCAGCGGGTGTCGCTCGCCCGCGCGCTCGCGGTCGAACCGCACGTGCTCCTGATGGACGAGCCGTTCTCGGCCCTCGACGCGCTGACTCGTGAAAGCCTCCAGGACGCGCTCGCCGGGCTCTGCCGCGCCTCGGGCCAGACGGTCCTGTTCGTCACCCACGACATCGAGGAGGCGGTCTACCTCGCCGACCGGGTCGTGGTGCTGGCCGGCAGCCCGGGCCGGATCGTCGCCGCCCACCGGATCGCGGCGGCCCAGCCGCGCGACCGGGCGGCGCCGGAGCTGAAGGCGATGACGCAGGTGATCCGGGAGGAGCTGGTGGGGGCAGGAGTAAGTCCCACGGGTCACAAAGCCGCGTCCTGAAGAGGACCGAACTCGCCATCTCCCGACGTCGTCCCGAGGCTCGCCGCAGGCGAGGACCCGGGATGACGTGGAGGGTGGCAGGACTGTTCGGTTGAACAATCCTGATCGCTATCGCCGCAACCGGTTCCCCAGTACGAACCCGAACAGCCCCATCAGCACGATCCCAGTCCCCCCCTGGACCCCGACGAGCAGGTTGGTGACCCGGCCGACCGGCTTGATGCCGATCTCCGGCGGGTTCGCCGTCATCATGTTGAGGGCGCTGTAGCTCATGAGATCGAGGAGGTTGTAGGTCGCCGCCGTGCCGCCCTCCGGGATCAGCCCGCCGGTCAGGCCGTAGAGCCCGCCGAACACCACGATCAGGATCGCGAAGGCGCGAAACAGCCGCGACAGGCTCTCGCCGTAATCGCACAGCCATTCGACGAAATGGTCGGCGAGCCAGCGGTAGCCGTGGCGAAGGATGCCCTTGCGGTCGCGGTCGCCCCAGGCGGCGCGGAACAGGGCGCCGGCATGGAGGCGGCCCATCCGCCTCCGGCGGCGATAGGCCCAGCCGGCCTCGTCGTGGCTGCCGATGCTCTGGAAGTTCTGCTCCAGCGCGAGATAGCTCGCCTTCGCGGCCTCGTACTCGCCGGCCACCTCCTCGCCCACCGCCTCGCCGATCTGGGCGGCGCGAAACCGGGTGCCGTTGAGCCAGGCGCCGGCAAAGCGCGCGTGGCGCAGGCCGCAGGAGGAGAGGTCGAGCCGCACCAGGGTCGCGGCCGAGAGGTCGGCGCCCGACAAGTCCGCCCCGTCGAGCTTGGCCCCGGTGAGCACGGCGCTGCGCAGGCGCGAGCCGGTGAGCCGCGCCTTGGCCAGGCTCGCGCCCTCGAAATCGGCGTGGGTGAGGTTGGTGTCCGACAGGTTCACCTCGTCGAGGCGGGCGCCGCGGAACGTGGTGTAGTCGGCATCCGCCCCGGTGAAGTCGGCGCCCCACAGGTCGGCGCCGGAGAAGTCGGCGCCGTCGAGCAGGCTGCGGGGCAGGCGGGCGAAGCGTAAGGAGCCGTCGCGAAAATTCGCATCCTCCAGCATCGCCTCGGTGAAGTCGGCCTGGCCGCCGGCGACGCCGACGAAGCGGGCGCCGCTGAGATCGGCCTTGCCGAAATCCGCCTCCTCGATCAGCGCCCCGGTGAAGTCGGCCGAGCGGGCGAGCGCGCCCGAGAGCCGCGCCCGCTTCAGGATGGCGCCGGTGAGGTCGGCCTGTTCGAGGTCGCTGCCCGGGATCTCGGCCCCGGCCAGGTTCAGGCCCTGCCGCTCCGCGTCCCACCAGCCGGCGCCGCCGGCGAGCGGTGCGAGGTGGTCGCGGCTCAAGACTGCCCCGCGCAAGGAGAGGGGCCGGCCGTCGCGCCGCAAGGGGGCGCCGTCCTGGTCCGCGATCTCGGCGAGGAGCGCGCCGATGCGCGGGTCGAGCGGGGTTTGCGGCCGGGTGTTCACGGCCGAGTTGCGCCGATCGCGCGTGACGGGCCCGTCCATGCCATGGCGCACGCGTGTTCCTGAGGTTCGAGAGCGAGGCGGACCCAGCCACGATCCGACCGGGAATGCAACGGCGGGGCCAGGACCGGACCCTCGCCGGGACCGATCTCACATCTCCTGATGCAGCCGGATCCGCGCCTTGAAGGCCGCCCGGATATGGGTGCGCGCCGCCGCCTCGGCGCCGGCGCCGTCATGGGCGCGGATGCGGGCCACGATCGCCGCGTGCTCGTCGATCGAGGCCTCGGCCCGGTCGGCTTGCGCCAGGGTGGTGCCGGAGAGGAGCACCAGGGAGAGCCGCATCGTCTCCAGCGTGCCCTGCAGGAAGCGGTTATGGGCGCAGGCATGGATCTGGCGGTGAAACAGGCGGTTGGTGCGCGCGAGCGCCGCGGCGTCGCCGACGAGCCCGCGGTCGCGCTCGATCATCTCCTCCAGGATCTCGACCTCGATCGCGCTGGCATGGATCGCCGCGAGGCGGGCCGCCGTGCCCTCCAGCACCTCGCGCAGGTCGTAGAGCTCGGTGACCTGGGCATAGTCGAGCCGCGCCACGCTGGCGCCGCGATGCGGCTCGTGGCGCACCAGCCCCTGGGCCTCCAGCCGCGCCAGGGCCTCCCGCACCGGCGTGCGGCTGATCGCGAAGCGCTCGGCCAGCTCCGCCTCGCGCAGGCGGCTGCCGGGGGGCAATTCACCTTCCTCGATGGCGCCGAGCAGCCGGTCATAGGCGCTCTGGCCGCCACGCTGCTCCCCCGAACCCCGCTCCGTCATCCCGCCCGCATCCTTCCGGCCCGCCCGGGATGTGCGCGAGGGCGCTCGTCACGACAAGCCGGCAATCTTGCATACAATCGCATACAGTGGCATATCAGCGCCGGGGGGAACCGCCATGCAGACCGAATGGGACATCGTTGTCGTCGGATCCGGCAATGCCGCGATGAGCGCCGCCATCGCCGGACGCGAGCGGGGAAGCCGGGTCCTGGTGATCGAGAAGGCCGGGCCGGACCTCGCCGGCGGCAACACCGCCTACACGGCGGGGGCGATGCGCTTCGTCTATGACGGCGCCGACGACCTGCTGCCGCTGCTCGAAGACCCGAACGACCCGCGGCTGCCCGACACCGATTTCGGCGCCTATCCGGCCGAGCGCTTCGCCGCGGACCTCCTCGGCTTCAACGACGGCCGGCCCTTGAGCCGCGAGCAGCAGGCGTTGATCGCCGAGAGCTACGACGCCGTGCGCTGGCTCGCCTCGCGCGGGGTGAAGTTCGAGCCGATCTATTCCCGCCAATCCTTCGAGAAGGACGGGCGCCACGTCTTCTGGGGCGGCCTGACGCTGGCGACCCGGGGCGAGGGCCACGGCCTCGCCGAGGCCGAGCGCGCCGCCTTCGCGGCGCTTGGCGGCGAGATCCGCTACGATTGCGCCGCCGAGGCGCTGATCGTCGAAGCCGGCCGGGTCTGCGGCGTGCGTACGAGCGCGGGGGAGATCCGGGCGCGGGCGGTGGTGCTCGGCTGCGGCGGCTTCGAGGCCAATGCGGCGATGCGCGCCGAGTTCATCGGCTCGGGCTGGGACGAGGCCAAGGTGCGCGGCACGCCGCACAACCAGGGCGACGGGCTCGCCATGGCGTTCCGCCTCGGCGCGCGGCGCCACGGCTTCTACGGCGGCTGCCACGCCACGCCGATGGACCTGTTCACCCCGCCCTACGGCAACCTCGAGCTGCCGCATCTCGAGCGCAAGCATTACCGCAAGATCTGCTACTTCCTCGGCGTGATGCTCAACGCCAACGGCGAGCGTTTCGTCGACGAGGGCAAGGATTTTCGCAATTACACCTACGCCCAGTTCGGGCGCGCCATCATGGAGCAGCCCGGCCATGTCGCATGGCAGATCTTCGATGCCGCGGTCGATCCGCTGCTCTACAGCGAGTACCGGTTCAAGGACGCCCATTTCGTCGAGGCCGACACCCTGGACGCGCTGATCGACCGCCTCGACGGCCTGGAGGACAAGGCGCAGGCGCGGGCGACGATCGCGGCCTTCAACGAGGCGGTGGACGAGAGCGTCCCCTTCGATCCCACCGTGAAGGACGGGCGCGGCACGACGGGCCTCGCGCTGCCGAAATCGAACTGGGCGCGCCGGATCGAGGCCGGCCCGTTCAAGGCCTATCCGGTCACCGGCGGCATCACCTTCACGTATGGCGGCGTCGAGGTCGACGAGAACGGGGCGGTGCTGCACGAGAGCGGCGCCCCGATCCCCGGCCTCTACGCCTGCGGCGAGATGGTCGGCGGGGTGTTCTTCAACGGCTATCCGGGCGGCTCGGGCCTCACCTCCGGCGTGGTGTTCGGCAGGCGGGCCGGGAACGGGGCGGCGCGGGCGGCTTGAGCCGGCGCGGAGCAGGTCGACCTGACGGTCGTCACCCTCGCCGACGGCCGTGTCCTCACGCGCCTCATCGAGGACGCGGTCGGCAGCGTCGAGAACCCGATCCCGATGCCGATCTCGGGCGCAAGTTCGTCGACCTCGCCGAGGGCATCCGGCCGGCCGCGCAGAGCCGCCGGGTGATGGCGCCGGCCTGGAACGTCGGCCGGCTCACGGATGCGGGGGAGGTGGCCCGGGCGGCCGTGGTGCAAGGGCAGGCGGATCGGCGCTCACGCGCGAAGACGGGGACCGGTGTCGCCGTGCCCGCGCCTACGGGGTGCCGCGCCGAACGCGGGCCCAGCCGCCCAGCGCGGACCCGAGCAGGAATGCCGCGTAGTTCAGCGAGACGCCGACGACGATCACCACGAATACGTCGAGGTCGTTCCACGACAGGATGAGGGGACCGAGGAACGCGACGAACAGCCATGCGGCCCCCTTCAGGCTCGGTCGCGGCCGTTGAAACCCCAGCCTCCAACCCAGGAACGACCCGATCAGAGCCGCCATGACGGCCGAAACGAGCAGCAACTCTTCCTCCGCGGCACGATACCCGTCATGCAGGGCAGGGACGATCCCTTACGTCAACCCCGCCGCCGGCTCAAATCGCGGCAGCGAAGCTGTCACGCCTGGATGCCGGCCTCGGCCGCCCGATCGTCACTTCGCGCCGCCCGCACCTCGTCGAGGAAGGCCCGCGCCAGGCGCGACAGCGGCTCGGCCTCCGACCACAGCATGAAGGCCTCGACCGGCGTCGTCGGCACGAAGCGCCGCACCACCACCGGATGCGCGCCGCCCTGGGCGGGCGAGAACGGATCGACCACCGCGACGCCGACCCCGGCCCCGGCGAGCACGCAGGCGGTGTTGCAGTAGCGGACCTCCACGGCGGCGGCGAACGGCACGCCCGCCCGCGCGAAGGCGTCGCGCAATGCCTCGCCGAGGCGCGTGCCGCGCTCGAGCCCGATGAAGGGATGACGCGACAGGTCGGCCGGCGTGACCGAATCCCGCCCGCTCAGGGGATGGTCGGGCGCCATGACGCAGACCATCTCGCCCCGGTGCACGACCTCGTGGGCGATGCCGACATGGTTCGACAGGCCGAGCGCGAAGCCGAGCTCGGCGACCCGGCTGGTCACGCCCTCGATCACGCCCTCGTAGCGGCGCACGTCGAAGAACAGCCGGGTCTGCGGCCGCTGCCGCACGAAGGCGGCGAGCGCCCGGGGCAGGAGGCCGTAGGCCAGCGGCGGCGTCGCCATCAGGGCGAGGTGGCCGTGGCGGTTCTCGCGCAGGTCGCGCAGGCGGCCCTCGAGCTTGGCGTGGAGCGCGAAGATCGCCTCGCTCTCCTTGTAGAGCGTCATCGCCTCGGCGGTCGGAAACAACCGGTTGTTGATGCGGTCGAAGAGCGGGAAGCCGACCTGCGCCTCCATCGCCTTGAGGGCGTTGCTCACCGCCGGCTGCGACACCGCCAGCTCCTCGGCCGCCGCCAGGGTGGTGCGGTGCCGGACCACCGCCCGCAGGATCTCCAGCTGTCGCAGGTTCATCATCACTCCAGATTATAGTCCGGCGGAATTTATCATAATCTCCCAGATTGTGGAGGCGTAAGGAATGTGCATGATCGGGTATAGACCCCATCAACTCTCGCACAATGCTTGTAAATGCAGCATCGTGCCTGTTTCGAGGTCATGATGTCCCGTATCGTCACCGTCGCGGCCGCGCAGATGGGGCCGACCCAGCGCGCCGATTCCCGCGAGCACACCCTCGGCCGGCTGCTCCGCCTGCTCGACGAGGCGGCGGGACGCGGCGCCACGCTGGTGGTGTTCCCCGAACTCGCCTTCACGACCTTCTTCCCGCGCTGGCTGCTCGACGGCGACGACCTCGACGGATACTTCGAGCGCGCGATGCCGAATCCCGCCGTCCAGCCGCTCTTCGACCGCGCCCGGGAGCTCGGGGTCGGGTTCAACATCGGCTATGCCGAGCTGACGCCGGAGGGACAGCGCTTCAACAGCGCGATCCTGGTCCAGCCGGACGGGTCGATCCTCGGGCGCTACCGCAAGGTCCACCTGCCGGGCTCGGTCGAGCCGCGGGAAGGCGCGCGCTTCCAGCAGCTCGAGAAGCGCTACTTCTCCTACGGCGATACCGGCTTCCCGGCCTTCCGGGCCGGCGAGGCCTGGTCCGGCGCGATTCTGGGCATGATGATCTGCAACGACCGGCGCTGGCCCGAGGCCTGGCGGGTGCTGGGGCTGCAGGGCGTCGAGCTCGTCTGCGTCGGCTACAACTCGGCCGCCTACGACCCGAACGGCGGTACGAGCGAGGACGCGTCCTTGCGCACCTTCCACTCGACCCTGGTCGCCCAGGCCAACGCCTACATGAATGCCACCTGGGCGGTGACGGTGGCCAAAGCCGGCAACGAGGACGGCTCAGGGTTGATCGGCGGCTCCTGCATCGTCGATCCCGACGGGCGGATCGTGGCGCAGACCAGGACCCTCGGCGACGAGGTGGTGGTGGCCGAATGCGACCTCGATCGCTGCCGGCAGGGCAAGGACAAGATGTTCAATTTCGGCCAGCACCGGCAGCCGGCCCAGTACGGGCCGATCACCGAGCGGGCCGGCGTGATCGAGCCGCCGCACCCGGCGCCCTCCGCGGCGGCCTGACCCCGCAGCCTCCCCGGCCACCGACGAGGGATCCATGACGAGCGGACGCGCCCTCGCGGAGGGCTTTCCCGATCTCACCGGCCTGCCGACCGCCCGGCGGACGCATTGGGGCCGCTGGATCGCCGCAGGCCTGATCCTGGCCGTGCTGGCGCTGATCGGGCGCGCCTTCGCGGAAGGACAGATCGAGTGGGCCTATGTCGGCCGCTTCCTCACCGTGCCGGTGATCCTGCGGGGCATCGCCAATACCCTGGTGATGGCCGTCCTGGCGATGAGCCTCGGCATCGCGCTCGGCCTCGTCGTCGCGGTGATGCGGCTCTCGCCCAACCCGGTGCTGAAGGGGGTGGCCGCCGGCTACACCTGGCTGTTTCGCGGCACGCCGCTGATCCTGCAGCTGCTGCTGTGGTTCAACCTGGCGCTGGTGTTTCCCGTCATCGGCATCCCGGGCCTGTGGTCGGTGAAGTCGGTCGAGGTGATGACGCCGTTCCTGGCGGCTTTGCTGGGCTTGGGGATCAACCAGGGCGCCTATACCTCGGAGGTGATGCGTGCCGGCCTGCTCTCGGTCGATGCCGGGCAGTCGGAGGCCGCGCAGGCGATCGGCATGGGCCGGATGAAGGCCCTCCGTCGCATCATCCTGCCCCAGGCGATGCGGGTGGTGCTGCCGCCTCTCGGCAACGAGTTCATCGGCCTCGTCAAGGCGACCTCGCTGGCCAGCGTGATCCAGTACCCGGAAGTGCTGCACGCCGCCGAGAACATCTACTACGCCAATTCCCGGGTGATCGAACTGCTGATCGTCGCCGGCCTCTGGTACCTGCTGGTCGTGTCGGCCCTGACGCCGCTGCAGATGCTGCTGGAGCGCCGCTTCGCCCGTGGCACCGCGAGGCCCGGCCGATGACCGACCGTCCGCTCGTCGCCTTCCGCCGCGTCTCGAAGAGCTTCGGCACCTTCAAGGCGCTCGACGACGTCTCGCTCGACGTGCGCGCCGGCGAGGTGATGTGCCTGATCGGCGCCTCGGGCTCGGGCAAGACCACGCTCCTGCGCTGCGTCAACCAGCTCACCCGGATCGATTCCGGCGGCATCTGGCTCGACGGCGAGTTGCTGGGCCTGCGCGAATCCGGCGGCCGGCTCCACGCCTTGAGCGAGCGCGAGGTGGCGCGCCAGCGCCTCAGGACCGGCATGGTGTTCCAGCGCTTCAACCTCTTCCCGCACAAGACGGCGCTCGAGAATGTCACCGAGGGGCCGATCCAGGTCCAGGGCCGCCGGCCGGCGGAGGTGCGGGACGAGGCGGTGGCGCTGCTCGCCCGGGTCGGCCTCGCCGCCAAGGCCGGCAGCTACCCGTCCCAGCTCTCGGGCGGCCAGCAGCAGCGCGTCGCGATCGCCCGTGCGCTCGCCATGAAGCCGCAGCTGATGCTGTTCGACGAGCCGACCTCGGCCCTCGACCCCGAACTCGTCGGCGAGGTGCTGGCGGTGATGCGCGAGCTTGCCCGCTCCGGCATGACCATGATGGTCGTCACCCACGAGCTGGGCTTTGCCCGCGAGGTCGCCGACACGGTCGTCTACATGGACCAGGGCGCGATCGTCGAGACGGGCACGCCCGCCGAGGTTCTGGGCGTGCCGCGCGAGGCGCGCACCCGCAGCTTCCTCTCGGCAGTGATCGGATGAGTTTTCTCGAAGGTTCACGAGGAGGTTTTCGGTGAAGCGCCTGATCGCGATCGGTCTCATCAGCCTGTCGACCGCCGCTGCGGCGGCGCAGGACGCGCCAAGGGCGGCCCTGCCGCCGGACGTGGTCAAGAGCGGCACGCTCAAGGTCGCGATCGTGCCGAACTACCCGCCGATGGAGTTCAAGGACCCGGCGACCGGCCAGCTCACCGGCTTCGACGTCGATCTCGGCGACGCGCTGGCCAAGAAGCTCGGGGTCAAGCTCGCCTGGCAGGAGACGAGCTTCGACCAGATGATGCCGGCGCTCAGCACGGGACGGGTCGACATGATCCTCTCCGGCATGACCGACCTCGCGACACGCCACGAGACCGCGACCTTCGTCGATTACCTGCGCAGCGGCCCGCAATTCTTCGTCCGCAAGGCCCGCGAGGGGGAGTTCAAGGACATGAGGTCCTTGTGCGGCAAGAAGGCCGGGGCGAGCCGGCGCACCTCGTTCCCGCGGGAGATCGCCGCCTGGAGCGAGCAGAACTGCAAGGACGACCCGGTTGTGTTCGTCGGCACCGAGGGCTCGGCCGACGCCCGCACCCAGCTCAAGCAGGGCCGCATCGACGCCGCCGTCCAGGGCAACGAGACGCTGCCCTACGTGATGGGGCTGGAGCCCGACACCTACCTCTCCGTCGGCACCCCGATCGCCCTGCAATATACCGGCATCGCGATTCCCGTGAAGGAGACCGGCCTGCAGCGGGCCATGGCCGGCGCCCTCGACGCGCTGATCGCCGACGGAACCTACAAGGCGCTCCTGGAGAAGTGGAAGCTCACCGAGAACGGCGTCGACAAGGCGGCGATCAATGGCGGGAAGTAGTCCGGAATCGCAGGAATTCCCGACGACGGCAGAACCATTCCGCCGTGTTCTGCACCGCCTGCGCGTCTGGATTCCGGATTCCTGCCTGCGGCGAGCCCCGGGATGACGGAGAGATCCTCTGAATGATGGATGTTCACCCGATCGGCCGCGCGATCGGGCCTCATAACGACCGACACCGATGAGTCCGCCATGAACCGCGCCGCCCTCGACAGCATCCCGCTCACCCCCGCCAATCTCGCCCCGCCGGCCCCCGATTATCCCTGGCCCGCGCCCTACCGCTCGGCGATGTTCCTCTCCTTCGACGTCGATGCCGAGAGCGCCTGGACCAGCAAGGACGCGGCCCATGCCGAGCGTCTGGTCACCATGAGCTACGGCGCCTACGAGGCGCGGGTCGGGACGCCGAAGCTCCTCGAACTCCTCGACCGGCTCGACCTCAAGGGGACGTTCTTCATCACCGGCTGGGCCGTCGACGCCTATCCGGCGATGGCCGAGGCGATCATGCGGGCCGGCCACGAGATCGGCCATCACGGCTACCACCACCTCATGCCGGATCCGGGCGCGCCCTTCATCGAGGAAGAGGTGGAGCGCGGCTTCGAGACCCTGAAGCGCCGCCTCGGCGTGGTGCCGACGGGCTACCGCGCCCCCTACGGCGAGTTCACCGAGGGCCTGCGCCAGATCCTGGTGAAGCACGGCATCGTCTACACCTCGTCGTTCCGCGACGACGTGCGGCCCTATCGCCACGTCCTCACGGATGGCCGCCCCGGCCCGATCGAGCTGCCGGTGACGGCGAGCTACGACGACTGGATGCACGGCCTCTCGACCCGCTTCAGCCCGCGCTCGATCTTCCCGAAGGAACACGTCCTGTCGCTGTGGAAGGACGAGCTCGACGAGGTCCGCGACTGGGGCGCGATGGTGACGACGGTGCTGCACCCGCAATGCAGCGGCCGGCCGATGCGCCTGCGCCTTTTGCGCGAGTTCCTGACCTACGCGAAAGGCTGCCCCGACCTCTGGATCACCACCGGCGCGGCGATCGCCGAGAACTTCTTGAAGTACGAGCGGGCGGCGTGACCACGGTTGCCCTCTTCGGCTCCTGGATCCTCACCCGCCGGGACGGTTCGCCCCGCATCGAGCGCGACCGCTGGGTGCTGATCGAGGGCACCCGCATCGCCGCGATCACGCCGGACCGGCCGGCGGCCGACACGATCGACGACCGGCCGGGCCGCCTCGTGCTGCCGGGCCTGATGAACCTGCACAACCATTGCTTCAGCGAGGCGATCGCCCGATCGCATACCGAGGACGGGCGGGGGCGGACAGGGGGCAAGAGCATCGTCTACACGGTGCTGCTGCCGCTCTCGAAGATCGCGCTGACCGTCCTCACGCCGCAGGAGCGCCGGGCGGTCGCCCGGCTCGGCATCCTGCAGCTCCTGAAGGGCGGCGCCACCACGGTGATGGAGCCGTTCCGGAACGGCATCCCCGAGATGTTCGAGGCGGCCGAGGAGATGGGCCTGCGTTTCTACGGCGCGCCCTACCTGTTCTCGACCGCCGACGCCAGGGCCGGCCCGGACGGGCGCGTGTCCTATGCCGGCGACGACGGCGCCGCCGACCTCGCGGCGTGGAACGCGCTCCATGCCCGCTGGGAGGGCAGGGCGGAAGGGCGCATCCGCCTCGCCATGAGCCCGCACGCCACCGACACCTGCGGCCCCGATCTCCTGCGCGCCTGCGCCGCCCGGGCGCGGGAACTCGGCGTCCCGATCACCACCCATCTCGCCCAGAGCGACGACGAGGTCGCGACCATCCGGGCCCGGCACGACGGGCGCAGCCCGGCGGAATACCTCGACTGGCTCGGCCTGCTGGCGCCGGACCTGCTGGCCGCCCACTGCATCGCCAGCAGCGACGACGACCTGCGCCTGATGGCGGCGCGGGGCGCCACGGTGCTGAACTGCCCGCGAGTCTTCGCCCGGGCTGGGCGCACCGCCGCCTTCGGGCGCTTCGCCGGCCACGGGATCCGCACGCTGGTCGGCACCGACGGCTACAACATGGACCTGCTCGGCGAACTCAACGCCGCCTCGCTGATCTCGAAGATCGCCGCCGGCCGGGCCGAGGCGGCGGAGTCCGCCGCCCTCGTCGACGCGGTGACGGGCGAGGCCGCCGCGGCGATCGGGCGGCCCGATCTCGGCGTGCTGGCGCCGGGCGCCAAAGCCGACCTGACGGTGGTGGACATGACCCACCCCCACCTGCAACCCTTGCACGATCCGTTGCGGGCCCTGATCGCGCTCGCCAACCGCGCCAACATCGCCCAGGTGATCGTCGACGGCCGGGTCCTCGTCGATGACGGCCGCTACCTCGCCGGCGACGAGGCGGCGATCACCCGCGAGGGCGCCGCCGCGATCGAGCGGATCTGGGACCTGCCGGAGGCCCGCGCCGCCTTCGCAGAGGCCTGACCTCACGCAAGATCGAGTGCCCGCATCGCCTCCGCCACCCTGGTCCGGGCCTCCGCGCCGAGCGGCAGGATCGGCCGCGGCGGCGCGGCCTGGGTCAGGTCGAGGAGGTTGGCGCAGGCGTAAGTGACCCGCAGGCTGGAGAACTCGCGGAACAAGGCCCAGAGCGGTTCGAGCCGGGCATCGAGCCGGCGCGCCTCCGTCACATCCCCGGCCCGCAGGGCGCGGACGATCGCGACGGCCACCTCGGGAAACAGCCCGGCGACTACGCTGTACCAAGCCTCCGCGCCGGCGATCAGCGCCTCGGTCGCGAGCCAGTCGCCGCTCGTGCCGATGGAGAAGTCCGGCGGCACGGCGGCGCGCAGCTCGGCGAGGTGCCCGGCCACCGCCTCCGGCGCTTGGCCCGGGCTCTTCACCGCGACGATCCCCGGTACCCGGCTCAGCCGGCCGACCAGGGCCGGACTGAACCGGAAATGCGTGGTCGAGGGATTGTCGTAGAGGCAGAGCGGCAGGCCGCTCTCGCGGGCGACGGCGGCGCAATGCTCGAACACCTCGTCGTCGGTGAGGGGCGTATAGGACATCGCGGCGAGCAGCCCGGCCGCGGCCCCCTCCGCCCGCGCATCCTGTGCCAGCCGCACCGCCGCGTCGGTCCGCAGCGCGCCGATGCCGACGAGGATCGGTATGCGGCCCGCCGCCTCGTCGAGGGCGGCCCGAAGCGCCCGGCGGCGCTCCTCCCGGGAGAGGTAGGGGTAGGATCCCGTGCTGCCGAGGAGACCGATCGAATCGACGCCGGCCGCGCAGAGGCGGGCGACGAGGCGGCGCAGGGCCGGCAGGTCGACTCGGCCGCCCTCGTCCATGGGCGTGATGGGAAAGGCGGACAGGCCGGAGAAGCACATGGGATCTGATTGTCCTGCCGGTTCAGGCGGCGGCGCCGACCGCCTCGGTCAGGGTGGCCAATACCGGCAAACCGGCTCAGCTCCTACGACCAGTTCCTCGCGATCACGCTGGGCCAGTCAGGGCGATGGCCCCGGATTCGGCTCGCGGGGAGGGCAGATGGTCCTAACACGAAAAACCCCGCCGGGCAGACCCGGCGGGGTTTTTCGTATGGTTGGTTGCGGGGACAGGATTTGAACCTGTGACCTTCAGGTTATGAGCCTGACGAGCTACCGGGCTGCTCCACCCCGCGCCAGGGTGCGATCTGCCTCGTGTTGAGGGAACGTGACGTGCTTGGCAGGTCTGGCGGTGACCGACTCTCCCGTGTCTTGAGACACAGTACCATGGGCGCTGGGGCGGTTAACGGCCGAGTTCGAGATGGGATCGGGTTCTGATCACCCCGCTCAGACCACCAGACCGGCCAAGCACGTTCGTCCAGCAAGCATTCGTTCTGTGGCAGCCGCTCGGCTGCGTCAGGCGTCTTCATCGTGTCGTGGTGTCGGGGTTGATCCGGACACGGATCATGAGAGCGATCAAGCCGATCGAGCGATTAGTACTGGTCAGCTCAGCGCGTTA
>NZ_JAAKGV010000016.1 GCF_011043735.1 Methylobacterium sp. DB0501 | reverse complement strand
TCAGACGCGGGCCGATCCTTCGGCAGATAAACCTTTCTGCTCTCGCACGTATCCGGTATTAGCTCAAGTTTCCCTGAGTTATTCCGAACCGAAGGGCACGTTCCCACGCGTTACTCACCCGTCTGCCGCTGACACCACGAGGATGCCCGCTCGACTTGCATGTGTTAAGCCTGCCGCCAGCGTTCGCTCTGAGCCAGGATCAAACTCTCAAGTTGAAGAGCTGATCAAAGCTGATCACAACTAAAACGGAGGCTCACGACCGATCGGCGTTTCCACCAATCGTGTGAGCACCGAAGCGTCAGACCAGCATCATCCTACTCACGATCCCACCCAGAGGCAGGATCCGCAGGGACGACGCCGTCCACGCTTCTCTTTCTCGTATGAACTTGTCAAAGAGCGACCCAGCTGAAAACCGGGGTATCATCGGCGACGACGGGACCAGCGCCTGACCAAGGTCAGGCTCGCCAGCCCGGACTGTCTCGAAGATGGCTCAGCGCCCGGTCCGCTGTCGCGGCCGGCGCCGATGGGTGGTCGTATAGGCCCCGTTTCCCGGCCCGTCAACACTCGTTTTCCCGGCTCAGCTTCGAAAACGCCCCTCCCCTGCCGTCCTCAGGCGGCGGCCGCGCCGTGGCTGCGCGCCTGGGCGGCGGCGCGGCGCACCTCGGCCACGGCCTCCTGGATACCGGATCCGGCCGCGATGGCCGCCTCGAGCCCGCGGCAGGCGGCGGCCAGGTCCTCGAAGCCGAGGCTGCCCGCCATCGCCACGACCACGTGGGCGTCGTGCGCCAGGGCGGCGAGGTCGGCGTCCCTCGCGAAGGCGCCGGAGAGCTGCGTCATCAAGCGGTGGCGCAGGCGGCCGAGCTCACCCTCGCCGATCAGGCGTGCCAGCTCTGCGCTCTTGCGCGGGTCGACGACCGGCGGTCGCGGCGGTTCGACGGGTCGGCGGGACGCCCCGGTCAGCGCCTCACCGATCGCCGCACGGCCGCCCTGCTCGGTCAGGCGCACGCTCACCCCGGTGCCGGTGGCCACGCAGGCGAGCGCCCCCGCCTCGGTGAGGCTCAAGACTGCAGCCATCGCGGCGGCCGGGGCAAGACCGGTCTCGTAGGTGTGACCGCCCTCCCCGCCCGCCAGGGCCAGGTCGCGGGCGGAGACGTGGAGGAGTGCCAGGAGGTGCGCGGCGGGCTCGGGCAGCTGGGGATGATTCCGGAGCGCGGCACGGCGTCCTGCGAACCCGGTGCAGGCTTCGGCCACCATCGCCCAGGATGCGGGGTCCGCGACCCGGAACGTCACGTCGCAGGCGCCGGAGAGCCGGCCGGTGAGATCGACGCTCGGCACCGGCCGCAGCGGCGTCTCGGCCCGGGCGGCCCGGAGCGCCGGAAGGCCGGCCTCCCCGCTCAGCAGGATCAGGTCGGCCTCCGCCGCGCGCTCCACCGGCACGAAGGCCTGGCCGAAAGCGGCCGCCTCGGCGGGGCCCGGGCTGGGGCAGATCAGGGCCCGGGGCCGCCCGGGCAGGCCGAAGCGGCGCCAGACCGCGTCGGCGCCGGTCTCGGGAGCCCGCGGTGGCGGGAGTGCCGGGCTGGGGGAGTCGGGCCGGGTCAGCCGGTCGAGGGTGGCGTAGAGCGCCGCCGGATCGAGGGGCTTGACCAGGATGGCGTCGAAGCGGGCATCGGCGCCGCGGCGGGAGGCGAGGCCGTGCCGGTCGGCGGTCACGCCGACCAGCCGCACCCGATCCTCCGGGCGGGTGATCTCGCGCATCAGCCGCGCCAGCGCGTAACCGTCCATCTCGGGCAGGTGGTAGTCGATCATCACCACGTCGTGGCGGCGCTCGCTCAGGAGCCGCAGGCCGAGGAAGCCGTCGGAGGCGACGTCGACGCTGTCGCCCCGGCGCTCGCACAGGGCGCGGACCAGGTCCTGGAAGCCGGGATCGTCCTCGACCACGAGAAGGCGCAGGCTCATCGGGGGCTCCGTTCGGTCGGGGTGAAGGGTCACGGGCGCGGCGCGGCCGGGCCGCGGGTCGCCTCGGGCGGCAGGATCGCAGCGTCGGCGGGCAGGTTCGCGGCCGTCGGCGGGGAGGCGTCGACGGCGCCCAGGAGGACGTTGCGGATGGAGCCAGGCAGGCCGGACGGGGCTAGCCCCTCCGCACCGAGGTAGCGCGGGCCGGAAAGCGTCGGCTCGGGGGCGACCGACGCGGAGACCGGGCCACGCGCGGGCGCCGGGCGGACGAACTGACGGCCGTCTCGCCGATATTCTTGCCGGGACTGTTGGCGAGGTTCTTGGCGAGGTTCTTGGCGAGGTTCTTGGCGAGGTTCTTGGCGAGATTCTTGGCGAGATTCTTGGCGAGTCGGCCGGGCGTGGCGCACCGGGGGGACCCCGGCCGTCGCCGATCCCACGACCGGCTCGCCGGAGAAGCGCGGCACCAGGCGGAGCTGGCTCACCGCCGCGGCCATCGCCTCGAAGGTGAGGTCGTCCCGGCACAGGCGGATGCGCAGAGACAGGGGCGCCGGCGCCCCCTCTGCCGGTACCGGGGCCGCCGGGATCCACTGCCAGGCATAGAGGCAGCGGGCCGCCCCGGCGCGGCCGATGGCGAGGCCGTAGGGACCGTAAGGATTGGCCGAGGGGCGGGTGACGACCTGCATCGCCACCCCCGGGAAGGCGGCGGCGATCTCGGCGCGGATGCCGGCTTCGGTCGGCTTCCCCCCGGGGACGGCGTCGAGGGAGGCGTCCCGGGCGGTCGAGACGAGGATCAGGTCGTCGCGCCCGCCTCTGCGGCCGGCGGCCGTGAGGGTGATCGCCTGCTCGAACCCGCCGGCCGCGTCGCGCTCGCGCAAGGCGGCCGGCCGCCCGATCCAGCCCGGCAGGACGGCGACGGGGGTCGGCCGCCGGGCTTCGCGAACTTGGCCCGGCAAGGCGGCATCGAGGCTGGTAAAGCGCGACCCGGCGGCGCGCTCCGGCGCGGTGCAGGCGGCGAGAGCAAGGGTCGCGGCGGCGAGGGCGAGCGGGCGGATCACGGCTGGGTCCTTCCGGGCGCGAGGGCGCCGGTGGTGGCGATATCCGGCCGGGGCGGCGGATCGGCGGGGACCGCCTGCATCGCCGACCACAGCGTGCCCAGGGGGGCGGGACGGTCGGCGGCGCTCGGGACGCTCGGCCCGGTCTGGCCGGTCCAGGCCGGGAGCAGCGCGAAGCCGTAGCGCTCGTAGGGCATCGGCCCGACACCGGGGACGCGCCGCGCGGTGGTGGGCCCCCGGACGGAGACCCGCGACGGCGGGACCGCCGCAGAACCGAGCGGGCTGCCGGCGGGGGCGGCGCGCAGGTCGTTCTCCATCGCCACCGCCAGCGGGAAGTCGCCGCGGCGCACCAGCGGCGCCGCCGCGAGGGCGTCGGGCTGGGGCACCCGGCCGCGGGGCTCGGGCCTCGGCGCGAGGTCGAGAAAGGCGGTGCGGGCGGGGGGCTCGGACGGCCGGGCCGGCGCCGCGTCGCAGGGTGAGGGCCGGACGGATCTGGCCGAGAAGAGCAGGTCGACCACCCGCGGAAACAGCCCGTCGTAGCGGTTGACCACCTCGACGAAGGCGCGCTGCTGGCCGGCCCGCTGCAGGGCCAGGGCGTAGCCGTAGACGGTGGCCTCCTTGGGGAACCACGCCACGGCGCGGCGGAACCAGGCCAGGGCCGCGTCGAACTGGCAGGTATTGGTCGCGTACCAGGCCAGCGCCTGCGCGCCCTCCCCCGAAGCGGCGGCGGCGGTGACCTCGGCGTAGCGGCGCAGGCGCTCAGGCTCGATCGCCGGCGGCACGGCCTGCGTCAGGTCGCGCTCCAGGATGTCGATGAACAGGAGCGCATTGTTCACCAGCGGCTCGCGCCAGGCATAGGCGACGTCCTCGGCCTCGCGGCGCAGGCCGAGGCGCAGCAGGGTGTGGGCGAGGCCGTGCGCCACCATGGCGTCGCCGCCGCGGGCGATGGCGCGCTTGAACCAGGAGAGCGCCTCCGGCAGGTCGCTGCGCTTGAAGGCGTACCAGGCCACGAGGCCGGCCTGATCGGGATCGGGCGCCGCCTCGGCATAGGCCTGGAAGGCCGCGAGATCGTCCGGCCGCACCGCTTGGCCGGCCTCGTCGTGCAGGACCGCGCCCAAGCGTGCGCGGATCAGGTCGATGCGGATCGGCGCGAGGTCGTCGGCCGGGATCCCGGCGGCGAGGCGATCGATCTCGGCCATCGGCAGCAGGGGCAGCGCCCGCAGGAGGCCGGCCCGGCGCTCGTCGGCGCCGGCCTTCGGCGAGGCCAGGGCGAGACCGAACAGGGCGGCCGCCTCCGGCGCCCGGTCGGTGCGGGCGAGCGCCTCGGCCGTGGTCCAGGCCACCTCCGCCTCGCCGTCCTCGATCTCGGGCCGGCGCCGGTCGAACAGGATCGTGAGATCGGTCCAGCGGGCCGCCTTGCCCAGGATCCGCACCTCGTCGCGCAAGGTCCGGCGGGCGAGGGCGCCTTCGAGGGCGCCCGACGGTTTCCAGCCGGGCTCGGCCCGGACGCGGTCGGCCAGCGCCTGGCGCAGGGCGTCGAGGCGGCCGGCTTTGAGCAGGTCCCAGAACCCCTCCTCGTCCTCCGCACCCGGCTCGGCCGTCCAGAGGTCGGCGGGCGGCGTCCAGCCCGGAGAGCGGCGGGCCAGGCGCTCGGCCTCCGCCGCCACCCGCTCGGGCCGGCGTTGCGAGGCGTAGTAGCGCAGGGCCGTCTCGTCGGGGCGCTCGGCCGCAGCGGCGGGCAGAGCCTGCGCGAGGCCGAGGGCGAGGATCAGCGCGGCGCGCATGCGGGATACCTCGTCTTGAGGGCGGCCAGCGCCAGGAGCTGCAGGGTCGCCGGGTAGTAATGCTCGCTCTCGGCCCGCACCCGGGTGAGGCCGGGCGGGAACGGGGTGCCCTTCGCCGCGCAAGCCGCGAGCGCCGAAATCGCGCCGTAGCCGGCCTCGGCGAGGCGCGTGGTGACCCGGCCGCTGCCGGTCTCGGCCAGGGCGAGGCCCGCTTCGGGCCGGGGCCAGAGGGCCAGGAACGGCGCGTAGAGGTCGGCCTCGGTCGTCCCCGCCATGGCGAGGTAGAGCGGGATGCGAAGCGAATTGTAGGCGAAGTCGGGCGCGAAGCCGTCGGCGGGGCGGGGCGCGCCGGCGAGCGAGATCCACTCGCTCGGCAGGCGCGACGGCCCGAAGCGGGCGGCGCGGACCAGCCGGCGGCCGCTGCGGTCGAGCCCGGCCCAGTCGAATTCCGGTGCCAGGAGCGGCATCCGGTCGAAGGCCGGGAAGATCCAGTAGGAGAGGTTGACCACCGGGCCGTCGGGCCGGTCCTCGGCGGAGAAGCCCGCCACCGCCGGCAGCAGCAGCGGCCCGTGGGCGGCCCGCGGCAGGATCAGCTTGCGCCCGAACTCGACCGCGATGCGCCGGCCGGCCATCCGGTGCGAGGGGTCGTTCCAGGCGGTCACCGCCTCGGCCAGCGCCCAGGCGACCAGGAGGTCGCCGTCGGCGGCGTCGTTCATGTCGGCGACGGCCGGGCGCCGGTCGGGCTCCCAGCGCCAGGCGATGAGCTGGTCGTCGCGCACCATCAGGTTGGCGCGGGTCCAGGTCCAGATCCGCTCGAAGGTGACACGGTCGCCGGCGAGCACGCTGAGCAGCATGCCGTAGCCCTGGCCCTCGCTGTGGCTGATGCCGTTGTTGCCGGTATCGACCACCCGACCCTGCTCGGTGACGAACCGGGCCTTGTAGAGGCGCCAGCCCTCGTTGTCGGCGAGCGGCGCAGCCTGGGCCGTCGCGGCGGTGCAGAGGCCGAGAAGGGCCAGGAGGCAGGCGAGGAGGACGAGAGCGGTCCTCATGAGGTCGCCCCTGGTGAAGTTTTCCTGCCGAGGCTGCGCACCAGCCGGTGGGTCGAGGCGGCGAGGAGGCCGGCGCAGGCGAGCGCCATCAGGGCGTAGGCGCCGCCGTTGAGGGAGAGCCAGCCGGCGGCGACGCGGCGCAGGTTGCCGAACGAGGCCGGCGCCGTCGCGACGTAGCGGGCCGTCCCGGGCAGGTGCGACGCCGCTGCGCCGTCGGGTGCCAGGAGCGCGAGGCGGCCGCGGGGCCGGCTCCAGACCAGGGGCTGGACGAGGCAGCCGACCGCCTCGCGCAAGGCCGCCGGATTCGGCGCGGTGACCAGGGTGAGCACGTCGTCCGGCGCCGGCCCGGTCACCTGCTGGGCGAGGGCGAGGGCGGCCTCGGGGAGGCCGAGCGTCTCGGGACGGGAGTCCGGGGTCGCCGGCCCGCGGCAGCCCGGAGGCGCGCCGAGGCGCAGGAGCCGGCGCCGGGCGGCCGCTCCCGGTCCGGGCGCCGGCGCATCGCGCGCGGGAACCTCGTCCGCGACAGGCTCCTCGCGCCTTGACCAGACGTCGCGCAGGGCCTGCGGGTCGAGGCCGGCGGCCTTCATCAGCGGTGCGTCGAGGCTGCGGGCGGCGGCCACGACCAGGGTCGGCCCGACGATGCCCACGCGCCCGGCGTCGAAGCCGAACGGGATCGTCCGCCCCGCCGCGAGGCCGAGGCGGGTCGCCAGGGTGGCGGCAGCGGCCATCGTGTCGCGGTCGGGAGCCGGCACGACGAGGGTCGGGGCGCGCCCGTCCGCACCCGCCCGGTAGGGAAAGCCCGCCGCCGCCGTGGCGGCGAGGTCGGGCTGGCGGGCGATCCGGGCGAGGTCGGGGATGGCCAGGCGGGTGCTGGCGCGAAGCAGCAGGCGCTCGCCGGCCGGCGCGGCACAGGTCTGGTCGCCGGCCCGGGGCAGCGCGGCGAGGAGTTCGATCCGGTTCAGGCCGGGGCGCAGGAGGCGCAGGGGCAGGAACACCGTGCGCCGGCGCAGGGACTCGCCGCCGGGGCGCCCGAGAGGGACGCTGCCGGCCGCCTCGCCGTTGATCGACAGGCTGACCTGCGCGCCCGGCGCGAGGCCGGCCGGGTAGGTCGCGTCGAGGTCGAGGGCGAGCTTGGCGTAATCCGCTGCCATCAGGTCGTGCGGCAGGGCGAGATCGAGGGTGAGGCGGTGGGTGCGGCCGGTGACCGCCTGGTCCGTCAGGCCGAGATCCGCGAGGGTCAGGCTCTCGCCGCCCTGGATCCGGCGCCCGCCGGCCTCGCGCAACGCCGTCAGACCGTCCGGCGTGCCCGGCGGAACCGCCGCCGCGAGGGCGTCGAGCTGCGCCAGCGCCGCGGTCACATCCGTCTCGGTCGCCCCGGTGACGACGACGACCGGGCGGCGGTCCGGCCCCGCCGGCAGCAGGGCGAGGCGCGGTCCGGCGATCGGCCCGAGGGCCGCGATGTCGAGGCTGCGGGCGAGCTCGGCCGCCGGCGCCACGGCCAGCGCCACTCCGTCGCCGGCCTCCGGCGACGGGACGAACGAGACGGCGGGGTTGGCGAAGCGCCCGGCGAGGGCGAGTGCCTGGGCGCCGGCGATGAGGCCCTCGACCCGGCGCTCGGACAGGCGTTCGCCGGTCTGGATCAGGCGGATCGGCACCGCGCCGTCGGGTCGGGGCCGGATGGCCGCGAGGTCGGCGAGGTTGGCCACGCCCTCGGCGGAGGAGAGGAAGCCGGTCGTGTCGGGATCGATCTGGGTCCAGAGCTCGTAGGTCGCCGCCACCGTGCAATCGACGCGGTGGCGCTGGTCGACCGCGATCGTCAGGGCGTTGAAGCCGGGGCGCAGGGCGCCCGGAGGCACCGTCACGGTCTCGAGCCGCAGCCCGCGGGCGCCGTCGATCGCCGCGCGGCCGATCTCGGCGCCGTTGAGGCCGATCCTCAGGCTGGAACTCTCCGGCAGGATCGAGATCGACGACAGGGTGCCGACCTGCAGCCGCCCGCCCGCCCGCGCCTCGGCGGCGGTGACGAAGAGCGGCCAGGTCACGGAGCCGGTCTCGCCCCAGAGCCGCAGCGATCTCGCCACGGCGGGCAGGCGGCGCGGTGAAGGTGCCCGGGCCTCGGCCCGGATCTCGGCCCGTGTTTCGGGAACCGGCGGCGCGCCGGGCGGCCGGACCGGGCCTGCGCCCGGCAGCAGCATCGTCGGGGTCGGCCCGAAACCCGAAAAGGTCTGGGCCGGAGCGGAGGTTCCGATGAGGGGCGTTCCGGCCAGGACGGCGCCGAGCGCCGGGACGAGGATGCGCATGGAGCAGGGCCCTCAAGCGGCGTTGCGCGGAGCCGCGAGCGCATCGCGCAACGCGGCGACGAGGTCGCGGGCGGGCTCGGCGATGGGCGCGCGGGGCGGCGGCGCGACGGCGACCGGAGCCGGACCGGCGCCCGCGAGCGCCCGGATGCTCTCGGCCCAGACCGTCGCGTCGGGCACGCTCGCCTCGGCGACGGGTGCGGCGGCGTCCGACCGGTCGGAGACGGCGAGTTCCGAGACGACGAGATCGGAGATGGCGGCCCGCCATGCCGCCTCGGCGACCGGAGAGTCGGGGACGGGCGCCGCCGGTGCGGAGGCCGCGGCGGCGGCGACGAGCGGGGCGACGACCGGCGCAGGCATCGCCGGCACGGTTGGCGCGGTGTCGATGCTCCTCGCCGGCGCCGGCGTCGCCACCACCGGAGCAGGCGCCGGGATCGCCGAGAGAGCCGGTGCAGGCGCCGCGCTCTCCCGGGCGATCTCGTCGGCGAGGATCCGCTGCGGCGCCGGCTCGGCGGCGGGGATCGGTGCGGCGGGGCCGGCCGGCATCGCCGCCGCTGCGTCCGGCGCCGGCAGGGGCGGTGTCGCGGCCTTGCCGAGATAGGACAGGGCCCGCACCGGCTCGACGAGACCCCAGGCGAGGAAGCGCAGGCTGCCGGTGACGAGGTCGCGGTGGCGCCGGCGACGCCCGAGGAAGTCGCGCAGGGCGCCGGCATCGCCGTAGATCAGGCCGGCGACGGTGCGGTAATCGGCGGTGGCGAGCGGCGCGAGGGCGACGACGCAGCGGTCCGGTGCCGGGATCGCCTGCAGGGCAAAGCGCAAGGGCGCTCCGCCCTCGGCATGGAGGCTGCCGCCCGCCGGCATGGCGGGAAACGGCGCCCCGTCGGCCCGGCGCAGGGTCGCGGCCTCGGGGCTCATCCGCTCGACGATCACCGGGATCCGCGCGGCGCCGATCGCGGCCTCGGCCGGCCGGCCGACCGGCAGGCTCGGGACGCGCTCGTCCTGGCGCCGTTCCGCCACGACGCCCAGGGCCACGCCGGCGATCACCAGGTTGAAGGCGCACCACAGGCCGACGACGAGCATCAGGCTGGTGACGCCGGGCTCGTAGAGGTAGCGCCAGGCCGCCATGCCGCAGCCGGCGGCGAGCGCGGCGAAGATCGCGAAGTAGGGCCAGGCGAGGGCCGAGAGATGGTCGTGCGCGAGGCTGACGCCCTTGGCGGTGACCGAGAAGCTCGGCCGCCGGGGCGAGGCGATCACCGAGACGATCGAGCGCACCAGGAAGACGCCCTGGACGTACTCGTACAGCTCGGAGACCAGCGGCCAGCGTACATGGCCGTAGAGGTAGTTCTGGATCATCAGATTGGCGACCATGTAGGTCGCCGTGTAGGCCAGTGCCTCGTCCATCGACGAGACGAAGATCTTGACGTCGAAGAAGATGTGCAGGAGCGGCGCCAGCATGAAGATGAGCCGCGGAATCGGAAAGAACCAGAACGTCATGCTCGACAGGTAGGCGAGCCGCTGGATCGGCCGCAGACCCGGCTTCAGCAGCGGGCTCTTGAGCATCAGGATCTGGATCATGCCCTGGCACCAGCGCGAGCGCTGGACGATGAAGTCGGCCAGGCTCTCGGGCTGCAGGCCGGCGATCAGCGGCTTGTCCACGTAGGCGCTGGTCCAGCCGCGCCCGTGCAGGTCGAGGGCGGTCTCGCAATCCTCCGTGATGGTGATGCCGGAGAACCCGCCGACGTCGTCGAGGGCCTGCCTGCGCAGGAGAGCCGCCGAGCCGCAGAAGAACGAGCCGTTCCACTTGTCGAGCCCGGTCTGGGTCACGCCGTAGAACATCTCGTTCTCGGACGGCATCCGGGCGAAGGTGCGCAGGTTCCGCTCGATCGGGTCGGGGTTGATGAAGACGTGCGGGGTCTGGACCAGGAACAGCTTCGGATCCTGCGAGAACAGCCCGACCGTCTCGGTGAGGAACGAGCGGAACGGCGCGTGGTCGGCGTCGAGCACCAGCACGATCTCGGCCCGGGAGGCGGACAGGCCGTTGTTGAGGTTGCCGGCCTTGGCGTGCGCGTTGCGCGCGCGCGTCAGGTAGCGGGCGCCGAGCCCGGCGCAGAGCGCCTGCAACTCGGCCCGGCGCCCCTGCGCCGCCGCGGCCTTCGCGGGGTCCGGGTCGGCGCATCTCTGGTCGGTGCCGCCGTCGTCGAGGAGCCAGACGGTCAGCCTGTCGGCCGGGTAGTCGAGGTTGAGCGCCGCCGCGAGGGTCACGGCGAGGATCGCGGTCGGCTCGTTGTAGCTCGGGACCAGAACGTCGACGGCCGGCAGCTCGGCCGGCAGGGGCGCCTGCTCGCGCACCAGCGGGTCGGCGGTGACGACGAGGCTGATCGCCAGGATCAGCACGCAGTAGAGTTCCGCCCCGAGCAGGAGCAGGCCGAAGCCGAGGCCGACCGGATCGTCGAGGGAGGGCAGCGTGCCGGTGAGCCGCCAATAGACGTAGCGGATCACCACCAGCGTCCCGAGCGCCAGGAAGGCGAGCCGGGGCAGGCCGCTTCGCGGGAAGACGAGCCACAGCGCCACCATGCCGGCGCAGGCCGCGCCGCACAGCCAGGTCTGCGCCTCTGCGCCGACCGGCTGGACGAGGAGCCCGACGGTGAGGAGCGCAGACAGGCCCCAGACGGCCCAGCGGAAGGCGGCGCCCATCTAAAACCCCGCCCGCATGTCGACGGTGGTGTAGAGCCCGCCCTTGCGGGTCTGGTCGCGCAGGTACCCGGCGGCGACGCCGACCTGCAGCGCGCCGAACTGGAACGCGCTCCAATGCGCGCCGATGCGCCACTGGCGGTCATAGTCGTCGCCGAGCAGCGTCACCTCGGGCCCGAGAAAGCCGCCCATCACCGCGACGCCGCCGCGCACCCGGCCGTAATAGGCGTTGAAGGTGCTGGCATAGGTGCCGGTGGCGTGGATCATCGTGCCCTCGGTCGGGCGGGCGTAGACGTCGAGCGCCGCTTTCAGGCCGCCGGCGTTGCGCACGCTCGCCTCCAGCCCCGGCACCTCGTTGCGCCGGACGTTGAGGCCGACGAAGGCCGACAGCACCGCCTCGGGCCAGACCCAGCCGTAGCCGATCATCGCCGCGGCCTCCGCCTGCTGGCCGAGCCCGGTCCCGGCCCGGTACGAGCCGGTCGCCGCGTCGGCGCGCAGGCGCAGCCCGCTGGTCAGGAGATTGCCCGCCGGCGCCGCGGTGGCGGTCGCGCCGGCGAATTGCGAGCCCTGCGCACCGACGGTCGCCGAGGTGTCGACCGAGACGATCCAGGCATCCTGCGGGCCGGCGGGCTCGGCCCCCGTGTACCAGTCGGCCGCGAGCGCCGGGCGGCTCAGAAGAGCCGTCGTCAGGAGAGCCGTCGTCAGGACGGCCGACCCCGGGACGCACGGAATCGGACCGCGCCGGAACGCAGCACGAGCGAAATTACGGTGCATGTCGATACGCCACGAGACCCTGCAACACCGGCAGGATCGGGCGCGGATGATTAAGCGGATCTTGCCGGAACGGGTCGCATCCCGTGTGCGGAAGTCTTACGACGTTCAGGATAATTTCGGCCCGCGGGAGCCCCGGATCAGGCCGGTCAAGCCCGCCGGGAGCCCGTATCCACAGCTGCGGCGGGGTAGGCGGGGGCCGCGCCCCAAGTCCGCCCGCCAAGCTCCATGAGATCGCGGGATCCCCTCTCCCGCAGCTTGCCGCGTTGCGGGGCGAGCCCGGGATCGCCCCGGATTGGGACGCGTGCCCGACCTGGGAATGGAGGCGTCGTCCGACACGAAGACCGATCCGCGGCAACGCGAATACCTCAGGCCCGCGATCCGCCCCCGCTCCCCCTCCCCGCCTACGCGCCTTAGGCCGTCAGGCCGAGGCCGGCCGGCGCGGCGGCGTCGGCCTCCAGCTCGGCCCGCAGGCGCCGGGTCTCGAAGGCTGCGGCGATGCAGCGGGCGCGGGCCCGGGCCAGCGCCATCGCGAAGGCGGAAGCGTCGCGGGCGACCTCCTCCTCGGTGCAGGTCTCCAGCTCGGCGCAGGCCCGGGACAACGCCGCGAAGCCGAGCATCCCTGCCGCCGAGACGAGGCCGTGCGCCTCGAAGCGCAGCCGCGCCCGGTCGGCCGCGTCCCTGCCCTCCCCGGCGAGCGCCCCGGTGACCTGGTCGGCGAGGTGGCCCAGCAGGCGCCGCACGGCCTCCGCCGGCAGGAACGTGCGGACCCCGTCGTAGAGCGTCCGGTCGAGGGCGGCGGGCTCATCCTCCGGAGCGGGCACCGCCGGGGTGCGGTCGAGCCAGCGGGCGAGCATCGCGGAGAGCTCGGCGGGCGTGAACGGCTTGCCGAGATGGTCGTCCATCCCGGCCTCGCGGAAGGACTGCACCTGGTCGGGCAGCACGTTGGCGGTCATGGCGATCACAGGCACCCGCGCCGCCGCGCCGGGCAGGCAGCGGATCAGCCGGGTCGCCATCGGGCCGTCGAGGCCCGGCATCTGCACGTCCATCAGCACGAGGTCGTAGGCGCCGGCCTCGACCGCCCGCACCGCCTGGAACCCGTCGACGGCGACGTCGACGTGATGGCCGGCCCTGCGCAGCATCAGGCAGGCGAGTTCCCGGTTCACCTCGATATCCTCGACGAGGAGGATGCGGCCGGGTCGGGCAGGCACGGCGGCGGCACGGGGCTCGGAGGCCGCCTGGTCCTCGGCCCGGGGCAGGGTCAGGGTGAACCAGAAGGTCGAGCCGCGGCCGGCCTCCGAGATCATCCCGATCTCGCCCGCCATCGCCTCGACGAGGCGGCGGCTGATCGCCAGGCCGAGGCCGGTGCCGCCGTAATCGCGGCGGATCGAGCTGTCGACCTGGGAGAAGCGCTCGAACAGCCGCCCCTGCTTGTCGGCCGGGATGCCGATGCCGGTATCGGCGACGGAGAAGCGGATGCGCTCGCCGCCCGGGCCGCTGCCCTCGTGGCGCAGGGACAGGGCGACGCCGCCGCGGGGGGTGAACTTCACGGCGTTGTTGAGGAGGTTGATGAGGATCTGGCGCAGGCGCGCCTCGTCGCCGACGAGGCGGCGCGGCAGGCTGGCGTCGATCGCGCTCGTCACCGCCAGGCTCTTCTCGGCGGCCGCGCCCCCGACCACGCCGAGGCAGGCCTCGGCCAGGGCCTCGATCGCGAAGGGGTCGCGGCGTAAGGAAACGGCCCCGGCCTCGACCGAGGAGAAGTCGAGGATGTCGTTGACGAGCGTCAGCAGGCCGCCCGCCGAGGCGCGGGCAAGGGAGGCGTAGCGCGTCAGCTCCGGCTCCAGCCCGTCCGCCTGCGCCAGCAGGCCGGTGAAGCCGATCACGGCGTTCAGCGGCGTGCGGATCTCGTGGCTCATCGCCGAGAGGAAGTCGGTCTTCGCGGCGTTCGCTCGCTCGGCGGCGGCCTTGGCGGCGACGAGCCCGGCCTCGGCATCCTTGCGGGCCGAGATGTCGAGGTTGAGGCCGGTCACCCGCAGGGCTCGGCCGTCGGGGTCGCGGCCGAGCCGGCCGATCGCCTGGATCCAGCGCATCCCGCCCGGCACCACGACCCGGAAGGCGATGTCGAAAGTCCCTTCCCCGGCCACCGCGCCGCGCAGGGCCTTGAGCGCCGGCTTGCGGTCCTGCGGCGCCAGCCGCCGCAGCCAGGCGCCCAGGGCGATCACCGCCGGCCGGTCGCCGGGCAGGCCGTGCAGCCGGGCGCTCTCGGGGGCCAGGGTGACCTCGCGGGTGACGAGGTCGAGGTCGAACAGGCCGGCGCCGGCGGCCTCCTGGGCGAGCCTCAGCAGGTCGCCGGTCTCCTCCAGGGCCTTGCGGGCGGCCAGGATCTCGTCGATGTCGAGGGCCGAGCCGAGCCAGCCGAGAAGCGCGTCGTCCTTGCGCAGGGGCTGGAACGAGAGCTGGTGCCAGCGATAGGCGCCGTCGCGGTCGCGCAGGCGCCCTTGCACCTCGCCGTTCCCGCCCTGCGCCAGCGCCGCGGCGATCCGCAGCCGGTCGTCCGGGTGGTAGCGCTCCTCCCGCGCCGTCCGGCCGGGACCGATCTCGCCGAAATAGCGCGCGAAGGCCGGGTTGGCGTAGACGGTCTCGCCGGTCCCGGTGCGCTCCATCCAGACGAGCTGGGGCAGCGTGTCGGCGAGCGCACGGTAATGCGCCCGGCTCGCCCGCAGCGAGGCCTCGGTGTCCCGGCGCGACGCGGCGTCGCGGATCGTCGCGACGCGGGGCAGCGCGTCCGGGCCCGAGACCCGGGTCTCGACCCAGATCCAGCGCCCATCGGCGTGGGCGAGGCGGTGCATCAGGGCGCCGCCGCCGGCGACGAGCGCCGCGAGGCCGGCGCGATCCTCGGGATGGACGAGATCGGCGAGGGCCAGGCCCGCCAGGGTATCGGGCGGACGGCCGGTCAGGACGCGGCTGGCCGGCGAGGCCTGGACGAGCCGTCCGGCGCGATCGATCTCGGCGACGAGGTCGGGGCAGGCGGCGAGGAGCCGCCCGGCCCGGCCGCCGCCGAACAGCCGGGCCAGGGCGGTGCGCCAGCCGGAACCCGCCTCACGCGCCACGGCGCTGCCCCCCGCGGCCGCGGGCCATGCTCCCCCGCCCCCGGAGGGTGTCCGGATGCAGCCTCGTCTCGCAACCCATCGTCATGCCGGACCCGGCCCCCGGGGAGAGCAGAAAATTGTCAGATCATGGTTAACCAACAATCATTAAACGAGACTTAACCTCTATCTGCGACCAAAACCGGCATGAGCGCCACGCCCCGCACGCCACAGACCGGTCCGGCTTCCCCAGCGTCGGCGGCGCTCGTCGCTGGGGCAAGGAGCGCATCCACGCGGGACGGCGCCGAGCGGCGTCGCGACCGGCGCTTCCCGGTCACCCTGTCGGCGCGGCTGAACCATGGCGGCCGGAGCCATCGCACCGAGATCCTGAACCTGAGCCGCGGCGGCCTGCTGCTGGCCCCGGTGGCGACGGCCGCGCTCCTGCCCGGCGCCCCGATCCGGATCGAGGCGGCCTCGATCGGCGAGGTCGAGGCCCGCGTGGTCAGCCTGAGCGCGCTCGGAATCCACGTCCGGGTCGAGGACACGTCCGAGCGGTTCCAGAGCGCCCTGGTGCGGCTCGCCCGGCTGACCCGGATCTGGACGGTACCGGCTTCGTAAAGGGGGTCGCCGGGGGGCCCACGGCTCGGACGCCTGCCCGTTTCGCTCGACCGATTCCGGACACGCCATGCGGCAGGCGGGGAGCGACAACTCTGCGTCACGGGTTCCGCCGCGCGGCCCCGGGATGCCTTCGCGGCCTCCCATGCCGCGCCAGCGCCTCACCAGGCGGAAGCGACCGAGATCGGGGCTCACCGGTCACCGGAAGGCGCACGCATCGCGTGGCTTCGCCGCCCCATGGGGCCGCCTCCACCCGTCATCCGTGAAATCTGCCGCTACGCCTCGGCCCGAACGGCTGCCGGGGCGATCGTCGCGGCCCGTCTCATGGGTGGCGTCATGACCTCCCTCCGTTCTCGCCTCCCCGCCGGGGCGGGAAGACGGGAGAAAGGGTGATCCCGCCGGCGTCCGGCGTCAAGCGCCTCACGCCGCCGAGGCGTCGGTGCCGAGGCGGGCGGGCTTGGTGCGGATGTCCATGGCGTTGCCGCGCCAGACGATGTCGCGGGCGACCCAGGCGGCGAGCCAGATCGGCACGAACAGGAGGTCGCGGGCGAGGCAGACGAGCGGCCAGCGCCAGGACCGCGGCCAGCCGTTGCGGGCGGCGAGCCGCCATTCGGCGCCGTACCAGACGGTGCCGGTCCCGAGCATCGCCGCGAGGCCGGACAGGCCGCCGCCCGCCGCGGGATAGGCCGCCAGCATCGGGATCACCGCGCCGGTGCCGATCTCGGGGGCGAAGAACAGCGGGAAGGTGACCCGGCGCAGCCGTGCCCAGCGCAGCTGGCGCGACCACACCTCGGCGGCGCGCCGGGGGCCGAGGGGCTGGGCGAAGGGCGAGGCGACGAGGTGGACCTGCCGGCCCATCGCCCGCACGAGCTTCGTCGCCGCCGCATCCTCGGCGATCTCGGCGCCGAGGGCCCGGATGCCGCCCTTCGCCTCCAGCATGGGGCGGTGCCAGAGCATGCTCTTGCCCTGCGCGAAGCCGAGGCCCAGCGCCTCGCCGACATATTGCCAGCGGGCCTGGAGGGTGTTGAGGAAGGCGCACTCGATCTCGGCCCAGACGCTGCCGGGCCGCGTCCCGACCGGCGTCGAGCAGACGAGGCCGGTATCCGGCCGCCAGGCGGCGCGCAGGCGCTGGATGTAGTCGGGCGGCATCAGCACGTTCGAATCGGCCAGCACGATCCAGTCGTGCCGCGCCGCCTCCCAGCCGCGGATGCAGTTGTTGAGCTTCGGGTTGTCGCTCACCCGCTCGTCGCCGACGACCAGCCGGGCCGGCACGCAGGGGTGACCGGCGATCAGCCGCTCGACGAGCGGCACGATCGGATCGGTGGCGCGGGCGACGCAGAAGATCAGCTCGTAGGCCGGATAGGCGAGGCGGAAGCCGGAGAGCAGGGTCTCCTCGCTGTAGGTCTCGAGGCCGCAGACCGGCCGCACGATCGTGACCGGCCCCTCCGCGCCTCCCGCCGGCTCGGGATCCGGCCGGCCGAGGCGGCGCAGCGCGATGGCGAGGCTCGCGAGGTTGATCAGCGTGAGGGCGAGGCAGATGATGGCGGCGATGCCGGTACCGGTCATGCGGGTCCTCCCGGGCCGGTGCCGACCCGCGCCCTGTCCTCCCCTCAAACAGGCGGGCTGTTGCAACCGTATGACGACGCTGCACGCCCGCGCCCGGTGTTCCCCTCCGGCATCAACCCTGGACCCGGCCCCAGGCCAAGCTAGATCTTCAAGCTAGATCTTCGAGACACCGCGAACCGACGAGCCAGGCATGCCGCTGACCCCCGATCCCCGCCCGACCCTCCAGGCCCCCGACGACGATCCCCATCTCTGGCTCGAGGAGATCGACGGCGAGCGGGCGCTCGCCTGGGTCGAGGCGCAGAACGCCGACACGCTGGCGGCCTATGCCGACGGCCGCACCGCCGCGGACCGCGACGGGCTGAAGGCCGCCCTCGACCGGCCGGACAAGATCCCGGGCGTGACCCGGCGCGGCGGCCTGTTCTACAACCTGTGGCAGGATGCCGGGCATCCCCGCGGCCTGTGGCGGCGCACCACGCAAGACGAGTACGCCAAGGCCGAGCCGGCCTGGGACGTGCTCCTCGATCTCGACGCTCTGGCCCGCGACGAGGGCGAGGACTGGGTGTGGAGCGGCGCCGCCAGCCTGCCGGGCAGCCACGCCCGGGCCCTGGTCCAGCTCTCCCGCGGCGGCGGCGACGCCACGGTGGTGCGCGAGTTCGACCTCGCCGAGCGCCGCTTCGTCGAGGGCGGTTTCACCCTGCCGGAAGCGAAGAGCATCCCGGTCTGGCTCGATCCCGACACGCTGCTCCTCGCCTCCCCCCTCGGCGGGCCCGAGCACGCGACGCCGTCGGGCTACGCCCGCACCGTGCGGCTGTGGCGGCGCGGCACCGACCCGCTCGAAGCCCCGGTGATCTTCTCGGCCGGCCCGACCAGCATGGTCGCCTACGGCTATCCGGACCGGGAGGCGCATCCGGAGCGCCTGGTCTTCGCCGAGCGCACCGGCTTCTTCGACGGCACGATCGATCTCGGCGACCGCACCGGGCCGAAGACCCGGCTCGACATCCCGACCGATGCCGACGCCCACTGGCATCGCGGCTTCCTCGCCATCCGCACCCGGACGCCCTGGGAGGTCGGCGGGACGACCCATCCGGCCGACAGCGTGCTCGGCATCGGGCTCGATGCCTTCCTGGCGGGGGACAGGGGTTTCCAGGTTCTGTTCACCCCCGGCCCGCGCCGGGCGCTGCAGGGCTTCTTCTGGACCGGCGGGCGGCTGGTGATCTCGGTCCTCGACGACCTGAAGGCGACGTTCCCGGTCTTCACCCCCGCCGGGTCCGGCTGGACCGAGAGCCGGGTCGCCGGCCTGCCGGAGCTCGGCGTGGTCAGCGTCTGGTCGATGGACGGCGAGGAGGAGGAATCGAACGGCGACCTCCTGGTGGCGGCGAACGACCCCGTCACCCCCTCGACCCTGCTGGCGACGAACCCGGACCTCGCCGCCCCGACCCTGCTGAAGCAGGCCCCGTCCCTGTTCGAGGCCGACGGGCTGGTGGTGACCCGGCACGAGGCCGTGTCGAGCGACGGCGAGCGCATCCCCTACGTCCAGGCCGGCCCGCCGGGGGAGACCGGCGAGGCGCCGGTGCACCTCTCGGGGTATGGCGGCTTCCAGGTGACGAACCTCGCCGGCTACTCGGCGGTGCTCGGCCGGCTCTGGCTCGCCAAGGGCGGCACCCGGGTGGTGGCCAACATCCGCGGCGGCGGCGAGTTCGGCACCCGCTGGCACGAGGCCGGCCGGCGCGCGGGCAAGGCGCTGACCCACGACGACTTCGCGGCGGTGGCCGCCGACCTGGTGCGCCGCGGCGTGACCCGGCCCGGCCGCATCGCCGCCGAGGGCGGCTCGAATGGCGGACTCCTCATCGCCAACATGCTGACGCGCTACCCCGAGCGCTTCGGGGCGCTGTTCTGCACCGTGCCGCTGATCGACATGCGCCGCTACACCAAGCTGCTCGCCGGCGCGAGCTGGATCGCCGAGTACGGCGACCCGGACAAGCCGGAGGACTGGGCCTTCCTGCAGCACATCTCGGCCTACCACGTCGCGGAAGCCGGCAAGCCCTACCCGCCGATCCTGATCGCCACCACCCGGCGCGACGACCGGGTGCATCCGGGCCACGCCCGCAAGATGGCGGCCAAGCTCCAGGCGCTCGGCTACGACGCCCGCTTCTACGAGCCCGAGGCCGGCGGCCACTCGCATGGCAAGACCAGCGCCGAGACCGCCGCCTTCGCGGCCCTCGGCGCCGCCTTCCTGCGCCGGGCGATCGGCTGGGAGCCGGAGGTGGCCGGCACATAAAGGTTTCTGCACAGTAAAACCCGGGAACCTTGACGCGGCGCGCACGTCTTTCCGGCATTCAAGCGTGGCATAATGCCTCCGCGTCCAGCCGGATAAGGAATTCTCCACGATGCGCGCCGCAACAGCACTCCTCGTCGCCCTCTGCGTGGCGGGGGCCGGTGTCGGGGCCAACGAGGCGCGGGCCGGGATCCTGATCCGGGTCGACAAGACCACCCAGCGGATGACCGTGACGCGCGACGGCCAGACGCTCTACGACTGGCCGGTCTCGACCGGCATGGCCGGCTACAGCACGCCCCGCGGCGCCTTCTCGCCCTCGCGCATGGCGGTCGATTACCGCTCGCGCGAGTGGGACGACGCGCCGATGCCGCACGCGATCTTCTTCACCGGCCGCGGCCACGCCATCCACGGCAGCTCCCATACCGGCCGCCTCGGCACCCCCGCCTCGCACGGCTGCGTGCGCCTCGCCCCGGGCAAGGCCGCTATGCTCTACGCCCTCGTCAGGGCCGAGGGCATGGGCAACACCCGCGTGGTGATCGGCGGCGACGAGACCGCGATCGCCGGCCGCGCCGCGCCGCGGCGGGAGGCGCGGGCGCGCCGGGAGCGGCTCGACCGGGACGGCTTCACCCCGGTCGTCCGCGCGGCCCGCGGCCGCGGCTCCGACCCATGGGGCGACGACGGCTGGCGGCCGGTCGGGGCGACCTATCCGTCGCCTTACGGCGGGACGTATTATTCGTATGGGTCACCGTATTGAGAACAATGGCTTTGCTCGGGCCGATGTAAAACCCTCCGCGTCATTCCGGGGCTCGCCGAAGGCGAGAGCCCGGAATCCGGAACCGCCGGTGGTGAGGAACGAAGCGGAACGCTCGCCGCATTGTCCTGCACCATCCGCGGTTCTGGATTCCGGGCTCCGCTGCGCGGCCCCCGAATGACGTGGAGGGGTTATCGGCATCGGAGACGGCGAAACGATCGGACGCGCTGGCCCACCCCGCCTTGCCGAACCCCACCCCGCGCGACACCTACCGCCCACGCCGCCTCACGAGGGAGCAGGCCCCCCGCATGCGCAGCCTGTTCGTCCTGATGAGCATCGCGGTGGCCCTCGGCTTCGTCGTCAGCGGGCTGATCAACGGCCTCGACGACCGGGCGCTCGCCCGGACCGAGCGCGAGGCGCAGAGGCGGGTCGGGATCGCGGTGGCGGAGTATGCCCGCCGGCTCGGCCTGTCGCCGGACTGGGCTGCCTATTGCCGGGCCGAGACGCGGCGCAAGCTCGCCACCTACCCGAAGGACGGCTCGATCCCGTTCGGGCTGCGCTATTCCAGCGCCGGCACCGAGGAGGTCGAGCGGGCGATCCGCGAGCGCGAGACCTACGAGCGCCAGGACCAGATCCTGTGCCTGACCCAGCTGCCGGCGAGCCTGCGGGACGGGGCCGCGCCGTGAAGCGGCGCTACAACCCGTAGCGGGCGAAGGCGGCGCGCTCGTCGAGGACCGCCAGCGCGCCCTCGATCGCCGCGATCCCGACCGCGCCCGGCTCGCGCCGGCGCAGCAGCCGGGCGAGGAGGCCGCCGCGGACGGGCTCGACGAGCGTGAGCTTGACCTTATCGCCGAAGCGGGCGCGCAGGACCGAGCGGACGTCGCCGTGGCCGTCGACGAGGCCGAGCGCCAGGCCCTGGCGGCCGGTCCAGACCGCGCCGGAGAAGAGATCGTCGGGATCGCCCTTGAGGGCGGGCCGGCGGCTGCGGACGAGGTCCGTGAACATCGCCTGCACGTCGGCCTGGATGGCCTTGAGCCGGGCGACGTCGTCCGGGTTCTCGGGCCGGAACGGGTCGAGCATCGCCTTGGCCTTGCCGGCGGTGTGGACCCGGCGCTCGACGCCGAGGCGCTCGATCAGCCCGGTGAAGCCGAACCCCGCCGACACGACCCCGATCGAGCCGACGAGGGAGGACGGGTCGCAGTGGATCTCGTCGGCCGCGCAGGCGATCATGTAGCCGCCCGACGCGGCGACATCCTCCACGAAGGCGAGGACCGGCACCCCGGCCTCGGCGGCGAGCGCCCGGATGCGGCGGAAGATCAGGTGCGACTGTGCCGCCGAGCCGCCCGGCGAGTTGACGACGAGCGCCACCGCCCGGATCCCCTTCATGCCGAACGCCCGCTCCAGGGCCGGCGCGCAGGTGCCGAGGGAGAGGCCGGCCCGCAGCGGCGAGACCGCCCCGATGGCGCCGCTCAGGCGGACGACCGGCACGACCGGGTGACGGCGGGCCCAACGCTCGGGCAGGACAGCGCGCAGGGCGGCGAGGGGCCGGAACGGCATGGCGGGGCGGGGTCTCCGATGGCCGGGTCTGCAGCCGGGTCCTACGGCCGAGGCCCGAGGCCGGCCCCGACAGGTAGACGGGCGTCGCGGACCCGGCAAGTGATCCCGGCAAGGGACGTCGGCAAGGGACGTCGGCAAGCTGACCCGGGGCGAGCGAGCCCGGGCACCGCGGCCCCGGCGGGGAGCCGGCCCGCCGGCTCGATACGGAGACGGGACCCGGACGCGAGTTTTTCCTCGAAGCTGGAAGATGACGCGACGTTTTTCGTGTCCGACGATTGAAGCGGGGCAGTCCGCGTCTAGATCATCCGCCAGCGCCCCTGGGTCGTCCGGCGGGCGTCCCGGCGGACGCGACGTCCGGCGGGAGCGAGCCGTATCATCAAGCCGCAGCCGAGGCGACGGCAGGGAGTGCCGGGACGCCCGAGGGAGATCGAACGCATGCGCGCCCTTCGATGGATCAGCCTGGTGCTGACCCTGCTCGTCGCCGGGATCGGGCTCGGCACCAGCCGCAGCTCCGCCGCCGCCCTGCCGACCGCCGGCGCCGTCGCGGCCGGCGTCGGCACCGCCGCGCCCCTGGTCGACAAGGCCTATTACTATCGCCGCTACTACCGGTACCGGCCCTACCGGCGGTATTACGGCTATCGGCCCTATCGCCGCTACTCCTACCGGCCGTATTACCGGCGCGCCTATCGCCCGTATTACCGTCGGTACTATCGGCCCTATTACCGGCCGCACTATCGCCGGATCTACGGCCCGCGCTTCTACTTCTAGCCCGGACTTGCACCTCCAGCCCGGAGCGGCGCCCGACCGCGGGCGACGACGAGCGTCCGGAACAAGCCAGCACGGGGCTCTGCGCGCCCACACGAGCGGAGTGAGCCCTGCGCCTCGTCCGGCGACCGGTCGCTCGGCGATGGCTACGCAGTAGTTTCGGCGATGCGGATTTCGGTTTCGCTCAGGCGTGCGGAGCAAAGCTCCGCCGTCGCGGGTTTGCGAGGCGGTGTCCGGACATCGTCTCGGATCTCGCAAATCCGAGAACTCCACGGCAGTAACGGCGTCGAAGGTCTCGCGGCGGCGGGCCGACGATGCCACGACCGTGACGAAGACTGCGGGTGCAGTGAAGTCGATCGGGCATGCAAGCATCGCTGTACCACGATCGCGGACCTCGATCGATTTCGCTCGCCATGCTGTTCGAGCCTGACCACACCATCTCCGATTTGACCGGACGCTGCCGGCACTGAAAACCATCCCGGCGAGGCCCAATGGTCGCAGTGCGGGAATTCTGACCGTGCGCCCTGCCCTTCCGGACCGCTGTTTACTCACAGTTAAGTCCGAAAATCCAGGATCGGCCGGTGAGCAAACCACATCCTGGTTTCGAGCTCGGGGGAGCTCTCGGCTCTCCATGCCGCGGGTATCGGCCCAAGGCCGAACGTCGTGCGCCGCGGGAGAAGGACGGATGGACATCCTCGTCATCGATGACAGCCGGACGGTCCTGACCCGGCTGAAGCGATTGGTGGAGCATGACGGCCAGGCGACGGCCGCGATCTTCGAGAACCCGCTGGCGGCGCTGGACGAGGCGCGGATGCGTGCCTTCGACCTCGTCCTGGTCGATTACAACATGCCCGACATGGACGGGATCGCGGTCATCCGCCAGCTGCGCGGCATCGAGCACTACGCCCAGGTGCCGATCGTGATGATCACCAGCGAGGTGAGCGACCGGGTCCGGCTCGCGGCCCTCGATGCCGGGGCGACCGACTTCGTCGACAAGCGCGTCGGCCGCATCGAGCTGAAGGTGCGGCTGCGCAATCTGGTGCGGCTCGCCGGCGCCGTGCGGCGGCTCGACGATCAGGCCTCCTGGCTCGCAGGCGAGATCGAGAAGGCGGTGCGCACCCTCCGCGAGCGCGAGGCCGAGATCATCTTCCGCCTGTCGCTGGCGGTGGAGTACCGGGACAACGACACCGGCGACCACACCTGGCGCGTCGCCCGCTACAGCCAGATCATGGCCGAGGCCCTGGGCCTCGACGCGGATCTGTGCCGCCGCGTCTACCTGGCCGCCCCCCTCCACGACGTCGGCAAGGTGGCGATCCCCGACGGGGTGCTGCTGAAGCCCGGCCGCCTCGACGAGGAGGAATTCGCGCTGATCCGCACCCATGCGGCGATCGGGAAGCGCATCCTGGGCGGCAGCACCTGCGCGCTGATCGGGCTGGCGGCGGAGATCGCCGAAGCGCATCACGAGCGCTGGGACGGCGGCGGCTACCCCCACGGCCTGTCCGGCACGGCGATCCCGCTCGCGGCGCGCATCGTCGCCGTCGCCGACGTGTTCGACGCGCTGACCACCCAGCGGCCCTACAAGGCGGCGATGCCGCTCGACGAGGCGCGGGCCTGCATCGAGGCCGAGAGCGGCCGCCACTTCGATCCGGCCTGCGTCGCCGCCTTCCTGTCGCGCTGGGACGAGATCCTGGCGGTCAGCGCCAATGCGTCGGGACGTCTGCGCGACATCCCGTTCCGGATCGAGCCCTGGGCCCGGGTGCCGACCCTGCCCCGGGAGGTGCCGGACGCCGCCGCGCCCCGCGCGCGGCACGACGAGGCGGCCTGACCCCGCCTGGAGCGCCGCCGGATCGCGCCGCAATCGGACAGCGCTCCCAATCCTTGACCTTGCTGCATCGTCCCTCGACCAGCCGGCATCCGCTTCCTCGGGAAACGCTCTCGGCAGGCTTGCGTCGGCGGGCCAACGCCTCCTCCACTCGAACTCTTGTTTTGTCTGAGATTTTTGTCGCAAAACCGGCGACCATTTCTGCGAAATCTGCTCAGCCCGTGGGTGTCGGCAGGGCCGGCAGCCAGGCGGCGCCCTCCCCCAGCAGGAAATCCCACAAAGCCGTCCCGGCCGGGCTCAGCACCTTGTCGGCCCGCCGGACCACGAACCAGTCGCGGCGGATCGGCATGCCCTCGACGTCGAGGAGCACGAGGCGGCCATCCGCCAGCTCCGACGCGACGGTGTGGCCGGAGATCAGCGCGATGCCGAGGCCCGCCATCACGGTCTGCTTGATGGTCTCGTTCGAACCGCTGTCGATGCCGATGCGGGCACGCCGGATCAGCAGGCCGGTCATGAATTCCTCGAACACCGTGCGGGTGCCCGAGCCGTATTCGCGCACGAGGAACGGCTCCTCGGCCAGTTCCTCCCGGGTCAGGCCGCGCCGCCCGGCGAAGCGGTGGTCGGGGGCGGCGATGACCACGAGCGGATGCGGCCCGAACGATTCGGCGGCGATGGCGAAGTCCCGCGGCGGGCGGCCCATCAACGCCAGGTCGATGCGGTAGTCGCGCAGGGCCTCGACGGTGGCGCCGCGGTTGCCGACCACGAGGTCGATCTCGACGCCCGGATGGGCGGTCGCGAAGCCGCCGACGATCCGCGGCGCGAAGTACTTCGCGGTCGAGACCACGCCGAGGGCGACCCGGCCGCCCTGGCCGCCGCGCAGGGTCCGCAACCGCTCGGTGCAGGTCTCCAGCACCGAGCCGATGCTGTCGATCGCCCAGATCAGCTCGCGGCCGGCATCGGTGGGCTTCAGGCCGGCATGGGTGCGGTCGAACAGCAGGAGGCCGATCTCGTCCTCCAGTCCCTTGATCCGCGCGGTGAGGGCCGCCGGGGTGACGCTCAGCTCCTGCGCCGCCCGGGTCATGGTGCCGAGCCGCGCGATCGCCGCGACGGCGTGGAGCTGCTTGAGCGAGAGGTTGCGAATCCGGTCCTGCGCCATCCGCCCCTCGGGCCCTCGATCGTCGGTGGGACGCCGATCCGACATCGCGGCCGGCGCCGGCGCATCCCGTACTTCGGGACAGGATGACGGCCACCGCCCCCGGACGCTAATCTGAACCCGCACCGACACGGACGGGTAAGCCACGAACGGCCATCGACGGGCAAGTCCGGCACGGCAAGCCCGGCACGGCAGGCAAGCCCGGCACGGCGGACATCCTCGGGGGATCGCACCATGCTTCTGAGTGCCCTCATCGACGCGAGGCCGCCGCGGCGGCACCCGGATCTCGCCCCGGTCCTCGCCGCCCTCGCGACCGCCGCCGCCGAGACCGCGGCCATGGTCGCAGGAACGCCCGGCGACCCGGTGGCCGCCGCCCGCCGGATCTTCGCCGAGGCCCTGCGGGAGGCCGAGCTGGCGGCGATCGCCTGGGACGACGGAGCGGCGCCGGAGCCGCGGATGCCCGGGGCCGCCCTCGTGCTGGCCCTCTCCCCGCTCGAGGGCGCGGGCGACCTCGACAGCGGGATGCCGGCCGGCACGCTGTTCTCCCTGCGGCCCGCCGGATCGGACCCGCGCTCCGCCTTCCTCGCCCCCGGCCGGAGCCAGGTGGCGGCGGGCTTCGTCACCTACGGCCCGCGCACCTTCCTGACCATGACCGACGGCACGGCGACGACCACGCGGCTCCTCGACCCGCAGAGCGGCACCTTCCGGGCGCCGACGACGCTTCGCGTGCCGGAAGCGGGGTCCCGCCCCGCCGCGGAGGCCGGCCGCGCCTCGCTGGCGGCCGCCGCCCAGGGCGTGCTCGTCCGCGGCGGGCTGCAGCGGCGCCGGGACGCGGGCGAGGTCCGGCTCGTCCACGCGGCGGCCCCGGTCGCGCTGGCGGTCGAGGCCGCCGGCGGTGCCGCCACGGACGGGCGCGGGCGGGCGATCCTCGACATCCCCGCCGCATCCCTGCACCAGGGCACCGCCCTCGCCTTCGGCACCGCCCGGGAGGTCGCGAGCCTCGCCCGTCCCGATGCCGACCGTTCGCCGCTCTTCGCCGCCCGCGGGCTCCTGCGGACCTGACGGTGTCGGCACGCCACCCCATCGTGTCGGTGACCGGGTCGTCGGGGTCCGGCACCACCTCGGTGCGCAACACCTTCGAGCAGATCTTCCGCCGTGAGGGCGTCGAGGCGGCGTTCATCGAGGGCGACGCCTTCCACGCCCTCGACCGGGCGGCGATGCGCGAGGCGGAGGCGCGGGAGCCGACCTTGAGCCATTTCGGCGAGCGGGCGAACCTCCTGCCCGAGCTCGAGGCGGTCTTTCGCGAGTACGGCGCCTCGGGGCGCGGCCGCACCCGGCACTACGTCCACGATGCCGAGGACGCCGCGCGGCTCGGCGCCGAGCCCGGCACCTTCACGCCCTGGGAGGAGTTTCCCGAAGGCTCGGAGCTGCTGTTCTACGAGGGCCTGCACGGGGCGCTCACCAACGAGCGGGTCGACATCGCCGCCCATGCCGACCTCAAGATCGGCGTGGTGCCGGTGATCAACCTCGAGTGGATCCAGAAGCTCCACCGCGACAAGGCCACCCGCGGCTACTCGACCGAGGCGGTGACCGACGTGATCCTGCGCCGGATGCCCGACTACGTCACCACCATCTGCCCGCAATTCACCAACACCGACATCAACTTCCAGCGCATCCCGACGGTCGATACCTCGAACCCGTTCGTCGCCCGCTGGATCCCGACCGCCGACGAATCGATGGTGGTGATCCGCTTCCGCGACCCGCGCGGGATCGACTTCCCCTACCTGATCTCGATGATCGCCGGCAGCTTCATGTCGCGGGCGAACTCTGTGGTGATCCCCGGCGGCAAGCTCGACCTCGCGATGCAGCTGATCCTGACCCCGATGATCCTGCGCCTCGTCGAGCACCGGCGCCGGCTGCTGTAGCGGCGGGCCGGGCGCTCCCACGGGACTTCCCCGCCGGCCCACAACGCGCCCGCGTTCCCGGCTTGTGCTCGCGGCAGGATGGCGTAAGAGTCCGGCCATCCGACGTGCCTCGGGGGAGGGCACTCTGGGGAACGCATCCCCATGTCGAGAATCCCGGTGCGTGGCGAGTGACCATGGCGAGTGACGGGTCGATCCGTGAGGCGTTCGATGCCGGAAGCGGCCGGGCGGAGCTGCCGTACCGGCTGCGCCAGCAGGCTCTGATGGGCGCCTTCGCCCGGATGGCGCTGCAGACCCGCGACCTCGACGCGTTGCTCCAGCGCGCGAGCGAGCTGTGCGCGGAGGCCCTGAGCGCCGCCTCCTGCCAGGTGCTGGAATACCGCGCCCCCGACCACGCCTTCGTCATCCGCGCCTGCGCCGGCCTGCGCGCCGACCTCGTCGGGACCGACGTGACGGCCGGGGACGAGGCGACGCCGGCCTCCTACGCCTTCCGCACCGGCGCCGGCGTGCTCGCCAACGGCATCGCCGTCGGATCCGGGGCCGGCGGGACCGAGCAGGAGGGCGCGCGCCTCCACCTGCCGCAGGGGCTGGCCACCGCCGACATCTGCCACGCGGTCAACGTCCCGATCGCGCTGGGCGACGAGAGCCGGCGCGCCTACGGCGTGCTCGAGGCCTGGGGCCGGGAGGGGCACGGCTTCGACCGCGCCGACCAGGAATTCCTCGCCGGCTTCGCCGGCCTGATCGGCATCGCGGTCGAGCGCCACCAGGGCGATGCCCGCCTGCGCGACGCCCTCGACCACCAGGTCCAGCTGACCCGGGAGATGAGCCACCGGGTGAAGAACAGCCTCGGCGTGGTGGCGGGCCTGCTGCGGCTCCAGGCCCGCGACGCCCAGTCCGACGAGGTGCGCCACGCCCTCGAGGATGCCGGCGCCCGCATCGCCACCGTGGCCGAGGTGCACGACCATCTCTGGCGCGGCATCCACCAGCTCGGCATGGTCGACCTGGCGGATTTCCTGCGCGAGCTGGTGGCCAAGCTCCAGGAGCAGGCGCCGGGCCATCGCCTCTCCTGCCAGGCCGACCCGAAGGTGATCAGCGCCGACCAGGCGATCCCGATCGGGCTCGTGGTCACCGAGCTGGTGACCAACGCGGTCAAGCACGCCTATCCGCAGGACCCCGGGCCGGTGCGGGTCGCCCTGTCGGTGCGGCACGAGGGCCTGCGCCTGACCGTCCACGACGACGGCATCGGCCTGCCGCCGGGCTTCGACGTCTCGATGCGCCAGCGCTCGCTCGGCCTCAAGATCATCGCCAGCCTGATCCGCCAGCTCGACGGGCGGCTCAGCATCGAGCGCGGCGGATCCGGGGCGCAGTTCGTGCTGGATATTCCACTGGTGTGACGGCCTTCCCGGCGCGCGGGTGATCGTCCGCGGCCGGAACCGCGAGCACGGCACTCACACGCTCCCGCGCCGATCGACTTGGACGGTCCGCGCGAGGCGACGCTCGCATCGGGGTTATGCTGCCCGGACCGGCCGCGCCGGGGCCGCGCTCTCCTCGGCCACCGGCGGCAGGGCGTCCATCACCCGGGTCGCCGGGAAGGTGACGATCACCTCCGTACCCTCCCGCGGGCGCGACTTCAGCTGGAAGCCGCCGCCATGCAGGTCGACCAGGCCCTTGACGATCGGGAGACCCAACCCAGACCCCTGCTCGGCGGTCTTGATCGCCAGCGAGCCGCGGCCGAAGGACGACATCACGGTCGGGATCTCGTCCTCGGGGATGCCCGGCCCGGTATCCTTCACGCTGACATACTGGCCGCCGGACGAGGTCCAGCCGACCTTGATGGTGATCTCGCCGCCCGGCGGCGTGAACTTCACGGCGTTCGACAGCACGTTGAGCACGATCTGGCGCAGGGCCCGCTCGTCGGCCCAGAGGCGCGGCAGGGTGGGGTCGATCAGCTCGCGGAAGGTCTGGTTCTTGGCCCGCGCCCGCAGGCCCATCATGTGCCGGCCCTCCTCGACCACGTAGGCGAGTTGCAGGGCCTCCTCGTTCAGCTCGTAGCGCCCGGCCTCGATGCGCGAGAGGTCCAGGATCTCGTTGATCAGGTTGAGCAGGTGCAGGCCGCTGTCGTGGATGTCGGTCGAATATTCCTGGTAGGAGGCCGAGGAATGGGGACCGAACACCTCGTTCTTCATCACCTCCGAGAAGCCCAGGATGGCGTTGAGCGGCGTGCGCAGCTCGTGGCTCATCGTGGCGAGGAAGCGGGACTTGGCGAGGTTGGCCTCCTCGGCGCGCCGGCGCGCCTCGTCGGAATTGGCCTTGGCCTGTTCCAGCTCGCCGAAGATCGCGTCCTTCTCGGCCCGCGACTGCAGCGCAGAGACCGTCGAGGCGTGCAGGTGGTTCGACAGGAACAGGAAGAACATCTGCGCGCAGACCGCCATGGCGACGAGCAGGACCGATTCCCCCTCGCGCGACAGGAGCAGCAAGGCCGCGGTGGCGGCGCTGAGCGGCAGGAGGCCCGCATAGGCCGCAAGCGGCACCGTGGCGGCGAGCATCGTGGTCACGGCCGCCACGATGACGAGCACGAACATCACGAAGGTGCGGGCATTCGCGGCATCGACCTTGACCAGCATCAAGGCGAGCAGGGCCCAGGCGACGCTCTGCACCAATTCGCCGAGGATCACCCGCCGGCGCGAAACCCGCAGCGAGATCGCGTCCGGATCCTGGCGCAGCAGCGAGCGGGACAGGGCGGTGTTGCCGGCGATCGCGACGAGCACGCCGGCGCACCAGGCTCCGCTCAGCAGGGACGGCGCCCAGAACACCGAGGCCGTGGCGATGCAGCAGGCCAGCAGGACCAGCGGGAAGAAGGCGCCGAGCCGGTACTGGGCGTAGACGCGCAGCAGCTCGTAGTCGAAGGCGCGCTCGAGGCCGATCGAGGAGGTCAGCCGCTCACGGGCCGAGCGCACGTCCCGGGCGACCTTGCGCCGCCGGGCCGCTTCCTCCGCCGTCGGGCCGCGCCCGCGCTGCACCATTTGCGCCGTGACTTCGGACATCGCGATCGGGTCGTACCGCTCCCTCACCGCCGCAGACCGCAGGCCGGTCGGGGAGACGTTCGTTGAAATTCGTTAAGGCCCCCCTGCCGGAACCCCGCGAATGCCACCGATCCCCCGCCCTCTGCTCCCGTCCCGCCCTGCCGCAGCGGCAGGCAAGACCGGGTGCGCCAGCGCACATCGGCCCCGCTTGCCGAGGGTGCAGGAGCGGCCGACACCTGTCGGGCTGGAACCATTCCAGTCACTCGTCGGAAGCGCACGATGACGAAGCTCACCCTCAACGGCCGGACCTACGAGGTCGAGGCCGATCCCGAGATGCCGCTGCTCTGGGCGATCCGCGATCACCTCAACCTCACTGGCACCAAGTACGGCTGCGGCATCGCCCAGTGCGGCGCCTGCACGGTCCATCTCGACGGGCAGCCGGTGCGCGCGTGCCAGACCCGGCTCGGCGATGTCGGCGAGGCGAAGATCACCACGATCGAGGGGATTTCGGGCCCGGTGGCCGAGGCGGTGCGGAATGCTTGGCGCAGTCTCGACGTGGTGCAGTGCGGCTATTGCCAGTCGGGGCAGATGATGTCGGCGATCGGCCTCCTCACCGAGAACAAGACGCCGAGCGACGCCGACATCGACACCGCCATGGATGGCAATGTCTGCCGCTGCGGCACCTACCAGCGCATCCGCGCGGCGATCCACGACGCCGCCCGCTCCCTCGCCTGACCGGGACGCCGCCATGCTGAACCACAGATTCAAGACGCGCGACGCCGGCGTCTCCTCCCGCCGCGCCTTCCTGCGCGGCACCGCCGCCGCCGGCGGCGCCCTGGTGATCGGCCTCACCCTCGACCCGAGAGGGGCGCGGGCTGCGGGCGGCCCCGACCTGTCCAAGGCTCCGGCCAAGCCGAACGCCTTCGTGCGCATCGCCGCCGACGACACCGTGACGGTGGTGATCAAGCACCTCGACATGGGCCAAGGCAACACGACGGGGCTGGCCACCATCGTGGCGGAAGAGCTCGACGCCGACTGGGCGCAGATGCGCGCGGTCTTCGCCCCCGCCGATGCCAGCCTCTACAACAACCTCGCCTTCGGGCCGATCCAGGGCACCGGCGGCTCGACCGCGGTGGCGAATTCCTGGATCCAGCTGCGCAAGGCGGGGGCGGCCGCCCGCGCGATGCTGGTCGCGGCCGCGGCCCAGGACTGGAAGGTGCCGGCCGGCGAGATCACCGTCGAGAAAGGCGTGCTGCGCCATGCCAGCGGCAAGGAGAGCCGGTTCGGCGCGCTGGCGGCCAAGGCGGCGGTCCAGAGCATTCCCGAGAACCCGACGCTGAAGGATCCGTCGGCCTTCCGGCTGATCGGCACCCGGCTGAAGCGGCTCGATTCCGACGCCAAGACCGACGGCAGCGCGCAATACGCCCTCGACGTGCGCCGGCCGAACCAGCTCACGGCGCTCGTCGCCCGCGCGCCCCGCTTCGGCGCCACCCTGAAGAGCGTCGACGACGCCGCCGCCAAGGCCGTGCCGGGTGTCGTGCAGGTCGTGCGCATCCCGAGCGGCGTCGCGGTGGTGGCCCTGGACACCTGGTCGGCGATGAAGGGCCGGGAGGCCCTGAAACTGACCTGGGACGATGCCGGCGCCGAGCGGCAATCGACCGAGTCGCAACAGGCCGCCTACAAGGCGATGGCCGGCAAGCCGGGCCTCGTCGCCTCGAAGCGCGGCGACGCGGCCGGCGCCATCGCGGGCGCCGCCAAGGTGCTGGAGGCGGAGTTCTCCTTCCCCTACCTGGCGCATGCGCCGATGGAGCCGTTGAACGCCACGATCGAGCGGGCGGCGGACGGCTCCTACGACATCCATGCCGGCTCGCAGTTCCAGACCATCGAGCAGGCGGTCGCCGCCGGCATCCTCGGCACCACCGCCGACAAGGTCCGCATCACCACCCTGTGGGCCGGCGGCTCGTTCGGCCGGCGCGCCACCGCCTCGGCCGACTACATCGCCGAGGCCGCCGCGATCCTGAAGGCCACCGGCGAGAAGGCCCCGATCCACCTCGTCTGGACCCGCGAGGACGACATCACCGGCGGCTATTACCGCCCGGCCGCCTATCACCGCATCCGCGCCGGCCTCGACGCCAAGGGGGCGATCACCGGCTGGGAGCACACGATCGTCGGCAAGTCGATCATCATCGGCACGCCCCTCGAGGCGATGATGGTGAAGGACGGGGTCGACGCGACCACCGTCGAGGGCGCGGCCGACACGCCCTATTCCCTGCCGGCCTACCGGTTCGAGGTCCACAATGCCCGCGAGGGCGTGCCGGTCCTGTGGTGGCGCTCGGTCGGGCATTCGCACACCGCGCAGGCGATGGAGGTGTTCATCGACGAGCTGGCGCATGCCGCCGGCCAGGACCCGGTGGCCTACCGCCTCGGTCTCCTCCGCCAGGCGCCGCGGCTCTCCGCCGCCCTGACGCTCGCCGCCGAGAAGGCGGGCTGGAGCGCCCGCGAGACGAAGCCGGGACGGGGCTACGGCGTCGCCGCGCATGAATCCTTCGGCTCCTACGTGGCGATGGTGGCCGACGTGACGGCGGAGGCCGGCAAGGTGAAGGTGAACCGCATCGTCGCGGCGGTCGATGTCGGCGTGGCGGTGAACCCGGACGTCATCCGGGCCCAGGTCGAGGGGGCGGTCGGCTTCGCGCTCTCGGCGGTCCTGCGCAACAAGATCACGTTCAAGGACGGCGAGGTGCAGGAGAAGAACTTCGACGCCTACGAGCCGACCCGGATGAGCGAGATGCCGAAGGTCGAGGTCCACATCGTGCCCTCCGCCGCCGCCCCGACCGGCATCGGCGAGCCCGGCGTGCCGGTGCTGGGCCCGGCGATCTCGAACGCGGTGTTTGCCGCCACGGGCCAGCGCCTGCGCTCGCTCCCCCTCGACCTCACGGCGCTCCGCGGCGTGTGATCGCGCACCCCAGCCTCACCCCCCGCCCTATATGGAGGGCATGACTTCCAGTTTTGGACCCGAGACGACTTCAGGGTGCGGCGAGAGCCGCGCCCTTTTTTCATCCGCCCCGGACTTCGCCGAGACCGCCGCGCGGGTGCGCGCCTGCCGGCTCTGCCGCGACGCGCCGATCCACGGCCCTCCCCTCCCCGTCGAGCCGCGGCCGATCGTCCAGGGCACGTCGCGGGCCCGGATCTGCATCGCCAGCCAGGCCCCGGGCAACCGGGCGTTCCGGAGCGGGGTGCCGTTCCAGGACCCCTCGGGCAAGCGCCTGCGCGAATGGCTCGGCCTCGACGAGCCGGCCTTCTACGATCCCGACCTGATCGCGATCGTGCCGATGGGCGCCTGCTTTCCCGGCCACGATGCCAAGGGCGGCGACCTGCCGCCGCGGCGCGAATGCGCCGAAGCCTGGCGGGCGCCGCTGCTGGCCGGGCTGCCGGACCTCGAACTGATCCTGCTGATCGGGCAATACGCGCAGAACTGGCATCTCGGCCGCCAGCCCGGCGGCCTCACCGGCACGGTGGCACGCTGGCGCGAGATCGTCTCCGAGCCGCAACGGCCGCGCCTGCTGCCGCTGCCGCACCCGTCCTGGCGCAACACGCCGTGGCTGAGGAAGCATCCGTGGTTCGAGGCGGAGCTGCTGCCGGTCTTGCGGGAGGAGGTGGGGCGGATGGCTCGGGAGGTCGGGCGGTAATCGATCGATCCCCGTCCGCAGGATGGCCGCCGACATGTCCACGGCCCGGGGTCGTCCCGGGGCCGCGCAGCAGAGCCCGGGATTGTGATGGGGCGAGTGTGGCGAGCCGGGCTTGATTCCCGGCCCCGCTCCCCCGAAGGGAGCGTACGCATTTCACGCATGGAGCGTCCCGTGCCCGAGCCCATCGACCCCCGCGACCGCCTGATCGTCGCCCTCGACATGGCGAGCGCCGACGAGGCCGAGCGCCTGATCGCGCGGATCGGCGACGCCGCGAGCTTCTACAAGATCGGCTACCGCCTCGGCTATGCCGGCGGCCTGGCCCTCGCCGAGCGGCTGGTCCGGGGCGGGCACAAGGTCTTCCTCGACCTCAAGCTCCACGACATCGGCAACACCGTCGAGGAGGGCGTGCAGTCGCTGGCCGGGATCGGCGCCACCTTCCTGACGGTGCACGCCTATCCGCAGACCATGCGGGCGGCGGCGAGCGGGCGCGACAAGGCAGGGACCGGCCTGAAGATTCTGGGCGTCACGGTGCTGACCTCCTACGACGACGCCGATGCGCGCGAGGCCGGCTACGCCCTGACGGTGGCCGACCTCGTCGCCGTGCGGGCCGCCGCCGCCAAGGCGATCGGGATCGACGGCATCGTCTGCTCGGCGGCGGAGGCCGCGCAGGTGCGGGCGATCCTCGGGCCCGACCGGCTGATCGTCACCCCGGGCATCCGCCCGGCCGGCGCCGAGATCGGCGACCAGAAGCGGGTCGTGACCCCGGCCGAGGCGATGCGCGCCGGCGTCGATCACGTCGTGGTCGGCCGCCCCATCACCGGCGCCGCCGACCCGCGGGACGTGGCCCGGCGCATCGTCGACGAGATGGCGGCGGCGCTCTAGAACCAGCGCGACAACACGGGAGGAGCCGCATGGCGAAGGGATACTGGGTCGGGCGCGTCGATGTCTCGAAGCCCGAGGCCTACAAGAACTACGTCGCGGCCAACGGCGCCGCCTTCGCCAAGTTCGGCGGGCGCTTCCTGGTGCGCGGCGGCACCTTCGAGGCGGTGAGCGGGTCGAGCCGCGCCCGCAACGTCGTGATCGAGTTCCCGAGCTACGACCAGGCGCTCGCCTGCTGGCACTCGCCCGAGTACCAGGCCGCCCGCGCCAAGCAGGAGGGCGGCGCCGAGATCGATCTGATCGTGATCGAGGGCTATGACGGGGCGCAGCCCGGGGAAGGGTGAGGCGCCGGCGGCGCCGAAACCTTCTGCCGTCTTTCGGGTTCTCGGCCGCGGCCTGGATTGCCGGCTGGCGCCAGGTTCGTCGCAAGCTCCCCTGTCCCGGACGACTGGAGCGTCAGCGGAAGGAGATCCGGGATCCAGGGGGGCCGTATCGCGAAGCGACTCAGTCTGCTGCACCGTTGCAGACACAGAGACGCTTCGCGGCTCCTTGTGCTGGATTCCGGACCTCCTTCCGCCATCGCTGCAGTCGTCCGGAAAAGGGTGAGGCTTTCGAGCACGCGTCAGCCAGGGGATGCCGAGGTGAGAGGCCGCTCGAACCGCCCCGCACAGGCCCTCAGGCCGCCGTATCCGCCGCCAGCACGCCGCGGCGGATCTGGTCCTCCTCGATCGACTCGAACAGGGCCTTGAAGTTGCCCTCGCCGAAGCCGTCGTCGCCTTTCCGCTGGATGAACTCGAAGAAGATCGGCCCGATCGCGTTGGCGGAGAACAGCTGCAGCAGGATCTTGGTCATCCCGCCCTCGACCACGCCCTCGCCGTCGATCAGGATGCCGTTCCGCTCCATCCGCTCCAGCGGCTCGCCGTGGCCGGGCAGGCGCCGGTCGACGCGGCGGTAATAGACGGAGGGCGGCGAGGGCATGAAGGCGACGCCGCCCGCCCGCAGGGCCTCGATCGTCGCGTAGATGTCGCGGCAGCCGCAGGCGATGTGCTGGATCCCCTCGCCGTTATAGGCGTGCAGGTATTCCTCGATCTGGCTCTTCTCGTCGGCCGATTCGTTGATCGGGATGCGGATCTTGCCGTCCGGCGACGTCAGGGCCTTGGAGAACAGGCCGGTCTGCTTGCCGGCGATGTCGAAGTAGCGGATCTGGCGGAAGTTGAAGATGCGCTCGTAGAACCCGGCCCAGACGCCCATCCGGCCGCGATGCACGTTGTGGGTCAGGTGGTCGAGGTAGTAGAGCCCCAGGCCCTCCGGCTTCGGGTCGCGTGGGCCCAGCCACTCGAACTCGGCCTCGTAGGGCGAGCCTTTGCGGCCGTATGTCTCGACGAAGTAGAGAAGCGAGCCGCCGATGCCCTTGATCGCCGGCACGTCGAGGGTCTTGTCCCCGTCCGCCGGGTCGGCCGGCTCGGCGCCGAGCGAGATCGCCCGCGCGTAGGCGGCTTTCGCATCGACCACCCGGAACGCCATCGACGGGGCGCAGGGCCCGTGGGCGGCGACGAAACGGTGGCCGTGGCTGCCGGATTCCTCGTTGACGAGGTAGTTCACGTCGCCCTGGCGGTAGACGGTGATCGCTTTGGTGCGGTGGCGTGCCACCGGCGCGAAGCCCATCGCCCGGAACAGGTCGTGCAGGGCCTCGGGCGCCGGATGGGCGTATTCCACGAACTCGAACCCGTCCGTGCCCATCGGGTTGGCGGCGGTGATCTCGGCGGCCGGGGCGTCGTGCGGATAGGGGCCCATGGATGCGTGCTCCTCGCGTGCGTGGGATCGGGTTCGTCGGCGCCATCAGAGCATGGACGGCGCGCGCGGGGCGTGCGAAATCCGGGCGCCGTGCCGCCCCGCACGCACGAACCGTGCACGATCACCGCCCGCGATGACCGATTCTCTCACCCTCGACGGGTTCGACCTGAAGATCCTCGCGGCTCTGCAGGAGGATGGCCGGCTCGGCAACCAGGACCTCGCCGAGCGGGTCCACCTCTCGGCCAGCCAGTGCTCGCGCCGGCGCCTGCGGCTGGAGGAGCGCGGCGTCGTGCGGGGCTACCGGGCGGAGCTGGCGCCGGGGCCGCTCGGCCTCACCGTCACTGTGTTCACCAAGGTGGCGCTCGCCACCCATACCCGCGACAATGCCCGCCGCTTCGCCGAGCTGGTCCGCGGCCTCGACTGCGTGCTGGAGGCCCATGTCATGACCGGCGACAGCGACTACCTGCTGAAGCTGATCGTCCCCGACCTGAAGGCGCTCTCGTCGGTGGTCAACGACGTGCTCCTGCCGCATGAGAGCGTCGCCCATGTCCATTCCTCGGTGGTGCTCGACACGCTGAAGGAGGCCGCCCCCCTGCCGTTGCCGCGGGGGCCGACGTCCGGCTGAGCCGTCGCCGGATCGCGCCGCAATGACACGTGGCTCTCGGCAGGCTTGCGTCGGCAGGCCGACGCCTCGTCCGCCTAGACTCCTGTTTTGTCGCAGATCTTTGTCGCAAGACCGGCAACCCCTTCCGCGAAATCTGTTCAGGTCTTTGCTGTTGCAGCATGTTCTGCGACGTATCGGTGCCTTCTTCACGGACCGTGTCCTGGCGATGGAGGGACGGGCAGGCCGATGCCGGCGTCGATCCCGGTCGCAAGCCAACGGTCGGTCCCGGTCATGGCCGCTTCCGTCGATGTCGTGATCGATGTCGGCCTGCTCATCGAGGCGATACGATGCATCGTCCCGGCGCCGGTCGCTCCCATTCGTCTCCGGCGAGGGTGACGCGACCCCGCAATGTCGCCATGGATCTCGGGCCCCAGCCGGTCGCCCTCGACTATATCTGGAATCATCTCAGCCCCGGAGCGCCGCTGCTGCTCGACAATTACGGCCATCTCGGTGCCCCGCCCTGGGCGTTCGACCGCTACATCGAATCGAAGGGCAGCCGGGTGATCCGCCTGCCGTGGTCCGAGCAGGGCCTCGTGTTCAAATCGGCTTGACGCGCCGCCGGGCTGCGATGGCGAGGGCTCCGCAGAACGCGGCCGCTCCATCCCCGACATCACGCCGGCGGCGACCGGGGCAACCCGGCATTGCCAATTCTGGCTATGATCGGTAATGACTCTGTTGTTCAGCCGTGGGAATCAGACGACATTGCGCATCAGCGTCAAAAATCCCTTCCTGAAAAGCGACGTCTCGCGCACAACACAAGACGATCGTCTTGGATTCATCGATATCGGGGCACGTGGCGGAATCTCTCCTGTGGTTGCGAGCCACAAGGATCGGCTTATCCAGGTTCTCGTCGAGCCGGAAGCCGAGGAGTCCGCGCGGCTTCGCGCGCTGAGCGACAACGGGAAAAACTACCGCGTCATCGGCACGGCCCTGGCCCATCGGGACGGTGAGTTCACCTTCCAGGAAACCGTCAACCCATTCTGCTCGTCGATGCTGCCGGTCAATCATGAGGTTCTCGACCAGTACGAGAACCTGGTCGAGCATTTCGCGTTCAAATGCGCGACACCGCTCGTCTGCAGTCGCTACGACACGCTCTACTACCGTGAGCAGCTCCCCCTTCCCCACATCCTGAAGATCGACGTGCAGGGGTTCGAGCACCAAGTCCTGCAGGGCTTCGGGGGATTGCTGCAGCACACATTGGGCATCACTCTGGAGTCCCATCTTTATCCGATTTACAAAGATCAGAAGCTGCTGTCTGACATTATCGAATACCTGAAAGGATACGATCTCGTTCTGAGACGGATCGCGAACGATCGCAGCGCCGACCTCAATGGCGACCACCATTTCCAGATGGACCTGGTCGAGGTCGAAGCCATCTTCACGAAATCACGGGCCTGGGCGGCGCAGCAGGACGAGAAGACCCGCGCGAACCTGAATTTCGCCTGCGAGCTTCTCAACGTCGTCCCCAACCGCTGAACGACGCCCGGGCCCGCCGCCCCTCGCCGAGGATTTTGCGCCCCCCGGCTTGTGTGATGCAACCTCCGCCGTTGACGAACGCTTGATGGATCCAGGCCACACTCGGAACCGGGACAGTCCCGGCAGAGGTCAGGCGCCATGATGTGGGACGGCATCGCACTCTTCTCCGGCGCGCCCGTGCGGCGCTCAGCGGACGGCGTGCTGGGTGCCGCGGGTGCTCCCCCCTTGCGCGAGCCCGAGCGGCCGCGGCGGGCCAAGGTCGGCCTGGCGCTCGGCGGCGGCGCCGCCCGGGGCTGGTCCCATATCGGGGCGATCGAGGTGCTGCAGGAGTCCGGCATCCCCATCGACGTGGTGGCGGGCTGCTCGATCGGCGCCGCGGTCGGCGCGTGCCACGCCGCCGGCAAGCTCGGCGAATTGCGGGACTTCGCCCTGTCGCTGACCAAGCGCCGGGTGATGGGCCTGCTCGACTTCCACATCAGCGGTTCGGGGCTCATCGCCGGCGAGCGGCTGCGGCGGCTCCTGGAGCGCGACCTCGGCGCCGCCCGCATCGAGGATCTGCCGCTGACCTTCGCGGCGGTGGCGACCGAGCTCGGCACCGGCCACGAGATCTGGCTCACCCGCGGCGGCCTCGTCGAGGCGGTGCGGGCGTCCTATGCGCTGCCGGGCATCTTCGATCCGGTCAAGATCGCCGGGCGCTGGCTGATGGACGGGGCGCTGGTCAACCCGGTGCCGGTCACGGCGGCCCGGGCGCTGGGCGCCGACGTGGTCCTGTGCGTGAACCTCAACGGCGACATGCGGGTGCGCGGCACGGTGATCCAGTCGCACGGGGCGGAAGGGGCCGACGCGGTGATGGAGGCCGCCGCCGAAGCCGCCGGGGCGATGCCGGACGAGCCGCGGCGCTGGCCGCTGATCGGCGGCCGGCGCACCAAACCGAAGCCGCGGCCCGAGGCCGGCGCGCCGAGCGGCATCGCCAGCGTGATGGTCGACGCCTTCAACATCACCCAGGACCGGATCTCGCGCTCGCGGCTCGCCGGCGACCCGCCCGACGTGATGATCAACCCGAAGCTCGCCCAGATGGGCTTGTTCGAGTTCCACCGCGCCGAGGAGTGCATCGAACTCGGCCGGCAGGCCACGCGGCGCCTGCTGCCGGAGATCCACGAGATGATCGCGGCGGCGGTGACGCCGGTGTGAGGCGCGGGCCGCCCGACAGGGTGCCCTCCCGCGATCCTCGACCTCGTCCTGAGGCGTCGGTCGATCATGGATCGATTGACCTCGGAGGCTCCCCGAAACCACCGAGACCCCTGGCCCCTTCCTGCGAGGCCCATTTCGTGGGCCCCTCCGGACGAGGTCGAGGGTGCGAGGCTCGGATCGGGCTCGAATGGAGAAGGCCCGTCACGCCGTCGCGATGTATTCCCGCAGCGCCCGGTGCTCGGCCTCGACCGATTCGATGCGGTGCTTGACCACGTCGCCGATCGAGACGAGGCCGACGAGGCGGCCGTCCTCGACCACCGGGACGTGGCGGAAGCGCCCGTCGGTCATCAGCTCCATCACCTCGTCGACGGCGGTGGCGCGGCTGCAGCAGACCACCTTGGCGGTCATGTGCCGGGAGACCGGGCCTTCGAGCGCGGCGCCGCCGCCGCGGACCACCGCCCGGATGATGTCGCGCTCCGACAGCATGCCGAGGACGCTCTGGCCGGCATCGCTCACCACCAGGGCGCCGATGCCCTTCTCGGTCAGGAGGGCAGCCGCTTCCGCCAGCGTGCGGTGGGGCTGCACGGTCACCACGGTGCGGCCCTTCTGCGACAGGATGCGCGCAACGGTCATCAACACCTCCCTGCTCGGGCCCCCCGGCCTCGCGGTCCGGGCGGACGCTCGTTTGGAGGTCGAGTGTGTGACCGCCCGCCGGACGGCGCAAGCACCCCGGAAGTCGAAAGGCGTCATTCCCGGCGGGACTCAGCGTCGTCCGAGCCGCTCGACCAGGGGAAGCATCAGGAAACCGACGACGAAACCGCCGAGATGCGCGTCCCAGGCGACCGCCGAGTCGGTCAGGCCGAGCGGCAGGGCGACGAGGCCGAACAGCAGGTTGGTGACGAACCAGATGACCAGGAACACCACGGCCGAGCGGTTGCGCATCAGCTCCGGGATGGTCTGGAGCCGGGTCGGCACCGGGCGCTGCCACGGCAATGCGGCGATGCCTGCGGCCTCGACCGGCTGGAAGGCGAAGCGCACCGCCGCCGCCATCAGGCCCGACACGCCGGCCGAGGCGCCGATCAAGGGCACGGTGCTCAGGGGATCGATGAGGACGTGGAGCAGGCCGCCCGCCGCCGTCGAGACGAGGGCGATCACCCCGTAGCGCCAGGCGCCGCAGCGCCGCGCCACCGGCGTGCCGAAGGCCGCCAGCCACACGCTGTTGAGGAGCACGTGGGCCCAGGAGCCGTGCAGCAGCGCGTACGACACGAAGGTCCAGGGCATCGCCCCCGGATCGGCCACCAGGTAGGCGGCGAAGGCCTTGCGCGCCTCGACCTCGAGGGCACCGCCCTCCGAGGCGGCGGCCGCCCGCAGCACGTCGGCGGCCCGGCCGGGATCGAGGGCGAGTGTCCAGCGTGCCGGCACCAGCGCGAGGTCGAGGAGGAGGGTGATGTCCCAGACGTCGGGCAGCACCTGCCGCACGGCGTGGATCAGCACCAGGATCCCGACCGAGGCGGTGACCACGGCGGGCATGTTGAAGACCGGCACGCGCGGCGGTCGCGGGAGGTCGGGAGTGGCGTCCATGCGGCACCATTGCGGGGACGCGGGGCCGACCGCAAGGGAGGCCGGCGCCGCGGGTGGGCCGCATCGCGAGGAAACAGGTCGGCGGACGAAAAAAAGGGGAGAGCGTTGCCGCCCTCCCCGCAAGAGGGTGATCGCGCCCGGCCCATTGCGGGGCCGGGCACAGGACGCCGTCAGGACCGTGACGACGCGGGCCGGACCCGGCCCTCACCCCTTTTCACGCAGGCCGGCTTAGGGCGCCTCCGCGACCCCAGCCAGCCCGAAATCCCTGTCGTCCGCGACAATCGCGCGGGTGTGGGAGAAACGCAACATTGATGGTCCATTAACCCTAATAAAACCTTGCGCTCTCGCGGCTCGGCCGTTCGGCATACGGTCTGCTGAACCGAATCAGTGCAGCCGGCCTTCGTCCCGATCCGGGACAGGTGTCGGCGGCCCCTTGGACCGCCCGCCCCGATCCCGTACCAGACCGAAACGCCATGAAGCACCCGACCAGCCGCATGCTCCACGCCTACTGGAACGGCCTGCGCGGCGCCCGCGCCGCGCCGGAGCGGGGCGAGATCGAGCCCGGGGAGATCCGCCACGTCCTGGCCGACAGCCTGATCCTCGAGATCGACGCGCCGGACCAGGCCGCCACGGTCCGCCTCGCCGGCACCCGGCTCTGCGCGCTGTTCGGCGCGGAACTGCGCGGCCACGCCTTCGCCGGCCTGTGGGGCGAGGCCCCGGCGGCCGATCCGTGGCGGCTGATCGAGGTGGTGATCCAGGAGACGACCGGCGTGGTGGTCGGCCTCGTCGGGGTGACGGAAGCCGGCGAGACCCTCGATCTCGAATTGCTGCTCCTGCCCCTGCGCCACCGCGGCAAGACCCAGGCCCGGGTGATCGGCTCGCTGTCGCCGTCGGTGATCCCGACCTGGCTCGGCCTGCGCCCGATCGTGGCCCTGCGCACGGTGTCCCTGCGCATCCTCACCCCCGAGGCCAACGCCGCCCCGGCCCCGCTCGCGGCGCCCCCGCCGGCGGCCAACGACGAGCCGGGCCTCGCACGCCGCAAGCGCTTCGTGGTCCACCACGGCGGGCGGGCCTGACGGCACCGCCCGCGATGGTCGGCCTGACGGCGCCGCCCGCAACCTCCGCGTTTCCTTAACCGTTCCGGTGCAGGATCGTCCGCGCGGCCCGGGCCGCACCGGGAGGGTCGGGATCATGGCGAGCGTCCTGGGCAGCATGGCGGGCGGTATCGCGGGTGGCCTGGTGGGCAATCCGGCGGGCGGCGGCACGGGCCGGTCCGTCCTGTCGAGCCTGCGCCCCCTCGCCCTGAAGGCGGCGACCGAGCAGCGCCGGCATCGCCGCGTGGCGGTGGCCCTGCTGGGCCGCTACATGCTCTCCGACCGTCAGGAATATCCCTGCCAGACCGTCGACATGTCCCCCGGCGGGGTACGCCTGACCTGCGCGGTCGGCGGCGAGGTCGGCGAGCGCACCGTGATCTATCTCGAACATGTCGGGCGGATCGAGGGCACCATCGCCCGGCTCCTGCCGGACGGCTTCGCGGTGGCGATCAGCGCCACGACCCGCAAGCGCGACAAGATCGCCTCGCAGCTGACCTGGCTCGCCAACCGCGCGGTGCTCGGCCTGCCGGAGGACCGCCGGCACGAGCGCGTGGTGCCGCGCCAGGCCCTGACCACCCTGCGCCTCGACGGCGGGCGCGAGATCGCCGCCCGCATCGTCGACATCTCGCTGTCGGGCGCCGCGGTGTCCTGCGAGATCGAGTTGCCGCTTGAGACCAGCCTGACGGTCGGCCGCACCCCCGCCCGGGTGGTGCGCCAGTTCAAGGGCGGCGTCGCGGTGGAGTTCCGCCTGCCGCTGTCGCCGGACCGGTTCGACGAGAACCTGGTGCTGTAGGGCGGTTGCTGTCGATTCCTTGTCGGCCGCGCAGACCGGGCTTGGGCACCGATCCGCGCCCGGTCCGGACGACGCCGAGGGTTCGACCACCGTCAGCGTCAACGGGACTCCGCTTCCGACGGGCCGCTACAGCGCCCCTTCCCGGATCGACCCCGGATCCGCCAGCGCGTGGAGCAGGCCCGCGGCCGCGTGGGCGAAGCGCAGGGTCACGGCCTTGCGGCGGGCGCCGGCCAGGGGATGCTCGGGCGGGCCGCGCAGGATCTCGGCCCCGAAGGCGTCGGCGACGATCAGGCCGGTGTCCTCGGGCAGGATCTCCACCGGCAGCTCCGGCGGCACCGCGAAGTAGAAGCGGTCGCAGAAGTCGCGGTAATCAGGCCATTTCCGGTCGGCGCGGAAGTCGGCGACGCTCGACTTGATCTCGATGATCGTCAGCTTGCCGCACATCCCCAGCGCGATGAGGTCGGCGCGCCGGCCGTTGGCCAGGGTGAATTCCGGGATCGTGACGTGCCCCAGTTCGGCGAACAGGCGCCGCACGCCCCGCTGCACGCTGAGCGCGGTCGGCGATTGGCGGCGGTCGACGGGGAGCGAGAGGGCGAGGGCGGCGGACAAGGCTGTGGAGGAACGCTGATCGGGAGGTTGCCAAGGAGACCGAATCGGGAACGCCATCGGACCAGCTTCGGCCCTCGTTGTCACCTGCGGCCCATGTCGCAGGCCGCGCGGCCCCGCCGGACCTTCAGGATCCCCGGGACGGCCCCATGGCCCCCAGGGAGGACCCATACCCGGGAGAACCCATGCCCCGCGAGGACCCATGCCCCGGGAAAACCCATGCGCAGCGAAACCGGGTGGCGCGACGGACGTAGCGGTTGATCTCACGCGCCCGCTCGCCGATGGTCGCCGCCCCGGGGCCGCGCGAGACGGCCAGGAATGGGGCGGGAGGGAGCGACGGCATGGTGGGGCAGCACGCCGCCGAGGGACGAAAAACGGGACGGGCCGGCATGCGCCTCGTCGGCGGCACGGCGCTCGCCCACGACGACGCCGCGGTGCGTCTCGACGGCGTCAGCATCGCCTTCAGCCTCAAGGGGGCCAAGCGCTACGTCGCGGTCGAGAACATCGACCTCGGGGTGATGCCGGGCGAGTTCGTGGCGGTGGTCGGGCCGACCGGCTCGGGCAAGTCGACGCTGCTGAACGCCGCCGCCGGCCTGCTCAAGCCCGCCTCCGGCTCGGTCACGGTGTTCTCGTCCGCGCTGTCGGGCCTCAACGCGCGGGCCGGCTACCTCTTCCAGGCCGACGCCCTGATGCCGTGGAAGACGGCGCTCGACAACGTCGCGGTGGCGCTGGAGCCGCAGCGGGTGCCGCGCTCGGACGCGCTCGCGCGGGCCCGCGAGTGGCTGGCCCGGGTCGGGCTCACCGCCTTCGTCGACCGCTATCCGCACATGCTCTCGGGCGGCCAGCGCAAGCGCGTGGCCCTCGCCCAGATGCTGATCCGCGATCCCGAGATCCTGCTGATGGACGAGCCGTTCGGGCCGCTCGACGCGCAGACCCGGCAGATCATGGGCAACCTGCTCCTCGACTTGTGGGCGGCCAACCGCAAGGCGGTGATGTTCGTCACCCACGACCTGGAGGAGGCGATCGCTCTCGCCGACCGGGTGGTGGTGCTCTCCGCCGGCCCGGCCGCCCGAATCGTCGGCGAGTTCAAGGTCGATCTGGCGCGCCCGCGCGACATCAGCGAGATCCGCCTCGAGCCGCAATTCCACGCCCTCTACAAGGAGATCTGGTCGTGCCTGCGGGTCGAGGTCTCCCGCGCCTATGCCGGCGGCCCGGCGTGATGTCCCTTCAGAGACCTGTCCCGTGAACCGCCTCGGCCTCCTCGCCCTGCAGATCCTCGTCGGCCTCGTCGGCTTCGCGATCTGGCACGTGCTCACCGTCTATCCCATTCTCGGCGCGCCCAAGCAGATCCAGTTCTTCTTCTCGACCCCGGTCGAGGTGCTCAAGCGCACCTGGATGGAGATGACGAACCCGGAGATCTGGGGCCACCTGTGGATCACCCTGCAGGAGACGGTGCTGGCCTTCGTCTTCGGCGCGGCGGGCGGCATCGCCTTCGGGTTCCTGTTCGCCCGCAACGCGCTGCTGGCGGCCGTGTTCGACCCCTACATCAAGGCGGCGAACGCCCTGCCCCGGGTGGTGCTGGCGCCGATCTTCGCCCTGTGGTTCGGCCTCGGCATCTGGTCGAAGGTGGCGCTCGGCTTCACCCTGGTGTTCTTCATCGTGTTCTTCAACGTCTACCAGGGCGTGCGCGAGGTGAGTCCGGTGGTGCTGAACAACGCCCGGATGCTCGGCATGAGCGAGCGGGGCCTGCTGCGCCACGTCTACTGGCCCTCGGCGCTGACCTGGATGTTCTCCTCGCTCCACACCGCGGTCGGCTTCGCCCTGGTGGGCGCGGTGGTGGGCGAGTATCTCGGCTCGTCGGCCGGCCTCGGCTACAAGATCCACGAGGCCGAGAGCGTGTTCGACGTCACCGGGGTCTTCGCCGGGATGCTGATCCTGACCGTGTTCGTCATCGTGATCGACACGATCGTCACCCTGATCGAGAACCGCCTCCTGGTCTGGCGGCCGCAAGCCGGCGGCCAGAACTGAGAGACGGGAGCACTGCCTGGTCGCGCCGCAACCGGACAGTGCTCTCGGCATCTGATTTTGCCGCATTTCCTTCGACGAACCGGTATCCACTTCGTCGGAAAATGCTTTGGGGAGGATTTCCGAAATGCAACGCCGCAGCTTCCTCGCCGGCGCCGCCGCCCTGGCTCTCGCGCCGGCGGCTCCCGCCGAGGCCGACACCGTGAAGGTCCGCATCGGCGTCGGCGGCAAGCCGCTCCTCTACTACCTGCCGCTGACGATCGCCGAGAGGAAGGGCTTCTTCAAGGAGGAGGGGATCGAGGCCGAGATCAACGATTTCGGCGGCGGCGCCCGCTCGCTCCAGGCGCTGATCGGCGGCTCGGTCGACGTGGTGACGGGGGCCTACGAGCACACGATCCGGATGCAGGCCAAGGGTCAGGACGTGCGCGCCGTGTGCGAGCTCGGCCGCTTCCCGGCGATCGTGATCGGGGTGCGCAAGGACCTCGCCGGCACGGTGAAGACGGCCGCCGACCTCAAGGGCCGCAAGATCGGCGTCACGGCGCCGGGCTCCTCGACCTCGCTGACCGCGCAATACGCGATGATCAAGGCCGGGCTGAAGGCCAGCGACGCGGCCTTGATCGGGGTCGGCGGCGGGGCCGGCGCCATCGCGGCGATGAAGAAGGGCGAGATCGACGCGATCTCCCATCTCGATCCGGTGATCGCCAAGCTCGAGGCCGACGGCGACATTCAGGTCATCATCGACACCCGCACCGAGGCCGGCACCCGGGCCCTGTTCGGCGGGCCGAACCCGGCCGCGGTGGTCTACACCAAGCAGGACTGGATCGAGCACCACGCCGCCGCGACCCAGAAGGTCGTCAACGCCTTCGTCAAGTCGCTGAAGTGGATCGTCGCCGCCTCGCCCGAGGAGATCGCCGACACGGTGCCGCCGGCCTACCATTTCGGCGACAAGCCGCTCTACGTGCAGGCGGTGAAGAACTCGCTCGAGAGCTATTCCCGCACCGGGATCCCGACCCAGGAGGGCATGGCGAGCGTGCTGGAGCTGGTGCGCACCCTCGATCCCGAGCTGCAGGGCGCCAAGATCGACCTGGCGCAGACCGTCGAGGACCGGTTCGTCAAGCGGGCGATGGGTTGAAGGCTCACGCCCAGCCCACCCGGGCCGCGGGGCGCGGCCCGGGCGTGGCCGCCATGCGGCCCTTGCCGGCGGCCTTGGCGCGGTAGAGCGCCGCGTCTGCCTCGGCGAGGAGCGCCTCCGGGGTCATCCCCAGGGTCGCCCAGCCGATCCCGACGCTCAAGCCCACGCCGACCCCGATCTCGGTGGGGGCCTTCACGGCCTCGATCAGGCGCGCCGCCACGATTGCGGCCTCGCGGGCCCGCTCGCCGCTGGCCAGGATCACGAACTCGTCGCCGCCGAGCCGGGCCGCCTGCCATCCTTCCGGGATCGTGGCGCCGATCCGGCGGGCGACCTCCACCAGCAGGGCGTCGCCGGCGGCGTGGCCGAGGCAGTCGTTGACCGCCTTGAAGCCGTCGAGGTCGAGATAGAGCAGGGCGAGGTCGTCGGTCCCCCGTCTCAGCCGCGCGGCGAGCGTCTCCATCAGCCCGGTGCGGTTGCACAGGTCGGTCAGGGGATCGCGGGTGGCCCGGCGCTGGCTCTCGCGCTTGGCGAGCAGCACCTCGACATAGGTGCGGTTGAGCTGCGCCGTCGTCGCGCTCATCGCCGCCACGAACAGCAGGCCCAGGGCCACCCCGATCAGGAACCAAGTATCACGGTAATAGGCGAGCAGCGCCGCCTTCATCGGCACATCGCACAGGAAGATCATCGCGACGGCGAGGCGCGGAGCGGCATAGTTGCGGGTGACGATGCCGCTGAGGATCCCCATCATGGTCAGCGGCCCCAGGACCTGCAGCACCGTGTCGCCGCTCGTGACGCACAGGACCGTGGCGAGCCCGACCATGCCGGCCCAGGCGAGGCTCGTCGCGAGCATCAGGTCGGTCGGTGCCGGCCGGCCGGCCGCGGCCGCGCGGTGGAGCCGCCGGATCAGGACCAGGCGACCACCGAGCAGGGCAAGATCCGCCGCCAGCAGGCCGAGGAAGACCGGCCCCGGATGCCGGATCGCCGCCATGACCTCGATGGTCAGCATCCCCATCGCCCCCATCACCAGCGTGGGCGCGGAGGACAGGAGCGTCGCCAGCAGGCCGATCCTCAGGTCGGCTGGCAGGTCGCGGCCCGACTCCACGAGCCAGCGCAGGAGCGCGGCGCGGGGCAGCAGATAGGTCGGCGGCGCGTCTGGCATGGCACGGGTTCCGGGGACGGCCCCGTTCGGAACCGCGCCAGACAAGTCTGGCGCCGCGGCTTAAGAATCCATGAGATTCGCGGAGAATCCCCCACGATTACGGCCGTGGACGGACGAGAGGACGACGATATCCTTCACGGTGCCTGCCGCAAAGTCAGGTCCGCCGCAGCCAGTCGATCAATCCGGCGCCGGGCGCGAGCCAGACGAAGGCCCAGACGAAGGCCGAGGACAGGTTGGCGAGCCAGAACGCCAGCCGCGGCAGCAGCGCGACGCCGGCGACCAGCGGCACTACCGCCCGGGCCGGGCCGATGAAGCGGCCGACGAAGATCGCCCACGCGCCCCAGCGCTGGCAGAAGGTCTCGCCCTTCCGCACCATCTCGGGGTAGCGGCTGAGCGGCCACAGGCGCTTGGCGCCGTCCTTGTAGTAGCGGCCGATCTCGTAGGAGAGCCAGTCGCCCAGGATCGCCCCGATCGCCGCCCCGACCATCACCGGCAGGAACGGGATCGCGCCCGAGCCGATCAGCGCCCCGATCCCGATCAGGATGATGGTCGCCGGCACCAGGAGCGAGAGCACCGCCAGGGATTCGCAGAACGCGATGATCCCGGTGATCACCGGCGCCCAGGCCTGGTGGTCGCGCACGAAATCGATCACCGTGGTGCGTACGCTCTCGAAATCCATGGAGCCTGACCGTAGGTTGCCGGGTGGCGGGACAAGTCGGGGAGCCGGGCGGGCGTTCCCCCTCGGCTTGCTTAACCGGGGACGTGTGAGCGCCGCGTGAACCCGCCCTCGTGCCCTTAAAGGCGGTTGCCAGGAGCGCCCGGTTCCGGGAACGTTGCGGGCGTCGCTCCCCCGCGCGAGGTCTCGTGTCGCGATGAACGTCCTGTCGATCCAGTCCCACGTCGCCTACGGCCATGTCGGCAACGCCTCGGCGGTCTTCCCGATGCAGCGGCTCGGGGTCGAGGTGTGGGCGGTGCACACGGTGCAGTTCTCGAACCACACCGGGTACGGGGCCTGGCGCGGCCGGGTGTTCGACGGCCCGGCCATCGAGGAGCTGGTCGAGGGCATCGCCGAGCGCGGGGTGCTGCCCTCCTGCGACGGGGTCCTGTCGGGCTATATGGGCTCGGCCGATATCGGCACGGCGATCCTGCGGGCGGTGGCGCGGGTGCGGGCGGCGAACCCCGCGGCGCTCTATTGCTGCGATCCGGTGATCGGCGATGTCGGCCGCGGGGTGTTCGTGCGCCCCGGCATCCCGGAATTCATGCGCGACCACGCGGTGCCGGCCGCCGACCTCATCACGCCGAACCAGTTCGAGCTCGACTACCTGAGCGGGATCGAGAGCCGGACGCTGGCCGACGCGAAGGCTGCCGTGGCCGCCGTGCAGGCGAGCGGGCCGAAGGTGGTGCTCGTCACCTCGCTCCACACCGCGGAGACGCCCGACGACAGCATCGACATGCTGGCCGGCGAGGCCGGCCGGTTCTGGCGCCTGCGCACCCCGCGGCTGTCGCTCAGCGTCAACGGCGCGGGCGACGCCACCGCCGCCCTGTTCCTGGTGCATTACGCCCGCAGCCGCTCGGCCGGCGAGGCCCTGGGCGCCGCCGCCGCCTCGGTCTTCGGCCTTCTGCGCCGCACGGCGGAGGCCGGCGCGCGGGAGATCCTGACCGTGGCGGCGCAGGACGAGTTCGTGGCGCCCAGCCGGACTTTTCCGGTCGAGGCGGTGTGAGCCTGCGTCGAAACGTCGGGTTCAAAGCTCCGATACCAAGTCTCTCGAGCAGGGCCCGATCACGCTGCAATCGGCCCTGCTCTAGGTTTGTGATTTCGCGGCATTTTCTGCGACGAACCGGTTCCACTTCGCGGGAAAATGCTCTCAGCCACGAGCGTGAGGCGTGTGATCGCCCGCCCAAGTGGGTGGCACGGCTTGTCGCGACAGTCCCGGCCGTCACAGCCGAGGGTTGAGGGTCGCGGCTCTCGGCTTTGGGGTGTGCCGCACAAGAAGGATTTGGGTCGGATCGTTCCGAGCGTCGTCCGATCGTCCCTTCTCGGCTTGCCATCGGTATTTCCGGAGTTACAAAAATACGTGCCGATGGTTTGGGACGAGCGCAAGCGCGCGAGGAATTGCCAGCCTCCTCCCGGTGGTCACGGACTCGATTTCGCCGATGCTCGCGACCGCTTCCGATGGGATACCGCGGCGATCAGCGAGAGCTACAGCGGCAAGTCTGGCGGCGCACGATACATGGCAACCGGCTACCTCGACGGCAAACTCGTTACGCTGACCGTCTCGCTTCTCGGCACGGAGGCCATTTCCGCGATCCGTCTGCGAACCGCCAGCAATCGAGAGAGGAAGGCCTATGCGGCACGCTCCGAATGAACGAACGGTCCCGATGCTGCGTGAGGCCGAAGAGGCCGAGCTTCAGGCCCGGATGGCGGCGGATCCGGATGCTCGCGAAATGACGGAGGAGGAACTCGGCCGGATGCGCCCCGCCCGCGAGGTTCTGCCGCCGGCCCCGTTCGACGCCCTCACGAAGCAGCGCGGACGGCCGAGATCGCCGAGCAAACTCGTGCAGGTTACGCTGCGTCTCGATCCCGAGGCCCTGGAAGCCATCAGGGCGTCCGGCCCAGGCTGGCAGACCCGCATCAACGAGACGGTCAAGCGGGCTGCGAAAGGGCTCGGGTCGAACCGTTGATCCAGCCCGGGATCCGCGTGGGCAGCAGGCCTGTCGATCCGAACGATCCAGCCTTCTCAGGTGCCCCTGCCCAGTCCCGTCACGGCCGTTTCGCGAAACGGCCGTGACGGTTCCCCGCAGCGGCCGCCTCCGCCCCCGGGGCTTGCGCCCTCCCCCCGATCCGTGCTGCCTCGCCCCCGAACCCCGGCAAGGACGAGACACGGATGCCCGCACGCCGCTACGCCACCCTGGACGTGTTCACCGATACCCCGCTTGCCGGCAACCCGCTGGCGGTCGTGCTCGACGCCGAGGGGCTGGACGACGCCGCGATGCAGGCCATCGCCCGCGAGTTCAACCTGTCGGAGACGGTGTTCGTGCTGCCGCCGGCCGAGAGCCGGCACCGGGCGCGGCTGCGGATCTTCACGCCGGCCCAGGAACTCGCCTTCGCGGGCCATCCGACGGTCGGCACCGCGGTGCTGCTCGCCCTCGGCGACCGGCGGGCGGCGATCGCCGACGCGGTGGCCTTCGGGCTCGAGGAGCAGGTCGGGGTGGTGCCCTGCGTGGTCGAGACCGGGGACGGTGTCGGCCGCGCCCGCTTCCGCCTGCCGCGTCTGCCCGAGAGCTGGGGCGAGGAGCCGGACGCCACGCGCCTCGCCGGGGCGCTCGGCCTCGCGCCCTCCGAGATCGGGTTTTCCCGGCACCGGCCGAGCTGCTACAGCGCCGGCACGCCGTTCCACCTCGTCCCGGTCCAGAATCTCGACGCCTTGGGTCGGGCGCGGGCGAGCGCCGAATCCCTGACCGAGGCCCTCGGGCCCGGCGCCAAGGTCTTCCTCTATACCGGCGAGACGGGGGACCCACGCCATAGCTTCCGCGCCCGAATGTTCGCGCCCGCCGCCGGCATCGCCGAGGACCCGGCGACCGGCGGCGCGGTCGCGGCCTTCGCGGGCGCCCTGATGCAGTACGAGCCCCTCGGCAGCGGCACCCACGACCTCACGATCGCGCAGGGGTTCGAGATGGGCCGGCCGAGCGAGATCGCGCTCCAGCTCACCATCGAGGACGGCGCCCTGCGGGCGGCCGAGATCGGCGGCAGCGCCGTCCTGATCTCCGAGGGCGAGCTGCGCCTGTGACGGTCACCATCACCCCTTGCCGCCGCGTCGAGGCCGCCGTGGTCTCGCACGACTGGGGCTGGGCGCGCGAGAACCGGGAGCGGATCGCCGCCCATTGGGAGGCGCGCCGGGCGGCGCGCCCGGCGATGTTCAACGGCACGGTGCTGATGCTGCGCCGCTGGGCGCTCGCCGACGGCGTGCTGACGGCCGAGCTGTTCGAGGCCGAGTACGCCGCCCTCACCGCCCTCAAGGATTGGGGGTTCCCGGACGGAGGCGTCCTCAACGTCTTCGCCGCCGTCGTGCCGCGCACGGCCGACGGCACCTTCATCCTCGGCGAGATGGGCCCGCACACCGCCGCCGCGGGCCGCGTCTACTTCCCCTGCGGCACGCCGGACCCGACCGATATCGGCCCGGACGGCCGCGTCGACCTCGCGGCGAGCGCCTTGCGCGAATTGCGCGAGGAGACCGGCCTCGTCGCCCCCGAAGGACCGGATCCCGGCTGGACGATCGTGCGCGACGGCGGCCTGATGGCGCTCCTGCGCCCGGTGCCGCTCAGCGACGACGAGGCGAGCGTGACGGCGAGCATCGCCGCCCACCTCGCGGCGGACGCGGAGCCGGAACTGTCGGCGATCGTCGCCGTGCGCGGGGTGGCGGATCTCGATCCGGCCCGGATGCCGGGCTTCGTCCGGCACTACCTCGCGAGCGTGCTGGCCTGAGCGGAGACCGCGCGACCAAGCCTCGATACGGTTCACAGCAGGAGCCCGCCCCGCTACGCTCGCGCCAAGGCGCCCGGACGTGGCGCCCCTCGGGAGCCGCCATGAAGACGATGCCGACGATCGCGACCCTGGCGCTCATCGGGGGCGGCCTCGCCGCCGGTCCGGCGGCGGCGGAGGTGACGCGGTTCGAGACGATCTCCGCCGAGATGCCGGCCTTGCAGGGCCGCAGCTTCGGCACCCGCGGCCGGGCGGAGAAGATCACCGGGCGGGCGACCATCGCCCTCGACCCCGCCGATCCCCGCAACGCGGTCATCGCCGACATCGCACTCAGCCCCCGCAACGCCGAAGGGCGGGTCGAGGCCACCGCCGACGTGGTGCTGCTGCGCCCCGAGCGCCCGAACGGACTCCTGCTGGTCGAGATCCCCAATCGCGGCCGCAAGCTGATCGGCCCGCTGGTCGAGGGCAGCGCGACCGAGGCGTCGGGCCGGCTCGAACAGGCCGACGATGCCGGCCGGGGATTCCTGCTGGCGCAGGGCTATACCCTCGCCTGGATCGGCTGGCAGGGCGACATCGCACCCCATGACGGTCGAGCCGGGGCCGGCATGGGCATCCGCCTGCCGGTGCTCGCCGGGGTCACCGGACCGTCGCGCGAGGAATGGAGCTTCGAGAACACCCAATCCCCGGTCGAGGCGCCGCTGACCTGGCCGGCCGCCGAGCTCGATCCGGCGAAGGCCCGTCTCACCGTGCGGGCGAAGCCCGAGGATCCGCGCGCCACCCCGCCCGGCCTGTCGTTCCGCTTCCTCGACGCGAAGCGCATCGCGATCACCAGGCCCGCCGGGTTCGACGGCAGCGCGCTCTACGAATTGAGCTACACCGCCCGCGACCCGGCGGTGATGGGCTTGGGGCTCGCGGCGATCCGCGACGTCGCGACCTTCCTGCGCCACGACGCGAGCGACCGGAATCCCCTCGCCGCGCGGGGGCGCAGCACCATCGACCGGGCGGTTGGCTTCGGCATCTCGCAATCGGGCCGGGTCTTGCGCGACCTGCTCTATCTCGGCCTCAACGAGGACGAGCAGGGCCGGATGGTGTTCGACGGGATGATGCCGCACATCGCCGGCAGCCGGCGCAGCTTCACCAATGCCCGCTTCGCCCAGCCCGGCCGCAATCCCGGCCCGCATCTCGACCGCTACTACCCGGCCGACCAGTTCCCCTTCGCCTACGCGACGACGACCGACGCCCTGACGGGCAGGCGCGACGGGCTGTTCCTGCGCTGCCGGCTCTCCAACACCTGCCCGAAGCTGATGCATGTCGACAGCGAGTACGAGCTGTGGGGCTCGCGCGGGGCGCTGGTGACCACCGACACGCGCGGCGCCGACTTAGGCCAGCCGCCGGAGGTCCGCGTCTACATGGTCACCGGTGCCCCGCATTTCGCGAACCCGGATGCGAAGACCGCGACCGATCCCGCTTGCGCCCTGCCGGTGAGCCCGCTCCATGCCGGCGCCGCGTCGCGGGCGCTCCTCACCGCCCTGGATTCCTGGGTCACCGACGGCGTCGCGCCGCCGGCGAGCCGCTACCCGTCCCGGGCCGACGGCACGCTGGGTGCCCCCGCCCATCTCTACCCGCCGATTCCCGGCCTGCCCTATACCGGGCTCTACAACCCGGCCGAATGGGTCGAACCGGGGAATCCGCCGGTGGTGCGCGGCACCTATCCGCTGCTGCTGCCGAAAGTCGGTCCCGACGGCAACACCCTGGCGGGCATCCGCCTGCCGCTGATCGAGGCGCCGCGGGCGACCTACACCGCCTGGAACCCGACCCGCGGCACCGCCGCCGGCACCTTGTGCAACCAGAAGGGCGGCGTGCTCCCCTTCGCGGCGACCAAGGCGGCGGCGGACGCCGCCCACGACCCGCGGCCCTCCCTGGAGGAGCGCTACCCGGAGCCGAACGCCTACGCGGCCGCCGTGAAGGCGGCGGCCGACCGGATGGTGGCCGAGCGCACGCTGCTGCCGGCCGATGCCGCCGAGATGGCCAAGGAGGCGGACGAGGGGCGGCTGGCGCGGTGAGGCCCGGGACCCGCGGGCCCATCCGCGGGTTTCCGCTCGACACTCATAGCGGATACGCCATGATCGCCACGCTCGTCGCACTCGTCCGGGACGCCGCCGCGCAGGCCCGTCTCGTCGCCCGCAGCTACCCCGCGGGCTGCAGCGCCGACGCTCTGCCCTGGACCGTGATCAAGCCGTTCGACGACCACGTCCGGGGAAACGTCGAGCGCGATCCCCGGATCGAGGACGGCCGCGACCAGGTCTTGATCGCCGCCGTGAACCTCGCCGAGGCGAGACCGGGCGACGAGGACGACGTCCCCGAGCGCGGGCGCCTGGTGAAGGCGATCAACGACCTCGAATGGGTGGTGCTGAGCCGGGGCATCGCCAACCGGGCGGCGGCGGCCTCGGGTTACGGTGAAGCCGGGGAACGGCTGCGGGAGGCGGCGCGCCGGCCCTCGCCCTGACCTGCGCCCCGGTCGGCCGGGTTGCGCTTCGGCGCGGCCCGTGCAAATCTGCCTAAAGGTCAATATCCGATTACTTGAGACATGCCGGCCGGCAGACCCCGTGCGTCGTGCGGTCATACCGGCGTTTTTGACACTAGCCATCGTCATCCCGGGCTCCGCCACGCGACCTCGCGATGACGTCGAGCAATATCGATGGGGAGGCCGGATCGCCTGGATCCGGTGGAACATCGTCTCACGCCTGCAGGGTCGGGCGATCGTCGGACATCGAGCGTCCCGCCATGCATCAAGACCTTCTCACCATCGCCACCGTCTTCGGCCTCTACGCCCTCGCGGTCCTGAGCCCGGGGCCGAGCTTCGCCCTCGTCACCCGGCTCGCGGTCTCGGGCTCGCGCTCCGCGGCGCTCGGCGCGACCTGCGGGCTCGCCCTCGCCTCCGGGTTCTATGCCGTACTCACCATGGCGGGCTTGAGCCTGGTCCTGGCCCGCGTGAGCTGGCTCGCCAGCGTGGTTCAGGTCGCGGGCGGCTGCTACCTCGTCTATCTCGGGTGCATGGCGTGGCTGTCCGGCAAGCCGGGCGCGGCCGCCTCGCGACCGGGCGCGACGTCCCGGCAGGTGCGGCAGGGCCTGCGTGACGGGATCGTCGTCAACCTTCTCAACCCGAAGGGGATCGCGTTCTTCCTCAGCCTCTACGCCGTGGCGGTCCCGCCGGGCACGGCTCTGTGGGCCAAGGCGGTGATCCTGCTCGGCAGCTTCGCGATCGAGGTCGCCTGGTACGGCGCGGCGGCGGTGCTGCTCTCCAGCCCCTCGGCTCGCGCCGCCTATGGACGGTTCGGGCGCTGGATCGAGCGCGGGATCGGGACAGTGCTGGCGGCCATCGGCCTGCGGCTCATCACCGAGAAGCTGTGAGACGAAGTCCGGACGGACCCCGTCCGGACTTCGTCTCACCCGCCCGCGCGGTGGAGCCGCAGGCTCCCCTCGCTCGAGCGAAGCCGACCTCCGCATCGCGACCGCGATTGCGCAGCAATCGCCGAGCAATCGATCGGAAGTCGCATCACCGGCTTGGGAGGCGCCTCGGTCCGGGCGTCTCGGCCCACCTCGAGCTGCTGACATCCGCACCTGCGCACCATGCCTTTCGACCTTGCGCGCGACACGGGACGCAGCGCCGGCCGGGACCGCCCTTGCGGCCCGGGCCCCACCTCCGTAAGACCTATCAAGTGACTGGACATAAAGACGAATTAGTTTGATTCCAAACTACCGCAGCCCCGGGGCGACGTGCGCGGGGCCTCGATCCCGGTGACCTCCTCCCCGGCGATCCGCGAAGCGCGGGGGGCGCTCGCGGCCCTGCGCCCGCTCGCCCCGTTCTTCTGCCTCTACGTCGCCTTCGGGGCGACGCTCGGCTTCCTGTCCGGGGGCGCGCCGCTGATCCTGCGGGCGCGGGGCCTCGACCTCGCCGAGGTCGGGCTGCTGCAGCTCATCAACCTGCCGGTCGGTCTGACCTTCCTGTGGGCCGCCCTCCTCGACCGGGTGCGTCTGCCGTTTCTCGGCCACCGCCTCGGCTGGATCGTCGCGGCGCAGGGCACGACGGTGGCGCTGCTGGCGGGTTTGAGCCTCGGCGAGCACTGGCCGCTTCCGGCCCTGCTGGCCCTCGCGGTCGCCGTCTGTGCGGGCATCGCCACCATGGACATCGCCCTCGAGGCCCTGGTGGTGGAGACGGTGCCGGCGGAAAGGCGGGCCTTCGTCGCCTCGGCCAAGCTCTGCGGCGCCTCGCTCGGCGGCATCCTGGGGGTCGGAGTGCTGGTCGGCTCCTACGACGTCCTCGGCTGGCGGGCGGCGGTGCTGGCCTGCGCGGCGCTCGACGCGCTCTGCCTCCTGCCGATCCTCGCCTATCCGGAGGCCAGGCTGCAGGGTGTCGGGGCTGCGCCGGAACGCTGGTCCGGCTCGGTGGCGCGCCTGCGGGCGCTCGCCGGCCGCATCGCGGCGCTCGGCGCCTACTTCGCCGCCGCCTACCTCATCGGCGGCCCCAACACCCTGGCGCTCCTCGATCTCGGGGTGCCGCTCGCCCGGGTCGGGGCGTTGACCGGCACCGTCCTGCCCGCGGTCAACCTCGTGATGGCGCTCGTCGCCGGCGGCCTCGCGGCCCGGTTCGGCACCGTGCGGCTGGTCGCGGCGGGCGGGCTCGGCGTGCTCGCCGCCGGCGGCCTGATGGCGGCGGCCTGCGCGGTGCGGTCGGAGGAGCTGGCTTTGGCCGCCACGGTCCTGAACTACGTCTTCGGCGGTGTCCTCGGGGTGCCGGTGTTCAACATGATCTATCGCTGGGCGCAGGGGCCGCGGCCCGCCACCGATTACGCGCTGCTGTTCGGCGCCGCCTTCTTCGCCGCCATGCCACTGCGGGTCGCCGCCCCGGCGCTCGCCGGCTGGGCCGGCTGGCCGGGCTACTTCGCCGCCGCGATGCCGCTCTACGCCGCGTCGCTCGCCTGGCTGGCGCTGACCATCGCCCGCACCCGGCGGGCGGACCGCCCATGACGCCCGAGATCGCCGCCGCCGTGCCGGCCTCGCTCGGCACCTACCGCGAGGGCGTGGCCGCGGGCCCCGGCGGGCCGCAGGCAACCCCCCTGGCGGCTTTGCACGACCCCACGGTGTTCGACGCCGCGCTCGCGGCCTTCGAAGCCGGGCTCGGGGTCGCGCCGGGCACGGCCGACCGGCGGGCCCTCGTCTCGTACTGGAGCCAGTTCTACCTCGCGCCGCTCGCCACCCCGGCGATGACGGCCCTGGTGCGCCTCCGGCAGCCGCTGCCGCTCGCCTTCGCGACGACGAGCCTCGAACTCGACGCGGCCGGCCGCCCGGCCCGCTTCCTGGTCCAGCCCGAGGCGGCGTGCCGAATGCCCTGCCGCTCCGCAGGGCTGGCGAGCCTCGTCGAGGACCACCTGCGGCCCTTCGTCGAGCTGTGCCGGGCCCGCTGCGGCATCGCCCCCCGGGTGATCTGGGGCAATGCCGCGGTGATCCTCGACCACGTCGCCCGCGAGCTCGGCGAGCCCGAGACCCTGGCCTGCCCTGAGGTGGCGACCTGCCTCGGCTGGTGCGGCGGACCACCCTGCGCCAAGAATCCGCTCGCCCAGGCCCTGTGCGCGGCGGGCGGCAGCCGGCGCCGCCGCGTCTGCTGCCTGCGCCGGCGCCTGCCGGGGGTGGCATCCTGCGGCGGGTTGTGTCCGGTCCAGGAGGGCGGAGGGTGCTGCGGGGCGGCGTCCTGAGTCGGATCCGGCCCGCCGCGATCGGGAGTGCCGCGTCTCATCGATCCGGCGACGGCGGCAACGCCGCCACCAGCGCCGCCAGGAACGCCTGCACCGCCCGCGGCAGCCGCCGGTCGCGCAGGGTCTGGATCTCGATGCTGCGGGCGAGGCTCCGGGCGGACCGGATCGGCAGCACCTGGAACGCGTCGCGCCAGCCCTCGCCCTGCAGCACGATCGACGACATCAGGGTGAGGCCGCGCGTACGGCGCACGAAGGGCAGGATGGCCGAGAGGACGTTCGAGGTGAGCACCGGCTCGATCGCGATGCCCTCCGCCGCGCAGGCCGCGTCGAGGATGGTGCGCAGGGTGGTGTCGCGGGGCAGGAGCGCCACCGGATAGGCGGCGAGGTCGGACAGACCGATCAGCCGCCGCCCGGCGAGCGGATGGTCGGGGGCGCAGCACGCCACCATGTCGAGGCTGGTGCGGTAGGCCACCGCGGTGTCGGCCGACGGCTCCAGGCTGAAGGTCAGCCCGAGATCGGCCTCGCCCTGGACGACCCGCTGGGTGACCTGGCCCGGCGGCAGCGCGCTCAGCTCGAAGCGGATGCCCGGATGGCGGGCGTGGAACGCGGTGATCACGCCGGGCACGAGGTCGATGGCGAAGGCCTCGGTGGTGGCGATGCGCACGAGGCCGCGGCGCAGGCCTTCCAGCTCCTGGATCTCGGTGACCACCTGCTCGGCGCTCAGCAGCACCTGATGGGCGTGGCGCGCCAGCAATTCGCCCGCCTGGCTCAGCACCATGCCGCGCGGCCGGCGCTCGAAGAGCGGGGAGGCGAGCTCGGCCTCCAGGTTGGCGATCTGGCGGCTGATCGCCGAGGGGGCGACGTTGAGCCGGCTCGAGGCCGCCGCGATCGTGCCGTCGCGGGCCACCGCCAGGAAGTAGCGCAACGCCGTGGTCTGCATCGCAACCCTCTGCCTTGCCGTTTCGGCAACGACCCTATCGATAAATTCGTCTTGCTGCGATCGGATCTGCGCAACATCCTGGCAGGGTGAATTTTGCGGCAGTGCAACACGGCGGGTGAGACGCCCGCGCTGCCCCCGACGGGACGGAGCCGACATGCCGACACGGATCGACGCGGGCCGGATGCGCAAGATGGGCCTCGCGCTCGCAAGTCTCCTCCTCGCCGGGACGGCGGACCCGGCCTGGGCCGGCAAGGCCAACGACACCCTGGTCTACGCCTCGGACAGCGAGCCGGAGAACCTGAGCCCCTACCACAACAACCTCCGCGAGGGGGTGATCCTGGCCCGCAACGTCTGGGATACTCTTCTCTACCGCGACCCGAAGACCGGCGAGCACCAGCCGATGCTGGCCACCGCCTGGACCTGGGTCGACCCGGTCACCCTCGACCTCACCATCCGCGACGGCGTGACCTTCCACAACGGCGATCCCCTGACGCCCGAGGACGTCGCCTTCACGTTCAACTACGTGCTGACGCCCGAGGCGAGGATCATCACCAAGGGCAACGTCGACTGGATGAAGTCGACCGAGGTGACCGGGCCGCACAGCGTGCGCATCCTTCTCAAGGCGCCGTTCCCGGCCGCCCTCGAATACCTGTCGGGCCCGACCCCGATCCTGCCCGCCGCCTACTTCAAGAAGGTCGGCCTCGACGGCTTCAGCAAGGCGCCCGTCGGCACCGGTCCCTACCGCATCGTCTCCGCCGAGAGCGGCAAGGGCGTGAATATGGTGCGCAACGAGAAGTACTGGCCGGGCAGCCCGATCGGAAAGGCGAAGATCGGCAAGCTCGAATTCCGCATCATCCCGGACGGCGACAGCCGGATGGCCGAATTGATGACCGGCGGCGTCGACTGGATCTGGCGCGTGCCGACCGACCAGGCCGAGCAGCTCAAGAACGATCCGACGCTCACCGTGGTCTCCGCCGAGACGATGCGGGTCGGCTTCCTGCAATTCGACGTGCTGGGCCGCGCCCAGGAGAATTCCCCGCTCAAGGACGTGCGGGTACGCCAGGCGATCGCCCACGCCATCGACCGCAAGGCGATGGTCGACAACCTAGTGCGCGGCGGCTCCCGGGTGATGAACGCGCTCTGCTTCGTCGAGCAGTTCGGCTGCACCGACGAGGGCGTGCCGCGCTACGATTACGACCCGGCCAAGGCGCGGACGCTGCTCAAGGAGGCCGGCTACCCCAACGGCCTCGACATCGACCTCTCGGCCTATCGCGAGCGCGACTATGCCGAGGCGGTGATCGGCTACCTGCGCGCCGTCGGCATCCGGGCGAAGCTCAACTACCTGCGCTACGCGGCCATGCGCGACGCGATGCGGGCCGGCAAGACCTCGATCGGCTACCAGACCTGGGGCTCGTTCTCGATCAACGACGTCTCGGGCTTCACCGGGATCTACTTCCGCGGCGGCGAGGAGGACCTGGCCCGCGACCCCACGGTGATCGCCGACCTCCAGGCCGGCGACACCAGCACCGATCCGGGCACCCGCAAGGCGAAATACGCCGCGGCGCTGACGCGCATCGGTGCCCAGGCCTACGCGCTGCCGATGTTCTCCTACCCGTCGAACTACGCCTTCACGGCGGACCTCGCCTTCACCGCGCAGACCGACGAGGTGCCGCGCTTCTACGCGGCCTCGTGGAAGAAATAGGGGCGCCGCCATGCTCCGCTTCGCGCTGCGGCGCATCCTGGTGGCGGTCGGCGTCGCGCTGACCGTCTCGGTGGCGAGCTTCCTGCTCCTTCACCTCTCGGGCGACCTCGCCACCGCCATCGCCGGCCCGGAGGCGACCGGCGCGCAGATCGCGGCGATCCGCGCCCAGCACGGGCTCGACCGGCCGCTGGCGGTGCAGTTCGGCGCCTGGGCCTGGCAGGCGCTGCACCTCGATTTCGGGCGCTCGTTCTACTTCCCCGAGCAGGTGACCGACCTGCTCGCCGCCCGGCTCCCCGTCACCCTGACCCTCGGCGTGATCGCGCTCGCCGTGGCCCTGCTGGTGGCGATCCCGCTCGGCGTGCTGGCGGCCTTCCACCGCGACACCTGGATCGACCGGACGGCGCTCGCGGTCTCGGTGCTGGGCCAGGCGATGCCGAGCTTCTGGTTCGGCCTCACCCTGATCCTGATCTTCTCGGTCAACCTGCGCTGGCTGCCGGTCTCCGGGAACGCGACCTGGAAGCACTTCATCCTGCCGGCGGTGGCGCTCGGCTACTACGCGATGCCGGCGGTGATGCGGCTCACCCGCAACGGCATGCTGGAGGTCCTGTCCTCGGACTACGTCCGCACCGCCCGCGCCAAGGGTCTGCCCCCGCGCAAGATCCTGATCCGCCACGCCTTGCGCAACGCGGTGATCCCGGTGATCGCGCTCGCCGCGGTGCAGTTCGGCTTCATGCTCGGCGGCTCGATCGTGATCGAGGCGGTGTTCTCGCTCCAGGGTCTCGGCCAGCTCGCCTGGGAATCGATCGCCCGCAACGACTTCCCCGTCGTCCAGGCGATCGTGCTGGTGCTGGCGATGATCTACATCGCGCTCACGCTCGCCGCCGACCTCCTCAACGCCCTCCTGGATCCGAGGCTGCGCGCATGACCGTCCGGCCCGCCGCCCCTCTCGCTCCGGCAACAGCCGCGCCCTCTGCCGAGATCGTCCTGCCCCCGGCGCGCTCGCCGGCCGCCATCGCGCTCCGGCGCGGGCTGTCGCATGGCGGCTTCCTGATCGGGGCCGGCATCGTCGGCATCATCGTGCTCGCGGCGCTCGCCGCGCCGCTCATCGCCCCGCACGACCCTTACGCCCAGGACGTATCGCGCCGGCTGATCCCGCCGTTCTGGCACGCCAAGGGCAGCGCCGAGCATTGGCTCGGCACCGACAAGCTCGGGCGCGACTACCTGAGCCGCCTGATCTATGGCAGCCAGATCTCGCTGCTGATCGGCCTCTCGGCCGCCCTGATCTCGGGGGTGATCGGCACCGCGCTCGGGGTGCTCGCCGGCTATTACGGCGGCCGCGTCGACGCGGTGGTGAGCTACGTCGTCACCACCCGGCTCGCCCTGCCGGTGGTGCTGGTGGCGCTCGCCATGGCCTCGCTGGTCGGCGGATCGCTGAAAGTCGTGGTGCTGGTGCTGGGCCTGCTGCTCTGGGACCGCTTCGCCGTGGTCACCCGCGCGGCGACCCGGCAGGTGCGGGCCCAGGACTTCGTCGCCGCGGCAAAAGCCGCGGGCTTCGGGCCGGTGCGGATCCTCGCCCAGGAGATCCTGCCCAACATCCTCAACGCCCTGATCGTGGTGGCGACGCTCGAGATGGCGCACGCGATCCTGCTCGAGGCGGCCTTGTCCTTCCTCGGCCTCGGCGTGCAGCCGCCGCTGCCGTCCTGGGGGCTGATGATCGCCGAGGGCAAGCCGTACATGTTCTTCCAGCCCTGGGTCATCACCATCCCGGGCGTGGCGCTGCTGGTCCTGGTGCTCGGCATCAACCTGCTCGGCGACGGCGTGCGCGACATCACCGCGCCGGAGGGGCGGAATTGAGGGTATGTCCGGCGGGATGAAACGGCGCCGGCCAGGCTTCCATCGATCGGTGGTCAGGAACTAACATCCACCCCTTCCACACGCGTACGGAAAGTCCTTCTCCATGTCGCGAAGCGACGAAACCCCCTCCATGTCGCGAAGCGACGAAATCCCCCCCATGTCGCGACGCGACGCCATCGCACTGGCCCACCGGCATTTCGACGACGGCGACTTCCTCGCCGTGCTCCGCGAGGCGGTCGGGCTGCCGACCGAGAGCCAGGCCCCGGGCCAGGGACCGGCGCTCGCCGCCTATCTCGACCGGTTCATGATCCCCCTGGTGTCGCGGCTCGGCTTCGAGACCCGGATCGTCGACAACCCGAAGCCGGGGGCCGGGCCGTTCCTGATCGCCACGCGGCACGAGGGCGACGCCCTGCCGACGATGCTCACCTACGGCCACGGCGACACGGTGCGGAACTACCCCGAGCAGTGGCGCGAGGGCCTGCACCCGCTTAGCGTCACGGTCGAGGGCGAGCGCTGGTACGGCCGCGGCACCGCCGACAACAAGGGCCAGCATCTGATCAACCTCGGCGCGCTCGCGGCGGTGATGCAGGCCCGCGGCGGCCAGCTCGGCTTCAACGTCAAGCTGCTGATCGAGATGGGCGAGGAGGCCGGCTCGCCGGGCCTGCGCGAGGTCTGCCGGGCGGAAGGAGCGGCGCTGGAATCCGATCTCCTCATCGCCTCCGACGGGCCGCGGATCGAGGCGGCGCGGCCGACGATGTTCCTGGGCTCGCGCGGCGGCTATACCTTCGAGCTGGTGGTTGCCTTGCGCGAGGGCGGCCACCATTCGGGCAATTGGGGCGGGCTCCTGCGCAATCCCGGCACGGTGCTGGCGAGCGCCATCGCGAGCCTCGTCGACGGGCAGGGCCGCATCCTCCTCGACGCCCTTCGCCCGCCGGCGATCCCCGAGGGCGTGCGCGCGGCGCTCGCCGACATCACGGTCGGGGGCGATCCGAACGCGCCGGCGATCGACGAGGGCTGGGGCGAGCCGGGCCTGTCCCCGGCCGAGCGGGTCTTCGCCTGGAACACCCTGGAGGTCCTGGCCTTCAAGTGCGGCGACCCGGACGGACCGCAGAACGCCGTACCGCCCTCCGCCAAGGCGACGATGCAGCTGCGCTTCGTCGTCGGCACCGACTGGCAGGGGCTGCTGCCGGCGATCCGCCGCCACCTCGACGAGAACGGCTTTCCCATGGTCGAGGTGCGGGAGACCCGCACCGAGGTGTTTCGCGCCACCCGTCTTCCCGTCGAGGATCCGTGGGTGGAGTGGGCGCTGGCCTCGATCGCGGCGAGCACGGGCAAGCGTCCGGCCCTGCTGCCGAATCTCGGCGGCTCGCTGCCGAACGACGCCTTCTCGGAGATCCTCGGCCTGCCGACCTTGTGGGTGCCGCATTCCTACCCGGCCTGCTCGCAGCACGCGCCGGACGAGCACCTGCTGGGCTCTTCGACCCGCGAGGCGCTGGGGCTGATGGCGGGACTGTTCTGGGACCTCGGCGAGACCGGGCCGGCGGTCCTGGCCGGGCGCAAGGCGGCGGCTTGAGAGCCAGGCGACGGCTGTCGGCTCTGGACGCGGCCTCGACACCCTCCTCATCGTCCCGGGGCCGCGCAGCGGAACCCGGGATCCATGACCGCTGGCGTTTCAGGAAGAGGCGGAACGCCGGTCGCCTCATCCGGCACTGTCAGCGGTCATGGATCCCGGGTTCTCGTCTTCGCCGAGCCCCGGGATGACGCAGAGGGCATGACGACTGTCGATAGACCGACGACATTCCCGGCAAGACTTCATCCGGTTGAGCCGGCCCGCGCACCGGACACCCAAGGGGCAGAGATGAGCGAACCGATCGTCCAGATCCGCAACCTGACCCTCGCGCTGCCGGGGGGCGCCGACCGGCCCTATGCGGTCGAGGACCTGAGCCTCGACCTGAGGCCGGGCAGGATCCTCTGCGTCGTCGGCGAGTCGGGCTCGGGCAAGTCGATGAGCGCCTACGCGCTCACCGGCCTGCTGCCCCGGGCCCTCACGGTGGCGGGCGGCGAGATCCGGTTCGAGGGCCGGGACCTCCTGCGCCTCGACGAGCGCGCCTGGCGCGACATCCGCGGCCGGCGGATCGCGATGATCTTCCAGGAGCCGATGACGGCGCTCAATCCGGTGATGCGCATCGGCGACCAGATCGCCGAGATGTTCGAGGCCCACGACCTCCTGACCCCGAGGGAGCGCCGCGCCCGCGCGGTGGCGCTCGCCGGCGAGGTCGGGCTGCCGAACCCGGAGCAGATCGTCCGCGCCTATCCCCACCAGCTCTCCGGCGGCCAGCGCCAGCGGGCGATGATCGCCATGGCGCTCGCCCTCGAACCCGCCGTGCTGGTGGCCGACGAGCCGACGACGGCCCTCGACGTCACCACCCAGGCGCAGATCCTGAAGCTGATCCGCGACCTCCAGGCCCGCCGCAACATGGCGGTCCTGTTCATCACCCACGATTTCGGCGTGGTGGCCGACATCGCCGACCACGTCGCGGTGCTGCAGCGCGGCCGGCTGGTCGAGTCCGGCCCCGCCGAGGCCGTCCTGCGCCGCCCGCACGCCGCCTATACCAGGGCGCTGCTCGCTGCCGTGCCGAGCCTGACCCCGCCGGAGCGCGCACCGGTCACCGAGGCGCCGGTGGCGCTTGCGGTGTCGGGCCTCGCCAAGACCTACGCGACGGGCGGCGGCCTGTTCGGCAAGCCGCGCGTGGTGGCGGCGGTCAAGGAAGTCGGCTTCGATCTGCGCCGGGGCGAGACGCTGGGCCTCGTCGGCGAATCGGGCTCCGGCAAGTCGACCACCGCGCGGCTGGCGATCCGCCTGATCGAGCCCGATCGCGGCACGGTGCGCCTCGGCAGCCTCGATTTCACCGCACTCGGGCCGACGGCGCTGCGCGACGAGCGCCGGCGGATCCAGATGATCTTCCAGGATCCCTTCGCCTCGCTCAACCCGCGCCGCACCGTCGAGCAGATCATCGCCGGCGGCCCGATCGCCCACGGCACCCCGTCCCGCCGGGCCCGGGCGCGGGCGCGCGAGCTCCTCGATCTCGTCGGCCTGCCGCCGAGCGCCGCCGAGCGCTACCCGAACGCCTTCTCGGGCGGCCAGCGCCAGCGCATCGGCATCGCCCGGGCGCTCGCCATGGAGCCGGACGTGCTCGTCGCCGACGAGGCGGTCTCGGCCCTCGACGTCTCGGTCCAGGCGCAAGTCCTGGCGTTGCTGGAGGACCTGAAAGCACGCCTCGGCATCGCGATGCTGTTCATCACCCACGACCTGCGGGTCGCGGCGACGATCTGCGACCGGATCGCCGTGATGCATCGCGGCGAGATCGTCGAGACGAACCGCACCGCGTCGTTGTTCCGGGCGCCGGAGCATCCCTATACGCGCAGCCTGCTGGCGGCGGTGCCGGGGGCGTCCCGCGCCGCCGCGCCGGCGTGACGCGGGCACGGCACCGTCGCGCGGCCGGTGGTAGAGGATCGGAATCACCCGGGACACCGTTCCCGGGTTCACCCCGCACTGAGAGCCGAGCCCATGGTGCCGTCCCCCTCCCCGTCCGCCCGCACCGCGACGCGGCCGGCCTTCGCCCGGTGGATGGGCACGACGAACCAGGTCACCCGCACCTTCCTGTCCGCCGGCGCGATCCCGGGTCTCATCAACCTCGGCGGCGGCCTGCCCGACCCAAAGATCTTCCCGACCGGGCGGCTCGCCGAGTTCGCCCGCCGGGCGGTGGCCGAGCATCCGGGCGAGGCGCTGGGCTACGGGCCGATCGAGGGTCTGGCGCCCCTGCGCGACGCCATCGCGCGCCGCTTCAGCTCCGCGGCCCTGCCGCTGACGCGGGCCAACGTGCTGGTGACCACCTCCGGGATGCAGGGCCTCGACCTCATCGGCAAGGTGCTGCTGGACGAGGGCGGCCTGATCGCCGGCCAGTTCCCGACCTATCTCGGCGCCCTCGATGCCTGGCGCCCGCGCGCGCCGTCGTTCCGCAACCTCGTGCTGGATGCGCCGGGCTTCGACCCGCAGGAGGCCCTGGCAGGCGCGCAATTCGCCTACGCGGTGCCGAACTTCTCGAACCCGACCGGCCGCCTCGTCGATCTCGCGACGCGCCGGGCCCTCGTCGCGGCGGCGCACCGGACCGGGACCTGGCTCGTCGAGGACGATCCCTACGGCACGCTGCACTATGACGGCGCGACGCTGCCGCGGCTGATCGAGCTGTCGGCGCAAGCGGCGCCGGGCGAGCCCTATGCCGGCCCGGTGATCTACATGGGCACGCTCTCGAAGGAGATCGCGCCGGGCCTGCGCGTCGGCTGGATCGTCGCGGCACCCGAGATGATCGAGGCGCTGACGCTCGCCAAGCAGGGCTCGGACCTCTGCACCAGCGGCGTGACCCAGCGCGTCGCCCTGGCGGCGATCGAGACGGGCCTCGTCGACGAGATCCAGCCGGCGCTCGTCGCCCTGTACCGGAGCCGCCGGGACGCGCTCTGCGCGGCGCTCGCCACCCACCTCTGCGACTGGTTCGACTGGGAGGTGCCGGTCGGCGGCATGTTCGTCTGGGCGCTGGCCAGGGATCCGGCCCTCGACACCGACGCCTTGCTGCCCCACGCCCTGGCGGCCGGGATCTGCTACTCGCCGAGCAGCGTCTTCGACGCGACCGGGGCGAACCGGCGGGGGATGCGGCTCAACTTCACCCTCAACCCGCCGGAGCGGCTGGACGAGGGGATGCGCCGCCTCGCGACGGCCGTCGCCGCCTGCCGGGGCGGGCGCCAGGTCGCCTGATCGCGGGGGGCCGGAAACGGCCCGGATACGGCCTGGAATCACTCTTGCAATAAAGTTGCCCGCAATTCAAAGTCACCCTCGATAAGATCGAGGAAGCGCCCCCCATGATCCGGTCCCTCCCCCTTCTGGCCAGCGCCGCGGTGCTGGCCTCCCTCGCCGCGCCCGTATCCGCCGAGGAGGTCGATCCCGGCGCCATCGTGGCCCTGCAATTCGCCGTCAGCGGGAACCACAAGGGGGTGCGGGCGAGCGGCGCCAAGGGCGTCTGCCTCAAGGGTCAGTTCACGCCGGCCGCCGACGCGGCGAGCCTGTCGAAGGCACCGCAATTCGGCAAATCCGACCCGGCCATGCCCGTGCCGGTCACCGCCCGCTTCTCGATGGGCGGCGGCAACCCGAAGGTCTCGGACAAGACCAAGCCGACCACCCGCGGATTCGCGATGCGGATGCAGGACCCGGCCGGCGACATGACCTTCGTGGTCATCTCCGCCCCGGTCTTCTCGACGAGGACCCCGGCGCAGCTGCTCGAATTCCTGCAGGTCCGGGCGCCCGGCCCGGACGGCAAGCCGGACCCGGAGAAGATCAAGGCCTTCGCGGCGAAGAACCCGGAGACCGGCCGCCAGGCGGCGTGGCTCAACGCGCGGCCGGTGCCGGCGAGCTTCGCGGGCACCGATTACTGGGCGGTGCACACCTACACGCTGACCAACGCCAAGGGCGAGGCGACCAAGGCCCGGCTCAAGTTGGTCGCCGCCGACAAGGCGACGCTCTCCGACGACGAGCTGAAGGTCAAGCCCGACAGCTTCTACGCCGACGAGCTGAAGGAGCGGCTGGCCCGCGGCCCGGCGAAGTTCGATCTGGTGGCGATCCTGCCCGAACCGGGCGACCCGACGACCGACGCCACCGCGGACCTGCCGGAGGAGCGCCGGACGCGCACCCTCGGCACCCTGGCGATCACCGGCATCGAGCCCGATTCCACCTGCGACGCCGCCACCTTCGATCCGGTGGTCGACCTGCCCGAGGGCATCGCCGGCCCGGCCGACGACCCGATGTTCGCGATCCGCTCGCCGGCCTACGCGGTCTCGCTGTCGCGGCGCTCGAACTGACCGCGGCGACCGCCGCCGGGGACGGGACCGCCCCCTCCCGCGCGCCTGCCAGGGCAACGCCGAGGGCCGGAAGGCTCGCCTTTTGGCGGCATGATGGCCTTCCAGGGATTCGCGGTCGATTTGGTCGCACCCCGGAGAACTGGGGTGGGGTATGACATATGTTGGTCGCCAGGGGCGCGCCGTGCGAGGCCGCGGCCCGCCGGAGACGCCGCGCGTGACCCATCCAGAAGGCCAGTATCCGGGGCGGGGCGCTCCGCCCGCGCCGCGCTGCATCGTCGCCGTGCCGGTGCGCAACGAGGTCGACCGGATCGCGGCCTGCCTCGCGGCCCTGGCCGGGCAGGCGGAGATCGGGGCGGGCGCCCTCGGGATCGTCCTGTTCCTCAACAACTGCACCGACGGCACGGCCGAGGTCGTCGCGGCGCTCGCGCCCCGCTTGCGCCTGCCGATCCGGGTGATCGAGCGCGACTTCGCCGGAGCGAATGCCGGCTGGGCCCGGCGCGAGGCGATGGAGGCGGCCGCCGCCTGGCTCGAGGAGGGCGTGCAAGGGGAGACGTGCGAAGACGGGACGGCGCCGGACGGCGTGATCCTCACCACCGACGCCGACAGCCGGGTGCCGTCGGACTGGGTGGCGCGCAACCTCGCGGCCCTGGCGCGGGGCGCCGACGCGGTGGCCGGCACCATCGCCCTCGACGCGGCGGAGGCGGCGTGCCTGCCGGAGGCGCTCCATGCCCGCGGCCGGCTGGAGGGTGCCTACGAGGCGCTGCTGATCGCCCTCGAAGCGCGGATCGACCCGGTCGCGCACGATCCCTGGCCGCGGCACGCCACCCGCTCGGGCGCGACCCTGGCGGTGCGCCTGTCGGCCTACCGCGCCGCCGGCGGCATGCCGGCGGTCCCGCTCGGCGAGGACCGGGCCTTCGTGGCGGCGCTGCTGGCGGCGGATGCGCGGGTGCGCCACGCCCCCGACATCGTCGTCGTCACGTCCGGCCGGCTCGACGGCCGCGCTCCCGGAGGGGCCGCCGATACGATACGCCGGCGCTGCGAAGCCCCCGGGAGCCCCTGCGACCCGCGCCTCGAACCCCTGTGGCGCGCCTTGTTCCGCTTCGCCTGGGGGCGCCGGCTGCGGCGCCTGCACGCCGCCGGGCGGCTCGACCGCACCGGGCTCTGGGCGCCCTGGCTGCGGATCGGGCCGGCCGAGGCGCGACGCGTCGTCGCTCTGCCGACCCTCGGCGCCCGGCTGGCGGCGATCGAGGCGCAGAGCCCGCTCCTCGCCGCCTGGCCGCTGCGCCCGGGCGCGCTGCCGCGTCACATCCGGGGCGCGCGGATGCTGCTCGCCGGGCTGCGGCACGGGAGGCACGGCGTGCAGGTCCTGCGCGGCCTCGACCCGAGGAAGACCCGACCCGCCCTCGGGCAGGCCGCGGAGCGGGCCGGCAATGCCTGACCTCGACACCCTCCCGCGCCCGACCACACGGCAGCCTCAGGATCGAACGATGGACCGGCGGACGCCGCCCGATCTCGCCCGCGCTTCCGTCGCGGCCGCCCGCCGCGTCGCGGCCCTCGCCGCCGCGCGGGCCGACGCGCAGGATCGCGACGACGGCTTCCCGGCCGAGGACGTGGCCGACCTCGCCGATGCCGGCCTCCTCGCCGCCCCGGTGCCGGCGGCCGAGGGCGGCGCCGGCCTCGGCGACGAGCCGGGGGGCGCCGACCTCGCCGAGGTCCTGCGCTTCGTCGGGCTCGGCAGCCTGGCGCTCGGCCGGGTCTACGAGGGCCATGTCAACGCGCTCCAGCTCGTTGCCCGCTACGGCGATCCGGGGCAGCGGCGCGCCCTGTTCGCCGATGCGGTCGCGGGGCGCCTGTTCGGGGTCTGGAACACCGAGGCGCCCGCGGACGGCCTCGTCCTCGGTGCCGACGGGCGCCTGGCGGGGAGAAAGACCTTCGCGTCGGGGGCCGGTCACGTCACCCGCGCCCTGGTGACGGCGCGCCGCCCGGGCGAGACCGCGCCCCTGATGCTCGTCGCCGCCCTGGATCCCGGGGCCCGGGCCGATCTCTCGGCCTGGCGGGCGCAGGGCATGCGCGCCTCGGCCACCGGCACCGTCGACCTCACGGGCCTGACGCCGCTCGCCATCCTCGGCGGGCCGGACGATTACCACCGCCAGCCGCACTTCTCCGGCGGCGCCTGGCGCTTCGCGGCGGTGCAGCTGGGCGGCATCGAGGCGGTGTTCGAGGCCTGGCGCGGCCACCTCGCCCGGACCGGGCGCGGCGACGATCCCCATCAGCTCGCCCGCCTCGGCGAGGGCGCCCTCGCCCTCGAGGGCGCGCGGCTGTTCGTGGCGCGGGCGGCCGGCCTCGTCGCCGACGACACGCTGCCGGCGGAGCGCGTCGTCGCCTTCGTCAACCTGACCCGGCTCGCGGTCGAGCGGGCCGGGCTCGAGGTGCTGTCCCTCGCCCAGCGCTCGGTCGGGCTCCAGGGCTTCTTGCGCGGGCATCCGCTGGAGCGGCTGTCGCGCGACCTCGCGACCTACCTGCGCCAGCCCGCACCCGACCGGGCGCTCACCGGTGCCGCCGCCACGATCCTCGCCGCCGACGGGCCGGTCGCCGCGTTGTGGCAGGAGCCGCGCTGATGCGGGCCGACGCTTTCCTCGCCGCCGCCGAGGCGCTGCCTCTGCGCATCCTGCGCGAGATCGTGCCGGCGGGCGGGATCGTCGTGGTGGCGCCGCATCCCGACGACGAGAGCCTCGGCTGCGGCGGGCTCATCGCCGAGGCCTGCGCCGGCGGGATCCCGGTCCGCCTCGTGGTGGTGAGCGACGGGGTCGGCTCGCACCCGAACTCCCCGAGCCATCCGCCCGAGCGCCTGCGGCACTTGCGCGAATCCGAGACCCTGTCGGCGGCGGCGTGCCTCGGGCTGGCGGGGGAGCACGTGCGTTTCCTTCGCCTGCCCGACCGGTTCGTGCCCGAATCCGGCCCCGCGGCCGAGGCGGCGGCGGAGGCCATCGCGGCGGAGGCTGAGGGGTGCGGAGCCGGCGCCCTGTTCGTGACCTGGGCGCACGACCCGCATTGCGACCACCGGGCGAGCGCGGCCATCGCGGGCCTCGCCCGCGCCCGCCTCGGTCGTGGATCGCTCCACGCCTACCCGGTCTGGGGCTGGACGCTGCCGCCGGAGACCGAGGTCGGCCCGCCGCCCCGGGGCGCACGCCTCGCGGTCACGCGCCACCGCGCCGCCAAGGCGGCGGCCATCGCCGCCCACCGCTCGCAGACCACCGACCTCATCGCCGACGATCCGGAGGGCTTCCGCCTGGAGCCGGCCATGATCGCCCGCTTCACCGAACGCCACGAGATCTTTCTTGATGTCGATCTTCGTTGATCTCGATCGTCCTCAAGGTCGCGCCGTGAGGACGATCCGATGACCCGCCACACGACCTCCCTGCCGCCCGACTATTTCGACGCGCGCTACGCCGCCGATCCCGATCCCTGGAACTTCGCCGCCAGCCCCTACGAGCGCGACAAGTACGCCGCCACCCTCGAAACCCTGCCCCGCCCGCATTACGCCGCGGCCCTGGAGATCGGCTGCTCGATCGGGGTGCTGACCGCCGCCCTCGGCGCCCGCTGCGACGCGCTTCTCGCCATCGACGTGGCCGAGGCCGCCCTGACGCAGGCCCGCACGCGCTGCCGCGACCTCCCGGGCGTGCGCCTGATGCGCGCCCAGGTGCCGGGCGAGTGGCCGGAGGGCCGCTTCGACCTGATCCTCCTGTCGGAGGTGGTCTACTACCTCGATGCCGGCGACGTCGCCGGCCTCGCCGCCCGCATCCGCGCCTGCCTCCTGCCGGGCGGCGACGTCGTCCTGGTGCACTGGACCGGCGAGACGCATTACCCGCTCACCGGCGACGAGGCCGCCGACCTGTTCATCCGCGAGACAAGCGGCCACCTCGCGGTCGACCGGCAGGTCCGGACCGGGGAGTACCGGCTCGACGTGCTGCGGGGGCGGGAGGCGGAAGCGGTGGAGGCGATCGGGCCGAGACGCGGCTCGCCCGGTTCTTCACCTTGATCGTGTCGTCCGAAAGTCCCTTGTTTTCGTGACGCAAGCAAGATGTCGTGGAAAATCGCGTGGCGACATCCGCAGCCCGTCGCGATCGGAGCCGGCGTGAAAGGCTGCGCGGGGCCGGCTTTCGACCGGGAAAGATCTGGCATCCCGACACGCGCCTGCCCGCCTTCGCCGGGGACTGCCGACGATTCGGTCGACCCTGACCTGCATGGCCGCCTGGACGCGGCCCTCGCCGACCTTGCGAACGTCTCCGAAGACCTTGTCCGACTGCCGTCGTTAGAGCCTGCTTGACCTTATCGACGGTAGTCACACCCGCATCGTCATTCCGGGGCCGCGTAGCCGAGCCCGGAATGACGATGCGGGTGTCCATACTGCCTTGCAAATCAAACAGGCCATAGGGGGGAGGAGAGAGTACGTCGTCGTGGAATGAAAATTTCATTCAAAATCTAAGTTGCTATCTACCGCGGATAAATTCGGTCATCCAGTCGGTCATTGGGCGAACGCCGAAGCTCCGCCCGTCGGAACGATCCCAATTCACAGATCCGCTGCGTCATATGCCCGTCATCTTCTCTCATGACGCGCCCAACTCTCGTCGGGATGGAAACATCTCCGCACGCCCCTGGCGTCCGCACCGCCGACACGCGCCCGATGACGATCCATTAGCCATCCACAGAGAGAACGGCGGAGCTTGTCGCACCTTGCCTCGTTACCTTCGAGGATGACGATGGCTGCACCCAAGCCCTGTTCCCACGACACGGATCCCGCCGGAAAACCGATCTGACCTGTGCCGGAAGAGACGATCCATTAATCCCAGCAAAATAGTCCTATCCAGTATCGCGCCCACGCCGAGCCGGCGTCCCTCGCGGAGCCCGACCCGCCTGCCATGACAGCCTCCCTCTCCGCCGCCCTGCGGCTGATGCCGAGTCCCACGCCGACCCTCTTGCCGGATCCTGCGTCGGGGCTCAGGCCGGACGCGACCGCGTCGCAGCGCCTCGCCCGCGGCCTCGACGCCGTCCGGCACGGCGTCCTGCTGGTCGATGCCGACGGCCGCATCACCGCCTGCACCGCGCCGGCCCTCGCCCTCCTGCACCGGCTCGGCCTCGGCGGCGCTCCCACGTTCCGCCGGCTCCTGCGCCTCGCCCGGTCGGGGTGCGGCCTGGGCACGCGGGAACTCGTCGCGCGGTTGCGCGGCGGAATCGTCCTCGACGTCGCCCTCGGCGGCCACAGCGTCCAGGTCGAGCTGCACCCGGTCCCGGGCGAGGGCGCGGCCCTGGTGCTAGAGGATGTCAGTGCCCGCCGGGCGGCGGAGAGCCGGGCCCATGCCCTCGCCCGCCTCGATCCCCTCACCGGCCTGCCGAACCGCCTGCAGCTGCGCGAGCACCTCGACGCGGCTCTGCTCCGCCTGCACCGGAAGGCGGAGGGCTGCGCCGTGCTCCTCGTCGACCTCGACCGCTTCAAGCCGGTCAACGACACGCTCGGCCACCCGGTCGGCGACGCGCTGCTGCAGAAGGTGGCCGACCGCCTGCGTGCGATGGTCCGGGCCGGCGACGCCGTCGCACGGATCGGCGGCGACGAGTTCGTGGTGCTGCAGGCCGGGGTCTCAGGACCCGACGAGGCCCAGGCGCTGGCGCGCCGCGTCGTCGACCTCGTCGGCCGCACCTACATGATCGAGGGCCAGCTGCTCTCGATCGGGGCGAGCGTCGGCGTCGCCCTGGCGCCGGCGGACGGGCAGGATGCCGACCGTCTGCTGAAGAACGCCGACCTCGCCCTCTACCGCGCCAAGCTCGACGGGCGGAACACCTTCCGGTTCTTCGAGCCGGCGATGGATGCGCGGATGCAGGCGCGCCGGCGCCTCGAGCTGGACATGCGCCAGGCGCTGGCCCGGCGCGAGTTCCAGCTCCATTACCAGCCGCAGCTCAACCTCGCCGACGAGCGGCTGGTCGGCTGCGAGGCGCTGATCCGCTGGCGCCACCCCGAGCGCGGACTGGTCTCGCCCCTCGACTTCATCCCGCTGGCCGAGGAGATCGGCCTGATCGTGCCGATCGGCGAGTGGGTGATCCGCCAGGCCTGCCGCGACGCCGCCTCCTGGCCGCAGCCGCTCTCGGTCGCCGTCAACGTCTCGCCGGCGCAGTTCAAGAGCGACCGCCTCGTCGAGACCATCGTGTCGGCGCTGGCCAATGCCGGCCTGCCGGCGGCCCGCCTCGAGATCGAGATCACCGAGGGCGTGCTGCTGCAGGACAACGAGAAGACCCTGCACACCCTCCACCGCCTGCGGGACTTGGGCGTGCGGGTGTCGATGGACGATTTCGGCACCGGCTATTCCAGCTTGAGCTACCTGCGCGCCTTTCCGTTCGACAAGATCAAGATCGACCGCTCCTTCGTCACCGACATGGGCACCAAGGCCGACGGAGAGGCGATCATCCGGGCCATCGCCGGCCTCGGCCGCAGCCTCGGTATGACCACGGTGGCGGAGGGCGTCGAGACGGCCGAGCAGTTGCGCCGCATCCGCGCCGAGGGCTGCACCGACGTCCAGGGCTACCTGATCAGCAAGCCGCTCGCGGCCGACGACCTCCTGCGCCTCCTGAGCGCCCCCGCCACACCCCTTCCCGGAGCCCCCGCATGAGCGATCTCTACCGCCTGGTCTATGCCAGCAAGAACCTGCTCCAGGGCCCCGACCATGAGGTGACGGCGGCGGTGCGCCAGATCCTCGCGGCCTCGCAAGCCAACAACCGCAAGGTCGGCGTCACCGGCGCCCTGATGTTCAACGGCGGCGCCTTCGCGCAGGTGCTGGAGGGGCCGCGGGCCGGGGTGGAGGACACGTTCGAGCGCATCCAGCGCGACGAGCGCCACGGCGACGTCACGGTGCTGCAATGCGGCCCGGTCGAGGCCCGCGGCTTCCCCGACTGGTCGATGGCCTTCGTCGGCCAGTCCGCCCGCGGCCAGGCCCTGTGGTGCGGGCTTGCCGCCGAGAGCGGCTTCGACCTCGCCCGCCTCGACGGCGACGGGGTGTTCGCGATGCTGCACGGCCTGGTGCTGGAGGAGGAGGGCACCCCGATCGCGGTGGTGCCGGTCCCGGCCGCGCCCGTCCTTGTCGCCCCGGCGGAGGCGCCGCCTCCGGACCCCGCCGCACCGGGCGAGGCGCCCGCGCGGGAGACGCCCGCCCGGGTGACGCCTGCCCGGGAGTTACCGGTGCCGGAAGCGGAATCCGCGGCGCTCGCGGTCATGCGCAAGGCGCTCGCCCGCGAGCGCGACCGGGCGCACGCCCTCTCGGCCGAGGTCGACGACCTCGCGGTCGCCCTGGCGGCCGGCCGCGACCGGCTCGACGCCCTGCGCGCCGAGCGCGACCACTGGGCCGAGCGGGCCCGGATGCTCGCCGACCTGCTGTGCCGGGAAGTGCAGGAGGTGCGCCGCGCGGACGAGGAGGCGACCCGGGGCGTGCGGGTGCCGGCGCGCTCGGTGGCCTGAGAGGCCTTCGCGGCGGGGTTTCCGACGGCCCGACGACCGTGCCTCGACTCCTTCGCCTCACCGGTACCCCGCCGCCTGCAGCTCGAACAGCTCGGCGTAGCGCCCGCCCCGCGCGACCAGCTCCGCGTGGGTCCCCTCCTCCAGCACCCGGCCCCCGGCCAGGACCACGATCCGGTCGGCCCGGCGCACGGTGGAGAAGCGGTGCGAGATGAGGAGCGCGGTGCGCCCGGCCGCGAGATCGGCGAAGCGGCGGAAGATTTCGGCCTCGGCGCCGGCATCGAGGGCCGCCGTCGGCTCGTCGAGGACCAGCACCGCAGCGTCGCGCCGGTAGGCCCGGGCGATCGCCACCTTCTGCCACTCGCCGCCCGACAGCTCGACCCCGTCCTCGAAGCGCCGGCCGAGGCGCTGGTCGTACGCGCCCGGCAGCCGCGCGATCACCGCGTCGGCGAGCGCCCGCCGGGCCGCGAGCGCGATGCCGTCCCGGTCCTCCCGCGCGTCGATCCGGCCGACCGCGATGTTGTCGCCGGCCGTGAAGTCGAACCGCATGAAGTCCTGGAAGATCACGCCGATCCGGGCGCGCAACGAGTCGAGGTCGTACTCGGCGAGGTCGCGGCCGTCGAGCAGGATCCGCCCCTCGGTCGGGGCGTAGAGGCGGGCGAGCAGCTTGACGATCGTGGTCTTGCCGGCGCCGTTCTCGCCGACGAGCGCCACCACCTCCCCGGCCCGGATGCGCACGCTCAGGTGCCGCACGGCCCAGCGCTCCTCGCCCGGATAGCGGTAGCCGACATCCTCGAACGCGAACCCCTCGCGCAGGCGCTCCGGCACGGGGAGCGCCCCGGGCTTCGAACGGATGGTCGGCGCGATGGTGAAGAACGAGAACAGGTCGTCGAGATACTGCGCCTGGCCGAGCAGCTGCGAGGCGCCGAGCAGCAACCCCTCGACGAGGCCGCGCAGGCGCAGGAAAGCCCCGCCCAGGAAGGTGAGGTCGCCGACGGTGAGGGTGCCGGCGAGCGCCTCTCCGGCGATGACGAGGTAGGCGGCGTAGTAGGCCAGCGTGCCGAGCGTCGCGAAGGCGCCGCCGGCGAGCGCCCGGTGCCGGGCCAGTTCCCGGTTCTCGGCGAGCAGCCGGCCGGCGAGATCGCGAAAGCGCTCGGCGAGGTGGGAGGCCAAGCCGAACAGCTTCACCTCCTTGGCGCTGTGCGCGTCGGCGCCGAGATAGCGCAGGTAATCGGTCTCGCGCCGGTCCGGGCTGCGGCGCCAGGCGAGGCGATAGCCGCGGGCATTGAAATGCAGCTCGTTGAGGAAGGCCGGGATCAGGGCGAGCACGAGCAGCAGCACCAGCCCCGGCAGCATCGTGCCGACGGCGACCGCCAGGGTGATGGCGGTGACGAGGTCCTGGAGCTGGCCGAGCAGCTGGCCGATCAGGTTCGAGCGCCACGCCACCTGCCGCCGCGCCCGCTCCAGCCGGTCCTGCACCGCGCTGTCCTCGAACTGCTCGAGGTCGAGGGAGGCGGCATGGGTCATCAGCCGCAAGGTCGTGACGTTGCCGACCTTCTCGGCCAGCACCCCGTCGACGTAGGACGTGGCCCGCCCGAGGAGGTCCGAGGCGATGGCGAGGCCGAGCTCGATGCCGACGAGCAACCCGATGTGGTGCAGCCGCGGATCGGACAGCCACCCCGCCTCCGGCGGGGGCCCGCCCCGCCCCGCCACCACGGCATCGACCACGAGCTTGGCGACGTAGAGCATCAGGGCCGGCAGCCCGGCGCGCAGGAGGCGCAAGGTCAGGCTGGCGAGGGTCAGCCGCGGATCGGCCGCGACGGCGAGGCGGAACAGGGCGGGCAGGTGGCGCAAGGGCCCGAGCCGGGCGCTCGCGGCGCGGCGCAAGGTGGAGAGGCGGCTGTCGGAGGGGGCGTCCATGGGGCGGATATAGGTCTGCCGGCCCCGCTTTCGCCGGCCGCACCGTCTCCGGGCTCGCATGGGTTGAATCCTCCCGCGCGAGCCCCGAAGCTTGGGCGATGATGGGAACTTCGCCGCCCGCTCCGCGTCGATTCGGCAACAGCGTCACCAGGACGAACCCCAAGGACGATCCCCATGCCGACCCGTCTCCTCGCCCCCCTCCTCGCCTTCGGTCTGCTGGCCCCCCTCCCCGCCCTCGCGCAAAACCCGGTGAGCGAGACCGGCACCGGCGGCGGGCCGGCCTCGACGATCCGGGCGCCCAACACCAGCGCCGTCGGCCAGACGGTGCCGAAGCCGGGCGCCCTCGGTCCCGACGAGACCGGCACCGTCACCCCGCGCAATCGCCAGGAGGAGAAGCGCGAGGACCAGATCATGAAGGGCATCTGCATCGGCTGCTCGAAGTAGCGGCGCAAGCGGGCCTGATCTGCATCCAGGGACTTGCGGGAGGCGGGGTCGCGGCGGCATGACGCGGGGGAGCCTCCCTTAGAAGAGTTCCGATGCCCGCCTATCGCTCCCGCACCACCACCCACGGCCGCAACATGGCCGGCGCCCGCGGCCTGTGGCGCGCCACCGGCATGAAGGATGCCGACTTCGGCAAGCCGATCATCGCGGTGGTGAACTCGTTCACGCAGTTCGTGCCGGGCCACGTCCACCTGAAGGATCTCGGCCAGCTCGTGGCGCGGGAGATCGAGGCGGCGGGCGGCGTCGCCAAGGAGTTCAACACCATCGCGGTCGATGACGGCATCGCGATGGGCCATGACGGCATGCTCTACTCGCTGCCGTCCCGCGACCTGATCGCCGATTCGGTCGAGTACATGGTCAACGCGCATTGCGCCGACGCCATGGTGTGCATCTCCAATTGCGACAAGATCACCCCCGGCATGCTGATGGCGGCGCTCCGCCTCAACATCCCGGTGGTCTTCGTCTCCGGCGGGCCGATGGAGGCCGGCAAGGTCCACCTCTCGACCGGGATCAAGAAGGTCGACCTCGTCGACGCGATGATCGCCGCCGCCGACGACCGCGTCACCGACGAGGACGTGCAGGTGATCGAGCGCTCGGCCTGCCCGACCTGCGGCTCGTGCTCAGGGATGTTCACCGCCAACTCGATGAACTGCCTCACCGAGGCTCTGGGCCTGTCGCTGCCCGGCAACGGCTCGGTGCTGGCGACCCACGCCGACCGCAAGCGCCTCTTCGTCGAGGCCGGCCACCTCATCGTCGACCTCGCCCGGCGCCACTACGAGCAGGACGACGCTTCGGTGCTGCCGCGCGCGATCGCCTCGATGACGGCGTTCGAGAACGCCATGACCCTCGACATCGCCATGGGCGGCTCGACCAACACGGTGCTGCACCTGCTCGCCGCCGCCTACGAGGGCGAGGTGCCCTTCACCATGGCCGATATCGACCGGCTGTCGCGCCGGGTGCCGGTCCTGTGCAAGGTCGCCCCCGCCGTCGCCAACGTCCACATGGAGGACGTGCACCGCGCCGGCGGCATCATGGCGATCCTCGGCGAGCTCGACCGGGCCGGCCTGATCGACACCGATGTCGGCAACGTCGCCGCCGGCACCCTCAGGGACGCGCTCGCGCGCTGGGACGTCGCCCGGACCACCAGCGAGAGCGTGCGCGAGTTCTACCGCGCGGCGCCCGGCGGCGTGCCGACCCAGGTCGCCTTCTCCCAGGCCTCGCGCTTCGACGAGCTCGATCTCGACCGCGAGGGCGGGGTGGTGCGCGACGCCGCCCACGCCTATTCGCAGGATGGCGGCCTCGCGGTGCTGTACGGCAACCTCGCCGAGGACGGCTGCATCGTGAAGACCGCAGGGGTGGACGCCAGCATCCTCACCTTCTCGGGCCCCGCCCACGTCTTCGAGAGCCAGGACGCGGCGGTGGACGGCATCCTGGGCGGCAAGGTCCAGGCCGGCGAGGTGGTGCTGATCCGCTACGAGGGCCCCCGCGGCGGCCCCGGCATGCAGGAGATGCTGTATCCGACGAGCTACCTGAAGTCGAAGGGCCTCGGCAAGGCCTGTGCGCTGGTCACCGACGGGCGCTTCTCGGGCGGCTCCTCGGGCCTGTCGATCGGCCACGTCTCGCCGGAAGCGGCGGAAGGCGGCCTGATCGGCCTCGTCGAGCAGGGCGACCGGATCGAGATCGACATCCCGAACCGGCGCATCCACCTCGCGGTCGATCCCGCCGAGATCGAGCGCCGGCGGGCGGCGCAAGGTGCGAAGGGCTGGCAGCCCGCCGCCCCGAGGAAGCGCAAGGTGAGCGCGGCGCTCCGGGCCTTCGCCAGCATGACCACCAGCGCCGCCCACGGGGCCGTGCGGAAGATCTGACCCCGTGGGGATCGTGCGGCTGACGCCCGGGGAAGCCCGCCGGGTCGCCCTGGCGGCCCAGGGCTTTCATGCCGCACGACCGGCGGCGGCGGGACACCGGCACCTCGCCGCCACGATCGACCGGCTCGGCCTGCACCAGATCGACAGCGTCAACGTCCTGGTGCGGGCGCATTACCTGCCGGCCTTCTCGCGGCTCGGCGCCTACGACACGGCCCTCCTCGACCGCCGCGCCTGGGGCCCGCGGCGCGACAGGCGGCTGTTCGAGTACTGGGCGCATGAGTGCTCGCTGCTGCCGCTCGCGCTCCACCCGCTCCTGCGCTGGCGCATGGCACGGGCCGACCGGGGCGAGGCCGGCTATGCCGGGATGCGGGTCTTCGCGGGCGAGCGCCGGGCGGAGGCGATGGCCCTGCTCGCGCGCCTGCGCGACGAAGGCCCGATGGCAGCCTCCGATTTCCAGACCGGCCGGGCCGGCTGGTGGGCGTGGAGCGAGCCCAAGCGCATGCTCGAATGGCTCTTCTACGCCGGCCGCGTCACCACGGCGACGCGGCGGCGCAGCTTCGAGCGGGTCTACGACCTCACCGAGCGGGTGATCCCGCCGGACATTCTCGCGCTGCCCGATGTGCCGGAGGCGGAGGCGCAGGCGGCGCTCATCGCCCTCTCCGCCCAGGCGCTCGGCATCGCCACCGCCGCGGAACTGCGCGACTATTTCCGCCTCTCCCCGTCCGATGCCGCCCCGGCCATCGCCCGACTGGTGGACGAGGGCCTCCTGCTCCCGGCGGAGGTGCCCGGCTGGCCCCCCGCCTACCTCCACCGCGACGCCAAAGCCCCCCGCCGCGTCGACGCCCGGGCCTTGCTCGCCCCCTTCGACCCCCTGGTCTGGGAGCGCGCCCGCACCGAGCGCCTGTTCGGCTTCCGCTACCGCATCGAGATCTACACCCCGGCTGCCCAGCGCCAGCATGGGTATTACGTGCTGCCGTTCCTGCTCGGGGAGGCGCTGGTCGGGCGGGTCGACCTGAAGGCGGACCGGGCGGGGTCGCGGCTCGCGGCGCAGGCGGTGCATTGGGAGCCGGGGGTGCCCGAGGGGGCCGGGGAGGCGCTGGAGGCGGAGTTGCGGGCCCTGGCGGCGTGGCTGGGGCTGGCCGATCTGGATGGGGTACCGCCGCTTGGCGGGCGGACCGGGGGCTGAAGATGGCATCCGCTCAGCCCGGCCCTGGGAGTGGGAAAGCGTCCGGTTGCGATCCGCGATGACCGTGTCCGTGCCTCCGCTCCGGCCGGTCGCGGGGCGCCGGACCGGTCATGGACACGAGGGACAAGTCGGATTCGTATTTCTAAGTATTTAGCATTGAGAATACCGGGCTTTCGCAGAGATTTTTTTGCGCATAAGGTCTTTCCATCTCTATCGACGGCCGGGCGCGGATCGGCTGCCGCTCGCTGGGGAGATTGCGCGAGCGAGGCTGGCCGCCGATTCCGGCGATCCTTCCGGCAAGTCTTCATGGCATCCGAGTCGATGGCATCCGTCAGGACTCCCGACACGGCGCAGTTTCGCGAACCGAAGGCACAGCGATGACTTTCCAATTTCGGACGACGGCGTTGAACGCGCATTACGATGCGGTCTACGACGCGACGGAGCGCCGCTGGCGGCAAGTCTGCGCTCTCGACAAGGCGAGCCACATCATCACGCTACTGGGAGACCGGACGTCGCAGGTCGGCAGCGTGCTCGAAGTGGGCTGCGGCACCGGCGACGTCGTCGCCCAACTGAGCAAACTCAGGATCGGCCAGGCCTTCGTCGGCGTCGACGTGATCGATCCCGGCATGAACAACGACCATGTCCGCGACCGGGACAACCTGTCCTTCGTCCAGCAGACGGGCCCGAACCTGCCGTTCGAGGACGGCGCGTTCGACCTCGTCTTCGCGAGCCACGTGCTCGAGCACGTCGAGGACGAGCGTGCCTTCCTCAAGGAGATGGCCCGCGTCAGCCGCCGGTACCTGTATCTCGAGGTCCCCTGCGAGTTGCACGCCCGGACCCGCTACCGCGACCTCCAGACATCCCTCGACATCGGCCACATCAACGCCTACACGCCCGAATCCTTCTCGCTGACCCTGGCGACCTCCGGGCTGGACGTGCTCGACTTGCGCTGCTTCGACCATAGCGTGGCGGTGCATGCATTCCATACCTCGCCGCTGAAGGGGTATCTGAAGCGCGCGGTGCGCTCGTCGCTTCTGCGGATGAGCGAGAGCCTCGCCCCGAAGGTGTTCACTTATCATTGCGGCGCGCTCTGCGTACGTTCGACGCAGGGCGCGTAAGGCACGGGCTGTCACGACGGGGCCGCTAAGGGCAGCGAACGATGAGTAGGTTCGCGGGTGGGGCTGCCCTCGCGCACTCACCTCCCCCTGCTCCCCGCGGCACCGTCCTGAGCGACGCCGCGATCTGCGGCTTCGCTTAGCACCTTCCCCAGCTTCACTTCCACCGCGACGCCAAACTCTCCCTCGGCGTCAACGCCCGGGCTTTGCTCCCCCTTCGACCCCCTGGTCTGGGAGCGCGCCCGCTTCGAGCGCCTGTTCGGCCTTCCGCTACCGCATCGAGATCTACACCCCGGCCGCCCCGCGCCAGCATGGGTATTACGTGCTGACCGCTCCCTCGCCAGAGGCCGCGCCGACGATCTGCAGCCCGCCCTGCTCCCGGCACGGTGCTGCCTTTCTCGGCACGCGTCGGTCGCGGTCCGACCCGAAACGACCGCGACCGCGACCGCCGACTCAGCCCCATGGGCCGCGTGCGATAGTCCCACCGATTGAATAAATCGTTTATTGAATCTAAAACGCCATGATACCAACGTATTGGCATGAAGCACTACGCAACGGCAATCCACGGTGTCGGCAAGCTGGAGAAGTCGAATGATATGGGTAGAGGAAAAAAATCTTCTTTTTATCCACAATCCCAAATGCGCAGGGTCGTCGATCTCATCTGCACTTCGACAGCAATTTCCAGCTGCAACCACTTTCTGGGGAAGACAATATGTTTCTCGATTTGATAATATATTGGACTTAGCCCATATCAGTGTCGCCCTGTCCCGTGATTTCGTTCGTCATTCAGATGATTTATTCAGTTTTGGCGTCGTGCGCAATCCGTATGAACGGTTCAGATCGGCATTTTCTTACTTGCAAGGCGGCAATCCAGGTTTGACGGGTGTCACAGAAGAGGAGTTTGCATTTGATTTCATTGACGAGGAGCGGATTCGTTTTGATTGGAAATTCATTCATTTCTGCCCGCAATATCGCATCCTGTGCATAAACAACAAAATATCGGTGTCAAAAATTATCAGAATGGAGGATTTTTCGGAAGCGTGGCCGGCATTTTCGGAAAGCGTCGGCCTTGCGCCGACACTTCCCCTGCACAATGTCGGCCCAAAAATCGACCGGTCGGGCATGTCCGACCGACTCATCGCCCGCTTGAATGATCTCTACGCGCGCGATTTTGAAATATTTTCATACGAAAAGGTGCCGGTCGAGGTCCAGGCGCCACGAGGCAGGATACAATCCGATTACATTTCGCTCTGGCCCGAGTACCGCGGTTGTGACACCTCCGATCAAACCCGGATTTGATACAGACTAGATGCGATCGGGATTCCATGTCGTGGAAACGGCGCCGTTGCCAATTTGCCATCGTCGTGAGCCTGCCAAGAAGATCCGGAGTGGTTACGTGCCAGATCGCCATGGACCATTCCGGCATACCGGGCGCATGCAGCCGATGGTTCCCGCCTTCGTCAGGGCGACGATCGTCGGAGGCGCCTGCGACGAGACATCGCGACCAGGACCCCGACTGCCTCGGCGAATCGTACACGAACCTTGCGACAGCAGGAGACTATACCGGCAGGAAACGCTTCGCGGGATCACCATTTGCCGGCAACCGGACAGGCGCAATACCGAGGAGCATCCGATAAGCAACATCTTCTGTCCCACTCAATACACGGAGGCTTGCGGTATTGGGCATCGTTATTTTTGACATCCCTGGATGCAGAAGGCCGCCCCAGTCATGAAGATATTGTATTACAACTGGACGCCGCTCGATGAAGAAGAGAACAGAGGCGGCGGCGTATCGGTATATCAACGCAATCTCATCGAAGGGTATTTATCAAGAAGCGAACAGATCGATTTTCTTTCCAGTGGAACAGCCTATTCAATAGACGATGATCGCCCTTTTATTATAAAAACAAATAATATGTTCCAAGAAAAATGCCGATCTTTTCAACTTTTCAACTCGCCTATCCCGGCACCTGCCCACAGCGCCTTCGGGCTCAACAAGAGTCTCTTTGTGCGCACAGAAGCAGATTCGTGCTTCGAGCGATTCATTGCCGAGCACGGCCCTTATGATGTGATACATTTTAATAATCTTGAAGGCATCCCCCTTACATTTCTAAGCATAAAAGATAAGTTTCCCAACACGCGCCTCGTTGTCACTCATCATAATTATTTTGCCATATGCCCTCAGGTAAACCTCTGGAAGCGAGATCGCGTCAATTGTAGGGATTTTCATGATGGGCGCGACTGCGAACATTGCCTGATTCACAGACCATCGACTGTCGAGACATTATCGAGATATCAGCTGGCTACGATATTTCAAAATAACAATATCTCACTGCTCGATGCGGCCCAAATGGGCGGCGGAAATCACGATAAAGCGATTGCTCTATTTAAAGATATCAACATGCGCAAATGGTGTCGTCGGTTGTCCGATGCCGTGCCTGCAAACGTCGGCAATCAATCGGATTATCTGACAAGGCGCCGGGCTTTCGTTGAACTGATCAATGACAAGGTCGACCTGAATCTTGCTGTTTCCAGTCGCGTTGCAAGAGTGCTGACTTCCTACGGCATCAATGGAGATAATATTAAGATTTCGTATATAGGAACGAAGCATGCAGGCGCTTTCAAATCAAACAAACAAAAGACCAGTCCGATAAATAGTGAATATATTTCCCTCTGTTATCTCGGATACATGCGTGCAGATAAAGGTTTTTATTTTTTTATTGACGCACTGGAAGCAATGCCTATTCATCTATCTTCTAAAATATATTTGAAAATTGCGGCAAGAAATCATGGCGATAAGAATGCGCTCGATCGACTGGATCAGCTGCGCAAAAAGTTTTTTGACGTAAAGTACGTCGATGGATATAGGCAGGACGAAATTTCGAACCTCCTTTCCGATGTCGATGTCGGCATCATTCCAGTTTTGTGGGAGGACAATCTTCCGCAAGTTGCCCTGGAGATGGTGAGCTACGGAGTACCAATCATCACCTCTGATTTGGGCGGCGCGCAGGAAATCGGCGGTAATCCCGATTTTGTTTTTGAAGCAGGATCCCCCTCAAGCCTGATTCAGGTGATCAACAAGCTCGTGAATGGAGATCTTGAGCTATCGAGATTCTGGGATAATTGCTTGAGCTTAATCGATATGCCGACACATATAGAAAAAATGCTCGCAGAATACGGCCGTATAACGCGTGTCGGTCCGGATCGTATCGGTGAGTCTGTCACGCCAAGACGCAGGCATCCAATTCAACAGTTCAAGAAATCGGATCGCTTTGCGTCCTTCCCCGCCCATACCATCGGAGCCGTCGTATAAGATCATGGCAGATTTGATAAAACTGATGCATATTCCTGCGCCATGGGAGGACCATCAATCTGGCCGGCCGCTACCGAACGGGTTTGATAGCGTAAAAGATGCATGGAACAATAATCATGATTTATTTTCACACACATTTGGCGGGGCGGATCGAGCGATCGACGCTCTGGACATCTCCGGTCCGGCAAGTGACATCGATAATGGCGCAGCGTCGCCGCATATCAAATTCAATGTTTATGTCGATAGCTTTGATGATTTGCAAATTGCCATCGAGACGGCTCATCGCCCGATACATATTTTCTTCGCCGCGAGCGGTTACCTCGATTGGAGCCGGCCATTACATATAAAAGACCGCCAGGATGTTACGATCGACTTTAAACTCCAAGACATATCGATCAAATATGACAATGCGCCGCTGATCGTCATATCTAGGTGCGAGAGGTTGCTGATCCGGGGACTGTCTGCTCCGCTCCTCGACGATTGCAGGATTGCCATCGATAATTCGAACGATGTTGCACTGATCGGCTGCGCATTGCACGATTACTCGTCTCGCGCCGTGACCATACTGGGCACCTGCAACCGGATTCTGATCGACAAATGTTCGTTCCTGGGATCAAGCGACGCTGTCATCGACGCAACCGGCGAGATCTGCAAGCTCGCCATCACCCGCTGTAATTTTCACAACTCCGCGCGGGACGTTCAAACCGGCGACGCCAGTTGCATCCAGATCAAGGGGGCCTTGAGCGCACGCGGCTACGAGACCGATCCCTCCGCGCTCGGATTGGAGCTTGATCGAGACGCTCTCCTGATGAGGCACCCGACCCACGCCTATGTCGTCGAATGCAATTTCACGCTCGAAAGCGGTTCGGCGCTGCGATGCGCCCGTGCCGCAGGCATATGGTTCGAGCGCAACAATGTCGGTGGCTCATCGCATGAGGCCGTGAGAATCGAACAATACGTTTACGGCTTGATTGTCTCCGACAACCGATTGAACTTGCATCCATCAAGCCGGCCGAAAGCTTTAATAAATATTATAGATACTGCATTTTACTATATATTTAGAAATAATTTCGACATGCATCAAGGGGTCGGGATAAAAATCGAAGGATCCTCAGGCGGCGGGATCGTAGCTCTTAACAATTTTGTTTACGATGCGGCCGATCGTGCGGAAGGCATCGCGATCGTCGTCGCGACACCGGTCGATCAATCGTTCTTGTCACAAACATTCATTCTCAACTCCATTCGAGGGTCAAGTCGGGTGGGGTTTCGCTTCGAGACGCCACTGCCCCGGTTGTTCCTGTTTGACAATCATATATTCGGCACCTGGGAGTGGTCGATCGAAAGTTTAGCCCCCCAGCCGATGCTGACATCTCTAAATAATTGGAGTTTATGCCAGAGCTTGAACGTGCCACTCTCGCAAAGGCTTATCCGGACGCCGCCGACAGTGCGACGTCACGACCGTGATGTCCCCGTTCAGGACGAGAGGACTGCAACCGTCGCATCCGGTACCGACGCCGAGGCGCAGCCGTCCGGTGGGATAAGCCAAGCGTAGTCGTTCTCGGCGAATCGACGCTGGCCGGCCAGGCAAGGGCATCGCGGACCGGAGCGGTCTCGCGATGCCCCGGGCCGGTGGTCGTGACGAGAGGCACGTGCGGCGCAGGCGACCGACCGGGCTTCTCGGGCCCGGCGAGAGTGCCCCTCGCCGGTTGCCTGGAACCCTCCGTCAGCTCACCTCTACCTGCACCACTCCCGGCACCGCCCTGAGCGCCCCCGCAATCTGCGGCGTCGCCTGGTACTTGCCCCCCAGCTTCACCTCCACCTCCCGCTCACCCCCATCGAGGATCAGGATCAGCGATACCTCCCCCTCCCCGCGCACCTGCAATCGCTGCTGCACGCTCGACAGCGGGCGCTCGTCGCGCAGGTAGATGCGCATACCCTTCTGGTGGCGGGCGGCGGCCTGATCGAGGGGTTCGCAGGTCTGGATGCGGGCGCGAACGTCCTCGCCCTCGGTGCTGGCCTGGAGTTGGAGCACCAGGGCGGCGCCGGGCTCCAGCAGGTCGCGGTAATGCGAGAGCCCTTCCGAGAAGATGATCGCCTCGAAATGGCCGGTCTGGTCGGAGAGGGTCACGATGCCGAGCTTGTTGCCGGTCTTGGTGCGGCGCTCGGCGCGGTCGAGCACGCTCGCCGCCACCCGGCCCACCGTCGAGGTGCCGGCGCGGACCGAGCGGCAGAACTCGGCCCAGGTCTGGACCCGGAGCTTAGCCAAGAGGTCGCCGTACTCGTCGAGGGGATGGCCGGAGAGGAAGAAGCCGACCGCGTCGTATTCGCGCTTGAGCCGGTCGGCCATCGGCCAGTTCTCGTAGGGCGGGATGCGTAAAGCGACCTCGGCGGCGATGACGCCGCCGAACATGTCCACCATGCCGACGGTCTCGGCCTCGGCGGCTCCTTGCGCCAGCCGCATCATCGGCTCGACGGCGGCGAAGGCCTTGGCCCGGTCGGGCTCGATCGCGTCGAGGGCGCCGGCGGCGACGAGGTTCTCCAGGGTGCGCTTGTTGACGAGCTTCGGGTTGAGGCGCCGGGCGAAATCGCCGAGATCGCGAAACGGCGTGTCGCCGCGGGCCTGCACGATCGCCTCGACGGCCGACCGCCCGACGCCCTTGACGGCGGCGAGCGCGTAGCGGATCGCGCCGTCATGCACCTCGAAGGTGACGCCGGAGCGGTTCACGTTCGGCGGCTCGACCTTGATGTTCATCCGCTGCGCGTCCTGGCGCAGCTCGGCGAGCTTGTCGGTGTTGTCGATGTCGAGCGACATCGAGGCGGCCAGGAACTCTACGGGAAAATTCGCCTTCAGGTAGGCGGTCTGGTAGGTGATCAGCGCGTAGGCCGCCGCGTGCGACTTGTTGAAGCCGTAATCGGCGAACTTGGCGAGCAGGTCGAAGATCTCGTTGGCCTTGCCCTTGTCGAGGCCGCGCTCGACCGCGCCCTTCACGAAGCGGTCGCGCTGGGCGTCCATCTCCGCCTTGATCTTCTTGCCCATCGCGCGGCGCAGCAGGTCGGCGTCGCCCAGCGAGTAGCCGGCCAGGACCTTGGCCACCTCCATCACCTGTTCCTGGTAGACGATGATGCCGAAGGTCTCGGCGAGGATCGGCTCCAGCTTCTCGTGAGGGTACCAGTTCTTCTCGTTGCCGGCGTCACGGCCGAGCTTGCGCTCGCAATAGACCGGGATGTTGGCCATCGGGCCCGGCCGGTAGAGCGCCACCAGCGCGATGATGTCCTCGAACCGGTCGGCGCACATCTCGACCAGCGCCTTGCGCATGCCGGCCGATTCCACCTGGAACACGCCCACCGTCTCGCCCTTGCGCAGGCGCTCGTAGGTGAGGGTGTCGTCGATCGGCAGCGAGGGCAGGTCGACCTCGATCCCGCGCAGCTTCAGCAGGTCGGTCGCGGCGCGCAAGACCGTCAGGGTCTTGAGGCCGAGGAAGTCGAACTTCACCAGCCCGGCTTGCTCCACCCACTTCATGTTGAACTGGGTCACCCGCATCCCGGTCTTCGGATCGCGGTAGAGCGGCACCAGCTCTTCCAGCGGCCGGTCGCCGATCACCACGCCGGCGGCGTGGGTCGAGGCGTGGCGGTGCAGGCCCTCCAGCTTCTTGGCGATGCTCATCAGCCGCGCGACGACCGGCTCCTCCTCGATCGCGCTCTGGAGCTTCGGCTCGCCCTCGATGGCTTGCGCCAGCGTCACGGGGTTGGCCGGGTTCTGCGGCACCAGCTTCGTCAGCTTGTCGACCTGGCCGTAGGGCATCTCCAGCACCCGGCCGACGTCGCGCAGCACGCCGCGGGCGAGCAGCGTACCGAAGGTGATGATCTGCCCGACCTGGCCCTCGCCGTAGCGCTCCTGCACGTAGCGGATCACCCGCTCGCGGCCCTCGACGCAGAAATCGATGTCGAAATCCGGCATCGAGACGCGCTCGGGGTTGAGGAAGCGCTCGAACAGCAGGCCGAAGCGGATCGGATCGAGGTCGGTGATGAGGAGCGACCACGCGACCAGCGAGCCGGCGCCCGAGCCGCGGCCCGGCCCGACCGGGATGTCGTGCTCCTTGGCCCACTTGATGAAGTCCGAGACGATCAGGAAGTAGCCCGGGAACTTCATGTTGGTGATGACGCGGATCTCGTATTCGAGCCGGTCGCGGTAATCCTTCTCCGTCAGCCCCTCGGCCGGGCCGTGCTGGCGCAGGCGCTCGGTCAGGCCCTTTTCCGCCTGGCGGCGCAGCTCGGCCGCCTCGTCGGGGGCGATCTCCTTGGCCACTGCGGTCGTGGCCGCGGCGGCGAGCGCCTGCTGGGCCGCGCCCTCCTTCGTGCCCTGCGCCGGGGTCGTCAGACTCGGGGCGCCGAAGCTCGGCAGGATGGGCTTGCGGGTGCGCGCCCGGTAGGCGCAGCGCATCGCGATCTCGACGGTGGCCTGGAGCGCGTCGGGCAGGTCGCGGAACAGGTCGGCCATCTCGGCCCGGGTCTTGAAGGCGTGGCGCGGCGTCAGGCGGCGGCGCTTGTCGTCGGAGACCAGCCGCCCTTCCGCGACGGCGAGCAGCGCGTCGTGGGCCTCGTAATCCTCGGGCTTGGCGAAGTAGGGCTCGTTCGTCGCCACCAGCGACAGGCCGTGCTTGTCGGCGAGGCGGATCAGCTCGCCCTCGACGGCGCGCTCGTCGCTCAAGCCGTGGCGCTGCAGCTCGACGTAGAGGCGGTCCTCGCCGAAGGCCGCCTTCAGGGCCTCCAACCGGGCGAGCGCCAGTTCGGGCCGGTTCGCCCGCAGGGCGGAGTCGACCGGGCCGCCCATGCCGCCGGTGAGCGCGACGAGGCCGCCGGCGCATTCGGCCAGGGCCTGCGCGGAGACCCGGGGCACCTCGCCGAGCTGGTTGTCGAAATAGGCGCGGCTCGCCAGCCGCAGCAGGTGGCCGTAGCCGGCCTCGTCCTTGGCCAGCACCACGATGTGCGGATGCGCGGCGTTGAGCTTGGCGTTCGCCTCCGGCGCCTCGAAGGCGACGCTGAGCTGCATCCCGGCGATCGGCTGGATGCCGGAGCCGGCCGCCTTCTCGGAGAATTCGAGGGCGCCGAACAGGTTGTTGGTGTCGGTGAGCGCCAGGGCCGGCTGCCGGTCGGCGCCCGCGGCCTTCACGAGGTCGCCGATCTTCAGGGCGCCCTCGAGCAGGGAATACGAGGAGTGGACGTGCAGGTGGACGTAGCCGACGGGCTTCAGGATCTGCAAGGCGACTCGCTCCTACTGAGCGAGGCAGCATTCCCGGTGCCGCCCGGAGAGTCACGACCCGGCGCGCCTCACCGGGCCGAAAATCGCCGGGGATTCACCGCCAAATCGATGGAACCTCTCTCGACGTGGCCGCACGGCAACGCCCGGCATCAGTGCATCGGCGAGAGCGCCACCGCCCACAGGACGACGGCGCCGGTGAGCAGCCCCATCGAAGCGACCTCCGTGACAGCGAGGAGGATCTTGCGTATGTTCATGGTCTGTCCCCTTTCGACGGCCCGATGTTTGTTCTTGTTTTGTTCCATGTCAAAGGGGTGATGGACCGGATCCCGACGATGTGGTGAACGGTTGGTTGACGGTCCGGGCCCGATGGCTTCCCGGGGTATGAACCGGCCGCGTTGCGGCTCGGTCGCCCACGGCCTATTTAAGCGCAACCTTGACGGTGGGCCGCCGGCCCACCGGGAATCGTCCGTTCTCATTTTGCAAGCACGAGGTGGCGCATGGCGCGCGACGTGTCCGACGCGACCCCGCTCAGCGCGCGGTCCGAGCTGATCGAGTGGTTCGCGGCCGGCGAGAAGCCGCAGGACGCCTTCGCCATCGGTACCGAGCACGAGAAGGTCCCGTTCTACCGCGCCGACCACGCGCCGGTGCCCTACGAGGGCGAGCGCGGGATCGAGGCCCTGCTCGACGGCCTGCGGGCGATCACCGGCTGGGAGACGATCGAGGATGCGGGCCGGGTGATCGGCCTGTCGGCGATCGAGGGCGGGGGCGCGATCTCGCTCGAGCCCGGCGGCCAGTTCGAGCTCTCGGGCGCGCCGCTGGCGGACGTGCACGCCACCGCCCACGAGCTGAGCCAGCATCTCGACGCGGTGCGGCAGGCCGCCGACCCCCTCGGCATCGGCTTCCTCACCCTCGGCATGAGCCCGAAATGGACACGGGAGGAAACTCCCGTGATGCCGAAGAGCCGCTACCGCATCATGAAGGGCTACATGCCCAAGGTCGGCTCGCTCGGCCTCGACATGATGCTGCGCACCGCCACCGTGCAGGTGAACCTCGACTTCGCGTCCGAGGCCGACATGGTGACGAAGATGCGGGTCGGGCTGGCCTTGCAGCCGGTGGCGACCGCGCTCTTCGCCAACTCGCCCTTCACCGACGGCAAGCCGAACGGCTTCCTGTCCCGCCGCTCCGAGATCTGGCGCGACACCGACCGCGACCGCACCGGCATGCTGCCCTTCGCGTTCGACGAGGGCTTCGGCTACGAGGCCTATGCGGACTGGCTGCTCGACATGCCGATGTACTTCGTCAAGCGCGGCGAGACCTACCACGACGTCAGCGGCGCCTCGTTCCGCGACCTGATGGAGGGGCGGCTCGCCGCCCTGCCGGGCGAGCGCGCCACGGTCTCCGACTGGGCCAACCACGCCTCGACCGCCTTCCCCGAAGTGCGGCTGAAGCGCTTCCTGGAGATGCGCGGGGCCGATGTCGGCGACGCCAACATGATCGCCGCGCAGGCGGCGTTCTGGGCCGGGCTCTACTACGATCCGGCCGCGCTCGACGGCGCCTGGCAGCTGGTGCGCGAGCTGACGGCGGAGGAGCGCGAGACGATGCGGGCCGAGGCTCCGCGCCTCGGGCTCGACGCCAGTGCCGGCAGGCGGCGCCTGCGGGAGCTGGCCCGCGACGCCCTGGCGCTGGCGGAGGCCGGGCTCAAGGCGCGCGCCCGCCGCGACACGCAGGGGCGCGACGAGACGCTCTATCTCGCCCCGCTCCACGCCATCGCCGCCTCGCGGACCCGGGCCGAGGATCTGCTCGCGCTCTATCACGGGCCGTGGAACGGCTCGGTCGATCCGGTCTTCGCGGCCTGCGCGTTCTGACGAAAGCGTGAGCCGCGAACCGGCTCACGCCCAAGCTTAAACCCCCGGCCGTCCCAGTCCATCCGGCGGCGGCCGGCGCGCCGCCATAGGGTAAGCGTAGCCGATACGGATTGACGGTCCGTCAATCTGCTCCGAATCCTGGAACAGATCCCGGCCTTTGGTCGTTCTTGAGGCCTACGGGGCACGTTCCTCAGACTGATCGGAGAAATCCAGTATGTCTCGCATCACCACCCTCGCCGTTGTGGCCGGCGCCGCCGCCCTGACCGCCGGCACCGTCGGCGCCCAGGCTGCGCCGCTTCCTGCGGCGACCTCGGCCGCGATCGCCGGCTCGGGCGCGACCGTCGATCAGGTGCGCTGGCGCGGCGGCGGCTACTATGGTGGCTATCGCGGCTACCGCGGCTACGGCTACCGCCGCGGCATCGGCGCCGGCGGCGCCCTGGCGGCCGGCGCGGCCCTGGGCATCATCGGCGGCGCGCTGGCGGCCGGCACGGCGTCGTCCTACGGCTACGGCTATCCGGCCTATGGCGGTTACTACGGCGGCGGCTACGCCCCGGTCGGCGGCTACGGCTACGGCTACAGCTATCCGTCCTACGGCTACAGCTACCCGGCCTATGGCGGCTACTACGGCTACGGCTACTGAGACTGGCCGCACCGGCTGACTTGAGGAGAGCCCGGCGCGGGATGCCCGCGCCGGGCTTTCTTTTGGCCGGGCTTTCTCGTGCGCGCCGGATGTGCTCAACCGGTCGGGCGGCCAGCTTGGGGCGACGATGCGACACCACGACCTCGACCTGCGCGGGCTCAAATGCCCCCTGCCGGTGCTGAGAACCGCCAAGGCCCTGCGCGGGCTGGCGCCGGGCGAGGGCCTGTCGGTGCGCTGCACCGACCCGCTTTCCGCCATCGACATTCCCAACCTCCTGCGCGAGAGCGGCGACCACCTCGACCGGATGAAGCGGGACGACGGCGTCCTGATCTTCGAGATCCGCCGCGGGCCCGGGGACCGTCGCGACGAGAGCCAGGAGAGCGAGAGCCGGGAGAGCGCCGCATGAGCCGGGACGACGAGGCGCCGCGCATCGAGGGCACCCGCACCGTCTACGAGGGCTGGGCGCGCTACCTGGTCGCGGATGTGCGGATGCCGGACGGCCAGCACGTCGGCCGCGAGGTCGAGGATCACGGACCGGCGGTGGCCGTGCTGCCCTACGATTCCGAGCGCCGTGTCGCCCTGCTGGTGCGGCAGTTCCGCACGCCGCCCTGCCTCGTCGACGGGACGTCCTGCGTGCTGGAAGCGCCCGCGGGCCTGCGCGAGGAGGACGACCCCGAGGCCTGCGCCCGGCGCGAGGCCTTCGAGGAGGTGGGCCTGCGGCTGTCGACCCTGGAACCCGTCGGCCGGGTCTGGTCGCTGCCCGGCCTCTCGACCGAGCGCATGGACCTCTTCCTCGCCCCCTACCGCGCCGCCGACCGCGAGGGCGAAGGTGGCGGGTTGGCCGAGGAGAACGAGAGCATCGAGGTGGTGGAGATCGCCCTCTCCGACCTCGCCGCCATGGCCGACCGGGGCGAGGTCGGCGACATGAAGACCCTCTGCCTCGTCCAGACCCTGCGCCTGCGGCATCCCGGCCTGTTCGCGGAGCAGGCCGAAAGGCAGCCTTGAGGGGAAAAGGCGACGCCGGCATCCTGAACGGGTGGTGTACAAGCGTCGCCATTCACGGGTTCGTGATCGGGGCTAGCGTCTCGTTCAGCAGCTGTTAACTTTAGGCGGTTCCGATAGCCCTCCGTCGCAGGGGCCTCGACAGGAGACGCCGATGTTCAGCATTGGACCCTTCCACCGCCCGACCGGGCAGCCCACCGGGTTCACCACCCCGCTCCTCCCGCTGGAGCCGGACGTTCTGGATCCCGTCCAGGGCGCACCGCGCGAGGCATCGCCGGCGCCTGCGGAGCCCAGCATGGCCCGCCACGCGCTCTCGATGCTCGTCCTGCTCTGCCTCACCCTGGCGGTGCATTCGGCGGTCGGCTGGTGGACGCTGCCCGGCAAGGCCCCGATCCTGGCCCCCTCCGCCCAGACCACGCCCGCCGCGCCGATCCACCTCTCGAGCGTCCGCTCGCCGTCCTGAACCGGGGCGTCGACCAGTCCCGTCGGCCGGGCCATCGAATCGTGGAGGAGGCCGGTCGGCCGCCTCGCGGCCCGACATCGGCAAGGCACCCATTCCCGCCCGACGTGTCGTCACCGGGCCGAAGCTGCCTGGACATAAGACGCCTGGACGATTGGGATCGAAACCGGAGGTCATCGTCTCACGACCTCTGGTCTCCGCTTTGCCCCTGCGGCATTCTTTCCGGTAACCTTTAGCCGGCAAGGCCGGACCCCGAGGCGGATCGGCACGTTGCCGTCCCGTGCGAGGAGACGGCGCCGTTTCTCGCCCGACTGTACTTTGGTCATGATCGTGTCGAAAGCTCGGCGGTTTCGCGGCTCTCCCTCTTGCGCGTTTCCCTCGAGTCGTTAACGTCACGTTCAAGTCCAAGAAAATCAGTCGTGATTCGCGCAAGGGAGCCAGCGCATGTCTCAGATCATTCGCGTCAAGCCTACGCAGGACGGGACCTATACGGTGTATCGCGGTACGCTCGTGCTGGTCAGCGGCCTGACCCGTGCGCAGGCCGAGAGCTACGAGGCCTCCCTCGCCCAGAACGAGCGCAAGCCCGACGAACCGCTCCACTGAGCGTCTCGCGCCGCCGGAGCGGCGTGGCCCGTGGCCGATCTTCGGCCGAGGCCGACGGCGCAATGCCCGCCGTCGGTTCGAACGATCCGGTAGAGACTGTGCTTCCGCCGGTAACGAGAGATCCGGATGCTCAGGGCGTCCCGATCTCGCGATGATATCGCTGTCGGCCGACAGACTTGGCCGCATGCGGTGATTTTCTCACAAGATCTTGCGATATCTGCGCATGGGCTCATGCGCGAGCCCGTTCGATTGAGCCGGCTTGCCTTGACGGCATCCCGTGACTGCGCACCGGAACCCGGGATCCGTAGGCGCTACCGTCCGACGATGAGGCGGACGGTGCATGGCCGGCCGCTGCACGGTCGAGGCTCCGGATCCCGGGGGCTCGTCTCTGGCGGGCGCCGGGCTACTTTTCGGTGTCCTGGCGGCGGAGGGGCCGGTTCGAGTCGGTCCGCCCCCTCGAAGCCTGCTCGATTGCATCCGAGGGCTGTCGCACCCGCCTCCTCGTTCCGGGCTCCGTTGCGCGGCCCCCGAATGACGATGGAGAGGGTCAGATCCGTCGGCCGGACCGACACACGCCTCGGACGCCCCGAACCCGGCCCGGTCACCGCCCGGTCCAATGCGGCGGCCGCTTGCCCAGGAACGCCTCCATCCCCTCGCGGAAATCCGCGCTGGTGTAGCATCGCAGGATCAGGTCGTCCCCGGCCTCGGACGGGGCCTCGTCGCGGACCCGGCGCAGGCCCTCCTTGGTGGCGGCGAGCGTCAGCGGCGCGTGGCCGGCGACCAGGCGGGCGAGGTCGGTCGCCCGCGCGTGCAGGGCATCGGCATCCGCCACCACTTCGCTCACCAGCCCGATCGCCCGCGCCTCCTCGGCCTCGACCAGGCGGGCGGTGAAGATCATCTCCTTGACCCGCGCGGCGCCGATCAGCGCCGAGAGCCGGCGCAGGTTGCCGACCGAGAGGCAGTTGCCGAGGGTGCGGGCGATCGGGAAGCCGAAGCGGGCGTCGCGCGTGGCGATGCGCAGGTCGCAGGCCGCCGCGATCGCCGCGCCCCCGCCGGTGCAGGCTCCGGCGACCGCTGCGATGGTCGGCTTGGCGCAGCGTTCCAGCGCCCCGAGCACCCGGTCCATGAAGCGCTCGTAGGCGAGCGCATCCTCGGCCGTGGAGAAGGCGCGGAACTGCGCGATGTCGGTGCCGGCCGCGAAGGCACGGTCCCCCGCTCCCTGGATCACTACCGCGCGGATCGCCGGATCGGCGTCGATCGAGACGCTCAGGCCGTGCAGGCGCTCGTACATCGCGAAGGTCAGGGCGTTGCGCGCCTGCGGCCGGTTGAGGGTGATGCGGGCGATGCCCTCGTCATCGACCCGGTAGAGCAATTCGTCGGTCTCGGTCATGGCGGACATCCGGATGCGGCGTGCGGCCGGACCCTAGCGCGCACGGCCCTCCCCGTCTCCCGGTGACGCGCGGTCGCGCGAAGGACCGCATCGCCCGCCCCGGCGTTGGTGCGCGATCATCACGAGCGGAGACGACGCGTGAGCAAGGACACCGAATCCCACGAGGACACCTATGCGGCCTTCCGCGAGGCGGTGAACATGACGCCCGGCGAGCTGGAGAAGTGGCTCGACAGCGAGGACAGCCGGTCGGTCGGCTGGAGCGACGGCGCCAAGAAGGAGAGCGCGAAGGGCGGCGAATCGGTCGGCCATCACCAGGGGCGGCGGATCGTCGAGATCAAGCACACCCGGAAGGCCGACCTCACCGACGACGACTACGCCGACATGCGCAAGGTGGTGGGATACGTGAAGCGCCACCTCGCCCAAGGCGGTCCCAACGAGGACGTGAAGACCTCGCGCTGGCGCCACTCCCTGATGAACTGGGGCCACGATCCTCTGAAGGATTGAGGCAAACCCGCCGCCGCGACATGGTGGCGCGGGCCGGAGCGCAAGTTTCTCCCGCGCCGCCGCTTCCCTGAGAACTGTTTCCGCCGCCGGCCCCACTGGCGAAACGAACCATGCTGCGGCCCCAGTTCGGCCCGGATCTTGCTGACCCTTGCAGGTACCTCAACGTCTTCGCATCGCGCGCCCGATGTGGCTGAGTGGGGGCAAGCAAGAGCGACCAAGGCCGAATGGCCTGGCACGAGCGGCATGGGGGTCCGGGATGACGGGAGCGGGTGGGCGGCGGGGCCGAGCCTGGAGGGGCACGATCCGGCGGGGCAGGACCTGGTTGGCGGCCGGTGCGGGCGTCGGGCTGGCGTGCCTCGGCCTCGTCGGGCTGGCCGGCCCCCTCACCCCGGCCTTCGGAGGCCTGTCGCGCGACATCGAGACGGTCCTGACCCCGGATTCCGACGGGCCGCCGGCCCGCGTCACCCTCGGTCCCGGCGGTCGCGACGTGCGGCTGTGGGGCGACCTCAACGACGGCACCGCCGAGCGGCTGCGCCGCCTGCTCGACGCCCATCCCGGCGTGACCCGGCTGCACCTGACCAGCGACGGCGGCCTCGTCGACGAGGGCGCGGCGATCGGCGAGCTGGTGGCCGCGCGCGGCCTGTCCACCTACGTGCCGGATTACTGCGTCTCGGCCTGCACCCTCGCCTTCGTGCGTGGGCGCGAGCGGATCATCATGGGCGACAGCCGGCTCGGCTTCCACGCTCCCTACGAGCCCGGCGCCTTCGGCCGGATGATCCAGGTCGATGCGAGCGAGGAGCGCGGCCGCTACCTCGCCGCCGGCCTCGAACCCGCCTTCGTCGACCAGGCCCTCGGCACCCCCTCCCGCGACATCTGGATCCCCGATCCCGCCCGCCTGCGCGCCGCCGGCGTCGTCACCCGGGTGGCCGATCCGGGCGACCTGCCGGATTCGACCCTCGACGACGACGATTCCCTGGCAGGCGCCCGGGCGGCCTCCTTGCGCGCGGTCGACCTGCTCTCCGCCTTCGCGGCACGCCGGCCGGGAGTGCTCGACGGCATCGCCGCGCGCTACCGCGAGAGCTACCGCCAGGGCCGCAGCGAGGGCGACGGCCTCGACCTGATCCGCAGCGAGGCTTCGGGTGCGCTGCGGGCGGCCTTCGCGGGGGCCGACGACGCGACCGTCGCGAGCCTCGGGCGCCTGATCCTCGACGCCATGGCGGCGAGCGGCAGCGAGGAGGCGTGCCGGGCCATCGGCCGGGACGGCGACCTCGTGACGGCGGCCGAGGCGCTGCCGGAGGGGGGCGGGACCCGCCGGATGCGGGCCCTCCTCGACCGGGCGCTCGCCGGGCCGGGCCTGCCGGCCCCGACCGTGCACCGGCCCGCCCATGCCGTGACCTGCATCGACCTGCGCCGCCGCCTCGCCGGGATCCTGGACCGGGGCGATCCCGCGCGGCTGCGGGACGCGCTGCTCGGCCGCAGCGGCCGGCGCCTGGAGGCCTCGGCCCTGCCGGAGGAGCCGTAGGCCGCGCCCCCGCGTTGCAGGGCCGCCCGGCACTGGCTAAGCCGGGCCCGACCTCGCGCGGGAGCCCCTTGCCATGCAGACCTTCGATTCGGACGGCGTATCGATCGCCTATGTCGATGTCCCGCCGAAGGAAGGAGCGGGGGAGCCGATCCTGCTGATCCACGGCTTCGCGTCGAACCACGCCGTCAACTGGGTCAACACCTCCTGGGTGCGCAGCCTGACCGGGGCCGGGCGGCGGGTGATCGCCCTCGACAATCGCGGCCACGGCCGCAGCGGCAAGCTCTACGAGCCGCACGATTACGCCTCCGACCTGATGGCCGAGGATGCCCGCCGGCTCCTCGACCACCTGGAGATCCCCCGCGCCGACGTGATGGGCTACTCGATGGGCGCGCGGATCACCGCCTTCCTGGCGCTGACCCATCCCAGCCGGGTCCGCTCGGCCGTGCTCGGGGGTCTGGGCATCCACCTCGTCGAGGGGCGGGGGCTGCCGGCCGGCATCTCGGAGGCGATGGAGGCGCCCTCGCGCGACGCCGTCGCGGATCCGACCGCGCGGATGTTCCGGGTCTTCGCCGAGCAGACCGGCAGCGACCTGCGGGCGCTCGCCGCCTGCATGCGCGGCTCGCGCCAGACCCTGTCGCGGGCGGAGGTGGCGCAGATCGAGGTGCCGGTCCTCGTCGCGGTCGGCACCGCCGACACCGTGGCGGGATCGGGCCCGGCGCTCGCCGCCCTGATCCCGGAGGCGAAGGCCCTCGACATCCCCAACCGCGACCACAACCTCGCGGTCGGCGACAAGGTGCACAAGGCCGGCGTGCTGGAGTTCCTCGCCGCGCGGCCCTGACGAGGCGTCGACCGGACCGCGCGGCCGGGCCATATTACCCCCGAGGCAATGGGAGACCGGCCGCCGAGACGGCCGGCCCCCGTGCCGGGGAGGGAACGATGGCGGCAGATCCGCGATACAACAGCCGGCGCCTCTACGAGGGGCCGGACCGGGCGGTGGCCCGCTCGATGATGAAGGCGATCGGCGAGACCGACGAGAGCCTGGCGCGGCCGCAGATCGGCATCGCGCATTGCTGGATCGGCACGATGCCGTGCAACTGGAACCACCGCGAGCTCGCCGCCCTGGTGGCGCAAGGGGTGCGCGAGGCCGGCGGCACGCCGCTCGAGGTCAACACCGTCTCGATCAACGACGCCATCACCACCGGCACCGAGGGCATGAAGACGTCCCTCGTCAGCCGCGAGGTCATCGCCGATTCGGTCGAGCTCGTCGCCCGCGGGCACATGTTCGACGGCATCGTCACCATCTCGGGCTGCGACAAGACCATCCCCGCCATGGCGATGGTGCTCGGGCGCCTGAACATCCCCGGCACCATGCTCTATGGCGGCTCGATCGCGTCGGGCCGCTGCACGCATGAGGGAGGGATGTTCTCGGGCCGCAACCTCACGGTCCAGGACGTGTACGAGGCGGTCGGCGCCTACAATGCCGGGCGGATCACGGAAGAGGAGTTCCGCGACGTCGAGGACCATGCCTGCCCGGGGGCCGGCGCCTGCGGCGGCCAGTTCACCGCCAACACCATGGCGACCGCCTACCAGATGCTCGGCATCTCGCCGATGGGCGCCAACGACATCCCGGCCGGCCATGCCGACAAGGCGCAGGCCGCGGTCGCCTGCGGGCGCCTCGCGGTGGACCTCGTCCGCCAGGGGCTGACCCCGCGGGCGCTCGTGACCCGCGCGAGCTTCGAGAACGCCATCACCGGCGTAATGGCGACCGGCGGCTCCAGCAACGCGGTGCTGCATCTGCTGGCCACCGCCTGGGATTTCGGCATCCCCCTCGACCTCGACGATTTCGACCGCATCTCGCGCCGCACGCCGGTGCTGGCCGATCTGCGCCCCTGGGGCCGCTACACCGCGCCGGAGATGCACGCGGCGGGCGGCATGGCGGTGGTGGGCAAGCGCCTCGTCGCCGCCGGGCTCCTCCACCCCGAGGCCCGGACCGTGACCGGCCGCAGCCTCGGCGACGAGATCGCCCGGGCGCCCGAGCCCGCGGGCCAGACCGTGATCCGCTCGGCCGAGGATCCGTTCAAGAGCGAGGGCGGCCTCGTGATCCTGCGCGGCAACCTGGCGCCCGGCGGCGCGGTGATGAAGGTCTCCGGCCAGACCAAGCGGCTGCATCGCGGTCCCGCCCGGGTGTTCGAGCGCGAGGAGGACGCCTTCGCGGCGATCAAGGACGGACGGATCGTCCCTAACGACGTGATGGTGCTCCGCAACGAGGGGCCGCGCGGCGGGCCCGGGATGCGCGAGATGCAGCTCGTCACCGGCGCGCTCCAAGGTTCGGGGCTCGGCGAGCACGTGGCGCTGATGACCGATGGCCGCTTCTCCGGCGCGACCCGCGGCTTCGTCATCGGCCACGTCGTACCGGAGGCGTTCGAGGGCGGCCCGATCGCAGCGATCCGGGACGGCGACGCGGTGACGGTCGACGTGGAGAACCGCCGGCTCGACGTGGCCCTCTCGGACGAGGAGATCGCGCGCCGGCTCGCCGGGAGGCCGGCGCCGCGGCCGGCCTATACGCGCGGGGTGCTGGCGAAATACGCGCGGCTCGTGGGCAATGCGTCGCGGGGCGCGGTGACCGATTGGGTGGGGTCGGAGGAGGGGTGAGGGGGGCGTGGGGATTGGCCCCGTCGCCGGATGAGCGCGGGCCTCTCCCATCACACCAAGAACGGATTGCCAGCCGATCAGTTGTGCGCAAAACAATATGGCCGCCGCGCATCCCGGAGAGGGTGCGCGCATCCAGGGAGGACGCCATGTCGATCGACGCCAACAAGGTTCTCGCCCGCGCCTATTTCACCGCCTTCCTCGAGCGCGACGCGGCGTGGTGGCAGCGGCACATCGCGCCGGACTTCGTGCGCCACGATCCCGGCCTGAACTTCGACGTGCGCGGCCCCGAGGGCGTGGCCCGGCTCGGCGAGGTGCTGCATGGCGGCGTCACCGAGATGAAGCTGCCGATCGAGGAGGTGGTCGCCGAGGGCGACCGGGTGCTGGTGCGCCTGCGCTTCCAGGGCCGGCACACCGGCGACCTGATGGGGCTGCCCGCCAGCCACCGCGGCATCGACATCGCGGTGATGGACCTGTTCCGCATCGTCGACGGGCGCCTCGTCGAGCATTGGGCGCTCCTCGACAATCTCGGCATGCTGAAGCAGGTCGGCGCCCTCCCGGCCTGATCCCCTCGCCTCGTCGTCCAGCCGGGAGATATCCGCATGTCCGCCCCCCAGATCATCCTGCACCACTATGCCTTCTCGCCCTACGCCGAGAAGGTCCGCCTCGCTCTCGGGCTGAAAGGGCTCGCCTGGCACTCCGTCGACGTCGCGATGATGCCGCCGCGCCCGCTCCTCGACCCGCTCTCCGGCGGCTATCGCCGCATCCCGGTGCTGCAGGTCGGGGCCGACATCTACTGCGACACCCACGCGATCCTGCCCGCCCTGGAGCGCCTGGCGCCGGAGCCGAGCCTGTATCCGGGCGTTGGAGCCCCGCTCGCCGAGGGCCTGACCTACGGCCTCGAGCGCGACCTGTGGCTCGCGGTCATCGGCGTCACGGTGCATTTCGCCGGCGACCTGCCCGAGGCGTTCCTGCGCGACCGCAAGGACGATTACCTCTACGTCGACATCAGCCACGGGGCGATGGAGCCGGATTTCGCCCGCAACGCCCAGCGGGTCGCGGCCTGGACCGCGTGGCTCGCCGGCGCCCTCGCGGACGGCCGGCCGTTCCTCGCCGGCGAGCGGGCCGGGGCGGTCGATCTGGCGCATTACCACCTGCTCTGGCTGATGCGCGGCGGCGAGCGGGCCGCCGCGGTCGACACGCTGCTCGGGCTCGGCCCCCTGCGCGGCTGGATCGACCGGGTCGCCGCCCTCGGCCACGGCCGGCCGCAGGAGATGAAAGCCGAGGCGGCGCTGGACGTGGCGAAGGCGGCCGAGCCGGCGCCGGTCGAGGCGGTGAACGCGGTGCCGGCGCTGATCGCGGCGTCCCCCGGCGACGCCGTGACGGTGACGCCGGACGATTTCGCCCGCGTGCCGGTGGAAGGCCGGCTCGTCGCGGTGGAGGCCGGCCGCATCGTCATCCGCCGCGACGATCCGCAGGTCGGGACGCTGCACCTGCACTTCCCGCGGGCGGGGTTCACGGTGGCGAGGAGCTGAAGGCAGCTCCCTCCCCGCCGTTCGAACCGACACCTCCACGTCATCCCGGGGCCGCGCAGCGGAACCCGGGATCCATGAACGCTGGGGTTTCAGGACGACGCGGACAGCGCACCGCCTTCTCCGGCGCCGTCAGCGGTCGTGGATCCCGGGTTCTCGTCTGCGGCGGGCCCCGGGATGGCACAGGGCCGTGGGACCCGGGTTGCCCGCTCGGCGCTCCTCGTCGTCCTCGCGGGCATCCGCCCCCCCCGCACGCCCCCACCCGAGACCCCATGCCGCGGTGAACGCGAATTTAGTGGCCGCAACGGAAGCGGCGCCTATCTGCCTCGGCGCACCGTAGGGTCGGTCCGGGTTCGGGATGAAGTGTCGTGTCATCAGGTCGGCGCCAGGGCCCATTCGCCCGTCGCCCACCGTCGCGGCCTCGTCCAGATACTCTGCAATAGTATACCGCACCCGACGGGATCATCACACGATGCCTGAGCGGCCCGCCTCGCAGGGTCGAGGCCGGCCGCCCGCGCATCCCGATCGCATCGCGCGATCGGCACGGCATCACGATCGCAGCACGCGATCGGCTTGGCACCACGATCGCGGCACGCGATCGGCTTGGCACCACGATCGCGGCACGCGATCGTCTTGGAAGGAGCGACGGCGTGGAAACCTATAAAGACGTCCTGTCGGGCAAATGCCCCTTCGGCGGCGACCGCGTCGGCGGCGCCTTCGCGACGCCGCCCACCCTGGAGCAATGGTATCCGGACCGGCTGCGCGTCGAGACGCTGCACCAGAACGGGCCGCAGGCGAACCCGCTCGGCGAGGATTTCGATTACCGGGCGGCCTTCGCGTCGCTCGACCTCGAGGCGCTCAAGCGCGACATCAAGCAGTTCCTGACCACCTCGGTCGCCTGGTGGCCGTCGGATTACGGCAATTACGGCCCGCAGATGATCCGCATGGCCTGGCACTCGGCCGGCACCTACCGCATCGCCGACGGGCGCGGCGGCGCCGGCCAGGGCCTGCAGCGCTTCGCGCCGATCAGCAGCTGGTGGGACAACGGCAACACCGACAAGTCGCGCCGCCTGCTGTGGCCGATCAAGCAGAAATACGGCAGCGCCCTGTCCTGGGCCGACCTGATGGTGCTGACCGGCAATTGCGCCCTCGAGATCATGAACTTCCCGACCTACGGCTTTGCCGGCGGCCGCGAGGATGCGTGGGAAGCGGACAACTCGACCTATTGGGGCCCGGAGCTGTGGGACCCGACCAACGTCAAGTCGTTCGACGAGATGGTCAACCGCGACAAGCGCTGGCGCGGCAAGAACGGCGAGGCCGATTACGACCTCGAGAACCCGCTCGCCGCGTCGCACCAGTCGCTGATCTACGTCAACCCGGAGGGCCCCTACGCCAACGGCGACCCGATGGGCTCGGCCCGCGACATCCGGGTCACCTTCACCCGCATGGCGATGAACGACGAGGAGACCGTGGCGCTGATCGCCGGCGGCCACGCCTTCGGCAAGAGCCACGGCATGGTCAAGGCCGACCGGATCGGCCCGCCGCCGGACATCGCCCCGATCGAGGCGATGGGCCTCGGCTGGCACAACCCGGTCGGGACGGGGGCTGCCGAGAACACGATGACCAACGGCATCGAGGGCTCGTGGACGCAGGATCCGACGACCTGGGACAACAGCTACCTGGAGAACCTGTTCAAGTTCGAGTGGAAGCAGACCCGCAGCCCCGCCGGCGCCCTGCAATGGGAGCCGGTCGATCCGGACGCGCCGCGCACGCCCGACGCCCACATCCCGGGCAAGTCGCACCCGCTGATGATGATGACCAGCGACATCGCGCTCAAGACCGATCCGGTCTACCGCGCGATCTGCGAGCGTTTTCTCTCCGACTTCGACTACTTCACGCTGCAATTCTCCAAGGCGTGGTACAAGCTGACCCACCGCGACATGGGCCCGAAGGAGCGCTATGTCGGGCCGGAGACGAAGATCGAGGACGATCTGCTGTGGCAGGACCCGATCCCGCCGGTCGACCACCCGCTCGTCGATGAGGCCGACATCGCCGCCCTGAAGGCGGAGATCCTGGGCAGCGGCCTGTCGGTCTCCGACCTCGCCTTCACGGCGTTCTCCGCCGTCGCCACCTACCGCAACAGCGACAAGCGCGGCGGCGCCAACGGCGCCCGCCTGGCGCTGGCGCCGCAATCGGGCTGGACCGTCAACCGGCGCACCCTGCCGGTGATCGAAAAACTGCGCGGCATCCTGGCCGCGTTCAACGGCAGGGCGGCCGGGGGCAAGAAGGTCTCGCTCGCCGATCTCATCGTGCTCGGCGGCTGCGCCGCGGTCGAGGAGGCGGCGAAGGCGGCCGGCGCCGCGACCCCGGTGCCGTTCGTGCCGGGCCGGATGGACACCACCGACGCGCTGACCGACGCCGACAGCTTCGAGTGGCTCAAGCCCCTCGTCGACGGCTTCCGCAACTACGTCGATCCATCCTTCGCCGAGATCACGCAAGGGCGCGTCGCCCCCGAGGAGGTGTTCCTCGACAAGGCCAACCTGCTCGCCCTCACGGCTCCCGAATGGGTGGTGCTGACCGGCGGCCTGCGGGCGCTCGATCTCAACCACGACGGCTCGCGCCACGGCATCTTCACCGACCGCGTCGGCGTGCTGACCAACGACTTCTTCACCGTGCTGACCAGCATGGACTACGAGTGGAAGAAGGCGGACGAGGCCGGCCTGACCTTCACCCTGGACGATCGCCAGGGCGGCGGCACCAAGTTCTCGGCGACCCGGTGCGACCTGGTGTTCGGCTCCAACCAGCAGCTCCGGGCGATCGCCGAGGTCTATGCCGGCCGCGACGGGCAGGACCGGTTCGTGCGCGACTTCGTGAAGGTCTGGCACAAGCTGATGATGCTCGACCGGTACGACGTGAAGCGCAACGAGGCCGGGATGACGAAAGCGGCGTAGGTTCGCCTCCTTACCCGTCAAACACGTCCTCCTCTCCAGGCGATCCCGGGCAAGCCCGGGATCGCTGCACGGTGGGGGAGAGGGGATCCAGCGACTTTCGTTCGACGGGACAGGGGTCGGCGAATGTCGGGGGCCCGTTCAAGGTGAGCGACGGAATTGACACCCTCCGGGTCAGCCCGGGCTCCGCCTTCGCAGTCCCGGGATGACCCGGAGGACCTCAATTCCGCGAGCGGACGCAACGCATCGCGTCAGACCGCCTCACGCCCCCATCACCTTCGGAATCGCCCCGCGCAGCCGCGAGTATCCCCGGTTCGACAGGGGCCAGGCCCGCTCGTCCCAGTCCCGCCGGATCCGGGAACAGCCTGCCGGCAGCGCCTCCGCCGAGGGGCCGAGGGGCGCCCAGGCGGTGATCACCGGCAGGTCGCCGGCCCACCCCTCCCGCACCGGCCCGACCGGGCAGCCGAAATGCTCCCCCGCGCGGGCGAGCGCGTCCGCCATCGCGGCGTCATCCGCCGCGCGGACCCGCTCGGTCGCCCCCTCGACGGAAGCGACGAGGCCGCCGACCCGCGTCACCCGGGCGGCGCCGAGGGGCAGGCTCTCCGGGTGCAGGTCGTCGAGATGCAGGAGCAGGGCGACCGGACCGTCGGTCGCGGCATCGGCCGGCGCCAGCGGCACCTCGCGGGGCGGCACCTCCTCCTCCAGGGAGGCGGCGCGCTCGTCGAGGCCGGCGGGATCGTGGCGTCCCCGCGTGAACTCCCGGACGTTGTCGCGCCGCGCGAGGTAATGCTTGCCCCGCGTGTGCAGGCCGGCGACCCAGCGCCAGGACAGGGTGTTGCTCGCCGGATCGCCGTCGAGGAGGTGACGCAGGAAGAAGTCCGCGCCGAGTTCCCAGGGCAGCCTCAGGGTGAAGATCCAGATCGAGGCGAACCACATCCGGGCGTGGTTGTGGAGCCAGCCCTCCTCGACGAGCTGCGCGGCCCAGGCGTCGAAGCCGTCGATCCCCGTCGCCCCGGCGACGGCCCGGTCGCAGGTCCGGCGCAGGCCGGGCTCGGCCGCGAGACGGGCCCGGGCGGCGTCACGTCCCGCAAGGTAGCGCGACCACGCCTCGGGATGGGTCTCGAGATGTCCCTTGAAGTAGATACGCCAGAAGATCTCCGACACGAACTTCTCCGCCCCGCGCTCCCCGAAGACGCGGATCGCCGCACCGGCCACCTCCTCCTCGGTCAGGAGCCGGCGGCGCAGGTAGGGCGAGAGGGCGGAGGTCGTCGGCGCCGCCCCGCGGCCGCGATCGGTGTTGCGGGCGGCGGCGTAACCGGCGCCGGGGCCGGCGAGAAACGCCGCGAGCCGGTCGAGACCGGCGGCGCGGGTCATGACGGGAGAGTTCGGCTCGGGGGAGATCGGCTCGCGGGATATCGACATGGCCGTGATGTAGGACGGCCCGGCGTAGACAGGACTGCGGCGCAGTCGCGTCTTCAGGGCTGACGGCTCCTCGTGAACCCCACCCTTTCCCGGACGACCGTGACGTCAGCGGAAGGAGATCCGGGATCCAGCGCAAAACGTCGCGAAGCGTCTTCATGTCTGCAACGTTGCACCATACAGATCCGCTTCGCGGCACTCCTTACGTCCCGATCCCGAATCTCCTTCCGCTGACGCGGCCCTCGTCCGGGAAAGGGGGCGGCTCACGACACACCAAGGCGCCACCGTTCCTCAGGCGAGCGCCGCCGGCGCGGCGAGCCCCGGCCGCGTCGTCGCACGCGGCTTGTCCTCGGCCTCGTCGGAAAACCACGGCACCGTGGCGCGCAGGCCCTGCTCCAACGGAACCCGCGGGGTCCAGCCGAGAAGCTCGGAGGCGCGGGTGATGTCGGGCCGGCGCCGGCGCGGGTCGTCGACCGGGAGCGGGTGATGGACGACCGCGGAGGGCGAGCCGGTGAGGCTCAGCACCCGGCGCACCAGGTCCGACACGGTCAGCTCGACCGGGTTGCCGAGATTGACCGCGCCGACCTCGCGCGCCTCGGCCTCGTGCTCCATCAGCCGGTGGAGGCCGTCGATCAGGTCGTCGACGTAGCAGAAGGAGCGGGTCTGGCTGCCGTCGCCGTAGACCGTGACGTCGTCGCCGGCGAGCGCCTGGCAGATCACGTTCGAGACCACCCGCCCGTCATCGGCGCGCATCCGCGGCCCGTAGGTGTTGAAGATCCGCGCCACCCGCACCGCGACCCGGCCGGCCCGGGCGTAATCGGCGCAGAGCGTCTCGGCGGCCCGCTTGCCCTCGTCGTAGCAGGCGCGCGGGCCGGTCGGGTTCACGTGGCCCCAGTAGCCCTCCGCTTGCGGGTGCATCTCGGGATCGCCGTAGATCTCGGAGGTCGAGGCCTGGAGCAGGCGCGCCCCGCTCTCCTCGGCGGCCAGCAGCAGGTGGCGGGTGCCGAGCACGCTGGTGAGGAGCGTGTGCTCCGGATCGGCCTGGTAATGCGGCGGCGAGGCCGGGCAGGCGAGGTTGTAGATCCGGGCGAAGCGCTGGCGCTGCAGCCGCGCCGGCAGGGGCTGGACGACGTCGTGGGTGACGAGGTCGAAGCGCGGCTCGCGCTCGAGATGGCGCAGGTTGCGCCGCCGCCCGGTGCCGAAATGGTCGAGGCAGACGACCTCGTGCCCCTCGGCGAGCAAGCGATCGCACAGGTGAGACCCCAGGAACCCCGCGCCGCCGGCGACCAGGACGAGCGTGCTCTCGCGGTGTCTCATACGGCCGATCCTCTTGCCCGGCCGGACGAGACGGGCCCGCCCGGGACGCCCCCCAGCGCGGCGGAGAGCAGGCTGGATCCGTAGAAGGCGAGGCCGGGCATGCGGCGCGGTGACCTCCCTCTCGGCACCGCGCACCCCGCGATGCTCCCTGACCGTATCCCTAGATGGCGGAGCCGCGGCGTTTGGCAAATCCCGCCGGCTCGCGACGGCGGACGGCCGCCCGCGTTGACACCGCGGAAGCCCCGGCCGATACCGCGCCCGGCTCCCGATGCGCAGACAGATCCTCAAGACCGCGACGATCATCGTCCACGACCTCGTGGCGACGGCCCTCGCCGTGCTCCTCACCTTCGTGATCCGCTTCGACGGCCCGCTGCTGGCCGAGCGGCTCGCCCACCTGCCGGTGCTGCTGCCGCCCTTCGTGGCCTGCGCCGGGCTGGTCTACCGTGCCTTCGGGCTCTACCGGACCAAGTGGCGCTTCGCCTCGCTGCCGGATCTCGCCAACATCGTCCGGGCGGTGGCGGTCCTGACGCTGCTGCTCCTGGTGCTCGACTACGTGCTGGTCTCGCCGGTGCTGTTCGGCATCTACTTCTTCGGCAAGATCGCCATCGGGCTGTACTTCGTCCTGCAGGTCTTCCTGCTCGGCGGGCCGCGGCTGGCGTTCCGCTACCTGAAGTACAGCCGCTCGCGCCAGAGCGCGGCCCGGGCCGCCAGCACGCCGACCCTGCTGATCGGGCGCGGCCACGACATCGAGGTGGTGCTGCGCGCCATCGAATCGGGCGCCGTGCGCAAGCTCGACCCGAAGGGCATCCTCTCGCCCCGGGCCGAGGAGCAGGGCCAGACCATGCGCGGCGTGCCGGTGCTCGGCGCCGTCTCCGACCTGGAAGAGGTGGTGGCGGGGCTCTCCGCCCGCGGCGTGCCGATCCGCCGCCTCGTCGCGACCCCGAGCGCGCTCGCCCCCGAGGCCGAGCCCGAGGCGCTGATCGCGCGGGCGCGCCGCCTCGGCCTGCCCCTCGCCCGGGTGACGAGCCTCGGCGATGCGGGCCGCGGGGCCGAACTCGCCCCGATCGAGATCGAGGACCTGCTGCTGCGCCCGACCGTCGCCATCGACCGGCCGCGGCTGGAGCACTTCCTGACCGGGCAGCGGGTGGTCGTCACGGGCGGCGGCGGCTCGATCGGCTCGGAGATCTGCGCCCGCGCCGTCGCCTTCGGGGCGAGCGCCGTCCTGGTGCTGGAGAGTTCCGAGCCCGCCCTGCACGGGGTGCTCAGCCGTCCCGGGCTCTCGGGCATCGCGGGGGTGAGCGGCGTCATCGCCGACATCCGCGACCGCGACCGGCTCTTCCGGGTGCTGAAGGACTTCCGGCCCGACTACGTCTTCCACGCCGCCGCGCTGAAGCAGGTGCCCTACCTGGAGCGCGACTGGAGCGAGGGTATCAAGACCAACGTCTTCGGCTCGGTCAACGTCGCGGACGCGACGCTGGCGGCCGGGGCCAAGGCCCTGGTGATGATCTCGACCGACAAGGCGATCGAGCCGGTGTCGCAGCTCGGCGTCACCAAGCGCTTCGCCGAGATGTACGCCCAGGCCCTCGATGCCGGGCGGACCACCGACGAGACCCGCCTCGTCGCGGTGCGCTTCGGCAACGTGCTCGGCTCGGTCGGCTCGGTGGTGCCGGTGTTCAAGGCGCAGATCGCCCGCGGCGGCCCCGTCACGCTGACCCACCCGGACATGGTGCGCTACTTCATGACGGTGCGCGAGGCTGCCGACCTCGTGCTGACCGCCGCCTCCCATGCCGACCGCGAGGCCCGCGACCCGGGGGCCGGCGACCAGCGCGCCGCGGTCTACGTGCTCAAGATGGGCCAGCCGGTGCGTATCCGCGACCTCGCCGAGCGGATGATCCGGCTCGCCGGCTTCGAGCCCGGCGAGGACATCGACGTGGTCGTCACCGGCGCCCGCCCGGGCGAGCGCCTGAACGAGATCCTGTTCGCCCGCGACGAACCGATGGTGAACCTGGAAGGCATCGACGGCGTGATGGCGGCCAAACCCGTCTTCGCCGACCGCGCCCAGCTCACCGCCTGGCTCGACCGCCTGGCCGCCGCGGTGGCGGCGGACGACCGGGCGGCGGCGGACCGGGTGTTCGGGGAGGCGATCCCGGACTTCCTGCACCGGGCGAACGCGGCGGGCGAGGCCGCCCTTCTCTCCCCGGCGGGGTAGCGCCGGCTCAGGCCCGCGGATCGATGATCGCGATGCCGTCGGGCGCGGTGCCGCCCATCGCGACGAGCGCCGGAACGGCCTGCGCCAGCGAGAGCGTCTCGCCCAGGAGCCGCTCCGGCTTGAGCCGGCCGGCCCGGATCATGCCCAGCATGGCGTCGTAGCGCCAGGACTGCATGCCGTGGCTGCCGTAGATCTCGAGCTCGTGCGCGATGACCTGCGCCATGGGAATCTGCGCCCGCGCATGGTCGGCCAGCATCAGGCCGACCTGCACGTGACGGCCGCGCCGCCGCAGGTTGGCGATGGAGTTGAAGCAGGTCTCGGGGTGGCCGAGCGCATCGATCGACACGTGGGCCCCGCCCCCGGTGATCTCGCGCACCGCCTCGACCACGTCCGGCACGCTGCGGCTGTCGACCGTCGCGTCGGCGCCCATGGCCCGGGCGAGCGCGAGCTTGGCCTCGGCGATGTCGATCGCGACGACCCGGGCGCCGAGGCTCGCGGCGATCATGATCGCCGAGAGGCCGACCCCGCCGGCCCCGTGGACGGCGACCCACTCGCCGCCGCGGACGCGCCCCTGGTCGACGACCGCCCGGAACGACGTCGCGAAGCGGCAGCCGAGGCTGGCGGCGGTGGGAAAGCCCATGTCGTCGGGCAGGCGCACGAGGTTGTGGTCGGCCCGGTCGATCGCGACGTACTCGGCGAAGGATCCCCAATGGGTGAAGCCGGGCTGGAACTGCGCCTCGCAGACCTGCTGGTGGCCGGCATGGCATTCCCGGCAATGGCCGCAGGCCGCGATGAACGGGACCGTGACCCGGTCGCCGACCCGGAACCGGCGCACCGCCGATCCGGTCGCCGAGACGATCCCGGCGAATTCGTGCCCCGGCACGTGGGGCAGGCGGATATCGGGATCGTGCCCCTTCCAGCCGTGCCAATCGCTGCGGCAGAGGCCCGTCGCCTTGACGTCGATCACCACGCCGTCGGGCGCCGGCGTCGGATCCGGCACGTCGCGGATCTCCGGCATCCGGTCGAAAAGCTCGACGATCATCGCTCTCATGGCGGCCGCATCCTCTCTCGCCCGAGCACCGATAGCAGGGGCCTGAGGTCTCCGCGATCCCAAGATCCGCCATCTCAAGATCGGCCGTCCCTGGGGTTCGAATGCGAGGCGCCGGCGCGCCCTCAGCCGCCGAAGGCCTCCCGCTCGCCCGCGACCGTCCCGTCCGCCGCTCGCCGTGCGGCGCAGTAGCCCGATACCGTCCCGATCGCCCACAGGGCCTTGTCGAGGGCGGTGCCGGTGTCCCGGCGCAGGAGCGCGCGGCCGCCGCTGGCGGTGAAGCGGGCGAGGCGGAAGGCGAGGTAGAGGAGGCCGTAGCGGTGGAGCCGCAGGACCCGGCCGAAGCCGCGGGCGTAGGCGGCGGCGCGGGTGTGGCGGCCGGTCTCGGCGACCTGGTCGTGGTGGACGACCAGGCCGTGGCGGAACACCACGCCCCTCCCCTGCCCGAGGAGGCGCAGCAGGAAGTCGGTCTCCTCGCCGGAGCGGAACGGCGTCGCCGCGCCGACGCCGAGCGTCTCGTCGAAGCCGCCGACGGCGCGGGCGGCCTCGCGGCGCACGAACAGGCCGTTGGAATTGCCGGAGAACCACACGTTGCGCCGGTCGACCGCCTGATCCGAGGCCAGGAAGGCACCCAGCGATTCGCGGCCCGTGGCGTCGAGGGTGCGGCCGGTCACGGCATCGGCTTGCCGGTGGCCGGCGAACAGCCGCACCACCTCGGCGACGAGGTCCGGGGGGTACCAGCAATCGTCGTCCGGGAAGGCGATCAGGTCGCCGCGGCAGCGGGCGAGGCCGACATTGCGCGCCCGCGACAGGCCCGGCGCCGAGCGGGCATGGTCGATCGCGAGCCGGTCGCGGTAGCGCGCCACGATCGGCTCGAGGGTGCCGGGCTCGTTCTGGTCGACGAGGACCACCTCGAAATCCGGGCAGGTCTGGACGAGGAGGGACTCGAACAGCCGTTCGAGCTGCGCCGAGCGCCCCCTGGTGCAGACGAGCAGGGAGACGCGCGGCGGGGGAGCGGCGGGCCCGGCGGCGGAGGACGGGGAGTGCTCGGGGCTCATCGTCGGGTCCTCAGCCGGTGCGCGACAGTCGCAGGGACAGGTCGGCCGGGGACTTCACCGGGAGCGGGCCCGCCGGCTCGGGGGCGGCGTTCGGCCGGTCGGCGGCCCGCGCCTGCTGCCGCGCCTCCCGCACCACCCGCTGGATAATCGTGAAGATGCGGTCCTGGTCGACGGCGCGGCTGAGGTTGTGGTCGGTGCCCTCGAGGATCTCGACCGGGTAGCCGAGGCGGCGGGCGACCCGTGCCTCCGAGGTGCCGAAATGCGCCGCGACGGTCGGGATGCCGAGGTCGTCGGCGCTGTAGATCATGCAGATCCGGGCGCCGCGCCGGCGGATGGCGGCGACCTGGCCGGCGACGCTGGTGCGTTGCAGCGTCCGCCACGGCATCCGGGTGGTCCAGCGGTCGAGACGGGCCGCGCCGTCGCGCAGGAGCGCGCGGGCAACCTTGGCGAGGCTCAGATCCCCGGTGAGGATCCGGCGCCAGATCCGGCCCTCGCGGGCGCGGGCCATGTAGCTCTGGCTGTGGCGGAAGGTGTCCCGCACCATCGTCTCGACGTCGGTGCCGGGCTTGAGGGCGAAGCGGTACAGGTTGACCAGCACCGCGGCGCGCAGCCGCGAATCGCCGGCGAGGGCCCGGAACGCCTGGTAGGCGCCGCTGCAAACGCCCAGGACGACGCCGGGCGTGAAGCCCGAGGCCGCGAGATGGTCGGTGGCCGCCGTGACGTCGGCGACCGAATCCGCCGCGTAGAGCGGCAGCGAGCCGTCCGGCCGCCCGGCGCTGTCGCCGATGCCGCGCAGGTCGAAGCGGAACGAGGCGATGCCGGAGGCGGCGAGCCGCCGGGCGAGCTGCGTCGTCTGGCGGCCGTGGCCGGCCCGCGGGTTGCGGCCGGAATTGACCACCAGCACGGTGTCGCCGCTCCAGGTCCCCTGCGGCCGGCACAGGATGCCGACGAGGCCGGGGCCGAAGCGCGACACCTCCTCCTGCCACGCCGCGTCCGCGAACCGGCAGGGCTCCGGCACGGGGACGACGGGCAAGGACGCGGGCAAGGACGCGGGCAAGGGCGCATCTGCCGCCGCGAAGTCGCGCACCAGGGCGAAGGTCTGGTCGGGGGTGCGGGAGAAGAGCGGGTCGGAGACGAGCTGGGTCAGATCGGGGAACGGGCCGGCCTCGACCTCGCTCCCGAGCGCCCGGTAGCGCGCGGCGAGCGTGTCGACCTTCGGGCCGAGCAGCAGGATCCGCGGCGCCGGCGCACGCTGCGCCGCCGCGAGGTCGAGGCGGGCGAGGTCGGCGAGGGCCTGGGCTTCGAGGAGGAAGCTGCCGACCATCAGCGAGTCGGGCTCCTGCGGCATCGGCGTGCGGTCGGGCATCACGTCGATGAGCCGCGACTGCATCGCCATCTCGCGGCGATAGGCCTTGCCGTTGGGGAACGGTGCCAGCATCACCAGCCGGTCGATCTCCTCGCCCGACAGCGCCGCCAGGGTGGCGCCGAGCCGCAGGCCGACCACGACGATCTCCTCGGCCCCCGCCCGCTCGCGCAGGAAGGCGATGCCGGCCCGGATCGCGTCGAGCGCCGCCGGGATCTCCGACCCCGCCGCCGGGTCGCGCGAATCGCCCTGGCCCGGATAATCGAAGCGCAAGGTCGCGCAGCCGGCGGCGGAGATCATCCCGGCGAGCTCGCGCCAGGAGCGGTAGGCGCACCATTGCTCGAACCCGAAAGTGCCGCACAGGAGCACGCCGCGCCGGCGCACGCCCGGGCTGTACCAGCCGAACGCGTCGCCGAGCGCGACCGGGACCGGCTCCGCCGCGATCGGCCCCGTAATGGGCTCCGCGATGGATTGTTTGCCCGCGCCGTCGGTCAGCATCTTACCTCTTCCCCCTTCACCGGCGCCGGGCAACGCCCGAGCGCGTTGCTCCGGTCGATTGTTTTATGTCTTGTTGTTTCCTGTATTGTCACCTGGAAAACCGCTCGATCGGCCCTGGGCCGACCTCCCGCAGGCTCACGAGCGGGCGACGCGGACCGGGCGGCCCCGCCCCAGGCTCGCCAGCCGCAGGCGCAGGATCGTCGCCAGGAACACCACGATATCGACGGTATAGCGGCGCCCGAGGCGGCGCGGCTCGCGCAGGAGACGGAATACCCATTCGAGCCGCATGAGGCGGAACGCCGCAGGCGCGCGAACCGCCGCGCCGGCGGTGTAGTCGAGGAGGGCGCCGACCCCCAGCAGCAGCCGCGCGTCGATTCGGCTCGCGTTCTCGGCGATGAACGCCTCCTGGGCCGGGTTGCCGAGGGCGACGAGGAGGATGTCGGGCGAGGCGGCGTTGATCTCGGCCAGGACGGCGTCGGTCTCGCCCGGCGCGAAGTAGCCGTGCCGCACGCCGACGATCCGGTGCTGCGGATAGAGCAGCGCCAGGTTGCGCGCCGCCGCCTCGGCGATGCCGGGCTTCGCCCCGAGCAGGAACAGCGTGCGCGGCCCCGTCTCGGCGGCGAGGAAGGCCGGGACGAGGTCGGTGCCGTTGAGGTTCTGCCGGAACGAGCGGCCGCGGAACAGCAGCGAGCACAGGTCGATGCCGAGCCCGTCGCTGACGAGGACGAAGCTGCGCAACGCCGCCGCGTAGGCGGGAGTGCACAGGGCCTTCAGCAGCATGTTGGCGTTGCAGAAGCCGAGGCAGAGCTGCGTGCGCCGGTCGAGGGCGTCGCGCAGGCGCCCGAACAGCTCGTCGCGGGTGATGTCGCTGACGCTGACGCCCTCGAGGTCGAGCCGGTCGACGCTCGCAGCTCCGGGCGCCGTATCGAGGGCGCGGTCAGGCATGGGAGGCTTCCCAATCGGTTGGATGATCCGTGTCGAGGCAAGACCATCGTCGGCACCGGTAAAGAAGTCCCGGCGGGATGGCCCCCTCGCCCAGTCAATGCACCCGCCCGACGCAGAGATGCAGACTTAACTCCGCACAAGGTTAATGCCGCCTTTGACAGATACCGACAAGCCGCCGGGCCTGATCATGCCAAAGGCTAAGCTTGTCGTCTTAGGCCAGTCTTCGTGATGATTGAGCGGCAATCGGGCCAAGGCACGGGGTCGCGTTAAAGTCCCGATAGGGGATCGCTGCTACCCGTGAGACGTGGCGGGCGCGGCGCGCCGCCCCCGGCCGCTCGCGGCGCGGGCTCCACCGAGAGGCGACCGACACGATGCTGACACTCGTCGCGCGGCTGCGCCGGTCGGGCCGCTCGCAGCAATTCGCTTCGGCCTTCGTGGCACGGATCGCCAGCGCGATGCTCGGCTTCGTGATGCTGCTCGTGGCGAGCCGGCTCCTCACCACCTACGAGTACGGCGTCTACGTCTTCCTGTTCACGCTGGGCAGCGGACTCGGGCTGATCGCGGCGCTCGGCCAGCAGAACCTCGTGCTCAAGCATTACCGCGCGCAGGACGGCGTGACGCCGCACAACGACGCGCTGGTGCGCTACAATCTCGGCTGGCTCGCCGGTGCCGTCGCGCTGATGCTGGGCCTGTGCGCGGTGGTGTTCGTCGCCGAGGACGCGCTGCCGGATCCCTATCACCGGCTCCACCTCGCCTGCGCCTTCGCGGCGGTGTTCGCGGTCGCCGAGTACCTGCAGAGCTACTTCCGCATCCACGGCCGGATCTGGCTGGCGCTGCTGCCGCGCGAGGTGGTCTGGCGCGGCGCCTGCTCGGTGGTGCTCTGGGGCGCCTCGCTCGCCGGCCTGCTGACCGGCGCCACCGCGGCGATGGAGATCGTGCTCGGCCTCCTGCTCGCGATGACGCTGTACCAGGCCTGGCACCTCGCCGCGCATCACGGCTGGGATTCCTGGTACGGCGGCTTCCGCCACCCGGGGAAGGGGCCGGCCTGGGGCGGCGAGAGCCTGCTCTTCACCGCCAACAACGTGATGGTGGCGGTGACGGCCTTCCTCGAGACCGTGATCGTCGGGGCGTTGCTCGGCATGGAGCAGGCGGCGTTCTACTTCGTGGCGCTTCGCTACGCGACGCTGGTCAACCTGCCGAGCGCGGCGATCGACACGGTCAGCATGCCGATGATCGCCAGCCACTTCCAGGCCCGCGACCGCGAGGGCGCCCAGCGGCTGGTCGGCCGGCTGTCGCTGGCGAGCTTCGCGATCTCCGCGGCGGGCGCCGTGGTGATGGCGGTCGGGGCGCCCTTCGCCCTCGCGCTGTTCAAGCCGGATTTCGCCGCCCATACCGACGTGCTGATGGTGCTCAGCCTGTCCTCGGTCGTCATCGCGTTCTTCGGGCCCGGCGCCACGCTGCTGACGATCGGCGGCGGCGAGCGCTACATCCTGGTCAGCAACGCTGTGCTGTTCTCCGTCTACGCGGTGCTGCTCTGCCTCGTGGCGGTGCCGTTCGGCATCCTCGGCGTCGCGGTGGCGAATGTGGGCTGGACGGTCGTCATCAACCTGGTGCTCGCCCGCTGGGTGCGCCGGCACTGGAACGTCGACAGCCGGGCCACCGCCTTCTTCACCCGCCGGGCCTGGACGCCCGCCGCCCAGATCGCCCCTGCCCAGATCGCCCCGCAGGCGGCCGAGTAAGATGCGCCGCCTCCTCACCCTCGCCGTCCTGGCCTGTGCCGGCCCGATCCTCGCTCTCCCGTCCGCCGCGGCATCCCTGTGCCTGCGCGGGGTCAACATCAGCGGGGCCGAGTTCGGCACCGTGCCGGGGCGCTACGGCTTCGACTACCTCTATCCCTCCGCCGACACGATCCGCCGGTTCGCGGCCCTCGGCCTCACGGCGATGCGGCTGCCGATCCGCTGGGAGCGGCTGCAGCCGGCCCTGCGACAGCCCCTCGACCCGGACGAGCTCGCCCGCCTCGACGCCGCGGTCTCGGCCGCGAGCCAAGCCGGGATGCGCACGGTGATCGACCTGCACAACTACGCCTATCACGGCAAGGCGCGGGTCGATTCCGAGATGGTGACGCCGGAGGCCTTCGCGGATGTCTGGCAGCGCCTGGCGCGGCATTTCCGCGGCGACGCCTCGGTGGTGTTCGGGCTGATGAACGAGCCGCACGACATCCCGGCGGCGCGCTGGCTGGTCTCGGCCAATGCCGCCCTCGCGGCGATCCGCGAGACGGGCGCCAGGCAGCTGGCGCTGGTGCCGGGCTCCGGCTGGACCGGGGCGCATAGCTGGACCGCCGACCTGCCGACGGGCAACAACGCTGCGGTCATGCTCGGGGTGGTCGATCCGGGCAAGAACGTCGCCTACGAGGTGCACCAGTACCTCGATGCCGACTTCTCCGGCACCCATGCCGAGTGCAGCCGCGGCGCCGACGCCCTGCAGGCGGTGGAGCGGATGACCGACTGGCTCGCCCGGAACGGGCGCCGCGCCTTTCTCGGCGAGGTCGGCGCCTCGAGCCGCAAGGGCTGCCCGGAGCGGTTGCGGGCGGTGCTCGACCACCTCAACCGCAATCCCCAGCAATGGGTCGGCTGGACCGCCTGGGCCGCCGGCGAGCTGTGGGCGCCGGATTACCCCCTCAAGCTCGATCCCGGCGGGGCCAACGCCCCGGTCGTGGCTGCCTTGCAGGCCGCCGCCCGGGCCGAACCGTCCTGCGAACGCTAGAGCCCGAGTGACGACGATGCCGGCCGCGCCCCTGTCGATCCTGCACGTGGTCCGCCAGTTCCTGCCCAACCGCGGCGGGCTCGAGGATTTCGTCGCCAACCTCGCCCGCGAGCAGGCCCGCCTCGGCCACAAGGTCCGGGTGCTGACCCTCGACCGGCTGTTCTCGGCGCCCGAGGCGCGGCTGCCGGCGCGGGAGATTCTGGAGGGGATCGACATCGAACGGATCCCGTTCTTCGGCTCGCCCCGCTACCCCGTCGCCCCGTCGGTGTTCCGGCATCTCGGCGACGCCGACCTCGTCCACGTCCACGCCATCGACTTCTTCTTCGACGCCTTCGCGCTGGCCCGTCCGATCCATCGCCGGCCGATGGTGGCGACGACCCATGGCGGCTTCTTCCATACGAGCGCGCATTCGCGGCTGAAGAAGCTGTGGTTCGAGGGCCCGACCCGGATGAGCGTGCGCGGCTACGAGGCGATCGTCGCCTGCAGCGACAGCGACGCGCGGCTGTTCGCCGGCATCGCCCCGGGGGGCGTCGAGGTCATCCAGAACGGCGTCGACCTCGACAAGTTCGCCGGCGCCGCCGCGCCGGAGCCGCGGCCCGCGCTCCTGACGATCGGCCGCTTCGCCCGCAACAAGCGCCTCGACCGCCTGCTCGCGACCCTGCGGGTGCTCAACGCCGAGGGCCCGGACTGGCGCCTGCGGATCGTCGGGATGCCCTCCGACGTCACCGCCGGGGCGCTGACTGACGAGATCGACCGGATGGGCCTCACCGGCGCGGTCACCCTGCATACCGGGCTCGATGCTCCGGCGATCCGCGAGCTGATCGGCCAATCGAGCCTGTTCGTGTCGGCCTCGGAATACGAGGGCTTCGGCATCGCGCTGATCGAGGCCCTGAGCGCCGGGCTCGTCCCGGTGGCCCATCCCAACGACGCCTTCGCTTGGCTTAAGGAACGCCACCCCTTGATCACGCTGGCGGATTTCGCGGAACCTGAGACCGCCGCCGGGGCAATCCGGGGCGCCTACGACCGCCTGGCGCGGGGCGAGACCGCGCGGGGCGGCGAGGACCTGTCGGATTACCGCTGGTCGGGCGTCGCGGCCCGCTACGTCGCGGTCTACCAGGCGGCGCTGGCGGAAGCCGGTCGCGGGGTAGCGGCGACGGCGGCGTGAGGTGGCCGATGCGCGCATAGAGCACGGGATGAACCCTCCCCCCACGGACCTCGGGCTTGCTCGAGGCCCGGATCGACGTGCCCAAGTCGGGCAGGCCCGACTTGGGACGGGGGAGGGTTCAAGCCGCGCGCCCCTCCTGCCCCGTCAACACACCGTTAACCCTCATCCGCGACCTTGGCCGGGCCGCCGCCCTCCCCTGCCCGGGTGGGCCTCGCCCTGGGTGCTCGCCTCTTCGCATCGTCTCGTGCGATAAGCCCGCGAGCCCTCAACCAAGGATGACAATGCACCTCGTCGTGACCGCCCACACCGCCAACGGCCCGCTCTCGCACCAGCGCACCTCGCCCGAGGAGGCCCTGGAGAAGGCGCAGGAACTCGAGGCCGACGGCCACGATCACGTCGTCATCACCGACATCACCGGCCGGAACTACGCGCCGCCGGAATTCGACAGCCTCTTCCTCAACCCCGGCACCTGACGGCCATGCCGGGGATCACCGTCTACGTCGATGCCGATGCCTGCCCGGTGAAGGACGAGATCTACCGCGTCGCCGGGCGTCACGGCGCTCACGTCGTGGTGGTGGCCAACGCCTTCCTGACCGTGCCGCGCGAGCCGTGGATCGAGCGGGTGATCGTCTCGGACAAGTTCGACGCCGCCGACGACTGGATCGCCGAGCGGGCCGGCCCGCAGGCGGTGGTCGTCACCGCCGACGTGCCGCTGGCGAGCCGCTGCGTGAAGGCCGGCGCCAGCGTGCTCGGCCCCACCGGCAAGGCCTTCACCGAGTCCTCCGTCGGCATGGCGCTCGCCACCCGCGACCTGATGCAGTCCCTGCGCGAGGCCGGCGCGGTCACCGGCGGCCCGAAGCCGTTCTCGGCGAAGGACCGATCCGCCTTCCTGGGTGCCCTCGACCGGGCCCTGGTGCGGCTGCGGCGCAACGCCCAGGGCGGCTGACGCGGAACCCGGCGAACTTACCCAATCCCGGCGGGTTCCCTGTCGGCGGCCGTTCCTTCGCCGCCGGGAGAACCAGCATGTCGGGCGAGGAGAACACGGTCCATTACGACAGCCCGGCCGGCGGCTGGGGTTCGGTGCGCGGCATCGCCGAGGTGTTCGGCAAGGAATGGGCGACGCCGCTCGCCACCGAGACCCTGTTTCGCCAGAACAAGCCGAAAGGCTTCATGTGCACCTCGTGCTCCTGGGCGAAGCCGGCGAACTACCATCCCTTCGAGTTCTGCGAGAACGGCGCCAAGGCGACCCTGTGGGAGCTGACCACCCGGCGCTGCACGCCCGAGATTCTGGCCAAGCACACGCTGACCGAGCTGCGCGGCTGGAGCGACTACGATCTCGAGCAGCTGGGCCGCCTCACCCACCCGATGCGCTACGACCGCGCCAGCGACCGCTACCTCGCTTGCGGCTGGGACGAGGCGTTCCGCGAGATCGGCGCCGAGCTGCGCCGCCTCGATCCGAAATCGGTGGTGTTCTACTCGTCCGGTCGCGCCAGCCTCGAGACCTCGTATCTCTACGCGCTGTTCGCCCGGCTCTACGGCAACAACAATCTGCCCGACTCCTCCAACATGTGCCACGAGACGACGTCCGTGGCGCTGAAGCAGGTGATCGGCGCCAGCGTCGGCACGGTCGTGTTCGACGATCTGTCGAAATGCGACGCGATGTTCTTCTTCGGCCAGAACACCGGCACCAACTCGCCGCGGTTCCTGCACCCGCTGCAGGAGGCCTCGAAGCGGGGCGTGAAGATCATCACCTTCAACCCGGTGCGTGAGCGGGGGCTCGAGAGCTTCACCAACCCGCAGAGCCCGGTCGAGATGCTGACCCGCAAGGCGACGCCGATCAGCGCGCAGTACCATCAGGTCCGGCCCGGCGGCGACATCGCGGTGATTCTCGGCCTGTGCAAGCACGTCTTCAACGCCGACGACGCCGCCAAGGCGAAGGGCACGCGCGTCCTCGACGTCGACTTCATCGCCCAGCACACGACCGGGTTGGAGGAATTCGAGGCGAAGGTCCGGGCGACGTCCTGGGAGGAGATCGAGCGCGAATCCGGCATCGGCCGCGCCGACATCGAGGCGGCGGGGCAGGTCTATGTCGAGGCCGAGCGTACCTGCGCCTTCTACGGCATGGGGCTGACGCAGCACGTCAACGGCTTCGAGAACGTCGCGATGGTCGTCAACCTGTTGCTCCTCAGGGGCAATATCGGCCGCGACGGCACCGGCGTGTCGCCGGTGCGGGGCCATTCCAACGTCCAGGGCCAGCGCACCGTCGGCATCTCGGAGAAGCCGGAGCTGGTGCCCCTCGACCGGATCGCCGAGCAGTTCGGCTTCGAGCCGCCGCGGGACAAGGGCGTCAACACCGTCGAGGCCTGCGAGGGCATCCTGTCGGGCGACGTGCGCAGCTTCATCGGGCTGGGCGGCAACTTCGTGCGGGCGATCCCCGACCAGGACCGGATGGAGAAGGCCTGGACGCGGATGCGCCTGACCGTCCAGGTCGCGACCAAGCTCAACCGCTCGCACCTCGTCAACGGGGAGATCGCCTACCTGCTGCCCTGCCTCGGCCGCACCGAGGAGGACCGCCAGGCGTCGGGACCGCAGGCGGTGAGCATCGAGGACACGTTCAGCTGCATCTACGGCTCGCTCGGCCGGCGCACCCCGGCGAGCGACTTCCTGAAGTCCGAGGTCGCGATCGTGGCCGGCCTGGCCAAGGCGACGCTGGCGCCGAACCCGAAGGTCCGGTGGGACGAGTGGGTCGGCGATTACGGCCTGATCCGCGACGAGATCGCCAAGACCTACCGGGAAGAGTTCCACGACTTCAACGACCGTCTCTGGATCCCGGGCGGGTTCTACCGCGGCAACTCGGCCCGCGAGCGGATCTGGAAGACCGAGAGCGGAAAGGCCGAGTTCACCGCGCCCGCGATGCTGTCGGCGACGGGATTCCAGGACGAGCCCGGTCGCTACCGGCTGATCACCATGCGGTCGAACGACCAGTTCAACACCACGATCTACGGCTACAGCGACCGCCTGCGCGGGATCGAGGGCACCCGCGACGTGCTCCTGATGAACCCCGACGAGATCCGCCGGGCCGGCCTCGCCGAGGGCCAGGTCGTCTCCCTCGTCGGCGATGCCGGGGACGGGATCGAGCGGGTGGTGACCGGCCTCACGGTGACGCCGTTCTCGCTGCCGGACGGCTGCCTGGGCGCCTATTACCCCGAGATGAACCCGCTGATGGCGCTCTCGCACCACGACGTGCATTCGAAGACGCCGGCGGCGAAATCGGTGCCGGTGCGGATCCGGCCGGAGGCCGGCGGCCCGAAGACCGACCGGCGCGAGCCGACCGGGCATTCGGCGCATCCGATCTGAGGCGGGATGGCGGTTGCCGTCCTCGATGACGGCAACCACCGATCCGGAAACAGGCGATACGCGCAGGCGCATCCACCGAGAACAGCCGCGGCCCGAAGGCCCGCGTGGGCCAACCCGTCAGGGCGCCAGGTCGTGCACCGGGGCCTTGACCGGGGTGTCGGCGCTGTCGAGCACGGTGCTGCTCACCGGGGTCGGCTTGAGCGGGCCGCGATCGATCGCCGGCGGGGTCGGGAGCTGCAGTTGCTCGCTGGTAAAGGCCCAGGCCTGCGCCACCTTCTCCGGGTCGTCGTTCAGCCGCGCGCCGTAGCTCGGGACGATCCCGCGGATCTTCGCCTGCCACTCGGGGGTGGCGACGTTCCGGGCGAAGACCTTCTCGAGCACCTGCAGCATGATCGGCGCCGCCGTCGAGGCGCCGGGGGAGGCGCCGAGCAGGGCCGCGATGCTGCCGTCCTGCGCATTGACGATCTCGGTGCCGAGCTTCAGCACGCCGCCCTTGTCCGCGTCGCGCTTGATGATCTGCACGCGCTGGCCCGCCTGCCACAGGCGCCACTCGCCCTTCTTGGCGTTGGGGAAGTATTCGCGCAACGCCGCCAGGCGGTCGTCGTCGGAGAGCATCAGCTGGCCGGCGAGGTATTCCACCAGCGGGTACTCGTCGAGGCCGACCTTCATCATCGGCCAGACGTTGCTGGTCGTGGTCGAGGTGAGGAGATCGAAGTACGAGCCCTCCTTCAGGAACTTGGTCGAGAAGGTCGCGAAGGGCCCGAACAGGATGACGCGCTTGCCCCCGAGCACCCGGGTGTCGAGATGCGGCACCGACATCGGCGGCGAGCCGACCGAGGCCTTGCCGTAGGCCTTGGCGAGGTGGAGCGTCGCGACGTCCGGGTTCTCGTTGACCAGGAACGAGCCGCCGACGGGGAAGCCGGCATAGTCCTGGCCCTCCGGGATGCCGGAGGCCTGGAGCAGGTGCAGGGCGCCGCCGCCGGCGCCGATGAACACGAACTTGGCGTCGACCGCCTGGCGCGACCCGTCCTTGAGGTTGCGCGCGGTAACCCGCCAGGAGCCGTCCGGGTTCTTCACGATGCCCTGGACCTCGGTCGAGAGGTCGAGACGGAAGCTCTTCTGCTTCCGGAGATGGGCGACGTACTGGCGGGTGACCTCGCCCCATTCGACGTCGGTGCCGAGCGGCGACCAGGTGGCGGCGACCCGCTGGTTCGGATCGCGCCCCTCCATCATCAGGGGCACCCACTTTTTCAGCTGCTCGGGATCGGTCGAGAACTCCATCCCGGCAAAGAGCGGGCTCGCCTTCAGCGCCTCGTAGCGCTTGCGCAGATAGGCGATGTTGTCGTCACCCCAGACGAAGCTCATGTGGGGCGTGTAGTTGATGAAGGTCGTCGGGTCCTTCAGGACGCCGTTCTTCACCTGCGAGGCCAGGAACTGGCGCGTGACCTGGAACGCCTCGTTGATCTCGATCGCCTTGGCGATCTCGACCTTGCCCTTCTTCTCGGGGGTATAGTTCAGCTCGGCGAGCGCCGAGTGGCCGGTGCCGGCATTGTTCCAGCCGTTCGAGCTCTCCAGCGCCACCTGGTCGAGGCGCTCGACCATGCGGATCGACCAGTCCGGCTCCAGCTGGTTCAGCCACACGCCGAGGGTCGCGCTCATGATGCCGCCGCCGATCAGCAGCACGTCGACCTTTTCGGCCGCTTGCGCGAGGGCGAGGGACCCGGGCAGCGCCGAGGCCGCGAGCCCGGCCGCGGCGCCGCCGAGGATCTGGCGCCGGCTCACGCCGGTCGGGCAGGTGGTCGTGTCGTCGGCGCGCATGGCCCAATCCCGTTCTCGTGCGGACCGGCCGGCGCATGGGCGCCCCCGGTCGTGACAGGCGTCCGATCGCGGGCAAGCGTCACCGCTCGTCGCGAAGCCGTTCGGGTGGGTTTCCTCGGGGATGGTCGCGGCACCCCGACCGGGATCGGTCGAGCCCTCGCGACGCGTCGGCTCCGGCGCCCGCGCAATCGGCGGAGGGAGCGTCCACTCGCCGGAATCGCGAGGCGGCACGGCGCGGGCGAGCCGCGGGCCGGCCTCAGTGGCGGCGAGATCGATTGGCCGGTTGGGCTCGATGCTGTTGCGGCGGGCTCATAGACGATGCGGGCCGGAAGGACAATCGCCGTGGCGTGTCGGCCGGGTCGCGCCGGAGACGGCGGTGCCGTCCCCACCGGCCCCTCACAGCGGCGCGGCGATCACCTCGCGCAGGGTCACCGGGCGGCCGGCCTCGCGGGCGAGGCGCAGCAGGGTCGACTGGCGGAAGCGTGGATCCGCCGTGACCTCGCGGCCGACCCAGTCCGGAAGGGTGACGACCTGCGCCTCGTGCTCCAGCTCGACCTCGGCCAGGATCATGCCCGACAGCGCGCCGCGATACTCGTCCACCGTCCAGACCACGCCGTCATGCGGCACGCAGTGGCGGGTCTTCTCGATCAGGCAGGTCTCGCAGACCAGGCGCAGCATCGCCTCGGCATCGGTGCGGGGGATCTCGTACTCGAATTCCGGCCGCGCCAGGCCGTCGCGCGGGCCCTTGACGGTGAGCCAGGCCGTCTCCTCGTCGAGCCGCACCCGGACCTTGCCGCCGGCGAACTCGCCGACCAGCCCGTCCGTCAGCCGGCTCCGGCTCACCGCGCGGGCGCGCCAGCCCGCATGGGCCACCAGGAACTTCCGCTCGACCTCGTACCGCATCGCCCTCGACCGTTCACGCTCCGCCCGGGCGGAACCATGACCTTGCGAACGCCCGGCCGTGGCCGGGGCGGCGGGGCTGATAGCCGATCGCGCCCGTGAGGGCCAGGGCGGAGCGTCCGTCCTCACGGAGAGGAATGGCAGGACTCTGCTTTGGTTTTTCGTCGTGCATCATTTTTGCCGCAGGGTCGTCCTTCGGTAAAGCGCGGACCCGGGACGGCCTCTCACTCCGCCATCAGCCGCCGGAGCACGCCCGCATACCGCGCCGCCACCGCCTCCCGGGCGACGTGCCGCCCGCCCGCGACGACCCGGTTTCCCGCCACCCAGACCGCGTCCACCGCGCGGGAGCCGGCGGCGAAGATCCAGCCGTCGAGGAGGGCGTCGCCCCGCCGTTCGAGCAGGGCCGGGTCGGCCCCGTCGAGGGCGACGCAGTCGGCCGGGGCCCCGGCCGCGAGCCCACCGCTTGTTGCGGCGAGCGCCTGGGTGCCGCCGGCGAGGCTTGCGTCGAACACGGCCCGCCCGGTTGAGGCGCCGGGGGCGGCCAGCACGTTGCGCTGGCGATTCCCGAGGCGCTGGGCGTATTCGAGCTGGCGCAGCTCGTCGGCGGCGCCGACCAGCACGTTCGAATCGGTGCCGATTCCGTAGCGCCCGCCCGCCGCGACGAAGCCGGGGGCCGGGAAGATGCCGTCGCCGAGGCTCGCCTCCGTCACCGGGCACAGGCCCGCGACGGCGCCGCTCTTCGCGAACCGGGCGGTCTCGTCCGGCGTCATGTGGGTGGCGTGGATCAGGCACCAGCGCGCATCGAGCCCGGCCCGGTCGAGGAGCCATTGCACCGGCCGCGCGCCGGACCAGGCCTGGCACTCCTCCACCTCGCGCACCTGCTCGGCGGCGTGGATGTGGACCGGCCCGCCGGCCGCGAGGGCGAGGGCGGCGGAGAGGTCGTCCGGCATCACCGCACGCAGGCTGTGGGGCGCGACGCCGAGGGTGGATCCCGGCAGATGGGCCACGGCGGCCCGGGAGGCCTCGACCAGGCGGGCGAAGAGATCGAGGTCGCTGACGAACCGGCGCTGGCCCTCCGTGGGGGCGGTGCCGCCGAAATTCGACCAGCGATAGAGCACCGGCAGCAGGCTGAGGCGCAGGCCCGTGAGGGCCGCCGCGGCCGCGATCCGTTCGGCCATCTCCGCGGGGTTGGCGTAGGGCCGTCCGTCGGGCCCGTGGTGCAGGTAGTGGAACTCGCCGACCCGGGTGAAGCCGGATTCGAGCATCTCGACATAGGCTTGCGCCGCCACCGCCTCGGCCTCGTCGGGCGTCATCCGCAGGGCGAAGCGGTACATCGTCTCGCGCCAGGTCCAGAACGTGTCGGCGGAGGGGCCGCGCCGCTCGGCGAGCCCGGCCATGCCGCGCTGGAAGGCGTGGCTGTGCAGGTTCGGCAGGCCCGGCACCAGCACGGCCACCCGCTCGTCTCCCGGCTCCGGCCCCCGTTCGGCCTCGACGGCCGAGATCCGCCCCTCCGCCAGCGTCAGCCGGACATCGGCCTGCCAGCCCGCGGGCGTCAGGGCGTGGGCGGCGTGCAGCACGGTCATCGGCGCATCTCCTGCCTTCGGGGGTTCGAGGCTCTCGGCCCGCTTTCGTCCGTTCCTGTCTATACAAGCGCGATCTCTCATGTCTATACATAATGAGGAATCGCGAGGAGGAGGCGGGCATGAGCGAGAGAGACAGCGCGGGCCAGGTCCGGCACCGGGTCTGGCGCAACGTCCGGCTCGCCACCTTCGCGCCGGGCCTTCCCGGCATCGGCGCGGTGGAGACGGGGGCGCTGGCGATCCGCGACGGGCGGATCGTGTTCGCCGGGCCTGAGGCCGACCTGCCGGCGGCGGCGCGTCACGGTGCCGAGATCGTCGACGGCGAGGGCCGCTGGATCACCCCGGGGCTGATCGACTGCCACACCCACCTCGTCTGGGCCGGCGACCGGGCGCACGAATTCGAGCTGCGCCTCGCCGGTGCCTCCTACGAGGAGGTGGCGCGGGCCGGCGGCGGCATCGTCTCCTCGGTCGGCGCCTTGCGGGCGGCGAGCGAGGACGAGCTGGTGCGCCAGACCCTGCCGCGGCTCGACGCGCTGATCGCCGAGGGCGTCACCACCGTCGAGGTGAAGTCCGGCTACGGCCTCGACCAGTCGAGCGAGCGCAAGGCGCTCCGCGCCGCCCGCCGCCTCGGCGAGGTCCGCCCGGTCGGGATCCGCACCACGTTCCTCGGCGCCCACGCCCTGCCGCCGGAGGCCGGCGGCGACAAGGACGCGTACATCGCCGAGGTCGCCGACACGATGCTGCCGGCGCTGGCCGCGGAGGGCCTCGTCGATGCGGTCGACGCGTTCTGCGAGGGCATCGCCTTCTCGCCCGATCAGGTCGCGCGGGTGTTCGAGCGCGCCAGGGCTCTCGGCCTGCCGGTGAAGCTGCATGCCGACCAGCTCTCGAATCTCGGCGGCGCGGCGCTCGCGGCCCGCTACGGGGCGCTCTCGGCCGATCACCTGGAGCATACCGACGAGGCCGGCGCCGCCGCGATGGCGGGGAGCGGCACCGTCGCGGTGCTGCTGCCCGGCGCCTATTACTTCATCCGCGAGACCAAGCTGCCGCCGGTCGGGCTGTTTCGCCGGCACGGCGTGCCGATGGCGGTCGCCACCGACGCCAATCCCGGCACCTCGCCGCTGACCTCGCTGCTGCTCGCCATGAACATGGCCGCGACCCTGTTCCGCCTCACCGTCGACGAGTGCCTGGCCGGCACCACCCGCGAGGCCGCCCGCGCCCTCGGGATCCTCTCCGAGGTCGGCACGCTCGAAGCCGGCAAGCGCGCCGACCTCGCGGTGTGGTCGGTCGAGCGGCCGGCGGAGCTGGTCTACCGGATGGGGTTCAACCCGCTTCATGCCCGTATCTGCGGGGCGCGGCCGGAGGCCGTTCGCCAACCTCGACGGACCTGACACCCACCGGGTCGTTCCGGGGCCGCGCAGCGGAGCCCGGAATCCGGAAGCGACGATGGTTCAGGAAAGAGCGAGGCGCGATCCGCATCATCCTTTCCCACCAGCCGTTCTGGATTCCAGGCTCCGCTGCGCAGCCCCGAATGACGATGGAGGGTTTGAATTCTTCCGGTGCCGTCAAAGCCTTTCTGACTCACTTTATCGTCCGGAGCCCCCAGCCATGACCCGCATCGACAACGCCCGCACCATCCGCGCACCCCACGGCACCGCCCTCACCGCCAAGAGCTGGCTCACCGAGGCGCCGCTCCGGATGCTGATGAACAACCTCGATCCCGACGTCGCCGAGCGGCCGGGCGAGCTCGTCGTCTATGGCGGCATCGGCCGGGCGGCGCGGGACTGGGCGAGCTTCGACCGCATCGTGGCGGCGCTCCGCGACCTCGACGACGACCAGACCCTGCTGGTGCAATCGGGCAAGCCGGTGGGAGTGTTCCGCACCCACGCCGATGCCCCGCGGGTGCTGATCGCCAACTCGAATCTCGTGCCGCACTGGGCGACCTGGGAGCATTTCCACGAGCTCGATCGCAAGGGCCTGATGATGTACGGCCAGATGACGGCCGGGTCCTGGATCTATATCGGCAGCCAGGGCATCGTGCAGGGCACCTACGAGACCTTCGTCGAGATGGGCCGCCAGCATTATGCCGGCGACCTGTCGGGCCGCTGGATTCTCACCGCGGGCCTGGGGGGCATGGGCGGCGCGCAGACCTTGGCCGCCACCATGGCGGGCGCCTCCTGCCTCGCCGTCGAGGCGCAGGCCTCGCGCATCGAGTTCCGCCTGCGCACCGGCTACGTCGACGTCCAGGCCCGCGACCTCGACCACGCGCTGGAGCTGATCGCCGAATCCGCCCGCACGAAGATTCCGCGCTCGGTCGCGCTGCTCGGCAACGCCGCCGACATCTTCGGCGAGCTCTACGCCCGCGGCGTTCGCCCCGACTGCGTCACCGACCAGACCTCGGCCCACGATCCCGTCAACGGCTACCTGCCCTCGGGCTGGACGGTCGCCGAGTGGGAAGCCAGGCGCGAGAGCGACCCGGCCGCGGTGGCCGCCGCCGCCAGGCGCTCGATGGCGGTGCATGTCCGGGCGATGCTCGATTTCCACCGCGCCGGCGTGCCGGTGGTCGATTACGGCAACAACATCCGCCAGATGGCGCTGGAGGAGGGCGTCGAGGACGCCTTCGCCTTCCCGGGCTTCGTGCCGGCCTATATCCGCCCGCTCTTCTGCCGCGGCATCGGGCCGTTCCGCTGGTGCGCCCTCTCGGGCGATCCGGAGGACATCTACCGCACCGACGCGAAGGTGAAGGAGCTTCTGCCCGACAACCACCACCTCCACCGCTGGCTCGACATGGCGCGGGACAAGATCCGGTTCCAAGGCCTGCCGGCGCGGATCTGCTGGGTGGGCCTCGGCGACCGCCACCGCCTCGGCCTCGCTTTCAACGAGATGGTGCGCAAGGGCGAATTGAAGGCGCCGATCGTCATCGGCCGCGACCACCTCGATTCCGGTTCCGTCGCCTCGCCGAACCGCGAGACGGAAAGCATGCGCGACGGCTCGGACGCGGTCTCCGACTGGCCGCTGCTCAACGCCCTCCTCAACACCGCGTCCGGCGCCACCTGGGTCTCGCTGCATCACGGCGGCGGGGTCGGGATGGGCTTCTCGCAGCATGCCGGCATGGCGATCGTCTGCGACGGCACCGAGGCCGCCGACCGGCGCCTGGAACGGGTCCTGTGGAACGACCCCGCCACCGGTGTGATGCGCCACGCCGATGCCGGATACGAGGATGCCGCGGCTTGTGCGCGGGAGCATGGGCTGGATTTGCCGAGCCTCGGGTGAGGTCTTTTCCAAGGTGATCCGGGACGATCGGACAGGTCTTCACGGCGGCTCTCGCCGTCGGGACCTGTCCGATCGATCCTCATCCTTGCTCATACCCAGTGCGCCATTCCGGGCTCCGCTACGCGGCGTTCGAATGACGCGGAGGTTGCTGGGTACCGATGAGAAAAGTCGGGCCACTCGGACGACTGGGATCGTCCTGCGGCCGGAGCGGGTTCTCTGCCTCCCGACGACTTGCCTGCGCTCGCCGAAACCTCCCGCCTCCAGCCGACGTATTTCGGGAACTGCGCCTTTTCCACTCGCGCGCCCACGCCGGACCTCGTGCAGGGCGCGGCCGTCCCGTCCTCGATTTGCCGCCCCCGATCCCCGGGGCCGCCGTCTCGCGCCCATTCCGTCCACTGACGCTGGGTCCGGAATTGCGGGGAAACCGTGCAGGCCCGTCCCTCCGATCGGTCGCTCATCCCCGCTGTCCCCGATGTACGTCGCCCGGTCCTCACGTCGTCCCGCGCCCCGCCGGCGAGCCGATCCACGCCAGGCACGCTGCCGTCCGGAACGGCCCGATCGAAGGATCCGCCGCCGCCGAGGCGTACTTCACGAACGGTTCGCCATCACCCGAATCCTCGCCAGCCGTACGCTCGCCCCGCCCGACTCGTTCCATCGACCCCTGAATCCGCCTGTACGATGCGAGCTTCGCCGAGTCGAGATCGCGATCCTCCATCCCGGAGAGTCCCACAGGAAAGCTCAGCGGAGTCGAGTCCGGTCGCCCTGTTCCGCTTCGACAGATGCCGCGATGCGCTGATTCGTTCCGGTGCCTCGCCTGGACTCCTGTGGGTGCCTTGTGGACCCGATCTCGACTCGCGATTGCGGGGCAGGACTCGGGCTTTGAGTCACTGTCCGGCTTTTCCCCAGAATGCACCGCTTAGAGTGTTACAGGAATCTTTATGGATTTAGGCGCTCCGGCGGCGGCGATTCCTGGAACTCGCCCAAATGCTTAATGGCGGCGGGCCGTTCCCGAAGTGCCGAGGATCCGTCCCCGTTGTGCCGCTTGTCCTGTCCCCGAAGTGCCGTGCCGGCGTTCCCGATCGCACGGGGACCGTTCCCGAAGTGCCGTCCACCCTTCCCGGCGTTCCCGAAGTGCCGAGTCCACCCGACTCGTTCACAGGGATTCCGGGGATTTCCCCTCGGGGCCGCCCGGTCCGCGTGAGGCCGCACCCGTACATCGGGAACGGGGCGGCCTGTGGATCATCGGGCGTCGCGCACGAAGCGCTCGGCGAACCCCAGGAAGGCGCTCTCGTAGTTCTTCGGCTCGCGGTTGGCGTCGCCTTCGAGCCAGTGGTCGAACTCGGTCTTCAGCCCGTACACGTCCCAGCCCGGATGGGCCTTGCGGCACAAGGCGATCGTCTCGTCCGAGAGGTGGCGGAAGAGCGGCAGCTCGGGCGCCGCCTTCGGCTTGCGGGTCCGCTTCGGCTTGGCGGCCGGCGTCACCAGGATCTCGTCGGTGACGAGGTCGCGGCGGATCATCCGCAGGTGCGGCTCGCCGCGCTCCTTCTCCTCGAGCCGCAGGACGAAGCCCGGCAGCTCGTCGGCCTTGGCGATCTTGGCGATCTCGAACTTGAACCGGCGGTAGGTGCCCTCGGCGCCCGACTTCTCGAACAGGGTCGGCAGGCTGATGGCGAAACCCCCCTCCCCCGCCCCGCCGGCATGCTTGCGGGCGATGCGGTAGAGCCAGCGCTCGCGCCCGCCGGTGATGCCGAAATAGGCCGGGTCGATGGCGAGCACGCCGCCATCCATCAGCACGCCCTCGTAGAACCAGTCCGACAGGGTGATCGACATGCCGCGGCTGGCATTGGTCTCCTCGTCGATCGTATCGTCGAACGCGTCGATCCAGCTGAACTGCCGCTCCTTGCGCTTGGCCTTCTCGGCCCGGATGTTGGTGCGCACCGAGGTCGATTGCAGGCGAAACAGCGCGTCGCGCAGAAGCTTGTACTGCCGCCCGCCGGTCTCGCGGCCGATCCCCTTCAGAAGGTCGTAGGGCATGAAGTTGAGCTTGCGCGGGATGTCGTTGCGGCCGCGCTTCTTCATCTCGCAGATCGTCGAGGCGGCCCAGATCAGGATGTCGGCATCCCAGATCGTCGCCATGCCGTAGGCTTGGTTCGGCAGCACCCGCACCCAGACCGAGCCGTCGGGGCTGGTATAGTCGATCTCCTTCAGGCGCTTCTGCTTGGCGATCGAGAAGAACGGCCGCTCCATCGTCTCCCGCTGGTCGCGGAAGTGCACGAAGGGCACCACCATGTCGATCTGGTCGTTGCGCCGATGGCTCATCGTCACGCCCGCATCCGTCCCGCCGCCGGCAGTCCCGGGCCTCGCCGCGCCGTGCCGTGCCTTGCCGCCCTGCCGTCCGAAATCCCGCTCATGGCGAGGACGCTAGGCCCCGCCCGCCTTCCAAATCGTGGACGCCAATGGGGTTTTGCCGGCCGTCCCCGATCCTCTTCAATCGCGGTTAACGTCGATTCCGGATCGCCGCCGTCCTCCACACCCGCCGCCCCGACCGGAACCTCCCCCGCATCCCCGCCGTTCTCCCGCAACAGCCAAGCTCGCCCCGGGATCTCCCATGCGCCTCGCCCTCGTCGCCCTCCCGTTGGCCGCCCTCCTGCTGGCCGCCCCTCTCTCCACCGCCGCCCAGGCCCAGGGCACCGTCCGCGGCGCGCAGGACGGCGCGGCGCGGGGCGAGGCGATCGCCGGGCCGGTGGGGGCGGTGGTGGGGAGCGCGATCGGAGCCGCCGTCGGCACCGCCAACAGCCTGCTCGGCATCGACCGGCGCGAGCGTTTCCGCATCTACGCCGCCGGCGAGCGCCGGCCGTCCTTCCGCTACGAGGGCCCGTTGCGCGTCGGCGCGGTGCTGCCGCCCGAGGGCGTGGTCTATTACGACGTGCCGCCGGAATTCGCCCTCAAGGGCTACAACTACACGATCGTCAACGACCACCCGGTCCTGGTCGAGCCCGGCACCCGCCGCGTCGTCGAGGTCATCGACTGATACGCTGTCCGGAAGGACGCGTCCGGACAGGATCGCGCGATGCGGACATCGCATGACGGGGGACGGAGGCAGGAGCGGCCGTGACGCCGGGGCCGGGTTCGGGGTAAGAGCCGGTAGGAAGAAACCCCGTCCCGCATGTCACGCGCCCCCGATCCTCCGAGCGCCGTCCACGATCCCGACCGGCTGGCCGCGCTCGAGGCGCACGCCGTGCTCGACACCCTGCCCGAGCCGGGATTCGACGACGTCGTGCGGCTGGCGAGCCGGCTGTGCGATGCGCCGGTCGCGCTGGTGAGCCTCGTCGCCGACACCCGGCAATGGTTCAAGGCCCGCACCGGCTTTCCCTTCGCCCAGACCGATCTCGGCCGCTCGGTCTGCGCCCACGCCCTGGCGCACCCGCATTCGCTCCTCGTCATCCCGGACCTGACGCAGGACCCGCGCACCCGCGACAACCCGCTCGTCACCGCCTCGCCCGGCATCCGGTTCTATGCCGGGGCGCCCCTGCGCACGCCGGAGGGGCACGTGCTCGGCACGCTCTGCGTGATCGACTACGTGTCGCGCCCCGACGGCCTGACCGCGACCGAGGCCGGCGACCTGCGGGCGCTGGCGCGCCAGGTGATGGGTCATCTGGCGATGCGGCGGGCGGCGGCCGAGCGCGAGGCGGCGTTGCGGGCGGTGCAGGCCACCGAGGAGCGCTACCGCCTGGCGGCGCGGGCCACCAGCGATGCGATCTGGGACTGGGACTTCGCCACCGACCACGTCCTGTGGAACGAGGCGCTGGAGGCGGCCTACGGCCATGCCCCGGGCACGGTCGCGCCGACCGGCGCGTGGCGGATCGACCATATCCACCCCGACGACCGCGCCCGGATCGACGCCTCGATCCACGCCGTCGTCGACGGCACCGGGACGGCTTGGGGCGACGAATACCGCTTCCGGCGCGCCGACGGCACCTACGCCGACGTCGTCGACCGCGGCTCGGTGATCCGCGACGAGGCGGGCCGCGCGGTCCGGATGATCGGCGCGATGCTCGACCTCACCGAGCGCCGGCGCGCCGAGGCGGCGCGGCGCGATTCCGAACGCCGGCTCGACCTGGAGCGCGGCCTGCTCGAATCGGTCTTCCGGCAGGCGCCGGTCGGCATCTCGGTCACCGGGATCGGGCCGGGCGCGCCGAACCTGGTCAATGCCCGGGCCGAGGCGATCTTAGGCCGCAGCCCCGGCGGGCCGGCGCTCGCGCGCGACGCCTCCTTCCGCGCCGAGCATGCCGACGGGCGCCCTTACGCGCCGGGCGACGACCCGTCCTTGCGGGCGCTGCGGGACGGCGCGGTGGTGACCGGCGAGGCGATGCGCTACCGCCACGGCGCGAGCGGGGCCTTGCGCCTGCTGGAGGTGTCCAGCGCCCCGGTGCGGGACGAGGACGGGGCGATCCGGGCGGCGGTGACGGTCTTCCTCGACGTGACCGAGCAGCGCCGGGCCGAGGCCCAGCTGCGGCGCCTCGCCCTCGTCGCCGAGCAGTCGAGCGACTTCATCGCCATCGCTGATGCCGACGGCGTCATCGACTACGTCAACCCGGCCGGCCGCGCCCTGGTGGGCCTCGGCGAGGACGCGGTGGGGATCGCGCGCCTCACCGACGTCTTCGTCCCCGAGGACCTGCCCTTCGCCGAGACCACGATCCTGCCGGCGATCCGGGCCGGCGGCAGCTGGAGCGGGGAATACCGCCTGCGCCATCTCGCGACCGGGGCCGTGGTGCCGGTGCGCTACAACCTGTTCGCCCTGCGCGGGCCGGGCGGCGCGTTCGAGGGGTTCGCGGCGGTGAGCCACGACATCTCGGCCCGCAAGGCGGCGGAGGCGCAGCAGGAGATCCTCAACCGCGAGCTGAGCCACAGGCTCAAGAACACCCTGGCGATGGTGCAGGCGGTCGCGGTGCAGACCCTGCGCAACGCCCCCGACCCGGCCGCCGCCCGCGAGGCGCTGGTGGCCCGCCTGGTGGCGCTCGGCAAGGCGCACGACATCCTGCTGACCGGCGAGGGCGAGAGCGCCCCCTTGCGGGCGGTGCTCGACGGCGCGCTGGCGATCCACGACGACGGCCGCCCCGGCCGGTTCCGGCTCCGGGGCCCGCCGGTGCCGTGCGGCGCCCGGGCGGCCCTGTCGCTGAGCCTGATGACGCACGAGCTGGCCACCAACGCGGTCAAGTACGGCGCTTTGCGCCACCCCGACGGCTACGTCACCCTCGACTGGACCGTGAGCGCCTCCGCCGCCCCGGTGCTCGCGCTGCGCTGGCAGGAGCATGGCGGGCCGCGGGTGACGCCGCCCGCCCGCAAGGGGTTCGGCTCGCGCCTGATCGAGCGGGGGCTCGCCGGCACCGTCGACGGCGAGGTCGCCACGCATTTCCTGCCCGAGGGTGTGGTGTGCACGCTCACGGCGCCGCTGGCGGAGCTGCTGGCGGGGGAGTGATACGAAGTCCGCGACCTCGCCCGAGCGCCCTCCCCTACGCCGCCGGCTCCCGCTCCGTCCGGGCCCGCAGCGCCGCGAGCCCGCCCACGCTCACCGCCAGGATCGCCGCCGCGTACAGGTCGGCGGTCGCGGCGTAGCCGAGGCTGCGGGCGAGGAGGCCGGCGCCGACCGCCGGCAGGCTGAAGGCGAGGTAGCTCTGGACGTAGAAGGCGGCGAGCAGGCCGGCGCGCTCGTCGGGCCCGGCCAGGGGCATGATCGTGCCGAGGCAGCCCAGGAAGCTGGCGCCGAAGCCGCCGCCGGTGACGAGGGTGCCGAGGATCAGCACCGGTACGCTGGCCATGTGGATGCCGGCGACCACGATGACGACGCCGAGCGCCGTGGCGAGCACCCCGAAGGTGAGGTTGTCCCGCGGCGCCCGGCCCCGGCGCAGGAGCACCGAGACCGCGCCGGCCACCATCAGCGCGGTGACGACCGCCCCGCCGGTGAGCGGCGCCCGGCTGCCGGTCGCCGCCGCGACGACCGAGGGCACCAGCGAGAGGTAGAACCCGCCGAGCGTCCAGTTGGCGAGGTTGATCGGCGTCACCAGCGCCAGGGAGCGCCGGATCCGCGGCGGGACGGCCATGTGGGGCTTGAGCGAGGCGAGCGCCCCCGGTCGCGTCGCGGCACTCTCGGGAATGAAGCGGACCGCCAGCGCCAGCCCGGCGAAGGTGCCCATCAGCAACCCGTAGACGAGGTGGAGCGGCAGGGGCGCGTACTGGATCAGCGCGCTGGTGCCCAGCGCGCCGAGCGCCATCCCGGCGAGCGGCGCTACCGCGTTGACGATCGGCCCGCGGGTGCGGTCGACGTCGACGAGCGCCGCGCCCAGGGAGGCGGCGGCGATGCCGGTGGCGAGCCCCTGGACGATCCGGGCGACGATGAGCCAGGCGGCGCCGTTGCCGACCAGCAGGAACAGCCCCATGGCGGCGGCCTCGAGGAGCAGCGCCCCGGCGATCACCGGCCGGCGCCCGAGATGGTCGGAGAGCGAGCCGGCGACGAGCAGCGCCTTGAGCAGGGCCACCGCGTAGACCGCGAAGACCAGGGTGACGAAGACCGGCGAGAGGGCCAGGGTCTCCTGGTAGATCCGGTAGAGCGGCGTCGGGGCCGCCGCGGCGGCGAAGAACGCCCCGAGCGTCGCGGCATGGAACGCGAGCGGATCGATTGCCCGAGCCTCCTGCCGGGATTCCTGCTGCCGGGCGTCTTGACCTGCACGCATCGCCGTGCCCCTTAAAGCAAATTCGTTGCGTTAGTGATCTAGCGCCGCGATGCGCTAAAAGCAAATTATTTGCGTTTGGAGGTGGGACAGCGATGGCGGAGAGGGAGGGAGGGCCGCGCCCGGGCGGGCGCAGCGCGCGTGTCCAGGCCTCGGTCCACCGCGCCGTGCGGGCGCTGCTCGCCCGGATGGACCGCGCCGAGGTCACGATTCCGCTGATCGCCGCTGAGGCCGGCGTCACGCCCTCGACGATCTATCGCCGGTGGGGCGAGCTGAACGAGTTGCTGGCCGACGTCGCGGTCGAGCGGCTGCGCCCCGACATGGGGCCGGTCGAGACCGGCAGCGGGCGGGGCGACCTCCTCGCCTGGGCCGAGCAATATGCCGAGGAGATGTCGTCGGGGATCGGCCGCGAGATGATCCGCGACGTGCTCGCCGCCGAGGGCGCCGCGGGACCGCGGCGCTGCTGCGGCTACGCCCGTCAGCAGATCGCGACCATCGCCGAGCGCGCCGCGGCCCGCGGCGAGGATTTTCCGGACCTCGACGCGGTGCTCGACGGCGTCATCGCGCCGATCCTGTTCCGGATCCTGTTCGACGAGGCGTTGGGGGGGAAGCGGGTCGGGGAACTGGTGGAGGGGGTGTTCGCGGGCGTCGGGCGGAGGTCGGTCCCGGCCTCGGCCTGATCCGCGGACGGATTGTCCACTCTCCGGGTCGTTCCGGGGCTGCGCAACGCACGATCCACGACGGCGGGACGGGCGGCTCTACGGTCTTCGTCGCCCAAACCCCCTGTCCCGGACGAATGCGGCGTCAGCGGACGGAGATCCGGGATCCGGCCATCAGACGTCGTGAAGCGACCGTGTGTCTGCCACGTTGCAGCACGGAGAGCCGCTTCGCGGCACGTCTTGGGCTGGATCCCGGATCTCCGTCCGCTGACGCCGCATTCGTCCGGGACAGGGGAGCGGCTCGCGGCGGAACGGCAGACTGTCGGCACAGCCTGCGCCAATGTCGTGGATGCGGTGCGGAGTGGCATCCCGGAACGACCCGAAGGGATTCGAGCCTCCCGTCGGCTCACGCAGCCCCCTCCCCCGCCGCCAGCCCGCAGATTCGCCGCGTCACCCGCCACGACGCCGCGAAGGCCGGCACCGGCAGGAATTCGAACCGCGAATGGAAGTTGCACGCGCCGGTGAAGTAGTTCGGCGTCGGCAGGCCGCGCGCCGAGAGGGCCGCCCCGTCGGTGCCGCCGCGCATCGGGATCTGGTTCGGGGCGATGCCCTCCGCCTCGAGCGCCGCGAACAGCAGGTCGACCGGGCGGGTGTCGTCGCCGAGGCTGTCGCGGATGTTGCCGTAGGTATCGGTGATCCGGCACGCCACGCGGCCCGTCGGATAGAGCGCCGCGATCTCGTCGGCGACCGCGTGCAGTCGCGCCTTGCGGGCGGCGAAGCGCGCGCGGTCGAAGTCGCGGATCATCGCCTGCAGGCGGGCCTCGCCGGAATGGGCCTGGAGGCCGTTGAACCAGATGTAGCCGTCGCGCCCTTCGGTGTTCTCCGGCGTCTCGGCCCGGTCGAAGCGACCGATGAAGTCGTGCGCCATCAGGAGCGGGTTGACCATCACGCCCTTGGCCGACATCGGATGCGCGGCGACGCCGGTGAACACGATCTCGGCGCCGGCCGCGTTGAAGGTCTCGATCACCACCTCGCCGACCGCGCAAGCATCGATCGTGTAGGCGAAGTCGACGGGAAAGCGCGCGAGGTCGAGGGCCTTGGCGCCGCGCAGGCCGATCTCCTCGTCGGGCACGAAGGCGACCCGGATGTCGCCATGCGCGTCCTCCGGCGTCAGGGTGGCGAGGAGCGTCATCAGCACGGCGATCGCCGCCTTGTTGTCGGCCCCGAGCACGCTGGTCCCGTCGCCGACGATCACGTCCTCGCCGGCCCACGGCGCGATCTCCGGGTGCTCGGCGACCCGCAGCCAGATGTCCTGGTCGCGGTTCAGGCAGAGGTCGGATCCGTCGAAGCGCAGCACCTGCGGGCGGATCTCGGGCGAGAGCCCGACATCGACGGTGTCGAGATGGGCGACGAAGCCGATCGGCGGGGCGCCGGGCCGGGTGCCGGGCTTGCACGCGGTCAGGATCGCGTGCTCGTCGAGCACCACCTCGGTGAGGCCCATCTCGCGCAATTCCCCGGCCAGCAGCTCGGCGAGGGCGCGCTGGCCCGGGGTGCTCGGCAGGGTAGTCGCGCGGGCATCGCTCTGGCTCGCCACCGCGAGGTAGCGGAAGAAGCGCGCGACGAGCTCGGCCCGCAGGGCCGTTTCGTCCGGCATGCCCCGCAGGGCCGTCTCATCCGGCATGGTCCTGGTTCATCCTCAGCTGAGCGCGACGGCAAAGCCGCGCTGCACCGCCGGCCGCGCCATCAAGGCGTCGTACCAGCGTCGCACGTGGGGGTAGTCGGCGAGGTCGATCCGGTGCCGGGCGTGGCGCCAGGCCCAGCCGAGGATCGCGAAATCGGCGATCGAGAGCGCGCCGGCGACGAACTCGCCCTCGGCGAGGCGCCGGTCGAGCACGCCGTAGAGCCGGCGCGTCTCGGTCTGGTAGCGCTCGAGCCCGTAGGTGCGGTCCTTCTCGTCGACCCCGAGGAAGTGGTGGACCTGGCCCGGCATCGGCCCGAAGCCGCCCATCTGCCACATCAGCCACTCCATCACCTGGACCCGGCCGCGCCCGCCTGCCGGCAGGAACAGCCCGGTCTTCTCGGCGAGGTAGACCAGGATCGCGCCGGACTCGAACACCGAGATCGGCGCCCCGTCCGGCCCCTCGGAATCGACGATCGCCGGGATGCGGTTGTTCGGGCTCAACGCCAGGAAGTCCGGCTCGAACTGCCGGCCCTTGGTGATGTCCACCGGCTCGACCCGGTAGGGCAGCCCCATCTCCTCCAGGGCGACGCTGATCTTGCGCCCGTTCGGCGTGTCCCAGGTGTAGAGCTGGATCATGATGCGCTCTCCTCCGGTGCCGGACCGTAGGCCGGTTCGGGCGCGGAGTCGCGCCGGTTTTGGGCGGGGTGGGCGGGGCGGATCCGCGTCCACGGCATGGCAGGCGCCGGGGAAAAGGTCACCGGCCGTGACCCGTCACGCGTCCGACCCGACCCGCCTCTCCCGCCGCCCCTCCCGGCCGTCCACCTCCCCTCCCCCGCCCCCGGTCGGCCGGCGCAGCCGCGCGACGTACGGGTACAGGGCGGGCAGCACGACCAGCGTCAGGAGCGTCGCGGTGACGAGGCCGCCGATGACCACCGTGGCGAGCGGGCGCTGCACCTCGGCGCCGGCGCTGGTCGAGAGCGCCATCGGCAGGAAGCCGAGCGTCGCGACGAGCGCCGTCGTCGTCACCGGGCGCAGGCGGCGCTCGGCCGCCTCGGTGGCGGCCGCGCGGGGATCGAGGCCGGCCCGTTCGAGGTCGCGCAGCGTGCTCATCAGCACCACGCCGTTCAGAACGGCGATGCCGAAGGTGGCGATGAAGCCGATCGCCGCCGAGACCGAGAACGGCAGGCCGCGGGCATGGAGCGCCAGGATGCCGCCGGTCGCCGCCATCGGCACGTTGAGGAAGATCAGGCCCGCCACCCGGATGTCGGAGAACAGCACCACCAGCAGCACCAGGATCGCCGCCAGCGCCGCCGGCACCACCACGGCGAGCCGGGCCGTCGCCTCCTGGAGGTTCTGGAACTGGCCGCTCCAGACGAGGGAATAGCGCGGCGGCAGGGGCACCTGCGCCGCGACGGCGCCCTGGGCCTCGGTGACGAAGCTCTGCACGTCGCGCCCGCGCACGTTGGCCTGGACCGAGATGCGGCGCTGCAGCCGCTCGCGGCTGATCTGGGCCGGGCCGCTGGCGACCTCGACCGAGGCGACGAGGGAGAGCGGCACGGTGCCCTTCGCGGCATCCTTACCCCCGCGCCCGACCGGCAGGGCGCGCACCCGCTCGATGTCGGCGCGGTCGGATCCGGCGAGCCGCACCACGATGTCGGTGATGGCGTTGTCGTCGCGATAGACCTGGCCCGACGGGCGGCCGCCGATCGCCTCGACCACGTCGAGGACGTCGCCGGCGCTGACGCCGTAGCGGGCCGCCGCCGCCCGGTCGACCGTGATCGACAAGGCCGGCATCCCGGCCTGGGCCTCGGCCTTCACGTCGGTGGCGCCCGGCACGGCGGAGACCGCCCGCACGATGGCGTCGGCCTTGTCCTTCAGGACGGCGAGGTCGTCGCCGTAGAGGCTGATCGCCACGTCGCCGCGCACGCCCTCCAGGAGGTCGTCCATCCGCATCTGGATCGGCTGCGAGAAGGCGTAGGCGACCCCCGGCACCTCCCGGAGCAGGCGCTCGCGGAACGCCGCGACGAGGCCGTCCTGATCCTGCGCCGTCGTCCAGGTGGCGGGGTCGGTCAGCGTGATGAAGCTGTCGGTCGATTCGACGCCCATCGGGTCGGTCGGGATCTCGGCGCTGCCGGTGAGCGAGACCACCCGCTTCACCTCCGGGAAGGACTTCAGCACCGCCTCGATCCGGCGCATGACTGCCAGCGAGGCGTCGAGGTTGATGCCCGGCAGCTTCTCCGAGGTGACGACGATCGAGCCTTCCGAGAGCTTCGGCAGGAACTCGCCGCCGAGCCGGGTGGCGAGGATGCAGGACCCGGCGAACAGGGCGAGCGTCACCAGCAGGGTGGCGCCGGCCCGCCGCTCGGCGACGAGCAGGACGGGGGTGTAGGCCGCCCGCATCCCGTGGACGAGGCGGGTCTCGCGCTCGCCGATGCCGCGCCCCGAGAGCACCAGGGCGGCGAGCGCCGGCATCAGGGTCAGGGTGACGACGAGCGAGCCGGCGAGCGCCAGGATGACGGTGAGCGCCATCGGCCGGAACATCTTGCCGGCCACCCCTTCGAGGGCCAGCACCGGCAGGTAGACCAGAATGATGATCGCCACCGCGACCATCACGGGCTTTGCCACCTCCGCGGCGGCGTCGCGGATGACCGCATGGGCCGGCTGCTCCGGATGCTCGCCGCGGGCGCGCAGCACGTTCTCGATCATCACCACCGCGCCGTCGACGATGAGCCCGAAATCGATGGCCCCCAAGCTCATCAGGTTGCCCGACAGGCCGAGGACCCGCATGCCCGCGAAGGCGACGAGCATCGAGAGCGGGATCGCTGCGGCCACCACGAGGCCGGCCCGCAGGTTGCCGAGCAGCAGCAGCAGCACGACGATCACCAGCACCGCCCCCTCGACGAGGTTGTGGGCCACGGTGTGGATCGTCCGCTCGACCAGGGCCGAGCGGTCGTAATAGGGCCGGATCGCGATGCCGGGCGGCAATTGCGGGCGCAGTTCCTCGATCGTCGCCTTCACCCGCTCGACGACCGCGCTGGCATTCTCGCCCTGCTGCATCATGGCGATGCCGACCACCGTCTCGCCGGCGGCGTCGTGGGTCACCGCGCCGAGGCGCACTTTCGGCGCCTCCACCACCTCGCCGAGGCTCGCCACCGTCACCGGCACGCCGCCGGGATTCGTCGCCACGACGATGCGGGCGATGTCCTCCGGACCGGTCGCGAGCCCCAAGCCCCGGATCACCTCCTGCTGGTCGTTGTGCTCGAGATAGGCGCCGCCCCGGGCGAGGTTGTTCTCGGCGAGCGCCGTGTAGACCTGGCCCAGCGTGACGCCGTAGCGCTGCAGGCTCTCGGCCGAGACCCGCACCTCGTAGGTCGGCAATTGCCCGCCATAGATGTTCACGTCGGCGATGCCGGGCGTGAGCTTCAACCGCGGCGCGATCGTCCATTGGAGGATGCGCTTCAGCTCCATCGGCGAGGTGGCCGGCCCGCGCAATTCGAACTGGTAGATCTCGCCCAGGCCCGTCGCCATCGGGCCCAGCTGCGGGTCGCCGATGCCGGCCGGCATCATCGCCTTGGCCTGGGGCAGGCGCTGGAAGACCTGGGCCCGCGCCTCGGTGACGGGCATGGACTCGTCGAAGGTGACGTAGACCGCCGAGACGCCGAAGCGCGAGGTCGAGCGGATGCCGGTGAGCCCCGGCGCGCCGGCCATCGCGCTCTCCACGGGAAAGCTCACCAGGCGCTCAACCTCGAGCGGCCCGAGCCCGGGCGAGAGCGTCAGGATCATCACCTGCTTGGGCGAGATGTCCGGCACCGCGTCGATCGACAGGCCCCGGAGGTTGACGAGGCCGCCGGCGGCGGCAGCGAGCGCCACGACCAGGACGAGCCAGCGGCGCCGGATCAGGAGGGCGAACCAGGACGTCATCGCACCCTCAATCCGTCGAGCCGAGGAGGCTGCGCAGCAGGATCGCCTTGAGGCCGAAGCTTCCTTTCGTCGCCACCGTCTCGCCGGGCGAAACGCCCTTGGTCACCTCGACCCAGTCGGCCCGCTGCACCCCGAGGCTGAGCGCCCGCTTCTCGAACCGGTCGTCGGCGTCGCGCACGAAGGCGACCGGGCCGTCCTCGGTCTGCTGCACGGCGGCGGCCGGGATCGTCGTGCCCTCCCGCCCGAGATCGGCACCGATCTCGACCGACACGAACATGTTGGCGCGCAGGGCGCCCCCCGGATTGGCGATCTCGATGCGGGCCGGCGCGGTGCCGGTGGCCGGATCGACCGCCGCGTTGACCGAGCGCACCCGGCCGGCGAAGGTCGGATGGTCCGGCACCGGCGCCCGGACGGTGGCGGTATCGCCCGGCTTCACCGCCGCGATGTCGCGGCCGTAGAGGTTCGCCAGTACCTGGATCCGCGACGGGTCGGCCACCGTGAAGGCGTCGCTGCCGGTGTCGACCACTTCGCCGAGGGTGATGCCGCTCGCCGTCACCACCCCGTCGATCGGCGACACGATGGCGCTGGTGCCGGCCGGCGCCCCGGGCTCGGGGGCGAGGCGCTGGACCTGCGCGGCGTAGAGATCGACCTTGGCCTTCGCGGCGAGCGTCGCGGCATGGGCCTTGGCGAGGTCGACCCGGCGGCGGTCGACCTCGGCCTGGGCGACGCCCATCACCTTGAGCAGGTCCTGGCCGCGCTTCAGGTTGAGTTCCGCCACCGTCTCGGTCGCCTGCGCCTCGGCAAGGCTGGCCTGCGCCTCGGCGAGGCCGTTGCGGGCCTCGAGCAGGCCGGCGGCGTCGAGGGTCGCGAGGGTCTGTCCGGCCCGGACGGGATCGCCCGGCTGCACCGCGAGGGAGAGCACCCGGCCGGGGGTGCGGGGCTTGAGATGCGTGACGCGGCGCTCGTCGAAGGCGACCATGCCGGGCGCCCGCACCGGCAGGACGATGCGGCGGGTCTCGGCCGTGCCGAAGGCCAGGCCGATGCGTGTCTGGCCGGCCGCGTCGAGGGTCACGAGGTTCGGGTCGGCCGGCGTGGTGCTCTCCGCGGCGGCCGGGGCCGGCGCGGGCGCCGTCAGCCCGAGCTTGGCGAGGAGGGGCGCCAGCGCGGTCCCGGCCGCGTCGCGCTCGGTCCAGCCGGCGCCGGCGAGGCCGACCAGGACGACGAGGAGCGCGAGGCCGCGCCACGGCGGCCGGCCGCCCGGGCGCGACGGCCGCAAAGCCGGCGCCTCGTTCGTCCGTTGCCTCGGGCGCACCTCGCTCCCGGCGATGCGCGCGACGGTCTCGACGGCCAGGAGCACGGCCTCTCCCACCTGCTGGATTGGAATGATTCCAACACCTAGATGCGGGACAGGCCATCGCCATTAAATTCGCGTTCATCCTGCCGTTCCCGCAGGGACGGGACCGGCGTTCCGGGGCAAAACCCCGGTCCGAGGCCGGAGGGGGAGTCGTGGCAAAGCTTTTGCTGATCGAGGACGATGCCGCGACGGCGGAGGAGATCCTGGGCGACCTGCGCGGGCGCGGGCACGACGTCGCCTGGGCGGCGACCGGGCCGGAGGGGGCGGAGCGCGCCCGGGGTGCCCCTTGGGACGCGATCGTCCTCGACCGCATGCTGCCGGGGCTCGACGGCCTGACCCTGCTGCGGGGCTTGCGCGGCGCCGGCGACCGGACGCCGGCCCTGGTGCTCTCGGCGCTCTCCGACGTCGACGAGCGCATCCGGGGCCTGCGGGCCGGGGGCGACGATTACCTCGCCAAGCCCTTCGTGCTGGCCGAGCTCGCCGCCCGGATCGAGGCGCTCCTGCGCCGCCCGGCCGATACCCGCGAGACGCTGCTGAGGGTCGGCAGCCTGGAGATCGACCTGATCGCCGGGACCGGCCGGCGCGGCAGCCGCGACCTCGACCTGCTGCCGCGGGAACTCACCCTGCTCGAATACCTGATGCGCCGCTCCGGCCAGGTCGTGACCCGGGCGCTCCTGTTCGAGGAGGTGTGGAACTACCGCTTCACCCCGAAATCGAACCTCATCGACGTGCATCTCGGCCGCTTGCGCCGCAAGCTCGAAGCGGCCGGCGAGCCGCCGGTGATCCACAGCGTGCGCGGCATCGGCTTCACGCTCGTCCCGGACGACGGACCGCGATGACCGACCGGCTGTCCGAGCTCCTGCGCTCCGCCACCTTCCGCTGGGCGCTCGGCATCGCGCTGTGGTCGGCCCTCCTGGCGCTCGTCATGTTCGGCTTCGTCTACTGGCAGACGGCGGCGTTCCTGCGCGAGGAACTCGCCGAGACGCTGCGGCTCGAGGTGCGGGCCGCCGCCGAGGACCCGGCCGGCGCGACCGGCCGGGTCGAGACCTGGATCGCCATGGACCGTCACGCCACCCATTACGGCGGCGTGTTCGGCCGCGACGGCGTGCGGCGGGCCGGCAACCTCGTCGCCCGGCCGGCGGGCCTCGCCGATGACGGCGACGCGGCCCGGGTCGGGGCGACGATCGAGACGGCGGACGGCCCGATCGCCGACGAGATCTGGGCGACGGCGCTGGCGCTCCCCGACGGCGGGACCGTGGTGATCGGTCACGACACCGACGAGATCGACCGGGTGCGGACGACGACCCTGCGGGCGATGTCCCTGGGTCTCGTGCCCGCCCTCCTCCTGTCCGGCCTCGGCGGCCTCGTGCTGGCGAGCCGGGCGCGCCGGCGCCTGGCCGCGACGGAAGCGGCGCTCGCCGAGGTGCGGCGCGGCGACCTGCGGCGGCGCCTGCCGGTCGGCACGCGGGACGACGAGTTCGACCGGCTCGCCCGCGACGTCAACCGGATGCTCGACGAGATCGAGCGCCTGCTGGAGGAGGTCCGCAGCGTCGGCGACGCGGTGGCGCACGATCTGCGCACGCCGCTGACCCGGCTGCGGGCGCGCCTGGAGCGCAGCCGCGAGCAGGCGACGACCGTCGAGGAGCTTCGCGACGCGATCGACCAGGGCCTCGCCTGGATCGACCAGACCCTCGCGATGGTCACCGCCGTCCTGCGCATCGGCGAGATCGAGCACGGCCGCCGCGCCGCAGGCTTTTCCGCCTTCGACCTCGCCACCGTGGTGCGCGAGGCGGCGGAGCTGTTCGCGCCGCTGGCGGAGGATGGCGGGGTGTCGCTCGGCGTCGCGGTCGCCCCGGGCCCGGTGCCGGTCCGGGGCGACCGCGACCTCGTCTTCGAGGCGCTGGCGAACCTGATCGACAACGCCGTGAAGTTCACGCCCCCGGGCGGCGGGGTGCGGGTCGGCCTCGCCGAGACCGGCCGCTTCGCCCTCGTCAGCGTCGAGGATACCGGCCCGGGGATCCCGCTGCCCGAGCGTGCGAGGGTCTTCCGCCGCTTCTACCGCGCCGAGCCCGCCCGCCCGACGCCCGGCAACGGCCTGGGCCTCGGGCTCGTCGCGGCGATCGCCGGACTGCACGGCTTCCCGGTCGAGGTCGGCGAGGCGGATGGCGGCGGCGCCCGGTTCACGATGCTGTGCCCGCGGGAGACGGAGCGCGGAGCGGACCGGCGGGCGGGCCGGGCGCCGGAGAGAAACGCCGCGCCGTGACGGCCGCAAGACCGGTCCGGGGGACCGGACTCCCCTCCCCGGCCCGGCCTGACGCCTGAGCACGAAAGTGCCACTTGCCCGCAAATGACGCACAATTGTGCTTGTGCGCCGGCCCGTCGCCGGGTACCACTGTGATCACAGACACGAAACAGGCCGCCCTTGAGAGCGGCCCGAAGTCTGGGGAGGAACGCCCTCTTCGAGGGCAAGCACCGCCGCGACGCCATCGCGGCGGTGCTCCTGTTTCGAGCCCATTGTTTCGACCGGCCGGCGGGCCAGGTCGCCCCTGCCCTCCCGACTTCAGCGCTCGCAACGTCAGCTTTCCTGGCGATCCTCGGCGGGGGCCAAGCCCAGCCGCGCGAGCTGCCTCAGCGCGATCAGGACGACGCCGCCGAATCCCATCGCGACCGCGGGCAGCGTGAACTGCGCCGCCCCTGCGACGATGCCGGCGGAGGCTGCGAACCGGAGGCTCGCGGCGGTCGTGAGATTCTTCACATTGCGCCGGGCGACGACGATCGTTCCCGCCGAGATGAAGCCGATCGCCTGGGCCAGGCCCTGGATCACCCGCAGCCGATCGGCATTCCCGCCCTCCCGGCGCACCACCGCGTGAAGGCCGAGCGCCGAGGTGGCAATGACGGCCGCGCGCGAGGCGACGAGGCCCAGCCCGCACAGGGTGGCGGCTCCGAGGTGCGCGACGACCGCCGAGAGGGTGAAGGCCGTGGCGTCGGGCAGCGTCACCGCATCGTCACTCCCTTCCCGGCTCGGGCGGGTCCGGGAACGGCGTCCAGTGGGTGAACGCGTCCGACGCGTAGCCGTACTCGGTGGTGGCGACGTGCCAGGGCCGGCCGTCCCCGGCCCGCCCGGGATCCCAGCGGATCACGGCGCGCCGGTCCGGCACGTCCCGGTGGATGGCGACGATCCAGCGGCCGTCCTGGGGCGCGCGGTCGATGGGCCTCCAGTCGGACATCGGCTGCTCCGCGGCGAGTGTGTCTGGAGCTCCAACGCGCCGGGTCTGGTCCCGTTCGCCTCAGGGCGGGGTGGCGCCGCGCGCCAGGCGCTCGCCGGCCTCGCATTCGCGACGAGACGTCGCCCGGTTGTCGCCGGTGATGCCGCTTCGGTCGGCCTTGGCCTCGCAGACCTGGCGCCCGTCGGCGGCGCCCGTCGGCGGCGTTCGTCTCGGCCGCGTTCTGGGCGAGGACGCCGGTGGGCGCGAGGAGCGCGAGGATCAGGAGGGCGTGGCGCAGGGCGGGCCTCGATCGGGGGCGGGACTCGCGAAGACATGTCCCGCCCAGGGCCCGGATCCCCGGGCGGTCGGTCAGGGCCGCGAGCGGCCGGCCCGGTACGCGGCCAGGATCTCCGGCAGCCGGTCGAGGACGTAATCGGCCAGACCGGGCTCCAGGCGGTCGTCGAAGGTCACGGCCACCCGGTCCGGCCCGCGCTCGATCCTGGCAAGGTTGCGGCCGGCCTCGTCGCTCCACACCTGCGGCGCCGGCCGCGGCGCCGCGGGCGGGGCCAGGGCGTGCAGCAGGGCGGCGAAGCGCTCGTTGGTCGGCTTCCCGGCGAAGGCCGGATCGGCGATCAGGCCGGCGATGCGGTTCGGGCGCGCCGCCTTGATCCGCTCGGCGAGCAGCATCCAGCGCGGCCGCCCGGCCGCCGGCGCCGGGCCGATCGCCCGGACGATCTCCGCCGGGACGGTGCGCGCCACCGAGATCAGCGTCGAGAGGTCACCCTTGCCGACGCCCATCGCGGCGGTGATCGTGCCCCGGGGGAAACCGTGCTCCTCGAGCCGCAGGGCGAAGAACGCCCGCTCGATGTAGCTCAGGTCCTGGCGCTCCAGGTTCTCCTTGCCCTGCGCCACCACCAGCTCGGCATCGCTGAGCGGGCGCACCACGGCGCGGACCGGACGCGCGAGCTGGCGCGCCGCCTGGATGCGCCGGCGGCCGTAGGCGACCTGGTAGCGCTCCGGGTCGTCGGGATGCGGCCGCACCAGGATCGGCACCTGCTGGCCGCTCTCGCGCACGCTCTCGACGAGGGCGGCGAGGCCCGGGTCGTGGGCATCCGCCACCCGGTCGGCGATGAAGGAATCGTCGATCCGGCCCGGCTCGATCTCGACCACGACGCTGCCGGCCTCGATCTCGGCCGCGGCGTCGGCCCGGGCGGCGAGGCCGCGCAGGGTGCTGCTCATCGCCCGGACCGGGCCGCTGCGGCTGCGCTCCGGAGGCCTGGGGCCGTCCGGCGCCTTGTGCTCCGGGACCGGGGCGTTTGCAGCTGCAAACTCGGGCTCGGCGGCGTCCGGGTTTGCAGCTGCAAACGCCTCCGGCTCGGGCGCGGGCGGAGCGGCGGGCTGGGAGGCGGATACCTTAGCGGGGCGGGCGCCGAACAGCGCGTCGAGGTTCGACTTGCGGCTCATGACCGGCCCCAGGCGCGACGGATCAGGCCCTCGATCTCGCCGTTGACGGCCTCCAGGGATTCGAGCGCCCGGTCGTAGGTCGAGCGGGTGACGCTCTCGCGGCCGATCTCGTAGAGGGTCTGCTTCGACAGGCCGGCATCCGACACCGCGGAGGACTTCAGCATCGGCGCGGTCAGCACCGCATCCTCGAACAGGGTGCGCAGCATGCCGACGATCCGGGTCTGCGGCGCGTCCTGCTGCTCGTAGCGGGTGACGAGGTAGCGCAGCCAGTCGTATTGCAGCCGCCCGCCGGATTCCGCCACCACGCCGAGCAGGTCCTCGGTCATCGCGAGGAACTGGCTCATCGAGGCGACGTCGAGCATCTGCGGATGCACGGTGATGAGCAGCGAGGTCGCGGCGCAGAGCGCCGAGAGGGTCAGGTAGCCGAGCTGCGGCGGGCAATCGATGACCACCACGTCGTAATCGTCGGCCACCGTCTCGATGGCGTGGGCGACGCGGTCGAAGAACAGGGGCTCGCCGGTCCGGCGTCGGCTCAGCGCCCGCGGCGTCTCGTGCTCGAACTCCATCAGTTCGAGGTTCGCCGGCACGAGGTCGAGGCCGGTGAAGTAGGTCGGGCGCACGACGTCCCGCAGGGGCTTGGTGTCGTCGTAGCGGATCGCGCCGTAGAGCGTCTCGTCGGCGCCGACGTCGAGTTCCGGCTGCACGCCCATCAGGGCCGAGAGGCTGGCCTGGGGATCGAGGTCGATGGCGAGCACCCGGTAGCCGCGCAGCACCAGGGACTGGGCGAGGTGGGCGGTGGTGGTGGTCTTGCCCGATCCGCCCTTGAAGTTCGCCACCGCCACGACCTGCAGGTGCTCGCCGGCACCGCGCCGCGGGTGGTAGCGCCGGCCGCCTCGCGTGTTCTCGTCGAGATAGGCGCGCAGGCCGTGGATGTCGGCGAGGGAGTAGGAGCGCCGGCCGTTCGACGAGACCTCCGGCTGGGGCCCGAGACCGTCGGCGGCGAGCTGCTGCAGCCGCGACGCCGTCACGCCGATGATCCGGGCGGCCTCCGTCGAGGTGAAGCGGCGCAGGCCCTTGGCGGCGGTGGGCGGGAACAGCCCGGACGAGATCGCCTGGAGCTGCGCGCGCAGGGTCGCCGCGTGGGCGCCGATCATCGCCGCGGGCGCGACGGGGGCGGGGGCGGGAGCGATGGGGGCGGGGGGGTGCGGCGGCGTATGCTGATTCATGCTCGCGAGCCCTGCTTGCAGAAATATCGCCGGTTCGGCGTTCAAACTGCAATTGGCCCGTTCGCGCCCCGATTCGCAATCGGCACCGCCGGACCGGCGCAAGCCTCGCGCAAGCCCGACGCGCCAGCGGCGTCCACCGGCGGTGGGGGAGGGGGCTGCGGACACCCCGCCCGAAGCGGAGGCGAGACCGCCGGAAGAGCGAGAGCCTACCTCCAAATGGGGCTACGCCGGCCGCTTCATCGCGCGCGTCTCCGGCGCTAGGGTTCGGAACGGCGCCACCCCGACTCCACCGGACAGGAGAGACCCGACAAGCCCGCGACCGCGCGGTCCGCACCCGTCAAGGCCATGGCCAGCCGGCAGAGCGGCTCGGGGCTCGACTCGCGGAGGGGCTTTCAGTCTCCGGCCCCGTCACTCGGGGAAGCTCGTCACGCGGGACAGGCTCGTCACGTGGGAGAAATCCGTAAGCTTGATGAAATCCTCAGGCCCGACTCCGCGATGCGATTTGCCAGCCGTTAAGCCGGGTCGAGTTGAGTGATCGACATCAGCTCGGATCGAGCGTCCTGCGCCGCAGTGGAGCAGGTGTTTCGCTAAAATAGACATCCGAAAATTTACCAAGACTTACATCTGACATTGCACCCTCATCTGCGGGATGAGAGTGTCGTCTCATACAGAAGGTGGAGCCTCATGGTCGAAATCTCCGACATCCGGGACGTGCTGAAGTCGCTCGAGTCGCTCAAGGGCGTGGCCGACACGCTGACGGACGACGACGACCTGTTCGAGAAGGGCCTCGATTCCTTCGGCTCCGTGCAGCTGATGCTGGCCCTCGAGGAACGGTTCGAGATCGAGTTCCCCGACTCGGCGCTCGGCCGCCGGTCGTTCTCGACCATCCGCATCATCCGCGACACCGTCACGGGCCTGTGCCAGCAGGAGGCCGCATGAACATGCACGTCGAGGTCGCGGCGGCCCTGCCGGTCGCGACGCCGGTGGAGTCCCTCGACGTGCGGGCCAAGCGCGTCGCGGAACAAGCCGCCCGGCATGCCGACGCGGTCGACCGCGAGGGCCGGTTCCCGGCCGAGGCCGTCGCCGCCCTCAAGGCCGAGCGGCTGCTCGGCATCCAGGTCCCGCATTCCCTGGGAGGGGAGGGGGCCACGATGAGCGAGATCGCCGAGCTCTGCGCCATCCTCGGCCGCGCCTGCTCGGCCGCCGCGATGGTGTTCGCGATGCACCACATCAAGCTCGCGAGCCTCGTCACCCACGGCCTCGACAGCGCCTGGCACTGCACCCTGATGGAGCGGATCGCCGCCGAGCAGATGCTGATCGCCTCCTCGACCACCGAGGCCGGGATCGGCGGCGACCTGCGCAACAGCCTCTGCGCGGTCGAGGCGGAGGGCGACGCCTTCCGGCTGACCAAGGAGGCGAGCGTCATCTCCTACGGCGCGCAGGCCGACCTGATCCTGGCGACGGCCCGCCGCCACACGGAGGCCGCGACCTCGGACCAGGTGCTGGTGGCGCTCCTCGCCGACCAGATCACCCTCGAGCGCACCGGTGTGTGGGACACGCTCGGCATGCGCGGCACCTGCAGCGACGGCTTCCTGCTCAAGGCCGAGGGCCTGCCCCTGGCCCAGGTGCTGCAGAAGCCCTTCGCGGAGATCGCCGCCCAGTCGATGCTCGCCGCCTCGCACCTGCTCTGGGGCAGCGTGTGGTTCGGGATCGCCACTTACGCGGTCGATCGCGCCCGCGCCTTCGTGCAGGCCGAGGCGCGCAAGAAGCCGGGCCAGGCGCCCCCGGGCGCGCTGCGCCTGGCCGAGGCCGCCAACGAGCTCCAGGCGATGAAGAGCACGATCGTCGCCGGGCTCGCCCGCTACGAGGCCGCCAAGGGCGACCCGGACGCGCTGAGCGCGATCGGCTTCTCGATCATGCTCAACAACGTCAAGACCACCGTCTCGGTCCAGGCCGTCGACATCGTGCAGCGCGCCCTCTCGGTGGTCGGCCTCGCCGGCTACAAGAACGGCACCCCGTTCAGCCTCGGCCGGCAGCTGCGCGACGTCCTCTCGGCGCCGCTGATGATCAACAACGACCGCATCCTCTCCAACACCGCCAACCTCCTGCTGGTGCAGAAGGGCAGCGGCAAGCTCTTGAGCGCGTGATGGACCAGAACCTCTCCTCCGATCTCCAGCCCGTCACCGACGAGGCGCCCGACCACGCGGCTCCCGAGCCGCGCTCGTTCCTCGACCGGCTGTTCGACCGCGGTCTCCTGATCCGCACCGGGGTCGACGGGCTCTACGGCCGCTCCGGCGCCTTCGAGAGCGTGGTCGAGGCCCTCGACCGGCTGGTCTCGCGCATCGGCGGGGCCGACGGCGCCGAGGTCCTGCGCTTCCCGCCCGGCATGGCCCGCTCCAGCTTCGAGCGCAGCGGCTACCTCAAGGGCTTCCCGCACCTCGCCGGCACGGTGCACAGCTTCTGCGGCAACGAGGCCGACCACGCCCGGCTGCTGGCCTGCCTCGATGCCGGCGAGGACTGGACCGCCAAGCAGGCAGCCACCGACATCGTGCTGACGCCGGCCGCCTGCTACCCGCTCTACCCGGTCGCCGCCGCCCGCGGCCGGCTGCCGGCGGACGGCCTGCTGTTCGACCTGCAATCCTACTGCTTCCGGCACGAGCCGTCGCTGGAGCCGACCCGGATGCAGCTGTTCCGGATGCGCGAATACGTCCGCATGGGGAGCCCCGAGCAGGTGCTGGCCTTCCGCGAGATGTGGCTGCAGCGCGGTACGACGATGATGAGCGACCTCGGCCTGCCGCTCGCCGTCGACCCGGCCAACGACCCGTTCTTCGGCCGCGCCGGCAAGATGCTCGCCAACAACCAGCGCGCCCAGGCGCTGAAGTTCGAGCTGAACGTGCCGGTCAACAGCGAGGACAGCCCGACCGCCTGCCTCAGCTTCAACTACCACCAGGACCATTTCGGCACGACCTGGGGCATCGACCAGGCCGACGGCACGACCGCCCACACCGCCTGCGTCGGCTTCGGGCTGGAGCGGATCACCCTCGCGCTCCTGCGCCACCACGGCCTCGACCTCGACGCCTGGCCGGCGGATGTGCGCGCCCAGCTCTTCGGCTGAGGCCGCGATGTCGGCCGCCCTCGCGCAACTAACTCGGGACCTCGTCACCGAGCCGCCGCGGACGGAGACGTCCGCGGCCCCTCGCACCCCCCCGCACGCCCTCCACGCGCCCGACCGCACCTGGCCGGAGACGAACTGCTACGTCGATCTCTGGATCGAGCTCCTGCACTTGCGGGGCTTGAGGCCCGAGGCGATGCTGGGCTTCACCCTGCGGCAGGATTTCGAGGGCGACCAGTTCACCTTCTTCAAGCCGAAGGCGGCCGATCTCGAGGCCCTCTACGGCCTGGAGATCCTGGAACTCGCGCTCTACGAGGACCTGGAGAGCCACAGCCTGATCCAGGCGGCGCGCGGATTCCCTGTGCTGGTCGAGGTCAACGCCTTCTTCCTGCCCGACACCGCCGGCACCACCTACCGGCGCGAGGCCTCGAAGACCACGATCGCGATCCTGGCCCTCGACCCGGCGCGGCGCTGGCTCGACTACATCCACAATGCCGGCCGCTTCACGCTCGAGGGCGCCGATTACGACGGGATCTTCGCCAGGGGCGAACTCCTGCCCTATGCCGAGTTCGTGAAGCCGTGCGGCTCGGGCCTCGCGGGCACGGCCCTGGCCGAAGCGGCGCTGGCGCTGCTGCGCCGGCACCGCGCCCAGGCCCCGGGGGCCAACCCGGTCACGGCCTTCCGCGCGGCGCTCGCCGCGAAGGAGGACGCCTTCGTGCAGCGGCCGCTCTCGGCCTTCCACGCCTACGCCTTCAACACCACCCGCCAGCTCGGATCGAATTTCGAGCTGCTCGGCAGCCATCTCGCCTGGCTGGAATCCGAGGGCGTGGGGCCGTTCGGTGCGGCGGCGGAGGCGGCGACGCGGCTCGCCGAGGAGGCCAAGGCGTTCCAGTTCCAGCTCGCCCGCGCCTATGCCCGCGGCCGGCTCGCCGGCCTTCCGGAGCGCCTGGCCGCCGCCGAGGCGACCTACGCGGCGGTGTTCGACGCCCTCGACCGCGCGCTGGCCGCCGGGTGACGGGCCGGCTGCCTTAGCCTGGACGCCCGACCGCGCTGCCATACGGTCCACGACACAGCAGGGTGCGCGGCGCGGCGGCCATCGCTCCCACGCCGCGCACTCTGCCGCGTCGTGGACCGTGTCGCTGCGATCGGGCAGTGCTCCGGCCGGTCGAACGGACACGCAGCAAAAATCCTCCTCGTGATCCCGGGGCTCGCCCCAGGCGGGAAGCCGGGGTCGCGCGGAGGGTGCAAGATGTGTCGAGCCCTCAAGAACCGCCTCCAAGGACGACATGGCCCTTCTGCGCAACGTCGACCGGACCCTCGACGGGCCGTGGGAGATGATCGTCACCGCGCCCGGCGCCTGCCCCGGGCCCGATGACCTGGCGGGCCTCGCCGGTTTCCTTCCCGCGCCGGTGCCCGGCACCGCCGCGGGGGCGCTTCGCGCGGCCGGCCGCTGGTCCGACGCCGAGCCGACGCCGCTCCACGGCTCCGACATCTGGTACCGCACGACACTCGCGGGACAGGGCCGCGAGACCCTGCGCTTCGACGGCCTGGCGACGCTCTGCGAGGTCTGGCTCGACGGGCGGCGTCTGCTCGATTCCCGTTCGATGTTCCTGGCCCACGAGGTCGCGGTCGATCTCGCCGGCACGCACAGCCTCGCCCTCGCGTTCCGCTCGCTGGCGCAGGAGCTCGCCCGGCCGCACAAGCGCGGCCGCTGGCGGCCGCTTCTCGCCACGCCCGGCTCGCTGCGCCACGCCCGCACGACGCTGCTCGGCTTCATGCCGGGCTGGTGCCCGAGCGTCGACGCCGTCGGCCCGTATCGCCCGATCACCCGGAGAGAGGGGGGGGCGCGCCCCGCCGACATCGACCTGCGCACGCGGGTCGAGGACGGGACGGGGATCCTCACCGTCCGCCTGACCTGTCCGGGTGCCCGCGGGCCCATGATCCTGCGCTGCGACGGCCGGGAAGCGGCCCTCGCCGAGACCGCGCCCGGCCGGTTCGAGGGCCGGCTGGATCTGCCCGGCATCGCCCTGTGGTGGCCGCACACCCACGGCGAGCCGCGGTTGCACGCCGTCGCGGTGGAGGCCGGGGGGCGGAGCTTCGATCTCGGACGGGTCGGCTTCCGCACGATCGCGAGGCTGCGCCCCTTCGCGGAGGGCCTGAGCCTCGCGGTGAACGGCGTGCCGGTCTTCTGCCGCGGCGCCTGCTGGACCCCGGCCGATCTCGTCGGGCTGCCGGGCGACCGGGAGGCCTACGCCCCGCTCCTGGCGCTCGCCGTCGAGGCCGGCACGACGATGCTGCGGGTCGGCGGCACCATGCTGTACGAGGCCCAACCCTTCCACGACCTCTGCGACGAACTCGGCATCCTGGTCTGGCAGGACCTGATGCTGGCGAATTTCGATTACCCGACCGACGACCCCGCCTTCCGGGCGGCGCTCGAGGCCGAGATCGCGCAGCTCCTCGACCGGCTCCAGGCCTCGCCCTCGCTCTGCGTCGTCGGCGGCGGCAGCGAGGTCGAGCAGCAGGCCGCGATGCTGGGGTTTCCGGACACCGTCTGGCGCGCCGCCGCGGTGGAGGCGATGCTGCACGAGGCGGTCGCCGCGCGCCGGCCGGACCTCGTCGTGGTGCCGAACTCCCCCTCCGGCGGCGACCTACCGTTCTCCGCCAATGCCGGCGTGACCCACTATTACGGCGTCGGCGCCTATTGCCGCCCGTTCGAGGATGCCCGCCGCGCCGAGGTGCGCTTCGCCTCCGAGTGCCTGGCTTTCGCCAACGTGCCGGAACCGGTCTCGCTCGCGCAGGCCGGGCTGACCGATCCGAGCAGCCCGGCCTGGGGCCTCGGCGTGCCGCGCGACCGCGGCGCCGACTGGGACTTCGAGGGCGTGCGCGACCATTACGTGGGATCGCTCTACGGCGTCGACCCGGAGGCTTTACGGCGCGACGACCCGGAGCGCTACCTGACGCTGGGCCGCGCCGCCGTCGCCGAGGTGATGGAGGCGACCTTTTCGGAGTGGCGCCGCCCGGCCTCGGTCGCCGCCGGCGGCCTGGTCTGGCTCTGGCGCGACCTCGCGCCGGGGGCGGGCTGGGGCGTGGTCGACGTCGCCGGCCGGCCGAAATCGGCCTGGTACGCGCTCAAGCGCGCCTTCCGGCCGGTCCAGGCCGTGCTCTCGGACGAGGGGCTGAACGGCCTCCACGCCCACGTCCTGAACGAGTCCGACCGGCCGCTCGACGCGACGCTCGCGCTCACCTTCACCAGCGCCGCCGGCAAGGTCGCCGCGCAGGCGGAGCGGTCCCTGTCGCTCGGCCCCCGCGACTCCGTCAGCCTGTCCTCGGCCGTCCTGCTCGGGCGCTTCTTCGATGCGACGGCGGCCTATCGCTTCGGCCCGGCGGCGCATGCGCTGGCGCATCTGCGGCTCACCGGTGCGGACGGAGCGCCGCTCGCCGAGGCGTTCCATTTCCCGGCCGGGCGGGATGCGACGCCGCAGGAGATCGGGCTGTCGGCCGACCTCGTCGAGGAGGGGAGGGGGGTCGGCCTGCGGGTCGCCGCGTCGCGCCACGCGCTCGCCGTCCACGTCGCCCTCGACGGGCCCGGGCGGTCCTCGGACAACTGGTTCCACCTGGCGCCGGGAGGCGAGCGCCGCCTCGCGCTCATCGGCACGAGGGGGCGGCCGAGCGGCACGGTGCGGGCGGTGAACGGGAGCGAGGCGGTGCGGTTCTGACGGGGCATCCGTGTCAGGCCGGGTCGGTTCGAATCAAGGCAGAGGACTTCTCCCCTCTCCCGCACGGGAGAGGGGATCCCGCGCCTGATCGGTCCAGGAACGGATCAGGCCGACACCGAACCGGCGCTCACCCCTGCGCCGCCGCCAGATACGCCCGCCACCCCCCGAACCGCGACACGTCCTCCGCCGCCCGCACGCCCTCGGGCTCGCAGAGAAACCCCTTCGGCGTCGTGCCGTCGGCCAGCCGCAGGGTGCCGATGCCGAGGGGGGCGGGGATCGCCGCGACGAAGCGGCCGAAGGCCGCCGGCGCCAGCGCCCAGACCTCGGTGGCGATCGACGCGCCGCCCTCCGCCACCCGCACGAGGCCTGGACGGCGCGGCCCCGCTCCCTGCAGGGCGTAGAGGCGGTAGTCCGGCCGGGTCGCGACCGCACGGAGGCAGCGGGCGCCGAGCGCCGTCAGCTCGCCGTTGAGGGGCAGACCCGACAGGTGCGCGCCGACCACCGCCAGCTCGATCTCGTCGGCCGTCGCCCGCGCCGGCCCCGGCTCGGAGGCCGGCGGCAGGGGGGTGCCGGTCGCCCCCATCGGGATGCCGCCGGCGCGGTGGAGGGCGTCGCCCAAGGGGATCAGGGCGGCGTCCCGGCCCGCCGGAGCGATCAGCGTCACGCCGGCCGGCCGGCCGTCGGCGCGCGGACGGCTCGGCACGGCGAGCGCGCAAAGGTCGAGCAGGTTGACGAAGTTGGTGTAGGTGCCGAGCTCGGCATTGGGGCCGATCGGGTCGGCGTCGAGCGCCGCAAGGGTCTGCGGGCGCGGGAATGTCGGCACGCACAACGCGTCGATATCGCGCCAGACCGGCTCGGTGGCGCGGCGCAGTTCGGCCAGCCGGTAGTGCCCCGCGAAGGCGTCGGCGGCGGAGAATCCGGTCGCGCGCTCGGTGATCGCGCGGGTGACCGGGTGCAGCGCCTCGGGCTGCCCGGTGATGAAGGAGCGGATCGCCTCCCAGCGCTCGGCCACCCACGGCCCGTCGTAGAGCAGCGCGGCGGTGGCGAAGAACGGCGCGAGATCGACCGGGACCAGCGTCGCGCCGAGGGATTCGAGATCGGCGAGCGCGGCGTCGAAGGCGGCCTCGGACGGCGCATCGCCGAAGAAGCGCCGGCTTCCCGCATCCGGCACGCCGATCCGCCGCGGCAGCGGCCCGGGATGCCCGAGGGACAGGGCCCGCGAGAACGGATCGGCGGCGTCGAACCCGGCGAGCGCGGTGAGGCCCGCGAACGCGTCCTCGGCGGTCAGCGCGAAGACCGAGACGCAGTCGAGGGTGCGGCAGGCCGGCACCACGCCGCGGGTCGAGAGCGCCCCGAGGCTGGGTTTCAGCCCGACGATGGCGTTGAGCCCCGCCGGCACCCGGCCCGAGCCGGCGGTGTCGGTGCCGAGCGCCAGCGGCACCAGGCCGGCGGCGACCGCCACCGCGGAGCCCGACGAGGAGCCGCCCGGCACCAGAGCCGGATCGAGGGTGTTGCGCGGCACGCCGTAGGGCGAGCGCACGCCGACGAGGCCGGTGGCGAACTGGTCGAGGTTGGTCTTGCCGATGACGAGTGCCCCGGCTTGCCGCAGGCGCGCCACCACCGCGGCATCCGCCTCGGCGACACGGGCGTAGCCGGGGCAGGCGCAGGTGGTGGGCAGGCCCGCCACGTCGATGTTGTCCTTCACGGCGACCGGGATGCCGTGGAGCGGGCCCGCCGGCAGGGTGTCGGCCTCCGCCGCCGCCTCGGCCTCCGGCCGCAGGGTGATGAACACGGCCGGATCGGCATGGGCCGCGATGCGCCGGTAGACCTCGCGCACGGCCCCGCCGGGGGTGAGCGATCCTGAGGCGTAGGCCTCGCGGTACTGGCCGAGGGTCAGGGGGAAGGGGCTCATGCCGGCACCTCGTCGATCAGGCTGACATGCGCGGCGACGACCCGCCAGCCCTCGGGCAGCCGGGCCCAGGACTGCATCTGGCGCCCGACCTTGCCGGGATGGGCCTCGCGCCAGAACAGCGTCGAGGCGGTGGCGAAGTCGCGCCCGAAGGTGGTGATGACGGTGCGATCGATGCGCCGCTCGACCCCGACCGGCGAGCGCGCCCGGCGGAAGGCCCGGATCGCATCCATGCCGTAGAGGTTTTCCCCGACGCCGTACCGGATGGTGCGGGGATCGTCCCAGAACAGGGCCTCCAGGGTCGGCACGTCGTTGGTGACGAGGGCGGTCTCGTAAGCAGCGAAGGCCGCCTCGACCTCGGCTTTCACGTCGGGGTGGTCGATGTCCATGGGGTTTTCTCCCTGAAGACGTTTCCTGGCGTCTGCCTCGACGCAGTCCACTCGCGATCTCATCCTGAGGTGAGCGGGTGGATCGAGGAAATGCGATTGGATGGGCCGCGATCGCTCCGGACCAGGCCTCACTCCGCCACCGGCGCCGCCCCCACGCCCGCCGCCTCGAGCGTCCCGGCGACCCGCAGGGCCAGGTCCTCCCGCCACGGCGCCGCGATGACCTGGACGGCGAGGGGCAGGCCGTCCCCGACCCGCACCGGCACCGCCACGACCGGCAGGCCGACGAACGAGATCGGCTGGGTGAAGACCCCGATATTCGGCCGCGCCGGCACGGTGACGCCGTCGATCTCCATCGTCGCCTGGCCGATCCGCAGCGCCCGGCAGGGGGTGCAGGGGGCGAGGACCACGTCGACCTCCTCGAACAGGGCCAGCACCCGCGTCCGGTACCAGCTGCGGAAGCGCTGGGCGCGGTGGACCCACGCCGCCGGAATGGTCGTGCCGGCGATCAGCCGGTCGCGCACCGCCGGGTCGTAGTCGCCGGGGCGCGCGCGCAGCCGGTCGAGATGGAGGCCCGCCGCCTCGGAGGCGGTGATGACGAAGGCCGCGGCGCGGGCGCGGGCCGCCTCCGGGATCTCGATGGCCCGGGTCGCGCCCAGGGCCTCGGCGGCGCGCTGAACGGCTGCGAAGCAATCCGGCTCACCGCCCCGGGCGAAGTAGCCGCCGGCCACCGCGATGCGAAGGCCCGTCGCGCCCTGCGCGAGCGCCGCCGTCACCGGTTCGACGGGCCGCGGCGCCTGCCAGGGATCGTCGGGATCCGCGCCCTGCATCGCGTCGTAGGCGAGGCTCAAGTCGGCGACCGACCGGGCGAGCGGCCCGAGATGATCGAAGCTCGCGACGAACGGGAACGACCCCGCCCGCGACAGCCGGCCGAAGGTGGGCTTGAGCCCGAATGTGCCGCAGAACGCCGACGGCACCCGGATCGAACCGTTGGTGTCCGAGCCGAGGGCGAGGGGAACGAGCCCCGCCGCGACCGCCGCCCCCGAGCCGCCCGACGAGCCGCCGGTCATCCGATCCCGGTCGTGCGGGTTGCGCGAGGGGCCGTCATGGGCGTTCTCGCCGGTGAAGTCGTAGGCGTATTCGCCCATGTTGAGGGCGCCGACGAGGATGGCGCCGGCCGCTTCCAGCCGCCGCACGAGGGCGCCGTCGCGGGCGGCCGGTTCGCGGTCGCGGTTGATCTTGGAGCCGGCGCGGGTCGGAATGCCTTCCACGTCGAACAGGTTCTTGACCGCGAAGGGCACGCCGGCGAGCGGGCCGGGCGCCCGGCCGGCGGCGCGGTCGGCGTCGATCGTCGCGGCGCGGGCGCGGGCGCGCTCCGCCGTCACGTCGGTGAAGGCGTTCACGCCGGGATCGATCGCGGCGATCCGCGCCAGGGCGGCCTCGATCGCCTCCGCGGCGGTGAGCCGGCCCGCCGCCACGGCGGCGGCGATCCCGGCGGCCGTGCTCTGGTTGCTCATGCCCGGAACACCGGCGCCGGCTCGACGGTGTCGTCGAGGGGGAAATCGAGCACGAGGCGGGCGGCGGCGGCCGTCGCCTTGACGCTGGCGATCACCGTCTCGCGCCACTCGGGCGCCATCGGGATGCCGACCAGCGGCATCATCGCGTCGACGATCGCGCCGGCGGAGGCGTCGTCGAGGGGGAGGGCAGGGGGGAGGGCAGGAGCGAGGGGAGGTGTCGTCATGGTCGAACCTCGGGGATGAGTCGATGCGGCGGCGGAAGGCGTTGCAGGGCCTTGGTTCGTCTCGGTGGCGATATCGTCTTCGATGTGAGAACCAAGCCGAATTCTCCCTGCGATCTTGACATCCTCCGGGTCATGCCGCGCGCGGCCTCGGAATGACCCGGAGGATGTCGATCGTGTCGAGACCGACGACCGGGGTGAGGGCGGGATGCGCGTGCTCCTCACACCGGCGGCCTCGGAATCGCGGCCAGCAGCGCGCGGGTATACTCGGCCTGCGGCGCGCTTAAGACCGCGGCGGTCGGGCCCTCCTCGACGATCCGGCCGGCCCGCATGACGATCACCCGGTCGCAGAGCAGGCGCACCACCTGCAGGTCGTGACTGACGAACAGGTAGCTCATGCCGAGCGCCTGCTTGAGGTCGGCGAGGAGGTTGAGCACCAGAGCCTGCACCGAGACGTCGAGGGCCGCCGTCGGCTCGTCGAGGATCACGAGGTCGGGGGCGGGCGCGATGGCCCGCGCGATGCCGACGCGCGCCTTCTGGCCGCCGGAGAGCTGGTGCGGGAACCGGTCGAGGAGATCGACCGGCAGGCCGACGAGGCGGGCCAGCTCCTCGCAGCGCGCGCGGACCGCATCCGAGCCGGTCACGGTGCGGAAGCGCAGCAGCGGGTCGGCGATGGCACGCGCCGCGGTCCAGCGCGGGTTGAGGGATTCGGTCGGATCCTGAAACACCATCTGGATCTTCGGCCGCAAGCGGTGCCGGGCGAAGCGCGCGGCCGGCACCCGGCCGATCTCCTCGCCGGCGAACACGATCGAGCCCTCGGTCGGGTCGAGGAGCCGCATCACCATCGTCGAGGTGGTGGACTTGCCGCAGCCCGATTCGCCGACGAGGCCGACGCTCTCGCCGCGAGCGACCGTGAAGCTCAAGGAATCGACCGCCCGGAACGGCGCCTCCGCCGCCTTGCGCGTGAGCAGGCCGGCCTTCTTCGGGTACGCCTTCACCAGCCCCGAAACCGCGAGGAGCGGGGTTCCCGCCGCCTTGGCTCGCTCCAGGGGGGCGGCCGGCGCCCCCTCGGGCAGCAGGTCGCGCAAGGTCACGCCCGGGCGCGGCGTCGCCTGCATCAGCTTGCGGGTATAGGCGTGGGCGGGCGCCCGGAAGATCGTCGTGGCGGGTGCCGTCTCGACGACCCGGCCCTGCTCCATCACCACGATCCGGTCGCAATAGGTCGCGGCCAGCCCGAGGTCGTGGGTGATGAGCACGGTCGCCATGCCGCGCTCGCGGGTGAGCCCGGTGACGAGGTCCATCACCGCCTTCTGGGTCGTCACGTCGAGGCCGGTGGTCGGCTCGTCGGCGATGAGGAGCTGCGGCCGGCACGCGAGCGCGAGCGCGATCACCACCCGCTGGCACATGCCGCCCGAGAGTTCGAACGGGTAGGCGTGGTAGCGCTCGGTCGCCCGCGCGATCTTCACCTGTTCGAGCGCCGCGATGGCCTTGGCCTTGGCGTCGCCGGAGCCGGCCTCGGCGTGCTGGCGCAGCACGTCCTCGATCTGGTGGCCGACCTTGCGGATCGGGTTCAGCGCCGCGCGGGGATTCTGGAAGATCATCGAGATCTCCCGCCCGCGCAGGTCGCGCATCTGGCGCTCGGTCGCGGCGCGCAGGTCGATCCCTGAGAAGTCGACCGCGCCGCCGGCGATGCGCCCGGCCCGGTCGAGGATCCGCATCACCGCGTAGGAGGTGACCGACTTGCCCGAGCCCGACTCGCCGACGATGCCGACGGTCTCACCCTTGGCGACCGAGACGTCGACCCGGCGCACCGCCTGCACCGTGCCGCGGCGGGTGGCGAACTCGACCGTGAGGTCGCGGATAGCGAGGAGCGGGATCGCGGTCACGTGCGCCTCTGGGGGTCGACGATGTCGCGCAGGCCGTCGCCGATGAGGTTGAAGCAGAACACCGCGAGCATCAGGGCGAGGCCCGGGAAGAGCGCGATCCACCACTCGCCCGAGACGATGAAGCCCGCGCCTTCCGCCACCATGATCCCCCATTCCGGGGTGGGCGGGCGCACGCCGAGCCCGATGAAGGACAGGCCCGCCGCGTTGAGGATGGCGTAGCCCATCGTCAGCGACATCTGCACCATCATGAGCGGCAGGATGTTCGGCAGGATGCAGGTGAGCACGATGCGCAGGTCGGTATTGCCGGTCAGCCGCGCCGCCATGACGAAGCCGGCGTTGCGCCTCTGCGCGGCCTCGGCCCGGGCCAGCCGGGCATAGAGCGGGAAGTTGATGATGGCGGTGGCCAGCACGATGTTGCCGACCGTGTTGCCGAGCGCCGCCACGATCCCCATCGCCAGGACGAAGAGCGGGAAGGCCATGATGGTGTCGGCGAGCCGCCCGACGATCCGGTCGGTCCAGCCGCCGAAGAACCCGGCCATGATCCCGGCGAGCCCCCCGGCGACGAAGACCAGCGCCACCGAGAAGACCGCGATGGCGAGATCGAGCCGGGCCGCCACCACCACCCGCGAGAGGATGTCGCGCCCGAGCTGGTCGGTGCCGAAGGGGTGCGCCAGCGTCGGGGCCTGGAGCGCGATCGCCGTGTCGGAGGCGAGCGGGTCGTAGGGCACCAGCGACGGGCCGAGCACCGCACAGGCCATGAGCCCGAGGAGCAGCGCGAAGGCGAAGCCCGTGACCGGGTTGCCGGCGACGACGGTGCCGGCATGCGCCAGCGTCGCCGAGATCCCGGTGCGGGGACGGGTGGGGACGAGGGCGGGGGAGCCGGTGGCGCTCATGCGGCGTGCCCCACGCGCGGGTCGATCAGCCCGTAGGCGAGGTCGATCAGGAGGTTCAGCACCGTGTAGAGCAGCGCCATCGCCAGGACGAAGCCCTGGACCGGGGCGAAGTCGGAGGCGATCAGGGCCTCGACCGCGTAGGAGCCGACCCCCGGCCAGGCAAACACCTTCTCGACCAGCACGTTGGCGCCGAGCAGGAAGGAGAAGACCATGCCGAGCGTCGTCACCACCGGCAGCATCGCGTTGCGCAGCGCATACGTGACCACGACCCGGCGGCGCGACAGGCCGGCGGCCCGGGCGGTGCGGACGAAATCGGCGGCCAGCACCGCCAGCATCGCGGCGCGGGTGATGCGGGCGATGGGGGCGAGCGCGAAGACCGCCAGCGTCAGGCCCGGCAGCGCGATCTGGGCGAGCGCCGCCCGGAAGGTCTCGAGGTCGCCGGCCGCGAGGCTGTCGAGAAGGAGGAAGCCGGTCCGCGTCGGCGGCGGCGAGGCGAAGGCGTCGAGGCGCCCGAGCGGTGCGGGGGCCCAGCCGAGCACGAAGTAGAACACGTAGACGAGGAGCAGCCCGGTGAAGAACACCGGCAGCGACACCCCGGCCGTGGCGACGATCCGGCAGGCGTGGTCGACGAGCGAGCCCTGCCGCAGCGCCGCCGCCACCCCGAGCGGCACCGCGACGAGGAGCGCGAGGGCGAGTCCGACCAGGGTCAGCTCGGCGGAAGCCGGCAGCCGGCTCCCGAGATCCGCCGTCACCGGCTGGCCGGTGGTGAGCGAGCGGCCGAGATCGCCCCGGGCGAGGTCGGCGACGTAGCGGGCGAACTGCTCGGGCAGCGGCCGGTCGAGGCCCAGTTCGGTGCGGATCTGGGCGATGGCCTGGGGCGTCGCGGCCGGGCCGGCGAAATAGGCCGCAGTGTCGCCGGGCAGGACCCGGGTGAGCAGGAACGACACCACGACCACCCCGGCAAGCGCCGGCAGGGTGGTGGCGAGGCGGTCGAGGAGCGTGCGCAGCATGGTGTGGCCCTCCTGGGTGCGGGGTCGCGGGTCTTTGACCGGCCGGTCCGGCGTCCCCCGTGAACGATGGTCCGGGGAAGGAATGAAGCGCGGGTTTTCTCCTCTCCCCGCCCGCGGGGAGAGGAGAAAACCCGTGCCTTGTCTTTTCCCGGATAGTTCAGGGAAAGAGGAGAGAGTTCAGCACTCCAGCGTCCCGCCCCTCACGACGCCGTCCCCTTGGTCAGGTAGCGAAAGTCCGGCTCGCGGCAGGGCTGGAACTGGTAGCCGTTGATCGTGCGCTGCATCGCCACGTCGTGGGTCGGCTGGGCGATCGGCACCATCGGCACCTCGCGCTCGGCGAGCGAGACGAAGTCGATCACGCTCCTGTCGTAGACCGCCTGGTCGTCGGTGAAGCGGGCGGTATCGATCAGCTTGTCGAGCGCCGGATTCTGGTACGAGGCGATGTTGAAGATCGAGTTCGCCCCGTGCAGGGTCCAGAACAGGTAATAATCGGGGTAGTCGAGCCAGCCGGCGAAGCGGTTGAGCACCATCGGGTTCGTCTTCTTGGCAATCTCACCGCGAAAATTCGCGCCCGGAATTTTCCCGATCTCGACCGTGATGCCGATCCCGGCGAGCGCCTCCTTGATCAGCACCGCCATCGGCTCGGCGACGGTGGCGTTGCCGGCATCGAACAGCAGCGTGGTCGAGAGGCCGCCGGGCGCCGCCGCCTGCACCAGGGCCTTGGCCTTCGCGGGATCGGTCCGGTACGGGAAGCGTTGCGGCCAGGCCACCCGCGGCGTCTCCGGCCCGCCCGACATGTCGAGGCCGCGGCCGAACAGCGAGGCCTGCAGGATCTTCTCGTAGGGCAGCACCCAGGCGACCGCCTGGCGCAGGCGGACATCGGTGAACGGCCCGACCGCGGTGTTGAGGTAGACCGACCAGACCCCGTTCGGGATCGGCACGCCGACGACCTTGATCTTGCCGGCGTCGATCAGATCCTTGAAGTCCTTCGGCGGCAGCCCGTACGAGATGTCGGCGTCGCCCTTCTCGATGAGCGCCCGGCGGGTCGAGGGCGAGGCGATGTCGCGGGCGATGACCCGGCGCAGCTGCGGCAGCTTGCCGGAGGTCCAGGCATCGTTGCGGGCGTAGATCGTCTCGACGCCGGGCTTCCAGCTCTCGACCCGGTAGGCGCCCGAGCCGGCGACGTTGTTCTTGAGCCATTCCTTGGCCCACGGATCGCCGCCGCCGTTGCGCTGGGCCAGCTCGGAGTCAACACGAAGGGAATCGTGACGGCGAGGTTCGACATCGTCATCTTGTCCTTGCGGACGAAGTCGACGCGGAAGGTTTTATCGTCCAGGGCGACGAACTGCTCGGGCTTCTCCAGCGAGCCGGCATTCATCTGCGTGGTGGCGAAGCCCCCGATCGAGACCGCCCGGTCCAGCGACCACTTCACGTCCTTGGCCGTGACCGGCCGGCCGGAATGGAACCTGGCGTCCCGGAGCTTGAATGTGCAGCTCATCCCGTCGGAGGCGACCTGCCAGCTCTCGGCGAGTTCGCCCTCCATCTCCCCCATCTTCACGGCATTCCCGCCGCCGCCCGGGATCGGCACCGGCTTGAAGCGCAGGAGCCGGTCGTAGCAGTTGAGCGCCACCCCGTTCACCGGCTGCGAGGCGCCGATGCCCTGCATGTCCAGGGAGTTCGGCCCGTATTCCTGCACCAGGAGCAGGGTCTCGTTGCGGGTCGGGTTCTGGGCCTGGGCCCGCGAGCGCGCCACGAACGGCGCGGCGAGCCCGGCGGTCAGCGCGGTGCGGCGGGTGATCATGCGGCACGGGCCTTCGTCGGCGAGAGGGGGTGAATGCCCGCACCGGCGGGCGTCACGCCGCCATGAGGCAAGGTTCGGACCGGCACCGGAAATTGCATGCAACTCAGAAAGAGTGCATGCATTTCGGCGATCTTGCACGCATGTTGTTTGGGCGCGAGAGCCCTAATTTCAGGCATGCTCGCAGTCTGACGATGCGGCAGGGTGCGGGCCGTGGGCGATCGGGGCTGAGATGGACGAGGCGGCAGGACGGACGCGGACCGAGCGGCTGGCGGCGGAGATCGCCGAGGCGATCGTCACCGGGGCGCTGGCGCCGGGCCACCGCCTCGACGAGCAGGCCCTGGCCGACCGGTACGGCGTGTCGCGCACGCCGGTGCGCGAGGCCCTGCGCCAGCTCGGCACGTCGGGCCTCGTCGAGATGCGGCCGCGCCGGGGCGCGGTGGTGGCGCAGGTGACGCCCGAGCAGCTCGCCGAGTTGTTCGTCGCCATGGCGGAGATCGAGGCGACCTGCGCCCGGCTCGCCGCCCAGTCGATGAGCCCGCTGGAGCGCCGCCGCCTCGACGCCCTCCACGACGCCATGGCCGACCTCGCCGCCTCCGACGACCCCGCGGCCTATGCGCGGGCCAACACGGCGTTCCACGGCGCAGTCTATGCCGGCGCCCACAACGCGGTCCTGGCCGATTTCGCGCTCGGTTTGCGCCGCCGGCTGCAGCCCTACCGCGAGGCGCAGTTCCGCTTGGCGGGCCGGCTCGCCCGCTCCCATGCCGAGCACGGGGCGGTCGTCGCCGCGATCCTGGGCGGACGGGCCGAGGAGGCGCATGCCGCGATGCTGCGGCACGTCACCCTGGTGGAGAGTTCGGTGGAGGGGATGCTGGTGCGGGAGGCCGGCGGGCGGTGACCGGGATCCTGCGGGAGCGTACCGGGCCGCACCGCCGTTCCTTCAGAGCCTGTTTGACTTGCCCGATCGTCTCGACGCCCGCGATGTCAGTCCGGGCTCCGCGTTCGCGGCCCCGGCCTGACATCGAGGGTGTCGGCTCCGCCGGATCCGATCGAGCGGACACCGAGGCTCGCCGGTCCGCCCCCTCAGGCTGCGTCTCCCGCCTGGAACACCACGGCATCGAGCGCCAGGCACTCCCCCGGCTCCGTGCCGACCAGGATCGGGTTGACGTCGAGGCTGGCGAGGCCGGGCTCCTCGACCATCAGCCGCCCCACCGCCACCGCGGCGGCGAGGTAGGGCCCGATCGCGAGCGGCGGCTCGCCGCGCAGGCCGGCGATCAGCGGGGCGATGCGCAACCGTCCGAGCGCCCGGGCCGCCTCGGCCTCCGAGAACGGCGGCACCAGCAAGGCGACGTCCGGCATCGCCTCGACGTACTTGCCGCCGTCCCCCACCACGACGACCGGGCCGAAGAACGGGTCGCGATGCGCGCCGAGCATCAGCTCCCGCCGCCCCCGCGCCATCGCGGCGACGATGACGCCGGACGACGCGTGGCCGGCCCCTGCCAGCCCGGCCCGGCAGGCCTCGAAGGCGGCGCCGACCGCCTCCGCTCCGCTCACCCCGAGATGCACCAGGCCGAGCTCGCTCTTGTGCGCGACCTCCGCCGAGCAGCCCTTGACCGCGACCGGGCCGCCGATCCCGGCTGCCGCCGTCACCGCCTCCTCGGCGGTGCGGCAGAGCCGGTGGCGCACCACCGGCACCCCGGCGCGGGCGAGGCGGCCCAAGCTCTCGGCCTCGTCGAGGAGGCGCGGCGGCGCATCGGAGGGCGGGGGAGGGGCCGGGTGGGGCGGGCGGCCCGCGGCGGCCGCCATCCGCTCGTGGTGGGCGATGAACTGGTGGAGCGCCCGCACCGCCTCGTCCTCGCCGGGGAAGACCGGCAGGCCGCGGGAGCGGAACGGCGCGGCGACGATCTCCTGGGGCGCGACGATCACCACCGGCTTGCCGGTCGCCGCGGCGAAGGCGGCGGTGTCGCGGCCGAAATCGTCGACCGCGTAGGCCCGGCCCGCCACCGGGACCCCGACCAGGAAGGCGTCGGCGGACGGGTCCTCGGCGATCACCGGCAGGATCTGGCTGAACAGGGCGGAGTTGGTCATCAGCGCCGCCGTGATGTCGACCGGGTTGCGGGTCGCGGCGAAGCTCGGGAGGATCGCCCGCAGGCGGCCTTGCGTGTCGTCGTTCAGAGGGGCGATCTCGAGCCCGCGGGCCGAGGCGGCATCCGCCGCCATCACGCAGGTCGCGCCCGAATTGCTGATCGCCACCAGGCGGCGCCCCTCCGGCCGCCAGCCCTTCAGGTACAGCTCGGCCGCCGCGACGAGGTCGGTGGTGTCGCGCGCGCGCCAGATCCCATGCCGCTCCAGGAAGGCGTCGACCAGCCGGTCCTCGTTGGCGAGCGCCCCGGTATGGGACTGCGCCGCCGCCTGCCCGGCGGCGGTGCGGCCGGACTTGAGCGCGACGATCGGCAGCCCGCGGTCGCGGGCGATGGCGGCGGCCTCCGCCAGGTGGTGCGGGTCGGGGATGCTCTCGAGGTAGAGGAGCAGGAGCCGCAAGGCCGGATCGGCCGCCACCGCGGCGGCAAGCTCGCACACCGTCACGTCGGCGTCGTTGCCGGTGGCGTGGGTGTGGCGCACGCCGATGCCGCGGCTCCGGAGGAGGCCGTAGGGCACGACGCTCATCGCCCCGCTCTGGCTGACGATGCCGACGGGGCCGTCCTGCGGCGGCGCCTCCAGGAACATGCTGGAGAAGCTCGCCACCGCGCCGGTGCCGAAATTGGCCAGGCCTTGCGAGTTCGGGCCGATCATCCTGAGGCCCCGCGCCCGGGCGCGGGCCACCATCGCCCGCTCGGCCGCCTGGGCCGCGGGGTCGGCGGTCTCGCCGAAGCCCGAGGCCATCATGATCGCGACCTTGACGCCGATCTCGGCGCATTCGTCGAGGGCCGCCACCGCCGCCTCGCCCGGCACCGCGATGATCGCGAGGTCCGGCGCCCGCGACAGGGAAGAGAGGCGCGGCACCGTGCGAAGGCCCTGGACCTCGTCGCGCTTCGGGTTGACCGGCCAGACCTCGCCGCGAAAGCCGAAGCGCGACAGGTAGAGGAGCGGCCGGCCGCCGATCTTGTCGGGATTCTCGGACGCGCCGATCACCGCGATCGCCCGCGGGTCGAGGGCGGCCTGGAGGCTGGAACTCATGGATGACCCTTCATGATCGGACGTCCTGGGTGACGAAGGGGACGAGGCCGGCCCCGAAGGCGCGGAACGTCGTGCGGACGCAATCGCCGATCGCGACGCCCTCGGGCGGGCAATGCGCCATGAAGCGGAAGCCTTCTTCGGCATCGACCAGCGCGATGCCGTAGGGGGCGTGGGCCTGCAGGTCCGGGGAGGGCGCGCGCGCCACCACGGTCACGGCGTAGACCGTGCCGCGGCCGGAGGCCGTCTCCACCGCCGGATCCTCGCCGCCGCAGGCCGGGCAGAACGGGCGGCGGAAATACTGCACGCCTCCGCAGGCCCGGCAGCGCGCGAGCACCAGCCCCTCGCCGCCCTTGGTCCAGTCCGGGGGATCGCCGTCCGGGCTCATCGGCCGTTCTCCAGGACGAGGCTGACATGGGAGGAGAGCACGCCGCCGTCGCCGTGGAGCAGCGCCAGGGACGGGGGCGCGACCTGGCGCGGGCCGGCCTGCCCCCGCATCTGCCGCACGGCCTCGGCGAGGTGGGCCATGGCGCCGCCGACGCCGCAATGGCCGTAGCTCAGGAGGCCGCCATGGGTGTTGAGCGGCATCGCGCCGCCCGGGGAGAAACGCCCCTCGCGGGCGAGCCGCCCGGCGCCGCCCCGGGGCGCGAGGCCGATCTCCTCGAGCAGGATCGCCAGGGTGATGGTGAAGCTGTCGTAGATCGCGGCGTAACGGATGTCCGGCAGCCCGATCCCCGCCTGGGCGAGCGCCCGGCCGGCACTGTCGCCGGCGCCGAAGGCGGTCAGCGAGGCGGCGGCGCTGACGTGCTGGTGGGTGTGGGCCTGGCCTGCGCCGCGAATGCTCGGGCCGGGCCGGGCGGAATCCGCCCGCTCGATCACGAAGGCGGCGCCGCCATCCGAGACCGGGCAGCAATCGAGCAGGCGCAACGGCGCGGCGATGGGCTTCGAATCGCGCACCATCGCGGCGGTGATCGGCTCGGTCAGGTGGGCGCCGGGCGTGCGGGCGGCGTTCGCCCGCATCAGCACCGCCAGTTCGGCATGATCGTCGATGCCGTATTCATGCGCGTAGCGCGCGGCGACGAGGCCGTAATAGGCGGGGATCGTCGGGCCGAGCGGCACCTCGTAGGTCGGGTGGCCGACCTGGGCCAGCGTCTGGATCGCCGCGTCGCGGGACTGGCCCGACAGCCGGTTCTCCCCCGCCACGACCAGGATCCGCCGCGCCGCGCCCGCTTCGACCAGCCAATGCGCCAGCATCACCAGGGCGAAGCCCGTGGCGCCGCCGAGCTGCACCGCGTGGGCGTAAGCCGGCCGCAGGCCGAAATGCTCGGCGAACACCGTCGAGAGCATCAGGTGCGGGTGGGTGGTGGAGTAGCCGGTGATCAGCCCGTCGATCTCGCGCCGCTCCAGCCCGGCGTCGGTGAGCGCGTCCGTGGCGGCGCGGCTCATCAGGTCGAGGGTGGAGAGGCCGGGCAGGCGCCCGAACGGGGTGAGCCCGATGCCGGTGATCCGGCTCACCGGGTGGATGTTCCGGGCGATGGGCCGGATCGCACCGCGCGGTCAGGCGCCGATGGACAATCGGTCCGCACAATATTCCGTTTGGCGGAACTTGGCATCGGGCGTCCTCCGGGCCGGGCCGTCACGGCGTCATGCCGGCGACCTCTTGTCGGAAGATGGTTGCCTTCCGCCGAATAGCCTGTCAACACTATCCCGTGCCGGCCGATGATCGCGATCGTCGCCGGGTGGGGAGAGCCGAGACCGACCGGATTGGTTCCGCAACACGGAACCGGCCCATCAAGGGCGGCGGGCTCGGGAACGCGTGAGAGGCGCCATGCACCCTCGGCCGGGCCTGGATTCGCGTGCGGTGCCGGGAACCGCATGAGCCCCCTGGCCGACGACGCCCCGCCTGCGACGGCCGGCGCCGAACCGAACGCCGTGCAGAAGGTCTGCGCCGTGATGCGGGCGCTCGCCGCCCCGGCGCCGCGGCGCCTGACCGACCTCGCGGCCGAGACCGGGCTCAACAAGGTGACGGCCCTGCGCATCCTCGACACCCTGGCCCAGGAGGGCTTCGCCGCCCGCGCGGGCGATGGGCGGCGGTGGCGGCCCGGGCCGGAACTGATGGCGCTCGCCGCCAGCGCCGGCCGGCCCGACGACCTGAGGGCGCTGGCGCGGCCGAGCCTGATGCGGCTCGCCGAACTCTCCGGCGACACGGTGCTGCTCTCGGTGCGCAGCGGCGTCGAGGCCGTCTGCGTCGAGCGGGAGATCGGCGCCTACCCGATCCGCGCCAACTACCTCGATATCGGCAGCCGCCGGCCCCTCGGGGTCGGGGCCGGCGCCATGGCGTTGCTCGCCTGGCTGCCCGACCGCGAGATCGAGGCGGTCCTCGGCATCGTGGTCCAGCGTCTCGGGCCCTATCCGCGCCTCGGCCGGGCGGAGATCCGCGCCGGCATCGCCGAGGCACGGGCGCGGGGCCACGTCGTGCTCCTCGACCAGGTGGTGGACACGATGGGGGCGATCGGCGTGCCGGTGCGCGACGAGACCGGCCGCACCGTCGCGGCCCTGAGCCTCGCGGCGCTCACCACCCGCATCCGGGCGCGGGAGGCGGAACTCGCGGAGGCGCTCCGGCGCGAGGCCGACCTGATGGAGCGGGAGCGGATCCCGGGATGACGCGAAGGGCGGCAGTTCGGTCGTGTCGATCACAGAGAACATCACCTTCGGAGGAACGATTGAAGATCGTCGACATCCAGTCCCAGATCGTCTCGCTCCCCTTCGACATGGGCGGTCCGCCGGCCCGCTTCGCCGGCAAGGCCTGGACCCATCTCGACATCCTGCTGGTGCGGGTCGAGACCGACGAGGGGCTGGTCGGCTGGGGCGAGGCCTTCGGGCATGCCGGCATTGCGGCGACGCGGGCCGCCCTCGACGGGATCGTCGCGCCCCTCGTCCTCGGGCGCTCGTCGGGCGACATCGCGGCGCTGACGCGCAGCGTGCTCCACGCCACGCATCTGCTCGGCCGCAACGGCCCGTTCGTCTTCGCCTTCTCGGGGCTGGAGACGGCCCTGTGGGACCTTGCCGGCAAGCGGGCGGGGCAGCCGGTGGCGCGCCTCCTGGGCGGCGACCTGCGCGAGCGGCTGCCGGCCTATGCCTCGCTGCTGGCCTACCACGAGCCGGCGCTGGTGCGCCGCAACGTCGAGGCGGCCTGTGCCGCCGGCTACCGCCACATCAAGCTGCACGAGGTCACCGAAGAGGCGGTCGCGGCGGCGGCCGAGGTGACGCGGGCGTTTGGTGCCGCCCTGATGGTCGACGTCAACTGCGCCTGGAGCGTGCCGGCGGCGCTGAAGATGGCGGATGCCTTCGCGCCCCACGGCCTCCTCTGGTTCGAGGAGCCGGTCTGGCCGCCGGAGGACGTGCATGGTCTCGCGCAGGTCCGGGCCCGCGGGATCCCGATCGCCGCCGGCGAGAACACCGCCGGGCTGTTCGGCTTCAAGGCGCTGATCGAGGCCGGGGCGATCGACGTCGCGCAGCCGAGCGTGACCAAGGTCGGCGGCATCGGCGAGATGCTGCGGGTGATCACGCTCTGCGAGGCGCACGGGATCAGGCCCGCCCCCCACAGCCCCTATTTCGGCCCCGGCTTCATCGCCTCCCTGCACGTCATCGCGGCGCGCGTCGAAGACCCGCTGGTCGAGGTGCTGTGGCTCGACATGGAGGCGAACCCGTTCGATCCTTGGGTCCGGGCCGAGAACGGCCACGTGCGGCTGCCCCCCGGCCCCGGCCTCGGCTGCGACCCGGACCTGAGCGTGCTCGACCGCTACCGGGTCGGCGACATCGTCCGCACGGCATAAAGGGAGGAGACGCCATGAAGGTCGACCGCGTCGAGACGCGCCCCATCCTCTTGCGCCCCGAGCGGCCGATCGGCTCGGCGCTCGGGCAATTGCATGCGTTCGGCTGCATCCTGGTCACGGTCCGTGCCGAGGGGCTGACGGGCGAAAACATCGTGTTCACGTTGAACGACCGCCGCACCAAGGTGCTGCGCAGCCTGATCGACGAGATGGCCGACCTGGTGATCGGCCAGGATGCCGGCCACATCGCCGGCTTCTGGTCGCGGGCCTGGCGCGACGTGAACTTCATGGGCCACAAGGGGATGCCGGTCATGGGCATCTCGGCCCTCGACGGCGCGCTGTGGGACCTCGCGGGCAAGCGCGCCGGGCTGCCGCTCTACCGGATGCTCGGCGGGGCGAGTGCCCACGTCCCGGCCTACCATTCCGGCGGGCTGTGGCTCGACCGCTCGACCGACGAGCTGGTCGCGGAAGCCGCGCGCTTCAAGGCGGCGGGCTTCCGGATGATGAAGATGCGCCTCTCGGCCGGCGACCCCGACTGGAACGTCGACCGGGTGCGGGCGGTCCGCGCGGCGATCGGCCCGAAGGTCCGCCTGATGGCCGACGCCAACCAGGGGCTGACCGAGAACGACGCCATCCGCCTCGGGCGGCGGCTGGAGGAATTCGATCTCACCTGGTTCGAGGAGCCGCTGCCGGCCTGGGACGTCGAGGGCCTCGCCCGCGTCGCCGCCGCCCTCGACACGCCGATCGCCAGCGGCGAGACCGACTACACCCGCTACGGCTTCCGCCGGATGATCGAGCTGCGCTCGGCCGACATCCTGATGCCGGACCTGCAGCGGGTCGGCGGCGTCACCGAGTTCATGCGGGTCGGCCATCTCGCCGAGGCGCACGACCTGCCGGTCTCGAGCCACCTGTTCCCGGAGCAGAGCCTGAGCGTCCTCGGCGCGCTGGCGAACGCGCATTCACTCGAATACATGCCGTGGTTCTCCGACCTGTATTGCGAGAGACTGGACTTCGCCGACGGATCCGCCATCGTGCCGGAGCGGCCAGGCTTCGGGTTCACCTTCGACGAGGACCGGATCCGGCACCTGGAGCGGCAAGGCGCCTAAAGAACGCGCCGGCCGAAGCGACAACGGGAGGAGGACGCCATGGTGACGACGAACCGTCGTGCGCTCGTGATGAATGCTGCCGGCCTCGCGGGGGCGGCGGCCCTCGGCTTTCCCCGGCCGGCGCTGGCGCAGGGCGAGCCCCTGCGCATCGGCTGGCTCGCGGCGATGACCGGCCCGAGCTCGGCCCCGACGGTCGGGTTCAACCGCGGCGTGGTCTTCGCCGTCGAGGCGATCAACGGCGCCGGCGGGGCCAAGGGCCGCAAGATCGACCTCGTCACCCGCGATTCGCAGGGCGATCCGACCAAGGCGGTCAACGCCGTGCAGGAGATGATCAGCCAGGCCAAGGTCCACGCCATCTGGGGTCCGACCAATTCCGGCGAGGCCCTGGCGACGACGCCGATCATGGCGCGGGCCAGGATGCCGAACATCCACCCCTGCGTGATCGACACCCTGATCGATCCGGCGAAGTATCCCAACGCCTTCCGCATTGCCCCGTCCAACACCCAGTGGGACGACGCGGTGCGCAATTACTGCCTCAAGGTCTTGAAGGTGAAGCGTGTCGCGGTGATCGGCGACACGACCGGCTACGGCGTCACCGCCGCCAAGGCGTCCGCCGCGGCGTTCAAGCAGGACGGCGCCGAGGTGGTCTATCTCGGCAACATCGATTCGACCCAGCCCGACATGACCCCCGATCTGCTGCGCGCCCGCAATGCCGGTGCCGAGGTGATCGTGGTCTGGAGCGTGTCGACCGGCATGGATGCCCGCCTGTTCAACACCCGCGCCCGGATGGGCTGGGACGTGCCCTTCGTCGGCCACCCCTCGATGGCCTCGGGCGAGATCGGCGGGCTCCTGGAGAAGCCGGCGAACTGGGAGAAGGTCTACGCGGTCGGCTACCGCAGCTGCTCCTACGACGAGGCCGGCAAGCTCACGCCCCGCAGCGAGGATTTCGTGGCGCGGCTCAAGGGCAAGGTCGCGCTCTCCGACACCCTGCTGTGGTGGGTGGCGGCCGGCTACGACGCCGTGACCCTGATCGCCAAGGCGGTGGAGGAGACGGGATCGAGCGCGCCCGACGCGATCGTCAAGCACTGGAACGGACTGACCAAGTATCCAGGCATCTTCGGCGACTACACCTACACACCGAAGGAGCACAACGGCTACCCGACCGAGGAGGTGGTGATGTCGGCGGCCAATTCCGGCCGCGACGGCAGCTTCCGGCTCGCCCCCGGCTATTCTTGAGGCGACGATCCGGGGAGCGCCGCCATGCTCGCCTCGATCCTGGCCTCGGGCCTCGCCGTCGGCGCGATCTACGCGCTGATCGGCATCACCTACAACACGATGTTCTCGACCTCGCGCGTGATGAGCTTCACCGCAGGCCAGCTCGGGATGCTCGGCGGCGTGCTCGGCTCGCTGTTCACGCTTCGCCTCGGCCTGCCGTGGCCGCTCGGGCTGCTGCTGACGATCGCCTGCGGGGCGCTGGTCGGCGTCGTCACCGAGTTCGTGGCGGTGCGTCCGGTCCTGAAGAGCCTCGACCAGCACCTCTACGTGCTCTCGACCCTGGCGCTCGCCCTGATGATCCAGCAGGTCACGGCGATCGGCTGGAGCACCGAGCCGCAGCCCTTCCCGCGCCTCCTCGGGGGCTTCGGCGAGACCGTCCTCGACGAGAAGTTCTGGCTGCCGGTGGCGGCCTGCCTCGTCGTCGTCGTCGGGCTCGAACTCCTCTACCGGCGCACCCTCATCGGTCACGCCTTCCTGGCGGTGGCGGAGGACAACTTCGCCGCCCGCGCCCTCGGCCTCCCCGAGCGGCGCCTGCGGGTGATGAGCTACGCGCTCGCCGGCGGCATCGGGGCGCTCGCCGGCTATGCCGGCGGCGAGTTGCTGCTGGCCTTCTTCGCCAACGGGCCGCACCTCAACTTCTACGGCTTCATCCCGGTGGCGCTCGGGGGCCTGGGCAACAACCGCGGCGCGCTGGTCGGCGGCCTCGTCCTCGGGCTGTTCCAGCAGGCGGCGAACTTCGTCGTCGGCGGCATCTTCGCCTCGGTGGCGGTCTTCACCCTGTTCATCGTCGTGCTGCTCGCGGCCCCGCAAGGGCTGCTCGGTTCGGCCCAGGCGAGGCGCGTATGAGCATTCCTTCCGCGCTTGCCGCCTCCGACGGCCCCGCCCGGACAGGCATCGGCACGCGGCTCGCCGGTGCCGCGCCCTTCCTGCTGATCCTCGGCCTCGCGCTCGCGGTGCCGCTCGCGGGCAACGATTACTGGACGCTGATCGCCACGCGGGCGGCGATCTACTGGATCCTGGTCTCGGGCCTCGACCTCGTGGTCGGCTTCGCCGGGCAGCTCGCCATCGGCTACGTGGCTCTGCTGCTGGTGGGCGCCTACACCACCAGCGTGCTCGCCGCCGGCACGATCCTGCCGGCGTTTCCGGCCTTCGCGGCTTTGGCCTGCGCCGGCATCGTCGGGGCTCTCGTCGGGGTGGTGGTCGGGCTGCCGGCCCTGCGCCTGCGCACCTTCTACTTCGCCATGACGACGTTGGGCTTTGCCACCATCGTCACGCAGATCGCGCTCGCCTGGCAGGACGTGACCGGCGGCGGCATCGGCATCGCCGGGCCGGAGATGCCCGCCCCCTTCGACTCGCGCCTCGGCTTCTACGGCCTGTGCCTCGCGGGCGCCGCCTTGTGCACCTGGATGACGCTGAACGTTGCGGCGAGCCGCTGGGGCCGGGCGCTGGTGGCGGTCCGCGACGCGGAAGTGGCGGCGGAGGCGGTCGGCATCGCCAAGCCGAGGCTCCTCGTCGCGGTGTTCCTGTTCGCCGGCTGCGTCGCCGCCATCGCCGGCGGCCTCTTCGCCTCGCTCCAGACCTACATCACGCCGGACGCCTTCACCTTCGACCTCTCGCTCCTGTTCTTCATCGCCGTGCTGATCGGCGGGCGCGGCTCGGTGCTGGGGCCGCTGATCGGCACGATCGTCCTCACCATCCTGCCGGAGGTGGCGGCTCCGCTGGCGGCGTGGTCGACCTTCCTCTACGCCTTCCTGCTCCTCGTCATCGTGCTGGTGCTGCCGGGCGGCATCGCCGACCTCCTCGACCGGGGCAAGAACCGCCCGCTGCCGGCCGAGCGCAGCATCGCCCCGCGCCAGACCGCGCTCCAGGACCTCGCCGCGAGCGCGACGCGCTCGGCGCCGATCACGCTCGCAGGCGTGCGCCTGAGCTTCGGCGCCGTGAAGGCGATCGACGGGCTCGACCTGGCCTTGCGCCCGGGGAGCGTCCACGGGCTGATCGGCCCCAACGGGTCGGGCAAGACCACGACGCTGAACGTCATCTCGGGCTATTACCGGCCGCAGGAGGGGCGGGTGACCTTGGGCGCCCGCTCGCTTCTCGCCGAGGCGCGGGAGGCCCGCGCGCGTCTGCGCATCGCCCGCACCTTCCAGACCCCGCGGATCGTGGCCGAGGCGACCGTGATCGAGAACGTGATGCTCGGCGGCAGCGTCGCGGGGCGCGCCACCCTGGCGGAATCGCTCCTGTCGCTCCCGCGCCACCGCGAGGACGAGCGGGCCTTGCGCGACTCGGCCCGCCTCGCGCTCCGGGCGGTCGGGCTCGACGGGCTCGACGAGGTCCGGGCCGGGCGGCTCCAGCACAGCGAATTGCGCTTCCTCGAGATCGCCCGCGCCTTGATGCTGCGCCCGGCCTTCCTGCTCCTCGACGAGCCGGCGGCCGGCCTCTCGGCCGCCGAGATCCAGCGCCTCGGCGGGCTGATCCGGGCGGTGGCGGATGCGGGGATCGGCGTGCTCCTCGTCGAGCACCATGCCGACCTGATCTTCGCGATCTGCGACGAGGTCACGGTGCTCAATCTCGGCCGGGTGCTCGCCGCCGGCAAGCCCTCGGAGATCCGCAGCCACAGGGAGGTGGTCAGTGCCTATCTCGGCGGGTGAAGCGCTCCTGCGGGTCGAGGGGCTGGAGGCCGGCTACGGCAAGATCCGGGTGCTGCACGGCGTCGACCTCACGGTGAGGGCCGGCGAGGTGGTGACGCTGCTCGGCCCCAACGGCGCCGGCAAGTCGACGCTCCTGCGCGCGCTCTCCGGCCTCCTGCCGGTCCAGGCCGGCACCGTCCGGCTCGGGCAGACCGTGCTCTCGGGGGCCGGCCCCCGCTCGGCCGTGCGGGCCGGGCTGTCGCACGTGATCGAGGGCCACCGCGTCTTCACCGCGCAGACGGTGCGGGAGAACCTGCTGCTCGCGGCCTACGACCTGCCCCGGGCCGAGCGCGCGGCGCGGATCGACGAGGCCCTCTCGCACTTCCCCGAGATCGCCGCGAAGAGCCACGACAAGGGCGCCTCGCTCTCCGGCGGCCAGCAGCAGATGCTGGCGGTGGCGCAAGGGCTGGTGCAGCGCCCGCGCCTCCTGATGCTCGACGAGCCCTCCGCCGGCCTCTCGCCGGTTCTGGTCGACCGGGTGCTGGAGGTGGTGGCACGCCTGCGCCGGCAGGGCACGGCGGTGCTGCTGGTCGAGCAGCTGGTCGAGAAGGCGCGGGCGGTGTCGGACCGGGTCTACGCCCTGGCGCAGGGGCGGATCGTGCTGGAGGCCGCGGCCGGCGCACCCGATCTGCCGGAGCGGCTGGAGCGGGCGTATTTCGGGAATGCGGGGGTGGTGCACGCGTGATGCTTCGGTCGTTCGGATCCGGGGACGAGGGCGCGGGATCCTGTGCCCGCGCGTCTCACCGGGTAGCGTCCGGACGTGCTCCAGGTGAAGGCGCCCGCCCGCCGGATCGGGCATGCCGGTGCGATGGACCGGCCCGATCCCGACCCCGGCGGCGCACGCCTGACCCCCGCGGACCTGAGCGTCTGGGCGGTGCTCGCCCTGGCACTGGTGTTCCTCGTCCTCGGCGCCCTGTTCCTGGCCGCACCCGGGGCCGGTGCCCTGATCTACGGCATTCCCGAGCCGGAGGGGGCCGGCCGGATTGCCCTGCGCGCCATCGGCGCCCGCGACGCCGGTCTTGCGCTCACCCTCGCCGGACTTGCGGTGTTCTCGACCCGTCGCGCCGTCGCGATCGTCCTCGCGGCGAGCCTCGCCGTTCCGGCCTGCGACCTGGCGCTGGTCGCCGGCAGCGCGGCGTGGTGGCAGGTGGCGCTGCATCTCGCGAGCGCCTTCGTGCTGGCGCTCGTGGCCCTGTGGCTGGCCCGGCTGCCGGGGCCGCCGTAGCGCTCACTCAGCGTAGTCCGGCTCCTCCCGGTCGAGCCGCCGGCGGATCGCCGCGAGGTGGAGGCGGGCGGATTCCGGATCGCCCTCGCGCATCTGGCGGTAGGCGGCCTCGGCGATGGCGGGATCGACCGGCAGGACCGGACGGCCGGTCGAGAGGGCGAGCACCTGCACCTCGGCCGCGCGCTCCAGGTAGTAGAGGTCGTCCCAGGCCTCGGCGATGGTCGGCCCCAGCACCATGACGCCGTGGTTCTTCATGAACACGATGTCGGCCTCGCCGACGCTGTCGGCGATGCGGTCGCCTTCGCGCGCGTCGAGGGCGAGGCCATTGTAGTTCCGGTCGAAGGCGGTGCGGCCGTAGAACTTCAGCGACGTCTGCCCGGCGAAGATCAGGGGATCGCCCTCGGTCATCGACAGGGCGGTGGCGTAGGGCATGTGGGTGTGGAACGCCACCCGCGCCCGCGGGATGCGGGCGTGCAGGCGAGCATGGATGTAGAAGGCGGTGGCCTCCGGCTGGCCCTCGCCCGAGACGACGTTGCCGTGGAGGTCGCAGACCAGCAGCTTCGAGGCCGTGAGTTCGGCGAAGGCGTAGCCGTAGGGGTTGACGAGGAAGAGGTCGTCGTAGCCCGGCACCATCGCCGAGAAGTGGTTGCAGATGCCCTCTTCCAGCCCGAGCCGCGCCGCCATGCGGAAGCAGGCGGCGAGCTCCTCCTTGGCCTGGCGCACCTCGGGGCCGGCGAGGTCGGGCTGGTTGAGGCCGCTCGGGATTCGCTCGCTCGTCGGCGCGCCCAGTGCGTGAGCCATGGTTCTTCGTCTCTCCTCGCGAGGCCGGCCGATCCTGGCCGCGGACGGCCCCTCCTGTCCACCCGTCAGCGCGCCCCGCGCAGGTGTTCCAGCAGGGCGGGCGTGGCGTAGCCGTCGGCCGGCAACCCGGCGGCGATCTGGTAGCGCCGCACCGCCTCGCGCAATTTCGGGCCGGCGCGCCCGTCGAACGGGCCGTCGTAGAACGCTCCTGCCGAGAGCCCGCGCTGGAGCGCGGCGAGCCCGGCCTGGTCGAGGCGCGGGCCGGTCGGCCAGGGGGCGGCGAGCGCCGGCCCGCCGGCGATCCGGTCGGAGAAGTGGCCCACGGCCAGCGCGTAGGAATCCGAGGTGTTGTAGGCCCGGATCGCCTCGAAATTCGCCGTGATCAGGAAGGCCGGCCCCCCGGCGCCGCCGGGCAGGAACAGGCTCGCCTCGCCGGTCTCCGGCAGGGCCGCGCCGTCGATCGCCCGCACCCCGCGCCGGGCGAAATCGGCGAACGGGCCGCGGTAGCGCGCGAGGTCGAACCCCGCCGGCAGGGTGACGGCGACGCCCCAGGGCAGCTCGCGCCGCCAGCCGGCCTGGGCGAGGAAGCTCGCGATCGAGGCGAGCGCGTCCGGCGCCGAATCCCAGATGTCGCGCCGGCCGTCGCCGTCGAAATCGACCGCCGCCCGCAGGTAGGCCGAGGGCAGGAACTGCGTCTGACCCATCGCGCCGGCCCAGGAGCCGCGCATGCGCTCGGGCGCGACGTCGTGGTGCTCCAGGATCTCGAGCGCCGCCAGCAATTCGTCGCGAAAGAGTTCGCCGCGATGGCGCGCCTCGGCCAGGGTGGCGAGCGCGCGGATCACCGGCATCGTGCCGGCGCTGGCGCCGAAATCCGATTCGATGCCCCAGAAGGCGAGCAGCACCGGGCCGGGCACGCCGTAAGCCGCCTCGATCCGCGCCAGGATGTCGGCGCGCCGCGCGGCTTCCGCGCGCCCGCGGGCGATGCGGCCAGTCGAGACCGCCCCGGTCAGGTACTCCCAGACCGGCCGGCCGAACTCGCCCTGGCGGCGCAGGCGCGCCAGCACCGCCGGGTCCGGGGTCACGCCCCGGAACGCCGCGTCGAAGGTCGCGCGGGAAACCCCGCGTCCTTGCGCGACCGGCCACAGCTCCTCGACGAAGACCCGGAAATCGCCTGCCCCGACCGGGGCGGCGAGAACCGGCACGACGGCGAGCGCGAGAGCGGCCCGCAGGGCCGCCACGCGAAACGCGCGCATCGTCAGACCCGGTTGCGCCGGCCGAGCGCCTCTTCCCAGGCGAGCGCCTGGGTGACGATCTCGCGCAGGTCGTCGTGCTGCGGCGCCCAGCCCAGCTCGGTCCGGATCCGGTCCGCCCCGGCGACGATCCGCGACGGGTCGCCGGGCCGGCGCGGCGACAGCTTGACCGGGAAATCGACGCCGGAGACCGACTTCACCACGTCGATCACCTCCAGCACCGAGTAGCCGCGGCCGTAGCCGCAATTGAGCGTCAGGCTCTCGCCTCCGCCGCGCAGGTGGTTGAGCGCCACGAGGTGGGCGGCCGCGAGGTCGGAGACCTGGATGTAGTCGCGCAGGCACGAGCCGTCCGGCGTCGGGTAGTCGGTGCCGAACACCTCGAGCTGGCCGCGCTTGCCCAGGGCGGCCTGCGTGGCGACCTTGATCAGGTGGGTGGCGTTCGGGCTCGACTGGCCCGAGCGCCCGCGCGGGTCGGCGCCGGCCACGTTGAAGTAGCGCAGGACGACGTAGCTGATGCCGTGGGCGCGGGCGGCGTCCTCCAGCATCCACTCGGTCATCAGCTTCGAGCGGCCGTAGGGGTTGATCGGGTTCGGGGTCAGGTCCTCGGGCACCGGCACCACAGCCGGCTCGCCGTAGACCGCCGCGGTCGAGGAGAAGATCACGTGGCGCACGCCGGCACCGATCGCCGCCTCGATCAGCGCCCGCGACTTCACCGTGTTGCCGAGGTAGTAGCCGAGGGGATCCGAGACCGAATCGGGCACCACGATCTTGGCGGCGAAGTGCGCCAGGGCGTCGATCTTGTGCCGGCGGATCGTCTCGGCGACGAGGGACTGGTCGGCGACGTCACCGCGCACCAGCGTGACTTCCGGCGGCACCACCCAGTCGAACCCGGTCGAGAGATCGTCGAGCACCACGACCTCCTCATGGCCGGCGTCGATCAGGGCCAGCACCATGTGGCTGCCGATGTAGCCCGCGCCGCCCGTGACAAGTACCGCCATTCCGTTCGCTCCCAGCCGTGATGCGGGTTGATCCATAACCCGCAATGCTTCAGCGTCAATTAAGCTGTCGGGTGCCAAGGCAGCGGGGAGGGGATCGGCTGGTCGGGCGTGAGAGCCCGGAAGCGCCCGTTCCCGCCGGGCGGTCCGGCAGCTCCTGACGTGTTTACTGGATCACGCACGATGAAACGCATTCGCAAAGCCGTCCTCCCGGTCGCGGGCCTCGGCACCCGTTTCCTGCCGGCGACCAAGGCGGTGCCCAAGGAGATGCTGACGGTCGTCGACCGTCCGGTGGTCCAGCACGTCGTCGACGAGGCCCGGGAGGCCGGGATCGAGCACTTCATCTTCGTCACCGGCCGCGGCAAGGCGGTGATCGAGGACCATTTCGACATCTCCTACGAACTCGAGCGCACCCTGCAGGAGCGCGGCAAGGCCGAGGCCTTCGAGGCCCTGAAGAAGGACCTGCCGGCCGCCGGCCAGACCAGCTTCACCCGCCAGCAGGAGCCGCTCGGCCTCGGCCACGCGGTGTGGTGCGCCCGCGAGATCGTCGGCGACGAGCCCTTCGCGGTGATCCTGCCCGACATGCTCAGCCGCGGCAGCATGGTGCAGATGCTCGACGCCTACGAGAAGCACGGCGGCAACATCATCGCCGTCGAGGAGGTCGCCCCCGACCAGACCCACCAGTACGGCATCGTCAGCGTCGGCCAGGAATTCGGCGAGACCTTCGAGATCACCGGCATGGTGGAGAAGCCGCCGAAGGGCACGGCCCCCTCGAACTACATCATCTCGGGCCGCTACATCCTGCAGCCGGAGATCTTCTCGATCCTGGAGCGCGGGGAGCGCGGCGCGGGCGGCGAGATCCAGCTCACCGACGGCATGAAGCGCCTGGCCGAGACGCAGAAGTTCTACGGCATGCACTATCGCGGCAAGACCTACGACACCGGCTCGAAGCTCGGCTTCCTGGTCGCCAACCTCGCCTACGGCCTGGAGCGCCCGGAACTGCGCGACGCGCTCACCCGGGAGATCGAGGCGCTGCTGAAGAAGGGCTGAGGCGCCCGGCCCGGACGCCCGTCGGGCTTCCGGGCCCGCCTAATCGTCGTCGAACCAGTTGCGCCCGGGCTCGATGCAGCGATAGCCGACGAGGCATTCCGGCGTGTCGCGGGTCGGCACGACGGCGTTCCTGGTGACCTGCGTCGGCTCGCAGAAGCTGCGGTCGCGCACGTAGCGGTCGTAGGTGTAGCCGCCGGTGCCGAGCACCGCGGCGCCCTGCGCGGCCAGGAAGCTCCGCGCCTGGCCGCAGGTCATGGCGAGGGTCGAGGGGCGCCCTTGCGCGAGGGCGGCGGCGGAGGTCGCCGCCAGGGCGAGGGCGGCGAGGAGAGCCGGCGACCCGGGGTTTCGACGATGGGCGGACACGGCGGTGCGCTCCGAGGTTCTGAGGCCCGCCAACGCGCCTGGCCCCGGCCCGGATCCGCCGCCCCTACTGCGTCAATTGTCCCACGCTCAGGATCGCTCCCATCACCGAGATGATCAGCCCGCCGATCAGCCCGCCGATCGCCACCGTCACCAGGGGGGTGAGCAGGGCGAGCAGCCGGTCGATGCGCTGGCGGGTCTCGGTCTCGTGCATCTCGGCGGCGTGGAGGAGCACGCTGCCGAGGCGGTTCACCTGCTCGCCGCTGGCGATCAGGTTCAGGGTCGAGGCGGCGTAGGGCTTGAGCGAGGCGAGACCGGAGGCGAGGCTGCCGCCCTCGGCGAGCCGCCGCCCGGCCTCGTCGAGGGCGCGGCGGAAGACCCGGTTGCCGGCGAGCGGCCGGGTCGCCGCCACCGCGTCGGGGATCGGCACCTCGGCGACCAGCAGGGTACCGAGCACCCGGCAGAACCGGCCGCACTCGATGCCGACCACGATGTCGCGCACCAGCGGCATCCGGAGCGCCGCCTGCGCCCGCGCGCCGGCGAAGCCCGGCAGCCCCCAGGCCCGGGCGAGGACGAGGACGAGGAGCGCCAGCCCGCCGACGAGGACCGGCCAGGAGGCCGAGAGCGTGTCGCCGAGCCAGGCGGCGGCGCGGATCGCGAAGGGCGGCGCCTGGCCGCTGCCCTCGAAGAGCGGGGCCAGGGCCGGCACCAGCACGCCGACGATCATCGCCACGGTGCCGACCGCCATCGCGACGAGGAGCGCCGGGTAGATCATCGCCGAGATCAGGTGGCGCTTGACCGCGTCGCGCCGCTCGATCGACGCCGTGAGCGAGCCGACCACGTCGACGAGCGTGCCCGTCGCCTCGCCGGCGCGCACGATGTCGACCATGTCGCGCGGGAAGGCCTGCGGGTGGGCCGCCATCGCCCGCGACAGCGAGGCGCCGGCCACCACCCGCTCGAGCAGGTCGGCGAGGACCGGCTTCAGGGCCGGGCCGGCCTGGCGCTCGACGAGGCGCAGCGCCTTGTCGACGGTGAGCCCGGCGCCGACGAGGGTCCCGAACTCGCGCAGGAAGGCGACCCGGGCGGCGTCGTTGACCCGGTCGCGCCCGAACAGGTCGCGTCGCCAGAACGGCGCCGGGCCGGCGGCGGCCTGGGCGATCTCGTAGACCTGGAGCCCGTCGGCGCGTAAGCGCGCCACCGCGCGCTGGCGCGTCTCGGCCTCGATCGTGCCGGCGCGCGAGCGCCCGTCGCCGCCATAGGCCTTGTAGGCGAAGCGCGGCATTCAGAGCGTCCCTTCCAGCACCCGCCCGACCTCGTCGAGGGTGGTGTCGCCGTCGAGCACCCGCGCCCTCGCGCTGTCGGACAGCCCGGTCATGCCGGCCTGTCGCGCCCGGGCGGTCAGGGTCTGCTCGTCGGCGCGATTCGCGATCAGCCCGCGCAACTCGCCGTCGAGCGTCATGATCTCGGAGGCGACCATGCGGCCGCGATAGCCGGTGCCGTTGCAGGAGGGGCAGCCGCGGGCGCGCTTCAGGCTCACGGGGGCGTCGGCCGGGACGCCGAGGCGCAGGCGCTCCTGCGGCGTCGCGGGACTCGCCTCGGCGCAGGCCCCGCAGAGGCGCCGCACCAGGCGCTGGGCCACCACGCCGTTGAGGGTCGCGGCGATGAGGTAGGGCTCGATGCCCATGTCCATCAGCCGGGTCACCGTGGCGGGGGCGGAGTTGGTGTGGAGCGTCGAGACGACGAGGTGGCCGGTCAACGCCGCCTGCACGGCGATGCGGGCGGTCTCGCCGTCGCGGATCTCGCCGACCATCACCACGTCCGGGTCCTGGCGCAGGATCGAGCGGAGCGCGGCTGCGAAGTCGAGGCCGATCCCCGGATGGGCCTGCACCTGGTTCACCCCCGCCATCCGGTACTCGACCGGGTCCTCGACGGTGACGACCTTGAGATGGGGGCCGTTGATCCGGCGGAGCGCCGCATAGAGCGTCGTGGTCTTGCCCGAGCCGGTCGGGCCGGTGACGAGGACGAGGCCGTTCGGCCGGCTCGTCATCGCGGCGATCTCGCCGATCGCCGCCGCGTCGAAGCCCAGGGCGGAAAAGTCCTCGACCCTTCGCGAGCCGTCGAGGACGCGCAGGACGACGCTCTCGCCGTGGGCCGTCGGCAGGGTCGAGACGCGGATGTCGACGTCCTGGCCGCGGTCGGGGGCCTGCATGCGCCCGTCCTGCGGCAGGCGCCGCTCGGCGATGTTGAGGCCGGCCTGGATCTTGATGCGGGTGGTGAGCGCGAGCTGCACCGATTTCGGCAGGCGCTCGGCTTCGACCAGCACGCCATCCACGCGGTAGCGCACCCGCATGTCGGTCTCCTCCGCCTCCAGGTGGATGTCGGAGGCCGAGAGCTCGAAGGCCTTGCGCACCAGCCGGGCCGAGAGCCGTACGATCGGCGCCTGGCTCGCCACGTCGGCGAGGCGCGCGAGGTCGTCGTCGCCCCCCGCCTCGCCCTCCTCGGCGACGTCGCCGTAGACGGCCCGGTGCGCCCGCTCGAAGCTGCCCGGGCCGACGAGGCAGGGCGCCACCGCGCGGTCGACGAGGTGCTCCAGCGCCCTCGTGGTCTCGGCGTCGAACGGATCGACGAGGGCGACGACGAGGCGGTCGGGCTCGGCGACGAGCGGCAGCACCCGGGCGCGGGCGCAGTAATCGGGCGAGAGGAGGTCGGCCAGGACCGGCTCGCCCGGCAGCTCGTCCTGGCGCAGGATCGGCAGGCCCGTCGCCTCCGACAGGGCGGTGACCAGGGTCGCCTCGTGGACGAGGCCGAGCTCGGTGAGCAGCAAGGGCAGCGGGCGCCGGCCGGGCCCGTCGAGGGCGGCGAGCGCCCGCTCGTGGCCGGCGGCATCCAGCACCTCGCTCTCGGCCAGGCGGTCGACGAAGGCGCGCAGGTCCTCGGCGCGGCTGCGGGCTGCGTCGCGCCGGTCGGCCCGCGCCCGCCGCGGCCGGGTCTTCGCCCCCCAGATGCTCAGCATCGCCCCATCCCAGAAGAAACCCGCTCGCAAGAAACTCGCCCAGAGGAACCCGAATGGAGGAACCTGTCTCCGGCGCGGGACCGGGCTATTCTCGCGCGGCGTCCTTAAGCGGACGGAAATATCGCAGCGCTAGACCGGTCCCGACGTCCCCCGCGACGCCGGAGCCGACCCGTCTTGCGCGCGCCATCCGCCCTGTCCTCGCTCCAAGTCCTGCTGGACCCGGCCAAGGCCTCGTTCCGCCACGGCCTCGACGCCGCCTCGCACCTCCTCGGCTTCTCCGAGCCGCGCACCGACCGCGCGCCGGCCCTGCTGACCCTGCGGCTCGGCCCGCCGGCCGATCCCGCCCTGACGCTGATCGACCGGCGCGACGGCCAGGACCGGACCTACCGCCTCGACCTCGCGGCCGACGACCTCGCCGACCGGCTCGCGGCGATCCGGGGCGGCCGGACCGAGGCGCGCGCCAAGGTGCTGGTCGATCCCGCCGCCTGCTTCATCCGCACCCTCGACCTGCCGAGCGCGGCGCTGCCGCGGATGCGCGCGGTGCTGGCGCAGGAGCTGGAGGCCGCGACCCCGTTCCGCGCCGACCTGGTGTTCAGCGACTGGTACGTCGAGGGCGAGGATCTCGCGACCCGCACCCTGCGGGTGCGCCACGTCGTGCTCAAGCGCGCCCGCCTCAGCCCGCTCCTGGCGGCGCTCGCCGGCGCGGGCATGAGCGCGAGCGTCGTCGCGGTCGGCCCCGCCGAGGATCGGACGATGCCGGTCGATCTCCTGTCGAGCGGGCACCGCGCCCTGCCCGGGCTCCTGCGCGGCGCCGGCGACCTCGTCCTCGCCGCGGTGACGGTCCTGTTCCTGCTCGCGGCCTTCATGGCCTTTCGCCAGCACCAGGCGGCGACGCTCCATGCTCTCGACGACGCCTTCATGGCCGCGCGCCGGGCGGCCGCCTCGGGCCTGCCGCCGGCGTTGCAGGCGGGCGCCGCCGCGATCCTGGCCGAGCGCGGCCCTTCCGTGGCCCGGACCTGGGACGCGGTCGCGGCGGCGCTCCCGGCCACGGTGTCGGCCCAGAGCCTGCGCCTGACCGGCGCCGGGCTCGAACTGACGCTTCTCGCCCCCGACCCGCAGGCCGTGCTGACGGCCCTCGGCCACCTGCCGGGCTTCGGGGCGCCGGACCTGCGCCAGGCCTCGCCCGCAGAGGGCGGCCAGCGCCTCGTCGTCGCGCTGCCGCGGCGCCCCGCCGGAGGCCGGCCGTGAGGGCGCCTCCGGTCAACGGCCGGGCGCTGCTCTTCGGACTCGCCGGCCTGAGCCTCGCCGCCGCCGTCGCGGTCGGGCCGGTGCTCGACACGCTGGCTGCGGCCGACGACATCGCGCTCGCCCGCGACCGCCTCGCCCGGGTCCAAGGCGCCGCCGCGGCGCCGCCGGTGCCGGCACCGCTCAGCGCCCCGGACGAGGCCGGCCTCGTCCTCGCCTTCCGGGCCCGCCTCGACGCGCTCGCCGCCGGGCGGGCGGTTCTGGTGGACGGGGCGGGGCTCCAGCCCGATCCGGCGCGCCCGACCCTGCCGCGCCTCTCGGCCTCCTTGCGCGGCACCGCGGAGGGCCTGCACGGCCTGGTCCAGGCCCTGGAGACGGAAAGCCCCCTGGTCGTGCCGGAGGCGGCCGAGCTCAGCGTCGAGCGCCCGGCCGATCCGGAGATCGGGCGGCCGACGGTGATGCGCCTGAACCTCACCGTGCGCGGCGTGATTCTGCCTCCTCCACCGGCCAAGGAGACGCCATGACCGAGCGCATCTCCGAGCGCATCCCCGAGCGCGCCGTGGGACGCATCGGCCTCCCCCTGCGCGCCGCCCTGGCGGCGACCGGGCGCGGGCCGCGCGCCGCCTGCGCGGCCGCGGCGGCCTTGATGCTCGCCGCCTTCGCCTGGCCGGTCGATGGCGGGCCGGACGCCCCTCCGCGCCGGGCCGCCGCCCCGGCGCCGCCTTCCGACGAGACCGCGCTCGCCCGCCCGCTCTTCGATCCCGGCCGGCGCCCCTGGACCGCCCGCGGCCCGCGCGACATCCTCGCCGGCGACCCGCTGCGCCCGGTGCTGACCGTGCGCGGCATCCTCCTCGACGGGGCGATCGCCCGGGCGCTCATCGACGACGGCAGCGGCGTCCAGGCCTGGCTCGCCCGCGGCGAGGGGAGGGGGGATTGGCGCATCGCCGAGGTCGGTCGCGACCGGGTCACCCTGGTCCAGGGGGAGCGCCGCTACGTCGCGACCTTCCTGGGAGCGCCCACGACCCTGCGGCCGGTGGGGGCGAGGCCCGTGGCGGAGTCGGAGGCGGGCTTGCGGCGGTGAGGGGCGCTGCCCTAGGTCTCTGGTTTTACTGTATTCTCTGCGGCGAACCGGGAGCCGCTTCGACCGCGCGCCCGAACCCTCCCCCCTCTGCGGGGGAGGGTTCGGGCGCCACGTCAGGATTCGTACTGCGCGTCCCCTGCAACCCGGAACGACCAGACGCCTAATCCAGCATCCGCCGCAGGATCCCCTGCGAGCCCTCATGCGCCACCGGCAGGGGCGGGGGCGGCAGGACCGGGCGGACCGGCATCATCGTCCGGAACTTCTGGCGGAAATCCTCGGCGATGCGGTCGGCCTCGGCGGTGCCGCGGATCACCCGGGGGCGGATGAACACCAGGAGCTCGGTCCGCACCCGGCTGTCGACCCGGTTGCGGAAGGCCGGGCCGATCACCGGCAGGTCGCTCAGCACCGGCAGGTTCTCGTTGGTGATCTGCGCCTTCTCCTGCACCATGCCGCCGATGGCGAGGCTGTGGCCGTCGTTCACCGCGACGCTGGTCGCGACGCGGCGCTGGCGGATCGTCGGCGAGTCGATCTGCGACGTCGTGGTCGGGACGACGTCGCTGACCTCCTGGTTGATGTCGAGCACGACGAGGCCGTTCTTGTTCACCCGCGGCGTGACCGAGAGGATCACGCCGGTATCCTTCATCTCGATCTGGTTGAGGATCGGCGCGCCGGCGGTGAGCGCGCTCTGGCCCGTCTGCTTGATGATCGGCACCTGGTCGCCGACCTGGAGCTTGGCGGTGCGGTTGTCGAGCACCGTGATGTTGGGCGACGAGATCACGTTGACCCGGGTGACGCCCTGGAGCGCGTTGAGCACCACGTTGAAGTCGGCGGCGTTGAGCAGGTAGTTGAAGCCGGGGATGCCCCGGGCCGCCGCGGCGACCAGCCCCGAGGTGCCGCTGAGGCCGAGATTCGCCGCCGCCTTGCTGGTGTCGACGCTGCCGAGATTGAAGCGGCTGCCCTGCTGCTTGAGGAACCACTGCACGCCGAAGGCGAGGTTGTCGTTGAGCGTCACCTCGGCGATGACCGTCTCGAGCAGCACCTGCGTCGGCATCGCGTCGAGGCGGCCGAGGATGCGCAGGATCTTGTCGTACTGGTTGCGGGTGGCCGAGATCACCAGGCTGTTGTTGGCGTCGTCCGCCACGATGCCGACGGCGTCCCGCCGCATCCCGGCGCCGCCGAAGCCCGCGTCGAACCCGCCGCCATAGCCGCCGCCGTAGCCGCCCCCGGCCATGCCGGCGCCCAAGCCCCCGGCCGCCAAGCCTCCCGCCGCCAAGCCTCCCGCCGCGCCGCCGAGGCCCGCCCCGCCGGCGGCGGGATCGCCCGATCCGCTCGCCGCCCAGCCCGAGCCCGACGGGGAGGCGCCCGCTGCACCACCCAAGGGACCGCCCGACGCTCCTGATCCCATGGCTCCGGCGCCCGCGCCGCCAAAGCCGCCCGCGCCCCCGAGCCCGCCACCCAGGGTCCCGCCACCCATCGCCGCGTAGCCGCCGCCGGAGCCTCCCCCGTAGGACCCGCCGTAGCCGCCCATCCCGGCGGCCCCGTAGGCGCCGCCCATCTCCGCCATGACCACGCCCTGCAGCACGGCGGCGAGTTCCTTGGCCGAGCGATTCTGGATCCGGTAGACGAAGAGCTGGCGCTCGCGGTCGGCGGCCAGGGTCTCCAGCTGCTCCAGCAGCGCCCGGGCGCGGTCGAGATAGGCGGCACGCGAACTCACCACCAGGATCGCGTTCAGGGCCTCGTTGGGGATGAAGCGGATCACGTCGCCGGTGCCGGCGGTCTCGCCGCCGAAGATCTGGGTCAGGTCGCGGGCGAGCGCCACCGGGTTAGTGCTGCGCACCGGCACCATCGCGGTCGACATGCCGCGCATCCAGTCGACATCGAACACCGCGATGGTCTGGCGCAGGATCCGGATCTGGTTGGCGTCGCCGGAGAGGATCAGGAGGTTGCGCGCCCGGTCTGCGCGCAAGACCACCTCGCGCGGCGCGACCGACCCCAGGATCGCCTGCATCTCGGCCGCCGAGATCCAGCGCAGGGGTACCGCCACCGCGCCTGCTTCGCCGCCCAGTCCCTGGACCGGCCGCATCTCGGCGGGCGTGCCCGCCGGCACGATCTGGACGCTGCGGCCGGCGCGGCGCAGGGACAGGCCGCGGCTCGCCAGCGCGCCCTCGAACATCCGCAGCAGGGCGTCGCGGCTCACCGGCCCGCCGGTCTGGAGGGTGATGGTGCCGGAGGCGCGCTCGTCGAGGCTGTAGCCCCAGCCGAGCGTGTCGGCGAATACCGCCTTGGCGGCGACCGGCAGCGGCACCTCGACGAGGTTGAGGCTGACCGGGCCGCCCGGAATCGGCTCCCGGGCCGGCGCCTCGCCGCCGATCAGGCGGTCGGTGCCGCGCATCACCAGGGCGCCGGGATCGCGGGGGCCGGGATGGTGCTGGACCGGCTCGGCGGCGTAGGCCGTCGACGACCAGCCGCAGGCGAGCGCCAGGACGAGGACAGGCGCACCTCTGGTCATCCGCTCGCCGTCCCTTGAACCCGCTTCGTCGATGACCGAACGTTAGGCGGATCATGGTTAATGAGGGGTTGAGGGCGGGCCGGAGACCCAGTGCCGGCAGTTGCCGTCGATGAAGAATGCAGCTTTCGGGTGCGTCTTGCCGGAGCGGTTGCCAATGCGGCCGAGGGTGGGCACGGAGTCCTGCGGGGGCCGGGAGGGCCGGAGACTCGACGCAAGTCCGCTCGATCGGGGGATTGAATCTGGCCGGAGGCGGGAACGGGCGCTCGCTAGCCTTGCCGATTCCCGACCCGTTGGTCCGAGCCTTGCTGCGCAGACTTGGAACGACGATGACGGCGCTGCTTGTTCGATCGGATCGACCGAACGCGAACCCTCCATCCTCATCCTGGAGCCGCGCAGCAGAACCCGGGACGCATCGCCGTTGACGTCAGAGAACAGGTCGGGACGCGGTTCGTCTCACTCTGTATCGTCAGCGGTCACGGATCCCGGGCTCCCGCTCGCAGCGAGCCCCGGGATGACGTGAAGAGGTGTCGATGGTTATGCCTGATTGACCGGCGCAGTCCCCTGGCTCGGCTCGTGCAGGTCAGGCTTGAGCCGTTCGAGTAGAGGCGCAGCGCACGTCCTGTCTCCCACTTGGGGGGAGGTGATCCTGCGCCATGCTGGTCCAGAGCCGATCGGGCGCAAACGATATCAGTTGCTCGCCACGTCGGCCTGGTCGCCGTTGCCGCCGGGCTTGCCGTCGGCGCCCAGGCTGTAGACCTCGAACGGCGTGCCGCCGGCGCCCGGGGAGCGGTAGAGGTAGGTGTGGCCCCACGGGTCGGTCAGGCCGCGGGCGTCGCGCACGTAGGGGCCGCGCCAGGACGGGCCGCTCGGCTGCAGCAGCGCCTGCAGGCCCTGCTGGGTCGTCGGGTAGGCGCCGAGATCGAGGTAGTACAGCTCGACCGCCTGGGCGATGTTCTTGACCTGGATGCGCGCGGTCTCGCCCTTGGCGCGGCCGAGATAGCCGAGGACCTGCGGCGTCACCATCGTGGCGATCATGCCGATGATCGCCAGGACGACGAGCAACTCGACCAGCGAGAACCCGGCCTGGTTCTCGTTCCGGCCATCCTGCCGCGTCTCCGGCGGCGTCCGGCGGTCCTGCATGGTCGTGACGGGCATCGTGCGGCCTCGGGGCGAGCGGACAAGTCGCCGGCACGCTGCCACTCCTTCGTAAAGAACCCCTCACTGCCGGGGTTGACGGAGGGACGGGCCGCGGGTGCGGTCGGGATTTGTTATCCAATTCCGGCCAGGATCCCGCCCTCGTCGGAGAGTCCCTGGGGCAGCGGCAGGAGGAAGCATGGTGCGCTCAGCCGAACACGCGGGTCGTCCCGGCCGCCGCCTGGCGGTCGCCGGCCTCGCGCTCGCCGGCCTCGTCGCGCTCGGAAGCGCCGCGCTCGCCGGCGAGCCGCTGCAGATCCCGCTGCCGGCGCCGCTGCCCCCGGTCCGCGTCCTGACGCTGCTCGTCGCCGTGCACCTCGTCGGCCTGAGCTTCGGCCTGGGCGGCGCGACGATGCTCGATTTCTGGATCCTGCGCTGGATGCGCTGGGGCAGCCTGCCGGGCGAGATCGCCCGCATGTTCCTGTTCGTCGGCAAGGTCGTGTCGGTCGGGCTCGGGCTGCTCTGGCTCTCGGGGCTCGGCTTCCTTGCCGTCTACGCGGTGGAATCGCCGGAGAAGTTCGACAACCCGAAGCTCTGGGCCAAGATCGCCGTGGTGCTGGCGCTCACCGTCAACGGTCTCCTGATCCACGCGGTCGTGCTGCCCGGCGTGCTGCGCGACCTCTCGCGGCCGATGCTCGACGGGGTGTCGGGCCGGCGCACCGCCATCTTCCTCGTCTCCGGCGCGGTCTCCGGCGTGTCGTGGTACGCGGCCTTCGCCCTCGGGCTGATGCGCGAGCTGAACGGCCGCGTCCCCGCCGGCCTGCTCCTCGCCCTGTGGCTCGCCGCCGTCATGGCGGCCGCCCTGGCGGCCTACGTCTACTGGCTGCACCTGCGCGAATGGACCCTGCGGCACGCCCCCCGCCCGGCCCCGGAACTCGGGTCTGAACTCGGATCTGAATTCGGGCCGGAGCCCGTTCCGGAGCCCGTCCCGACGAGCGATCCCGGGATCGCACCGGCACCCGCGGCGGCTCGCCCGGCGGCCCCCGTGCCGGCGCGGCTGGCCGCGGCGCGGATTCCCTCAGACCGGATCCTGGCGCTCACCCCGGTCCGGGCGCGTCCGGGCCGGCGGGCGTGATGTCCGCCGCCCTCCTCGCCGGCGCGATGCTGCCCGCCCTGCTGCCGCTGCCGCTGACCCTGCCGGCGGGCCTGATCGACCTGCGCCGCGGCATCATCCCGAACGCGCTCAACCTCGCGCTCCTGGTCGCCGGCCTCGGTGCCGCCGCCTGGGAGGACGGGGCCCGGGGGGTCGCTCTCGCTCTCGCCTCGGCCGCGACCGCCTACGCGCTGTTCCGGGCCGTGCGCGCCGGGCACGCCCGCCTCACCGGCCGGATCGGGCTCGGCCTCGGCGACGTCAAGTTCATCGGTGCCGCCGCCGCCTGGACCGGGCTGACCGGCCTGCCGGTGCTGATCCTGGCCGCCAGCCTGTCGGCGCTCGCCGTCATCGGGATCCTCGCCGCCGCGGGCCGGGAGATCGGGCGCGACACCGCCCTGCGGTTCGGGCCGTTCCTGGCGCTCGGGCTGCACGCGGCGCTCGGATTCCAGGCCTCCCTCGTCGCCGGCCTCCTCGATCGATGATGGCGGGGCGGGGGCAGGAGGGCTTCACCCTCGTCGAGATGCTGGTGACGATGGCGATCCTGGGCCTCGCCGCCGGGATCGCGTTCCAGTCCCTCGGCCCCGGCGCCCTCGACCGGCGCGCGCTCCTCGTCTCCGAGACCGTCGCCGCCGAGATCGGTCGCCTGCGCGCCGAGGCGATCCGCACGGGCCGGCCCGGGCGCCTCGCCTTCGAGCCGCAGGGCGCCCGCTTCGTCAGCTCCCGACCCGGCGCGCCGCCGATCCCGGTCGGCACCCTGCGCATCGCCGTCGAGCCCGGCCCGACCGGGCGGCCGGTGCCGGGCGAATTGCGGCTCCTGCCCGACGGCAGCTCGTCCGGCGGGCGCATCGTGCTCGCCGCCGGCCCGGCGCGCCGGGTCCTGTCGGTGAGCGCGCTCACCGGCCGGGTGCTGCGGGAGGATGCCCGGTGATCGCGCGGCTCCGCCGCCTGCGCTGCCGCCGGCCGCGCCCGTCGGACGAGGACGGCTTCACCACCGTCGAGGTGCTGGTGGCGTTCGGCATCGCCGCCGCCGCCACCGTGATGGCGTTCCAGATCGCCGGCACGGCGGCGGGCGCGGTCAAGGCAATCGAGGCGAGCCGCGTCGCCGCCGACGAGGCCGAGGGCGTCGTGCTGCGCCGCCTCGCCGCCGGCCCGCTGCGGCCGGGCCTCCTGCAGGGCGCCTTCTCGGACGGCACGCCTTGGACGCTCAGCATCACCGACCTGCGCCCGGTGCTCGGCCTCGGCCGGGTGCCGCCGCTCTGGCAGGTCCGGGTTTCCCGCGGCGGGGCGGGCGTCCCGCTCTACGCCACGCTGATCCCCGAGAAGCCCCGATGAGTCGGAGCGCGCCCGACCGCGGGGCCGTGGAGGCCGGGTTCACCCTGGTCGAGACCCTGGTCTGCCTCGCGCTCGCCGGGCTGATCGGGGTGCTGCTGCTCAACGCCGTGCGGATCGCCGGCGGCGCCTCGGCGGCGGCGGCCCGGGCGGCCGGGGCCGAGGAGGTGCAGTCGGTCCGCGACCACCTGCGGCGCACCCTCGGCAGCTTGGCGCAACGCCGCCCCGACGGCCGGCGGCCGACGCTGCGCGGCGGCCCCGACGGGCTCGTGGCGGCGCTCGCCCCCGACCAGGCCCTGGAGCGCCCGACGGAGCTCGCCGTGACCCTCTCCCGGGTGCCCTCGCGCGGGCAACTGCCCTCGCGGGTGCCCGGCCGGGACGGCGCTTTCGACCTCCTGGAAAGCCGCGCCGAGGCCGAGCCGCCGCCGGGGCAGCCGGCGCTCCCCAGGGCCGAGGTGATCCTCGGGCGGATCGGCGGGCTGGCCCTGCGCTATTACGGCGCCCCGTCCGAGGGCGCCCGGCCGGTCTGGCTGCCGGCCTGGTCGCGGCCGGACCGGCCGCCGCAGATCGTCGAGATCCAGGTCGCCTTCTCCCCCGCGGACCGCCGCCGGTGGCCGCCCCTGCTGATCGCCCTCGATCCCGGCCCATGACCAACGCCGACAGGCCATCGCCGCCATGACCCCCTCCGGCGGGCGCCCATCCGAGGACCGCGAGGCCGGCTTCGTGCTGCTCTCGGTGCTGGCGATCTTCATCGTCGTCGGCGCCGTGCTGGCGGCGGCGATCCTGCAGGTGCGCTCCGCCACCGGCCTCGCCCAGGCCCGGGCCGAGGCGGTGCGGCTCCAGGGCGCGGCGGACGGCCTCGGCCGCCTGATCGCCTACGAGCTCGATCTCGGCCGGAGCTACCGCCGCGCCGGCGGCGGCCTGCCGGAGGACGGCACCGTCACCGCCTGCCCGCTCGCGCCGGGCCGCACCGCGTACCTGTCGCTCCAGGACCAGGGCACGCTGATCGACCTCAACGCCAGCCTGCGCCCGGCGATGGAGGAGGCGTTCCGGCTCCTCGGCATCCCGGACCGGGAGGTGCTGGCGCTCGCCGCCGAGATCGTCGACTACCGCGATCCCGACGACGTGCCGGAACCCAATGGCGGCGCCGAGCTGCCGCAATACCGCGCCCGCGGGCTGCCCTGGGGGCCGCGCAACGCACCCTTCGTCAGCATCGACGAGGTCGACCGCCTGCCCTCGATGACGCCGGCCATCGCCGCCCGGCTGCGGCCGGTGCTGACGGTCTACAACGAGGGCGGTCGCTTCGACCTCGCCGCCCTGGTGCGGCGGGCCAATCCCTCGGCCATCCGCTCCCTGCCGGGCTCCGCCGGCCCGGTCCCGTCGCCGCGCCAGGTCTTCCGCCTCTCGGTCGTCGTCGAGGAGGGCCGGGCCCGGGCCGGACGCTCGGCGATCCTCAACCTCGGCGGCGCCGGCTTCGTCGTCTGGCAGCAGACCGTGGCGCCCGACCTCGTCGGCGGCGTCGGCCACCCCGCCTGCGCAATGGTGACGGCGGCCCTCGGGGCCGGTCCGTGACGATGCCGAAGAGGAAACCGCGCCGTTGCCCGGACCGAGCCGGATCTGATCGGCGGGGCACGGAGTTAAGCTTGGGCGAAGCGTCGACGAGATCTTCGGGGCGGGACCTTGGAGAACGGGACGGAGCGCGGTGCGATGACGGAGACCAGGCGATGATGGAGACCAGGACTCTGCCGCGGTGCCCGGACGTGGTGCTGTCGGATTTCGGGACCTTCTTCGAGGAGCACCGGCGCCGGCGCGAGGCCGAGGCGGATCCGGAGCCGCAGGAGGCCGAGCCGCTCTCGCCCGAGGACGCGCAGCGCGTGGCGCTCCTGCACGACATCGCCGCCGAGGTGCTGGAGGCGGCCGGCGCCCAGCTCGCGCCCCACGGCGTCCTGATCGAGCGCGGGCCCTCCCTGCGCGGTCGGCCCGATTTCGAACAGGCCTACACTCAGTTCATGCTGATCGACCGGCATACCGGCCGCGCCTCGGACGTCTACGTGATGAGCATCACCGATGCGGGCTACTTCCTGGCCAGCGCCTGCGACCCCCGCCTCGACCACGATCACCGCGACCGCCAGGTGACCCATTGCGCCGCGAGCGACCTGACCTGCGACGTCGTCGCCCGGGTGATGAATGACGCCATCCTGCACGTCGCGTGACCGCGGCACCGGCGCGGCCCCTTAACCTGTCCTTAGGTTTTGTTCCAGCACGGCAGTTGAAAAAAAGTCGGCTACGAATTCCCCTTGACCATCCCCGCGGGGAGGGGCAGCATAGTCCTCGTCGAGTCGAACTCGAGGAGGTAGCCATGAATTCTCAAGGTTGCAGCCCTCACGCGACACATACCGATGCCGGTGACCAGGAAACTCCACCGGACACAGATCGACAGGGATAGTGGCTTCAGGGCGGGCTGAATACGATACGGGGCCGAGTCGGCCATCACAATCGTATCGTGCGACACCACCCGCACCCTGAAACGTGGACCCTGCCCCTTAAGGCTCGTCGGTGCGCCGGCGGGCCTTCGTTGTGTTTCGGGCCCGGCGATATCCCGGCTCGCGGCGCGATCGGATCCGCGGCGTCGTCGCGGAGGCTCCGTCGTCTCGCCCTCGACCTGATGATCGTTGCCGTGGCGACGAGGCGCGCCGTCCCGCGCCTCTTCCGCAAGGTTTATAATCCTTAGCGAAGATCCATGGCAGCCGGCTACGAAATGCTCTTGACCGCCTCCGCGAGGAGGGGCAGCATAGCCTTCATCGAGACGAACTCGAGGAGGTGGCCATGACTTCTCAAGGTTGCAGCCCTCACGCTTCTCACATCGATGCCGCTGACCAGGACAATCCACCGAATGTCGATCGACAGGGATAGTGGCTTCAGGGCGGGCTGAAATACGGTACGGGGCCGAGACGGCCATCACGATCGTATCGTGCGAAACCACCCGCGAACCCTGAAACGTGGACCCTGCCCCTTAAGGCTCGTCGGTGCGCCGGCGGGCCTTCGTCGTTTGTGCGCCCAGCATGGGCGCGTTCTTGAGGGTGGAAGTCCCTCCGTGAGCTGGTCACGGCGAGCGAAGTGAAGCGCAACTGCGGAAGGGCGACCGACCGTGGGGAGGAAGCGTGGAGCGCACCTGCGGGCCGATGAACAAGAACCGGATAGAAGGCGACGCTGAGCAGGGCGAGCGGGCAAACAGCCGCGAAGCTCTCGTGATCAAGGCGAGGCGGCGTAGATCCGGCGGTCGTGCAGGGACGGAACGTGCTCTTACCTGGGGAGATCTCGCCTCGCGCCTGAAAGGGCGACGG
>NZ_JAAKGV010000015.1 GCF_011043735.1 Methylobacterium sp. DB0501 | reverse complement strand
GCGAGCCGGGAGGCGGCCGGCGAGGTGAAGGGCCTGGTCGAGGGCCTGCGGCGGCGGGGCGAGCCGGAGGCGGATGCCCACCGGCTGATGTACCGGCCGTGGGGCTCCTACCAGCGGATCGACATCGGCGCGCGCTTCCAGGTGAAGCGGATCACCGTGAAGCCGGGCGGCCGGCTGTCGTTGCAGAAGCACCATCACCGGGCCGAGCACTGGATCGTGGTGCGCGGCACCGCCGAGGTGACGATCGACGGGGTGGTGCGGCTGGTGCACGAGAACGAGGCGGCGTACCTGCCGATCGGTTGCGTGCACCGGCTGGTCAACCCGGGCAAGATCCCGCTCGAGCTGATCGAGGTCCAGGTCGGCAGCTATACCGGCGAGGACGACATCATCCGCATCGAGGACGTCTACGGCCGCGGGGGCGGCTAGAGAATTTTCCGACGAAGCGGATACCGGTCCGTCGTAGAAAATGCGGCAAGATCGAAGATTCTAGAGCGGCGTTCGATTCCGACGTGATCGGGCGCGGCTCTCGAGCGTTTTCCGACGAGGCGGAGGCCGGTTCGTCGGAGAGGACGATGCGAAGGCGAAGATCAGGGCAGCGTCGCGTCGTGCCGCTCCGCCAAGGGCAGGCTCGACCACCCGGCTCCCGGGCGAAAAACGGCGCGCCCGACGACGATACCGTGCATGTCGTCGTTCATCTCCGCAGCGATCTCGGCAATTCTGCCACCGAATTTGGTTAAATAGTACCAGTATAGGAAAAATTTCAAAATAAATTTTTTGCAACGTTAAGCGACGTGTAGGTATTTATGACCTAAGGACAGCAATCCATGCCGCAGGTGCGGCGCAGGAAGGCAGCGACCTTGGCTACCGGCTGTTCCACAGGTCCCGACTCGTCCGGCCGCCTGGACTGGCTGCTGCGCTTCGATGCGCGCACCGAGGCACGGTACCAGGCGGAGCACGGTGCCGAGCGCGGTGCCGCGTTGCGCCAGATCATCCTGGTCGGCCTCATCTTCTACAACGTCTACAATTTCACCAGCATGGTGCTGATGCCGGACATCGCCGACCTGAGCGTCGTCGCGCGTCTGCTCGTCATCACGCCGGCCTCCGCGCTGCTGGCCTGGCGGATCGTGCATATCGGGCCGAACCTGCGCGAAGCGCTCATCTTCTACGCGATGATCGGGGTCGTTGCGGCGCCGCTTTTCTTGTTCTGGCTGACGATGGCGCCGCTCGGCGCCTACGCTTTCGCCGATTCGACCCTCGCCATCATCTACGGCAACCTGCTTCTGACCCTGCGCTTCCGGTACGCCCTCGCCTTCACGATCGTGGTCCTGCTCGGCGCCATCCTGGCCGTCGTCACCAAGGTGGGCCTCGACCCGGACCTGCGCCTCGCCCTGCCGGTGCAGTACGGCACCGGCTGCGCCTTCAGCATCTACGCCAATTACCGGATCGAGCGGCAGCGCTGCACCGAGTATCTCCGTGTCCTGGCGGCGCAATCCGCCTCGGAGGCGGCGGAGGAGGCGCGGCGGCGCTACCAGGGCCTGTCGCATACCGATCCCCTCACCGGCCTGCCGAACCGCCGCGTCCTCGACGAGACCGCCGAGGCATGGTGCGCCGAGGAGCCGGCCGTCGCCGTGATGATGATCGACGTCGATCACTTCAAGCCGTTCAACGACACCCTGGGGCATCCGGAGGGCGACGCCTGCCTGCGCCGCCTGGCCGCCCTGTTCGCGAATCTTGCCGCCGGGCCGGACGTCCTGGCCACGCGCTTCGGCGGCGATGAGTTCACGTTCATGCTTCGAGGGGGCGGGGCCCTCGCCGCGGCGCGGTTCGCCGCCGCCCTGGTGCGCAATGTCGAGGAACTCGGCATCGCCCATCCCGGCCGCCCGGACGGCCTCGGCTTCGTCACGATCAGCGTCGGCGTGGCGCTCAAGGAAGCGGGGGTGGCTCGGACCCGGGACGGGCTGTTCGCACAAGCCGACCAGGCCCTCTACCGGGCCAAGCGCCGGGGGCGGAACGGGTACGCCCTCGCGGAAGGCGACGGGGCGGTCGCGGCGATCCCATCGATGGCGGTGGTCGCGTAACCTGCCTGACCCACCCGGCGCGGCCGGACGCGTCCCGCCGCGATCCCGGCGGGGTGCGTCAGCGTGAGGTGCAGTGCAAGGCCTCGCGCTGGCACGCGAAGCCCGGGGTGGAGCAATGGACCCCGTCGGCGCCGCGGGTGCAGATGCGACAGGAATCGGTCCATTCGCGGCAGCCGGGGTCGTCGGCCGGCGACACGATTCCCGCGGAATGCACCGGCCCGCGGGCCGGTGCGAGATGGGCGACGAAGATCGTCGCCAGGGTGGCGGCGGCGGCGATCCACGCGAAGGCGGCGTCGCGGGAGCGGTCGGGTCGGAGTTCGGCCATGCCGGGGGTCCTCACCTGCGGCTCCCTGCCTGTCAATCCAGGTCGGCTTATTCGGCCGCCCGGACCTCGGGCGTGGCGACGCCCGCGGCGGCGAGGCGCGGGGCAGCCGAGGCCTCGGCCACCGGCAGCTCGTCCTCCTCGGCCAGGACCACGAAGCGGCCGGCCTCGCCGTCATAGACCAGCAGATGGCCGGTCTCGATCTCGAACAGCCAGCCGTGCAGGGTGAGCTGGCCGGCGGCGAGCGCGCTCGCCACCGCCGGGTGGGTGCGCAGGTGGTTGAGCTGCACCAGGACGTTCTCCATCGCCAGGGCGTGCAGGCGGCGCTTGTCGTCGATGTTGTCCGGATAGGCGTCGCAGACGATCTTGCGGGCGGCCTCGCCGTGACGCAGCCAGGCGCCCACGTTCGGCATCTTCTCGGCGAGGCCCGGGGTCAGCAGGCCCTTCATGGCGCCGCAATCCGAGTGGCCGCAGATCACGATGTCGCGCACGCCGAGCGCCATCACGGCGTACTCGACCGCCGCGGTCACGCCGCCCAGCATGGTGGCGAAGGGCGGCACGATGTTGCCGACATTGCGGGTGACGAACAGCTCGCCCGGGCCCGCCTGGGTGATCAGCTCCGGCACGACGCGGGAATCGGCGCAGGAGATCACCAGGGCCTTCGGCTTCTGGCCGTCATGGACGAGGCGTTGATAGACCGAGCGCTGGCTCGGGAAAACCTGCTCTCGGAACTGGGTGAACCCCTGAACGATGTTGTCCATCATCGGCAACCTCCTCTCTCACGGCCGCGACCGCGCCGGCCCCGGAGGGCCGCGCCATGGTCCCGAGAACGTGGCTGGCGCCCGCGGGTTGCCCCGGGGGGCGCGTCTGCCTGTGCGTCATCTGGCCCGGCGCCGGGGCGGGATGAGGATCCCGACCTCGGCCGTGACCGGGCGCGGCGGCGCTCGACCCCACCGTGACGGGGACGGACGGATCGGGTTGGGCGACGCGCAGGCGCGGTGCGCTATGACGGCGCGGCGATTTCTGCGACGAAGGGCGCGCCCGCGAAGCCGAGCCCCCGTCCGGAGCCCCGTTCATGCACCCGCACACCTTCCTCTGCGTCGACGCCCATACCTGCGGCAACCCGGTGCGGGTGGTCGCCGGCGGCGGGCCGGTCCTGCCGAATGTCGGCATGGGCGAGAAGCGGCAGATCTTCGTCGCCGAGCACGACTGGGTGCGCCGGGCCCTGATGTTCGAGCCGCGCGGCCACGACGCGATGTCCGGCTCGATCCTCTACCCGCCGTCGCGGGAGGATTGCGAGCTCGGCATCCTGTTCATCGAGGTCTCGGGCTGCCTGCCGATGTGCGGCCACGGCACGATCGGTACCGTCACGGTGGCCTTGGAGCAGGGCTTCGTCGTGCCGCGCGTCGAGGGCCGCCTGTCCCTCGAGGTGCCGGCCGGCAAGGTCGAGGTCGAGTATCGCCGCGACGGCCGCTTCATCGACGAGGTCCGGCTCTACAACATCCCGAGCTACCTGCACGCCGCCGACGTCCGGGTCGAGGTGCCGGGCCTCGGGGCCCTCACCGTGGACGTCTCGTATGGCGGCAACTTCTACGCCATCGTCGAGCCGCAACCCAGCTGGGCCGGCCTCGACGCTATGACCTCCGCCGACATCCTGACCCTCTCCCCGCGGGTCCGCGAGGCGGTGCAGCGGGCGGTGGCCCCGGTCCACCCCGAGGATCCGCGCATCCAGGGCTTGAGCCACGTGATGTGGGCCGACCGGCCGAAGCACCCGCAGGCGCATGCCCGCAACGCCGTGTTCTACGGCGACAAGGGCATCGACCGCTCGCCCTGCGGCACCGGCACCTCGGCCCGGATGGCGCAGCGGGTCGCCCGGGGCCTCCTGAAGGTCGGCGACGACTTCGTGCACGAGAGCATCATCGGCACGCTGTTCCACGGCCGGGTCGAGGCGGCGGCGGAGGTCGGCGGTCGCGCCGCCATCCGCCCGAGCATCGGCGGCTGGGCCCGGGTGATCGGGCACAACACCATCCTGGTCGATGAGCGCGATCCGCTGGCCTTCGGGTTCCAACTGGCGTGACAATGCGGGGGCGAAGCGTCGAGCCGGCAAGTCGAACCTGCGGTTCTCCGATCCTCGACGTCGAGGGGATTTCGTTGCCGGATGACGCGGTTCCGGGAGGGCGTCCTACTGCGACGCCCCCTCCCCGATCACCGTGAATCCTTGCGCCTCGAAGAAGCGCCGGGCGGCCTTGCTCCTGAGATAGGTGAGGAAGCGCGGACCGCCCTCGCCCTTCGCGTCCGCCGTCACCGCGAAGGGATAGATCACCGGCGGGTGGCTGCCCTCCGGAAAGACCCCCACCACCTTCACCCCCGGATCCGACTTCGCGTCGCTCTCGTAGACCACGCCGAGCGGTGCCTCCCCGCGCGAGACCAGCGCCAGGGCGGCCCGCACGTTGTCGGCCTGGGCGAGCCGCGGCTGCACCTGCGCCCACAGGCCCAGCTTCTCGAACGCCGCCTTGGCGTACTTGCCGATCGGCACGGCGTTCACCTCGCCGGTGGCGAGGCGTCCGTCGGGCCCCAGCGCCCGGGCGAACCACTCCGGCGTGAAGGCCGCCTCGGCCGCCGCCGAGTCCTTCGGTGCCACCACGACGAGGCGGTTGGCGAGCAGGTTCACCCGGGTCCCGGGCCGGATCAGCTTGCGGGCGGCGAGGTAGTCCATCCATTCGAGGTCCGCCGAGGCGAACAGGTCGGCGGGCGCGCCCTGCTCGATCTGGCGGGCCAGCGCCGAGGAGGCGGCGTAGCTCGCCCGGACAGGGATCCCGCTCTCGGCCGTGAACGCCTTGCCGGCCTCGTCGAGGGCGTTCTTCAGGCTCGCCGCCGCGAACACCGTCGTCGGCTCCGCCGCGGCGGCGCCCGTCACGGACGTTCCGGCGGCGAGGAGGATCAGGCAGGCGGCCCGGAGGGCGCGGGTGCGTCGCATGGGGTCTTCGTCCTTCGTCGCGGCCGGGCAGGTCGGCTGTCGCGCTATATGCAGCCGCGCAGATCGCCGGCCAGCCCCGATCCCTCCACCAACCATCGTCGGGTTCCCGTGACGCGCTGCCGCGTGCGACACTCCCCCAAACGAACAAGACGGCTTCGGGGGGAACCATCGCCATGCTGCTCTACGAGCACCCGCTCTCGTCCTATGCGCAGAAGGTCAAGATCGTCCTGCGCGAGAAGGGCGTGGCCTTCACCGCCGAGTTGCCCGAGACCTTCGGCACCGGCCGGAGCGACGGCCCGTTCGCGGCGGCCAACCCGCGCACCGAGGTGCCGGTGCTGATCGACGGCGAGGCCCGGATCTTCGAATCGACCGTGATCCTCGAATACATCGAGGAAAGCTGGCCCGTGCCACCGCTGCTGCCCCGCGACCCCGCCGCCCGCGCCTTTGCCCGCATGACCGAGGAGGTCTGCGACACCCAGTACGAGGCGGTGAACTGGGGGTTCGGGGAGATCCTGTGGTTCCGCCGCGCCACCGGGGCGCTGGCCGACCGCCTGCGGGCCGAAGCCGCGGCGCAGACGACCGTGTTGCAGGACTGGCTCGCCGGCCGCCTCGGCGAGGCGGACTGGTTCGGCGGCCCGTCCTTCGGCTGGGCCGACGCGGCGGCGGCGCCGATGGTCAACCGCTCGGTGCATTACGGGCTCGGGCCGCCCGAGGGCAGCCCGCTCGCCCGCTGGCACGCGAGGGTGCGCGAGCGCCCCGCGGTGGCGCAGACCTTCCGGGAATTCGATGCGGCGGCCGCCCGGATGGCCGAGGCCTCCGACCTTTACACGACCGGCGGGCGCCGGCGCGAATACCGCGACCACCGGCTCGAATGGATGGTGAAGTCCGGCGGCGTCGATGTGGTGCTGGCGGGCCTGCGCGACCGCAACATCCGTTTTCCCTGGCCCGGCGCCGCAACCGGCCCCGGCGCCGACACGCCCTGACACGCCCCCCGACCGCCCTCCCGGGAGACCCCATGCACCCCTTGCGCATCCTCGACCGCCTCGAGGAGATCCTGATCGCGAGCCTGATGGCCGGCGCGACGTTGCTGATCTTCGTCGCCGTCGTGCACCGCTACGCCTCCGGCATCGACCTGCTCTACCCGCTCACGACGGCGATCCACCTCTCCTGGGCCCAGGAGCTGTGCATCTACATGTTCGTCTGGATGGCGAAGTTCGGCGCCGCCTACGGCGTGCGCACCGGCATCCATGTCGGTGTGGACGTGGCGGTGAACCAGCTGCCGCCGGCCTGGCGCAACCGGGTCGTGCTGTTCGGCCTGCTCTGCGGCGCCCTGTTCACCGCCATCGTCGGCACCATGGGCGCGCGCTTCGTCTACGGCCTCGTCGACACCGACCAGACCACGCCCGACCTCGAGATCCCGAGCTGGATCGTCTACCTGGCGATCCCGCTGGGCTCCTACCTGATGTGCTTCCGCTTCCTGCAGGTCGCCTGGAGCTTCTGGCGCACCGGGGAGCTGCCCCACCACGATCCCGGCCATGTCGAGGGCGTGGTCGAGAGCCCGCACGCCGCGCAGGACCTCGCGCAGGACCTGGCACACGAGACCCGCACCGGAGGTTCCGCGCGATGAACGCCGCCATCATCTTCGGGCTGCTCATCGCCCTGATGCTCACCGGGATGCCGATCTCGATCGCCCTCGGCCTCTCGGTGCTCACCTTCCTGTTCACCATGACCACCGTGCCGATCGAGGCGGTGGCGCTCAAGCTGTTCACCGGGATCGAGAACTTCGAGATCATGGCGATCCCGTTCTTCATCCTGTCGGGCAACTTCCTCACCCATGGCGGCGTCGCCCGCCGGATGATCAACTTCGCCACGTCGATGGTCGGCCACTGGCACGGAGGCCTCGGGCTCGCCGGCGTGATGGCCTGCGCGCTGTTTGCCGCCATCTCGGGCTCGAGCCCGGCCACCGTGGTGGCGATCGGCTCGATCATCCTGCCCGCCATGGTGGCGCAAGGGTTCCCCAAGCGCTTCGGTGCCGGCGTCATCACCACCTCGGGCGCGCTCGGCATCCTGATCCCGCCCTCGATCGTCATGGTGATGTATTCCGTCGCGACGAGCGGCGCGGTGGTGACCGGACCCGACGGCCAGCGCGTCTCCTCGGCCTCGATCTCGACCCTGTTCGTCGCCGGCGTCATCCCGGGCCTGATGCTGGCCGCGCTCCTCGGCCTCACCACCTGGTACCGGGCGCGCAAGTTCGGCTACCCGCGGATGCCCAAGGCCAGCTGGCGCGAGCGCTGGGTCGCGTTCCGCAAGTCGGTCTGGGGCCTGCTGCTGATCGTGCTGGTGCTGGGCGGCATCTATAGCGGCGCCTTCACGCCGACCGAGGCGGCGGCGGTCAGCGCCGTCTACGCCTTCGTGATCGCGCTGTTCGTCTATCGGGATCTCACCTGGAAAGACGTGCCGCGGGTGCTGCTCGATTCGGCCAACATGAGCGCGATGCTGCTCTACATCATCACCAACGCGGTGCTGTTCTCGTTCCTCATGACGAGCGAGCAGATCCCGCAGGCGATGGCGAGCTGGATCACCGGGGCCGGCCTGAACTGGGTGGTGTTCCTGCTGATCGTCAACCTGCTGCTGCTCATCGCCGGCAACGTGATGGAGCCCTCCTCCATCGTGCTGATCATGGCGCCGATCCTGTTCCCGATCGCCGCCAAGCTCGGCATCGATCCGGTCCATTTCGGCATCATGATGGTGGTCAACATGGAGGTCGGCATGTGCCACCCGCCCGTCGGCCTCAACCTCTACGTGGCCTCCGGCATCACCCGGATGGGCATCACCGAGCTGACCATCGCGGTCTGGCCGTGGCTGCTGACCATGCTGATCTTCCTGGTGATCGTGACCTACGTCCCGGCGATCTCGCTGTGGCTGCCGCGGATGCTCGGAATGATGTGAGGACCGCGGGAGCGGCGCCCGGCCCCCCTGCGATCGGGCGCCGCTCCGGTCTCGGTTCGCCGCCATCGTCCGCGACGAACCGTCATCCCCTTCGTCGGACATGCTCCAGTCGGGCGCGATCTTTTCGCGCTCGGCTTTACCGTTCGTCAGGCTGTGGGTCGTAACGGTTATCCGCTTCCCGCGAGCGGATGAACCGACATGCGCCATGCCCGACGGTTCCTCCCGGCCCTGCCCGCCGCCGGCGCCCTCGCCCTTGTGCTGCTGGTCCCCGTCCTCGCCGCGCTCACCCCCCGCTCGGGCCCCGTCGCGGTGCTCGCGCGCCCCGGGGCCGGGGCGGCGGAGGCCGCCCGCATCGTCGCAGCCGCCGGCGGCCTGCTCGTGCGGTCCGGCCGCTTCGACGCGCTGCTGATCGCCGCCTCGGACGAGCCGGGCTTTGCCCGCCGCCTCTACGCCGCCGGGGCCTGGCTCGTCGTGCATCCGGCGCTCGCCGGCCCCTGCGCCCCCYCCCCGACCCCCACGGACCCACCCCCGCGATGATGACCATCGACACGCTCCGGCGCGCCTTCGCGCGCGTCCTGATGACGCTCCTGTGGCTGCACCTGCCGGTGCTCGCCGCCACGCAGATCCTGGTCGGCGGGTTCGACCCCGCCCAGTTCGCCGGCGCCGGCCTGCTCGCCCTGGTCGCCACGCTGCTGTGGTGGCGCGACCCGATCGGCCTGCCGACCCGGCTGGTCGGCGGCGTCGCCCTGATCGGCATGCCGGCCCTGCTGATCGCCGCCCTCGACGGCCATCCCTGGCAGGCCGACACCCACATGTACTTCTTCGCCTGCCTGGCGGTGCTGGTCGGCTGGTGCGACTGGCGGGTGGTGCTGGCGGCGGCGGGCGCGACGGCGCTGCACCACCTCATCCTGAGCCTGACCGTGCCGGCCCTGGTCTTCCCGGGCAGCTCCACCGGCGACATCGCCCGGGTGCTGCTGCATGCGGGGATCGTGCTGATCGAGACCGGCGTGCTGATGTGGATCGCGCACCGGGTCGCGCTCGCCTGCTCGGCCCTCGACAGCGCCGAGGCGGCCGCGGCCGAGATCGAGCGCCTGCGCCGGCTCGAGGCCGAGCAGAGCAGCGCCGAGGGCGAGGCCGAGCGGACGCGCCGGGCCGCAACGCGCCAGCTCGCCGACGGGTTCGAGGTCGCGGTCGGCGGCATCGTCGGCGAGGTCTCGCAGGCGGCGGACGACCTCCAGGCGACCGCCCATACCCTGTCGGCGGCGGCCGGCCGCAACGCCGCCCAGGCGGGCGCGGTGGCGGGTGCCGCCGCGGGCGCGGCCGAGGCGGTCGACACCGTCGCCCGCGCGATGACCGATCTCGGCGCCTCGGTGGCCGAGATCGGCCGCCAGATCGACGCCTCGGCCGAGCGCGCCGAGGCGGCGGTCGGCGAGGCTGCCCGTACCGCCGAGCTGGTGCGCGACCTGAGCGAGGCCGCGACGCGGATCGGCGACGTGGTCGGGCTGATCTCGTCGATCGCCGACCAGACCAACCTGCTGGCCTTGAACGCCACCATCGAGGCCGCCCGCGCCGGGGCCGCCGGCCGCGGCTTCGCCGTGGTGGCGGCGGAGGTGAAGGAACTCGCCGGCCAGACCGCGAAGGCGACCGACGAGATCACCGGCCAGATCGGGCGGATCCAGCGCTCGACCGAGCAGGCGGTCGGCGCCATCGGGACGATCGGCGGCCGCATCCGCGAGATCAGCGCCGTGACCGGGGTGATCGCGGCGGCGGTGGAGCAGCAGGGGGCGGCGACGCAGGCGATCATCCGCAATGTCGGCGAGGCCGCATCCGGGACGGGCGCCGTGCGCGAGACGATCGGCGCCGTCGCCGGCATCGCCGGCGAGACCGGCCACGCCGCCGAGCGGCTGCTGACCTCGGCCTCCGCCCTGTCACGCCAGGCCGGGCATCTCGACGGCGAGGTCCGCGACTACGTCGCCTCGGTGCGGGCGGGGTGACGGGCCCGGGCTTCGCGCGCGTTCGGGATGGGGTAGGCTGACGGGCGATCCGATCCCGGACCTGCCACCCCGGAGCCTGCCATGTCGCTCGTCGTCCCGGTCATCCTCGGCTCGGTGCGCCAGGAGCGCAACGGCCTGCGTGCCGCCCGCTACCTGGTGCGGAGCCTCGAGGCCCGCGGCCACGAGGCGCCGCTGGTCGATCCGGCCGAACTCGGCCTGCCGCTGCTGACGCGGATGTACAAGGAATACCCGAAGGGCGAGGCGCCGGAGGCGCTGGAGCGCCTCGCCGCGCTCCTGCGCCGCGCCGACGGATTCGTGGTGGTCTCGGCTGAGTACAACCACAGCATCCCGCCGGCCCTGTCGAACACCCTCGACCATTTCCTGGAGGAGTATTTCTGGCGGCCCTCGGCGATCGTCTGCTACTCGGCCGGCCGCTACGGCGGCGTGCGGGCGGCGATGCAGCTGCGCGCCATGCTGGGTGAGCTCGGGACCCCGAGCATCCCGTCGCTCCTGCCGATCCCGGAGGTGCACAAGGCGCTGGACGAGGACGGGCAGCCGGTCCAGCCGTGGTTGGAGCGTCCGACCCGGCGCTTCCTCGACGAACTCACGTGGTACGCCGAGGCGTTGCGGGAGAAGCGGCGGGGCGGCGTGCCGTATTGAGGACGGTCCGGGCCGGGACGTTTCGGCGAGCGCCGAAGCCTCCGGGATGCGCGCGGGGCTAGCGTCCGGCGCCGGCCACCGGCCGGAACCGGAGAGCATCAGCCATGAGCGCAGAAACGAGCGCAGACGCCGCCATCCGCCACATCCACGAGCAGTGGCACGACACCGTGGTGCGTCGCGACATCGACGGATTGACGGCGCTCTACGCCGACGACGCCGTCTTCGAGAGCCCGCTGGTCTGGGCCTCCCTGCCGGGGGGCGGCACCGGCCTCCTCGAGGGGAAGGCGGCGATCAGGGAGTTCTTCGAGTGGGGCTTCCGCTCGCCGCAGAACGGCCTGGGCCGCTGGTACCGCACGAGCGTCTTCTTTTCCAACGGGCGGCAACTGGCGTGGGAATACCCGCGCTGGACGCCCGACGGCGATCAGATCGACCTGATGGAGATGATCGACGTCTCCGGCGGGCTCATCGCCCATCACCGGGTCTATTGGGGCTGGGTCGGGGTCGCGACGCTGTCCCGCCGGCCAGGACCCTGACCGGATCGGTCACGGCCGGGCGGGCGCCCTCACACCACCCCCGCCCGCAGGATGTCGTGGATGTGCAGGATACCCACCGGGCGCCCACGCTCCACCGCGAACAGGGCGGTGATCTGGCTGCGGTTCATCAGCTCCAGGGCGGCGCTGGCGAAGGTGCCGGGGGTGGTGGTGATCGGGGTCGGCGTCATGATCTCCTCGACCCGGCGGGCCAGGAGGTCGCTGTGGCCGTCGCCCCGGCTCATGTGGCGGCGCACGTCGCCGTCGGTGATCATGCCGACGAGCTGGCCGTGATCGTCGACGATGCCGGCGCAGCCGAAGCGCTTGCCCATCACGGCGATCAGCGCCTCCGAGACCCGCAGGCCCCGGGGCACCAGCGGCATCTCCTCGCCGGCGTGCATCATCTGGGCCACGGTCTTGAGCCGCGCCGCGAGCTTGCCGCCGGGGTGGAACACCTTGAAGTCGCTGGCCGAGAAGCCGCGGCGCTCCAGCAGGGCCACCGCCAGCGCGTCGCCCAGCGCCAGCTGGATCACGCTCGACGAGGTCGGCGCCAGGTTGTGCGGACAGGCCTCCTTCACCAGCGGCAGCGGCAGCAGGATGTCGGCGGCCTGGCCGAGCGTGCTCGCCGGATTCGAGGTCATGCCGATCAGCCTGACGGCGAAGCGCCGGGAGAAGCTGATGAGGTCGCCGAGCTCCGCGGTCTCGCCCGACCAGGACAGGGCGATGACGATGTCCTGCTGGGTGATCATCCCAAGGTCGCCGTGGCTGGCCTCGCTCGGGTGGATGAACGAGGACGGCGTGCCGGTCGAGGCGAGCGTCGAGGCGATCTTGCGCCCGATATGGCCGCTCTTGCCGATGCCCGACACGATCACCCGGCCGGGGATGTCGTGGATCGCCGCGACGGCGGCGCCGAAGCCGGCCTTCAGCTCGTGGTCGAGGGCGCGGGCGAGGGTCAGGAGCGCCTCGGCCTCGGTGCGGACGCTGCGGATGGCGGAGAAATGCGCCGCCTCGACCACCTGCCCGCCGTCGGCCTCCGCCGCGTAGCTCCCGGCCCGGTTCGAACTCTCCATCGTGCTCCTCGACGCCGACGCGTACCTTCTGAGGGGCGAGCCTGCCGACTCATTTGCGGCCAGAATACGGGTGGTCCCGCACAGCGCCGGAGATTTTCACGGCCTCCGGCGCCGCTGTGGCGCCCGGGCCTCAGCAGCCGCGCCGCGCCGCGCCGAGATAGCCCTCGACCAGCCCGGTCAGCTCCGCGGCGGTCTCGGCCACGTTGTGGTCGGCGGTGTCGATCACCGCCCGGGCGCGGGCATAGAGCGGCTCGCGGCTCATCAGCACCGCCCGGATCTCCCGCAGGGCGTTGTCGCTGTCCGGCAGCCGGGCCTGGGCGAGGCCCTTGGCGGCCTGCTCGCGCACCCGGTGGATGTGCTCCTCCGGCCGCGCCTTGAGCCAGACGGTGAAGAACGAGGACAGCAGCAGGTCGAAGGTGACCGGCTCGGCGACGATGCCGCCGCCGGTGGCCAGCACCATCGGGCCCGGCTGCTCGGCGAGGCGCCGCAACGCCCCCTGCTCCAGGCGGCGATAGGTCTCCTGGCCGTAGATCGCGAAGATCTCCGCCACCGACAGGCCGTTCTCGCGCTCGATCTCGCGGTTGAGCTCGACGAAGGTCCAGCCCATCCGCTCGGCGAGGATCCGCCCGAGGGTCGACTTGCCGGCGCCGCGCAGGCCGATGAGCGCGACGCGCTGCGTCGGGGCGTCGCCGGGCGCCGCGGAGCCCGAGAGCACGCGCTTGGCCTCGGCGATCTGCTCGGCGCTCGCCTTCTGGAGGAGGTCGCGGACGACCGGCCAGTCCGGCGGGCTCTCGACGGCGGCGATCAGGTCCTCCAGCCGCACCCCCATGGCGAGGGCCACCCGGCGCAGCAGGATGATCGAGACGTTGCCCTGCCCGCTCTCGAGCTGGGCGATGTAGCGCTCCGACAGGCCGGAGGTCTGCGACAGGACCTTGCGCGACATCGCCCGCACCGCCCGCATGGTGCGGACGCGCTGGCCGAGGACGGTCAGGAAGTCGGCTTCGGGCTCGCCGGTCTCGTCGGATCTGGGCGAGGCTGGTTTGTGGATGTCGGTCTCGTCCGCGCCCGGGCGCGAACCGGTTCTGCTGGGCATGGCGGACCTTACCGGGGCCGGCGGGCGAAGCGGCGGCTTCGTCCGGGCGGCAGGAGGGCGGGACCGGGGCTGAGGCGGTGGCGGGTCATGGGATTGCTTGCGCCGCGGGATCCGTCCCGCGGGGGCGGGCGCATCGTCCGGGCGGCTCCGTGGGAAGGGCGAAACTGGTTCATACTTAAACCATGCCGCGCGGCCCCGCCATGGTGCAGTGCGGCACGACAGGGCCATCCTCCACATGCGGCGTTCCGCGCCGATCGGGCCCGGGGCGTCCCGCCGCCGGTGACGAGCCCGCGACGGCGGAGCTCTGCTCCGCACGCCCGAGCGAAGCCGAAATCCGCATGGCACCGAAATCGTCATGGCGCCGAAATCCGCATGGCGACGGCGATCCGGCAGGATCGCCGGAGGCAGGCACGCGGATTTCGTATCCGGCTCCGGTCAGCCGACCCGCTCGACCGCCAGCGCCACGCCCTGGCCGACGCCGACGCACATCGTCGCGAGGCCGAGGCGCCCGCCGGTCCGGGCGAGCTGGAGCGCGACGCTGCCGGCGATGCGCGCGCCCGACATGCCGAGCGGGTGGCCGAGCGCGATGGCGCCGCCGTTCGGGTTCACGTGGTCGGCCTCGTCGGGCAGGCCGAGGCCGCGCAGGCAGGCGAGCGCCTGCGAGGCGAAGGCCTCGTTCAGCTCGACCGCGTCGAAGTCCGACGGCTTGAGGCCTAAGCGCGTGCACAGCTTCTCGACCGCGGGGATCGGGCCGATGCCCATGATGCGGGCCGGCACGCCGGCCGAGGCGAGGCCGAGCACCCGGGCGATGGGGGTGAGGCCGTGGCGCTCGGCGGCCTCGGCCGTGGCCAGCACCAGGGCGGCGGCGCCGTCGTTGACGCCCGAGGCGTTGCCGGCCGTCACCGTGCCGTCCTTCTTCACGAAGGGCTTGAGCTTGGCGAGCCCCTCCGCGGTCGTGTCGGCCCGGGGATGTTCGTCGCGGTCGACCTTGAGATGGCCGCCCTTGCGGTCGGGGATCTCGACCGCGACGATCTCGGCCGCGAAGGTGCCGTCCTGTTGCGCCCGCGTCGCCCGGGCTTGCGAGCGCAGCGCGAAGGCGTCCTGGTCGGCGCGGCCGATCTGGTAATCCTCGGCGACGTTCTCGGCGGTCTCGGGCATCGAATCGACGCCGTACTGGTGCTTGAGCACCGGGTTGATGAAGCGCCAGCCGATCGTGGTGTCGTGGATCTCGGCCTGGCGCTGGAACGCGCCCTCGCTCTTGGCCATCACGAAGGGCGCGCGGGTCATCGATTCGACGCCGCCGGCCACCGCGAGGTCGATGTCGCCGGCCCGGATGGCGCGGGCCGCCGCCCCGACCGCGTCGAGGCCGGAGGCGCAGAGCCGGTTGAGGGTCAGGCCCGGCACCCGCTCCGGAAAGCCGGCGAGCAGCAGGGCCATGCGGGCGATGTTGCGGTTGTCCTCGCCGGCCTGGTTGGCGCAGCCGAGAAACACCTCCTCGACCGCCTCCTTGAGGGCCGGGTTGCGCCGGGCGAGTTCCGCCAGCGGCACGGCGGCGAGGTCGTCCGCCCGCACCTTGGCCAGCGCGCCGCCGTAGCGGCCGATCGGCGTACGCACGTAATCGCAGATATAGACGTCCTGCGGCGCGGTCATGGCATTCTCTCCCGTTCTCGATTTCGAAAAATCGGTACGGCGATGCGCGGCTTCGATCAAGCCCGGACGGGCCGTGCGGGCGAGGAGGCCGGTGCGGAGGGCGGAGGTGTCGGCCCGCCGCACCGGCGACACGCGGCGGATCGTTCCGGCGCGTCGCCCGGCGCGCGACGGGTCATACGACATCCGACCGATTGCTTCGCAATGCGGATTTCGGCGTCGCACGGATGCCCCGCGGGCCGGTGATCCCATTTCCGGAGGTCGTCGTTCGGAAACGGGATCACACGGCGGCGGCCGCCGGTTCCAGCGGTTCCCCGCTCCACTTGCTGGGCAGGTCGATCCGCGCCCGGCAGGTCCGGTTGCGGCCGCTGACCTTCGCCTCGTAGAGCGCCGCGTCGGCGAGGCGGAAGAGGTCCTTCGACGAGGGAGTCCGGCGGACCAGGCCGCAGGCGAGGCCGATGCTCACGGTGATCGGACCGACGCCGCCGCCGTCCACCTCGACCGAAAGCCCGGCGACGACCTCGTGCACCCTCCTCGCGACGCAGGCGGCCCCCTCGACGTCGGTCTCCGGCAGGAGGATGGCGAATTCCTCCCCTCCGATCCGGGCGACGACGTCGCTCGGGCGGTGCGCACTGCTCGACAGGGCGCCGGCGAGGGCCTGCAGCACCAGATCGCCCACGGCGTGGCCGTGGCGGTCGTTGTAGCGCTTGAAGTGGTCGGCATCGACGATGAGCAGGGAGAGCGGGCCGCCGCTGCGGCGCGCCTCCACCCATCTCTGCTCGAACGCCGTCTCGAAATGGCGGCGGTTGGCCAGTCCCGTGAGCATGTCCGTATGCGCGGTCCTCTCGATATGCTCGATCAGGATCTCGGCGCGCAGGTATTCGAGGAAGCCGTGACGCTCCGTCCGCTCCAGGATGAACGACCCCATCAGCAGGAGACTCGCGCCGGACAGATAGAAGCTGACGGCGAACTCGAAGGATGCCGCGTCGATCTCCGGCCGGCGCGACAGGCACCAGATCTGGATCGCCACCGCCGCGACGAGAACGACCACGGCCAGCCGGAACCGCACCCTCTGCACCAGCGTGCAGTACGACATCGTGATCATGCCGCCGAACAGATAGATCAGGACGTAGGGCGACGTGCTGAAGACGGAGGCCGCCGACGGCAGCAGGATGGCGACGACCGTGCATCCGACGATGATCAGATCGCTCTGGCGCGTCGTGGTCGTGCGGGGATGGATCCAGAGTGCGAGAAGGGCTACTGGCGTGAAGACGAGCAGCCGCAGGACGGTGAGCCAGCCGGCCATGTCGGCCATGACGCGCCAATCGGCGAAGATGGCGGCATCGTAGATGATGACGGCAGCGAACACGGTGATCTGAGACGAGCGCAGCCGACGGGCCCGGACCTCGGTGTCGAAACGCGCCTCGATGGCGGGGATGAAGCGCAGGCGATTGAGGCGATCGAACTCGATCTGGACCCCAGGCGCATGCGGCAAGTTCGACACGACGGTGTCCTCGGGGTACGAGCGGACTGGTTTTTCCCCTACAGCCCAACCGTTACGTTACCGTTACGTCAATGATGCGTAGGAACTAACGTCTCTTGGGCGCTTGCGAAAATCCAACGGAAGCGTTCGTTCCGGTTCGGAGTGACAATGATAGTATCGGGGAATTTATAGCCGTCATCAATGCCGGCGTCGTCTTCGTTGCGCATGAGGAAGCGGCGAGCGCGATCGAGCTGTGCGAGGTTGACTGGACGGGAGGTCGGGCGGGGCTGCGACCGCCACCATCGACCGTCCTACGACAGAATGTCGCGACGCCTTGTGCGATGCGGCCGGAACCCCCACTGTTCCGCTCTGTGACCGGCCCCCTTTGGACATCTCTCGCGCGTTTCTGCGCGACCGCCCTTGTCGGCCTCGGCCTCGCCCTCCTGGCGGTGTCGGCGGCGGATGCCGCGGCCGGCCGTCCGCAGCCGGTCCTGCGTGCCGGCCACGGCGCCTCGCCGATGGCGAGCCTGCACGCGCACTGGGTGAAGAGCCCGGCCTGCACCCTCACGGCGGCCGGTGTCGACACGCCCCGGCCGGACGACGGCAGCGCAGCGAGCACCAACCTCGCCTGCCCGGCCGAGGATCCGTCGGCGCGCGCCGCCACGCTCATGCCCCCGCGCCGCCTCGGAACCCTGGTCCAGGCCGGCGCCCCCCTGCCCGAGCGCCCGCCGAAGACCTGAGCCTGAAAGATCTGGGCCCGACGGACTCTCCGCTCTTCCCTAACGGAAGTGGGCGTGCCGTCATATCTCCGCCTCGGAACCCTGCGAGCCTTCAGGCTTGCCGCTGCCGTCTGGCAGCCGTGCCGACGCGCGCTCCCGAGGCTCGCCCCGCGAGCCCCGCCCGACCTTTGCCCGGAAGCCCGGCGGCGCGAGGCGCCCCGGCCGCTTCCCCATCGCGCAGGAAAGACCGACCCGTGATCCAACGCCGCCGCATCCTCCTCGGAGCGACCGCCCTCTTCCTCGGGCTCGCCGCCTGCAAGCCGGCCCAGCAGGCCGCCGCACCTGCGGCGCCGGCCGCCCCGCCGGAAGTCTCGATCGTGACGGTCAAGCACCAGCCGATCCCCTACGAGCGCGACCTGCCCGGCCGCGCCGCGCCGACCCGCATCGCCGAGGTGCGCGCCCGCGTCGCCGGCCTCGTCATCAAGCGCACCTTCGAGCAGGGCAGCTTGGTCAAGGAAGGCGACATCCTCTACAAGATCGACCCGATGCCGTTCCGCGCCGACCTCGCCAGCGCCGAGGCGACGCTGGCCAAGGCCGAGGCCGCCCTGGTGCTGACCCGCCAGCAGGCCGAGCGCCTGGAGACCCTGCTCTCCCGCCAGACCGCGAGCCAGGCCCAGTACGACGCCGCCTTCGCGGCCCAGAAGCAGGCCGAGGCCGAGGTTGCCGGCGCCAAGGCCGCCCGCGACCGGGCCCAGCTGAATCTCGGCTACACCGACGTGCGGGCGCCGATCTCGGGCCGCATCGGCCGGGCGCTGGTCACCGAGGGCGCGCTCGTCGAGCAGGGGGCGGCCAGCAACCTGGCGACGATCCAGCAGCTCGACCCGATCTACGTCGACATCACCCAGTCGGTCGGCGAGCTGAACAAGCTGCGCCGCGACCTCGCCAGCGGCGAGCTCGACCGCCTCGCCCCCGACGTGGCGAGCGTGCGGGTCATCATGGATGACGGCTCGCTCTACCCCGAGCCCGGCCGCCTGCTGTTCTCCGACGTGACCGCCGATCCGAGCACCGGGCAGGTGACGCTCCGCGCCGTGGTACCCAACCCGCATGGCGAGCTGTTCCCCGGCATGTATGTCCGCGCCCGGATCAAGCAGGGCATCGATTCCGACGCCATCGCGGTGCCGCAGCAGGCGGTGCACCGCTCCAACGACGGCCGCGCCCAGGTCTGGCTGGTCGGGCCCGACCAGAAGGTGATGCTCCAGCCGGTCGAGGTCGGCCCGGTGGTCGAGGGCCAGTGGGTGATCCGCGAGGGGCTGAAGGAGGGCGACCGGGTCGTCGCCGAGGGCTTCCAGAAGATCGTCGCCGGCACCCAGGTCTCGGCCGTGCCGTTCGAAACCACCACGATGGCGGCGGCGACGACGGGATCCCATCCCGCTCCGGCCTCGACCGAGCAGCGCTGAGGAGACCCGCACCTTGGCCAGCTTCTTCATCGACCGGCCGATCTTCGCCTGGGTCGTCGCACTGTTCATCTGCCTCGGCGGCGTGCTCACGATCCCGATGCTGCCGGTGGCGCAGTACCCGATCATCGCGCCGCCCTCGATCGCCCTCTCCACCGCCTTCCCGGGCGCCTCGGTGGAGGACCTCTATACCGGCACCACGCGCCTCATCGAGGATGAGCTGAACGGCGCGGCCAACATCCAGAGCTTCGAATCGGCGAGCGACTCGTTCGGCGTCGTCGAGATCACCGCCAACTTCGAGCCGGGCACCGATCCGGGCTATGCCGGCGTCGAGGTGCAGAACCGCCTCAAGCGCGTCGAGGCGCGGTTGCCTGCGGAAGTGCGCCAGCAGGGCATCCTGGTCGAGGAGGCCTCGGCGGCGACGCTCAACATCATCACCCTCGTCTCCAAGGACGGGTCGATGGACGAGGTGGCGCTCGGCGACTTCCTGATCCGCAACGTCATCAACGAGATCCGCCGCATCCCGGGCGTCGGGCGCGCCACCCTGTACTCGACCGAGCGCAGCTTGCGCGTCTGGATCGACCCCGACAAGCTGCGCGGCCTGTCGCTCAACGCCTCCGACGTGACCCAGGCGATCACGCGCCAGAACGTCCAGATCGCGTCGGGCGCCGTCGGCGCCCAGCCGAGCCCGGAGACCAACGCGGTCAACTATCCCATCACCGTCAAGGGCCAGATGCGGGCGCCTGAGGAGTTCGGCGCGGTCGTGCTCCGGGCCAATCCCGACGGCTCGACCGTGCGCCTGCGCGACGTCGCCCGCATCGAGCTCGGCGGCGAGGACTACAAGTTCACCACCCGCCTCAACGGCGGGCCGGCCGCCGGCATCTCGGTGACGCTCGCCCCGGACGGCAACGCGCTGGACACCGCCAAGGCGATCCGCGCCAAGATGGTGGAACTGTCGCAGTTCTTCCCCGACACGGTGAAGTGGGACATCCCCTACGACATCACGCCCGCCGTCGAGGCCTCGATCGAGAAGGTGCTGCACACCCTCGTCGAGGCGGTGGTGCTGGTGTTCATCGTGATGTTCCTGTTCCTCCAGAACATCCGCTACACCCTGATCCCGACGATCGTGGTGCCGATCGCCCTGCTCGGCACCTGCACGATCATGCTGCTCGCCGGGTTCTCGATCAACGTGCTCACCATGTTCGGCATGGTGCTGGCCATCGGCATCCTGGTCGACGACGCGATCGTCGTCGTCGAGAACGTCGAGCGGATCATGACCGAGGAGGGCCTGTCGCCGAAGGAGGCGACCCGCAAGGCGATGGGCCAGATCACCGGCGCGATCATCGGCATCACGCTGGTGCTCGTCGCGGTGTTCATCCCGATGGCGTTCTTCCCCGGCTCGGTCGGCATCATCTACCGCCAGTTCTCGATCGCGATGGTGACCTCGATCGCCTTCTCGGCCTTCCTGGCGCTCTCGCTCACCCCGGCGCTCTGCGCCACGCTGCTGAAGCCGGTCGAGGCCGGCCACCACCACGCCAAGCGCGGCTTCTTCGGCTGGTTCAACCGGATCGTCGACCGCGAGACCGCCCGCTACGGCCGCGGCGTCGCCTGGGCGGTGAGGAAGGCCGGCCGGATGATGGTGGTCTACCTGATCCTGGTCGCGGGCGTGGCCTACGCCTTCGCACGCCTGCCCGAGGGCTTCCTGCCGGTCGAGGACCAGGGCTTCTTCACCGTCGACATCCAGACCCCGCCGGGCTCCTCGTTCAACCGCACGCTGGCGGCGGTGAAGAAGACCGAGGAGTACCTGCTGGCCCAGCCGGGCGTGGCGACCGTGACGATCGTCAACGGCTTCTCGTTCTCAGGGCAGGGCCAGATGACCTCGCAGGCCTTCGTCACGTTGAAGCCCTGGTCGGAGCGCGGCAAGGACCAGTCGGCGGCGGCGCTGGTCGCCGGCACCAACAAGGCGATGGCGGGCTATCGCGATGCGGTGATCCAGGCGCTGGAGCCGCCGCCGATCGACAACCTCGGCAACGCCTCGGGCTTCAGCTTCCGCCTCCAGGACCGGGCCCAGAAGGGCTACGCGGCCCTGGTGGCGGCGCAGGAGCAATTGCTCTCGCTCGCCCGCAAGAGCCCGCTCCTCAAGAACGTCTATGTCGAGGGCCTGCCGCCCGCGCCGCAGGCGGAACTGGTGATCGACCGCGAGAAGGCGGCGGCGCTCGGCGTCAACTTCGCCGACATCAACGACACCATCCAGGTCAATCTCGGCTCGGTCTACACCAACGACTTCCCCAACCGGGGCAAGATGCAGCGGGTGATCGTCCAGGCCGAGGACGGCCAGCGCCTCAACGCCACCGACCTCTTGAACTACGGCGTCAAGAACCAGCAGGGCACGATGGTGCCGATGTCGTCCTTCGCCCATCTGAAGTGGAGCGTCGGCCCGGCCCAGATCATCGGCTTCAACGGCTACCAGTCGGTCCGCTTCACCGGCGAGCCGGCGGCGGGCTTCACCTCGGGCGAGGCGATCGCCGAGATGGAGCGGCTGATGACCCAGCTGCCGAAGGGCTTCGGCTATGCCTGGACCGGCCAGTCGCTGCAGGAGAAGCAGGCCGGCTCGCAGGCGACGCTGCTGCTCGCCCTGTCGGTGCTGATCGTGTTCCTGTGCCTCGCCGCGCTCTACGAGAGCTGGTCGATCCCGCTCGCGGTGATGCTGGTCATCCCGCTCGGCGTGATCGGCTCGGTCGCCGGCGTCCTCATCCGGGACATGCCCAACGACGTGTACTTCAAGATCGGCCTCATCACGATCATCGGCCTGTCGGCCAAGAACGCGATCCTGATCATCGAGTTCGCGCGTGAGCTCTGGAAGCCCGGCACCAAGCTGGTGCCTGCCACGGTCGAGGCCTCGCGGCTGCGCTTCCGTCCGATCGTGATGACCTCGCTCGCCTTCATCTTCGGCGTCGTGCCCCTCGCCATCGCGACCGGCGCGGCCTCGAAGAGCCAGCAGGCGATCGGCACCGGCGTGATGGGCGGGATGATCTCCGCCACCGTGCTGGCGGTGATCCTGGTCCCGGTCTTCTTCGTCGTCGCGATGCGGTTCTTCCAGAGGAAGCGCGTGAGGGAAGAGAACCTCGATGCGGCGCCGGGGACGGTGCAGGCACCGGAGCCGTCGCGGGAGCACGTGCACGGGCATTGAGGTGAGGCGATCGGGCCGGCTGAAAGCCGGCCCGATCGTTCCCGGGCCGGACCGACAGGCCCGGACAGCGATCATCCCCACCGCGGCATCCCGGGCTCCGCTGCGCGGCCCCGGAATGATCAGGGGTGTGGCAGTTCCGTCGCCCGAGGGTGAACGGGCTCTCGGCCATCAGTCGGCCTCGCCCCGACGCGCTCGCAATGCTCTATTGCGGGCAACCGGCAGGCGCCCGATCGACGTGGCGCCGCAATGCGACGGGAGTGACACCATGCGCGCCCTCACCCTCTGCGCCGCGCTCGCGCTCCTGGCCGCAGGCCCGGCGGACGCCGAGCAGGACATGCTGCTGGGCGCCGACATGGCCTCCGCGGCGATGACCAAGGCCGAGATGAGCCGGGCCGAGATCGAGGCGCTGATCGCGAGGGGCGGGCCGGTCGATCTCTCGGGCAAGGCCCTGTCCGGCCTCGACCTTTCCGGGCTCGACCTGCGGGGCGCCAACCTGCGCACCGCGCGCCTGAACAGGGCCACCTTGCGCGGGACCGATCTCAGCGGTGCCAATCTCGAGCAATCCTGGTTCCTCAAGGCGGATCTCTCCGGCGCGCGGCTCGTCGGCGCGCGGATGTTCGGCATCACGGCCCGCGACGCGAGCTTCAGCGGCGCCGACCTCACCCGCGCGAACCCGATCGGCGATTTCCGCGGCGCCAACCTGAGTGGCGCGAACCTCGCCGGCCTGAAGGGCGGCGCCGATCTCCGGAACCAGTCGATGGGCCTGATGCGGACGGTGTTCGTCTCGGTGAACCTGTCCGGGGCAAACCTGCGCGGCGCCGATCTCGGCCGCGCCCGGCTCGATTTTTCCGACCTGCACGGCGCCGACCTCACCGACGCGGTGCTGATCGGCGCGGACCTGTCGGGGGCGAACCTGACCGGTACGACCGTGGCGGGGACGGATTTCAGGAATGCCGATGTCGGCGGGGCGCGGCTCGTCGACCTGAAGGGGCAGGACCGGGCGAAGGACTGGGCGGCCCGGGTGAATGCGGACCGGGCGATCGTGCAGATGTCCCGATAGCGACGAAGCCTGATCGGATCCGACCATCCGCCGGACTGCCGTGGAGCGGCCATCGCCTTCGCGATGCATTCCGGACGGCATCGAGCGCATGCGAGCATGCCGTCCGCGTGAGCGACCCGACCCCGAGGATCAGTCCGAAGTGAAGCGCTGACAACCAACGGTCGTTGACAACGACCTTTGGTCCTGTTCTCGAATTCTTGCCAAGCCTCTGGCCCGGCATCGAAAATTCGAGATGGGTCCAATGGCCCGATGCGTCGGCATCTTGAGCCATCGGTATGAGTGCCTGTGCGAGTTGGCCGCTCGAGTCCACCTCGCCTCGTCGTCCCGGGTTGTCGCCGGCGGCGAGCCCCAGGACGACGAGGCGGGTGTCAAGATTGTCGAGCAAGTCAAACAGGCTCTACGCTTCGTCGCTCGTCAGGATTGCCTCGCGCAAGGGGGCGTCGAGGGTGAAGACCAGCCCGTCCGGGCGATAGGCGATGTCCGTCGTGCCGCCAAAATACGAGCGCAGCGAGCGCTCGATCAGGGTGCTGCCGAACCCGCGCCGGGTCGGTGCCGTCACCGGGGGGCCGCCCCGCTCGCGCCAGTCGAGCCGGAACCGCGCCCCCTCGCCTTCCCCCTGCACGTGCCAGCGCAGGTCGACGAATCCGGCATCGTTCGACAGCGCGCCGTATTTCGACGCGTTGGTCGCCAACTCGTGCAGGGCCAGCGCCAGGGCCACGGCGACCTGGGGCTGAAGGGTGAGGGCAGGCCCGGCGAGCCGGATCCGCCCGCCGATCTCGCCGTGGGGGCCGAGCGCGCCCTCGATCAGGTCGCGCAGGTCGGCCGAGCGCCAGGAGGCGTGGGTGAGCACGTCGGTGGCGATGCCGAGCGCCACCAGCCGCGACGACAGGTCCTCGCTCGCCTGCCGCATGTCGGTGGCGCTGCGCAAGGTCTGCCGGGTGACCGACTGCACCACGGCGAGGACGTTCTTGAGCCGGTGCGCGAGCTCGCCGTTGAGGAGCCGCAACTCCTCCTCGGCCTGCTTGCGGGCGCGGAAGTCGCGGGTCACCGTGCCGGTGCCGACCACCCGCCCCTCGCCGTCGGTGACCGGGAACAGCGAGGACAGGACCGGGATCGTCGCGCCGGTGCGGAAATCGCGGAAGGTCAGCTCGCCGGACCAATGGCCGTCGCGCTCGACCGCCGGCAGCACCTCGGCCGTGACCAGCGCAACCTGCTCCGGCTGGACGAGATCGGTGAGGGTCAGCGCCGCCGGGCCGGCGTCGTCGAGGCCGACCATCCGCCGGGCAGCCCCGTTGAGGTAGACGATCCGGCCGTCGGTCTGCGCCATGCCGATGAAGTCGGTGCTGTTCTCGGCCAGCCGGACGAAGTGGTCGCGGGCATCCTCGCTCTCGCGCAGGGCGGTGATGTCGCGCGAGACCGACAGGATCCGGTCGAAGGTACCGTCCGGGTTGCGGATCGGGCTCAGCGCGACGTGCCACCATTTCGGCGTCCCCCGCATCGTGCAGGCCCGCCCGACGAAGCTCCGCGCCCGCCCTTCCCGCGCGGCCGCCAGGGCGGCGACGGCCTCGTCATGACCCTGGCCAGTCCAGAAGCTGGGCCAGGGGCAGCCGCGGATCGCGTTGAAGTCGCTCACCTCCATCACCTGCTGGCCGCCCTCGGACATGAAGGTCAGCCGCCCGTCGAGGTCCAGCACCTTGATGCAGTCGGTCGAGGCGGCGAGCACGTTGGTCACGAAGGCCTCGCGCTCCGCCGCCGCGGCGGCGCTCCGCGTCAGGGCCGCGTGCGACGTCTCGGCCTCGATCAGGGCGTGCCGCAGGGCGACCACCAGGCCGACGAGGCCCGCCGTGGTGACGATGAACACCGCCGAGGCGACCCATTGCGTGAGCGACAGCTCGCCCACCGGCGGCGCCGCCAGCAGCACGGTGCCGGCGAAGGCCGCCGCCAGGACCGTGGCCCACAGGCCGGCGGCACCCCCGAGCAGCAGGGCGATGAGGACCACGGCGGGCGTGAACAGGAACCACGGGGCGAATTCGGAGAACAAGGCCGCCCGCAGGAGCGCGATGCCGCCGACGACGAGCACCGGGATCCCGGCCCGCACGAGGAGGGACGGCCGGCGAGCCACGACGGTGGTGCGAAGGCGGTCGAGGAGGCCGCGCAAGCGGGCGTCGAGTGCCGTTGGACCCATCTGGAGCGCCGACCCATGACCCGCACTGACGCAGGTGTCACGGGCTTCCGGTCCCATGATCGGTCGGCTCTAGCATGGGGGCCCGAGCCTCATCCAGAGTGCCGGGCCGGTCGAGGGCCCGTCATCCCCGGTTCACCACAGCAGAGGATGCCGGAACACTGCGATCCGGTCCCCCTCCTCCACCTTCGTCACCGCCTCCGGCAACTCGGCGAGACCGTCGCTGCCGGTGAGCGAGGACAGGATGCCGGCGCCGTCGCGGGGGAACTTCACCGCCTCGACGCCCCCGTCCGCCCCCCGCCTCAGCGAGACGCGGACGTATTCCCGCCGCCCGGCCTTCTTGGCGTAGCCGAAGGCGGCGCGGGCGGGCTCGCTCGGGGGGGCGTCGAGCACGGCGCCGCCGAGGCGGGCCAGCAGCGGGCGGACCACGAAGAGCAGCGTGACGTAGACCGCGACCGGGTTCCCCGGCAGGCCGACGAAGGCGGTGTCGCCGATGAGCCCCATCGCCACCGGCCGGCCCGGCTTGATCGCGAGGCGCCAGAACACCAGCCGGCCGACCGCCTCCACGGCCGCCTTGACGTGGTCCTCCTCGCCGGTCGAGACGCCGCCCGAGGTGACGATCAGGTCGTGGCCGCCGGCTGCTGCCATCAGCCTCTCCGGCAGGCCGGCGGGGTCGTCGGGCAGGATGCCGAGGTCGCTCACCTCCGCCCCGAGGCGGCGCAAAAGCGCGACGAGCAGCACCCGGTTCGAATCGTGGATCGCCCCGGGCCTCAGCGCCGCCCCGGGCTCGGCCAGCTCGTCGCCGGTCGAGAACACCGCCACCCGCAGGCGGCGGCGCACCGCGATCCGGGCGTGGCCGGTGGCGGCGGCGAGCGCGAGGTCCGGCGGGGTCAGGCGCCGGCCGGACGGGATCACGATGCTGCCGCGGCCGACATCCTCGCCGGCCAGCCGCCGGTTGGCCCCCCGCTTCAGGCCCGCGGGCAGGACGACCGCGTCGCCCTCGCGCCGCACGTCCTCCTGCATGAACACCGTATCGGCCCCCGGCGGCATGGCGGCGCCGGTGAAGATCCGCACCGCCGATCCCGCGACCGCGGCGGTCTCCGGTGCGGTGCCGGCGGGCAGGCGCCCGCGCACCGGCAGCACGGTCTCCGCCCCGGTCGCGAGGTCGGCGAAGCGCACGGCGTAGCCGTCGACGGCGGAATTGTCGAAGGGCGGCAGGTCGAGCCCGGCCGGCAGGTCGGCGGCGGCGATCCGCCCGTCGGCCTCGATCAGCGGCACGGTCTCGGTCCCGGCCAGCACCGGCAGCCGCCCGGCGATCAGGGAGGCCGCCTCCTCGACGGAGAGCAGCGGACCGCCGAAGGCGAAGCAATCGTCAGTCAGCTGCGCCATATGATTCCAGCCTCTCCAGGACCGCGGCGAGGGGCTCCGACCGCGCCAGCACGATATCGGCGACCGCCTCGACCGCGTCGAGGGGGACGACCGGCCGGCCCGCCTCCGGGAAGGGATGGTCGCTCGCCACCGCGACGATGCGGGGATCGTCCGGATGGAGGGCCGGGCGGCCGTTGGCGTGGCGGTAGACCTCGAGCTTCGGATGCGCCTCGCGCTTGAAGCCCTCGACCACCGCGAGGTCGCAAGGGCCGAGCCGGCGCAGCAGGTCGGGCAGGCGCGCCTCCTCCTCGACCTCGCGGATCTGCACGGTGCGCCGGCTCGACGAGACGATCACCTCGCTGGCGCCGGCCTCGCGGTGGCGGAACGAATCCTTGCCCGGCTGGTCGACGTCGAAGGCGTGGTGGGCGTGCTTGAGCGTCGCCACGCGCAGGCCCCGCGCACGCAGGACCGGGATCAGCCGCACGAGGAGCGTCGTCTTGCCCGCTCCCGACCAGCCGGCGAGGCCCATCACCCGCATCGTCAGTCTCCCCGGGTGAAGCCGAGGGCGGCGAGGTCGGGGGCCAGCGCCGGATCGTCGAGCAGGGCCAGGAACGTCGCGAGCGCCGGCTCGTCGCGGCGGCTCTCGCGATAGGCGAAGTCGTAATGCTCCTCGGTGAGCGGCAGGAAGCCGAGGCCGTAGGCCTCCGCCACCGTCCGGATCGCCACGCCCCAATCGGCGCGGCCCTGAGCCACCGCCGCCGCGACGGCGTTGTGCGAGCGCGGCTGGTTCCAGTAGCCGGCGGGCCGGGCGCCGTTGAGCAGCCCCTCGACCAGGGCCCGGGTGCCGGCGCCGGTGTTGCGGTTGACCATCACGGCCTCGCCCTCGGAGAGCACGCCCGCCACCGCGCCCTCCGCCGAGCCGCTCGCGAAGCGGGCATCGCCCCGGCGGAACACCACGCCCTGCAGCCGGCGCCAGCCCGGCGCCAGGGCGAGGCCGGGAGTGAGGTAGGGCGCGTTGTAGCGCCCGGTCTCCGGATCGAGGAGGTGCATGGCGGCGAGGTCGCACTCGCCCCGGCGCAGGGCCGCGAGCCCGCCGGCGGAACCGACCCAGAGGGTGCGGGCCGAGACGCCGCGCGCGGCGAGATGACCGACCAGCCGGTCGAGGCCGAGGCAGTGGCTGCCGACGATCATCAGGTCCGGCGGCCGTGCCGCCCGGCCGATCCGGGACACGAGCAGCGTCTCGCCGGCCTCGATGCCGGCCCGGTTCGCCGGTACGGCGAAGAACCCGTCGGCCTGCGAGAACGCCGTCACGGCGCCGGAGCCCTTGGCGAGGGGGAGCGCCACGAATCCCTCCCCTCCCTTGCCGTCGGTCGCTCGCGAGAGCGCCGCCATCACGTACTCGGTGCGGCCGAGCTCGGAGGGCAGACGCTGCGGCAGGCGCGCCTCCACGGTCTCCTCCTCGCGGGCCGGCAGCCCGGCGAGCGCCCGGATCAGCGGCACCACGAATTCGTGGAAGGTGAACATCGCCGAGGTCGGGAAGCCCGGCAGCACGACGACCGGCACGTCGCCGGCCTTGGCGAGGCAGAGCGGCTTGCCGGGCTTCAGCGCCACGCCGTGGACCAGGATGCCGGGTTCGCTCAAGCGCGACAGGATGCGGTGCGAGACGTCGCCCGCCCCCTTCGAGGTGCCGCCCGACAGGACGACGAGATCCGCCGAGGCGAGGGCCGTCTCGAGTGCGGCCTGCAACGCCGCCTCGTCGTCCCGCACGATGCCGCCCGGGACCGCGACGCCGCCATTCTCGGTCACGCTCGCCGCCACGATGGCGCCGTTCGAATCGTAGAGCCGCGCCGGCCCCAGGGGGCGGCCCGGTGCCACCAGCTCGTCGCCGGTCGACAGGACGGCGACGCGGGGCCGGCGCACCACCGGGACCTCGGCGAGGCCGCAGGCCGCCAGCATGCCGATCTCGCGGGCGGTGACCAGGGTGGCGCGGCGCAGAACCGTCTCGCCCCGCGCCATGTCGGCCCCGGCATAGCCGACGAACCGGCCCGGGCCGGCCGCCTGCGCGAGGGCGATCGCCGGCTCCGGCTCGTCCTCGAACTCCGTCGCCTCGATCATCACCACCGCGTCGGCACCCCGGGGCAGCACGCCGCCGGTGGCGATCGGGGTGGCGGTGCCAGGGCCGACCGTGAGCGCCGGCGCGACGCCGCAGGCCAGGATCTCGCGGTTGAGGACGAGGCGGCGCGGATCCGCCTCGCTCGCCCCCTCGGTGTCGGCGCTGCGGACCGCGAAGCCGTCGACGAGGGCGCGGTCGAAGGGCGGCACGTCGATCGGCGAGGCGATGTCGGCGGCGAGCACCCGGCCGAGAGCCTCGCAGAGCGGCACGGTCTCGGGCGGCAGGGGTGCGTGCGGCACGGCCGCGCGCCATCGCGCCATCGCCTCGTCCCGGCTCGCCACCGCCAGGAACTGCTCCTGGCGCGAGGCCGCGGCGAGGCGGGCGAGGAAGGAATCGGCAGGGGGAGCGGTCACAGCGGCAGCACCTCGACGGGGGTCCCGGCGGGATAGCCCTCATGGGCCGGCGGCACCAGCAGGGCGGCCTCGGCGCGGGCCAGCCGGTGCAGCGGGATCTCGGCCCCGCCGAGCGGCTCGGCCCCCGCCGCCACGCGGCGCAGGAAGACCACCTCGGTGAGGCCGATGACGGAGGCGACCTTGCGGGTCAGCGGGAGGACGGCCGGCGGGTCCGCCGCGGCGCCGGCCAAGGCCGCCAGCAGCGGCTGCCCGAGGGCGAGCCAGGCGGCGAGGCAGGCATCCGGCCGTCCCGGCAGCAGCAGCACCGGCCGTCCCCCTGCCTCGCCGAAGCCGGCGCTCTCGCCGGGGCGCAGGGCGAGGCCGTGGGCGTGCAGGCGCCCGGCCCGGGCCAGGGCCTCGGCCCCGGCGTCGCGCCGGCCGGGCCCGGTGCCGCCGATCACCACCACGGCGTCGGCACCCGGCCGCACCACGGCCTCCGCCAGAATCTCCGCGAGGGCCTCGGCCTCCGCCGGCCGGAAGGCCGCCTCGGCGGTGCCGCCCCCCGCTGCGATCCACGCCCGGAGCAAGGGCGACAGGGTGTCGGGCGCGGCCGCGAGCAGGCGCAGATGCGGGCGGCGCACCGGTATGCGGTCGAGGCCGGCCGCCGCCAGGGCGAGGCCGTGGAGCGGCGTCACCCGCTCGCCCGCCGCGACGAGGCGGGCGCCCGCCGGCAGCTCGGTCCCGGGTGCGCGGGTGCCCTCCCCGGACGCGGCCTCGGCCTCGATCTCCAGCGGGTCGGCGCCGATCGCCTCCGGAGGCAGCAGGGCGTCGGTGCCGGGGGGAAGCGGGTCGCCGGCCTCGACCCAGGCGGGAGGCCGCACCAGCCGCACCGGTGCGTAGGGCGAGGCGCCGACGATAGCGGCCGCGTTCACCGCCCAGCCGTCCCGCAGGGCGATGCGGTCGCGCGGCAGGCCCTCCGCCACCAGATCCCGCGCCGCCGCCGCGCCGACGGCCTCGCGCAGGCCCGCCTCGACGACCGCGACCGGGCGCGCCAGGCGGGCGAGCGCCGCCGCCGCCTCGGCGACGGGCATCAGCGCGGTCGTGGGCGCCCGCGGGATCACCGGCGGGCGCCCGGGCAGGTCGGCGTGGCCATTCGGGCTGTCCTGATCCCGGGACGGAGGGCTGAGCCGATGGGCCAAGCGCCGGCCGGGATCAAGGTTTCGGCACCGGGCGGGGCGCCCGGCGGGAGAAAATGCCGCGGGGCCGCTCCCCCGTCAGCCCTCCGGAGCGTCCGCGCCGGGATCCGGCAGCACCAAACCGGCGGACCGTGTGCCTTCGAAATTCCGCTGCGGCCACCGGTTCAGCATCTCCACCCCCCAGCCCAGTCGAGGCGAAGGGCCCGAACGACGGTCCGTCGAAGCGACGCGGAGCCGTGCCGTCCCCGGCGGGCGAGCCGTGGTCGGCGTCGATGATCGGGGCACGCCAATACTCGGCGTGGCCCTTCCAGTCCGCCCGGTCGACGAGGGGCGGCGCATCGAGAAAGGCTCCACTGGACACGGCCCCTGCGTTCCGGAGGCGAGGTCGCGACCCATCGGGGCGGATCCGCGGGCATGGCGGGGCCCGCGCCGGGCCGTGGCGTTCCGGCCCCTTTCCCGCCCGGGATCCGGGCGCGTAGACCGGCTCTGACCCATCCGGACCTGCCATGCCCGCCTTTCTCCGACCCGCCCTCGCGGCGTTCCTCACGGCCCTCCTGCTCCCGGGCTTTCCCGGCACCTCCGCCCGCGCCGAGGTGCCGATGCGTGGCCATGGCGGGCCGGTGCGGGCGCTCGCCGTGACGCCGGACGGGAGCCGGGCGCTCTCGGGCAGCTTCGACGCCTCGGCGATCCTGTGGTCGGTCGAGGACGGGGCCGCCTTGCGGATCCTGCGCATCCATGACGGGGCGGTGAACGCCGTGGCGCTCCTGCCCGATGGCGGGCTCCTCACCGGGGGCGAGGACGGCCGCATCGCCCTGTGGCGCGACGGCCCCGCGCCGGAGCGGATCCTCGGTTCCCATGCAGGCCCGGTCTCCGGCCTCGCGGTCGCGCCGGACGGGCGCCGCATCGCCTCGTCGTCCTGGGACGGCACCGCCCGGGTCACGCCGCTGGACGGGTCTCCGGCGCTTGTGCGGGAGGGTCATCGCGGCCCGGTCAACGGCGTCGCCTTCCTGCCCGGCGGCCGCCTGGTGACGGCGGGTTACGACGCCACGGTCCGGATCTGGCCCGAGACGGGGCCGCCGCTCACGGTGCAGCTCGAAGCGCCGGTCAACGCCGTGGCGGCGGCCCCCGACGGCGAGGTGGCGGCCGCCGGTGCCGATGGCGGCTTGCGCCTGCTGCGCCCGGACGGGACCGTGCGGGCGAGCCTGGAGATCGGCCCGCGGCCCGTGGTGGCGCTCGCCCTCTCCCCCGACGGGCGCCGGATCGCCGCCGCCACGGTCGGCGGCGCGGTGGCGGTCGTCGACCGGGCCGAGGCGCGGGTGCGGCTCACCCTGGTCGGGCCCGGCCTGCCGGTCTGGTCGCTCGCCTTCCGCGGCGCCGACGAACTCGTCACCGGCGGCGGCGACCGGCTGGTGCGGCGCTGGGACCTGCGCACCGGCGAGCCGGTCGGGCCGCTGGCGATGGGCCGCCCGGCCGACCCGCTCGCCGCCTATGCGGGCGACCGCGGCGCCGAGGTCTTCCGCGCCTGCGAGGCCTGCCACACCCTGACGCAGGACGGGGGCAACCGCGCCGGCCCGACCCTCCACGGCGTCTTCGGACGCCGCATCGCGACGGTGCCGGATTATTCCTACTCCCCCGCCTTCCGGCAGCACGACATCGTGTGGGATGCCGAGACCATCGCGCGGCTGTTCGAGGTCGGCCCCGCCCGCTTCACCCCCGGCACCAAGATGCCGGAGCAGACGATTTCCGCGGAGGAGGACCGGGCGGCGCTGGTGCGGTTCCTGGAGCAGGCGACGCGGTGAGGCTCACCCCTCCCGCGCCCGGACGTAATCCTCCGAGGTCCGGGGCCGGTTCTGCTCCGCCGCGTGCGGGTCGAAGCCCTCGGTGAGGACGTGCGAGACCCGGCAGGTGTCGCACATCATCAGGGCCTTGATCCGCTGCTCGCCCGCCTGGCCGGCGAACATCCAGTGGCGGTCGCGCAAGCGGCCGATCACCCGCTCGATGGTGCTGCGGGTGCCGAAGGCCTTGCCGCAACTGATGCAGTCGAACGGTTCCTCCTCCTTGAGGACCCGGCGCGGCGCCGCCCAGGCGGCGAAGTCGAGCTGGGGCTTCAGCCCGATCACGTCCTCCGGGCAGGTCGCGGCGCACAGGCCGCATTGCACGCAGGCGCTCTCGGCGAAGGTCAGGCGCGGCCGGTCCGGATCGTCGGCGAGCGCCCCCGTGGGGCAGGCGCCGACGCAGGCGTGGCAGAGGGTGCAGGCCTCGGTCTTGAAGTCGAGACCGCCGAAGGGCGCGCCGGCATCGAGCGGCACGAGGTCGACCGGGCGCGGCGCCGCATGGTGCATCTCCGAGACCGCGAAGCGCAGCACGCCGCGCAGGTCGCCGTCCGGCCGGAAGCCCGACGGGACCGGGGCCGGCGTGAGGCGGGCGGTTCCCGTCACGGCCCAGCCCAGGGCATCCGGGTCGTCGGTCTCGATCAGCGAGACCACGCCGGTGCCGTAGCCGAGGGCCCGGGCCACCGTCTCGAAGCGCGCGGCGTTGCGGGCGAGCGCCGCGATGTCGTGCCTGGGCCGCGCCCGGACCAGGAACCGCACCGCGCCGACGCCGTAGGCGAAGGCGGCGGCGATCGCCTCGGGGCCGACTTGGGTCACCTCGTTGACGGGGAACGGCAGCACGTCGGCCGGCAGGCCGTCGCCGTAGCGGGCGAGCGCATCGATCAGGGGGGCGCCGTGCGCCTCGTCGTGGATCAGCAGCACGGGCGCTCGGCCGCCGGCCTTGGCGAAGGCGGTGAGCAGCGTGCGCAGCCGGCGCAGCAGCGCGTCGGCCGGCGGCAGGGCGTAGGCGGCGGCGCCGGTCGGGCAGACCGAGGCGCAGGAGCCGCAGCCGGCGCAGACATGCGGGTCGATCGCCACGTGGTCGCCGGCCGGCGCGATGGCCCCCGTCGGGCAGACGTCGAGGCAGCGGGTGCAGCCGGTGATGCGCGAGCGCGAATGGGCGCAGAGTTCCGCGTGGAAGTCGACGAAGCGGATCTTGTCGAAGGTGCCGACGAGGTGGGACGCCTCGAACAGCACCCGCTCGACCGCCGCCGGGTCGCGGGGATCGGCGCGCAGATACCCGCTGCGCACCTCGTGGCCCGGGAAGAGCGGCGTGCCGCCGGTCAGATCCACGACGATGTCGCAGGTCGAGGTCGCCCCGTCCCGGGACGGCCCGAATTCCAGGGTTCGGCGCGAGGAGGGCAGCGGCAGGGCGGTGTCGTCCACCCGGAGGCTGAAGGCGCCGAGATGGCCGGTCGCGGCCCGCACGGTGCCCTTCAGCACCGGGATCTCGCCCGAGCGCGGCGGCGCGACGTCGCCGGGGCGGGAGAGCAGCACCGTGACGTCGAGATGGTCGGACAGGCGCCGGCCGGCCTCGATCGCGACCTCGTCGCGGCCATAGACGAGCGCCACGCCCTGGCTCTCGAAGCTCACGCTGGCCGGGACCGGCACCGGCTCGACTGCTGCGGCGAGGAGCGCCGCCATCTTGGGGCCGGCTTCCCCGGCCTGCGCCGACCAGCCGGCCGTCTCGCGGATATTGGCGAAGGCGACGCGGTCCCCGGCGCCCAGTTCCTCCGCCACCTCGCGGAACAGGGGCGCCTTGAGGGTGCAGGACACGGTGACGGGGCTGCCGGAGGCCATCGCCGCCCGCACGCGCTCCAGCTCGCGCCCGCAGAGCTGGTCGCCCGTCTCCAGCGTTCCCCCGCAGGCCCTGCCGATCGCCGCCGCGTCGAGGGGCATGCTGCCCTCGCAGGAACAGGCGATCACGATCCGATCCGACACCACGCGCGTCTCCCAGGGCCCTGCGCCCCTCGAACGTCTCTCGGGCGCCCACGCGCCCTCGATCGTCTCTTCGGCGCCTACGGCGCCCTCGATCATCGCTTGGGCGCCTACGGCGCCCCTGGGGCGTCATGCCCCTTGTTCACCGGGGAAGCGCTATATACGAGCCGTTAAAAAGAACGACCCGACACGTGCGCGCAGGCGTCCCCGACATCCCCATGACCGTTTCCGAACCACCGGGCCTGATGCTGCCCCCGGCCTTCCGGCCCTTGCGCCTCGCGGCCTGCGCCGGGACGGCGCATGACCGGGCCTGCGCGCTCGCCGAGGCCGACGGCGAGGCCGCCGGCACCCTGGTTGTCGGGGCACGGCCGGGCCTCGTCGACCTCGCGGTGGTGCTGGCGCCCGAGGAGCCGCTCGCGCCCGCCCGCCGCGTCGGGCTCGTCGGCCTCACCGCGCTCGCCGAGGCGGTCGGCAGCCACGCGCCGCCCGACAAGCCGGTGATCCTCGATCGGAGCGGCACGCTGGTCTTCGACCGGGCCCGCCTCGGCGGCGGGCGCCTCGCCTGGCCGCAGGATTGCGCCGAGGAGGCGGTGCCGGACTGGCTGGTCTTCTCCGGCATGCTGATCGCCTCGAAGCGCGAGGCCGGCGATCCCGGCCACACCCCCGGCTCGACCTCGCTGGAGGAGGAGGGCTTCGAGGCCGGCGCCGACGCGCTGGTCGAGAGCTTCGCCCGCCACCTGCTGCGCGGCCTGTCGCTCTGGGCCGAGGACGGGCCGGCCGCGGCGGTCGCCCGGGCGCGGGACTACCTCGACGCCGATCCGGACGCCGTGCGCCTCGACGGGACCGGCTGGTTCGACCCCGCCCGGGGAGGCCCGCGCCTGTGAGCCTCAAGCTTCCCCGCACCCTGCGGCTCGACCCCTCCGACACCCTGGTCTTCCCCCATGCCGCCCCGCCCGGCGAATGGGCGGTGACCGGCAGCTTCCTGTTCCTCGACGCGGATCCCGCCGCCCTCACGGCCAAGGAGCGGGCGGCGTTCCGGGCCGGCTTCGTCGGGATCGACTCCTTCGGCTTCTCGACCCTGGTGGTGGTGAGCGAGGCGAGCGCGTCCGAGCGCGAGGCCGCCGTCGCGGCGCTCGCCGCGCAAATTCAGGCCCGCCTCGGCGCACCGGACCGGGCGAGCGCCGAGGCCGCCGCCCGGGAGGAGATCGCGGTCGCCGAATCCCTCTGTGCCCCGCCGGTCGGCACCGTGCTCGCCCTGCACCGGACGGTCGAGGACGGCGAGATCCGCGAGCGCTTCCGGGCGCTGCGCCCGCGGGAGGGCGCCGTGCCCGGCACCGACCGGCGCCACGCCTATGCCCGCGCCTTCGACTTCTACGAGACCGACGAGGAGCCCGAGGAGCGGGTCGACCTCGCCGGATTGCTCGACCGGAACCCGTCCTGAGAGCCCGCCATGCCTGAATTCTGGGTCTCCAGCGGCCATCACCTCACCCGGCGCGACGAAGGCGGCGGGCTCGTCGTCACCGACGAGCTGCTGCTGGCCTATCTCGCCCGTCCCGAGCTGCTGCCGCCGGACGAGGCCTGCGACGCCGAGCGGGCCCTCCACGCCGCGCTCCTCGCCGATCCCCGCCGTCCGGTGACGCCCGCCGAGGTGGCGGCTCTGGCCGACGCCGATGCCCGCGAGAACTGGGAGATGATCCTCGCCTTCCGCGACCGGCTGCTCGCCGCCCGCTCGGTCGAGGCGGCCTATCTCGACCTCGTGCGGCGGGGCGCTTCCGGCACGCCGCCCCTGTTCCTCAACCAGCTCGTCCACCTGATCCTGCGCAATGCGCTGGACGGCTGCGACGACCCCTATACCTTGCGGGCGGCCGAGCTGTTCTTCCGCCCGCAGCGCGCCTCCCTCGGCGACGGGACGCTGCTCCTCGCCGATGCCGAGCTGATCGACGAGGCCGAGGGTGCCGGCCGCCCGTCCCCGCTCGTCGCGATGCTCGGGCGCGAGCCGGCCTCCGAGCTCGACGTGCTCACCGCCGACACCGCCTGGACCTACTGGAGCCGGTCGGACGCCTTCAGCATGGCGCTCAATCTCGGCTCCGACCCGAAGAGCCGCGAGGGGCTCGCCCGGGCGATCGAGGCCTTCATCCGTCACCTGCTGGCGGTCGAGGTGACGATCGCGCCGATCGCCGCGATCGAGGACGAGGACTGGCGCTGGTTCGTCGGGCTCGATGCGGAAGGAACGCGGATCGGCAACGCCCTGTGGCGCGGCGAGGCGGTGGATGCGGCCACCCGCGAGCGGGTGCTGGCCCTGTTCCGCCTCACGATCGCGGAGGCGCCCCGGGCCGATCCGCGCCTCGGCGGCAAGCCGGTCTACCTGTTCCTCGCCATGACTCCGGACCGGCTGGTGACGATGAAGCCGCAGAACCTGATCGCCGGCCTCCCCGTTACCCAGACGGGAGAGGCTTGATGAGCACGCAGCTGATCTCCGTCGGGGTCGTCGTCGCCAAGCGCCGGCTGAAGGGGCCGTGGGCGAGCCATGCCTGGCTCCCCGTCGCGGTGCTGCCCGGCCTGCCCGGCACCGAGCCCTGGACCCGCCTCTCCGCCTCCGAGGACGAGGAAACCTTCTACGCCGGGTCGTACGAGGTCGAGCTGCACCCAGCCGAGACGGCGCATTACGGCGACAACCTCGCGGCAGCCCGGCCCTCGCTCTGGGTGGCGCTCCGCGAGACGGGCCCTGAGACCTACGCGGTCGCCACCGTGACCGCCGACCCTTACGAGGGCGAATCGCTCGCCGAGGGCATCGGCGAGATCGTCGAGGCGGTGCCGATGCCGCCGGAGATCCAGGCCGAGGTCGGGGCGTTCTACCGGGCGTTCCACGTCGAGCGGGTCTTCCACAAGCGCAAGCGCGACCGGGCCGACCCGGAGGCCCTGGCCCGCCAGGGAGCCGGCGCCCGGCGCCGGCCGGAGGAGCCGTGAGCGACGGCTTCCTCGCCCGCTGGTCGCGGCGCAAGCGCGACGAGGCGCGCCGGGTCCCGGACGTCGCGCCGGAGGCCGCGCCGCCGGTCGCGCCCGGCGAGGCCCCGCCCGGGGACGAGGTCGTCCTGAGCCAGGAGGAGCTGGCGCAGCTCCCGTCCCTCGACGCGCTCGACCCCGCGACCGACCTGACCCCGTTCCTGCGCGCCGGCGTGCCGCGGGCCCTGCGCAACGCGGCGTTGCGCCGGATGTGGTCCATCGACCCCGCGATCCGCGACTTCGTCAGCGAGGCGCGCGAATACGCCTACGACTGGAACACCCCCGGCGGCGTGCCCGGCACCGGCGGCGCGATCTCGGCCGAGGACGTGCGGGCGATGGTGGAGAAGGTGTTCGGGGCGGGGGAGGCCCCTGCCGACGATCCCGACGATGACGAGAGGAGCGCCGGCACCCCCCCTCTCGCGTGCGGGGATGGGGGTGAGGGTGCCGAGGTTCCGTGTGCAGCGCCGAGCGTCGCGCTGGACGCCGAGCAGCCTGCCTTCGATCCGGCGCCGTCTCCACTCCCGCCCCTGCCCCTCTCCGTAGAGGGGATCCCGCGCCATTCGCCGGATCGTCCCGATCCCGGGCCCGAACCACCCCCTGCCCCTCCCCGCCTGCGACGCCATGGCGGGGCGCTACCGATTTGAAGCGTTAGAAAGTAGAATTGTGCGCCACGGATTCCTCGCTATGGTGCCGGCGACGGGGCGCCGTATCCTCCAAATGGAGGAGGCCGGGAGCGGCCGGCCCCGAAGGGTGTAGCGCGAGGTGACGGTGAACCAGGGGCCCGGTCCGGTCGACGAGATCGACGCTCTGCGCGCGCAGGAATACGACCTCCTGGCGACCGTCCTCGGCCGCGCACCGGCGCCCGGCCTGCTCGCCGCGCTGCACGGGCTCGACGGCGACGGCTCCCCCCTGGGGCAGGCCCATGCCGCCCTCGGCCGCGCCGCCCGCGAGGCCGATGCGCGCGAGGTCGGCCGCGACTACTTCGCCCTGTTCGTCGGCGTCGGGCGCGGGCTGATCATGCCCTACGCCTCGTACTACCTCACGGGCTTCCTCAACGAGCGGCCTCTGGCGCGGGCGCGCCAGGATTTCGCCGAACTCGGGCTCGAGCGCGATCCCTCGTCGAGCGAGCCGGAGGACCACGCCGCCACGCTGCTCGAGGTGATGGCGAACCTGTCCTCGGGCCGCCTGCCGGCGGAGCCGGGGGCCGACCACCGCTTCTTCGAGCGCCACCTGAAGCCGTGGATCGGGCGTTTCTTCACCGACGTTGCGGCGCAGGCGACGACGCCGTTCTACCGTGCGGTCGGCGAGCTGGGCGAGGTGTTCACGACGATCGAGGCCGAAGCCTTCGCGATGGAGGCGTAGGATGGGCCGAGACGATGCGAGACGACAAGATTCGAGCCGGGACGCGGACACGAAGAGGAGAGCCGCCATGCGGCAGGACGACCAGACCCGGAAGACCGACAAGACCCGCAAGGACGGCGAGACCGGGCTCGGACGGCGGCAGTTCTTCCGCGCTCTGGGCGGCGGCACCGCCGCGGCGGCGGCCGCGGTCGCCGCCGTGCCGCTCGGAAGCACCGAGGCCCAGGCCTACGATCCCGGCAATGCCGAGACCCGGTCGCGCTACCGCGAGACCGACCACGTCAAGGCCTTCTACCGCACCAACGGCTACGAGACGCTGAAGAAGTGAGACCGGCGATGCTGACCAAGCGCAGGAGCGGCGTTGCGGGCCGCGGCAGCCACCAGGCCCTCGCCGCGGGCCTGACCGCCCACACCCTCGACCGCCGCGGCTTCCTGCGGAAATCGGGACTGGCGGCCGGTGGCCTCGCGGCCCTCGGCACGATGCGGCTCGGCGCGGTGCGCCCGGCCCAGGCTGCCGGTTCCTCTGCCGATCCGGCCCAGGCCGTGATCCGCAAGAACGTCTGCACCCATTGCTCGGTCGGCTGCACCGTCACGGCGGAAGTCGTGAACGGCGTCTGGGTCGGGCAGGAGCCGTCCTGGGCGAGCCCGATCAACCGCGGCGCGCATTGCGCCAAGGGCGCGGCGATCCGCGAGCTGGTCCATAGCGACCGCCGCTTGCGCTACCCGATGAAGATCGTCAACGGCGAGTGGCACCGCATCTCCTGGGACCAGGCGATCGACGAGATCACCGACAAGCTCCAGGCGATCCGCAACAAGAACGGCGCCGACTCGGTCTACTGGCTCGGCTCGGCCAAGTTCACCAACGAGGCCTCGTACCTGTTCCGCAAGTTCGCGGCTTATTGGGGTACCAACAACGTCGACCATCAGGCCCGCATCTGCCACTCGACCACCGTGGCGGGTGTCGCCAACACCTGGGGCTACGGCGCCCAGACGAATTCCTACAACGATATCCGCAACGCCAAGACGATGATCATCCTCGGCGGCAATCCCGCCGAGGCGCACCCGATCTCCATGCAGCACGTGCTGTCGGGTAAGGAGATCAACCGCGCCAACATGATCGTCATCGATCCGCGCTTCACCCGCACGGCGGCGCACGCGACCGAGTACGTCCGGATCCGCTCAGGCACCGACATCCCGGTGATCTGGGGCATCCTGTGGCACATCTTCCAGAACGGCTGGGAGGACAAGGCTTTCATCGAGCAGCGCGTCTACGCGATGGACGACGTCCGCAAGGAAGTCGCCAAGTGGACGCCCGACGAGGTCGAGCGGGTCTCCGGAGTGCCGGGCGAGCAGCTCAAGCGCGTCGCCGAGCTCTTCGCCAAGGAGAAGCCCGCCACCCTGATCTGGTGCATGGGCGCGACCCAGCACACGGTCGGCACCGCCAACGTGCGGGCCTTGTGCATCCTGTGCCTTGCCACCGGCAACGTGGGCAAGCCGGGCACCGGCGCCAACATCTTCCGCGGCCACACCAACGTCCAGGGCGCCACCGACCTCGGCCTCGATGTGACGACGCTGCCGCTCTATTACGGCCTCGTCGAGGGCGGCTGGAAGCACTGGGCCCGGGTCTGGGAGGTCGAGTACGACTGGCTGCAAGCGCGCTTCGACGAGGTGCCCGCCAGCGCCGGCCGCAAGGCCCGCTCGCGCAAGGAGAACATGGAGACCCCCGGTCTCACCTCGACCCGGTGGTTCGACGCGGTCAGCCTGCCGGCCGAGCAGGTCGACCAGCGCACCCCGCTCAAGGCCATGATGGTGTTCGGCCACGGCGGCAACACCGTGACCCGGATGCCCGAGGCGGTGAAGGGCATGGCCGAGCTGGAGCTGCTCGTCGTCGCCGACCCGCACCCGACGACCTTCGCGGCGATGGATGCGCGCAAGGACAACACCTATCTCCTGCCGATCTGCACGTCGCTGGAGATGGACGGGTCGCGCACGGCCTCGAACCGCTCGATCCAGTGGGGCGAGCAGATCGTCAAGCCGGCCTTCGAGTCGAAGAACGACTACGAGGTCATCTACCGGATGGCGAAAAAGCTCGGCTTTGCCGAGTCGCTGTTCAAGAACGTCAAGGTCGTGGACGGCATCCCGGTCGCCGAGGACCTGCTGCGGGAGATCAACCGCGGCGGCTGGTCGACGGGCTATTGCGGCCAGAGCCCCGAGCGCCTGAAGGCGCACATGAAGAACCAGCACAAGTTCGACCTCGTCACGTTGCGCGCGCCGAAGGACGATCCGGAGGTCGGCGGCGACTATTACGGCCTGCCCTGGCCGTGCTGGGGCAAGCCGGAGATCCGCCATCCGGGCACCCACATCCTCTACAACACCGCGCTCCATGTGAAAGAGGGCGGCGGCACCTTCCGCGCTCGGTTCGGCACCGAGCGCAACGGGCAGACGCTGCTGGCGGAAGATTCCTTCTCCAAGGGCTCCGACCTCACCGACGGCTATCCGGAATTCACCTTCGGGGTGTTCCGCAAGCTCGGCTGGGACAAGGACCTGACGGCGGACGAACTCGCCACGATCCAGCGGATCGGCGGCAACAACCCGGACACGGTCAGCTGGGCCACCGATTTGTCGGGCGGCATCCAGCGGGTCTGCCTCGACCACGGCGTGATCCCGTTCGGCAACGGCAAGGCGAGGGCGAATGCCTGGAACCTGCCCGACCCGGTGCCGGTCCACCGCGAGCCGGTCTACTCGCCGCGGCCCGACCTCGTCGCCAAGTACCCGACGCGGCCCGACGAGCGGCAGTTCCGCATGCCCAATGTCGGCTTCTCGGTGCAGAAGGCGGCGGTCGATCGCGGCATCGCCAAGCAGTTCCCGATCATCCTGTCCTCGGGCCGCCTCGTCGAATACGAGGGCGGCGGCGAGGAGACCCGCTCGAATCCCTGGCTCGCCGAGTTGCAGCAGGACATGTTCGTCGAGGTCAACACCCAGGACGCCGCCGACCGCGGCATCAAGGACGGCCAGTTCGTCTGGGTCTACGGCCCGGAGAACACCGCCAAGACCAAGGTGAAGGCCCTCGTCACCGACCGCGTCGCCAAGGGCGTGGCCTGGATGCCGTTCCACTTCTCGGGCTGGTACCAGGGCAAGGACATGCGCGACTTCTACCCGAAGGGCGCCGATCCGGTGGTGCTCGGCGAGAGCGTCAACACCGTCACTACCTACGGCTTCGACCCGGTGACGGGCATGCAGGAGACCAAGGTGACCCTCTGTCAGATCAGCGCGGCGTAAGGGGGATCCTCATGGCCAGAATGAAGTTCCTCTGCGACGCCGACCGCTGCATCGAGTGCAACGCCTGCGTCACCGCCTGCAAGAACGAGCACGAGGTGCCGTGGGGCATCAACCGTCGCCGGGTCATCACCCTCAACGACGGCAAGCCCGGCGAGCGCTCGGTCTCGATGGCCTGCATGCACTGCACCGACGCGCCCTGCGCGGCGGTGTGCCCGGTGAACTGCTTCTACACCACGGCCGACGCCGTGGTGCTGCATTCCAAGGACCTGTGCATCGGCTGCGGCTACTGCTTCTACGCCTGCCCGTTCGGGGCGCCGCAATACCCGCGGGTCGGGAATTTCGGCTCCCGCGGCAAGATGGACAAGTGCACCTATTGCTCGGGCGGCCCGGAGGCCGACCTCTCGGTCGCCGAGTACGAGAAGTACGGCTCGAACCGCCTGGCGGAAGGCAAGCTGCCGCTCTGCGCCGAGATGTGCTCGACCAAGTCGCTGCTCGCCGGCGACGGCGAGATGATCGCCCAGATCTACAAGGAGCGGGTGATCAAGCGCGGCTACGGCTCGGGCGCGTGGGGCTGGAAGACGGCCTACCGCGAGACGATCGCGATCTGAGGATGATGCCGATGCGCAGGCTGACCTCCATCGCCCTCCTGGCGGCGACCCTGGCGCTGACGGTTCCCGCCGTCGCCCAGGTGCGCGCGCCCGACGGCGCCCCCAACCCCACCGCCTCCTCGGTCAACGAGGAGATGCTGTTCAAGCAGGACCCGAAGATCCACGGCCGGATCTCGATCCCGAACGCCACCGCCGCCAACCTGATCCAGCCGCAGGGACGGGAATGGCGCGAGTTCCGCGAATCCTGGATGCCGTGGATCGGGGCGCTCGCCGTGCTCGGCATGATCGCCGCGCTCGGCCTGTTCTACTTCACCCGTGGGCGCATCCGCCTCGAGCACAGCGAGGAATCGGGTAAGAAGATTCTTCGCTTCAACGGCTTCGAGCGCTTCTCGCACTGGATGACGGCGTCCTGCTTCATCGTGCTGTCGCTGTCGGGCCTCAACTACATCTTCGGCAAGCGGCTGCTGATGCCCTTGATCGGGCCGGAGGCGTTCGCGACGCTCGCCCAATACGGCAAGTACGCACACATCTATCTCGCCTGGCCGTTCATGCTCGGCGTGCTGTTCATGCTCGTGCTGTGGATCAAGGACAACATCCCGGGCAAAATCGACTGGATCTGGCTCAAGCAGGGCGGCGGCCTGCTGGGCGACGCGCATCCGAGCGCCGGCCGCTTCAATGCCGGCCAGAAGATGGTGTTCTGGATGGTGGTCGGCTTCGGACTCGCCATGGGCGCCACCGGCATCATGATGATCTTCCCGTTCGCGGCGACGGACATCAACGGGATGCAGGTCATGCAGGTGATCCACTCGCTGATCGGCGTGGTGTTCATCGCTGGCATCCTGGCCCACATCTATATCGGCAGTCTGGGCATGGAGGGCGCTTACGACGCCATGGGCAGCGGCGAGGTGGACCTGGCCTGGGCCAAGGTACACCACGACCTCTGGGTCAAGGAGCAGCAGGCCAAGACCGCGAGCGGGCCGCAGCTCGGCCGCGGCCAGGTTCCGGCAGAGTGAAATCCGGGCGGAGCAAGCGGGTGCGGAGAGAGCGATGAAAGCCTTCCTGGTCGCCGTGGCGGCGGCCCTGGTCCTGGCCACCGCGGCGAGCTTCCTGCTCGCCGAGAACCAGCGTTTCGCCTACCAGGCCTTCGCCACCTCGGGCGCACGGGTCTCGGATCCGGGCACCAACCTCGTCGGCCCGCGTTGGACCGGCGACATCAAGGAGCCGGGCGCTGCGGGTCACAAGCCGGCCGGCCACAAGGCGGAGGCGGGCTCGTGAGCCGGATCGGCATCGTCACCCTGGCCGCCATCGGCCTCGCCGCGTCGGTGAGCGCGGCACAGGCCGCCGGCCCGCCGGCCAACCTGTGCCAGGAGCTGGTCGCCTTCGTGCACCCGAAGGCGCCGGACGCCGGCGCGAGCCCGGCCCAGGCCGCGACTCCCGCCGTGCAGGCGCCCGACCGCGGCGCGGCGCAGCAGCCGAGCGCCGGCGCCGGCGAGACGCAGCAGAAATCGGGCCTGAGCGGCCCGGTCGCCCAGACCGGCCCCGGCGCGGCGGGCCCGCAGGGCCAGGCGCAGGCCCAGTCCCAGGCCGCCCCGGCCGGAGCGCCGGCCCCGAAGAAGCCGAGCCCCGAGCAGATCGCGCAGGTCGATGCGGCGGCGGGCGCCAACGATATCCAGGCCTGCCGCGCGGCCGCGCAATCCATTCGCCGGGCCGGCGTGGTGATGCCGCCGGCGCTGATCGCGCTGTCGGCGCTCGATCCGAAGTTCTTCGCGGCGCAGTGAGGGAGACGAGGTCCGGAAGATCCATTCCGGACCTCGTCTCACCAGCCCGCTCGGCGGAGCCGGAGGCTCCACACGCGCGAGCGAAGTCGACTTCCGCATGGCGAAGGCGAGTGCGCAGCAATCGCCGAGCAATCAATCGGAAGTCGCATGATGCCTAAGCACCTTCGAACGGGCTCGTTCGAAGGTGCTGGGCAAGCCCGAACGGGTGCCGATACGCCGAACGCTTTGCCGGCGACGTGGCGATGGCAAAGCGCACCGCTGTGACGCCTCTCCACCTTCTTGTGGACAGGGGAAAGCGCCGGAATTTTGAGCTTGCCGTCGCTTACGCCGGGATCTGCTCCACGCCCGCCGGCTCCTTCTCCGCCACTCCGTTCTCCCGGTGCCGGAACGCGCTCAACGCCGCGTAGACCTGGAGCCGGGCCCGCATCACCGAGCCCAGCGGCCGGTGCGCCGTCAGGCTGTGGGCGGGGCGGAAGGTCATCACATCGTCGAAGTAGCGCACCCGCTCCGGGCCATAGGCGTCCTGGCGCGGCAGGCGGATCGTCGCGACCGTGCGGTAGGGGCTGATCGCCACCGGCCAATCGACCGAGGCATCCTCGATCGGCTGCTTCTCGGCGTCGGACCAGAGCTGCGCCTTCAGGGCGAACACCGCCTCGCTCTCCCGGAAATAGGCCACCGCGGCGTGGCGGAAGCCGTCCTCGTCCGCGTGCGGGTCGAGACGCCACTCGGCGAGCGCCCGCTGGGCAGCGCTGTCCGGCACCGCGCCGAGCTTCGCCACGTAGTCGCCGAAGCGGACCGGCGCCTGGCTGAAGTAGCTGTCGGCGAGGGGATGGCTGAACGGATGGCCGAAGAAGTCCGCCATGGCGCTCTCGGTGCCGAAGGCGTGCAGCACCCTGTTGAGGTTGCGCGCCACTGCCGCGACCGCGCTCTTCGCGCCCTCCGGCAGGCCGGCACTCTTCCCGATCACCGCACCGTCGCGCAGGAAACCCGCGGCGGTGCCGGACGGGAAGGTCGTGCCGGTGGCGAGCACGAAATCCTGGGTGTCCTCCACGTGGCCCGGCAGCTTCTCGCCGGCGACGCCGAACACCTTGATCGCCATACCGCGATGGGTCGACACGCGATCCCCCAGGGTCTCGCCCGGCCCCTGCGCGAAGCGCACGGCGACGGGATAGGTGCGGGCGCCGGCAAACAGCCCCTGCGCCAGTTCCTCGGGCAAGCCCTCCGCCACCGTCAGTTCGCCGACGACGCAGGCCGAGCTCTTGGCGTGGCTCGCCCGGACTGCGTGGTGCTCGCGCGTCTCCACCGTCTCGGATTGCCGCGTCATCCCCCGGATGATGCCGTCGATCGTCTCCTGCTCGCCGGGTGCGGGTCGCTCGATGTCGGGGGAGTAACGCAACGGGGGCATGCCGGTGTCCTTCCGTCGGGGGACGTTCTGGAATGTTCCCCAACGTCGGTCGCCGGCATTTGTTCGGACAGCCCGATCGACCAGCGGCGGCGCTTCACGGCCGCCCGGTCAGCCACGTCTTCGCCCGCACGAGGTCCGCCTGCGACAGGCCGTGGCCGGCGGGCAGCACCTCGTGGGTGACGGCGGCGCCCGCATCCGTCAGCATCGCGGCGAGGCGCGCGGCATTGCCGGCGGGCACGATCGGGTCCATCCGGCCCGACAGGATCAGCACCGGCTCGCCCTGGAGCCGCGCCGCCGGCGGGCCCGAGAGCGGCACCATCGCCCGCAGCAGCACGGCGCCCGCGAGCACGCCCGGATGCAGGAGCATCAGGGCGGCGGCGATGTTGGCGCCGTTCGAGAAGCCGACGGCGAGGGGCGCGGCGATCCCGTACTCGTCTCGCGCCGCGGTCACGAATCCGGCGAGGTCGCCGGCCCGGCGCACCAGATCGGCCTCGTCGAACACGCCCTCGGCGAGGCGGCGGAAGAAGCGCGGCGCGCCGCCCTCCAGCACCTGGCCGCGGGGCGAGAGCAGCGCCGCGCCCGGCGACAGCGCCCGGCCGAGGGGCAGGAGGTCGTCCTCGTCGCCCCCGGTCCCGTGCAGGAGCAGGAGCGGCACCGCCTGCGGCTCGGCGGCGGGCTCGAAGCGGTGCTGGAACGACAGGGCGGCCATGGGCGTCCTCCGGGTGGGGTTCAGGCGTTGAAGAGCTTGGCGACCCGTTGGGTCTCGCGGGCGAGCAGGAAGGCGTCGCCGGCCACCGCCACGAAGCCGAACCCGGCCTCGAACCGGGCCCGGGCGCTCGCCTCGCCGAAGTCGAGCAGGCCCGCCGCCTTGCCGGCCTGGCGGATCCGCGGCAGCGCCGCCGCGATCGCCTCGCGGACCGGGGCGGCGTTCGGCTGGCCGAGATGGCCCATGCTGGCGGCGAGGTCGTTCGGGCCGATGAACACGCCGTCGACGCCCTCCACCGCCGCGATCTCGCCGGCCGCCGCCAGCGCCTCCGCCGTCTCGATCTGCACCACGACGCAGACCTCGTCGCCCGAGCGGGCGTGGTAGTCCGGCCGCAGGCCGTAGCCGGTGGCCCGCGACGTGCCGGCGAAACCCCGGATGCCGTGCGGCGGGTAGCGCGTCGCGGCGACCGCCCGGCGCGCCTCGTCGGCATTCTGCACGAACGGGAACATCAGCGAGCGGGCGCCCTGGTCGAGCAGGCGCTTGACCATGACCGGCTCGTTCCACGGCACCCGCACCACCGGCTCGGCGGTGCCGCCCTCGGCCGCCCGCAGGTGGTCGACGACCTGGATCAGGTCGTTGGGCGAATGCTCCATGTCGATGAGCATCCAGGCGAAGCCGGCCCCGGCGGCGAGCTCGGTGATGCCGGGCGAGCCGGTGGTCATCCACAGCCCGGCCTGGCGCCGGTTCTCGGCGAGGCCGCGCTTGAACGGGTTGTCGAACGATCGCATGGGCGTCTCCTCCGTGAGATCCGTGCCGGCTCAGACGGCCGGCTTCAGGTGCTTGAACATGTGCCCGCGCGCCTCGGCATCCAGCTCGGCTTTGAAGGCGAAGCGGTCCTTCAGGGCGACGGCCTTCGCGGCGGCGGGGCGGGCGGCGATCGCGTCGGTGTGGCGCTTCACGTTCGGGAACGCCTCGAAGGCGTCCTCGCCCAGCACGAAGGGCAGCATCCGCGCCCAGCCCCACACGGCCATGTCGACGAGGCCGTAGGCCTCGCCCACCATCCATTCGCGCCCGGCGAGGTGGCCGTCGAGCACGCCGTAATGGCGCTTCACCTCGAACCGGTAGCGCTCGTCGGCGTAAGGCACCGGCTCGGGGGCGAAATGGCGGAAATGCACCGCCTGGCCCGAGAACGGCCCGATGCCGGTCGCCACGAACATCAGCCAGGACAGGAGCGCGCCGCGCTCAGGGGCGGGCGGCAGGAAGCGGCCGGTCTTCTCGGCGAGGTAGAGCAGGATCGCGTTCGAATCGAACACCACGGTTCCGTCGTCGACGATCGCCGGGACCTTGCCGTTCGGGTTGAGCTTCAGGAACTCGGGCGCGAACTGCTCGCCCTTGCGGGTATCCACCGCCACCGGCTCGTAGGGCAGACCCGCCTCCTCCAGGAAGAGCGCGACCTTGGTCGGGTTGGGCGAGCCGTTGAAGTAGAAGGTGATCATCCGGGCCTCCGGGAAACGGGTTAGCGGTCCCGACACAGGCCCCAGATGGCGGCATGGATCAATCGGGGGGTTCGAAACCCAGCGTTGCCGCGCGGGGCCTGGACTCCCGGCGCCGATCCGCCATGGTGCGGGATCGATCGATGACCCCTCCCCTGTTCCTCACCCCCGACGAGTGGAGCGCGCTCAGGCTCAGCCTGCTGGTGGCGAGCGCTGCGACGCTGGCGAGCCTGCTGCCGGGCCTCGCCGTCGCCTATTTGCTGGCCCGCCGCGAGTTCCGCGGCCGGACGCTCCTCGACGGGCTGGTCCACCTGCCGCTGATCCTGCCGCCGGTGGTCACCGGCTACCTGCTGCTCCTCGCCTTCGGGCGCCGCGGCTGGTTCGGGCCGGCTTTGGCGGAGGTCGGCATCGTGTTCTCGTTCCGCTGGACCGGGGCGGCGCTCGCCTGCGCGGTGATGGGTTTCCCGCTGATGGTGCGGGCGATGCGCCTGTCCTTCGAGGCGGTCGACCGCAAGCTGGAGCAGGCCGCCGGCACGCTGGGGGCGTCCCCCCTCGCGGTGTTCCTCGTCGTCACGCTGCCCCTGGCCCTGCCGGGGATCCTCGCCGGCGCGGTACTGGCCTTCGCCAAGGCGATGGGCGAGTTCGGCGCCACCATCACCTTCGTGTCGAACATCCCGGGCGAGACCCAGACCCTGCCGGCGGCGATCTACACCCTGACCCAGGTGCCGGGGGGCGAAGCCGGGGCACTGCGCCTCACCCTGGTCTCGGTCGCCCTGTCGATGGCGGCCCTGATCGCCTCGGAATGGCTGGCCCGGCGGGCTCGCAAGCGGCTCGGGGCATGACGGGATCCTCGGCATGATCGAGGTTGCGGTCCGACACGCCCGCGGCGCCTTCGCGCTCGACGCCGCCTTCGCGGCACAGGGGCGGGTCACCGCCCTGTTCGGGCGTTCCGGCTCCGGCAAGTCGACCCTCGTCGACGTGATCGCCGGGCTGGTGCGGCCGGATCACGGGCGGATCGTGGTCGACGGCGTCACCCTCCTCGACACCCAGGCGCGCCTCCTCGTGCCGGTGCACCGGCGCCGGATCGGCTACGTGTTCCAGGAAGCGCGGCTGATGCCGCATTTGAGCGTGCGCCAGAACCTGCTGTTCGGGCGTTGGTTTTCCAGCGACCGCGCCGGCGGCCCGAGCCTCGCGGCGGTGGCCGACCTCCTCGGCATCGCGCCCCTGCTCGACCGGCGGCCGGCGGGGCTCTCGGGCGGCGAGCGCCAGCGCGTGGCGATCGGCCGGGCGCTGCTCGCCCGCCCCCGCCTCCTCCTGATGGACGAGCCGCTCTCGGCCCTCGACGAGGCGCGCAAGGCCGAGATCCTGCCCTACGTGGCGCGCCTGCGCGACGAGGCGCGGGTGCCGATCGTCTATGTCAGCCACGCGGTCGCCGAGGTGGCGCGCCTCGCCGACACGGTGGTGGTGCTCGACCAGGGCCGGGTCGCGGCCTGCGGCCCGGCTGCCGAGGTGCTGCGCCGGGGCGCCCTCTTCCCGGGCCGCGAGACGGCCGAGACCGGCGCCCTGCTGCAACTCCGGATCGCGGCGCACGACGACGCCTTCGGCCTCACCCGCCTCGACGGCCCGCCCGGCCGCCTGACCGTGCCGCGGCTCCCCCTGCCGGTGGGGACGAGCGTCAGGGTCCGGGTGCGGGCCCGCGACGTGCTGGTGGCGCGCGAGGCGCCGCGGGGCTTGAGCGCCCGCAACGTGCTCCTCGGCACCGTCACCGCCGTGACCCCGGGAGACGGCGCCCATGCCCGGGTCGAGATCGCCTGCGGCGACGCGGTGCTGGTCGCCGAGGTCACGCGGCTCGCCGCCCACGAACTCGCCCTGGCGCCGGGATCGGGTGTGGTGGCGATCGTGAAGAGCGTCGCGTTCGACGAGGAGACGATCGGGGTGGTGGAGATCTAAGGGAAAGCGTCGGCGACGAGGCGAAGACGAGGAGACGACCCGCCCGGATCCCGCGAGGACCTCAAACGTCGGTCGAACGCCTTCCCGGTCGCGAGAGCCCATGGCGCGTGGGTTTGCGACGGGATTCTCCGGCCGTCGTCGAAACCCGAACAGGGCCGGGCAGGCATGGTCGGGAAAGAGGTGACCGGGTTTCCGATGCTCGCCGTCGCCATCGCGAAAAGCCCGACCCGACGGTTTTTGACCATCACGACCGGGCTCGTGCCGAGGCCCGGTCCACCTGGCAGGAGGGCCCGCGGGTCCTCGCCGGTCGAAGAGAGGGCGCGGTCGCACCGTCGATCAATCGGCGCGGACCGGTTTTTGCACCTCTCCCGTGTACCGACACTGTCGCGCCGCGCCGCCCCGAACGAAAAACGGCGGGCCTTCCGGCCCGCCGCACCGTCACATCAGCGTGTCATGTCAGCGTGTCATGCCGCTCAGCGGGCGCCCGGCAGACGCTGGGCCTGCGCCAGGTGCTGCTCCATCACCGGCAGCGCCTGCTGCACGTAGTTGCGCAGAGCCGGGTTCGGGCCGGACTGGGCATAGGCCTGGTAGTTGGCGACGGTCATGCCGTGAGCCTGCACCTGCATGCGGGCATAGGTACGGTCGAAGGCCGGGCCGGCCGGGGTGTTGGCGAGTTCGGCGAGCATCGCCTGCTGCTGCGGGCTCAGCGGAACCGCCTGGGTGGCCGCCGTGGTGGTCACGTCGCCGTCGAAGTCGACCGCGTTCGCGCCGATCTGGGCGCCGCGGGCCGCACCCGCACCGAGGCCCTCGAGGCCGCCGACCGGGCCGCCCTGCAGGGTGCCGCCGACCACGCCGGCCGCCGCACCGGTGGCCGCGCCGACCGCGCCGCCGGCGATGGCGAAGGGCGCCTCGATCAGGCCGCCGATGCCGGCGCCGGTGCCGCGGGCCACGTTCTCACGGCCGCCGAGCAGCGCGACGTTGGCGGCGCGGTGGTCGCGGATCATCTCGCGGGCGTAGCTGCGGATCTGCGGGTTGCGCGACTTGTCGAGAGCGATCTGGCTCGACTTGACCTCGAACGCGTTCGACATCAGCGCCATCGAGCGGAACTGGTTGAAGTCGCCGACCTGCTGTGCGAAGGCGGGGGTCGCGAGGGCAACGGCGAGACCGGTCAGGGCAACGAGCTTCTTCATGGGTGATCTCCTGGAAATCTGTTCTTGAGCGTCGGGCCGGTCAACGACCGAACATCGGACCGTCCGTCCGGAACGGCTTGGCGGGACGCTTTCGGTGCGGACAACGAGCTTTCGCGAACATTGTTCCCGTCGTTGCGTCATCTTCCGGGCCGGCTGCGCTGGCCGGATCGCGCCCGCTTCCGGTATGACGGGGCCCGACGCCCCGGACGGTCCGGGTGCGGACGCGACGCGACCGATCCCCCGTGACACGCCCCGCCCCGACACGCCCCGCTCCCCTCCCGCTGATCCAGGTCCTGCGGGCGCTGGCCGCCCTGATGGTCGCCGCCGGCCACGCGCAGTTCGAGGCCGCCGGCCTCGCCGCCCGGGTGGGCCAGCCCTTCGTCCCGGCCGCCTGGCTGCCCTGGCCGGCCGGGGTCGACGTGTTCTTCGTGATCTCCGGCTTCATCATCGTGCACGCCGCCGCCGCCCTGCACGGGCGGGCCGACGCGCGGAGCGTCTTCCTCGCGCACAGGGTCGCCCGGGTCGTGCCGCTCTACTGGCTCGCCACCACGCTCTACCTCGCGCTGGCCTGGCTCAGGCCGGGCCTCCTCGGCGCGGGCGCCGAGGGGCCGCTCTACCTCGCCGCCTCCTACCTGTTCTGGCCGATGGCCCGGGCCGACGGGGCGGTGCAGCCGCTCTACTCGCTGGGCTGGACGCTCAACTACGAGATGGCGTTCTACGCACTCTTCGCCCTCGTTCTGCCCTGGGGCCGGCGGGGCGCGGTCCTGGGCGTGGGCGTCCTCCTCGCCGGCCTCGTCCTCGGTGCGGCGTTCATCCGGCCGCTGCAAGGGGCCATCCAAGGGCCCGTCCAAGGGCCCGTCGCCGTACCGCTCGCCTTCTGGGGCGATCCGATCGTGCTCGAATTCGCCTGCGGCGCCGTCCTCGCCCTGGCGCGGCAGGAGGGCCTGCGCCTGGCCCTGCCGGCGCGTCTCGCCCTGGCGGGGCTCGGCCTCGCCCTCCTGTCCCTCGCCGGCGAGGACCCCTCTCTCCCCCGCTTCATCGCCTGGGGCGGGCCCGCCGCCTTGCTGGTCGCCGCCGCCGCGCTCGGGCCGGCAGGGTCTGCGGGCCGCCCGCTCCGCCCGGCCATCGTCTTGGGAATCGTCTTGGGAGACGCATCCTACGCCCTCTATCTGGCTCATCCCTTCGTCGTACGGGGCCTGCGGGTGATCGCCGAGGCGACCGGCCTCGCGTCGGTCCTGGGTGCCGGACCGCTGGTGATCCTGATGCTCGCCGCCTCCGCCGCCGCGGCGCTCCTGCTGCACCGCATCGTCGAGCGGCCCCTCAGCCGCGCCGTACGGGCGTTGCTCGCGCCCGCCCTCAGGCCGGCGCCCGTCGCGGATAAGGTCTGACAAGCCCGAAACTCCCCGCTGCGGGGCCGGCCGAACCCGTTGACACTCCATCGGCGGCATGCTGTTTCGCTATGCGATACGCGCATAAGCGCGAGTGAGGAAACGCAGGGGTGACGCGCCGACATGGCCCAATCGACCGCCCACGCCGAGGGACGCGCCCGACCGGGTGCTGAAGGCCGGGACATCGTCCTGTCCACCGAGGGGCTGACCAAGGAGTTCAAGGGCTTCCGCGCCGTGAACGGCGTGACGCTCGAGGTGACGCGCGGCACCATCCACGCGCTGATCGGCCCGAACGGCGCCGGCAAGACCACCTGCTTCAACCTGCTGACGAAGTTCCTGGTGCCGTCGGCGGGCTCGATCCGCTACAACGGCCGCGACATCACCGGCATGAAGCCGGCGGACGTGGCGCGGCTCGGCCTGGTGCGCTCGTTCCAGATCTCGGCGGTCTTCCCGCACCTGACCGTCAAGGAGAACGTCCGCATCGCGCTGCAGCGACGCAAGCGCGGCGACTCGTTCGATTTCTGGCGCTCGGAGACGGTGCTGCGGGCCCTCAACCAGGAGGCGCTGCAGCTGGTCGAGGCGGTCGGCCTCTCGGACTTCGCCGAGGTCCCGGCGGTGGAACTGTCCTACGGCCGCAAGCGCGCGCTCGAGATCGCCACCACCCTGGCGCTCGAGCCCGAGATGCTGCTCCTCGACGAGCCGATGGCCGGGATGGGCCACGAGGACGTCGACCGGACCGCGGCGCTGATCCGCCGGGTCTCGAAGAACCGCACCATCCTGATGGTCGAGCACAACCTGTCCGTCGTCGCCTCGCTGTCCGACCGCATCACCGTGCTGGCGCGCGGCCAGGTGCTGGCGGAGGGCGACTACGCCACCGTGTCGAAGGATCCCCGCGTGATTGAGGCCTATATCGGAGCCGGTCATGGCTGAGGCGGTGATGACGAAGCCGGTCCCGCAGGCGGGCGCGGGCGCCGCCCCGTTGCTGGCCATCCAGGGCCTCGAGGGCTGGTACGGCGAGAGCCACGTGCTGCACGGCGTCACCTTCGACGTGAAGCCCGGCGAGGTGGTGACGCTGCTCGGCCGCAACGGCGCCGGCAAGACCACGACCCTGCGCGCCATCATCGGCATCCTGGGCAAGCGGAAAGGGTCGATCCGCTACGACGGCACCGAGACCATCGGCATGGCGTCGCGCAACATCGCCAAGCTCGGCCTCGGCTACGTGCCGGAGGAGCGCGGCATCTTCTCGAGCCTGTCGGTCTACGAGAACCTGATGCTGCCGCCGCGGGTGAAGCCCGGCGGGATGACGGTCGAGCAGATCTACACCCTGTTCCCCAACCTCAAGGAGCGCTCGGCCAGCCAGGGCACCAAGCTCTCGGGCGGCGAGCAGCAGATGCTCGCCATCGGCCGCATCCTGCGCACCGGCGCCAAGCTGATCCTGCTCGACGAGCCGACCGAGGGCCTCGCCCCGGTCATCGTGCAGCAGATCGGCCGGACGATCGCCCGGCTGAAGACCGAGGGCTACACCATCGTGCTGGTTGAGCAGAACTTCCGCTTCGCCCAGACCGTGGCCGACCGGCACTTCGTGGTCGAGCAGGGCCGGGTGGTCGACATGATCCCGAACGCCGAGCTCGACGCCAACATCGACAAGCTGCACACCTATCTCGGGGTCTGATGCGGCCCCGGATCCTCCTCACGGCCCTGCTGGCGGGCCTCGCGCCGATCGTTGCAGGTTCGGTCTTGGCAGCGCTTGCGGAGACGCCGGTGACGGCCGCGCCGGTGAAGATCGGCGTGCTGAACGACCGCTCGGGCGTCTATGCCGACATCTCGGGCGAGGGCTCGGTCGTCGCCGCCCGCATGGCCGTGGAGGATTTCCGCCCGAACGGCCGCGATCTCACGGTCGAGATCGTGGCCGGCGACCACCAGAACAAGCCGGCCGTCGGCGCGGCCCTCGCCCGCGTCTGGTACGACCGGGAGGGGGTCGACGCGATCTTCGACGTGCCGACCTCGTCGGTGGCGCTGGCCATCCATCAGGTCACCCGCGAGAAGAACAAGGTCTTCGTCGATTCCGGCGCCGGCACCGCCGACCTGACCGGGCCCGACTGCTCGCCCAACACCGTGCACTGGACCTTCGATACGGTGGCCCTGGCGAACGGCACCGGCGGCGCCATGGTCAAGCGCGGCGGCGACACCTGGTTCTTCGTCACCGCCGACTACGCCTTCGGCGAGGCGGTGCAGCGCGACACCACGGCGCTGATCCTGCGCAACGGCGGCAAGGTGCTGGGCAGCGTCAAGACGCCGTTCCCGGCCTCGGACTTCGTGCCGTATCTCCGCCAGGCGCAAGCCTCGGGCGCCAAGGTGATCGGGCTGGCCAATGCCGGCGGCGACACGATCGGGGCGGTGCGCGAGGCGGCGCGGATGAAGCTGACAGAGGGCGGCCAGGCGCTCGCCGGCCTCTTGATCTTCTCCTCCGACATCCATTCGCTCACCCCGAAGGTGGCGCAGGGCCTGGTGCTGACCGAGCCGTTCTACTGGGACCTCAACGACGCCACCCGCGCCTTCTCCGAGCGCTTCGCCCGCCGCTTCGGCGGCCGCAAGCCCACCGCCGCCCAGGCCGGCGTCTATGCCGGCGTGCTGCATTACCTGAAGGCGGTGGTCGCCCTGCGCGCCGCCGCCGACGGGAGCCGGGTGGTGGCGAAGATGAAGGAGATCCCGACCGACGACCCGCTCTTCGGCAAGGGCAACATCCGGGCCGACGGGCGCAAGATCCACGACATGTACCTGTTCGAGGTCAAGAAGCCGTCCGAATCCAAGGGCGAGTGGGATCTCTACAGGACGCTGGCGACAATTCCCGGCGCGGAGGCCTTCCGGCCCCTCGACCAGGGCGGCTGCCCGCTCGCCACGCGGGCGGCGCAGGCGGAGGGGGCGAGACCCTGACGGTCTCGCCCTCGCACCGAGAAGCGGGCGCGCGGTCCCGACGCCGCGAATCCCGCCCGGACCAGAGACCATCGCCGCCGCTTGCGGGGGCGCCGATCGAGAATGGCCGCCGCGTGCGGGCGGCACCACAGGGAGGATGTTTGATGCTGAAACGGTTGTTGCTCGCCAGTGCCCTCTGCGCCGTCGCCGCCAGCCAAGCGTTGGCGCAGACGCCGGTGAAGATCGGCGTGCTGAACGACCGCTCGGGCGTCTACGCCGACATCTCGGGCGAGGGCTCGGTCGCCGCCGCCCGCATGGCGGTGGAGGACTTCAAGGCCGCCGAGAAGGGCCTGAAGGTCGAGATCGTCGCCGCGGACCACCAGAACAAGCCGGATGTCGGCGCCTCGATCGCCCGGCAATGGTACGATCGCGACGGCGTCGATGCGATCTTCGACGTGCCGACCTCGTCGGTGGCGCTGGCCATCAACCAGGTGACGCGCGAGAAGAACAAGGCCTTCATCAATTCGGGCGCCGGCACCGCCGACCTCACCGGGCCGCAATGCTCGCCCAATACCGTGCACTGGACCTACGACACGGTGGCGCTGGCCAACGGCACCGGCGGCGCCATGGTCAAGCGCGGCGGCACCACCTGGTTCTTCCTCACCGCCGACTACGCCTTCGGCCAGGCCCTGCAGCGCGACACCTCCGAGGTCGTGACCAAGAACGGCGGCAAGGTGGTCGGCGCGGTCAAGACGCCGTTCCCGACCGCCGACTTCTCGTCCTTCCTGCTCCAGGCGCAAGGGTCCGGCGCCAAGGTGATCGGGCTGGCCAATGCCGGCGGCGACACCATCAACGCCATCAAGCAGGCGGCGGAGTTCGGCATCACCGAGGGCGGCCAGGCCATCGCCGGCCTGCTGATCTTCTCCTCCGACATCCACGCCCTGACCCCGAAGGTGGCGCAAGGCCTGGTGCTGACCGAGCCGTTCTACTGGGACCTCAACGACGGCACCCGCGCCTTCTCCGACCGCTTCGCCAAGCTCGCCGGCGGCAAGAAGCCGACCGCCGTGCAGGCCGGCGTCTACGCGAGCGTGCTTCACTACCTCAAGGCGGTCGAGGCGCTGAAGTCGGCCTCCGACGGGTCCAAGGTCGTGGCGAAGATGAAGGAGATCCCGACCGACGACCCGCTCTTCGGCAAGGGCAACATCCGGGCCGACGGCCGCACGATCCACGACATGTACCTGTTCGAGGTCAAGAAGCCGGCCGAGTCGAAGGGCCCGTGGGACCTCTACAAGACGCTGGCGACGATCCCCGGCAACGAGGCGTTCCGGCCCCTCAACCAGGGCAACTGCCCGCTGGTGAACAAGAGCTGATCGCCCGACGCGACCCCGGCGGCGCTTCCTGAGCGCCGCCGGCCCACCCGAACCCGGCCCGGTCCCCACGCGAGTCGCCAGACCCCATGCCCACGATCCTCGGCGTCCCCATGCAGGCGCTCTTCGGCCAGCTCCTGCTCGGCCTCATCAACGGCTCGTTCTACGCCATCCTGTCGCTCGGGCTGGCGATCATCTTCGGCCTGTTGAACATCATCAACTTCACCCACGGCGCGCAGTACATGATGGGCGCCTTCGTCGCCTGGATGATGCTGAACTACGCCGGGCTCGGCTACTGGTGGGCGCTGATCCTGGCGCCGATCGTCGTCGGCATCTTCGGGGTGATCCTCGAGCGGCTGCTGATCTCGCGGCTCTACAAGCTCGACCACCTCTACGGCCTGCTCCTGACCTTCGGCCTGGCGCTCATCATCCAGGGCCTGTTCCGCAACGAGTACGGCGTGTCGGGCCTGCCCTACGCGATTCCCTCCGAGCTCTCGGGCGGCCAGCGCCTGCCCTTCATGTTCCTGCCGAACTACCGCGGCTGGGTCGTGGTCGCCTCGCTCGTCGTCTGCATCGCCACCTGGCTCGTCATCGAGAAGACCAAGCTCGGCGCATATCTCCGGGCCGCGACCGAGAACCCGACCCTGGTCCAGGCCTTCGGCGTGAACGTGCCCCTGCTCCTGACCCTCACCTACGGCTTCGGCGTCGCGCTCGCCGCCTTCGCGGGCGTGCTCGCCGCGCCGGTCTACTCGGTGAACCCGAACATGGGCGCCGACATCATCATCGTGGTTTTCGCGGTCGTGGTGATCGGCGGCATGGGGTCGATCCTCGGCTCGATCGTCACCGGCTTCACCCTCGGGCTGGTCGAGGGCCTCACCAAGGTGTTCTATCCGGAAGCCTCCTCGACCGTGATCTTCGTCATCATGGTGCTGGTGCTGCTGGTGAAGCCCGCCGGCCTGTTCGGCCGCACCGCCTGACCGCCTCGCCTGAAGGAACGCCCCCAATGTCCTCCGCCGCGGCGTCCACCGACGCCTCCCCGATCGCCACCGTCATGCCCGAGGGCAGGGACGCCAAGGCGTTTCACCGCCTCGTCTTCGTCATCATCGCGGTCCTGCTCGCGGTGCTGCCCTTCGTGCTCTATCCCGTCTTCCTGATGAAGGTGTTGTGCTTCGCGCTGTTCGCGCTGGCCTTCAACCTGCTGCTCGGCTACGGCGGCCTCCTGTCCTTCGGCCACGCCGCCTATTTCGGCATGGCGAGCTACGTCACCGCCTACACCGCCAAGGTCTGGGGCCTGACGCCGGAACTCGCCATCCTGGGCGGCACCCTGATGGCGGCCCTGCTCGGCCTCGTCTTCGGCGCGCTGGCGATCCGCCGCCAGGGCATCTACTTCTCGATGATCACCCTGGCGCTCGCCCAGATGGTGTTCTTCTTCTCGCTGCAGGCGAAGTTCACCGGCGGCGAGGACGGCATCCAGGCGGTGCCGCGCGGCTACCTGTTCGGACTCATCAGCCTCGCCGACGACCGGGTGCTCTACGCGCTCGTCGCGGTGATCTTCTTCCTCGGCCTGCTGCTGATCTACCGCATCATCCACTCGCCCTTCGGCCAGGTGCTGAAGGCGATCCGCGACAACGAGCCCCGCGCGATCTCGCTCGGCTACCGCGCCAACCAGTACAAGCTCGCGGTCTTCGTGCTCTCGACCACGCTCGCGGGCCTCGCCGGCTCGACCAAGGCGATCGTGTTCCAGCTCGCCTCGCTCACCGACGTGCACTGGTCGATGTCGGGCGAGGTGGTGCTGATGACGCTGGTCGGCGGCATGGGCACGGTGTTCGGCCCGATCCTCGGCTCCTTCGTCATCATCGCGATGGAGAATTACCTGGCGCAGTTCGGCGCCTGGGTGACGATCATCCAGGGCGTGGTCTTCGTGGTCTGCGTGCTGGTGTTCCGCGAGGGGATCCTGGGCCTGGTGGCCCGGATGCTGAAGCGGCCGCTCTGAGCCGGACTTTAAGAGGACCGACGAAAAGACGGCGCCGGTCCCGAAAGGGGCCGGCGCCGTTGTGTTCGGACAGCGATCGACGCTCCGTGGACAGGAGCATGATACCAGGGTGTGTCTGGATTCCGGGTTCCGCTGCGCGGGCCCGGGATGGACCCGGAGGGCGGGAAACCTGTCGAGGGAATCAGCCTGAGCGGTTTGGGAGGAGCAATCGTCTCCTCACCGCCCCCGCCCGTCCCGCCACTTCAGGAATTCCTGATACAGCTGGTCGCGGTCCACCTCACCCGCCCCCCGGCGCTGGGCCAGGAACTGCGCCACCTCGCCGGCCGCCGCCGCGACCTTCGGGGCCGGGCCGCCGCGGTGCTCCAGCCAGTCCTTGGCGGCGGGGAAGCGGGTCCAGTCGGGCACCTCGGCGGTCAGGTTCACCTCGCGCCATTTCGGGTGGCGGGGCGGTTTCAGGAAGGCGTCGTACTGGCCGAAGAAGGCGTCGACGAACCGGGCGATGCGGTTGTAGCGCTCGCTGCCCTTCGGCCAGTTATAGGCCGCCAGGATGGTGCCGACCGCGAGCGTGCGCACCGGCGCTCCCTCGGGGGCGAGGAGCGGGTAGTCGGCGTGGGTGAGCTCGGCCGGCATGTAGCTCTCGGCGGCGGCGCCCGCGAAGGGGACGTCGAGCAGGTGGAAGCGGTCGCCGCCCTGGAACTCGGCCAGCACCGCCACGGGCTTCGCCGCCACCGACACCATCGCGGCGATCTCGCCGCGCTCCAGCATCGCCAGCGCCGCCGGCTGGTCGACATTGACCGGATCGACGCCGAGGCCGATCCCGGCGAACATGGCCCGTCCCGACACGTCGGTGCCGCTGCCGCGCACGTCGAAGCTCACCTTCCGGCCGGCGAGCTGGCGGATGTCGGTGATCTCCCGCGGGGCGACCACGTGCAACTCGTCGTTGAACAGCCGGGCGATATAGGCGATGTGCGACTGGGCGTTGCCGACCCGCTTGTCCCTGCGCAGCTGGTCGAGCGAATCGGTGCGCACGAAGCCGATATCGATGCCGCGCAGGTAGCGCAGGTCGTAGGCGTTCTGCCCCGCCCCCTTGCCCATCACCGGCAGCACCCGCAGGTCGTCAATGCCGTCGAGCACGAAGGCGAGGTCGCTCGCCATGCGGAAATAGGTGCCGCCGGGGGTGCCGGAGATCACCGCCACGGTGTTGGCGTTGAGGTGGCTGCCGAACGCCACGTCCTCGGCGCTCTCCCGCGGCGCGGGGGCCTGCGCCTTCGGCCGGGGCGCGGCGGCGCGGGCGGGCCGGGCCGGCGCCGGCGCCGGCGCGACGGCGGACGGGAAGTCGGCGATCTGGGCGGTGGCCTCCGGGACCGACCAGGGCAGCAGGAGGGCGAGCCACAATGCGGCGCGGCGGGTCATGCACTGTCTCCGGTGACGTAGGGCGCTAGGCAGATTTCGCAAAGGTGGTTGCCGGTTTGGCGATAAAAGTTTGCGACAAAACAAGATTCTCAGAAGACGAAACGTTGGCATGACAACATTTCGCTTGCTGAAGGCATTTTTCGGCGAAGCTGATATCGGTTCGTCGAAGAAGATGCGGCAGAAGCAAAGACCTGGGGCGCTGTCCGATCGCAGCGCGATCGGGCGGCGCCGCAAGGGTCACTCGCCGCCCCACGGGGCGGCCAGGGAGGGCACGAAGGGGGCGAGCACCCGGTCCAGGACCGGATCCACCACGGGGCCCGGCAGGCCGGCCTGGCGGACCGGGTTGGTCCAGCCGGCCGGCCGCCGATGGGCCGGGACGGCGGGGCTCTCGGCGACGACCCGGGTCTCGTCCTCCCGACCGTCCTGGGCCTGCCGGTACAGCGCGCTCGCCTTCTCCGGATCGCCGCGCATGCCGAGGACCTGCAGGGCGGCGAGCCTGTCGGGGTCGTAGGTCTCGGCGAGGAGCGCCGTCGCCCGGGCGCTGCCGCTCCGGACGCCGAGGGTGAGGAAGAGCCGCGCCCCGCTGATGTCGCCGCGCCCGAGCAGGACGGCGACCCGCGCCAGCAGCCGCTCCTCGTCGAACGTCTCCGGCGTCGCGAAGGCGGTGCCGACCCCCTGCAGACCGCCTCGCGCGGCCGCGCCGGGACGGGTCTGGAACACCAGCGAGGGCGCGGCGCCCCTCGCCTCCTGCGACTTCGGACCCTGGGACCTGGTGCCTTGGGACTTGGTACCCTGGGATTGGGCGACGGCCGCACGGTCGAGGCCTTCCCTCAGGCGGTCGAGGCGCCCGCGCGCCTCGGCTCCGGCCCGCTCGGCGGAGACGCGGCCCTGCTCGGCCCGGTCGCGCTCGCCGGCCACCTCCACGATGCGGGCACTGGCCTCCGACCGGGCGACCTGGGCGGCACGGAGCGCCACGGCGAGGCGGCGCAGGCCGGCCCGCATCATCGCCCGCTCGCGCGCCGCCGAGGCCGTCTGGGCCTGGAGGGCGGCCTGCGCGGCCTCGGCGGTGGTCTCCAGCATGGCGACCCGCTGGCGCGCCTCCGCCAGGGCCGTCGCCAGCTGCTCCGATCGCGCCCGCTCCTCGCCGAGCGCCTGCCGGCGCTCGTCGGCCGCGCCTTCCGCCGCCCGGCGGGCCTCCTCGGCGGCGGTGAGCGCCGCCCGCGTCTCGTCGCCACCGTGATCCTGCGCCGCCCGCGCCCGCAGGGACTCGACTTCGGCCCGGGCGGCGGCGAGTTCGTGCCGGGCCGCCATCGCGGCCTCCGAGAGGGTGTTGGCGCGCGTCTCCTCCTGCTCCAGGCGCTGCCGGACCGTCTCCGTCTCGGCCTCGGCCTGCCGCACCCGCGCCTCCGCCTGCCGTCGCGCCTCCTCGACGGCCTGGGCCGCTTGCGTCGCGGTCGGGCGGGCCGGATCCCCCCACGGACGAGCCGCGTCCGCCGCCGGGCGGGAGAGGATCGCGCGGGCCTGCATCTGCCGCGGCACGCCGGCCCGGTCCGCCTCGGTGACCTCGGCGGCGAGCGGGGCGACCGGAGGCGGGGCGGCCGCCGCGGGCGCGCGCCCCGCCTCCGGAGGCGTGCCCTCCATCGTGAGCACCACGCCGGTCGCCGCGACGCCCAGGCATCCTGCCAGGCCGAGCCAGAATTTCATGCCGCGCCCCTTCGGCTGGGCGGGCGCTCCGGTCGGGAGCGCCGCGCCGCTTCGTCGCGGCCGAGAGTGGGCTGCCGGGGCGAGCCGGGGCTATCTGCGCGATGGGAGCGGGCGAGAGCGGCCCCGCTTCCCCGAAAGGGGTGGGGCCTCCCCCTTCAGGCTGAGGCGACGACCCGCCGGATCGCGGCGCGGACCCGCTCGGGCGCCTCGAAGGGCAGGAAATGGGTGGTGCCGGGCACGGTCTCGACCGCGATGCCGGCGCCGGGGATCCCGCTGACGGTGCAGGTACTGCTGGTCTCGGCCCGCAGGATCTCGGCCGGGCAGGACAGGCGCGCGAGCGCCGCCCAGGGGTCGTGGCCCTGCGCCATGTAGTTCGACGCCTCCCAGGCCCCGGTGCAGGCCAGCGTCACGCCGCCCGGGACATCCCGGAACCCGTCCGCCACGTAATCGGCGAGCGGCGCCTCCGGCCAGGTGCGGAAGGCGCCGCGCCCCCGGTAGGCGGCGAGCGCCGCATCCCGGGACGGGAAGTCGCTGCGCCGCTTGCGCGCCCCCTCGGCGAGGCCGGCATGGCCCTCCCCGCGCCGCTCCGGCGGCTGGATCACCGGGTCGAGGAGGACGAGGCCCCGCACGCGCTCCGGCCTCTCGGCCGCGGCGAGCAGCGAGGCGGTGCCGCCCATCGAGTGGCCGACCAGCACGAGGGGACCGGACTCGAGCCGGTCGAGGAGCGCGATGAGATCGTGGGTGACGTCCCACCAGTCGGTCCGCCCGGCGGGCTCGGCCGGGAGCGTCGTGCCGCCGTGGCCGCGATGGTCGTAGGCCAGCACATGCAGGTCGGCCAGCGGCTCGAGGAGGCTGCGATAGGTGCGGGCGTTGAAGCCGTTGGCGTGCAGCAGGAGCGCGTCGAGGGGCCGCACGGGGGGGCCGAACTCCAGGGCGGCGAGGCGGCCGCCGGAGGCGTCGCCGATGTCGAGACTCCGCCGCACCAACCCGTTGTCGCTCACGCCCGCATCCCCTTCGGCCGCGCCAGGGCGGTGCCGGCCGCGCCGAGCGCCATCAGCACGGCGGTGCCGAGGAACACCGCCCGCATGCCGACATGCCCCCCGACGAAGCCGCCGAGCAGCGGCCCCACCACCTGTCCGACGTACTGCGACGAGGTCGAATAGCCAAGCATCGTCCCGGCGACCCGGTCGGGCACCGAGTGGCGGATCACGCTGGCGATGCAGGGCAGGAGCCCGCCGAGAGCCAGCCCCATCAGGAAGCGCAAGGCGACGAGCTGCCAGTCGCTCGTCACCAGGGCCTGCGGCACCAGCAGCAGGGCCGAGGCGGTCAGGCTCGCGGTGATGACCGTCCAATGACCGATCCGGTCGGCGAGGCGCCCGAGGCGCGGCGCCGACAGGATGCTCCCCAGGGCGGTCGCCGCCATGGCAAGTCCCGCGACCAACGTGACCCGGGCCGGGTCGGGCGTCAGCTCGGCGACGTAGACGGTGATGATCGGCTCGACCGACATCACCGCCAGCATCAGGAGCATCCCGGTCGCCAGCATGGCGAGCGCCGGGCGCTTGTCCGGGATGCTGGACCATCCGCCGCCGCTGCGCGCGTGGCGCGGCGGGCGCGGCGCCTCGCGGATCAGCAGCAGGGTGGCGAGGAAGGCCAGGAAGATCACGGCGCCGGCGGCCAGGAAGGTCGCGCGGATCCCGATGAGCGGCGGCAGCACCCCGCCGACGAGGGGGCCGACGAGGTTGCCGGCCATGATGCCGGAGGCGAGCGTGCCGAGCGCCCAGGCCGAGCGGTCCTTCGGCGTCTGCGTCGCCACCAGCACCGTCGAGCCCGAGGCGTAGCCTCCGAGCAGGCCCGCGAGCAGGCGCAGGCCCACCAGCTGCCAGACATTGCCCGCGAGCCCGATCAGCGACATCGCCACCGCCATGCCGAGGCTCGCCCGGATCAGCATCAGCTTGCGGCCGTAGAGGTCGGCGAGCCGCCCCCAGAGCGGCGCCACCAGGGCAGCGCTGAAGAAGGTCGCCCCGAAGGCCACGCCGGACCATTGCACGATCGCCGCCTGATCCTTCACGCCGAGCTCCTCGACGTAGAGCGGCAGGAACGGCAGCAGCAGCGTCATCGCCACGATGGTGGTGAAGGAGCCGAACACGCAGACCGCGAGGTTGCGCCGCCAATGGGCGTCTTCGGGCGATGCGTCCGGAACCGCCGCGCTGCTGTCGCGGATCATCGTGTGCGTCCTCCCCCACCGTGCGCCGGAAGGGCGGACCGGGAGCAGGACCCTAGAGCATTTTCCGACGAAGCGGATACCGGTTCGTCGCAGAGCCTGTTCGACCCGTTCGGCAGTATTCACGCCCTCCATGTCATCCCGGGGCGGCGTAGCGGAGCCCGGAATTCAATGCCTCGGATGGTTCGGAACAAAGCAGATCTCATTCCGCTTCGTCTTCTACTGCTTGAGTTTCCGGGTTCCGGGCTCCGCTGCGCGGCCCCGGAACGACACGGTGGATTCAATATCTGTAGAGACCGATCAAGCAGGCTCTCGGCAAATGCGGCAACATCGTAGACCTGGAGCACGGCGCGATCGGGCGGTGCTCGGGACGCCTCTTCGCCCGCCGCGAGCCCGGCCCGGACGCGCGCCGGCATGATCTCCCGTCATGCCGGCCGCCAATCCGGCCAGGCGGCGACGCGGTGCACCAGGCGGGTCTCGCGGGACGCCTCTCCGAACGGCGCCAGGACCCAGTCCCAGCCCCGCGGCGCAGGCCCGGGATCGACGCCGTAGAGGAGATCGAGCCGCTCGATCACCCGGCCGTCCCGATCCTCCTCGGTTTCGTCGCGGTCGGTCACGAGGCAGATGCGGGCGGGAAGCTCCGCCAAGGCGTCGAGATGCGCCGCCACGATGCGGCGCCCGAAGGCCTCCGCATCGGTCCAGGACCCGAGCCGGCCCGCCGCCTCGAGCCGCGCGACCGGCAGGATCGGCAGCTGCGACAGGAGGTTGGCCGAGACCACGAGGTCGGCCTCCCGGCAGAGGGCCGGCAGCACCGGCTCGAGCGCGTCGCGGCGGCCGAGCAGCAGGCCTTCCGTTCCGCTCAGGTCGTGGGTGAGGCGCGTGACGTTGGCACGGCCCCGGGCCCGCCACCGGGCCCGCCAGGGGTGCACCGCGTCGACCAGCACCACCCGCCGGAAGGCGCGGGCGAGGTCGTCGATCGGCACGTCGTCGAGGAGGCCGGAGCCGAGCACGACCGCGGTGTCGCGCCGGTCCAGGCCCTCCATCGCCGCCCGCACCGTGCCCTTCGCCGCCGCGAGGTGCGGCGCCCAGGCGGCACGGCAGCGCCGCGAGCGCGAGGCGAGCCGCACGCTCTCGCCGACATAGCCGAGGCGGCGCAGGGAGAGCGGCGCCGGCAGGACGAGCCAGTGCGCGAGGTCGACGAGCACCTACAGCCCCCCGGCCTCCACCACGAAGCGCGCCACCGCCTCGACGCCGTCGCCGTGGCGCAAGGAGGCGAAAACGTAGGGGCGCCGGCCCCGCATGCGCTTCGTATCCTCCTCCATCACCCCGAGATCGGCGCCGACGAGCGGCGCGAGGTCGGTCTTGTTGATGACGAGGAGGTCCGAGCGGGTGATGCCGGGCCCCCCTTTCCGCGGGATCTTCTCGCCGCCGGCCACGTCGATGACGTAGATCGTCAGGTCGGCGAGCTCCGGCGAGAAGGTGGCGGCCAGGTTGTCGCCGCCGGATTCGAGCAGCACGAGGTCGAGGGCGGGGAAGCGCCGGCGCATCTCCGCCACCGCCGCGAGGTTGATCGAGGCGTCCTCGCGGATCGCGGTATGCGGGCAGCCGCCGGTCTCGACGCCCATGATCCGCTCCTCCGGCAGGGCGCCGGCCACGGTGAGGAGGCGCGCATCCTCCTTGGTGTAGATGTCGTTGGTAATGGCGCAGAGGTCGTAGCGCTCGCGCAGGGCCTTGCACAGGCCCTCCATCAAGGCGGTCTTGCCCGACCCGACCGGGCCGCCGATGCCGACCCTCAAGGGGCCGTGGCTTGAACTGGGGCCGTGGCTGGACGTCATGGTGCTTCGTCTCTCCTGGAGTCTCAGTACAGCCGCCCGCCATTCGGCACCGGCCGCTCGGGCGCGATCAGCACCACCGCGCCCTCCCCGTCCGGCACGCCGAGGGTCAGCACCTCGGAGCGCACCGGACCGACCTGGCGCGGCGGCAGGTTGACGACGCAGAGCACCTGCCGTCCGACCAGGGTCTCGGGGGTGTAGTGCACCGTCACCTGGGCGGAGGATTTCTTCAAGCCGATCGCCGCGCCGAGATCGATGACGAGCCGGTAGGCCGGCCGGCGCGCCTCGGGAATCGGCGCCGCCTCGACGATGGTGCCGACCCGCACGTCGAGCTTCAGGAAATCGTCGATGGTGGTCGGGGCCGGCGGGGTGATCTGATCCATGGAGCGTCCGGATGAGAAGGCGAGGTGCCGCGCATCCCTAGAGCAGCGCTCGATCGCGTTGCAATCGGGCGGTGCTCCAGGTCTTTGATTCTGCCGCATTTTCTGAGACGAGCCGGTATCCGCTTCGTCGGAAAATGCTCTAGGGGAAGCCAGGCCGCGATCATGCGCGGGCGCAGCCCTGCCGCCCGCGCGAAAGGCCCGTGGTTGTCACCCCACCGACATCGTCAACGGCGGCTGCACCTCCGCCGGGAGCGGCGAGACGTAGCCCTCCGGCCCGGTCCGCGCCTTCAGGTCGGCCTTGGCGGCCTCGCGCAAGGCGGCGTCGGTGGCGAGCCGGGCGCCGAGGGCCGCCATGGCTTTCGCCACCTGCACCATCGCCTTGTGGGCCGCCGGCGTCTTTCCTTGCGCCACCACCTGCCAGGTGTGGAACGGCGTGCCGACCGCCACGGTCGGGGCATGGGCCTGGACGGTGGGCACCACCCAGCTCACGTCGCCGACATCGGTCGAGCCGATCGCCGGGTTGCGGCGGGCATCGAGCGGCACCAGGAAGTCGGCGAGCGGCGCGTCGGTCACCGGCAGCCCGATGGTGCGGTAGACCGCCGAGATGTCCTGCGGGGTCAGCGTGTCCTGGATCTGCCGGGCGAAGGCGCGGTCCGTCTCGTCGAAATGGGGGACGCCGAGATCCTCCATCACCCCGTGCAGGGCCTCTTCCAGCGGGGTGTTGCCGACGAGGTTCGAGACCGCGCTGACGATGCGCATCTCCATCGTGGTCTCGGTCATCAGCGCCGCGCCCTCGGCGATCTTGCGCACCCGGGCCACCAGCTCGCGCATGCCGGGCAGGTCGCGGGCGCGGATCGAGTAGCGCACCCGGGCATGGGCCTGGACCACGTTGGGGGCGATGCCGCCGGTGTCGAGGAGCGCGTAATGCACCCGCGCGTCGCTCGGCATGTGCTCGCGCATGTAGTTGACGCCGACATTCATCAGCTCGACCGCGTCGAGGGCCGAGCGGCCGAGATGGGGCGCGGCCGCCGCGTGCGAGGCGCGGCCGGTGAACACGAAATCGGCCCGGGTATTGGCCAGCGAGAGCGGCGGCGAGACCTCCCAGAAGCTCGACGGGTGCCAGGTGACGGCGGCGTCGGCGTCCGAGAACAGCCCCTCGCGCACCATGAAGGCCTTGGCGGCGCCGCCTTCCTCCGCCGGGCAGCCGTAATAGCGCACGCGGCCGGGCAATCCGGCCTCGGCGAGCCAGTCCTTCAGGGCGGTGGCGGCCAGGAGTGCCGCCGAGCCGAGCAGGTTGTGCCCGCATCCATGGCCGTGGCCGCCCTGCTCGATAGGAGTATGTGACGCGACCCCCGCCTCCTGGCTCAGGCCGGGCAGCGCGTCGTACTCGCCCAGGAAGGCGATCACCGGACCGCCCTCCCCGGCCTCGCCGATGACGGCAGTCGGGATGCCGGCGGCGCCTTCCGTGACGCGAAACCCCTGGTGGCGCAGCTCGGCGGCGTGGGCCGCGGCCGAGCGCTCCTCGGTATAGCAGACCTCCGGCGTGCCCCAGACCTCGTCCGAGAGGGCGATCAGCCGGTCCTTGTGAGTGTCGACCTGGCGCCAGACGGCATTGCGGTTGTCCATGGGGGTTCCTCCTCGCACCGGAGCGTCATGCAGGGAGCCTGCCGGCTCAAGCGCGGCGGGAGCGTATGTGGCGCGCGAATTGCGAATGGCTGGCCGACCGCATGCCCCGGCGCCGAATGCCCGGGGCAAAGTTTTTCAGTGGCTTGCGGACCGGGATCGCGGGCGCGATGCTGCCCGTCAGACCAAGGCCAGCCAGAAGGGTGATCGTCCATGATCGAGCAGGACCTGCGCGCGCTGATCGGCGAGGTGAAGGACGGGAGCCTGTCGCGGCGCAGCTTCGTGCGCAGGATGCTGGCTTTGGGCCTCACCGCCCCGATGGCCGGGATGATGCTGGCCCAGAACGGCGTCGCCTTCGCGGCGAACGCCCTGCGCGACGCCTACACGCCGACCCAGGCCGGCGGCGGCGGGCCGTTGAAGCTGCTGTTCTGGCAGGCCGCCACCCTGATCAACCCGCATTTCGCCATCGGTACCAAGGACCAGGAGGGCTCGCGGATCTTCTACGAGCCACTGGCGGCCTGGGATGCCGACGGCAACCTCTTCCCGATCCTGGCGGCCGAGATCCCCTCCAAGGAGAATGGCGGTGTCGCAGCCGACGGCCGCTCGGTGACCTGGAAGCTGAAGCCCGGCGTGAAGTGGCACGACGGCAAGCCCTTCACCGCCGATGACGTGGTGTTCAACTGGGAATATGCCGCCAACCCGGCGACGGCCGCGACGACGTCGGGCAGCTACAACGACATCAAGGTCGAGAAGATCGACGACCACACCGTCAAGATCCTGTTCAAGCAGCCAACCCCGTTCTGGGCCGACGCCTTCGTGTCGAGTGCCGGGATGATCATTCCCAAGCACGTCTTCGCGGATTATACCGGTGACAAGTCCCGCGATGCGCCGGCCAACCTCGCGCCGGTCGGCACCGGGCCCTACAAGTTCAGCGAGTTCCGCCCCGGCGACATCCTGCGCGGCACCCGCAACCCCGATTACCACGTGCCGAACCGGCCATTCTTCGACTCGATCGAGATGAAGGGCGGCGGCGACGCCGTCTCGGCCGCCCGCGCCGTGCTGCAGACCGCCGAATACGACTATGCCTGGAACATGCAGGTCGAGGACGAGATCCTGAAGCGGCTCGAGGCCGAGGGCAAGGGCCGGGTCAAGATGGATTACGGCGGCAACCTCGAATTCCTGCTGCTCAACGCCACCGATCCGAACACCGAGGTCGACGGCGAGCGCGCCTCGCTCAAGACCAAGCATCCGGCCTTCTCGGATCCGGCGGTGCGCAAGGCGATGAACCTGCTCGTCAACCGGGCGGCGATCCAGCAATACATCTACGGCCGCACGGGCCGCGCCACCGCCAACGTGTTCAACGGCCCGGCCCCCTTCGTGTCGAAGAACACCTCCTTCGCCTTCGAGCCCGACAAGGCGGCGCAGATCCTGGAGGAGGCCGGTTGGAAGAAGGGCGGCGACGGCATCCGCGCCAAGGACGGCAAGAAGCTGAAATTCCTCTTCCAGACCTCGATCAACGCGCCGCGCCAGAAGACCCAAGCCATCATCAAGCAGGCCGCGCAGAAGGCCGGCATCGAGATGGAGCTGAAATCGGTCCCCGGTTCGGTCTTCTTCTCGTCCGACGTGGCGAACCCGGATACCTATCCGCATTTCTATGCCGACATGGAGATGTATACCTGGAACATGACGCAGGCCGACCCGGCGGTGTTCGCACTGCAATACGTCTCCTGGGAGGCTGCCACCAAGGCCAACAAGTGGCAAGGCCGCAACATCTGCCGGATGCAGAACCCGGAGGCCGATGCCTGCTACCGTGCGGCGCAAGGCGAGCTCGACCTCGTCAAGCGCGCCGCCCTGTTCATCAAGATGAACGACCTGGTGGTGGCGGATTACGTCCTGCCGCTCCTCCACCGCGCCCAGGTCTCGGCGATCAACGGCAAGCTCCAGGCGCCGTCGAGCGGCTGGGACAACTCCCTGGCCTTCCTGGCCGAGTGGTACAAGCAGGCATAACGATCCCCGATGGGAGCCTATCTTCTCCGCCGCCTGCTGATCGCGATCCCGAGCCTGCTCGGGATCAGCCTCATCCTGTTCACTGTGCTGGCGCTGGCGCCGGGCGACCCGTTCGGGGAACTCGCCACCAACCCCAACGTCCCGCCCGAGGTGCGCGAGGCGTTGCGGCTGAAGTTCGGCCTCGATGACCCGATCCTGGTGCGCTACCTGCACTGGCTGACGGCGATGCTCCAGGGCGACTGGGGCTTCTCCTTCGCCAGCCGGGTCGATGTCGACGACCTGATCCTGCAGCGCCTGCCGACCACCCTGTTCGTGGTCGGCTCGTCGCAGGTGCTGGCGCTCCTGATCGCCGTGCCGGTCGGCATCCTGGCGGCGATCCGGCCCTATTCGGTCTTCGACCAGGTGGCGAACACGCTAGCCTTCATCGGCTTCTCGCTGCCGACCTTCTTCACCGGCCTGCTGTTCATCCTGCTGTTCAGCCTGACGCTGGACTGGCTGCCCTTCGTCTACCAGGCCGACATTTCGGCGACGGGCTGGCGCTGGGCGTGGGAGCATGTCCGGCAGGCGATCATGCCGGTCTGCGTGCTCGGCTTCTTCCAGGCCGCCTCCTACACCCGCTACGTCCGCGCCTCGGTGCTCGACGTGGCCCGCCTCGACTACGTCACCACCGCCCGGGCCAAGGGCCTGTCGGACGGCACCGTCACGATCCGCCACATCGCCCGCAACGCCCTGATCCCCGTGGTGACGCTCGTGGCGCTCCAGATCCCGGCGGTGTTCGGCGGCGCCATCGTCACCGAGCAGATCTTCCGGATCCCGGGCATCGGCTCGCTCCTCATCAACGCGATGCTCGCCAACGACACGCCGGTGGTGATGGCCGTCACCTTCGTCTTCGCCTGCCTCGTCGTCCTGTTCAACCTCGTCGCGGACCTCCTCTATGGCTGGCTCGACCCTCGCATCTCCTACCGCTGAGACGGCGGCGCCCGCGCCGCCGGCGGTGTCGGGGCGGGACACCTGGCGGCGCTTCCGCCGCCACCGCCTCGCGGTCGTCAGCGTCGGCGTGCTGGGCCTGCTCGTGCTCGCGGTCCTCGTCGGCGGCTGGGTCTGGCCGGTGGCGATCGACGACATCGACTTCGCGGCGACGCTCCAGGGCCCGTCCTGGGCCCATCCGCTCGGCACCGACGATCTCGGCCAGGATCTCCTGGCCCGGATGATCTATGGCGGCCGGATCTCGCTGGCGGTCGGTTTCGCCGCCATGATCGTCGCGACATTCGTCGGCGTGGTGGTGGGGGCGCTCGCCGGCATGTCGCGGCGCTTCCTCGACCCGTTCCTGATGTGGCTGACCGACCTGTTCCTGTCCCTGCCGCAGCTGCCGCTCCTGCTGCTCATCATCTACCTGTTCCGCGACCAGCTGAAGCAGGTCTTCGGGGTCGAGGGCGGCGTGTTCGTGATGATCGTCGCGGTCATCGGGGGCCTGCGCTGGATGCCGGTGGCGCGGCTGGTGCGGGCGCAGTTCCTGTCCTTGCGCGAGAAGGAATTCGTCGAGGCGGCGCGCTCGCAGGGCGCGACCGCCTGGCACCTCGTCACCCGCCACATCCTGCCGAATGCGATCGGGCCGGTCATCGTCGCGGCGACGATCGAGGTCTCCTCGGCGATCATCGCCGAATCGACCCTGTCGTTCTTGGGGCTGGGCTTCCCGCCCGACATCCCGACCTGGGGCCGGCTGCTCTACGACGCCAAGGACCATCTCGACGTGGCGCCGCACTGGGCCTTGTTCCCGGGGGCGGCGATCTTCCTGACCGTCCTGTCGATCAACTTCATCGGCGACGGCTTGCGCGACGCCCTCGACCCGCGTCGGGTGCTGTGAGGATGACAGGCATGAAAACCCCGATCCTCTCGGTCCAGGACCTCACCGTCGCGTTCCGCTCCGAGCAGGCCTGGCGCCCGGTGGTGCACGGCGTCTCGTTCGACATCGGCCCGAAGGAGACCGTCGCCCTCGTCGGCGAGTCGGGCTCGGGGAAGAGCGTCACGGCGATGTCGATCATGCGGCTCACCCCGCGCGACGCGACCCGCACCGGCGGCCGCGTGCTGCTGCAAGGCCGCGACCTCCTGCGCCTGCCGGATGCCGAGATGCGGCGCATCCGCGGCGACGACGTCGCGATGATCTTCCAGGAGCCGATGACGAGCCTGAACCCGGTGCTCACCGTGGGCTTCCAGATCGGCGAGGCCCTGCGGCTGCATCGCGGCCTGTCGCACAAGGAGGCCGAGGCCGAGACGGTGCGGCTGTTCGACAAGGTGCGGATCCCGGCCGCCGCCTCGCGGGTGCACGAATACCCGCACCGCTTCTCCGGCGGCATGCGCCAGCGGGTGATGATCGCCATGGCGCTCGCCTGCCGGCCGAAGCTCCTCATCGCCGACGAGCCGACCACGGCCCTCGACGTCACGATCCAGGCCCAGATCCTCGACCTGATCAAGCTCCTCCAGGAGGAGGAGGGCATGTCGGTCCTGTTCATCACCCACGACATGGGGGTGGTGGCCGAGATCGCCGACCGCACCGTGGTGATGGTCGACGGGCGCGCCGTCGAGACGGGGTCGACCGAGCAGATCTTCCGCCGCCCCGCCCACCCCTACAGCCGCGCGCTGCTCGCCGCCGTGCCGCGCCTCGGCGCCATGCAGGGCAAGGCCCGGCCGGCCCGCTTCGAGATCGTCGACCGCGCCACCGGCGAGCCGGAGGCGGCCACGCCCCTGCCGGACACGGTGCGCGAGGGCGAGCGCCCGGTGCTCGAGGTGAAGGGGCTGACCACCCGCTTCGACATCCGCGGCGGATTGCTGTCGCGGGTGCGCGGCCGGGTCCACGCGGTCGAGAACGTGTCCTTCGCGGTGCGGGCGGGCGAGACCCTGGCGCTCGTCGGCGAATCGGGCTGCGGCAAGTCGACGACCGGGCGCTCGGTGCTGCGGCTGATCGAGCCGGTCGCCGGGGCGGTCCTCCTCGACGGCGAGGATGTGCTCGGCCTCTCGCCCGCGGCGCTCCGCGCATGCCGCCGGCGGATGCAGATGATCTTCCAGGATCCCTTCGCCAGCCTCGACCCGCGGATGAGCGTGGGCGCGGCGATTGCCGAGCCGCTGCTGATCAACCGTCTCTGCTCACGCAAGGAGGCCCGCGAGCGCGCCGCCGACCTGCTGCGCCGGGTCGGCCTCAAGCCCGAGATGGCCAGCCGCTACCCGCACGAATTCTCCGGCGGCCAGCGCCAGCGCATCTGCATCGCCCGCACACTCGCCCTGGAGCCCCGGCTGATCGTCGCCGACGAATCGGTCTCGGCCCTCGACGTCTCGGTGAAGGCGCAGGTGGTGAACCTGATGCTCGACCTCCAGGCCGCGCTCGGCCTCGCCTACCTGTTCATCTCGCACGACATGGCGGTGGTCGAGCGGGTCAGCCACCGCGTCGCCGTGATGTATCTCGGCGAGATCGTCGAGATCGGCCCCCGCGCGGCGATCTTCGGCGCGCCCCAGCACCCCTACACCAAGAAGCTGATCGCCGCGGTCCCGGTGCCCGATCCGGGCCGTCGCCGCCAGCTCCACGCCGTGCGCAGCGACGAGATCAAGAGCCCGATCCGCCCGGTCGATTACGCGCCGCCGGAGCGGCTGTACCGGGAGGTCTCGCCGGGCCACGTGGTGCAGGTCTGGGGGCCGGAATGGGAGGCGCCGGCGGGCGGGATGGCGGCAGTGGCCTGAGCGCCGCGGCCGTACCGCCCTCCGCGTCTCGACCCGGGCCCGCGAGAGCGGGGCCCGGGATCCAGACCCGCGAACCGCCCGGGATCGAGCGTCGCGCGCTCCCGCTTCGTCTTGCCGCTTCGTCTTGCAGCACCGGCAGGTCGGGATCGCGCTACTTCGGGTCCGGGCTCCGCTGCGCGGCCCCGGACTGTGAAGTAGCGGAGCGAACCCGGCCCGGTGCGCTCACCGCCCCGGCCCGACCACCTCCGGCACCTTCACCGACACCGGCACCACCCCCGGACCCGTGGCTCCGGAGGTCAGGGTGCCGATGGTCGTCGTGCCGTTGCCCGCCTTCGCGGCCGGTTCGGCGCCGTTCAGCGCACTCGCCGCCGGCTCGGGCTCGTGCGCCGTGCCGTGGGCGCGGCCGAGCAGGTCCGGCGGGGTCTGCCAGACGAAGGCGTCGAGGCGCCCGCTCACCGGCGAGATCGGGGCCCAGCGGTCGGTGACGAGGCCGTCGGCGCACCAGGCCGGGTCGCGCGGGGCGCGGTCGGCGCGGGCCTGCCACTCGCGGGCCTTGCCGGAATTCTTGCCGTGCTCGGCCTCCTCGATCTCGGCCATCAGCGCGTAGGCGCGGGCCGTCGGCTGGTCGGCGAGCAGCGGGGCCAGCACGTCCCGGGCGCGGCCGAACTCGCGGGCGTCCAGGGCCGCGCGGGCGATGGCGAAGCGCGCCTCCGGGTGCCAGGATGAGATCCGGGCCAGGGTCTCGGCGCGGGCGAGGCGATCGCGGCTCGAATCGCCGGTGCGCAGGTCGAGATAGACCCGGGCGAGGTCCGGATGCGGGTTGGCGCGCCAAGCCGCCTCGACCACCCGGGCGCCGCGCTTGAGGTCGCCGCGGCGGGCGAAGAGACGCCCGGCGACGGCCGCCGCCGGCACCAGATCGGGGGCGAGCTTGACCGCCTCGCGGGCCTGGGCGAGGGCGCGCTCCGGGTCGCCGGCCTCGAGGTCGAGGGCGCTCGCGGTCAGCAGCACGGCGCGCTGGCGCCGCATCGCCGCCTTGTCGGACAGGCCGAGGCTGGCGCGGCGGGACACGGTGTCGAGGGCGCCAGTCCAGTCGCGGTCGGCGCACTGGCCCTCCATCACCGCCTCGTTGGCCCAGGTCACGCTCGGGGCGAGGCGGGCGGCCTCCAGGGCGTAGGCCCGGGCGGACGCCTCGTCGTCCTGGCGCCGCGCCTCGACGAACAGGCCGCGCAGGCCGAGCACCCGGGTCTCCGGATCGTCGACCATGCGCCGGAAGGCGCGCTCGGCCCCGGCGCGGTCGCCGGAGATCTGGGCCGCCTGGGCGGTCAGCAGCAGGGCGAGCGGCTCGGCGCCGAGCAGGCGCTCGGCCTCGCCGGCCAGCCGCCGCGCCGCGATCGGGTCGCCGGAGCCCACCGCCACCATGCCGCGCGACAGCGCGCTGTAGCCACGCTCCTGGCGCCGGCGCCGGCTCGACAGGGTGAGCCGCTCCGGCAGGTTCAGGACGCCGCGGGCGAAGGCCCAGACGAAGCCGAGCACCACCGCCAGCACCATCACGCCGACCAGAGCCGCCGCGAGGCTGGTCGCCAGCTCGTAGCCGCCCCAGGTCACGGTGACCACGCCGGGCCGGTCGGCGAGCCAGACCGCCCCGTAGGCGGCGAGGGCGAGGAGAGCCAGGAAGGCGAGTGCGCGCCACATCTGTCCATCAACTCCAGAAAGCCGCGCTGCCGCTGAAGGGCGCGCGAGGGGGCGTCATCAGAGCCCCGAGAGATCACCGCGGCCGCCGTAGCGGACGCACCGGGAACGAACGCGGCGCGACCGCAAGCAAGCGGCCGCGCCCTCGCGTATCAGCGGGTCGCCGGGCCCTGGAGAGCCGCGAAGGACGCGGCCAGGCGCGCGCGGGCGGCCTCGCCGGCGGCGGCGCGGGCCTTCAGGCGCTGGCCGAAATCGCCGGCCTCCTGGCGGGCCTGCTCCGGCAGGGCGTCGAAGGCCTGGGCGGCCTCCGCCACCGCGCCGCGGGCGAGCGCGTCCTGGATCTTCGCCACGCCGGCCTCGGTCGGGTCGGCAGTCGGGCTCGGCGCCGGGGCCCCTCCCTCGCTGCCGACCTTGCGCACCGAGACGATCGACTCGGCCATGCTGGTCAGACGGTCGGCGATGCTGCCGCGCTCCGCCACCGCCCGCTGACGGGCGGCGAGGGCCGCGGCGTTCAGCTTGGCGGCGACCGGCTGGAAGCTCTGGGCGAGCGAGGCCGCGGTCGGGGCGCCGCTCTGCGCGAAGGGCTCCAGCGGTGCCAGCGCCGCAGCCTGGCCGGGATCGAGCTGCTTCAAGGTCGCGAGCGCGTCGGCATAGGGCGCGCCGGTCGCGAGCGCGCTGGCGATCCGGTCGGAGGCCACCACCCGGAGCGCTGCCTGGACGCTGCTCGCCTCGGCCCGGCCCTCCACCGCCTTGGCGAGGTCGGCGAGGCGCTGGTCGACGGTCTTGGTGCGGGCGTCGGCGGATTGCTGGAGCGCGTCGAAGCGCTGATCCGCCGCCTTGGCCCTCGCGTCGAGAGCCTGGCGCAGCTCGTCGAGGCGCTGGCCGAGCGCCTTGTCGGCCTGCTCCTCGGCCGTCGCGCGGGTGGCGAGATCGGACTGGAGCGCCTTCAGCCCCTTGTCGAGCCCGTCGAGGCGCCCGCGCAGGTCGGCCCCGTCGCCGCGGCCCTGGAGGGCGGACACCGCCTGGGCGAGGCCGTCGACCCGCTGGCGCAGGCCGGCATCGCCGCCCCCGGTGCGGCCCTGGAGGTCGGCGAGCTGCTTCTCGATGCCCTGGAGGCGAGCCGGGTCGATGCCGACGCTCGGGACTTGATTCGGCGCCTGGCTCGGAGCCTGCGCGGCGGGCGCCGGCTGGCCGGTGCCGGTGCCGGCGACCGGCGCGGCTTCCGCCTTGCGCAGGGCCTCGTCGGCGCGCTGGCCCGCCGCCTTGGCGGCGGCCTCGGCGGCCCGCACCGCGTCGGGCAGCGGGCGCAGGGTCGATTCGACCGCGGCGACGCGCCGGTCGAGGGCCTGGACGCTGTCGCGCGGCGCGAACTCGGCCAGGCGCTGGTCGAGCGGCACGGTGCCGGAGGCCTCGCCCTGCGGGCTCGCGGGCTTCGGCAGGTTGATGCCGTAGGCCGGGCCGTAGGTGGTCGCGCCGTAGAGCAGCCCGGCCCCGACCACGCCGCCGAGCAGCGAGGCGGCCAGCAGCGAGCCGAAGCCGGCGCCCGACCGGGCCTGCGGCGCCGCGGCGACCGGAATCGTGCCGGTGCTCCGGACCGGGTCCGGCTTCGGCGCATCCTTGGCGGCGGTCGTGCCGGCGGAGGCGCCCGTCGCGCCGGTCGACGGGATGCCGGTCTTGGGCACCATCGACGGCCGGGCGCCGGTGGCTCCCGTCACGGCCGGGTTCGGGCCAGAGCCCGCCGAGGCGGCGCCCGAGGTCGCGCCGGTGCCAGCCGACGGCGACTTGGTGTCGAGCGGCTTGCCGTCCGGGGTCTTGCCGTCCGGGGTCTTGCCGTCCGGAATTTTGCCCGCCTCCGGCGGCTTGGTGCCGGCAACGGCGGTCACCGGCGCGGCGGGCTTGCCGTCTGTGAGCTTGGTATCGCCGACCTTGAGCGGACCGCTGCCGGGGCCCGCGATGCCGGAACCCGTCACGCCAGGCCCCGACATGCCAGGTCCCGTCATGCCAGGTCCCGTCGCGGCCTTCGCCGCCCCCGTCGGAGACGCCGTGGGCGAGGCCGTAGCGGATGCGGTGACGGAGGACGGCGTACCGGGCTTGATCTCGCCGGGCCTGGTCTCGCCGACCTTGAGCGGGCCGCTGCCGGGGCCGGTGATGCCCGGAGCCGTCGCGGTCTTCGCCGCTCCCGTCGGCGCCGTGGCGGAGGGGGAGCCGGTCGCGCCCGTCACGGCGGCCGGCGTGCCGGCCTTGATGTCGGCGGGCTTCGCCTCGCCGGGCTTGCCGGTCGTGCCCACGGCCGGGCTCGCGCCGGTGACGCCGACGGGCTTCTGGCCCTGGGCGAAGGTACCGGTGGCGCCGGTCGCGCCGGGTTTCGCCGGATCGCCCGGCTTCGCTTCGCCCGGCTTCACCTCGGCGGCCTTTACCGGCTCGCCGGGCTTCACAGCGGCGGCGACGGGCGACGCGGGCTTCGCGGCGTCCGGCCGCGGCGCATCCTTGGTCGGGTCGGGCTTGCCCGTCTCGCCTTTCCCCGCCTCGGCCTTAGGCGTCTCGGCGACACGGGTGGCCTTCAGGTCGATGATCGGTCCATCCGCACTGCCGCCGCGCCCGCCGGGACGGTTGCGCGAGTCCTTCTGGTCCTTGTCGGATGGGGTCACGGCCGGAGATCCTCACCTCGTGAGCCGGGCCGGGAGGCCGCCGGAAGGCGGCCCCATCGGCGCGGCGGGAGCGCGACGCAGGGCAGGATCCCGCCCGGGCCGCGTGCTGATTCATCGTCCCTTAGCATCGCTCCAAGCCCGGGCGAAGGGCCGGCGACGCCTCTGCGGCACTGTCCAGAAGAATGGGGCCGAGACCGGCGAGGAGGGCGTCCTCGTCCGGCCGCGCCGCGACGACATGGGACGCGATGCCGGCCGCGACCAGGGGGGCGGCCACGTCCGCCGACAGGCAATGATGCGCCACGCGGCGAAACGCCTCCTCGTAGCCCGCCGCTCGCGCGAGGCCCCACGCCGTCGCGGCGCTGCGGCGGGAGTAATGCAGGGCCGCGTCGAGGGCGTCGTCGGCGAGCGCCGCCGCCACCGGCTCCGGCAGCCCGGCCAGGGGCCGGGCCGCGTAGGCGATCCAGGCCGTCAGCCGGTAGCCGCGGGCGCCCAGCGTCGCGGCCGGCTCGTCCTTGCGCTCGCGCCCGGCGGCGTGGACGAGGCGCGCCCCGCGCGGCAGGGCCGCGCCGATCAGGTCCGCCAGCGCCCGGGCATCGCCCCCGGCCTCGTGCACGATCTGCAGCCCTGCCTCGAGCGCCGCGGCGGCGGTGCGTGCGCCCACGCAATAGGCCGGCAGGGCGGAGAGCGGCGTGCCGGCCAGTGCCGGCACCGCGCTTGCGCTCGTCAGCACCAGGGCGTCGAACGGGCCCTCCGGCGGCGGCGCACCGCTCGGGGCGAGGTCGAGGACCGGGGCGAGGAGCGGCCGGTGACCGAGGCCCGCGACCCGCTCGGCCGTGCGCGCGCCGGCCGGCAGCGGCCTGGCGATCCACACGTGCAAGGCGGTCCCGCCCCGATTTCCCCGCGTCACGCGCCCTCCCCCCTCCGTCCCGGCACTCGATGCCGGCGCGATACCGCCACTCGCGCGCGATACTGCCACTTGGCCGGCCCCGCGCCGGCGGGTTATCTGAGGCACCATACCGGCCGCCGCGCGGTGTGCCAGCCCCCTCGCGAGATCACCCCCTCATGAACGTCCTCGGGATCGAGACCACCTGCGACGAGACCGCGGCCGCGATCGTGGCGTTGGGCGAGGATGGCCGCGGGGAGATCCGCTCCAACGAGGTGCTGAGCCAGATCGCCGAGCACGCCGCCTATGGCGGGGTGGTGCCGGAGATCGCGGCCCGCGCCCATGTCGAGGTGCTCGACCGGCTGGTCGCCCGGGCGCTCGACCACGCCTCCTTACGCCTCGCCGACCTTGACGGCATCGCGGTCGCCGCCGGGCCCGGGCTGATCGGCGGCGTGCTGGTCGGGCTCGTCACCGGCAAGACCCTGGCGCTCGTCTCGCGAAAGCCCCTGGTGGCGGTCAACCACCTCGAGGCCCACGCCCTCACCGCGCGGCTCACCGACGGCCTCGCCTTCCCCTACCTCCTGCTCCTCGCCTCCGGCGGCCACACCCAGCTCGTCGCCGTGAAGGGCGTCGGCGAGTATGTGCGCCTCGGCGGCACCATCGACGACGCCATCGGCGAGGCCTTCGACAAGGTGGCGAAGCTGCTCGGCCTCGCCTATCCGGGCGGGCCCGAGGTCGAGCGCGCCGCCGAGAGCGGCAACCCGGAGCGCTTCGCCCTGCCGCGGCCGATGCTCGGCCGGCGCGAGCCCAACTTCTCCCTCTCGGGCCTCAAGACGGCCTTGCGGATCGAGGCCGAGCGCATCGCGCCCCTCACCCACCAGGACGTCGCCGACCTTTGCGCTAGCTTCCAGGCGGCGGTCGTCGACGTGGTGGTCGACCGGGTCCGGGTGGCCTTGCGCGATTTCGGTCCCGTCGCCGGGCATCCGACCGCGCTGGTCGCCGCCGGCGGCGTCGCGGCGAACGGCGCCTTGCGGCGGGCGCTCGCCCGGCAGGCGGGCGAGGCCGGTCTGCCGCTCGTCGCCCCGCCCCTGCCGCTCTGCGGCGACAACGGCGCGATGATCGCCTGGGCCGGCATCGAGCGCCTGCGGCTCGGCCTCACCGACGACATCACGGCGCCCGCCCGCCCGCGCTGGCCCTTCGCCCAGGCCAAGGACGTGGCCGGGGATCGATCCGACAGCCGGTCCCCGTCGCCCGCCGCATGATGCCCGCCGCATGACGACCCCCGGGGAGATCGCGGCGCAGCAGCGCCGCTGGCGCGCCCTGGTCGACGAGCGCCTGCCCGAAGCCGCGGCCCGGCATCCCGACTGGCCGGTCTCGCAGAACCACTGCTTCGCCCGCATCCTGCTCGACAATGCCTGCGGCGGGCCCTGGCGCGAGAGCGTGGCGCCGCCGGCCTGGGCCAACATGCCGCCCGAGCGGCTGGCCCTCGCGGTCAGTCTCGGCGAGGCGGTGCTGGCCGGCCGGCAGGACCTCGCGCTCCTCAACCACCGCTCGCTGCTCTGGCGGCGCAAGCGCCCGGTGCCGCCGCCGCCGAGCAGCCTGTCCGGCGACGGCTTCTCCTTGCGGCGCTGGCGCCTGTCCGACGACGCCCCCTTCGCGGCCCTCTGCGCCGACCCCGAGGTGATGCGGTACTTTCCGTCCCCGAAGACCGCCCGCGAGAGCCAGACCGAGGCAAGGGCGCTCGCCCGGCGCTTCGAGGAGGACGGGTTCGGGCCCTGGGCCGTCGAGGCGCCGGAGGGGTTCTGCGGCTTCGTCGGCTGCTGGCGTCCGGCGCGGCCGCTGCCGCTCGGGGCGCTGATCGGGCAGGAGACCGGCCTCGCTCGGACCGGCCTCGTCGAGATCGGCTGGCGCCTCGCCCGTCCCGCCTGGGGACGGGGTTTCGCCATCCGCGGCGCCCGTCTGGCGCTCGCCGACGCCTTCGCCCGCTGCGCGCTGACCGAGATCGTGGCCTATACGGCGGAGGTGAACGCACCCTCGCGTCGGGTGATGGAGCGCCTCGGCATGAGCGAGGTCGGCGGGTTCGACCATCCGGCCCTTGCCGAGGGGCATCCCCTGCGGCCGCACCGGCTGTACCGGCTGGCGGCGGCGGATTTCAGGGCGGGAGGCGCTGCATGAACACCATCGGCCCGAACACCGTCGGCCCGATCGCGGTCCTGGGCGGCGGGGCCTGGGGCACGGCGCTCGCCAACGCGGCCGCCGCGGCGGCAACGCGGCCTGTCGCGCTGTGGATGCGCGACGCCGAGAGCGCCGCCGCCATGGCCCGCTCCCGCGAGAATGCCCGCCACCTTCCCGGCGTGACGCTGCATCCGGGCGTGCGCCCGACGGCCGCCGCCGGGGACCTCGCCGAGGCCGAGGCGGTGCTGGTGGTGACGCCGGCCCAGACCCTGCGGGGCGTCCTGACGACCCTGCGCCCCCACCTCCGGCCGGACGCGGCGCTGATCCTGTGCGCCAAGGGCATCGAGCGCGGCACCGACGCCTTCCTGACCGACGTGGCCGCCGAGGCCGCGCCGAGCGCCGCGATCGCCGTCCTGTCCGGTCCGAGCTTCGCGGCGGACGTCGCCCGGGGCTTGCCCACCGCCGTGACCCTGGCGAGCCGCGACGGCGACCTGGCGGCGCGCCTCGCCGCCGCCCTGTCGGGGCCGACCTTCCGGGTCTATCACGGCAGCGACCCGCGCGGGGTCGAGATCGGCGGGGCGGCCAAGAACGTGCTCGCCATCGCCTGCGGGGCGGCGATCGGCCGGGGCCTCGGCGAGAGCGCCCGGGCGGCCCTGGTCGCCCGCAGCTTCGCCGAGCTGATGCGCTTCGCCCGCGCCTGGGACGCCCGGCCCGAGACCCTGATGGGGCTGTCCGGCCTCGGCGACCTCGTGCTCTCCGCCGGCTCGGCGCAGTCGCGCAACTTCGCCTTCGGCGAGCGGCTCGGCCGTGGCGCGAGCCTCGCGGAGGCCTCCGGCGGCAAGCTCGCCGAAGGGGCCTTCTCCGCGCAGGGGCTGCTGGCGCTCGCCCGCCGGCGCGGGGTCGAGATGCCGGTCGCCGAGGCGGTGGCCGGCCTCGTCTCCGGCACGCTCCACCTCGACGAGGCCATTGCCGGCCTGCTCAGCCGGCCCTTGCGGGCCGAGATCTAGGCCAAGCGGTCTTGCGTTGGCAGGCCGACGCCTCGTCCGCTTAAACTCTCTGTTTCGTCGCAGATTTTTGCGGCGGAGCCGGCAGCTGCTCTTGCGAACTCTGCTTAGAACAGCCCCTCGATCCGTCCCTCGGCGTCGAGGTGGATGCCCTCCGCCGCCGGGACCTTGGGCAGGCCCGGCATGGTCATGATCTCCCCGCAGATCGCCACCACGAAGCCGGCGCCGGCCGAGAGCCGCACGTCGCGCACCGCGACCACGTGGCCGCTCGGGGCGCCCATCAGGCTCGGATCGGTCGAGAACGAGTACTGGGTCTTGGCCATGCAGACCGGCAGATGGCCGTGGCCCGCTTTCTCGAACGCCGCGAGCTTGGCCGCCGCCTTCGATTCGACCTGGATGTCGGCGGCGCCGTAGAGCGTCTGCGCGATGGAGCGGATCTTGTCCTCGAGCGGCATCGCGTCCGGGTAGACGAAGCGCGGCGGCGCGGCCGGCCCCGCATCGGCGAGGGCCGTGACGGCCTGGGCCAGCGCTTCCGCTCCGGCGCCGCCCTCGGCCCAGTGCCGGCAGGTGATCGCCTCGACGTCGAGCCGGTCGCGGCACAGAGCCCTGAGGGCCGCGTGCTCGGCGTCGGTATCGGCGTGGAAATGGTTGACCGCCACCACCACCGGCGCACCGAAGCGGCGCACGTTCTCGACGTGGCGGGCGAGGTTGGCGAAGCCCCGCTCCAGGGCCGCGACGTTCTCGGTGCCGAGATCCGACTTGGCGACGCCGCCATGCATCTTGAGGGCGCGCACCGTCGCGACGATCACCACCGCGGACGGGCTCAGGCCCGCCTGCCGGCACTTGATGTCGAAGAACTTCTCCGCCCCGAGATCGGCGCCGAAGCCGGCTTCCGTCACCACGTAGTCGCCGAGGCGCAGGCCGGCGCGGGTCGCGATCACCGAGTTGCAGCCATGCGCGATATTGGCGAAGGGCCCGCCATGGATCAGCGCCGGGCTGCCCTCCAGGGTCTGGACGAGGTTGGGCTGCAGCGCGTCCTTGAGCAGCACCGTCATGGCGCCGGTGGCCTTGAGGTCGGCCAGCGTCACCGGCTTGCGGTCGCGGTTCTCCGCCACCACGATCCGGCCGAGCCGCGCCTCGAGGTCGGCGAGGTCGCGGGCGAGGCAGAACACCGCCATCACCTCGGAGGCGACCGTGATGTCGAACCCGTCCTCGCGCGGGTAGCCGTTGGCGACGCCGCCGAGACTCTGGGTGATGTTGCGCAGCGCCCGGTCGTTCATGTCGAGGACGCGCCGGAACGCCACCCGGCGCAGGTCGATGCCGAGGTTGTTGCCCCAGTAGATGTGGTTGTCGATCAGGGCCGCCGCGAGGCTGTGGGCCGAGGTGATGGCGTGGAAGTCGCCGGTGAAGTGGAGGTTGATCGCCTCCATCGGCACCACCTGGGCCTTGCCGCCGCCGGCCGCCCCGCCCTTCTGGCCGAAGCAGGGGCCGAGGGACGGCTCGCGCAGGCAGATCACCGTCTTGCGGCCGATGCGGTTGAGCGCGTCGCCGAGGCCGACCGTGGTGGTGGTCTTGCCCTCGCCGGCCGGGGTCGGGCTGATCGCCGTCACCAGGACCAGCTTGCCCTCCGGCCGCGCCTCGAGGCCCCGGATATGGGCATGGTCGATCTTGGCGATGTGGCGGCCATACGGATGCAGGGCGTCGTCGGGGATGCCGAGGCGCTGCGCAATCGCGGTGATCGGCTGCAGGGTGGCCGCGCGGGCGATCTCGATATCGGTCGGCATGATTTCCCGATCGTTGGTCTATGGCCGGAGGGAGGCGGCCTGGCGTGGAACGATTTTACGCCGAGGCCGGCTTTGTCGAACAGATCAAATCGCTTGAGCAGGAAGCTCAGAAAAATTGAAGACCCCGGACCGGGTTGCGAACAGGCTGACGCGTCGCGAGCAGGGGGGGCGGCACGGCCAAGCGCCGCGATGCCCCTCGCGACGTCCGTTAGGCATGTCGGCAGATCGCCCGTCCCCGCACCGAAACGCTTCACCATTGCAGGCCCAGGGTGGTCCTGCGGGGACGACGGGCGACTTCGGGGGAACGGGATGGCCTTCTGGCTGCGGGCCGGGCTGGTGATCGGCGCGATCTACTATCTGTCGCCCCTGCGCCTCGGCGAGGCCCAGCCCCCCGCCCCTGCTCAAACCCTTGCCCCTGCCCCTTCTCGGGCGGCGCACCTGCCGGCGAGCCTCGGCGAGATCGCCGGTCCGGTCCTCGCCATGCTCCCCGAATCCCTGCGCGCCCGGATGGTCGAGACCGCCGCCGCGGAGGCCGGGCGTGCCGTCGGGACCGGCCTGCGGGCGGCCGCGGCGGAGGCGGCGCCCTCCCGCGACACTCTCACCCCTCACGACCGCCAGCCCGCCTGGCGCGGCGTTCCGGAGCGGGAGGCGCCCTGATCCCGGCCGGCGCGCCGCGGAGGACGAGGCAAGACGCCCTCGTGCGCCTTAAGTCTGGCGGCTTAGGCCTGTCGAGCGAGGACCAAGCGGAACCTTAACGTGTCGCTTCCGTTTCCAGAGCATGGACCTAACAAGTGATCGCTCGATCTGCTGCAGGCCTTGGGCCTCCGGCACGCAGGTTGGTGACATTTATCGGTATTCTTTTACCGGAAGCTTCGAGGCCGAGCCGCCGTGCCCCGCTACTTCTTCGATATCATGGATGCGGTCCAGAGCGTGCCGGACGAGGCCGGGCTCAATTGCCGTGACCTCGGCGAGGCTCATCTCCAGGCCCGGACCCTGATCGCCGACGCCATGAACGGCCCCGAGGCGACGCGGATCGACTGGTCCGCCTGGCGCGTCGAGGTGCGCGACGAGGCCCGCAGCCTGCTCTTCACCGTGCCGTTCCTGCCCCGGTGAGACCTGCGCCGGCGAGACTTGGCCCAGCGAGACTTGGCCGGGTATCCCCCGGCCCGCTATCCCCAGGCCGGCGGCGATGCCGGGCCGAAAAGGGCTAACATCCTGCGGCCCCGTCATTATACTCGCCCCAAGTTCCATGGGGGCCGCGGCGTCCGGTGGCAGGCCGGACCTTCGCTCCGGCCCCGCGGGGAAGGCGAATCGATGTCCGTGACCGGGGAGGAGGTTCCGGCCGACCGCGTGGTCGAGACCCTGGAGATCCTGCTGCGCGCGCCGCCCTTCATGCGGTCGCCCAAGCTCGCGCGCTTCCTGCGCTTCGTGGTCGAGGAGGAACTGGCCGGGCGCGGCGCGACCATCAAGGCCTACACCATCGCCACCCAGGCCCTCGGCCGGGGGCCCGATTTCGACCCGAGCATCGATCCGAGCGTGCGCGTCGAGGCCGGACGCCTGCGCCGGGCCCTGGACGAGGTCTATGCCCAGCACGCCGAGGGATTGGAGGTCCGGCTCATCGTGCCGGTCGGCGGCTACCGGCCGCGCTTCACGCCCCTGGAGAGCGTGTCCGCCCTGGCGGAGGACGCACCGATGCCGGAACCCGGGACGTTGCCGCCGCCGGTCCCCGGGACGAGGCGGGCGACCGTGGCGGCCCTCACCCCACGGGGCCAGGCGGCGATCATCGCGCTGCTCGCCGCCATCCTGCTGGTGCTCTGCATCGATCTCGGGCTGACGTTGAGCGCCCGCATGGCCGGCTCGGCCCCGACCCCGCGCGAGCTGGTCGTGCGGGGCCGGTGACGGTCAGGTCCAGCGCGTGGCGAAGCGGGCGAGATCCGCGGCGCTGGCGAAGGCGACGACGCCGAGGGTGCGGGTCTCCTCCGGCAGCCCCGGGAAGATCGCGTAGGTGACCGCGCGCCGGCTGAAGGCGGTGCTGGGAGCCTCCGTTGCGGCCCAGTCCCGCACCTCGGACGCGAGGGCGTCGGGATCGTCCGGCGCCACCAGCCCCGAGCGCTCGCGCAGGGCCAGGACGTAGGGCCCGAGATCCGGATGCTGCTCGCGCAGGACCTTGACGATATCGATCATCGCTGGAGCATGTTCCGACGAGGCGTATGCCGGTCTGGCGCAGACGGCACGGCAGACTGAAGGATTCGGAGCGCGGCCCGATCGGGGTGCGATCGGACCGTGCTTCAGGACGTCATGCGAAATCCGCCTGACGCCTTCGCAAGGCGGATTTCGGCTTCGCTCGGGCGTCGCGCGGGCTTCGACGCCGCGTCCGGGCGTCGTCTCCCGGATACGGCATCAGAAGCTCTGCGGCTCGTTGATCTGGACCACCGGCTGGCCCTTGAAGAAGTTCGGGATGTCGCCGAAGATCTCCTTGCCGTGGGCCGCGCCCGCCTTCTGGAAGTCCTCCAGCGAGCGGAAGCTGAGGAGCGCCATCACCTGGAACGGGGCCGGGCTGCCGTCGGGCGTACCGCTCGCCTTGACTACCTCGACCTTGTCCAGGCCCATCGAGGACCAGCGCTCGCGCACCAGCGGCATGTGGTGCTTGAGGTAGTAATCGAGGTCGAAGGGCTGGGCGTCGGCGCCGCCCGGATACATCACGCTGACCAGGATCATGGCGTTGGTTCTCTCCCGGATGCGGGACCCGTGTCCGGCCCCTGCCGTTCACAGAGCATCCTTTGCCGACCCGGCGCAAGCGCACCGGGCTCGGTCGACGGTCGTCACCCCCACAAAGCCGGCTCGGGCGGATGGACGAGGCTCCCCTCAAAGCGAAGGCCCGGTTCGCGGTCGCGGGCCAGCAGCAGCGGGCCGTCGAGGTCGACGAAGTCGGCGTAGCCCGACAGGAGCATCGCCGGCGCCATGGCGAGCGAGGTCCCGAGCATGCAGCCGACCATGATCGACAGGCCCCGCGCCTTGGCGGCCTCCGCCAGCAGCAGGGCCTCGGTGAGGCCGCCGGCCTTGTCGAGCTTGATGTTGATCGCGTCGTAGCGGTCCTTGAGCCCGTCGAGACCGGCGCGGTCGTGCAGGCTCTCGTCGGCGCAGATCGGGATCGGCCGGGCTATCCCGGCCAGCGCCGCATCGTCGCCCGCCGGCAGCGGCTGCTCGATCAGCCGCACCCCGGCCGCCACGCAGGCCGCGAGGTTGGCCGCGAGCGTCTCGGGGGACCACGCCTCGTTGGCATCGACGACGATCCGGGACTCCGGCGCCCCCCGGCGCACCGCCGCGATCCGCTCGGGATCGCCGGCGCCGCCGAGCTTCACCTTCAGGAGCGGACGGGCGGCAGCCGCGCGGGCCGCCGCCTCCATCGCCTCCGGGCTGCCGAGGCTCAGCGTATAGCAGGTCGTCACCGGCGCGGGCGCCGGGATCCCGGCGAGCCGATGGGCGGGCGTGCCGGTCCGCTTGGCCTCGAGGTCCCACAGGGCGCAGTCGAGAGCGTTGCGGACGGCGCCCGCGGGAAGCCGCATCGCGAGGTCCTGCCGGGTCAGGCCGGCGGCGAGGGCGTCCGCTTGCGCGGCGATCAGGGCGCGCACGCCCTCCACGGTCTCGCCGTAGCGGGCATACGGCACGCACTCGCCCCGGCCGGTGACGGTGCCGTCGGTCACCGCGGCGGTCACCACCACGGCCTCCGTCCGGCTGCCGCGCGAGATGGTGAAGGTGCCGGCGATCGGCCAGCGTTCGATGGCGGTCGCGAGCCGGATCACGCCGGGAACTCCTCGATGAGGCGGTCGACCAGCCCCACGACCCCGAACCGCACCGGGTCGGTCGCCGGCAGGCCGTGTTCGGCGGCGAGTTTTTCGAGGAGCGCCCGTGCCTCCCCTTCCTCCAGGGCCTGGGTGTTGACCGCGATGCCGGTCGGCCGGATGTCCGGGTTGGTCAGGCGGCCGAGCTGCACCGTCAGGTCGATCACCTCGCGCAGGCTCGGCAGCGGATGCTTCACGCCGCGCATCGTCGTGCGGGTCGGCTCGTGGCAGACCACGAAGGCGTCGGGCTGCGCCCCGTGCAGCAGGCCGAGGCTGACGCCGGCGAAGCTCGGATGGAACAGCGAGCCCTGGCCCTCGATCAGGTCCCAGTGGCCCGGGTCGGCGGCAGGGGCGATCCACTCGACGGCGCCGGAGATGAAGTCGGCCACCACCGCGTCGATGGCGACGCCGCGGCCCGAGATGAACACCCCGGTCTGGCCGGTGGCGCGGAAATCGGCGTCGAGGCCGCGGTCCCGCATGCCCTTCTCGAGCGCCAGCACGGTATACTTCTTGCCGACCGAGCAGTCGGTACCGACGGTCAGCAGCCGCTTGCCGGGCCGCCGCGTGCCCTTGCCGGTGTCGAAGCGCTGGTCGGAATGGCGCACGTCGTGGAGCCGGCGCCCGTGGCGGGACGCCGCCTCGGCGATCTTCGGCACCGAGCCGAGGCGGGTGTGCAGGCCGCTCGCGACGTCGAGCCCGGCCTCGATCGCCTGCACGATGGTGGCGATCCAGTGCTGCGGCAGCACGCCGCCGGCATTGACCACGCCGACGATCAGCGTGCGGGCGCCCTTCGCGACGCCCTCGGCGATGGTGAGGTCCGGGATGCCGAGATCGGCGGCGCAGCCGGGCAGGCGCAACTGGCCGACGCACCATTCGGGCCGCCAGTCGACGATGCCGTAGGCGGTCTTGGCGGCGAGCGTGTCCGGCACGTCGCCGAGGAACATCAGGTAGGGCGTGGCGATCTGCATCGGTCTCGTCGGTCCGTCGTCGCGGGGTCGTCACGGGTGCCGGGCAGGATTCGCGCCGCGAAGGACCGATCCTTAAGGCACGGCAGCTTCGCGCGCGCGGGGCCGGGGTGCAACAGGCCGTGCGCGAGGGGCTGCCCGGCCGGGCGGCCGGCCGGGTTGGCCCGCCCCTTGCTGAGACTCAGGCGGGCATCGCCCGCGGCCGGCCGGCAAGGTCTTGCGCGAAGGTCTTGCGCAAAGGTGTCGCGCAAAGGTCCCGGCGCATCACGACCCGACGGGACGCGCCGCCATCCCCAGCCCAACCCTTGACGTGATGATCGCCGTGGCGGACTAGGTCGATGCCCAATAGGAGAGCACGAATGCGTTTGAGAAGCCTGCTTCCCGTCCTGCTCGCCGGCCTGGCGGCCTCCGCGGGAGCCGCCTCTGCCCAGGACCTCACCGGGACGCTGAAGAAGATCAAGGAGACCGGGCAGATCACGCTGGGCTACCGCGATTCGTCGGTGCCGTTCTCCTATCTCGACAACAACCAGAAGCCGGTCGGCTTCGCGATGGACATCTGCTACAAGATCGTCGACGCGGTGAAGGCCGACCTCAAGCTCGACAAGCTCGAGGTGAAGCTGAACCCGGTGACCTCGGCGACGCGCATTCCGCTGATCGCCAACGGCACGGTGGACCTCGAGTGCGGCTCGACCACCAACAACGTCGACCGGCAGAAGCAGGTCGCCTTCACCAACACCCACTTCCTGACCGCCAACCGCTTCGTCGCCAAGAAGTCGAGCGGCCTGACGAAGTTCGAGGACCTGAAGGGCAAGACCGTCGTGTCGACCTCGGGCACCACGAACATCAAGCAGATCAACGAGTACAACGCCGATAAGAAGCTCGGCATCACGATCCTGCCGGCCAAGGACCACGCCGAGGCGTTCCTGATGGTCGAGACCGGCCGCGCCGCCGCCTTCGTGATGGACGACGTGCTGCTCGCCTCGCTCGCCGCCTCCTCCAAGGATCCGGGCGCCTACGCGATCTCGACCGACGCCCTGTCGAAGCCCGAGCCCTACGGCATCATGCTGCGCAAGGACGACGCTCCCTTCAAGAAGGTCGTCGATGCGGCCACCGCCGCCTTCTACAAGAGCCCGGAGTCGAAGACGACCTACGACAAGTGGTTCATGAAGCCGATTCCGCCGCGGGACATCAACCTGAACCTGCCGATGAGCGAGGCGCTGCAGCACGCCTTCGCCAAGCCGAGCGACAGCCCGGACCCGGCCGCCTACTGAGCCGAGAACCCGGCGCCGCGTCCCCCCGGGGGGGCGGCGCCGACCGATTTCGTCCCTCCAGGCACTTTTCCCTGTGCCCTCGACCGCGCCCCGCCTCGCCCGGGCCGGGAAAACCCGTATACCATCCGACATCAGGCGCACCCGGAAGACAGGGCATGAACTACAACTGGAACTGGGGCATCTTCTTCGAGGCCTCGCCCGAGGGGAACGGCACCTACGCCGACATGCTGCTGTCGGGCCTGATGTGGACCATCGTCACTGCGCTCTGCGCCTGGGTCATCGCCTTCGCGGTCGGCTCGGTGATCGGCGTGCTGCGCACCCTGCCGGGCCGGGGCGCCCAGATGGTCGGCAACGCCTATGTCGAGCTGTTCCGCAACATCCCGCTGCTGGTGCAGATGTTCCTGTGGTACTTCGTGCTGCCGGAGGTGCTGCCGGAATCCTGGGGCACCTGGCTGAAGCAGCTGCCGAACGCGCCGTTCTACACCGCCGTGGTGTGCCTGGGCTTCTTCACCGCCTCGCGCGTCGCCGAGCAGGTGCGGGCCGGCATCCAGGCCCTGCCGCGGGGCCAGCGCATGGCCGGCACGGCGCTCGGGCTCACCACCGCCCAGACCTACCGCTACGTGCTCCTGCCCAACGCCTACCGCATCATCCTGCCGCCGCTGACCTCCGAGTTCCTCAACAACCTGAAGAACACGTCGGTGGCGCTGACCATCGGCCTCCTGGAGCTCACCGCCCGGGCCCGCGCGATGCAGGAATTCTCGTTCCAGGTCTTCGAGGCCTTCACGGCCGCGACCGTGATCTACATCATCATCAACCTGATCGTGGTGACCGTGGCGGGCGTGATCGAGCGCCGCGTCGCGGTGCCGGGCCGTTGATCCTCTGGAGCGCCACCCGATCGCGGGGCGGTCGGGTGGCGCTCCAGGTCTTTGATTTTGCGGCATTTTCTGAGGCGAGCCGGTATCCGCTTCGTCGGAAGATGCTCTAGAGCTTGGGGCTGGGGCTCGCGATGTTCTCGAATTTCGATTTCAGCGTCATCCTGAATTCCTGGCGCTACCTGTTCTTCGACGGGATGGCCTTCACCCTGACGCTGACCGCGCTCGCGGCGATCGGCGGCGTGGTGCTCGGCACGCTGATCGCCATGATGCGCCTGTCCGGCCTGCCGGTGCTGCCGCAGGTCGCCAAGGCCTACGTCAACTTCATGCGCTCGCTGCCGCTGGTGCTGGTGATCTTCTGGTTCTACTTCCTGGTGCCGTATATCGGGCAGTGGATCATCGGGTCCGAACGGCCGATCCAGGTCGGCGCCTTCTCGTCCTCGCTCATCACCTTCACGCTGTTCGAGGCGGCGTACTTCTCCGAGATCATGCGGGCGGGCATCCAGTCGATCCCCAAGGGGCAATCGGCGGCGGCCTCGGCGCTCGGCCTCACCTACTGGCAGTCGATGGGCAGCATCATCCTGCCCCAGGCCTTCCGCAACATGCTGCCGGTGCTGCTGACCCAGACCATCGTGCTGTTCCAGGACACCTCGCTGGTCTACGTTCTCTCGATCACCGACTTCCTCGGCGCCGCGTCCAAGATCGCGCAGCGCGACGGCCGCCTGGTGGAGATGTACGTGTTCGCCGCGATCGTCTACTTCGCCATCTGCTTCATCGCCTCGCTCCTGGTGCGCCGCCTGCAGCGCCGGGTCGCCATCATCCGCTAGGATCCGCGCCATGACCTCCTCCGCGATGCCGCCCGTCAGCCCCGTTTCGGAGCCGCAGGCCGCGACCGACGCGGCGCCGGGCACCGGCCCCGTCGGCACCCTGCTCACCGAGCGGCCGCCGGTGACGGCGACCACCGGGCCGATGATCGCCATCGACGACGTCTCGAAGTGGTACGGCGACTTCCAGGTGCTGACGAACTGCACCACCTCGGTCACCAAGGGCGAGGTGGTGGTGGTCTGCGGCCCCTCGGGCTCCGGCAAGTCGACGCTGATCAAGTGCGTCAACGCCCTCGAGCCGTTCCAGAAGGGCCAGATCACCGTCGACGGCACAAGGGTCGCCGACAAGAAGACCAACCTGCCGAAGCTCCGGTCGCGGGTCGGCATGGTGTTCCAGCATTTCGAGCTGTTTCCGCATCTGTCGATCACCGACAACCTCAGCCTCGCCCAGCGCAAGGTTCTCGGCCGGCCGAAGGCCGAAGCCGAGGCCAAGGGCCTGGCGCTGCTGGAGCGGGTCGGCCTCAAGGCCCATGCCCACAAGTTCCCGGGCCAGCTCTCCGGCGGCCAGCAGCAGCGCGTCGCCATCGCCCGGGCGCTCGCCATGAACCCGATCGTGATGCTGTTCGACGAGCCGACCTCCGCCCTCGATCCCGAGATGGTCGGCGAGGTGCTGGACGTGATGGTCGAGCTCGCCCGCGAGGGCATGACCATGATGGTGGTCACCCACGAGATGGGCTTCGCCCGCAAGGTCGCGAACCGCGTCATCTTCATGGACAAGGGCGAGATCGTCGAGGACGCGCAGAAGGAGGAGTTCTTCGGCTCCCCCCGCAGCGAGCGCGCCCAGACCTTCCTGTCGCGGATCCTGTCGCACTGACGGGATCCCTCACCCGGGATCTCTGCCTGAGACGATCGAGGGGCCCCGAAGCGGGCCCCTCGTCGTTTCAAGGACCGTCCCCGTCCTCCGCGCTCGAGATCGGGGGAATGCGCAAGCCCGGGACGCGCGGGCGACCCCTCCCCCCTCTGCGGGAGAGGGTGGGAGCGGCGCATCATCGGCACTGCCGCTCACGCGGATGTGAACGTTCCCGGCACCGGGCGACGACGCCCGGGATTAGACCCGGCCCCCCGCACGTTCACCCCATATGATGCTTCGCAAGCGCCCCGACGTCCTCGACCTCATGGTGCCGCTCCGGCGCTATGCCCGGTCCCTGACCCGTGATGCCACTCAGGCCGACGACCTCGTGCACGACACCCTCGTGCGCGCCCTCGAGCGCCAGGGCACCCTGCGGCCGGGGACCAACCTGCGCACCTGGCTGATGACGGTGCTGCACAACGCCTTCATCGACGACCAGCGTCGCCGGAAGGTCGAGGCGCGCTACGCCGACGCCCTCGGGCAGATGACGGACGAAGCCACGCCCCCGGCCCAGGAAGGCCATGTGCGCCTCGCCCAGGTGCGCGAGGCGTTCCAGCGCCTGCCGGCGGAGCAGCGCGAGGCCCTGCACCTCGTGACGATCGAGGGGCTGGCCTACCAGGAGGCCGCCGACGTGCTCGGCATCCCGATCGGCACGCTGATGTCGCGCCTCGGGCGCGCCCGGGCGGCGCTCCGCAACATCGAGAGCGGCGGGACCGCCCGCCAGCCGGCCCCCGAGGAGCCGCCGGCCCGCCCGGGGCCGCGGCTGCGGGTAGTCGATGGCGGGACCCGTTCCGCGAGGGCGTCGTGATGGGGCGCGAGCAGACACCGGAGGCGACGATGGACCCGATCACCGACACGGACCTGAACGCCTATATCGACGGCCAGCTCGACCTCGGCCGGCGGATCGAGGTGGAGGAGCACCTGGCGGCACGGCCCGAGGTGGCCGCCCGGGTGATGGCCGACCTGCACACCCGCGACGCGCTCTGCGCCGCCTTCGGGTCGGTGCGCGACGGCGCCGTGCGCGTCGGCCCGACGCCGGAGCGCCTGGCCTCGGCGGCCCGCCGCCTCGACCGGTCGTTGACCTGGCGGCGCATCGGCGCCCGGCTCCAGCGCGCCGCGGTGATCGCCATGCTGGTTGGCACCGGCTGGCTCCTGCACAACGAGACCGGCGATTTCGGCGTGCAGAACACCATCGCGCAGACCCATTCCCCGGCCTTCGTCGAGGAGGCGCTCCAGGCCCGCCAGGCGGCCCTGGTGCGGGCCCGCGTGGCCTCCCAGCGCCCGACCCCGGCCTATGACCGGCGCGAGGTCGAGGCGGCGACCGGCATCGCCCTGCCCGCCCTTCCCGCGGATTGGCGCGTCGACGACCTGCAGATCTTCCCCGCGCGCAGCGGCGCGGGCGTCGAGGTCGCGATCGATGCCGGCAGCCTCGGCAAGGTCGCGCTCTTCGCCACCCGCAGCGACGATTCGGCGGCGCTCGCCCCGGCCGTCGTCCGCTCGCCCGAGGCCGTGACGGTCTACTGGACCGCCGGACGCGGCGCCTACGCGCTCAGCGGATCGGGCAGCGAGCCCGATCTCGGCCGCGCCGCCGCCACCCTGGCGGCCTTGCAGCACTGACCTCCCCACCCGTCCCCGTCCCGGAGCGACCTCCCCGATGAACACCCCCTTCGCCTGGCAGACCCACGCCGCCCCCGCCGGCGCGGTCTTCGACGAGGGCCTGCGGCGGCACATGCTGCGGGTCTACAACACGATGGGGCTCGGCCTGGCCCTGACCGGCCTCGTCGCCCTCGGCGTGTCCTCGACCCCGGCGCTCTACAAGCCGCTCTTCGGCACGCCGCTGAAATACGTCGTGATGCTGGCGCCCCTCGCCTTCATCATGGTGCTGTCGTTCCGCGCCGACCGGATCTCGGCTGCCACCGCCCACACCCTGTTCTGGACGTTCTGCGGGGTGATGGGGCTGTCCCTGGCCTCGATCTTCCTGGTCTTCACCGGCACCAGCATCGCCCGCACCTTCTTCATCACCGCGGCGATGTTCGGGGCGACCAGCCTCTACGGCTACACCACCAAGCGCGACCTCTCGCGGATGGGCTCGTTCCTGGTGATGGGCCTGATCGGCCTCGTCATCGCCAGCCTGGTCAACATCTTCCTGGCCTCGAGCGCGCTGCAATTCGCGATCTCGCTCATCGGCGTGGTGATCTTCACCGGGCTCACCGCCTACGACACCCAGTCGATCAAGGAGCAGTACGCCGAGAACTGGGGCGAGGAAGCCAATTCCAAGCTCGCGGTGTTCGGGGCGCTGTCGCTCTACCTGAATTTCATCAATCTGTTCCAGATGCTGCTGAGCCTCACCGGCGAGCGGGAATAGACGACCTCCTCCACCGAGGACGGACCCTCGACTTCACACCCGCCTGTCCCGTAAGGGAGGGGCGGGTTTTTTCTGGGGCGCGGGCACCGTTCCTCCGCCGATCCCGCCGGCGACATCAGGATGAGGTCGTGGATGGGGAGGAAAGGCTGCGACTCCCCGGACGAGGTCGGAACGAAGCCCGCAGCGGCGGCCGTCCCGCCTCTGCACAGCGCCCCGCCCCCTTGACCTCCCGCCGCCCCAAGCCCCACACCGCGCCCGCAAGAGGCGCCCATGTCCGACATCCTGGTCATCGACAACTACGATTCCTTCACCTGGAATCTCGTCCACCTGATCGGCCCGCTCGCCGGGTCGATCGAGGTGGTGCGCAACGACGCGATCACCGTCGCGGAGATCCGCCGCCGCGCGCCGGACGCCCTGGTGCTGTCGCCGGGACCCTGCACGCCGAGCGAGGCCGGGGTGTGCCTCGACGTGGTGCGGGAGTTGAGCACCGAGATCCCGATGCTCGGCGTCTGCCTCGGCCTCCAGGCGATCGGCCAGGCCTTCGGCGGCGAGGTGGTGCGGGCGCCGGCGCCCATGCACGGCAAGGTCTCGCAGGTGCGGCACCGGGCGACCGGGCTGTTTCGCGGCATCAACGGGCCGTTTTCCGCGACGCGCTACCATTCGCTGATCGTCGAGCGGACGAGCTGCCCGCAGGACCTCGTCGTGACGGCGGAGGCAGACGGCCTCATCATGGCGCTGGAACACGCCGAGCGGCCGGTGCACGGGGTGCAGTTCCACCCCGAGAGCATCCTGTCGCAGCACGGGCAGACCATGGTGCGCAATTTCCTCGACCTCGCCGCGGCGTGGAATGCCGAGGCCCGGAATGTGAAGGCCCGGGGTGACAAGCGCGGCCGAGATGTGCATTGACGGAAACAGCCCGACACCCGCGCTGAGATCAGGCCCGTTACCGTCATGGACTCGTTCAAGCCCTACCTGGCGAAGGTCGCCACGGGCGCCGCGCTGACGCGCGAGGAGGCGCGCCGCGCCTTCGACCACCTCCTCTCCGGCGAGGTGACGCACGCCCAGGCCGGCGCCTTCCTGATGGCCCTGCACGTCCGCGGCGAGGCTCTGGACGAGATCACGGGCGCCGCCGCGGCGCTCCGCGAGCGCATGACCCGCGTCGTGGCGCCCGAGGGCGCGATCGACATCGTCGGCACCGGCGGCGACCATTCGGGCAGCTACAACGTCTCCACGCTCGCCGCGATCGTCACCGCCGCCTGCGGCGTGCCGGTGGCCAAGCACGGCAACCGCGCCGCCTCGTCGCGCTCCGGCGCCGCCGACGTGCTCTCGGCCCTCGGCGTCGGCATCGGCCTGACGCCGGACCATCTGGCCCGCTGCCTCACCGAGGCGGGCCTGTGCTTCATGTTCGCCCAGGCGCACCACGCCTCGATGCGCCACGTCGCACCCGTGCGGGTCGAGATCGGCACCCGGACGCTCTTCAACGTGCTCGGGCCGCTCTGCAACCCGGCCGGCGTCCCGGCCCAGCTCCTCGGCGTCTACGCCCCGTCCCTCGCCGAGCCGATGACCCGGGTGCTCGCCGAGCTCGGGAGCCGCCGGGTCTGGACCGTGCACGGCTCCGACGGGCTCGACGAGATCACCACCACCGGCCCGACCGCCGTGGTGGCGCTCGAGGACGGGGCGATCCGCCGCTTCACCATCGATCCGCGCGAGCTGGGCCTGCGTCTCGCCCAGCCGGACGAGTTGCGCGGCGGCGATCCGGCCCACAATGCCGGGGCCCTGCGGGACGTGCTCGACGGCGCCCGCACGCCCTACCGCGACATCGGCGTCCTCAATGCCGCAGCGGCCCTGATGGTCGCCGGGCGCGTTGACAGCTTGCAGGACGGCGTCGCGCGCGCCGCCCAGGCGATCGACACCGGCGCGGCCAGGGCGGTCCTGGAGCGCCTGACGGTCGTTTCCAGCGCGTAATCGACGGCGTCCCCCGAACTCGATACCCCCGACACTCTCCCGAGGGGAGGACACGGCCTTGTCCGATACCGATTCCACGTCCCACCAGGACGAGGCCCGGCCGCGCCCGGCCGACGTGCTCGCCCATATCGAGGCCTACAAGCGGCGCGAGATCGCGGCGGCGAAGCTGCGGATGCCGCTCGCCGAACTCGAGAAGCGTGCGGCCAAGGCCGACCCGCCGCGCGGCTTCGCCGACGCCATCGCCGCGCATGTCGCCCAGGATCGCTTCGCCCTGATCGCCGAGATCAAGAAGGCCTCGCCGTCCCGCGGCCTCATCCGCGAGGATTTCGACCCGCCGGCGCTCGCCCGAGCCTACGAGGCGGGCGGCGCCACCTGCCTGTCCGTGCTCACCGACGAGCCGTCCTTCAAGGGCAAGCCCGACTACCTGACGGCGGCCCGCGCCGCCTGTTCCCTGCCGGTCCTGCGCAAGGACTTCCTGTTCGAGCCCTACCAAGTGGTCGAGGCCCGGGCCTGGGGCGCCGACTGCATCCTGGTCATCATGGCGAGCCTCGACGACGAGGAGGCGGCGGCCCTGGTCGAGACCGCCCACGACCTCGGCATGGACGTGCTGGTCGAGGTCCACGACGAGTCCGAGCTGGCCCGCGCCCTCCCCCTCGGCACGCGGCTGATCGGCGTCAACAACCGCGACCTGCGCACCTTCCAGGTCTCCCTCGACAATGCCGTGCGCCTGAGCCCGCTGGTGCCCAAGGACCGGATCCTGGTCGGGGAGAGCGGCATCGGCAGTCACGCCGACGCGCAGGTTCTGGGGAAGGCCGGCATCCGCACCCTCCTCGTCGGCGAGAGCCTGATGCGGCAGGAGGACGTGACGGCGGCGACGAAGCGGCTGCTGTTCGGCGATCAGGCCTGAGTCCCGGGTGACGACGCGGCCAGGAACCCGATCAGGGCCGCGTTGATCTCCTGCGGTTCCTCGTGCTGGAGCCAGTGGGTGGCTTGCGGGAAGTACCGCACCGCGCCCTCGGCGCAGAGCTGCAGGCTCTCGGCGGCGAGGCCGCGTTCGAGCGCCGTGTCCCGCTCGCCCCACAGCACCAGGACCGGCGGCCGGATCGGCCCCGGCGCCGGATCGCGCTTCAGGCGCAGGGCGCGGTACCAGTTCAGCATCGCGGTGATCGCGCCGGGCCGGCGCCAGGCGGCGGCGTAGAGGTCGAGGTCGTGGGGAGTGAAGGCGCCGGGCCGACTCGACGAGGTCAGGGCGCGGCGTAAGCCAGCGCAGTCGCCGGCCCGCAGCAGCGCCTCGGGCAGGCCGGGGATCTGGAAGAGCCCGACATAGAAGCTCCTCAGGGCCTGGCTCGGGTGCCGGCGGGCATAGGCGCCGAAGACGTCCGGATGCGGCGCGTTGAGGATCGCCAGCCGTTCGACCCGGTCGGGGTATCGGGCGGCCACCCACCAGGCGACGAGGCCGCCCCAATCGTGGCCGGCGAGGCGGACCCGATCCTGCCCGAGGGCGTCGGCGAGGCCGATCACGTCCTCGGCGAGGCGGTCGAGGTGGTAGGCCGCGATCCCCTCGGGCCGGCTCGACTGGCCGTAGCCGCGCTGGTCCGGCGCCACCACCCGCAAGCCCGCCGCCCCGAGCGGGCCGATCTGGCGGCGCCAGCTCCACCACGTCTCGGGAAAGCCGTGCAGCAGCACGGTGAGCGGCCCGTCCGCCGGGCCGGATTCGGCGATGTTGAGGGTCAGGCCGCGGACGGGGATGCGCCGCGTGGCGGGCTCGGTCGGCATCATCGCGGCGGCCTCCTCTCGGCTCTCGCTTCGCGAGAGCGGAACGCGGCAGGACGGCAGCGGGTCCCGCGTCTATCGAGAGTTGCATCGGCGCATCACCTGCGTCCCGGATGCCACGAAACACGAGACGGCCCTTGCCAGCGCGGCCGGCAGGGCTTAACTCTGGAGTGGCAACGCGGCGATGGCGTCGCGGCGTTGCTGCCCTCTTTGGGCGTTTCCTCCCTAGACTTGGGCCACACCTCGCGTGTGGCCTTTTTCTTAGGTGCAAACGGTTCTGTCAACGGCCAAGCCGGTCCGGAGCCGTGGGAATCGTATCCCGTTCCGCCCCTTCTTCGGAGGCGGTCCTCCTCCGCCTGCCGCGCGATGGAGCCGGATCGTCTTCCGCGAGACGCAGCCCCGGCCGGTTTTCGCCGCTCGACGCAATCATCGTGCAATCGTCCGGTGGTTTGGATGCGCCGCGCTGCCGTGTGGAGGCGCACAGCCCCGCTTCGTGTGAGGGCTTAGACGTTCACTCGTCATAGCAAGCGGGGAGGCCCGGCCATGATCAGGCAGCGATTCGACGACATCCGGTTCATCCTCATCCTGGCGACGGTCGCGGTGGCGGGTTCCCTGCTCACGACCCTGTTCGGATAAGCGTCACGCAGGTCCGCCGAGCATCGCCGCCAGGGCGGCCCGATCCGGCAGGGCGTCGAACACCCCCTTCTCCCTGACCACGCAGGCACCGCAGGCCGCGGCGATCCGCAAGGCCTCCGCCAGCGGACGCCTCTCGGCGAGGCCGACCGCCAGGCCGGCCGTGAAGGCGTCGCCGGCTCCCATCGTGTCGACCGCCGCGACCGGAAACGCCGGCTGCGCCAGGGCCGGGCCGCCGGCCGGGACGGCCACCGCCCCGTCCGTCCCGAGGGTGACCACGACGAGGTCCGGCCCGCTCGCGTGCAGCGCCCGGGCGAAGGTCGCGATGGCCTCGGGTGCCGCCTCCGGGACGGGAAGCCCGAGGGCGCCTGCGAAGGACGCGGCCTCGACCGCGTTGACCACCAGGATCCCGGTCTTGCGCAGCATCTCCGGTGTCGGCATCCGGAACGGCGACGGGTTGAGCAGGGTGCGGGTGCCGGCGTCCCGCGCGATCCGGAAGGTCTCCGTCACCGCCGCATCGCCGGCCTCGAACTGCGCCAGGGCCAGGGCCGCACCGCCGATGGCCTCCGCCGCCTCCCGCACCGCGGCAGGCCCGAGCCGGGCATTCGCGCCCGGATACACGGCAAGGCAGTTCTCGCCCGCCGCGTCGGTGAAGCCGATGCCGGCCCCGGTCGGGCCGGGAAAGCGGCGCAGCATCGCGGGGTCCAAGCCGGCCCGGACGAGGGCCGGCTCGGCGAGGGCCGACAGCGCGTCGTCGCCGATCGCGAACAATCCGTCGACCGCGGCGCCGAGACGGCGGGCGCCGACCGCGAGGTTCAGCCCCTTGCCGCCCGGCTCGATCAGGAAAGCTTGTGCCCTGAGTGATTCGCCGGCTCGCGGCAGGCTTGCAACCGTGGCAGAACAGGCTGCCACGAAGCTTCCGAGGACGAAGAGAGCCGGATTGGCCGCCATGCCGATGCCCGTGTCGATGCTCACGCCGATCCCCGCCCCGCCTTCCCCGCCCTCTCTCCGTTCCGCCGCGCCGGCGCGCGACGGTCGCTCCGGCTGACCCGCCGATGCCCGAACACCCGTCCGGGCCCGGCCCGGGACAGCCCGCCCTCGTGAGCCTCGTGCGGCTGCGCCACGACACCGCGAAGCCGCTCTACCAGCAGCTGGAGGAGCAGCTGCGGGCGCTGATCGAGGAGGGGACGGTGGCGGGCGGCACGACGCTGCCGGCCGAGCGGCCCTTCGCCGAGGCGCTCGGCGTCAGCCGCACCACGGTGCAGCGCTGCTACGATTCCCTGCGCCGGCAGCACTACCTCACGGCCCATGGCCGGCACGGCTTCATCGTGGCTGCCGGGCGCACCCGGCTCAGCCCGGGCATGGACCGGCTCAAGGGCTTCACCGAGGAGATGCAGGAACTCGGCCGCGTGCCCTCGACGCGGATCGTCGAGCGGCGGGTGGTGCAGGACCGCTCGATCGCCTCGCTGTTCGGGCTGCCCTCGACGGCGCCGTTCCTGAAGCTCGTGCGCATCCGCTGCGGCGACGGCATGCCGCTGTCGCGCGAGGTGGCATGGTACGATCTGACGGCGGTGCCGGCGCTCGCCGAGGGCGACCTCGGCGGCTCGGTCTACGCGTTCCTGGGGGCTCACGGCGCCGCCCTGGTGCGCTGCCGCCAGACCATCGAGGCGGCGACCCCGGACGAGGCCGAATGCGCGGTGTTCGGCTTCACGCAGCCCCTCCCCTGCCTCCTGATCAAGCGCCGGTCCTATGCCCGCGACGACCGGATGATCGAGTACGTCGAGGGTCTGTTCCGCGGCGACGCCTACGCCTACCGGCTCGATCTCAGGGCCTGACCGGCGGCCGCCTCGGCGGCGTAGGCCACCGGCAGCTGCACGGCCGCCACGAGCGCCACGAGCTGGCTCTGCTGCTTCGTGCCGGTCTTCAGGAAGATCCGGGCGACGTGGGTGCGCGCCGTGGTGACGCTGATGCCGAGCTCGGCCGCGATCTCGGCGAGGCAGCCGCCGCGGGCGAGCGCCCCGCCGACCTGCGCCTCGGCCCGGGTGAGGCCGTACAGGGTGCGCAGCTGCACCTCGATCCGCCCTTGCGCGTCGATCCTTTGCGTCCGCAGCAGGCGCGCCACCACCAGCGCCCGTCCGGAGGCCTTGATCTCGTCCTCGGGATCGACGAGGGGCGAGACGCAGACCGAGACGCCCGGCTCGTCCGCGGCCCCGCCCTCGAGCTGCAGGAAGCCGCCGACCTCGCCGGCCCTGCCGTCGCAGGCGGCCTGGATCAGGGCATGGAGGCGCGACCGCCCGTCCCCGGTCCGGGCGCCGAGGCCGCCGCCGGGATGATGGCCGACCAGCGCCCCGTCGGGCCGGTCCAGGAGGTCCGCCGCCTCGCGGTTGGCGTGGAGGATGCGCGCCTGCCGGTCGACCACCAGCACGGCCAGGGCGAGCGCGTCGAGGGCGGCCGCTGCCGCCGGTTGCCAGGCGGTCACGGCGCGGTGGTCCCGGTCAGGCGGCTGCGCCGACGCCGGTCACCGGTCGGTGCCGGCTCGCCCCGGCCCAGTCCGTTCCAAATGACGACATTCCCAGCGCTTGCGTCCATCGTCGCCCCCCGGCAGATCTCCGCGATCGAGCGGGTTGCGACCCGCTTGAATCCATTTAAGTACCAAAATCTCTGCGGCACAAGACTGTTTCTCAGTGCTTCGCGGTAGGCGCTCAGTCAATCAAGATTGATAGTTTCGCGAGTTGATGCTTGAGCCCGGTATCCATTCGCGGCCTATGGTCGGGATTGGCGTCATCCTTTCGAAGGGGGGACGAAAGTCGGGGAGGGGCCGGCCGTCGAGTAGCACTGCGGTGCCGATGGTCGACGGGAAGCCTAATCCGTCCGCCTCCGCGGCTCGCTGCGTCATGCCCAGGATGAGCGGTGCGACACGTCATCCGGATCACCCGGTCCACCGCGCAGGAACGCAGCGGAAGGACACCGACATCGTCGTCCAAGCCGGCTTCTTCACGTATCGGACGCCGCCGCGCGGGCAAGTCACGACGAGGCGGACGGGGCGGCCGTGCCGGGCTCGGGCGGAGGTGCGCTAGCGCACGCGTCGGCACCAGATCAGGCGGCCGAGGGCGGTGCCGGCCCGGCGGCAGAACAGGGCGGCGGCCAGGAACCAGGCGAGGCCGAGCCACAGCCCCTGGAGGATCGCGAGCAGGCCCGAGCCCAGCACCAGGGCGCCGCGGCCGAGCAGCGCCAGCACCGCCCGTGTGCGCCCGCCCATCCCCTCGGACAACCGCGCGACCCGGCGCAGGTCGTCGGTGGTCTCCGCCACCGACAGGGCCTGCAGGGTGCCGCGGGCGCCGAGCCGGGCCTGGATCCGGGCCGATTGCTCGCCGACGCTGCGGATCTCCCGGAAGGCACCGGGCCGCAGCACCCCCTTCGCCCCCTGGCGCAGGGCGGCGAGGTCGAGCCGGCCGGCCGCTGCGGTGACGAGGGTCAGGGCCTCGCGGTCCAGTGCGGCGCCGGCGCTATGGGTCAGCCGGGCGGCCAGCGGCCGCGACAGCTTGCCGGTGCGGGCGGCGAGCTTCAGGGTCGTGGTGCCGGCATGGACCGGCACGCTGCTGCCGAGGGACACGATCGTCGCGCCGGTGAGCGCCAGCCCGGCGGCCGCGAGCCCGAGCAGCAGCGGATCGTAGGCCTCGCCGCGGGACAGCCGCCCGCCTTCGCGCCACAGGTCGCGCAGGTCGCCGTAGCCGACGAGGTCGCCCGCCACCGCGCCGGCGAGGCCGGCGAGCCCCGCACCCTCGCCGCTGACGAAGCCGGTGGCGGCATCCCCGAGCGCCCGGCGCGGTGCGCTCGCCGCCAGCGCCTCGACCCGCTCCCGGCGCTCGGGCGAGACCGGCACGCCCTGCGAGGCGGCGAGGTCGAGGAAGCTCCGCGCCAGGTCGTCGTCGCCGGCCTCGATCGCGGCGTCGAGCCCCGCTCCGATCCGCTCGGCATCGGCCGGCAGGCGCAAACGCGCGAGCGCCGCCGGATCGTCGGCGGCCGCGTGCAGGTGCCAGGCCCGCCCCGCCGCGGGCAGCAGGACGGGTGCCGTCCCGGCGATGCCGGCGGCGCCGAGGGCGAGCAGGGCGGCGGCCGCGCGCCGGCGCCAGGGTCGGGCTCCGTGCGGATCCGGCGCGGGTACCTCCACGGCCTAGCCCGGCTCGACCTGCGGGACGTGGCCGCCGAGCTCGTCGACCAGCACACGGGTGTTCTCGGAATAGTCGACCGGCACCGCCACGAGATGCACGCCGCCGGCCGCGAAGGCGGCCTCCAGGGTCGGCGCCAGCGCCTCGGCCGAGGTCACCCGGTGGCCCTTGGCGCCGTAGGATTCGGCATAGGTCACGAAATCCGGGTTGCCGAAGGTCATGCCGTAATCGGGGAAGCGGTCGACCGCCTGCTTCCAGCGGATCATGCCGTAGGCCCGGTCGTCGAGCACCAGCACCACGAGATCGAGGTTCAGGCGCACCGCCGTCTCGAGCTCCTGGCTGTTCATCATGAAGCCGCCGTCGCCGCACACCGCCAGCACCCGGCGCCCCGGATGGACGAGCTTGGCCATCATCGCCGAGGGCAGGCCCGCCCCCATCGTGGCCAGCGCGTTGTCGAGGAGCAGCGTGTTGGCGACGTGGGTGCGGTAGTTGCGGGCGAACCAGATCTTGTACATGCCGTTGTCGAGGCAGACGATCCCGTCCTCCGGCATCACCGCCCGGACGTCGTGCACCAGGCGCTGCGGCGTCACCGGGAAGCGGTCCTCCTCGGCCCGGTCGTTGATGCGGGCGAGGATGTGCTGGCGCATCTCCAGCAGCCCGGGCTCCGGATCGAGCCGGCCGCCGAGCCGGTCGGCGAGCGCCGTGACGGTGGCGCCGATGTCGCCCACCACCTCGGCATCGGGATGGAATACCTGCTCGACGCTGGCCGAGACGTAGCCGATATGGATCACCCGCGGCCCGCCCGCGACCCGGCCCATCAGGAAGGGCGGCTTCTCGACGGTGTCGTGGCCGACCGAGATGATGAGGTCGGCGCTGTCGATCGCCTCGTGGACGTAGTCGCGCTCCGACAGGGCCGCGGTGCCGACGTAGAGGTTCGAGCCGCCGGTGACCGCGCCCTTGCCCATCTGGGTGTTGAAGAACGGGATCCGGGTGCGGCGTACGAAGTCCGACAGCGGCTCGACCAGGCGCGGGCGGTTGCCGGCGGCGCCGATCATGATCAGCGGGCGGCGGGCCTGGAGGATCATCGCGGCGGCGCGCTCGATCGCCGCCGGGTTCGCCACCGGCCGGTCGATCGGGTGCGACGGCACCAGGGCGACGTCGGCCTCCTCGGCCGCGATGTCCTCGGGCAGTTCGAGATGGACCGGGCCCGGCCGCTCCTCGGTGGCGACCCGGAAGGCGTCGCGCACGATGGTCGGGATCGAGGCCGCGGAGACGATCTGGCGCGTCATCTTGGTGAGCGGACGCATCGCCGCGATCACGTCGACGATCTGGAACCGGGCCTGGCGGGCGCTCATGATCGGCTTCTGGCCGGTGAGCATCAGCATCGGCATCGCGCCGAGATGGGCGTAGGCCGCGCCGGTGGTGAAGTTGAGGGCGCCGGGCCCGAGCGTCGAGATGCAGACGCCCGGCCGCCCGGTGAGCCGCCCATGCGTCGCCGCCATGAAGGCCGCCGCCTGCTCATGGCGTGTCAGCACCAGCTCGATCTTCGAGGAGCGCAGGGACTCGACGACGTCGAGGTTCTCCTCACCCGGGATGCCGAAGATCCGGTCCACGCCCTCGTTCTCGAGGGCGGCCACGAGCAGATCGGAACCTTTCGCCATCGGGAGATCCTCCGGAATGTTCGTTTCTTCACTTGAGACTGCAAAAGGTCCTGCACGACCGATCGACGGTCCTTCAGGTCGTGCCGGGCTGCGCTGCGCGGGCTCGGCATGACGAGGAGGATGTCGGCTCCGTCGACGATGGCGGGAAGCCCCCTCAGGGGGACCTCCGGCCCTCACTCCTGCTGACGCGGGCGCCGCGGCGGCCGGGCCGCCATCGCGGCGGAAGCCAGGGCGTCCGCGGGGGCCGCGTTGCCGGCCGGCGGGCGCGCCTTGGCGGGGGCGGCGGGCTCCGGGGCGGATTTGGGCGCGGCCTTGGCGGCAGGCTTGGCGGCGGGCTTGGCCTTCGGCGCCTTGACCGGCTTCGGCTTCGCCGCCGGGGCCGCCACCGGGTCGAGCGCGGCGGCAAGCGCCATCAGGTGGCGGCGATGCGCGACGGCCGGCCCGTCCTTGAGGTCCGGATGGTGCTTGTCGAGGCGGGTGACCAGCGCCTTGACCTCGGCATCCTTCAGCCCGTCGACGATCAGCGCCAGAGGCTGGGGGCCGAGCGCCTCGCGCACCGCCCGCAAGGCGGCCAGGTCGAGGGTCTTGGCCTTGAGCTGCTTCGTCACCAGGGCGTGGGCGGCCTTGGTGACGTCGCCGCGGATCGCCGGGAAGGCCTGCGGCGCCTCGGCGATCGCGCACAGGACCGCGAGGCCGTCGATCTCAAGCGCCATCCAGGGCCTCCTTCAGTTCGGCCACCACCGGCGTGATCACCTCGCCGATCAGGTCGCGGGTGGCGTCGCGATACTTGTTGGCGAAGGTTTGATACTCGAGGGTGAGCGCGTTCGCCAGCGCCGCCGATTGCGGCACCCGGGTCTTGAACAGCCGGAACCGCGCCCCGTCCGCGGCGGCACTGGCCTGCAGGGTGGCGTAGGTCGTCGCCTGCTGCTTGGTGTTCTGCCAGCGGGTGATCAGCACGTGCGGGGGCCTCTTCGGCGCCAGCATGCTCTCGGAGGCGCTGCCGACGCCCCAGATCGTCTCGTAGAACGCCTTCAGGCCGTAGGTGGACAGAAAGTCCGAGATGCAGGCGACCACCACGAGGTCGCTCGCCCGGATCGCCACCTCGGTCATCGGCGAGATGCCGGGGGCGCAGTCGAACAGGACGTAATCGTAGTGCTCGCGCAGCGGCGCGAAATCCTCCTGGAACAGCTTCCAAAGGTGGCCCTCGATGGCGTGCATCGAGAACTGGCGCTTGGTGAGCGCGTAGATGATCTCGCGCTCGACGACGCGCAGCGACGGGCCGGAGGCCAGAAGCGAGATCGGCAGCGGCTCGCCGAGATGCGTGGTGCTGGAGACGTAGTCGCGGATGAAGTCCGGCAGGGCGGCCTTGTCGCGGTCGACGATGCGCAGGCCGAGGTAATAGTCGAGGGTGCGGCCGGCGGTGATCATCTCGGCCAGGATGCCGTCGCCGGCGAAGCACACCGAGGCGCTGGCCTGCGGATCGAGGTCGATCACCAGCACCGAGGCCCCGCCGGCGGCGAGCGCGTCGGCCAGCATCACCACGCTGGTGGTCTTGCCGACGCCGCCCTTCATGTTGGCGACGGCCACGAGTTTTCCGGGCATGAGTTTTCCGGGCACATGTTTTCCGGGCGCTCGCTGGCCGGTCATGGGCGCATCCCCGGCCGCGGAGGGAGGGCGCGGGTCCGCGGCGGCGACGCGGCGGGCGGGCGGAACGGGGCCATCGGGGCACTCTTCACGGCGGGTCTCCTTTCCACCACCGGCCTTCGCGGCAAGTTTCGCGGCAAGTCAAGACCGGTGGTTGCAGGACGGGCCGCGCCGGTCGTATCCGGCGCCCGCCTCAGTTGCCGGAGCAGCGGGTATAGGTCGCCGCGCCGCGCTCGCTCGCCCAGGTCAGCCGGTTGCCCGCCACGGTCAGGCGCACCCGCGAGGTCCAGCGGCGGCCGGAGCTGCGGCAGGAGGCGGTCGTGGTCCAGGATCGTCCCTCGCGCCGGACGTCCCGGAACTGGCACAGGGTCTTGCCGGCCCGGGCGCTTCCCGGGTGGATCACCGCCGGCAGGAAGCCGCGGCGGGCCGAGCGGCGGCTGGCGCAGGCGGCCGCGCTCGGTCCCCACACGCCGGCATAGGCCGGTGCGGCCTCGTCGGCGTCGCCCTCGGCCTCCCGCGCGGGCGGCTCGCGCTCCTCCCGGGGCTCCGGGCGGAAGGCCGGCCGGGCCTGCGGCCGGGGCGCCTGACGGGATTCTTCCCGCGTCTCCCGCCGCATCTCCGGCTTGGGCGGCGCTGCGGCGGCCCGGGACGGGGCGGCCGGACGCTCCTCGGGCTCGTCGTCCGGGGAGAGGTCGTGAGGGGCGAGGTTCGGGGGGGCGATGTCGCGGGCGGGGGCCGGCTTCACCGGGCCGAAGCCGGAATCCGGCGCCTCCCGCAGGACGGCCCCGTCCGGCCCGGCGCCGACCCGGCCCGGTGGCTCGCTCCAGTTGCCCGCCGGCTGGCCGGGTTCCGGCGGCACCGCGTCGGGCGGCGGCCGGCGGCGGAAGATCGGGATCGAGGAGCGGTAGGGCTTCGACAGCACCGGCGGATCGGCGGGCATCTCGAGATCCGACTGCGCGACGGCGTGACCGGTCCCGGCCAGGCAGGCCGCGCCGGCCAGCACGACCAGGCCGGCCATCAGCAGGCCCGCGCGGTGAAACGCCCTCATGATGCCCCCAGCGTCCCCCGGCCGGTGCCGGTGGTCAAGTCTTAGGGCGCTCCCGCCCCGTTGTGGACCTGGGTTCGGGGTTCGAGCGCATGTCTCGTCGCCGGTGTCACCCGGCGGGCACTGTCCGCCTCGGACCGCGAGAGCGCTGCCCGATCGCGTTTCAGTCAACGCTCGCGGCTTTTGATGTTGCGCCAGCTTCTGCGACGAGCGGGTATCCGCTTCGTCGGAAAAGGCTCTACCGGCCGAAGATGCCTTTCAGGAATTGCGCCGTGCGGTTGCGCTTGCGCTTGCGCGCCAGTTCGGCGGCGTCCTTCATCCAGGCGACCTGCACCACCCGGCGCTCGCCGTCGAACGGCCGGTGGCCGTGCCAGGAATTGTCGGCCCGCAGGAAGGCGAACATCGTCCCCATGGTCGGCGGCACCTCGACCGCGTAGGGCTCGAACCGCTCGCCGTCGTAGAGCACCCGCAGCCGCCCGGCCTCCGGCGCGTCCCAGGCGTCGTTCATGTAGACGAGGAGCGTCATCACCTTCGAGGGGCCGTCGGTGTGGATGGCGCCGTATTTCGGCTGCGAGCGGCGCATGATCGTGGTGAGCCGCGGGCAGGCGACGAGGTCGATCCCGAATTTTTCGGAGAGGACCTGCGAGAAGGCATCGCTCTCGAGCTCGTCGATGAGGTTCCTGAAGCGGCCGGCGAGCCGGACTTCGTCCACCGTGAGGTAACCCGGCTTGTCGATCGACGGGAAGTCCCGCGCCAGATCCTCGACCGCCTCGGGCCGGATCACCTGCCGGCCCAGGCAGTAACGATAGGGATCGTCGATGACGGGCGCCGCGCGCACCGCATCGACGTCGAGGATCGAGAGAGAAGACAGCGAGAGGGACGACATGGGATGATCGCGCTCGTCGGGTCTTGACGCGGCCCGGGCCGCTCAACCCGTGCGAGCATCCGTGCCGATTGCGGCGGCGGCAGGGCATGACACGGCTCACCGGGGCGCGCGATCGCGCGCGCGTCGGTCGCGCGTCGGTCACGTCTGCGAGATCCGGTTCGGCGGGAGCCGGGGCGGCCGGGGTCGCGCCGTCCTGCCGCAGGTGAACACTGTTTAACTTGCCACCGCGATGGCGCCATGGTCCTGCCAAGCGACTGGTCCACCAGCGGACTGGTCCACCATGGGCCGGCTCTCGACGGGCCGACTCTCGGCGGGGTGGTCGCCGGGCCGGCAACGCCCGCGCCCGGACCGCCCTCTTCATCACCGGCTCGCCGCGAGGGCGGGCCCGCCACAGGCCCGCCCGCCGGGCGGCCCGGAGACCGCGATGCACGGCTTGAAGCAGGCCCTCCTGCAGATCTGGCGCCTGGCCTATCCCTACTACACCACCCGCGAGGTCACGACGGTGCGGCTGTGGCCGCTGCCGGCGGTGCAGATGCAGGAGCGCTGGGTCGCGCTCACCATGGCGGCCCTGGTGATCGGCATCGAGTTCGCCCAGGTCGCCATCAACGTGCGGCTGTCGTACTTCAACCGCGACTGGTTCAATGCCATCCAGGCGAAGGACGCCGCGGCGTTCTGGTCGCTGCTGTTCTCGGTGTTCTGCGTCTGGGCCGCCGTCTACGTGGCGAGCGCGATCATCCAGTACGTGATCCAGTCGTTCCTGCGCATCCGCTGGCGGGCCTGGATGACCCGGCACTACGTCGACCGCTGGCTCGGGCAGAACACCCATTACCGCATGGGCTTCTCCGGCGCCCAGGCCGACAACCCCGACCAGCGCATCGCCGACGACATCGACCAGTTCACCCAGACCACCCAGTCGCTGACCATCAGCTTCCTGTCGGCGGTCTCGAACCTGATCTCGTTCTCGGTCATCCTGTGGAACATCTCGGCCGCCTTCACGGTGCCGGGCACCGACTGGCACGTGCCGGGCTTCCTGGTCTGGGGCGCGCTGATCTACTCCGCGCTCGTCACCTGGATCACCCACCGCATCGGCCGGGCGCTGGTCGGGCTCAATTTCGAGCAGCAGCGCCGCGAGGCGGATTTCCGCTTCTCGCTGGCCCGCCTGCGCGAATACGGCGAGCAGGTGGCGCTGCTCGGCGGCGCCCGGGCCGAACGGGCCTCGCTGCGCGACCGCTTCGGCGCGCTGATCGCCAACTTCTACGCCATCGTCGACCGCCGCAAGAAGCTCGCCGCCTTCACGGTCAGCTACCAGCAGGTCAACGTGGTGATCCCCTACATCCTGGTCGCGCCCTACTACTTCGCCGGCCAGATCCCGCTCGGGGTGATGACGCAGACCGCCGGCGCGTTCTCGCGGGTCGAGGGCACGATGTCGTTCTTCATCACGTTCTACGTGACCCTGGCCGACTACAAGGCGCAGGTCGACCGGCTCACCACCTTCGACGCCGCCATGGGTCGCGCCGACGCGATGGCGGCGGGAAGCCCGCTGGCGGTGCTGCCGGCGAGCGGCACGTCCCTGCACCTCAAGGGCCTCGCCCTCGACCTGCCGGACGGGCGGCGCATCGCCGAGGCCCCTGCCCTCTCCTTCCGGCCGGGCGAGACGACGCTGCTCACCGGCCCGTCGGGCTCGGGCAAGTCGACGCTGTTTCGCGCCATCGCGGGGATCTGGCCGTTCGGCGAGGGCTCGGTCGCGACGCCGGAGGGCGCCCGCCTGCTGCTCCTGCCGCAACGGCCCTACCTGCCGATCGGCTCCTTGCGCGCCGCCGTCACCTACCCGGAGTCGGCCGGCCACTACGACGACGCGGCGATCCGCAAGGCCCTCGAGGCGGCGCGGCTGCCGCACCTGGCCGGCCGCCTCGACGAGGAGGCGCCCTGGGCACAGGCCCTGTCGCTCGGCGAGCAGCAGCGCCTCGCCATCGCCCGGGCGCTGCTGACAAGGCCCGACTGGCTCTTCCTCGACGAGGCCACCGCGGCCCTCGACGAGCCGACCGAGGCCGCGCTCTACCGCATGCTGCGCCAGGAACTGCCCGACACCACCCTGGTCTCGATCGGCCACCGCTCGACGCTCACCGCCTTCCACGACCGGCGCATCGACATGACCCGCCGCGAGGACGGCCGCTTCGTGCCGACCGACCTGGTCGCGGCGGTGCCGGCCCAGTAACCGGGCCTTTCGCGGGGCGACGAAGCGCCTTGACGCGCCGCGTCGCCCCGCCTAGAAGCCGGCTGACAGGGCGCGTAGCTCAGCGGGAGAGCATTCGCTTCACACGCGAAGGGTCACAGGTTCAATCCCTGTCGCGCCCACCACCTTGTTGCCATCGATGGATCGACCGGCCGACGTCCCGTCGTTGTTCGGTTCGATCGTCACACCGGTTCGGCCCGCGATGCGGCGGCGTCCATCGCCTCGCATCACCCCGCACGGGGCCGACCATCGGGCGCGTAGCTCAGCGGGAGAGCATTCGCTTCACACGCGAAGGGTCACAGGTTCAATCCCTGTCGCGCCCACCATTCCTTCCACTCGCTGTTCTCATCTTTCGCAGATCGGTCGCAGGCCCGGCTCCTCGACGCGTGCGACGTCCGCGGTGTCATCCCGGGTACCGCTGCGCGGCCCCGGGATGACACCGAGGGCGTATCACACTGCCCCGCGATCGAGCCGCCGCACCGCCTCGTACAGCGCATCGAAGTGCTGGATCACCACGTTCGGCTCCAGCTCCTCCACCGGCACGTCGGTATAGCCGAACGGCACCGCCACCACCGGGATGCCGGCGGCCTTGGCGGTGGCGACGTCGGTGCGGGAATCGCCCACCATCACCGAACGGGCCGGGTCGCCGCCGGCCTGCGCGATCGTCTCGGTGAGGTGACGCGGGTCGGGCTTGAAGTACGGGAAGGTGTCGCGGCCGCAGATCGCCGCGAACCGCGCCTTGACCCCGAGCAGCTCCAGCAGACGGACCGAATGGTCCTCCGGCTTGTTGGTGCAGACCGCGAGCCGGTAGCCCGCCGCCTCCAGCCGGTCGAGGGACTCCACGACGCCCGGGAACAGGTGCGAGACATCGCACAGGTGCTGGCCGTAATGGGCCAGGAACACCCGGAACAATGCGTCGAGCCGGTCCGGCGTCAGCTCGCGCCCGCCGGCCGAGAAGCCGCGCTGGATCAGCGCCCGGGCCCCCGCCCCGATCAGCTCCCGCGCCTGCGACAGCGCCACCGGCGGCAGGCCCTCCCGCTCCAGGATCACGTTGAGCGTGCCGATGAGGTCGCCCGCGGTCTCCGCGAGGGTGCCGTCGAGATCGAACACGACGATCGGCGGCAGGCTGGGCGGGGTGGTCGGCATCAAGGGCTCGCTGGCTGGCAGGGGATCGATGCGCCTCCCATACAGGCGGCGGCTCCCAGGCCCAACCCCGTCAAGCCCGGGACAAGCCGGGCTGAGCTATAACACCTGGAACAGGACGATTCGGCGGGCGGACCGGCCCGCCGTCGCGGCGGTTTCGAGGAGCGGCGCGCCATGCGCGGGAGAACGGGTTATCGGGTCCGGAGCGCCGGGCTGGCGGCAGGGCTGCTTGTAACAAGTCTGCTGGCGGCGGGCGCGGCGCAAGGAGCGTCCTACGAGTTCGTGCCGGCGCCGCAGGCCGACCTCAACCGGGTCTACCGGGTCGACAAGGCCACCGGCGAGGTCATCTCCTGCCAGTACGGCCTGCAGGAGAACACCATCGGGACGACCCTGTGCTTCGGCCCCGGCGAGGGCGCCGGCCCGCAGGCCCCGTCCGAGTACAGCCTGGTCGCCTCCCGCCACCTGCGCGAGGCCGGCGTCTTCCGGGTCAACCAGCGCACCGGCGCGATGAGCATCTGCTACGTGCTCGACGACGCCGTGGTCTGCACGCCCCAGGGCAATGCCGGCAGCGCGGCGCCGGGGGCGGCCAAGCCCTGAGCCGCACACCTTGAGCGGGGCGCCGCCCCGGGCGAGACCGGATGGCCGCTTCCGCCGCCCCCGTTCCGCGTGCTAGGGGCCTCTCGATCAGCGGGGCCGAGCCGTCAGGATGCCCCGCCTGTCCGGAATCCTGCCCTCAAATCGGCATGGATTCCGGGCAATCGAGAGCCACGAAACGCGCCGAGACGCCATGCTGCTGCCCCTCATCCGTTCGCCTCGCGGAGGCCGGCATTGAGCCCCGCCGAGCTCAAGCGCGCCGCCGCCGCCCGGGCGGTCGGTCTGGTCGAGGACGGCATGCGCCTCGGCCTCGGCACCGGCTCGACCGCGACGCTGTTCGTCGAACTCCTCGGCGAGAAGGTGCGGGCCGGGCTCAAGGTCGTCGGCGTGCCGACCTCCGAGGCGACCCGCCGGGCCGCCGAGGCCGCGGGCATCCCGCTCACCACCCTCGACGATACGCCCGACCTCGACCTCACGATCGACGGCGCCGACGAGATCGACCCGCAGCTCCGCCTCATCAAGGGCGGCGGCGGGGCGCTCCTGCGTGAAAAGATCGTGGCGGCTGCGAGCCGCCGCATGGTGGTGATCGTCGACGGCGCCAAGCGTGTCGAGACCCTGGGACGCTTCCCCCTCCCGATCGAGGTGGTGCCCTTCGGCCTCGTCGCCACCACCCTGGCGGTCGCGGCGGCGATCCGGTCCGCCGGCTGCGCCGGGCCGCTCTCCGTCCGCAAGGGCGCCGACGGGGCACCCTTCCTGACCGATGGCGGCCACCTGATCCTCGATGCCGGCCTTCAGCGCATCCCGGACCCGGAGGCGCTCGCCCGCGCCCTCGTGGCGGTGCCCGGCGTGGTCGAGCACGGCCTGTTCATCGGGCTCGCCACCGGCGCCATCGTGGCGGAGGCGGCCGACGGGCAGCCCCGCATCGTCACCCTCGGGGCGGCCTGAGGCCCCTCCTTCCTCGTCACGGCCGCCCCGCGCGGGCGCCGCTTTCCTCGGAGCAAACCGATGTCCCCGCGCCGTTCGCGTGCCCTGCTGGCGGGCCTCCTCGCCGCGACCCTGGCGAGCCCCGCTCTCGCCCAGACGAAGCCCGCATCTCCCGCCGCCCCGGCCGCACCGCAGCAGGCGGCGATCACCCCGAGCCACCTCGCGCTCGCCAAGGAGGTGATGCTCTCCTCCGGCATCGCGCGCTCCTTCGACTCGATCCTCCCGGCCTTCGGCGAGCAGATCAAGCAAGCGGCGGTCACCCGGCCCGAGCTGACCAAGGACCTCAACGAGGTCCTCGAGAAGATGCAGCCCGAGCTCGAGCTGCAGAAGCAGCGCATCATCGACATCGCCTCGCGCATCTACGCCAACAAGCTGACCGAGGCGGAACTGCGCGACATCGCCACCTTCTTCCGCTCGCCCTCGGGCAAGCGCTACGTCGAGACCCAGCCCCAGGTGCTCGACGACATGGTGCAGGCGATGCAGACCTGGACCCAGGAGGTCTCGGAATACATGATGGTCCGGGTCCGGGCTGAGATGGGCAAGCGCGGCCACCAGCTGCAGTGACCGTCTCGACGGTCGACAGGCCCCGTCGCGGCGCGGACCGGGCCGCGACGCTCGACCGGCTCGGCGCCGTCGTGGTCGCGGCCCTGCCGGCCTGCATGGCGGCGGCGAACCGGTCGAGCCCGGTCGTCGTCGGCCTCGCCGGGCTCCTGCTGGTCTCCGGCGCGGTCGCCGCGGGCCGCCCCTTGCGGGCACTCCTCCTCGCGCCGCTGGTCACACCGCTCGGCCTCGCCGCCCTGGCCTTCCTGGCCTGGTGCGGTGCGAGCCTCGCCTGGAGCCCCCTGCCCGGCCTGTCGCTGCGCACGCTCTCCGAGTTCCTGCCGGCGCTCCTCGGCGCCTACCTGGTGGCGCGGCTGGCGCCGCCCTACCTCGCCGCGGTGGCCGGGCCCGCGGCCTGGATCCTGGTCGCGACCTGCGCCTACGTGGTGGCGGACCTCGCCTCCGGCCTGGTGATCCGCGAGGCCCTCGGCCAGCGCGTCGCCGCCTTCGCGTTCAACCGGCCGCTCCTCGTCATGATGCTGACGGTGTTCCCGCTGGCGGCGTGCCTCGCCGCCGGCGGGCGGCGCGGCCTCGCCGCGCTCGCGGTCGTGGTCATGGCGGTCGCGGCCTGGCGCTCGGTCAGCGGCGCGACCGTGCTGGGGCTCGCCACCGGCGCCTTCACCTTCGGTCTCGTGCGCCTCCTGCCGGCCCGGGCCGGGATCGGCGTCGTCGGCGCCGCGCTGCTCGGCGCCCTCGTCCTCGCGCCGGTGGAGGGCGACCTGCTCGCCCGCGCCATGCCGGATGCCCTGCATCAGCGGCTGGCCGCCAGCAGCACCCGGGCCCGGGTCGCCATCGCCCGCAGCTTCGGCGCCGCGGTGGCGGCGGATCCCTGGCGCGGCGCCGGCTACGGAACCGGCGGGCGCTTCCAGGAGGTGCCGGTGGCCGAGGCGCTCGAACCCGACCTGCGCGTCATGCTGGCGGTCGGGCACCCGCACAACACCTTCCTGCAGGTCTGGGCCGAGCTCGGAATCGTCGGGGCCGGGCTCGCGGCGCTCGTCCTGGTCCTGACCCTGCGGGCGCTGGGCGCCTGGCCGGCGCTCGCCCGGAGCACCGCCCTGGCGCTGCTCGCGGCGGCCGGAATCGTCGCCTTCGTCGAGCACGGCGCGTGGCAGGCCTGGTGGACCGCCGGCGTCGGCGCAGGAATCGCCTGGCTTCGCTCCCTGGCCTTGTCGAGCACTCCTGCCCTGCCCGGCACCCTTGCGGTGCCGGGCACTGGCACTCCTGCTGTGCCGAGCACTCTTGCGTTGTCGGACGCGCCTGTCAGAGAGAAGCCCTAACTTGCGGACGGTGAGTGCCATGACCGAGACCCAGCACGAGTCCTTCGACGTCGATCTGTTCGTGATCGGCGGCGGCTCCGGCGGGGTGCGGGCGGCCCGCATCGCCGCCGGCTACGGCGCGCGGGTGCAGCTCGCCGAGGAGTACCGCGTCGGCGGCACCTGCGTGATCCGCGGCTGCGTGCCGAAGAAGCTGATGGTCTATGCCGGCCGCTTCAGCGACGAGTTCGAGGACGCCGCCGGCTTCGGCTGGGAGGTCGGCACCCCGCGCTTCGACTGGGCGGCGCTGAAGGCCCGGCGCGACGCCGAGGTGACCCGGCTCGAGGGCATCTACGCCACCAACCTGATGCGGGCCGGCGTCGAGGTGGTGGCCGACCGGGCGGTGATCGAGGGCCCCCACACCGTCCGCCTGGTGCGCTCGGGCACGCGCGTGCGCGCCCGGCGCATCCTGGTCGCGGTCGGCGCCCATCCGGTCAAGGAGCCGCTGATCCCCGGCGCCGAGCTCGCCATCACGTCGAACGAGGTGTTCGAGCTGGAGACCCAGCCCGAGCGGATCCTGGTCGTCGGCGGCGGCTATATCGCGGTCGAGTTCGCGGGCGTGTTCGCGGGCTTGGGCACCCGGACCACCCTGCTCCACCGCGGCGACCGGCTGCTGCGCGGCTTCGACGGCGAGATCCGCCAGGCGCTCGGCGAGGCCTATGCCAAGCGCATGGACCTGCGCCTGAACGCCACCGTGCACCGCCTCGACCGGCGCGACGGCGGCATCTGCGCCACGCTGAACGACGGCAGCGAGATCCTGGTCGACCAGGTGCTGGTCGCGACCGGGCGGCGCCCGAACGTCGCCGGCCTCGGGCTGGAGACGGCCGGCATCACCCTCGACGCCGTCGGGGCGATCCCCGTCGACCGCTTCTCGCAGACCGCCGCACCCTCGATCTACGCCGTCGGCGACGTGACCAACCGCGCCGCCCTCACGCCGATCGCGATCCGCGAGGGCCACGCCTTCGCCGACACGGTGTTCGGGGACAAGCCCTGGGCGGTCGACCACGACCTGATCCCGACGGCGGTGTTCTCGACGCCCGAGATCGGCGTCGTCGGCCACGGCGAGGAGGTGGCGCGGCGCCTCTGCGGCGAGATCGACGTCTACGAGGCCCGCTTCCGGCCGATGAAGGCGACCCTGTCGGGACGCGACGAGCGGATCCTCATGAAGGTGATCGTCGAGCGGGCGACCGACCGGGTGGTCGGCGTCCACGTGCTCGGCCACGATGCCGGCGAGATCATCCAGGCCGTCGGCATCGCCGTGACGATGGGCGCCAAGAAGGCCGATTTCGACCGCACCGTCGCGGTCCACCCGACTGCGGGCGAGGAACTGGTGACGATGCGCACGCCCTCGGTGGTCAAGCGGCCGGTGGCGGTGGGGTAGCCCCGTCGGTCAGCGCCAGCGCCCGCCGATCCCCCGGCACCCGCGCCGGGGACGAGATCGTGCGGGCGCGAACATGGCCGGGGGCCGCCTCCAGCGCGGTCATGCGGATCAGGCTCGCCCGGGCGAGGTCGTGCTCGGTCAGGGCCGTCCCGCCGGGGGCGCGGGACTGCGCCAGGCAGGCGGTGAAGCGGAACGACCCGTAGGCGGCGAGCGGGTACGGGTGCCAGCCGTCGCTGCCGAGGGGGCTCGGGCGCTCCAGGATCCATTCGGCGGTGGCGCCCGAGACGTGCCGGCCGCCCGGGGCCGCGACGTCGAAGGCCTGGAGCATCGTGCCGGTGGTCTCGTTCTTCAGGTTGAACCGCACGGTGGCGGGGTCGAGGACCGTCAGAATCGCGCTCACCTCGTCGCCCGGCGCCACGGCGAGCCCGAGGGTCAGGGGGGCCGTCGGCGCCTCGCGCGTCCACCACTGCACCCAGGTCTCGTAACGCTCGCCCGCGCCGTCCCGGGCCTGCAGCGTGCCGATCTGCGGCAGGCTGGCATTGCGGTAGGATCCCTGGCCGTCGAGGCCGATCCAGGTCGAGGTCCGGGCCGGTCCGCCCGTCCCGCCGGGCGGGGGCGCGACCGCCGGCACCCGCCAGCGCGCCATCACGCCGACGAGGCTGCGTCCGCCGAGCGCGGTGAGCGAGCCTCCCGACCAGTTCGCGCTGCCCCGCACCGCGCCGCGCCGCGCGGTCGTCGTGGCGCGCAAGGTCCCCGGCCCGGCTTCCGATCCGGCCTCGGCGCAGGCGAAGCGCAGCGGCCGGTCCGGTGGCGGGGCCAGGAAGGCGCGGCGGAAGGCGGTGGCCGCCGGGCCGTCCTCGGCGCGCGGGGCGGGCAGGCCGTACCGCTCGAGGAGGTCGGGACCGGCTGCGGCCGGGTCGAATCCGTCCTCGGGCCGCGGCAGCGGCGTGATCGTGAGCCGGGAGGGGCCGGCTTCGGGGTCGCGGGTCATCGTCTGGGCCTCCCCGGCTCACCGCGCATCCGCCGGCACGGCCAGGTCCGGGTTGAGTTCCCGGGCGGCCGCGATGACGGCGTCGCCGAACGACGGCAGGGCGTAGTCCGTCCGTCGCAGGCCGCTGCCCGAATGGCGCGACAGCGTCTCGAAGGCCGCATCGGCGACGCGGCGGCCGGCTACGGAATCGGAGCGGTAATGCAGCCCGGCGATCTCGCGGTTGCGGGCGACGCGCCGGGCGAGCGCCTTCAGGGTCTCGACGACCGGCCGGCGCTCCGCATGGGGCAGGCCCGAGAGGCGCAAGGCAGCGGCGATGCAGCGCGCCATCAGCCACGACTGGGTGGCGTGCCCGCTCGGGAAGGACGAGTGCCCGGGCACCGGCACCGGCGGCAGCAGGGCCGGGCAGAGGAAGGAGGGCCGCGGCCGGTCGAACGCCTCCTTGAAGCGCAGGGCCGCGAAGGAGCCGACGAGGCTCGCGGCGTGCAGCACCCGGTAGGTGCGCGGGTGCGAGCCGGGCGTCATCGACAGGGCCTCCATGAAGGCGGTGATGAACTCGACGTCCTGGGCGAGGATCTCGCCCATCGCCGAGGCGCGCTCGTCCCGCGCCAGCACCAGGAGCTCGTCGATCTCGATCTCCTGGGCGGTCCTCCCGCGGGCGGGGTCCCCCGTCCGGTCGTTCAGCGCGAGCAGGATCTCCGCCAGCCCGTCGTCGACGCCGTCGTCCCAGGACACGGCGGCGAACTCGCGCAGCACCCGGTAGGCGTACCAGCGGCCGGTCCAGTTCCGGTCCTCGAAGGCCAGGGAGCGGCCGGTCGGCGCATTGCTGCCGCGGAACGCGATCCGCCTCCGCGTCTCCCCGGGGCCGGTCTCGTCGCGGACGAAGACCGGCCGCCGCAAGTCGCCGATCTCGGTGCCGTCCCGCGTCACCTCGAGGGAGAACGGGAAGTCGGCCCGGCCCGGCACGAACCAGCCGCCCTCGTCGCCGGCGATGCCGGCATTCCCCGTGTTCCCGGTATTTCCGGTGTTGCCCGTGTTCCCGGTATTGCCCGTATTGCCGGTCATCGCGTCCCTCCCCCGGCCTGCCTGCGGCCCGGCGATGGCGGTTGCGATCGCCGGATCCCGATGTCTCGCGCGCGGTCCGCCTGCGGGCGGTCCTTCTGCCGGCGTCCCTTCTTCACTCCGGCAGCCCCGCTTCCCGCAGATGGCCGATCCAGCGCGCCAGGATCGGCGCCGCGAAGGGGCAGCGCGGCGCATAAGTTCCGAGCCGGAAATCCGGCTGCAGGCGCACCAGCTCGCCCCCCGCCACCCTCGCCTCGGGCAGGCGGCCGGCGGCCGCGAGGCTCGCGGCGAGGATGCGCAGGGTGAAGCGGATGGCGCGGTTGCGCGCCACCGCGCTCAGACCCCAGGCCAGGGCCGCGTCGTAGTCGCCGGCGACGTAATGGGCCTGGGCGAGCAGGCCCTCGTGCCAGAAGGTGTAGGGATCGCTCGGCGCCAGGCGCTGGCCGGTCTCGCCATGCGCCACCGCGAGTTGCCCGTTCCCGGTAAAGCCGTGGGTGGCGCTGCTCATCGTCCAGGCGAAGGCGACGCTCGGGCCGGCCTCGATCGCCCGGTCGAGGAAGCGCCGGGCCGTCGCGAAGTCGCGCAGCAGGAAGGCCTGGACGTGGCCGTAGATCGCGAGCGCCACGGGATCGTCGCCGTCCCGGGCGATCGCCGCGCGGGCCCGCTCCGCCGCCGCCCGCCCGTCGCCGTCCAGATCGGGCGAGCCCATCTCGCCGACCCGCAGGACGTGCCACCAGGCCGCGTAGGCGAAGGGCGGCGCGTAGGACGGGTCGAGGGCGATCGCCTGCTGCAGCAATCCCCCGGCCCGGGCGAAGTTGTCGGGATCCATCTTGTGGAGCAGGTCGAGGGCCTGGAGCAGCAGGTCGTAGCTCGTCAGGCTCGCCGGGTGCTTGCGCAGGACCCGCTGCAACTCGCGCTGGTGGACATGCGGCGCGAGGTTGCGGATCAGCCGGAGGGCGATGGCGTCCTGAAGGGCGAAGACCTCGTCGAGGCGGCCCTCGTGATGGTCGGCGCTGACGACCGCGCCGGTACCGCACTCGATCAGCGCGGTGCAGACCCGCAGGGTGTCGCCGTGGTGCTGGATCGCGCCGTCCAGGATGTAGCGCACGCCCAGGCGGCGGCCGAAGGCCGCCGGGTCGATGCGGCGGCGGCGATAGGCCAGGGTCGAGCCGCGGGAGATCACGAACAGGTGGCGCAGGGACGACAGGGCCCGGACGATCCAGTCGGTGAAGCCGTCCGCGAGGGCGAGGCGATCCGGCGCGCCGGTCCGGAACGGCAGCACCGCGATCGTCGCCCGCGCCTCGGCGCCGGGCGCGCATTCGCCGCTGCGGGGGCGCGCCGCCTCCCCGCAATGCAGGGCGAAGACCCGGACCGGCTGGGCATGGTTGCGCAACGGGAGCGGCCCGAGATCGGTCGCTCGTGCCCGGATCCCGGCGCCCGCCCGGGAGTACACCGCCTCGGACACGATCACGTCGCCGGCCTCGGCATAGGCCTGCAGCCGGGCCGCCACGTTGACGCCGTCGCCGAACACGTCGCCGTCCTCGACGATGACCTCGGCGAGGTTGACGCCCATCCGGAAGGTGAGGCGCAAGGCCTCCGGCTCGCCCTCCGTCGCCTGGGCGAGGCGGCTCTGCAGGGCGACCGCGCAATCCGCCGCCGCTTCCGCCTCCGGGAAGGTGGCGATGAAGCCGTCGCCGGTGTTCTTGACGATCCGACCGCCGCTCTCCGCGATCAGGGGATCGATGATGCCGCGGTGCAGGGCCCGCAGGCCGCGATGAGTCTCCTCCTCGGCCATCTCGCTGAGCCGGGTGTAGCCGACCACGTCGGCGACCAGGATGGCGGCGAGGCGCCGCTCCATGGTCCCGGCCTCCCTGGGAGCGATTCGGTCCGCGGCGGCATCCGGCGCCGCCAGCCGCATGCGCCCGCTCACGGCAGTCCGTTCCGGGCGATCGACAGCCTGCTTCGCGCGATTGAAGGGCGAACAATCCGCGGCCATGCAACGGAGTCCTTGATTGATGCAGAAACAATCATGGCGGCACCGATCCGGCGCGAATACTGTCATGTACTGATAGGGCGGTCCAGGGCCAAGTGCGAACGGCCAAGTGCGAACGGACCCGGCCCTAATACCGGGTCGCCGCGTCGCCCCCGATCTCACGGAAAGCCCTCTCGCGCGATCGCCCAAACCCCCCTATAAGCCCGGCTTCCGCGACCGACCGGACCGGTTATCGAAGAGGTGCGCGAGGAGAGGACGATGAGCGAGCGTTGGACCCCCACGAGCTGGCGGCGGCTGCCGATCCAGCAGGTTCCGGACTATCCGGATTCCGCGGCCCTGGCGGCGGTGGAGCGGCAGCTCGCGAGCTTTCCCCCGCTGGTTTTTGCAGGTGAGGCGCGCAAGCTGAAGCAGAACCTCGCCAAGGTCGCGGCCGGCGAGGCCTTCCTGCTCCAGGGCGGCGACTGCGCCGAGAGCTTCGACGAGCATTCCGCCGACAACATCCGCGACTTCTTCCGCGTCTTCCTGCAGATGGCGCTGGTACTGACCTTCGCGGGCAGCTCGCCGGTGGTGAAGGTCGGGCGCATCGCCGGGCAGTTCGCCAAGCCGCGCTCCTCGCCGGTCGAGACCGTCGACGGCGTGGCGCTGCCGAGCTACCGCGGCGACATCGTCAACGGCATCGGCTTCTCGGAAGCCGAGCGGGTGCCGAACCCCAACCGCCAGACCGAGGCCTACCGCCAGTCGGCCGCGACGCTGAACCTGTTGCGCGCCTTCGCGACCGGCGGCTACGCCAACCTCGAGAACGCGCATCGCTGGATGCTCGGCTTCGTCAAGGACTCGCCCCAGTCCTCGGCCTATGCCGACCTGGCCCAGCGCATGACCGAGACCCTCGACTTCATGCGGGCGATCGGCATCAACCCGGAGACGCACCAGGAGGTGCGCCAGACCGATTTCTTCACCAGCCACGAGGCCCTGCTGCTCGGCTACGAGGAGGCCCTGACCCGGGTCGATTCGACCAGCGGCGACTGGTACGCCACGTCGGGCCACATGCTGTGGATCGGCGACCGCACCCGCCAGGCCGACCACGCGCATATCGAGTTCGCCCGGGGCATCAAGAACCCGATCGGCCTCAAATGCGGCCCGTCGTTGAAGGCCGACGACCTGATCCGCCTCGTGGACGTGCTGAACCCGGCGAATGAAGCCGGCCGCCTGACCCTGATCTGCCGCTTCGGCGCCGACAAGGTCGGCGACCACCTCCCCGCCCTGATCCGGGCGGTGGAGCGCGAAGGCCGCAAGGTGGTGTGGTCCTGCGACCCGATGCACGGCAACACCGTGACGGCGAGCGGCTACAAGACCCGGCCGTTCGAGCGGGTGATGAAGGAGATCCAGGGCTTCTTCGACATCCACCAGGCGGAAGGCACCCATGCCGGCGGCATCCACCTCGAGATGACGGGCAAGAACGTCACCGAGTGCACCGGCGGCGCCCGGGCGCTGACGGCCGAGGACCTGCGCGACCGCTACCACACCTATTGCGACCCGCGCCTCAACGCCGAGCAGGCGCTGGAAGTGGCCTTCCTGACCGCCGACCTGGTCAAGCGCGAGCGCAAGCAGCACGAGCACCCGCGGATCGAGGCGGCCGAGTAGCCGTCTCCGCCCGATCGGAAGACGACGAGGCCCGGGATGGGCGCCGCGCTCGCGGTGCCCGCCCCGGGCCTTCGTCATTTGCGACGAACCCCTGCCGTATCGGGGGGGCCTCCGGCACCGTCGAGACCGCCGGCCGGAATTGCCGGCTATCGGGCTTGCGTCCGGTCCGGACCGTCGCTATACAGCCGCCATCCCGCCGGGCCAGCTCCCATCGTCTAGCGGTCTAGGACGTCGCCCTCTCACGGCGAAAACAGGGGTTCGAGTCCCCTTGGGAGCGCCACCGGCCGGATTACCCCTCCGACATCGTCGATCTTGCCGAAGCCCGGCCTCGCGCCGGTCGAGGCCCGGTCATGCTTCGGCTCTACGGCGAGGCGGCCCCGTGAGGCCGTCCCTGGCGGGTATCCGGCCGTCACGCCTCCGACGCCGCGCTTGACGCCCCGCGTGCCGCGATGGGAAGCCTCCCCGGCGACGCCGGACGGTCCGGCGCCGCCTCGGAGGATGATCGCCTTGGACGCGCCCGCTCTCGCCCGCCTGATCGACCACACGCTCCTGCGGGCCGACGCCACCGCGGCGGAGGTGCGGCGCCTGTGCGAGGAGGCGCTGGCGCACCGCTTCAAGGCGGTCTGCGTCAATCCGGTCCATGTCGGCCTGGCGGCGGAGATCCTGGCCGGCAGCCCGGTCGCTCCCTGCTCCGTCGTCGGCTTCCCGCTCGGGGCGGTGCGGCCGGAGGACAAGGCCGCGGAAGCCGCCGGCGCGGTGCGGAACGGTGCCGCCGAGATCGACATGGTGATCGCGATTGGCGCCCTGAAGGAGGGCCGCCCCGACGCCGTGCGGGCCGACATCGCCGCGGTGCGGGACGCCTGCCGGGGCCGGGTGCTCAAGGTCATCGTCGAGACCTGCCTGCTCGACGACGCGCAGAAGCGCCTCGCCTGCACCCTGGCGGTCGAGGCCGGGGCCGACTTCGTCAAGACCTCCACCGGCTTCTCGACCGGCGGCGCCACCGTCGCGGATGTCGCGCTGATGCGCGCCACGGTGGGCGAGGGCTTCGGCGTCAAGGCGTCGGGCGGCGTGCGCAGCCTGGACTTCGCCCGCGCCCTGGTGGAGGCCGGCGCGACGCGGCTCGGGACCAGCTCGGGGGTGGCGTTGGTGACGGCGGGAGTGGCGAACGGGGGGTATTGAGGACGCGCGGATCGCCCGACAGTCCCTACGAACCGCCCTCGCCCGCCCGGTACCGCTCCGGCCGCGTCCCGTCCTCGTCGGTGAAGCCGTAATCGCGTGCGAGATCGGCGACGTGCAGCATCTGCCCCGCCCGCCCGCGCACCACCGGATCGCCCGCGAGCGCTGCGAGCGCCCGCCCCGCATAGAGCGGGCTCTCCCCCGCCTCCCCGGCCATGCCGGCCTCGATCACCCGCTCGGTCCGCACCGGGCCGGGTGCGAGCGCCAGCACGGTGACGCCGTAGGGTTTCAATTCCTCCGCCATCGCGAAGGCGAGGCGGTTGGTGGCCGACTTGGCGAGGTCGTAGAACAGGTCGCCGAGATAGGTGTCGGTGCCGAAGGAGACCAGGGCCACGAGGCCGTCCTTGGCCGAGACCATGGCGGGCGCGACGGCGCGGGCGAGGAGCAGGCCGGCGAGCGGCCCCGTCTCGAGGTTGTGGCGCAGCGGCGCGAGGCCGCGGCGCCAGAAGGCGCTGCCCCAGGCGGCCCCGTCGGGGTAGCGCACCCCGTCATAGCCCTCGTTGCCGCCCCAGACGCTCGACACCGCGACGTCGATGCGGCCGAAGCGGCGCAGCACCCAATGCACCATCGCGTCGACCTCGACCTCGCGGGTGTGGTCGCAGAGGTAGTGGTGGCCGCGCCCGCCCGCGAGGTCGACCTCCCGGGCGGTGTCCTCCAGCGCTTCCGACCGCTGGTCGGTGCGCGCGCCGGTCTCGCTGGAACGGGCGGTGACCACCACGGTGGCGCCTGCTTCCCCGAGCGCCCGGGCGATGCCGCGGCCGACCCCGCGCGAGGCCCCGGCGACGAGGCAGACTTTGCCGGAGAGGTCCGGGACGCCGGGAGGCCTCACCGGGTGCCGCGGGACAGGAAGCGGCGGAACGCCTCCTGCGCGTCGGGCGAGCGGAGCGCGGCGTCGAAGGCCTGGGCCTCCGCGTCCATGGCGGCCTGCACGGCCGCGTGGTCGCCGCGGATCAGCCGGCGGGCGGCGGCCAGCGCCTGGCGGGGCTTGGCCGCGAGCTTCGCGCCCTGCGCCAGTGCGTGTTCGATGAGCCCGTCGGCCGGCACGACCGTGTTGGCGAGCCCGAGCCGCACGGCCTCGTCCGCCCCGTAGGCCTCGCCCAGCAGCAGCAGTTCCGTCGCCTTCGGCAGCCCGACCCGACGCGGCAGCAGGTAGCTGGAGGCGGCTTCCGGCACGAGGCCGAGATCGACGAAGGGCATCCGGAAGGTCGCGGCCGGCGCCACGTAGACGAGGTCGCAATGGAGCGTCAGCGTGGTCCCGACGCCCACCGCCAGGCCGTCCACCGCCGCCACCATCGGGGTGCGGGTCACGGCGAGCTGGCGGATGAAGCGCAAGGACGGCGCCTCGCCGAAGGAGGCTTCCGCCCGGGCGACGAAATCGGCGATGTCGTTGCCGGCGGTGAACACGCCCTCGCATCCCGCGAAGACCACGGCGCCGACGCCCGAGCCTTCCCGGTCGGCCCCCTCCAGCGCCTCCCGCATGGCGTCGTACATCGCGCCCGTGAGGGCGTTCTTCTTCTCGGGACGGACGAGTTGCACGAGGCGGACGCCGCCGGGCTCGTCGATGATGCGGACGTGGTCGGTCATGGGGGGTCACCCAATATCGGTTCGGGCGGCAACGATCTGCCGGATCGACGACACCGCACCCTCCGGGTCGTTCCGGGGCTGTGAAGCGCAGCCCGGACGCCGGAATCGCAGGTGCGGGAGAAATGGAGCGGATTGCGATCCGCCTCGCTCCGGACCCTCCGCCACATCCCGGGCCCCGCCTCGCGGTCCCGGGATGTGGCGGAGGGTGGCAGGCGCGGTGCCTTCGCTCCCGGGACGGGGCCCGGACCGGGCTCTCACCCTGCCAGCGCCAGCGCCCCGTCCTGCAGGAAGCCGCCGCCGCCGGTCACCGTCTCCTCCAGGCCCCTGGCCGCGGTGGCGAGGTTCTCGGCGAAGAACCGGGCGAGCGCGATGCGGGCCGGATGGGCCGGGTCGGTCGCGCCCTCCTTCATCGCGGCGCTGGCGGCGAGCGCGGCCTGCGCCAGGCAGGTACCGCCCTGGGCGAGGCCGAACAGGCGCAGATACGGGGTGGCGCCGGCGAGTGCCTCGTCCGGCCGGTTCGAGCCGAGGGCCTTGAGCTGGTAGCTCGTCGCCCGGTCGAGGGCCTCGATCGTCTCGCGCAGGCGCGGGGCGGTGTGGCCGAAGGCCGGACCGCCCTCCTTCAGCACCCGTTCGGCGACGAGGCGCATGGCGCCGATCTGGCCGCGCACCACCGTGCCGCCGTCGATCGGCAGCTTGCGGGTGACGAGGTCGATCGCCTGGATGCCGTTGGTGCCCTCGTAGATCGCCGCGATGCGGGCGTCGCGCAGGTGCTGGGCGGCGCCGGTCTCCTCGACGAAGCCCATGCCGCCATGGACCTGGATGCCGAGCGAGGCGACCTCGATGCCGATATCGGTCGAGAAGGCCTTGGCCACCGGTGTCAGCAGGGAGGCCCGGGCTTGGGCGACCTTGCGCGCCGCCTCGTCCGGCGCCCGGTGGGCGCGGTCGATCGCCTCGGCCGTCAAATAGCAGATGCCGCGGGAGGCGCCCGTCAGCGCCTTCATGGTGAGCAGCATCCGCTGCACGTCGGGATGCTCGATGATCGCGCTCGCCCCCTCGACGGCGGCGCTCGCCCGGCCCTGGCGGCGGTCGCGGGCGTAGGAGAGCGCCTGCTGATAGGCCCGCTCGGCGATGGCGACGCCCTGCAGGCCGACGCCGAGGCGGGCGTTGTTCATCATCGTGAACATGCAGGCGAGGCCCCGGTTGGGCTCGCCGACGAGCCAGCCGGCGGCGCCGTCATACACCATGGTGCAGGTCGGCGAGCCGTGGATGCCGAGCTTGTGCTCGATGCCGGCGCATTTCAGCGTGTTGCGGGTGCCGTCCGGCAGCACCTTCGGCACCAGGAACAGCGAGATGCCGCGGGTGCCGGCAGGCGCGTCGGGCAGCCGCGCCAGGACGAGATGCACGATGTTGTCGGTGAGGTTGTGCTCGCCCCAGGTGATGTAGATCTTCTCGCCCGAGATCCGGTAGCTGCCGTCGCCGACGGGCTCGGCCCGGGTGCGCATCACCGAGAGGTCCGAGCCGGCCTGCGGCTCGGTCAGGTTCATGGTCGCGGTCCACTCGCCCGAGACCAGCTTCTCGAGGTAGCGCGACCGCAGCTCCTCGCTGCCGTGCCGGCTCAGCGCCTCGACGCCGCCGGCGGTGAGCAGCGGGCCGAGGCCGAAGGCCATGGCGGCGGAGTTCCACATCTCGATGCAGGCGGCGTTGAGCAGGATCGGCAGGCCCTGGCCGCCATACTCGACCGGGCCCGGCAGGGCGTTCCAGCCGCCCTCGGTCCAGGCGCGGTAGGCCTCGCGGTAGCCCGGCGGCATCGTCACCACGCCGTCCTTGAGCGGGGTGCCGGCACGGTCGCCGACCGCGTTGAGCGGTGCCACCACGTCGTTGGCGAAGCGCCCGGCCTCGTCCAGGATGGTGTCGACGAGGTCGTCCGAGAGGTCGCCGTGCATGCCCTCCGCGATGGCACGGTCGAGCCCGGCGACGTGCCGGAGGGTGAAGGCCATCTCGGCCACGGGCGCGCGGTAGGTCATCGGGTTCTCCTCCCGGGAGAGCGGGGCGGCGTCTCGGGGGAGCCCGCCCTGCGGGCTCCCCGGGAGCCACCCTTTGGATTTGACGTGCGGCCGCCGCCGAGGCTACGGCCGGCGACATGGTGACGGATAGTTTAGACGTGAACGATGATCGCGGGTCAATGCCGACCCGGCGGCTGACCGCCGACGATGCGGGCATCAGGGAGGCCGGCGCCCTGCTGCGCGCCGGCCAGCTCGTCGCGATCCCGACGGAGACCGTCTATGGCCTCGGCGCCGATGCCGGCGACCCGGCGGCGGTGGCGGGCATCTACGCCGCCAAGGAGCGGCCGCGCTTCAACCCGCTGATCGCCCACCTGCCCGATCTGGACGCGGCGCGGCGGGAAGGCGTGTTCGGCGCGCAGGCCGCAATCCTGGCGGAGGCGTTCTGGCCCGGGCCTCTCACCCTGGTCGTCCCGGCGGCCGAGGGCGGGCGGGTCTGCGACCTCGCCCGGGCCGGGCTGCCGAGCGTGGCCTTGCGGGTGCCGGGAAGCGCGCTCGCCCGGGCGGTGCTGACGGCGGCCGGCTGCCCGGTGGCGGCCCCCTCGGCCAACCGCTCGGGGCGGGTGAGCCCGACCGATGCCGACCACGTCCTCGGCGATCTCGACGGGCGGATCGCGGCGGTGCTCGACGGCGGTCCCTGCCCGGTCGGCGTCGAATCGACCATCGTCGCCTGCCTCGACGGGCCGCCGGCGCTGCTGCGCCCGGGGGGGGTGTCGCGGGAGGCCATCGAGGCGGTGCTGGGCCGGATGCTGGCGCTGCCGCACGCTCCGGAGGGGACGGCGCCGATCGCTCCCGGTCTGCTCGCCTCGCATTACGCGCCCCGCGCCGCGGTGCGGGTCGACGCCACGGAGGTCGGGCCCGGCGAGGCGGTCCTGCTGTTCGGCGCCCGCCCGCCCGACGGGCTCGACGGGGCGGCGACGTCCCTGAATCTCAGCCCGGCCGGCGATCTCGCCGAGGCGGCGGCCCACCTCTTCGCCGCTCTGCGCCGGCTCGACGCGAGCGGCGCGGCGACGATCGCCGTGGTGCCGATCCCGGACGAGGGGCTCGGCGAGGCGATCCGCGACCGGCTCGCGCGGGCAGCGGCGCCGCGGTGACCGATCCGACATCCCACCCGCGCCCCCAAAAAAGGGCGCGCGGGTGGGAGGGGCGGCCCTGGGACCCCGCCCGAATTTTCGAGCCCGCCCGAATTTTTTTGCGGAATCCGCGGAACCGATCCCGCGGGACCCGCGTTGAAGGGGCCTAGAAGGTCATTCAAGCCCCCATCGACCTTCCGCCTCAGAGGCCCGGACTCGTCCGGGCTTTTTCTTTGGCCGGGACGCTCAGCCCGCGAGCTTCGCCGCGATACCGGCGACGTGGCGGCCCTGGAATCGGGCGCCCTCCAGTTCGATCGCGCTCGGCTGGCGGCTGCCGTCGCCGCCCGCGATGGTCGAGGCACCGTAGGGCGAGTTGCCCATGACCTCGGTGGTGCCGAGCTGGCCCTGGAAGCTGTAGGGCAGGCCGACCACCACCATGCCCTGATGCAGCAGAACGGTGTGGAAGCTCAGGATGGTGGATTCCTGGCCGCCATGCTGCGAGGCGGTCGAGGTGAAGACCGAGCCGACCTTGCCGACCAGCGCGCCCTTCGCCCACAGGCCGCCGGTCTGGTCGATGAAGTTCTTCATCTGCGACGCCATGTTGCCGTAGCGGGTCGGCGTGCCGAAGATGATCGCGTCGTAGGACGGCAGCTCGTCGACCGTCGCGACCGGCGCCGCCTGATCGAGCTTGTAGTGCGACTTCTGCGCGATCTCCTCAGGCACCAGCTCGGGCACCCGCTTCACCACGACCTCGGCCCCTGCCTCGCGGACGCCCTCGGCCACCGCATAGGCCATCGTCTCGATGTGGCCGTAGGTGGAGTAGTAGAGGACCAGAACCTTCGCCATCGCGTGAACTCCCGTCGGTGTCGGGGCGCACCATCGTCGATCGCAGGCCTGCGGGAAATGGCCTATGCTGCAAGCCCGCGCTTGCAGGCGCGCAAAGTTCGGAGTCCGACGACGTGACCGCCGCCCTCGCCTGGGACGATTTCCGGCTGGTGAAGGCCATCTCCGACCAGCGCGGCCTGACGCTCGCCGCCGAGCGGCTCGGCATCAACCACTCCACCGCCTTCCGGCGCCTCGGCCAGATCGAGGCGGTCCTGCGCACGCCGCTCTTCGAGCGCCACCGCACCGGCTACGTGCCGACGCCGGCGGCCGAGGAGATGGCGCGGATCGCCGCCCGGATGGAAGAGGACGTGCTGGCCTTCACCCGCCGCATCGAGAGCGAGGGCCTGAGCCCTGCCGGCGAGTTGCGCGTCACCACCGCGGCCTCGCTGCTGACCGGCCTGCTGACCCCGATCCTCGCCGAGTTCTGCGCCCGCTGCCCGGAGGTGCGCCTCGACGTGGTCGTGTCGGAACAGGCGCTGAACCTCGCCAAGGGCGACGCCGAGGTGGCTTTGCGCGCCACCAACGACCCGCCCGACACGCTGGTCGGGCGGCGTCTCGCCACCATCGCCTGGGCGCTGTACGGCCGGGCCGACCGGGATTCCCGCGCGCCGCCGCGCTGGGTCTCGCCGGCCCCGCGGCTCGGCGCGGCCGCGGCGGCGCGCTACGTGCAGGAACGTTGCCGGCCGGAGCAGGTCGTCCTCCGCCTCGACACGGTGCAGGGCCTGGCGGACGCGGTCGAGGCCGGGATCGGCATCGGTCCCCTGCCCTGCGTCATCGGCGACCGCCGCCCGGGCCTGGTGCGGCTCTCGGGGCCGGAGCCCGAACTCGATGCGGGCCTATGGCTCCTCACCCATCCCGACTTGCGCCGCGCCGCCCGGGTGCGGGCCTTCCTCGACTTCGTCGGCGCCGCCATCGCCCGCGAGCGCGATCTGATCGAAGGACGAGGGATCGGGGATCCGGCCCGGCTTCAGCGGACCGAGATGATCTCGACCTCGTGACCGGCCACCGCGACGGTGTCGCCGGCCTGCTTGCCGGTGAGCGCCTTGGCGAGCGGCGCGACGTAGCCGATCGTCCCCCTGGCCGGGTCGGCCTCGTCCTCGCCGACGATGCGGAAGGTCTGCTCGGTGCCGTCCTCGCGGGCGATGGTGATCGTCGAGCCGAAATGGACGGTGTCGCCGGGCGGCTGCTCGACCACCTGCGCCGAGTTGCGCCGCGCGGTCCAGTAGCGCAGGTCGCGGTTCACCCGCGCCATGTTCGCCTTGTCGTCGGGCGACAGGCCGGCATGCTCGGTGTGAAGCCGGTCGAGCTCCGCGTCGATGAGGGCGAGACCCTCCGGCGTGACGAAGTTCGGGTGTGGGGAGACAGGACGGTCGGGGAGATCCTCGAAGGCTTCCCCGCCCTCCTTCTCGCGAACGAAGGCGATGCTCATGAAACGGGCAATGCGCGGAACGCCGTCAAGGTTCCGCGCCAGGGCGCATCTCAGGCGATCGTGACGACCTCTCAGGCGATCGTGACGACCGTACGCCCGCGGGTGCGTCCGGCGAGGATCTCCGGACCGCGCGCGATCACCTCGGTGAGCGGCACGGTGGTGGTCATCGCCGAGAGGGCGGCGGGGTCGAGGTCGCGGGCGAGCCGGGCCCAGGCCTCGCGGCGCAAGGGCAACGGCGCCATCACGCTCTCGATGCCGTAGAGCGCCACCCCGCGCAGGATGAACGGCGCCACCGAGGTCGGCAGGTCCATGCCGCCGGCGAGCCCGCAGGCCGCGACCGCGCCGCCGGGGCGCGTCATCGCAAGGGCGTTGGCGAGCGTCGTCGAACCGACGGCGTCGATCGTGGCGGCCCAGCGCTCCTTGCCCAGGGGCTTGCCCGGGGCGCTCAGCTCGGCCCGGTCGATGATCTCGGCCGCGCCGAGGCCGCGCAGGTACGCGGCCTCCTCGTCGGCCCGCCCGGTCGAGGCGATGACGTGCCAGCCGGCCTTCGCCAGGAGCGAGACCGCCACCGAGCCGACGCCGCCGGCTGCGCCCGTGACCAGGGCCGGGCCGGATTCCGGGGTGAGGCCGTGGCGCTCCAGCGCCAGCAGGGCCAGCATCGCGGTGTAGCCGGCAGTGCCGACCGCCATCGCCTGCTCGGGGGTGAAGGTGGCCGGGAGCGCCACCAGCCAGTCGCCCTTGACCCGGGACTTCTCCGCATAGGCGCCGAGATGGGTCTCTCCGGTGCCCCAGCCGTTGAGCACGACGGCGTCGCCGGGCTTCCAGTCCGGGTGCGAGGACGTCTCGACCACGCCTGCGAAGTCGATGCCCGGGATCATCGGCCAGCGCCGCACCACCGGGGCCTTGCCGGTGAGCGCCAGCCCGTCCTTGTAGTTCAGGGTGGAGTGGGTGACACGGACGGTGACGTCGCCATCCATCAGCTCGGATTCGTCAAAATCCTTGAGCGCGACGCGTTGCCCGCCCTCGCCCTTCTCGATCACCACTGCCTTGAAGGTGCCCACGCCCACGCCTCCCTGACCGCGCGGCTCCGGCCGCGTTCGCTTCGCGCAGGGTTGTGGGGCGGCGCGGCTGCAGGGCAAGTCCGGCATGTCAACAAGTCCGGCAGGTCGACAGGTCGGGCAGGTCGACACGCCGCCGGGCAAGGCGGCCCGGGACAGCCCGGGCCGTCCTCCGGCTCAATAGCCGTCGTAGATGCTGCCGCCGCCGAGGACGAGGCCGGTTCCGGCGCCGACCGCCGCACCGGCAAGCCCGATGCCCGCTCCCGCCAGGCCGAGGCCCGCGCCGACGATGCCGCCCGGGGCCGGGCCGGCGCCGTAGCCGCCGCCATAGCCGCCATTGGCCGGCACCCAGCCCGACCGGCCGGGCTCGACCAGGACGCGGCGCTGATAGGAGGCGTAGGCCGGCGGGATCACCTGCGGCACGACCTGGGCCGGGCGCACCAGCACGCGGCGGGTCTGGGTGGCGTAGCGGGGCGGGATCGTCACCCAGCAGCCGACGGTCTGGCCGTAGGCGTCGATCGAGGTCTGCCATACCCGGCGGGCCGGGGCGACCAGCACCTGTTCGGAGACGGTGTCGTAGACCGGCGGCACGACGTGACTGACCGTGCGCGGCGGGCGCACCATCACCTGTTCGGACACCGTGCCGTAGACCGGCGGCGTCGAGACGTGACGGTAGCAGTCGGTGGTGCAGCCGTAGCCGCCGGCGAAGGCCGGGGCGGCGGAGACGAGGCCGGCGGCCAGGGCGGTCGCGGCGATGGCACGGGTGACCGGGGCGGTCATGATCGGGGATCCTCGGGGTGGCAGGACGATGGCCGCGCGGCGCTCGCCAGCGCCACGCTTGCCCGAGAGAGAAGCCGCTCAAGGGCCCGTCAGGCAAGCCGAAAGCCCCAAGAGGGTAAAATTGCCCTCGGGATTTACTACGTATTTCGGTGAATTGCGGAGGGGTTCGCGCAAGCCTGAGAGTCGATCGGCGCGGGGGACTCGGGAACCCTGGAATTGTCCGGAGTCGATAGACTGCGGGTAAACCATGCGAGCCGGTGAGGGCTGGCGATCGAAGGGAGACCGGCGCGAGCGGCGACTCTCCCGCAATGGGCGGGCGGGATCGACGGTTCGCGGTGCCCGCGATGTCGCTCGACGGTGCGAAGGGTCGACCCGACGGTGTCGCGACGAGGGCCGGCGTCGTCGCCGGGCCGTGGGCGCCCGCACCGTATTTCGAGCCTCCTGGTCATGCCGGGGCTGCGCCGCCGCGCCCGGAATCCCCGAACTCAGGTGGTGCCGAGCCGAGGGGAACGCGGTTCGCTTGATCCTGAACGTCCGAGTATGTCCGGATCCCGGGCGCCGCGCTCCCGCGCCGGGGATGACGCGGAAAGCTTCACGGGGTCGACGAGTGCGGTACGATCCGTTCGCGGCACGGCCGGGTGACGGAGTGCCGTCATGCGAGACCGGACTGATCGCTTCCGGCGATCCTGTCGCTTTCGCGACGCGGAGTTCCGCCTCGCTCAAGCCTGCACGATCAGGTCTGCCCCGGGCGCAACTGGTAGAAGATGTGGCGGCCGATCACGTCCATCTTGCGCAGGCGGCGCGACCAGCGCGGCTTGACGTAGTCGGCGTGGTAATGGGTCGCCCCGCCGACATCGGCGAGGTAGGTGCGGCCCTCCACCACCGCGTGGGCGACGCGGGTGGCGGTCTGCCACGAGGCGTCGTCGGTGATGCGCAGCGACTTGCCCTCGCAGGCGAAGGAGAACTGGCAGCCCATGTAGCGGTGGCGGTTCTGGTAGACGACGCCGCAGATATTGGCCGGGTAGAGGCCGCTCTTGGCGCGGTTCAGCACCACCTGCGCGACCGCCGCCTGGCCCTGCTCCGGCTCGCCCCGTGCCTCGAAATACACCGCTTCCGCGAGGCAGCGCTGCTCCTTCTCGGCATTCTCCGGGGTGATGAGGTCGGCGTAGCGGCGCCTGGCATCCTCGCTCGGCAGGGCCTCGGGGGCGATGCGGGCGGCGGTGGTGACGGCGGCGCGGGCGTCGCGGTCGAGGCGCGGCGAGATCTGGCCGCCGGCGGCGATCTCGACCGGCGTCGCGTCGGCCGGGGCCGGCGTCGTCGAGGACAGGGCGACCGCGCGCGGCACTGCCGGGGTGCTGCCCTCCCGGCCCGCGTTGCGGGCTTCGGCGTCGCGGGTCCGCACGGCGGTCTGCCCTCCGGCCGCGGCCCCGCGGGTCGGCGCCGTGGCGCCGGCCGCTGGCGAACTGGTGCCCGCCTCGCCGCCGGCGTCCGCGAAGGGCACGAAGCCCTCCTGCGGCTCGGTCTCCGGGTTCCAGGTCGCGGCGCCGGGGCTGAAGGTCGAGGCGATGCCGGAGCCGTTGCTGCCGAGCCAGCCCGCCATCGCCGAGACCGGGCGCGCGGCGCCGGCGACCCGGGCCGGCACCAGGGCGTCGCCCTTGTGGAGGCGCTGCGCCAGCGGTCTGGTGCGGGCATCGGTCTTCAGGTCGGCGCGCAGGGGCTCGGCGTCGAGGGCGAGGCGCAGGGGCCCGGTGAGGCTGACCGGCGAGAGACTCACCGGCGTGATGAGCCCGCGTTCCGGCAGCGGCGGCAGGAAGCGGGGGGCGAGGCGTGCGACCGCGCTCGAGCCGAGGGACGTCTCGTAGCCGGCCGAGGCCGTGAACGAGACGAGGACGCCGAGGCCCACGGCCCAGGGCGCGACGGCCGCGCCGAGCCAGCGCATCCCCTTCGCCCGTCGTACCTGCCGTCTGCGCAGGTCCCGCCTGCGCAAGTACCGCCTGCCCAAGGTCCCAAACCCCGTTCCACTCGGCCCGTCCGGAGCCGACACTCCGACGGCAGTGTCGCGGGGTATGGTTGAGCGTTGGTTAAACCGGTGCGGAACGGCGCAACCGTCCCGCGAGATCGCCGGCCCGCGGGGCGTAGATCACCGGCAGGGGGGCCGCCACGCCGCGCACCGCCACGGTCTCGACCCGCATTCCGTCGAGGGCGAGCCCGGCCCGGGTCGCGGCCTCCTCCGAGGCGACGAGCTGCATGTCGGCGGCCTTGGCGAGGGATTCGAGCCGGCTCGCCAGGTTCACCGCCGGGCCGATCACCGACATGCCGCGGCTCGCCCCGTAGCCGAGGCGGCCGAGTACCAGGGGGCCGGCATGCAGGCCCATCGCCATCCGGAGCGCCGCCGGCAGCTCGGCGGCGAGCTGGCGGTTGAGCTCGGCCACCGCCCGGTCGACCTCGGCCGCCGCCAGGAAGGCCGACCGGCAGGCCGGGCCGATCCCGTCCGGATGGGTGAAGAGGGCGAGCAGCCCGTCGCCCGCATAGCCGCCGATCCAGCCTCCCGCCGCCTCGATCTCCCGCCCCGCCGCCTCGAAGAAGCGGTTGAGGATGAACACTACGTCGAAGGGCAGCTTGCGCTCGGAGAGCGGCGTGAAGCCGCGGATGTCGATGAACAGGATCGCCACCTCGCGCTCGATCCCGGCGACGTCGGTGTTGGTCAGGTGCTCGCCGGCGGATTCCGAGCGGCGCGGATCGAGGATGCGGATCACCGCCACGTCGCCGGCGGGCCTCGCCTGGCAGGCGAGGCGCACGTTGGCGGGCGCCCCGATCGCCCGCAAGGCCGCCGCCTCCTGGGCGCCCGGCGCCGACAGGTTCTCCTCGCCGCTCACCACCAGCACCCGGCAGGTCGAGCAGCGTCCGCGCCCGCCGCAGACCGAGACGTGCGGCACCCGGTTCGCCCGGCTGATCTCGAGCAGCGTCGGCCCTTCCAGGCTGCGGACGCTCGGACCGCCGACATACGCGACCCCGAAGCGCCGGGCCCTCAGGGACGCCGCCGCCCGGACGAGCACGATGCCGAGGGCGAGCGCCACCGCGGCGTAGACCGCTCCCGTCACCGTGTCGCCCCAGGCCGCGACGGTCGAATCGAGCGGCGGGACCTGCCAGCGGGCGCCGAGATCCGGCGCGTCGAAGCGGCGCGCCAGTATCAGGTCGCGCTCCATGAGCCGCCCCTGGGTGACGATGCCGGCGATCGCCGCCGCCGGCAGGCCGAAGGCCGGTACCGCGAGAAGCGGCGCCATCCGCCGGTAGAGCGGCGACAGGCGCAGCCAGGCATGCAGGCCGAGGCAGCCGTGCAGCCAGACCACCAGCAGCAGGGCGGTCTGAAAGCCCATCCCGTCGGGCCAGATGCGGACGATCACGTAGGCATAGTTCGTCCGCGTGCCGTCCACCAGGTTGGCGATCCGGGTTCCCAGGACGTGCGGCACCAGCAGGAACGGGATCGCGAAGCCGAGCAGCGTCTGCATCGCCTCCCAGGCCGGCATCCGCAGGGTCCGGCGCTCCGCGAGCCGCACCAGCGAGAAGGCGACGTGGGCCAGCAGCGCGAGGCCGAGGATCAGGCTGCCGGGAAGCGAGCGCGTGACGGCGGTCCGCCAGCGCGCCACGTCCATCATCGTGTCGAGGCCGACGAGGCCAAGCGCGTGGTTGGCGAAGTGGGTGGCCGCGAAGGCGAACAGGACCAGCCCCGAGACCAGCCGCAGGCGCTGCGCGAGCGAGCCGCGCCACAAGCGGGCGCCGGCCTCCGGATCGGGACGGCCGGCGGGGGACGGCTCGCGCATGGATGTCTTTCCTGGCGCCGTGTCCGCCTCTCCCCGCGGGCGGGGAGAGGCGACTGCCCACGGCCCGACATGCGAGCCCGGCAGCCGGATTACGCCTCGCCGCGGCCCTTCACCTTGAGCGCCGCCTGCGCCGCCGCGAGCCGCGCGATCGGCACGCGGAAGGGCGAGCACGACACGTAGTCGAGGCCGGTCTCCTGGCAGAAGGCGATCGAGGCCGGGTCGCCGCCGTGCTCGCCGCAGATGCCGAGCTTCAGGTTGGTCCGCACCGCCCGGCCGCGCTCGGCGGCAAGCCGCACGAGCTCACCCACGCCCTCCTGGTCGATCGACACGAACGGGTCCGAGGCCAGGATGCCGCGCTGCGTGTAGGGCCCGAGGAACCGGCCAGCATCGTCGCGGCTGATGCCCAGCGTGGTCTGGGTCAGGTCGTTGGTGCCGAAGGAGAAGAACTCCGCCGTCTGGGCGATGTCCCCGGCCCGCAGGGCGGCCCGCGGCAGCTCGATCATCGTGCCGACCTGGTACTCGACCTTGCTGCCGGTCTCGGACGCCACGGCCGCCGCCATGGCGTCGATGCGGGCCTTCACCAGGTCGAACTCGGTGCGGGTGAAGACCAGCGGCACCATCACCTCGGCGATGATCGGCGTGCCGGTCTGCTTGGCGGCCTCGACGGCGGCCTCGAAGATCGCCCGCGCCTGCATCTCGGCGATCTCCGGATAGAGGATCGCCAGCCGGCAGCCGCGGAAGCCGAGCATCGGGTTGAACTCGTGCAGCTCGTTCATCCGGCGCCGCACCTTGTCCTCCTGGACGCCGGTGGCGGCGGCGACCTCGCCGATCTCCTTGTCGGAGTGGGGCAGGAACTCGTGCAGCGGCGGGTCGAGGAGCCGGATCGTCACCGGCAGGCCCGACATGATCGTGAACAGCTCGACGAAGTCCTGGCGCTGGTACGGCAGGAGCTTGGCGAGCGCGGCGCGGCGGCCCTCCGCGTCGTCGGCCAGGATCATCTCGCGCATCGCCACGATGCGCTCCTCCTGGAAGAACATGTGCTCGGTGCGGCACAGGCCGATCCCTTCCGCGCCGTACTTGCGGGCGGTGCGGGCGTCGAGCGGGGTCTCGGCGTTGGTGCGGACCTTCATGGTGCGCACCGCATCCGCCCATTCCATCAGCGCCGCGAAGTCGCCCGACATCTCGGGCTCGATCATCTCGACGGCGCCCTGCATCACCTGGCCGTTCGAGCCGTCGATGGTGATGCGGTCGCCGGCCTTCAGCGTCACGCCGCCGACCGACAGGGTGCGGGCGGCGTAATCGACCCGGATCTGGCCGGCGCCGGAGACGCAGGGCTTGCCCATGCCGCGGGCGACCACCGCCGCGTGCGAGGTCATGCCGCCGCGGGTGGTCAGGATGCCTTCCGCGGCGTGCATGCCGTGGATGTCCTCGGGCGAGGTCTCGATGCGGACCAGGATGACCTTGCGCTCGGCCTTCTTGGCGGCCTCGGCCTCCTCGGAGTTGAACACGATCTCGCCGGAGGCGGCGCCCGGCGAGGCCGGCAGGCCAGTGGCGATGACCTTGCGCTCGGCCTTGGGGTCGATGGTCGGGTGGAGCAGCTGGTCGAGGGAGGCCGGCTCGACGCGGCCGACCGCCTCCTGGTGGGTGATCAGGCCTTCGGCGGCGAGTTCCACGGCGATGCGCAGGGCCGCCTTGGCGGTGCGCTTGCCGTTGCGGGTCTGCAGCATCCAGAGCTTCCCGGTCTCGACCGTGAATTCCAGGTCCTGCATGTCGCGGTAATGGTGCTCGAGCATGCCGTAGATCCGGACCAGCTCGGCATAGGCCTCCGGCATCGCCCGCTCCATCGACGGCTTGTCGGAACCGGATTCGATGCGAGCGGCCTCGGTAATGTCCTGCGGCGTGCGGATGCCCGCCACCACGTCCTCTCCTTGCGCGTTGATCAGGAACTCGCCGTAGAGCGCCTTCTCGCCGGTGGAGGGGTTGCGGGTGAAGGCGACGCCGGTGGCCGAGGTCTCGCCCATGTTGCCGAAGACCATGGCCTGGACGTTGACCGCGGTGCCCCAGCTCGCCGGGATGCTGTGCAATTCGCGGTACTTGTTGGCGCGCGGGTTCATCCACGAGCCGAACACCGCGCCGATCGCGCCCCAGAGCTGGGCCTGCGGATCCTGCGGGAAGTCCTGGCCGAGCTCGCGCTTCACCAGCGCCTTGTACTCGCCGATCAGGTGCTTCCAGTCGGCGGCGCCGAGCTCGGTGTCGAGGCTGAGGCCCTTCTCGTCCTTGTAGCGCTCCAGCACCTCCTCGAAGGAATGGTGCTCCACGCCGAGCACCACGTTCGAGTACATGGTGATGAAGCGGCGGTAGCTGTCATAGGCGAAGCGCTCGTCGCCGGCGCCGCGGGCCAGGGCCTCGACGGTGGTGTCGTTGAGGCCGAGATTGAGCACCGTGTCCATCATGCCGGGCATCGACGCCCGGGCGCCGGACCGCACCGACACCAGCAGCGGCGACTCGGCGTCGCCGAAGCGGCGGCCGGTCAAGCCGCCGACGGCCTCAAGCGCCGCGGCGACCTGCTCCGCCAGCTCCGGCGGGTATTGCCGGCCGTGGTCGTAGTAATAGGTGCAGACCTCGGTGGTGATGGTGAAGCCCGGCGGCACCGGAAGGCCGAGATTCGACATCTCGGCGAGGTTCGCGCCCTTGCCCCCGAGCAGGTCGCGCATCGCCGACTTGCCCTCGGCCTTGCCGTCGCCGAAGGTGTAGACCCACTTCGCCATGTCACTTCCGGCCATGTCACTCGTCCGTTCGTAGCGGCTGCCGCCTGACGTTCCCGCCGGGTTGGACCATTCCCTGGCCCAACGCAAGCTGAACGGCAGGGTCGTCCAAAAGTCTTAGGTGCGGGGTATCCCGGGGGCTGACGCGCCGCGATCCCGGCATCGGCGCGATAGATAGAGTCCGCCGCGACGGCGGCGACGGGTCAGGCGAGCTGGACGATGAGACCGTTCTGGATCGTGACCCGCCGGTCCATCCGGGACGCCAGCTCCAGGTTGTGGGTGGCGATCAGCGCCGCGACGCCGGAGGCTCGCACCAGCGAGACGAGGATCGCGAAGACGTGGCCGGCGGTCTGCGGGTCGAGGTTGCCGGTCGGCTCGTCGGCCAGCAGCAGCCGCGGCCCGTTGGCGAGCGCCCGGGCGATCGCGACGCGCTGCTGCTCGCCGCCCGACAGCTCCGCCGGGCGGTGGGCGAGCCGCTCCTTGAGGCCGAGGAACGACAGCAATTCGCTCGCCCGCGAGCGCGCCTCCTTGGCCGGCAGGCCGCGGATCAACTGGGGCAGGACAACGTTCTCCAGCGCCGAGAATTCGGGCAGCAGGTGGTGCGACTGGTAGACGAAGCCCATCTCCTCGCGCCGCATCCGGGTGCGGGCGGCATCGTCCATCCGGGCGCTCGGCTGGCCGCCGATATAGACCTCGCCGCCGTCCGGCCGCTCCAGCAGGCCGGCGACGTGGAGCAGGGTCGACTTGCCGGTGCCGGACGGCGCCACCAGCGCCACGATCTCGCCGGGCCAGATTGCGAGGTCGGCGCCGCGCAGGATCTCGAGATGACCGTTGCCTTGGGCGTAGCGGCGCTCGACCTGGGCGAGGAAGAGCGCCGGGACCGGCTGCTGCGGGGACGCGTCCATCGGGGTCAGGCGCCCCTCGCGAGGCGGCGCGGGGCGGGCTTTGAGGCAGGTGCGGGCAGCTTCATCCGGACGGTACTCGGGTACGGGGTCGGGCGGAGGCCCGAAGGATCAGCCGTAGCGCAGGGCCTGCACCGGGTCGAGCCGGGCGGCGCGCCAGGACGGGTACAGCGTGGCGAGCAGCGACAGCACCATCGACATCAGGACGACGGCCACGACCTCGCTCGCATTGGTCTCCGACGGGATCTCCGACAGGAATCGCACCGTGGGGTCCCAGGCGCCGGGAAACAGCGTGCGCTGGATCACCGTGAGGTTGGCCGAGAAGACCAGCCCGAGGACGAAGCCGGCGAGCGTGCCGAGGATGCCGATCGAGGCGCCGGTGATCAGGAAGACCCGCATGATCGCGCCCCGCGTCGCCCCCATGGTGCGCAGGATCGCGATGTCGCTCGACTTGTCCTTCACCAGCATGATCAGGCCGGAGACGATGTTGAGCGCCGCCACCAGCACAATCAGCGTCAGGATGATGAACATCACGTTCCGCTCCACCTCCAGGGCGGAGAAGAAGGTGCGGTTGCGCTGGCGCCAGTCGGTGATCAGCACCGGGCGCTCGGCGGCGAGTTCCAGCTCGCTCCTCGCCTCCCCGACCGAATCGGCATTGTCGAGGAAGACCTCGATCACCGAGACGTCGCCGTCGCGGTTGAAGAAGGCCTGCGCTTCGGTGAGCGGCATGTAGACGAAGGTGCCGTCGAACTCGGACATGCCGACCTCGAACACCGCCGCGACGGTGTAGCTCTTGATCCGCGGCGCGGTACCGAACGGTGTCGTGGCGCCCTTCGGCGTCGCCAGCGTGATCGTGTCGCCGGCCTGGAGCCCGAGGGATTCGGCCAGCCGCTTGCCGATGGCGACGCCGCCGCCGGTGTCGAAATTCTCCAGCGTGCCGCCCCGGATGGTCTTGGCGACCGACGGGATCTTCTTCAGGTCGTCGGCCCGCACGCCGCGCACCAGCACGCCCGAGCCGCCGAATTGCGACGAGGCGAAGGCCTGGCCCTCGACCATCGGCAGGGCGAGATGGACGCCCGCCACCTTGCCGAGCCGGTCGGACAGGTCGGCGAAGTCGGTCAGCGGCCGGTCGATCGGCGCGACGAAGATGTGGCCGTTGATGCCGACGATCTTGCTCAGGAGTTCCTTGCGGAAGCCGTTCATCACCGAGAGCACGATGATGAGGGTGGCGACCCCCAGCATGATGCCGAGGAACGAGAACAGGGCGATGACCGAGACGAAGCCCTCCTTCCGCCGGGTGCGCAGGTAGCGCCCGGCGATCGTCCATTCGAAGGGCGCAAACGGCAGCGTGGCGCCCCCGCCGCGCGCCGCGAACAGGGCGCCAACCTTGGGGATGCGGTCGCGGAGGGCGGCGAGGGCCATCGGCTCAAGCCGTCCGGTTCTGGCGCAGATAGGCCGGCACGGCGTCGGGCGCGACGGTCTCGCGGGCGCCGGTGGCGCGGCGCTTCACCTCGACCTTGCCCTCGGCCAGCCCCTTCGGCCCGACGATGACCTGCCAGGGCAGCCCGATCAGGTCGGCGGTGGCGAACTTGCCGCCCGGACGCTCGTCGCGGTCGTCGTAGAGAACCGTCAGGCCGGCGGCCTCCAGCTCGCCCTGGAGCTTGGCGCAGGCGGCATCCGTGGCGGTGTCCCCGACCTTGAGGTTGAGGAGCGCGACGTCGAACGGCGCCACCGCGTCCGGCCACACGATGCCGGATTCGTCGTGGCCCGCCTCGATGATCGCCGCCACCAGCCGGCTCGGGCCGATGCCGTAGGAGCCCATATGGACCGGGCGCTCCTGCCCGTCCGGCCCGGTGACCTTCGCGCCCATCGGCTCCGAGTACTTGGTGCCGAAATAGAAGATGTGGCCGACCTCGATGCCGCGGGCGGCCATCTGCTCCCCTTCCGGCACCTCGCCGAAGGCGGCGGCGTCGTGCATTTCCGAGGTGGCGGCGTAGCGCGAGGTCCAGTGGTCGACGGTCGCCTGAAGGCCCGCCACGTCGTCGAAATCGGTCGTCGCGTCCGGGGTGGCGAAGTCGAGATAGGCGCGGTCGCAGAAGACCTCGCTCTCGCCGGTCTGGGCCAGGATGATGAATTCGTGGGACAGGTCGCCGCCGATCGGCCCGGTCTCGGCCCGCATCGGGATCGCCTTCAGCCCGAGCCGCGCGAAGGTGCGCAGGTAGGCTACGAACATCTTGTTGTAGGAGTGCCGCGCGCTCGCCTGGTCGAGGTCGAACGAGTAGGCGTCCTTCATCAGGAACTCGCGCGAGCGCATGGTGCCGAAGCGCGGCCTCACCTCGTCGCGGAACTTCCACTGGATGTGGTAGAGGTTCTTCGGCAGATCCTTGTAGGAGCGCACCGCCGAGCGGAAGATCGCGGTGATCATCTCCTCGTTGGTCGGCCCGAACAGCATGTCGCGCTCGTGCCGGTCCTTGATGCGCAGCATCTCCTTGCCGTAGGCGTCGTAGCGGCCGGATTCGCGCCAGAGATCCGCCGACTGGATCGTCGGCATCAGCAGTTCGATCGCGCCCGAGCGGTCCTGCTCGGCCCGGATGATGTCGGCCACCCGGTTCAGCACCCGCAGGCCCAGCGGTAGCCAGGCATAGATGCCGGCAGCCTCCTGGCGGATCATGCCGGCGCGCAGCATCAGCCGGTGCGAGACGATCTCGGCTTCCTTGGGCGTCTCGCGCAGGATGGGCAGGAAGTAGCGGCTGAGACGCATGTCGGACCTTGGCGTGGCAGGCGGGGGTTCGTCGCCCGGGGGACGCCCCGGGGCACGCCCTTTTGCACGCTTCCGGCCCCGTTCGCAAAACATGAAACGCACCCGGCGGCGCGCCGCGCGGGCCCCGGCCCGCGCGTCCGGCGCGGGGCGGAGCAGAAAAATGCGCCGGCCATGCAAAAAAACGCATCAACCTGCTCCGAGCCAGGTGACAATGCGAATTCTTGTTCCTATAAGCGGCATCGCGATGATGCGCAGGCAGGCCGAACGGCGCCGCGCAAGGTCCGAGTCTCGGGAGGAAAAGCCAGCCTCAACGCCCAAACGGGTGAACAACATATCACCGGCTGGTCAAAACATTCAGAAAGCTAATAAGCAAGGCTTCCGAGCCTTGCTTTTTTATTTTGGACTTCCGGTTCCGTGCCCGGCGCAGTCGTCGCGCAGGTCGCGGCCGCAACCGGCCGCGACCCTCTACAACCCGGCGAGTGGAAACGCCGCCACGGCGACGATGAAGACTATATCGGACACGAGCGTGGTCCACACCGCCTTGCGCCGCATCTGCGGCTTGTGCGGGGCGCCGAGATCCTGCCCCGGCACCACCACCTCGGTCCCATCGGGGGCCGCCCGGAACGGCAGCACCGCGAACAGCACGATCCACCACACCACGAAATAGAGCGCGCCCGCCCCGAACCCGCTGAGGCGGAAGCCCCAGACCGCCAGCGCCAGCACCGGCAGCATCAGGAGGATGCAGATTCCCAGTGTGCGCGGGATCGAGGCGGTGGCGCGATCGAGGAGGGCGTCCACGCTCACGCCTGCTCGAGCTCGACCAGGGTGCCGAGGAAGTCCTTGGGGTGCAGGAACAGCACCGGCTTGCCGTGGGCGCCGATGCGCGGCTCGCCCGAGCCGAGGATGCGGGCGCCTTGCGCCTTCATCCTGTCCCGCGCCGCCAGGATGTCCTCGACCTCGTAGCAGACATGATGGATGCCGCCGCCGGGATTGCGCTCCAGGAAGGCGTTGATCGGCGAGTCGGCGCCGAGCGGCTCCAGCAGCTCGATCTTGCTGTTGGGAAGCTCGACGAAGATCACCGTGACGCCGTGCTCGGGCTGCGGCAGCGGCGCCGACAAGGTCGCCCCGAGGGTGTCGCGATACACCTTGGCCGCGGCCTCGAGATCCTTCACCGCGATGGCGACGTGGTTGAGCCTGCCGATCATGGGGGTGTTCCTCCGGTGGTCCGTGGGGATGATCTGTTCTTAGGATTTGGCGCCGATGGCGCTACGGCATCAACCCGTCTTTGCGCTTATCTGCATACCGCCCGAAGCGCGGGTCACCCCCTCCCTCCCCTGGGGGGAGGGTGGCCCGGCCGTGAGGCCGGGTCGGGAGAGGGGCCGCGGCGTCCGGAGAGGTCGCGACCGTGATGGAGGGCGCCCCCTGGAGCCGCGTCGCGCTGCCCCTCGCCCGGGCCTGCTCCGCGGGCCACCCTCCCCCGCGGAGGGGGGAGGGTTCGGCACTACCATCCGGAAGCGTCGGCGAGCGACGCCCCTCACACCTCCACGACCATCACGTGGCAGGCGGGCTTCTTGCCCCACACCTCGTTCACCGCCGAACGGATCGACCGGTCGACGGCGTTCTCAACCGCCTCGGAGTCGCGCCGCTTGACCCGCGACAGGCCGTTGATCGTGCGCTCGACCGCGTCGCCGATCACGTCGATGATGACCTCGCCCTTGCGGCCGTAGCTCGGCAGGCCCATCAGGTCGATCGAGGGCTCGCCCTTGACTTCGCCGTTGCGGTCCAGCGCGATCGCCACCGAGACGATGCCCGTGAAGGCGAGCTTGCGCCGCTCCGGGATCGCGCGGTCGTTGGAATCGACCAGGACGTTGCCGTCCTTGTAGATCCGCCCGCTCTTGACGTGGGTGACGATCTCCGGCTCGCCCGGGGCGAGGCGGATCAGGGTGCCGTTGCGGGCCTTCACCACCTGATCGACGCCCTGCTTGCGGGCGAAGGTGGCGTGCTCGGCCAAGTGCAGCGCCTCGCCGTGGACCGGTACCGCGATGCGGGGCTTGGTCCAGCGATACATCGCCGCCATCTCGTCGCGGCGCGGGTGGCCGGAGACGTGGACGAGTTCGGTCCGGTCGGTGATGACCTGGATGCCGGCCTCGATCAGGTCGTTGATGATCGCGCCGACCGCCCGCTCGTTGCCGGGAATGGCGCGCGAGGAGAAGATCACCCGGTCGCCGGGCGAGAGCGCGATCTCCGGGTGCTCGTCGCGGGAGACCCGGGCCAGAGCCGCCCGCGCCTCGCCCTGCGAGCCGGTGAGGAGTGCCACCACCTTCTCGCGCGGCAGGTAGCCGTAGGCCTCGGCGCCGCGGATCTCCGGCAGGCCGTCGAGGTAGCCGCATTCGCGGGCGACGTCGATCACCCGGTCCATGGCGCGGCCGACCGCGACCACGTCGCGGCCGCAGGCCTGGGCGGCGAGGCAGACGGCGCGCATGCGCGCGACGTTCGACGCGAAGGTCGTGACCGCGACCCGGTGCGGCGAGTTGCGGATCAGCTCGGCGAGGTGCTCGGCGACCTCGGACTCGCTCGGCGAGCGGCCCTCGCGGGTGACGTTGGTCGAATCGCAGACCAGCGCCAGCACGCCCTCCTCGCCCAGCCGCGTGAAGGTCTCCTCGGAGGTCGAGTTGCCGGCGACCGGCGTGTCGTCGAGCTTCCAGTCGCCGGTATGCAGCACCATGCCGAGCGGCGTGCGGATGGCCAGCGCATTGGCCTCGGGGATCGAGTGGGCCACCGGCACGTACTCGATCGAGAACGGGCCGAGCTGGAGGCGCCCGTCGTCCGGGACCTGGCGCATGTCGACCTTGGGCGCGCCCGGCTCGCCGAGGCGACGAGCCTCGATCAGGTTCTTGGTGAAGCGCGTGGCGTAGATCGGCACCTTCAGCTTCGGCCACAGCTCGCCGATGGCGCCGATATGGTCCTCGTGGCCGTGGGTGATCAGGATGCCGAGCAGGTTCTCGCGATGCTCCTCGGCGAAGCTGAGATCCGGGTACATCAGGTCGACGCCCGGCATGTGCTCCTCGCTGGCGAAGCCCATGCCGAGATCGACCATGATCCACTTGCGGCCCTTCGGCGGCCCGAAGCCGTAGAGGCCGGAATTCATGCCGATCTCGCCCACCCCGCCGAGCGGCACGAAGATCAGCTCATCTCCCTGATTCGACATTCCCATACCATCATTGCATGGACCGCCGTCGCGGTCCCCTCAAGGAACGGCCTCGTCTGCCGTCACGGTCACGGCGCCGTCATGTCTCATCCGCGGCCCGGAACGGCCGCGCGGCGGCGGCGCCCGGGGGCGCCCCGCCGCAAAGATCCGCATTGTGCCGGGCTGCGCCGTCGCCGCACCGGGCGCCGTTCCGCCTCCCCGTCCGGCCGCCGTAGCGGCCGTTCCGACGTCAGGCCGCCGAAGCGGCCGTTCCGAAATGCACCTCGCCGGCCGAGACCGCGACGCGGTGTCCGCCCTCCAGGCGGACGACCAGCCGGCCGCCCTCGTCGATCGTGTCGAAGAGGCCGGCCTCGGTCCGCCCACCGATCTGGACGCGCACCGGTCCGCCGAGGCCCGCCGCCGCCGAGAGCCAGGATTGGCGGATGCGCGGGAAGCCGCGCCCTTCGTCCCAGAGCCGTTCGGCCTCGACCCAGGATGCGCTGAGGAGGCGGAACAGCCCGGGCGCATCGACCGCGTAGCCGGCCTCTGCGAGGGAGGTCGCCGCGTAGGGCAATCCTTCCGGCGCTCCGGTCACGTTGATCCCGATCCCGACCGTCACGACGGCGCCGCGGCCGGGCAGGGTCTCCATCTCGAGCAGGATGCCGACGAGCTTGGCGCCGCCGAGCAGCACGTCGTTCGGCCATTTGAGCCGGAAATCCGGTGCCGCGCCCCCGGCTGCCGGACCGCAGGCCCGGCGGAGCGCACGCTCCACCGCGACGCCGGCGACGAAGCCGAGGGTCGCGACCCGGTCGGGGCCGAGGCCCGCCGGGACAGGCCAGAGCAGGCTCGCGGCGTGGTTGCCCTTGATCCAGCCCCAGCCCTTGCCGCGCCGGCCGCGGCCGCCGGTCTGTTCGCGGGCGACGACCCAGAGCGGCCCGGGTTCGCCGGCCCGGGCACGGTCGAGGGCCTGCGTGCTCGTCGAGCCGAGGCTGTCGTGGACCTCGAGGCGGTATCCCGCGGCCGTGGCCGCGGGGTCGAGCACGAAGGTCATGCTAGAACAGCGACTTGGCGGCGGTCCCGGCCAGCCCGACGAGCGGCGCCGGCATGAGCCAGAACAACAGCACCACCACGCTCGACAGGCCGAGCACGATCCGCAGGCCGGGGCCCATCGGCTCGTAGGATTCGGCCGGCTCGTCGAAATACATCACCTTGACGAGGCGCAGGTAGTAATAGGCGCCGACCACGCTGGTCACCACGCCGATCACCGCCAGGGTCACGAGGTTCGCCTTGATGGCCGCGGCAAAGACGTAGAACTTGGCGAAGAACCCGGCGAGCGGCGGGATGCCGGCGAGCGAGAACATCATCATGGCGAGCAGGAACGCCACGAGAGGATGGGTGCGCGACAGGCCCGACAGGTCGTCGATGGTCTCGTACATCTTCCGGCCGCGGCGCAGCGACAGGATCACCGCGAAGGCGCCCAGCGTCATGGCGAGGTAGATCGCCATGTAGATCACGACGCCGCGCACCCCCTCCTGCGTGCCGGCGGCGAGGCCGATCAGCGCGTAGCCGACATTGGCGATCGAGGAATAGGCCATCAGGCGCTTGAGGCTGCGCTGGCCGATCGCCGCGAAGGAGCCGAGCGCCATCGAGGCGATCGACACGAACACGATGATCTGCTGCCACTCCGGCGTCACGACCGGGAAGGCGCCGATGAAGACGCGCACGGCCATCGCCATCGCGGCCATCTTGGGGGCCGAGGCGAAGAAGGCGGTGACCGGGGTCGGCGCGCCCTCGTAGACGTCCGGCGTCCACATGTGGAACGGCACGGCGGCGAGCTTGAACGACACGCCGGCGGCGACGAACACGATGCCCAGGATCACGCCGAAGCCCGAGCCCTCGCGGAGCGCGGTGACGATGTGCGGGAACGAGACGGTGCCGGTGAAGCCGTAGACCAGCGAGGCGCCGTAGAGCAGCATGCCGGAGGACAGCGCGCCGAGCACGAAGTACTTCAGGCCGGCCTCGGTCGAGCGCAGGTTGTCGCGGTGGAACGAGGCGATCACGTAGGCCGCCAAGCTCTGCAGCTCGAGGCCCATGTAGAGCGCGATCAGATCGTTGGCCGAGGCCATGATCATCATGCCGATCGTCGAGAGGACGATCAGGATCGGGTACTCGAACCGGGCGATCCGCTCGCGCTCGAAATGTTCCTTGGCCAGCAGGATCGCGGCGGCCGACCCGATGAGGGTCAGCGCCTTCATGACGCGGGCGAACCCGTCGACGATGAAGGAGCCGTTGAAGGTGGTGATCTTGGTGCCGAAGGGCTGGCTGACCACCGCGAACAGGGCGAGGATCAGCAGGATCAGGGCGCCGACGCTGACGCCCTCGGTGGAGCGCTCGCCCTTGAAGGCTCCGTAGAGGATCAGCACCAGGACGCCGACCGACAGGATCAGCTCCGGCAAGGCGGGCCCGATGGCGGGCATGACGATCTGAGCGGCGTTCATCGCGAAAAACTCAGTGCGGGACCGGCAGGGCCGCGGCAGCGGTCTGGGTCGTGGAGAGGGCGGCGCGCATTCCTTGCATCAGCGCGTCGGTCGAGGGCGCGAAGACGTCGAGGATCGGGCCGGGATGGACGCCGTAATAGATTGTCAGCGCCACGAGCGGGGCGAGGATCAGCATCTCGCGGCGGTCGAGGTCGGTGATCCCCTGCAGGCTCGGCTTCTCGAGCTTGCCGTAGACCACGCGGGCGAACAGCCACAGGGCGTAGGCCGCCGACAGGATGATGCCGAAGACCGAGAAGAACGACACCATCGGGTTGGCCCGGAAGGCGCCCAGCATCGCCAGGAACTCGCCGACGAAGCCCGAGGTGCCCGGCAGCCCGACATTGGCCATGGTGAACACCATCATGGCGACCGCGTAGAGCGGCATCCGCTTCACCAGGCCGCCATAGGCCGCGATCTCGCGGGTATGCATCCGGTCGTAGATCACGCCGACGCAGAGGAACAGCGCGCCCGACACGATGCCGTGGGAGATCATCAGGAACAGGGCGCCCTGGATGCCCTGTTCGTTCATCGTGAACAGGCCGAGCGTCACGAAGCCCATATGCGCCACGGAGGAATAGGCGATCAGCTTCTTGATGTCGGTCTGCACCAGCGCGACCAGCGAGGTGTAGATGATCGCCACCACCGACAGCGTGTAGACCATCGGGGCGAAATAGTGCGAGGCGTCCGGGAACATCGGCAGCGAGACCCGGATGAAGCCGTAGCCGCCCATCTTCAGGAGGATGCCCGCCAGGATGACCGAGCCGGCGGTCGGCGCCTCGACGTGGGCGTCGGGAAGCCAGGTATGGACCGGCCACATCGGCATCTTCACCGCGAAGGAGGCGAAGAAGGCGAGCCAGAGCCAGATCTGCATGTTCGCCGGGAAGCGGGTCTGCAGCAGGGTCGGGATGTCGGTCGTGCCGGCCTGCCAGTACATCGCCATGATGGCGAGCAGCATCAGCACCGAGCCGAGCAGCGTGTAGAGGAAGAACTTGAACGACGCGTAGATCCGGCGCTTGCCGCCCCAGATGCCGATGATGAGGAACATCGGGATCAGGCCGGCCTCGAAGAACAGGTAGAACAGCACCAGGTCGAGGGCACAGAATACGCCGATCATCGTGGTCTCAAGGACCAGGAACGCGACGAAGTACTCCTTCACCCGGTGCTCGATCGAGAGCCAGGAGGCGCCGATGCAGAACGGCATCAGGAAGGTGGTGAGCAGCACCAGCGGCATCGAGAAGCCGTCGACGCCGAGCTTGAACCGGATCGTGTCGGTCAGCCAGGCATGGGTCTCGACGAGCTGGAACTGCGCCGTGGTGGCGTCGTAGCGGCCCCAGGCGACCAGGGACAGCAGGAAGGTGACGAGGGTGGCGATGAGCGCCGCCCAGCGGGCGTTGCGCCTGACCGATTCGTCGTCGCCGCGGAGCGTCAGGATGAACGCGGCGCCGACGAGCGGCACGACGAGGAGGCCGGAGAGGATCCCGAGGCCGAGCATGATTCTCTGTTCTCCGGTCAGGTCAGTGGGTGGCCGCGGAGACGCCGGTAATCAGGTACCAGCTCACCAGGGCGGCGACGCCGACCAGCATCACGAAGGCGTAGTGGTAGACGTAGCCGGTCTGGAGACGGACCACGCCGCGAGTGATGTCGACGACGCGGGCGGCGATGCCGTTGGGGCCCATGCCGTCGATGATGCGGCCGTCGCCGACCTTCCACAGGAACTCGCCGAAGCCCTTGGCCGGGCGGACGAAGATTCGGTCGTAGATCTCGTCGAAGTACCACTTGTTGAGCAGGAAGCGGTACAGCAGCGGCTGGTTCTCGGCGAGCCGGTGCGGCAGTTCCGGCCGGCGGATATACATCCAGTAGGCGAGGACGAACCCGAGGATCAGCATCACCAGAGGCGAGTGCTGGACCCAGGCCGGCGCGTTGTGGATCTCGTGCATGATGTGGTTGTTGGGGCCGTGCGCGAGCGCGCCCTTCCAGAACTCGTCCATGCCCTCGCCGATGAAGCGGTTCTTGAACGCCATGCCGGCGAAGAGGGCGCCGAGGCCGAGGACGGCCAGCGGGATCGTCATCACCCGCGGGCTCTCGTGCGGAGTGTGGGCGTGGTCGTGATGCTCGATCGCCGAATGCGAAGCCGGCTCGACGTCGTGGCCCTTGTCGTCGTGGGCGACGCCCTCGTGGTGGCCGGGGGCGCCGTCGGCTTGGCCTGAGGAGGTATGGGCCGCGGCGTGAGCGACCGCGTGGTGGTGGTCGTCATGCCCGTGAGCATGGGCGTTCTGCCACCGGGCCGGACCCTCGAAGGTCATGAAGAACAGGCGCCAGGAGTAGAACGAGGTCATGAAGGCCGCGATGACGGTCGCCAGGAAGGCCAGCACGTGGCCCGGCCGGGTCGACATGTAGGCCGCCTCGATGATCGCGTCCTTCGAGTAGAAGCCCGCGGTGAACGGGAAGCCGATCAGCGCCAGGCTGCCGACCGCCATCATGGCGGTGGTGAAGGGGATGTAGCGGCGCAGCCCCCCCATGTTCCGCATGTCCTGCTCGTGGTGCATCGCGTGGATGACCGAGCCGGCGCTGAGGAACAGCAGCGCCTTGAAGAAGGCGTGGGTGAAGAGGTGGAACACGCCCGCCGCGTAGGCGCCGACGCCGAGCGCCACGAACATGTAGCCGAGCTGCGAGCAGGTCGAGTAGGCGATGACGCGCTTGATGTCGTTCTGCACCATGCCGATCGTGGCGGCGAAGAAGGCCGTGATGCCGCCGATCACCGTGACGACGATCAGGGCGTTCGGCGCCGCGTCGAACAGCGGCGACAGGCGGGCGACCATGAACACGCCGGCGGTCACCATGGTGGCGGCGTGGATCAGCGCCGAGACCGGGGTCGGGCCCTCCATCGCGTCGGGCAGCCAGGTGTGAAGCAGGAACTGGGCCGACTTGCCCATCGCGCCCATGAACAGCAGCAGGCAGCAGATGGTGAGCGCGTTCCAGTCGTAGCCGAGCAGGTGGAAGGTCGCGTCCTTGAGCTCGGGGACCTTGGCGAAGATGGCGTCGTAGCTGATCGCGCCGAACAGCACGAAGCAGAGGAAGATGCCCAGCGAGAAGCCGAAATCGCCGACGCGGTTGACGATGAAGGCCTTCATCGCGGCGGCGTTCGCCGAGGGCTTCTCGTACCAGAAGCCGATCAGCAGGTACGAGGCGAGGCCGACGCCCTCCCAGCCGAAGAACATCTGGACGAGGTTGTCCGACGTCACCAGCATCAGCATGGCGAAAGTGAACAGCGACAGGTAGGCGAAGAACCGCGGCCGGTGCGGGTCCTCGTGCATGTAGCCCATCGAGTAGAGGTGGACGAGCGCCGAGACGCTGTTGACCACGACCAGCATGACCGCGGTGAGCGTGTCGGCCCGGAACGCCCAGTCAACGGTGAGGCCGCCGGCGGTGAACCACGTCGCGACGTGGTGGATCTGGGCGCCGTGGCCGTGGCCGCCGGTCACCTCGAAGAAGGCGATCCACGACAGGAGCGCCACGAAGACGAGGATGCCGGTGGTCACCACCTCGCTGGCCCGAGGGCCGATGCGGCGCCCGAACAGGCCGGCGATGAGAAAGCCGATCAGGGGCAGGAAGACGATCGCGTGGTACATGCTCGGGGTCCGGCCTCGCGTGGCTCTTGCCGCTGCGGCACTGGTTCGGGGGAAAGGGCTGACGGCTCGTGGAGCCGCGTCAGCCCTTCATCATGTTGACGTCCTCGACGGCGATCGACCCGCGGTTGCGGAAGAACACCACCAGGATGGCGAGGCCGATCGCAGCCTCTGCGGCGGCGACGGTCAGCACGAACAGGGCGAAGACCTGGCCGACGATGTCGCCGAGATGGGTCGAGAACGCCACCAGGTTGATGTTCACGGCGAGCAGGATCAGCTCGACCGACATCAGGATGACGATGATGTTCTTGCGGTTGATGAAGATGCCGAGCACCCCGAGGGTGAACAGGATCGCGGCGACCGTCAGGTAGTGGCTCAAACCGATCATCGTGCCTCTCGGCCGCGGGCGGCCGCCTTCGTGTCGCGAGGCGCGTCCCGCCCCGCCGCTCTTGCCATCAGCATCGCGAGGCCTGGATCAGCCCCGCACGGATTCGTCGGACCGCGCCGGGGATCAGACCTCGACGCCCTGGCCCGTCGGGACGTGGCGCACCTCGACGGCGTCGGCCTGCGTCCGCGCATTCTGGATCGCGATGTCCTGGCGCTTGACGCCGGGCCGGTCGCGCAGGGTCAGCACGATCGCGCCGATCATCGCGACCAGCAGGATCAGGCCGGCGACCTGGAAGAAGAAAAAGTAGTTGGTGTAGAGAACGAGACCGAGGGCCTGCGTGTTGGTCACCGTCTCGCCGCCCGGCGAGACCGCCAGCGGCCCGTGGACAAGGCCGGGATCGATCGCCCAGGAGCCGACCACGAGAAGCAGCTCGACCAAGAAGACCGCCCCGATCAGGCCACCGACCGGCAGGTAGTCCTGGAAGCCCTGGCGCAGCTCGGCGAAATCGACGTCGAGCATCATCACCACGAACAGGAACAGCACCGCGACGGCGCCGACATAGACCACGACCAGGATCATGGCCAGGAACTCCGCCCCCATCAGCACGAACAGCCCGGCGGCGTTCACGAAGGCGAGGATGAGGAAGAGCACCGAGGTGACGGGATTGCGCGAGGCAATCACCATGAAGCCCGAGGCGACGGTGATCGCGGCGAACAGATAGAAGAAGGCGGCGGCTGCGGTCATGCGCTGAATTCATGCCGCCTGGCGGCGGCCTCCTGCCCGACCCCCGGAGCGTGCCGGCGGCTCGTCTATAGAACCCGCTCCCGCGGCGCACAACCGGGGAGCGGCGAATGTCTCGTCGGTTTCGTGAGGAGGGCTTGGGCGCCCTCCCCCGGGTCGCGGCTCTAGCGGTAGGGCGCGTCGGCCGCGATGTTGCGGGCGATCTCGCGCTCCCAGCGGTCGCCGTTCTCCAGGAGCTTGGCCTTGTCGTAGAGAAGCTCCTCGCGGGTCTCCACCGAGAACTCGAAGTTCGGCCCCTCGACGATGGCGTCCACCGGGCAGGCCTCCTGGCACATGCCGCAATAGATGCACTTCACCATGTCGATGTCGTAGCGCGTGGTGCGCCGCGTGCCGTCGTTGCGGCGCGGGCCGGCTTCGATGGTGATGGCCTGGGCCGGGCACACCGCCTCGCAGAGCTTGCAGGCGATGCAGCGCTCTTCACCGTTGGGGTAGCGCCGCAGGGCGTGCTCGCCGCGGAAGCGCGGGCCGCGATGGCCCATTTCGAACGGATAGTTGATCGTCGCCTTGGGCTTGAAGAAGTAGCGCATCGCCAGGGCGAACCCGGTGACGAACTCCTTCAACAGCAGGCCGCGGGCGACCTGGTCGAGCTTCATGGCTCGTTCTCCGACGGTTGGGTTCAGGAGACCGGCGCGAGGCCGGTCAGCTTCAGGACGAAGGCGACGACGAAGACCATGATCAGCGAGAGCGGAAGGAAGACCTTCCAGCCCAGCCGCATGAGCTGGTCGTAGCGGTAGCGCGGCACCATGGCCTTCACCATGGCGATCATGAAGAACAGGAAGCTGGCCTTCAGGGCGAACCAGATCAGGCCCGGCACCCAGGTGAAGGGCGCGAACGGGATCGGCGAGAGCCAGCCGCCCAGGAACAGGATCGTGCCGAGCGCGCACATCGTGACGATCGCGACGTACTCGCCGAGCATGAACAGCAGGTACGGGGTGGAGGAGTATTCCACCATGTATCCGGCGACCAGCTCGGACTCGGCCTCGGGCAGGTCGAAGGGCGGGCGGTTCGTCTCGGCCAGCGCCGAGATGAAGAACACCACGAACATCGGGAACAGCCAGAGCCAGTACCAGCCGAGGATGCCGAGGGAAGTGTCCTGCGCCCGCACGATCTGCGACAGGTTGAGCGAGCCGGCGCACATCAGCACCGTGACGATCACGAAGCCGAGCGAGACCTCGTAGGACACCATCTGGGCCGCCGAGCGCAGCGCCCCGAGGAAGGCGTATTTCGAGTTCGAGGCCCAGCCGCCCATGATGACGCCGTAGACGCCCAGTGACGAGATCGCGAAGATGTAGATGATGCCGACATTGATGTCGGCGATCGGCCAGCCGTCGGCGAGCGGGATCACCGCCCAGGCGGCGAGCGCCAGGGTGGCGAAGATCAGCGGCGCCAAGAGGAACAGGCTCTTGTTGGCGCCGGCCGGGATCACCGGCTCCTTCAGCACGAACTTCAGGAGGTCGGCGAAGGATTGGAACAGGCCCCAGGGTCCGACCACGTTGGGGCCGCGGCGCAGCTGCACCGCCGCCCAGATCTTGCGGTCGGCGAGCAGCGCATAGGCGATGAAGACGAGCAGTGCCACCAGCAGCACGACGCTCTTCAGCGCAACGAGGAGGACGGTGCCCAGCACCTCCCAGACGGTCATCGGTCGGCGCTCCTCATTCGGCCGCTTCGAGGGCCCGCCCGCGGGCGAGACCCGAGCACTCGGCGAGCACCCGCGAGGCGCGGGCGATCGGGTTGGTGAGATAGAAATCCGCCACCGCCGGGCGGAACGGCTCGCGGCCGGGCTCGCTCGAGAGACCCGCGAGGGTCGTCAGCGCAGCGACACCGTCCGCCGGGGCGACCTGGTCGATGCCGGCGAAGTGCGGATGCGCGGTGTAGAGCGCCTTGCGGAGCGCGGTGAGCGAGTCGAACGGCAGGCGCTGCCCGAGCACGTCCGACAGGGCACGCAGGATCGCCCAATCCTCGCGGGCATCGCCCGGCGGGAAGGCGGCGCGGTTGGCGAGCTGCACCCGGCCCTCGAGGTTGACGTAGGTCGCCGGCTTCTCGGTATAGGCCGCGCCCGGCAGGATCACGTCGGCGCGGTGGGCGCCCTTGTCGCCGTGGGTGCCCTGGTAGATCACGAAGGCGCCCGGACCGACCTCGACCTCGTCGGCGCCGAGGTTGAACAGCACGTCGAGGGCGCCGCCCTGCACCATTTCGGCGAAGGTCAGGCCGCCCTCCCCCGGCACGAAGCCGAGATCGAGGGCACCGACGCGGGAAGCCGCGTTCTGGAGAACGCCCAGGCCGTTCCAGCCCTCGGCCTTCGCACCGAGCCCCTGGACCAGCCTGGCGATTGCGGCGAGGAGGCCTGAGCCGTCGGGACGGGCGAGCGCCGCCTGTCCGACGATGACCAGAGGCCGCTCGGCGGCCTTCAGGGCCTCGGCGAAGCTGTGACGGCCGGAGGCCACCTCGGCCAGCGTCTCGGGACCCGCCCCCAGATAGGCATGGGGATAGGTGAGGTCCGCGTCCTCGCCGATCACCCCGATCTGGATCGGGCTCATCCGCCAGCGCTTGCGGATGCGGGCGTTGAGGAGCGACGCCTCGGTGCGCGGGTTGGCGCCGACGATCAGGATCGCGTCCGCCTGCTCGATGCCGGCGATGCCGGGGCCGAAGGTGTAGGCGGCCCGGCCCCAGGCTGGATCGATCGCCGCGCCGTCCTGGCGGCAATCGAGGTTCTGCACCTTGAGCGACGCCATCAGGGTCTTGAGCGCGAAGATCTCCTCGACGCCCGCGAGATCACCGACGATCGCGCCGACGCGCTTCGGATCGGCGCCCTTCAGCTTCGCCGCGATGGCGCCGAAGGCCTCGGCCCAGGAGGCCGGGCGCAGGCGGCCGTTCTCGCGCAGGTACGGCCGGTCGAGGCGCTGGAGGCGCAGGCCGTCGACGACGTGGCGGGTCTTGTCGGAGATCCACTCTTCGTTGATCGCCTCGTTCACCCGCGGCTCGATCTGCATCACCTCGCGGCCGCGGGTATCGACGCGGATCGCCGAGCCGACCGCATCCATCACGTCGACGGATTCGGTCTTGTTCAGCTCCCAGGGGCGGACGTTGTAGGATTGCGGCTTGTGGACGAGCGCGCCGACCGGGCACAGATCGGCGACGTTGCCCTGCAGCTCCGATTCCATCGCGCGCTCGAGGTAGGAGGTGATCTCCATGTCCTCGCCGCGGCCGATGGCGCCGAGATCCGGCACGCCGGCCACCTCCGCCAGGAAGCGGACGCAGCGGGTGCAGTGGATGCAGCGGTTCATCGCGGTCCGCACCAGCGGGCCGATATACTTCTCCTCGACGGCGCGCTTGTTCTCGCCGTAGCGGGTCGAATCGACGCCATAGGCCATCGCCTGGTCTTGCAGGTCGCAATGGCCGCCCTGGTCGCAGATCGGGCAATCGAGCGGGTGGTTGATGAGGAGAAACTCCATCACCCCCTCGCGGGCCTTCTTGGTCAGGGCCGACTTGGTCGACACCGCCGGCGGCTCGCCGTTCGGGCCCGGGCGGCAATCGCGCACGGCCCAGGCGCACGAGGCGACGGGCTTCGGCGCGCCCTTCAGCTCGACCAGGCACATGCGGCAATTGCCGGCGATCGACAGCCGCTCGTGGAAGCAGAAGCGCGGGATCTCGGCGCCCGCGACCTCACAGGCCTGGAGCAGGGTGTAGTCCGGCGGGACATCGACCTCGATGCCGTCGACGAGGATCTTGGTCATGCGGTCAACTCTCGGGCGAGGTCCGCGGGGCGCGCGTCTCCGCGCGCCGGGCCGGCGAACCGGGAAGGCAGGTCATGACGGGTCGGACGCGGCACCGCCTCATTCCGCCGCCATCGGCACCGGGGTCGGGTGCGGGTTGGCGGAATAGCGGTCGATGCGCTTCTCGATCTCGGGGCGGAAGTGACGGATCAGGCCCTGGATCGGCCACGCCGCGGCGTCGCCGAGCGCGCAGATGGTGTGGCCCTCGATCTGCTTCGTCACGTCGAGCAGCATGTCGATCTCGCGCTTCTGCGCCCGGCCTTCCGCCATGCGCAGCATCACGCGCCACATCCAGCCGGTGCCCTCGCGGCACGGCGTGCACTGGCCGCAGGACTCGTGCTTGTAGAAGTAGGCGATGCGGGCGATCGTCGCGACCATGTCGGTCGACTTGTCGAACACCATCACGGCGGCGGTGCCGAGACCCGACTTCAGGTTCTTCAGCGTGTCGAAATCCATCGGCGCGTCGATGATCTCGGCGGCCGGCACCAACGGCACCGAGGAACCGCCGGGGATCGAGCAGAGCAGGTTGTCCCAGCCGCCGCGCATGCCGCCGCAATGCTTATCGATCAGCTCGCGGAAGGTGATGCCGAGCTCTTCCTCGACGTTGCAGGGCTTGTTGACGTGGCCCGAGATGCAGAACAGCTTGGTGCCGGTATTGCCCGGCCGGCCGAGGCCCGCGAACCACGCCCCGCCGCGGCGCAGGATGGTACCGGCGACCGCGATCGACTCGACGTTGTTCACCGTCGTCGGGCAGCCGTAGAGGCCCATATTGGCCGGGAACGGTGGCTTCAGCCGCGGCATCCCCTTCTTGCCTTCCAGGCTCTCGATCAGCGCCGTCTCCTCGCCGCAGATATAGGCGCCGGCGCCGTGGTGGACGTAGATGTCGAAGGGGTAGTCGTGGACGTTGCTCTCGCCGACGAGGCGGGCGGCATAGGCCTCGTCCACCGCGCGCTGGAGCGCGTGCTTCTCGGCGACGTATTCGCCGCGGATGTAGATGTAGCAGGCATGCGCGCCCATGGCGAAACAGGCCAGCATGCAGCCCTCGATCAGGAGGTGCGGGTCGTGCCGCATGATCTCCCGATCCTTGCAGGTGCCCGGCTCGGACTCGTCGGCGTTGACCACCAGGTAGTGCGGCCGTCCGTCCGATTTCTTCGGCATGAAGGACCACTTCAGGCCGGTGGGGAAGCCGGCGCCGCCGCGGCCGCGCAGGCCCGACTTCTTCATCTCCTCGATGATCCAGTCCCGGCCCTGCTGGAGCAGGAATTGGGTGCCGTCCCACGCGCCGCGTTTCTTCGCGGCCTCGAGACCGGGGGAGTGGAGACCATAGAGGTTGGTGAAGATCCGATCCTGATCGGCGAGCATGGCGATCGTCCTACAGGCCTGCTGTGAAGGGAAGGTACATCATCTGTGTCAGGACTTCGCCGTCGGCGCGGGCGCGTCCTTGGTGTCCGCGGGCTTGCCGTCCGCGGCGTTCTGGGCCGGGGCTGCGGCGGCCTTGGTCTCGGTGGCGCGTCCGGCGTCGGGGCGCGCCGCCTTCGGGTTCTCGGCGGCCGAGGCCTCGGTGCGGGCCTTCTCGCCGGTCGCGTCGGCGCCCTGCTCCTTCAGGCCCTGTTCCTCGAAGCGCTTGCGCCAGGCGCCGACGCGGGAGCCGTCGAACAGCGTCTCGTCCTGGAGGGTCGTGACCGCGTCCTTGGGCTCGGAGGAGACCCGGCCGATCTGCGACCCGGTCTTCACCGGGCGGCCGGCGGCGAGGTCGTCCATCAGCTTGCCGAGGGACTCAGGCGTGAGATCCTCGAAATAGTCGTGGTTGATCTGCGCCATCGGGGCGTTGCAGCACGCGCCCAGACACTCGACCTCGAGCCAGGAGAAGTTGCCGTCCGGGCTGACATGGCCCGAGGGGCCGAGCCGGTCGTGGAGGTACTGCTTCAGCTCGCGGGCGCCGCAGACGTCGCAAGGCGCCGTGCCGCAGACCTGGATCCAGTAGCGGCCGACCGGCTCGAGGGCGAACATCGTGTAGAAGGTCGCGACCTCCAGCACGCGGATATGCGGCATGCCGAGCTGGTCGGCCACCGCCTCGATCGCCTTCTGCGGCAGCCAGCCGCCATTCTGCTCCTGCGCCTTCCACAGCAGCGGAATCACGGCCGAGGCCTGCCGCCCCTCCGGGTACTTGGCGATCTGCCCCTTGGCCCACTCGGCGTTCTCAGGCGTGAACGCGAAGCTCTCGGGCTGCTCGGATACCGGGGCGAGTCTGCGGTTGGCCATCTCAAACGTCCATGTCTCAAACGTGTCCGACGGGTGCGGGCGCGGCGCGCAGCGCCTTCACCGGTCCACCTCACCGAACACGATGTCGAGCGTGCCGAGGATGCACGACACGTCCGCCAGCATGTGGCCGCGGCACATCCAGTCCATCGCCTGGAGGTGGGCGAAGCCCGGAGCGCGGATCTTGCAGCGATACGGCTTGTTGGTGCCGTCGGCGACGAGATAGACGCCGAACTCGCCCTTGGGCGCCTCGACCGCGGCGTAGACCTCGCCGGCCGGGACGTGGAAGCCCTCGGTGTAGAGCTTGAAGTGGTGGATGAGCGCCTCCATCGAGCGCTTCATCTCGCGCCGCGGCGGCGGCGCGACCTTGCCGTCCTGCGTGGCGATCGGCCCCTGGCCGGCCGGCTCGCGCAGCTTGGCGATGCACTGCTTCATGATGCGCACCGACTGGCGCATCTCCTCCATGCGGATGACCTGGCGATCGTAGGTGTCGCCGTTCTTCCCCACGGGGATGTCGAATTCCATCTCGGCATAGGCCTCGTAGGGCTGCGACTTGCGCAGGTCCCACGGGATGCCCGAGCCGCGCACCATCACGCCCGAGAAGCCCCAGGCCAGCGCCTCCTCGACCGACACGATGCCGATATCGACGTTGCGCTGCTTGAAGATGCGGTTGGCCATCACAAGGTCGTCGAGGTCGTCGACGATCTGCGGGAAGGTCTCGCAGAACGCCTCGATGTCGTCGATCAGGCTCGGCGGCAGGTCCTGATGGACGCCGCCCGGACGGAAGTAGTTGGCGTGGAGACGAGCCCCTGAGGCGCGCTCGTAGAAGATCATCAGCTTCTCGCGCTCCTCGAAGCCCCAGAGCGGGGGCGTGAGGGCGCCGACATCCATCGCCTGCGTGGTGACGTTGAGGAGATGCGACAAGAGCCGGCCGATCTCGCAATAGAGCGTGCGGATCAGCTGGGCGCGGCGCGGCACCGTGATGCCGAGCAGGCGCTCGATGCCGAGGCAGAAGGCGTGTTCCTGGTTCATCGGTGCGACGTAGTCGAGCCGGTCGAAATAGGGCGTCGCCTGGAGGTAGGTCTTGACCTCGATCAGCTTCTCGGTGCCGCGGTGGAGCAGGCCGATATGCGGGTCGACGCGCTCGACCACCTCGCCGTCCAGCTCCAGCACGAGGCGCAGCACGCCGTGCGCCGCCGGGTGCTGCGGGCCGAAATTGATCGAGAAGTTGCGGATGCTGTGCTCGCCCATGTCGGCTCAGCCTTTCGCCGGTGCCTTGTCGGCCTTCTCGTCGCCCGGGAGCACGTAGTCGGTGCCCTCCCAGGGCGACAGGAAGTCGAAGTTGCGGAATTCCTGCGTCAATCGCACGGGCTCGTAGACGACCCGGGCCTCGTCCTGGTCGTAGCGGACCTCGACGAAGCCGGTGAGCGGGAAGTCCTTGCGGAGGGGATGGCCCTCGAAGCCGTAATCGGTAAGCAGCCGGCGCAGGTCCGGATGGCCCGAGAACAGGATGCCGTAGAGGTCGTAGGTCTCGCGCTCGAACCAGTTCGCGGCCGGGAAGACCGGGATCGCGGACGGGACGGGCGTGCGCTCGTCGGTCTGCACCTTCACGCGGATGCGCCGGTTATGGCGCATCGACAGCAGGTGATAGACGACGTCGAAGCGCTTCGCCCGGGCCGGGTAGTCGGCGCCGCAGATGTCGATGAAGGTCGAGAAGGCACAGGCCGGATCGTCGCGCAGGTGGGTGAGCACCCGCAGGACCTCGGATCCCTCGACGATCAGGGTCAGCTCGCCGAAGGCGATCGCCCGGTCGGTGATGGCGGCGCCCAGGGTCGCGGCGAGCGTATCGGACAGGGCCTGGAGGGCGCCTTCGCCCTGCTCGCTCTGGGTATGGGCCCGGATGGTGATGCCGTTGCTCATGGCCAGCCTCAGCGCTCGATCGTGCCGGTGCGACGGATCTTCTTCTGCAGCAGCAGCACGCCGTAGAGCAGGGCCTCGGCGGTCGGCGGGCAGCCCGGGACGTAGATGTCCACCGGCACCACCCGGTCGCAGCCGCGCACCACCGAGTAGGAATAGTGGTAGTATCCGCCGCCATTGGCGCAGGAACCCATCGAGATGACGTAGCGCGGCTCCGGCATCTGGTCGTAGACCTTGCGGAGCGCGGGCGCCATCTTGTTGGTCAGCGTGCCGGCGACGATCATCACGTCGGACTGGCGCGGCGAGCCGCGCGGGGCGAAGCCGAAGCGCTCGCAATCGTAGCGCGGCATCGACATCTGCATCATCTCGACGGCACAGCAGGCCAGGCCGAAGGTCATCCACATCAGCGAGCCGGTGCGGGCCCAGGTGATGAGGTCGTCGGTGGTGGTCAGCAGGAAGCCGCGATCGGCGAGCTCGTCGCTGATCGTCAGGAAGGTCGGATCGTTGGCGCCGATCGGCTTGCCGGTGGCCGGGTCGAGGATACCCTTGGGCTGCGGCGCGATCGTCGGGGCGCGGACGGGTGTGAGGGACATGGTGGGGTCCGGTTCCTACGTCTCGGGGGCGGCTCTACGCTGTTGCTTCTAGTCCCACTCGAGGGCGCCCTTGCGCCACTCGTAGACGAAGCCGACGGTCAGCACGCCGAGGAAGATCATCATCGACCAGAAGCCGAACCAGCCGAGGTCCCCGAACGTGATCGCCCACGGGAACAGGAAGGCCACTTCGAGATCGAAGATGATGAACAGGATGGCGACGAGGTAGAAGCGCACGTCGAACTTCATGCGCGCATCGTCGAAGGCGTTGAAGCCGCACTCGTAGGCCGAGAGCTTCTCCGGGTCCGGGCTGTTATAGGCCACCAGGAACGGGGCCACGAGGAGCGCCGCGGCGATGAAGAGCGAAACGCCGATGAAGATCACCAGCGGCAGGTAATCCGACAGGAGGCCGTTCATCGAGCATCCTCAAGGGTTGGCGCGAGGCCTTGTTAGCGCGAGCCCGGGCCGCGACCCGGCCGCCGGGGCCGTTCTCGGAACGGTTCCAAAGCCCGGAAGGTGCGCGAGGCTTAAACGAGCGGGTATGACGAAACAAGGGGCGTTCGCACCGCACAAACCGCGAACGTCAATCCGACAGATAGGGTGGCGGCCTCGGCGCACAACGCCGGGAAGCCCGGGCCTGCGGGGGAGTATCGTCGCAGGCCCCTCCCCTTCCCGGGCGTTTCCGGCCGTCCGGGGAAGGTTTCGGGAGCACGCGGCCTTGCTGCGGTGCAAAAGAGGTCTCTCAGCCGTCCGACAGGATCAGTGCCCAGAACCGCTTGTAGCGGCTGCCGGGCGCGTCCACCCGGGCGATGCCGACACGCTTGACCTGCGGCATGAGCATGTTGCGGTTGTGCTCCGGGGAGACCTGCCAGCGCTTCAGCACCTCGTCGAAGGTGGTCGAGCCGGCGCTGAGGTTCTCCGCGGCGTAGCGGCCGCCGAATCCGGCGCGCTTGAGGCGCGCATCGAACGGGCCGCCGACCTCGTGCGAGAGCTGGCCGGCCCGTGCATTGGCCTCGGCCTGGTAGGAGGCGGCGCGGATCAGCGAGGAATCGACCATCACCGGCCCGAGGCCGTGGCTCGCCCGGTAGCGCGAGATCGCGGCCGCGGCGGCGGCCTCGTCGAGGATCACCGGCGTGGTCGGCAGGTCGGGGGCGGGCAGGATTGCCGTGCCGCTGCAACCGGCGAGCGCCAGCGCCCCGGCGGCCAACGCGCAGGCAAGGACGGTCGTCGCGAGGCTGCGCCGCGGGACCCCCGCCATGCGGGAGGCGGGAACCGGCGAACGGAACGGATGCGACATCGTCTTTCTCAGCCCTGGACACGCGGCGCCGCGCGCGAGGCGCCACCTGTCGGGCGATTGTGGAGATTTTCGGGGCGGCTCCTCCGTCTCACGCCGCCCGCAGGGTGGCGAGGAAACGGTGCACCTCGGCGCCGATGCTGGCGGATTGCCGCGCCACGGTGTCGGCGGCGTCCAGGACGTGCCGGGCGGCCTCGCCGGTGGCCTCGGCGTCGAGGGCCAGCCCCTCGACCGATCCGCTCACCTGGGCGGTGCCGGCGGCGGCCTGCGCCACGCTCGACACGATCGCCTGGGTGGCGCCGACCTGCGCCTCGACCGCCGTGGCGACCCGCGCCGAGACGCCGCTGATGGCGCGGGCCTGCGCCGCGACCTCGGCCATGGCGGCCGCGGCCCGGCGGGTGGTGTCCTGGATCGCCGCGACCTGGCCCGAGATCTCCTGCGTCGCCCGGTCGGTCTGGCCGGCGAGCTGCTTCACCTCCGCGGCGACCACCGCGAAGCCGCGCCCCGCCTCGCCGGCCCGGGCGGCCTCGATCGTGGCGTTGAGCGCCAGCAGGTTCGTCTGCGAGGCGACCCCGGCGATCACCGAGACCACGTTGCCGATGCGCGTCGCAGCGTCGGTGAGGCTCTGCATCACCGCCGCGGTGCGGTCGGTCCCGGTCACCGCATCCTGTGCCATCGCGGCCGCCTCGCGCACGTCGGCGCCGACCGCCGCCACCGAGCGACCGAGTCCTTCGGCCGCTTCCGCCAGCCCCCCGGCCTCGCGGGAGGCCGAGGCGGCCGAGGCGGCGGCGGTGCCGGCCCGGCCGGCGGCCTCGGCAGCGGTTCCGGACATCGCCCGGGCGGTCGCATCGAGGTCGCGGGCCGCTTCGTCGACCTGCGCCAGCACTTCCGCCACCTTGCTCTCGAAGGTCTCGACCTCCCGGCTCATCTGCCGGGCGCGGCGGGCCTGCGCCTCGCTGGCGTCCCGCGCGGCGGCCAGCGCCTCGCGCTCCCTCAAAACGACCCGGAAGCCGTCGATGGCGCGGGCGATGCCTCCGATCTCGTCGCGCCGCCCGGTACCCGGCACCGCGAGGTCGTAGCGGGATTGGGCCAGAGCCGCGGTGGCGCCGGTCAGGCCTTCGAGCCCGCCGACGATCGAGCGCCACCCGAGCACGCCGAAGAGGCCGACGCCGACGAGGGCGGTGCCCGCGATGACGCAGAGCCACAGGGCGTGGCGCCAGAACGCCGCGTCGATGTCGTCGACGTAGACGCCGGTGAAGATCGCGAGCTTCCACGGCGCGAAGCCCTGGATGTAGCTCAGCTTCGCGACGTGGGCGGTGCCGCCCGGGCGGGTGAACAGGTAGCGCAGGGTGCCGGGCGTGCCGGACCGGGCGATGTCGGTGATCGCCTTGACGAGGAGCATGCCGCCCGCGTCCTTCAGGCCGCTCATGTCCTTGCCGATCCAGTCGGGCTTGGGCGGCATCACCAGGGCGGTGCCGGCCAGATCGTAGACCGCGAGGTAGTTGTCGCCCTCGTAGCGCATGTCGTGGGCGCGGGCGCGGAACTGCGCCATCGCCGCCTCGCGGGTCAGCGTGCCGGCCTTCACTTGCGCCTCGAGGCTCGCGGCAGCGGCGAGCGCCACGTCGGAGAGCGCGCGCATCTTCGCCACCCGCTCGGACATCAGGCTGTCGTGGTTGGCTCGCAGGGCATAGGCGACCACCGCCCCGAAGCCGATCACTGCCGCCGCCATCATGACGGCGAACTTCCGGCTCACGCTCATGTTCGACCAAGACATCGTCGATCCCCGACCCTTCGGGCATGACCTTACGGCAGTGATGCTTGACGTTGCCTTAGCGTCAGCTCCGCATCGCGCCATAATGTAGGTGTCGGTTTGACGGCTTTGATCATGGATAGGTGTGCGGTGAGTGGCGCGGGCGACGGGGCTCGAACCCGCGACCTCCGGCGTGACAGGCCGGCACTCTAACCAACTGAGCTACGCCCGCGCGGCGTGCTCGCTTCACCATGCAGCGTGCGCTGCCATTCCCGTAGGGAGGAATGGCGCGGACGACGGGGCTCGAACCCGCGACCTCCGGCGTGACAGGCCGGCACTCTAACCAACTGAGCTACGTCCGCACATGGCGCAGTGCACTACAGAAACGCCTTTCCCGAGAGGGAAGTGGCGCGGACGACGGGGCTCGAACCCGCGACCTCCGGCGTGACAGGCCGGCACTCTAACCGACTGAGCTACGTCCGCCCGGCGTCTCGCAGTGCTGCGATGGCTGCGGTGTATGGGGAGCCCCCTACCCTGTCAAGCCGCCGGCTCAAGAAAGGCGAGAGGGGGTCGGGCGAGGCGGCAGGCGGGGCGTCGAGGGGGGCATCGGCCCCCTCGAGGCGACCGCCGCGCCCCGGCGCGGCCCCGCCTGCGAGGGCCTGCTTCCGCGAAGCGTTCCCTGCGAAGCCTTCCCACCGAAGCCTTGCACTCGGGACCGAGGCGCCTTAACGATGCCGACACCCGGGCGGTTAGCTCAGTTGGTAGAGCATCTCGTTTACACCGAGAGGGTCGGCGGTTCGAGCCCGTCACCGCCCACCAGCATCTTCAACGGCTTAGCGCTATTTTTGCGCGCCCGGCGGCTTTTTCCCGCCGGTGAACCGTCCCACTCTCCTGCCGCTCGGCCCCATCCGCCTCGTCGAGGTTCTGCGCGAGCGGTCGAATGGCGGACGCCAGCATGGCGTTGATCCGGGTCTGCCATCCGGGGCCGGTCGTCTTGAACGCTTTGACCACCTTCGGATCCGGGCGCGGAGTGACGGAGAGCTTCCGCTTCTCCGTCTCGGGCCTGCCGCCGCGCCTCGGAAGGGCCTGGAAGACCCTGCGGGGTGGAAACGCGGCGCGCGTTCCGGGCGTCCGCCTCAGCGATAGGCCGCCGTGATCCCCAGAAAGTCCTCGGCCTTCAGGCTCGCACCGCCCACGAGCGCCCCGTCGACATCGGCGACCCCCATCAGCTCGGCCGCGTTCGAGGGCTTCACCGAGCCGCCGTAGAGGATCCGCACCTTCGCCCCCTCTGCGCCGAGGCGGCCTTCCAGCTCCTGCCGGATGAGCGCGTGGACCTCGGCGACGTCGTCCACGGTCGGGGTCAGCCCGGTGCCGATCGCCCAGACCGGCTCGTAGGCGATCACCGTGTCGGCGGCCGTGGCGCCGTCGGGCAGCGAGCCGGCGAGCTGGCCGCGCACGATGTCGAGGGTCCGGCCGGCCTCGCGCTCCTCGCGGGTCTCGCCGACGCAGATGATCGCGATCAGGCCGGCGCGGCGGGCGGCGAGCGCCTTGGCGCGGATGTCGGCATCGCTCTCGCGGTGGTAGGCGCGGCGCTCGGAATGGCCGACGATGGTGTAGGCCGCGCCGGCATCGGCCAGCATCTCGGCCGAGACGTTGCCCGTATAGGCCCCGCTCGCCTCGGCATGGACGTCCTGGCCGCCGACCTTGACGGCCGAGCCCTTCAGCGCCGCGGCCGTCGCGGCGACCAGGGTCGCGGGCGGGCAGACCAGCACGTCGATGCGCTGCGCGAGGCCGGCATCGAGGCCGTCGCGGACCGCCTCGGCCACCTTCAGCGAGGCCTGGAGGCCGTTCATCTTCCAGTTTCCCGCCACCAGCGGGCGCGGCCGTTCGGTCGTCATGGATCTCCCCCGATCTTGCACGAGCGTCGCCGGGTAACAGGTCCGCCGCCGGGCGGCAAACGTCCGGGGCGGGCCGCTCTTTGCCTTGCGGCCCTTATGCGGTATCGCGGCCGGAACCGGGCGCCCCCTCGCGGCAGGCGCCCTCACGGGTTTTCTTCGAGGATCGCGATGCTCCAGGGGTTCCGCGCCGCCAGCCAGAGCTGGCTCGGCAAGATCGTGGTGACGGTGGTGTTCGGCCTCCTGATCGCGGGCCTCGCCATCTTCGGCATCGGCGACATCTTCCGCGGGGGCGGCAGCAACGCCGTGGCCACCGTCGGCAGCACGCAGATTCCGGCCGAGGCCCTGCGCAACGCCTACCAGAACCAGCTCCAGCGCCTGTCGCGCCAGAGCCGCCGGCCGATCACGCCGGACCAGGCCAGGGCGCTCGGCCTCGACCGACAGGTCCTGGCCCAGCTCATCACCGAGGCTTCCCTCGACCAGAAGACCAAGGATCTCGGGCTGCGCATCCCCGATTCCGCGGTGGTGCGGCTGATCCAGGAGGAGCCGGCCTTCAAGGGGCCGAACGGCGCCTTCGACGTCAACACCTTCCGCGACACGCTGCGCCAGGCCGGCCTGACCGAGCAGGGCTTCGTGCAGGAGCAGCGCGCCGTCGCGGCCCGCCTCCAGCTCGCCGACGCGATCACCGCCGAGCTGCCGGTGCCGCTGGCCGCCCGCGAGGCGATCCACCGCTACACCTCCGAGCGCCGCGCCGCCGCCTTTTTCACCCTGCCGGACGCCGCCGCCGGCGAGATCCCGGCCCCGACCGAGGAAGAGGTCACGACCTTCTACAACGATCGCAAGAGCGCGTTCCGGGCGCCCGAGTACCGGAGCGTCAACCTGCTCGTCCTCGATCCGGCGACGCTGGCCAAGCCCGACGCCGTGCCCGAGGCCGAGGCCCGCGCCCGCTACGAGAGCGAGCAGTCGAAGTTCGGCACGCCGGAGAAGCGCGCGATCCAGCAGATCGTGTTCCCGAACGACGCCGACGCGCAAGCGGCCCTCGCCCGGATCCGCAGCGGTCAGGCGACCTTCGACCAGATCGCGACCGAGCGCGGCCTCGACGCCAAGGCGCTCGATCTCGGCACCTTCTCGAAATCCGAGCTGTTCGACCCGGCGGTCGCCGACGCGGCCTTCGCGGCCGAAGCGAACACCGTCACCGAGCCGGTGAAGGGGCGGTTCGGCACGGTGCTGCTGCGGGTCACGTCGGTGCAGCCGGCGGCGCGCAAGCCGTTCGAGGACGTGGCCAAGGAGGTCCGGGAGGAGATCGCCCTCGAGAAGGCCCGCGATGGGCTGGAGAAGGTCCACGACGCGATCGAGGACCAGCGCGCGGGTGCCAAGCCGCTCGCCGACATCGCCCGGGAGCAGGGACTGACCCTCGTCACCGTGCCCGCCGTCGATGCGCAGGGCCGCGACCCGCAGGGCAAGGCCGTCGAGGCGATCCCCGACAAGGATGCGACGCTGGCGGCGATCTTCCGCAGCGACATGGGCGCCGACAACGAGGCCCTGCGCACCCGTGCCGGCGGCTACGTCTGGTACGACGTGACCAGGATCGACCCGGCCCACGACAAGCCGCTGGCCGAGGTCCGCGACGCCGTGACGGCGCAGTGGAAGGCGGACGAGGTCTCCCGGCGCCTCGCCGCCAAGGCCCGCGAGGCGACCGAGCGGCTCGACAAGGGCGAGGCGATCGAGGCCGTGGCGAAGTCCTTCGGCCAGGAGGCGAAGACCGTCTCGGATCTCGCCCGCGGCCGCGGGCGCGACGGATTGACCGCCGAGGCCGTCTCCCGGGTCTTCACGACGCCGGTGAACAAGTCGGCCTCCGCCGCCGGCGAGGGCGTCGCCCGGGTGGTGTTCCGGGTCGCCAGCGCCACGGTGCCGGCCTTCGTGCCGACCGACCCCGCGGCGGTCGCGGTCGAGCAGCAGTACCGCACGGCACTCGCCGACGACATCCTGGCCGAGTACATCGCCGACGTGCAGAAGCAGGCCGGCGTCTCCGTCAACGAGGGCGCGTTCCGCCGCGCCATCGGCGGCGAGTACTGATGCTCACCGCCCCCTCCCCCGAGGCCGCGATTGCGGCCTACGAGGCGGGCCGCCCGGTCCTGCTGCGCACCACCCTGGTGGCCGACCTGGAGACCCCGGTCGCCGCCTTCCTGAAGCTGAAGGCGGGTCGCGAGGGTGCCGCCTTCCTGCTCGAATCGGTCGAGGGCGGCGCGGTGCGCGGCCGCTACTCGATGATCGGCCTCGATCCCGACCTGATCTGGCGCTGCGCCGGCGGCCGGGCCGAGCGCGCCGCGGCGCCCGACCTCGCCGCCTTCGCGGCGGAGGAGGCGCGTCCCCTCGACAGCCTGCGGGCCCTGATCGCCGAGAGCGCGATTCCCGCGGAAGCGGGGCTGCCGCCGATGGCGGCGGGCCTGTTCGGCTATCTCGGCTACGACATGGTGCGGGAGATGGAGCGGCTCGACGCCCCCCATCCCGACCCGATCGGGGTGCCGGACGCGATCCTGGTCCGCCCGACCGTGATGGTGATCTTCGACGCGGTGCGCGACGAGATCGCCCTCGTGGCGCCGGTCCGGCCGGTCGCCGGCGTCTCCGCGCGGGCCGCCTACGAGGCCGCCCTGGCGCGGCTCGAGCGTGCCGCCGAGGCGCTGGAGGGTCCGCTGCCGGTCGAGGCGCGGCAGAACCCGGCCGAGATCCCGGCGCCCGCCCAGGTCTCGAACGTCGCCCCCGACGAGTTCCTCGGCATGGTCGCCCGCGCCAAGGAGTACATCGCCGCCGGCGACATCTTCCAGGTGGTGCTGTCGCAGCGATTCGAATCGCCGTTCACCTTGCAGCCGCTGGCGCTCTACCGCGCCCTGCGTCGGGTCAATCCGGCGCCGTTCCTGTGCTACCTCGATTTCGGCGACTTCCAGATCGTCTGCTCGTCGCCGGAGATCCTGGTGCGGGTGCGAGACGGTGCAGTCACCATCCGGCCGATCGCCGGCACCCGCCGCCGCGGCGCGACGCCGGAAGAGGACCGGGCGCTCGCCGACGAGCTGCTCGCCGACCCGAAGGAGCGCTCCGAGCACCTGATGCTGCTCGATCTCGGCCGCAACGACGTCGGCCGCGTCGCCGAGATCGGCAGCGTGCGGGTGACGGATTCGTTCTTCCTCGAATTCTACAGCCAGGTCATGCACATCGTGTCGAACGTCGAGGGCCGCCTCGACCCCCGGCACGACGCGCTCTCGGCGCTGGCGGCGGGCTTTCCCGCCGGCACGGTCTCGGGCGCCCCGAAGGTCCGGGCGATGCAGATCATCGACGAACTGGAGCGCGAGAAGCGCGGGCCCTATGGCGGCTGCATCGGCTATTTCGGTGCCGACGGCCAGATGGATACCTGCATCGTGCTGCGCACCGCCATCGTCAAGGACGGCCGGATGCACGTCCAGGCGGGTGCGGGCATCGTGCATGATTCCGACCCGGCCTCCGAGCAGCAGGAATGCGTCAACAAGGCCAAGGCCCTGTTCCGCGCCGCCGAGGAGGCGGTGCGGTTCGCCGCGCAGGCCCGGCGGGGGCAGTGAGAGCTTGTCCGGCCTGATCGACGGTATTCACACCCTCCTCGTCATTCCGGGGCCGCGCAGCGGAGCCCGGAATTTGGAATCGCGGATGGTTCAGGGCAGAGCGGCTCTCGTTCCGCTTCATCGTCTACCCCTCGAGCTTCCGAGCTCAGTTACGCGGCCCCGGAATGACACGGTGGATTGAATATCCGTAGAGACCAATCAAGCAGGCTCTGATCCCATTTCCGGACGATGACTTCCGGAAATGGGATCATCAGCCCGCGCGGCGTCCGAGCGAAGCCGAAATCCGCATTGCGAAGCAAGAAATTGGATTTCGTATGACAGGGCTGGATCGGGTCTTGCAGGCCTATTTCCGGTTCGTGATCAGGCGGTCGACGTTGCGATTGGCCTCCCGGTTCTCCTGATTTTGCTGCTTGATCTGGTTCTCGGTGTACTTCTGGGACATCTCATCCCGCTTGCCCTGCGGAATGGTGTTCTCGGCGGCGAAGACCGGCGTCACGGACAGCAGGCAGGCGGCGCAGACGGCGGCGGAAATCAGCGGCTTGATCATGGCCTCTTCCTCTTGGTCAGAGACTGAACAACCCACGTGTATTCGGGTAGGTTCCGTTACAATCCGTTCATGATATGGACGTCTTTTAATCTTTTGCTGGTAGATTGAATTGCCGCGCGCCAGAGTTGCACAAGAGACGCTTGCTGAATCGACGAGGCACGATGGTGGCGGATGCGTGTGCCGGTTGACGGATGGTTGCCGTCGGCCCCCCTTCCCGGACGACGCGAGCGCCGAAGGCGGGAGATCCGGGATCCCGCGTCACTCGGGTCTCAGCCGGCGCTCCATGAACACGCTCAGCGGGTCCTCGGCATAGTCCGCGAACGGGCCCCGGCGCACGAAGCCCGTCCTGTCGTAAAGGGCGAGCGCGGCATGACTGACGACACCCGTCTCCAGGCGCAGGACGGCGATTCGGGTGCGATCCGCCTCGGCAATCAGCGTGTCCAGCACGTCGCGGGAGAGGCCCCGTCCCCGCGCGTGTTCCTCGACCCACATCCGCTTGATCTCGGCCCAGTCGCCGTGCGCGACCAGGGCACCGGTGGCGACCGCCCGGCCCTCGGCATCGCGCGCCACGAGGAAGTACACGTCCGCTTCGCGCAATCCCTCGAGGGAGAGGTGATGATTGCTCTCGGCGGGATAGAGCGCGGCCGAAGCCGCCTCGCCGTTTCGGAGCAGGGCGACGACGTCCGGCTGTGCGGGATCCTCGCGCCGAATGGTCGTCACGGTGGCGGGATGGGGCGGCGTGGTCATCGGCGCACCGGCTTCCTTGATCTGTCGATCGGATGTCCTTGCGGCAGCGTCGCGACGTTTCCACGACGACCCAGGCGCGATCAAGCCTCCCCTATTCCGCCGCGGCCGGCCGATGCGCGCCCTCGTGCCCCGGCGGCTCGTCCACCGCACCGACGAACCGCCCGAACAGCCGGCCCATCAGCCGCGAGAGATCGTCCATCAGCAGGAAGATCGCGGGTACGAACAGCAGCGACAGCAGCGTCGAGACGATCAGGCCGGAGATCACGGCGATCGCCATCGGCGAGCGGAACTCGCCGCCGATGCCGAAGGCCATGGCGCTCGGCACCATGCCGGCGGCCATGGCGATCGTCGTCATGACGATCGGGCGGGCGCGCTTGGCGCCGGCCTGGGTGATCGCGGTGACGCGGTCGACGCCGCGGGCCATCTCCTCGACGGCGAAATCGACCAGCATGATGGCGTTCTTGGTCACCACGCCCATCAGCATCAGGATGCCGATCACCACCGGCATCGAGATCGGCCGGTTGAAGATCAGCAGGCCGAGGATCGCCCCGCCGATCGAGAGCGGCAGCGAGAACAGGATGGTGAGGGGCTGGAAGAACGAGGCGAAGAGCAGGATCAGCACGCCCAGCACCATCATCAGGCCGGCGCCCATCGCCAGCGCGAAGCCCTCGAACACCTCGCCCATCACCTCGGCGTCGCCGGTCTGGCGCAGCGAGATGCCGGGCGGCAGGTTGCGGGCGGTGGGGGTGTTCATCGCGAGCTTGATCTGCTCGCCGAGCGCGTCGGAGCCCTGCATGTTGGCCTCCAGCGCCACGCGCACGGCGCGGTCGTAGCGGTCGATCGCGGTCGGGCCGCGGCCGAGGCTGATATCGGCCACCGCCGAGAGCGGCACCGACGCGCCGTTCTTCGCCGGCACCTTCAGGCTCTCGAGCGCCGAGAGGTCGCCGCGCAAGCTCATCGGCAGCTGCACCCGGATCGGGATCTGCCGGTCGGTGGCGTTGAACTTGGCGAGGTTCTGGCCGATGTCGCCGATCGTGCCGACGCGGACCGTCTCGGCGATGGTGTCGGTCGAGACGCCGAGATCGGCGGCGACGCCGGGTTTGGGACGGATGCGGACCTCGGTCCGGTCGAGGGGCGCGGTCGACATCACGTTGACGAGGTTCGGCAGGGCCGCGACCTCGCGCTGCATCCTCTCGGCCACCTCGGTCACCTGGGCGGTGTCGCCGCCGGCGACGATGAGGGTGAAGTCGCGCTGGCCGCCCTCGCGCAGGGACCAGTAGCGCACGTCCGGCTCGTCGCGCATCAGGTCCATGATCGCCGCTTCCACGTCGGCCTGCTTGCGCACGCGGGCGTTCTTCGGCGTCAGGTTGATGGTGAAGGTGGCGAGGCGCACCTCCTTCTTGCCCGGCAACTGGCGGCCGCCATCGACGAAGACCGATTTCACCTCCGGCAGGGTGCGCAGGCGCTGGGCGATCCGGTCGGTGACCGCGATCGTGTCGTCGAGGCGCGCGCCCGGGGGCAGCTCCACGACCATCAGGGTGCGGGCGGCGTCTTCCTTGGGCAGGAAGCCGGCGGGCAGCAGGCTGGTGGACATGATGGAGGCGGCAAACAGCGCCAGGCCGACCACGAGCGTCACGTATTTGTGCCGCACCGACCACAGCACGACGCGGTTGTAGGTCCGCATCACCGGGCCGTCGCGCTCCTCGTGGTGGCCGTGGTCGCGCAGGAAATAGGCCGCCATCATCGGGGTGATGAGGCGGGCCACCAGCAGCGACATGAACACCGCCGCCGCGATGGTGAGGCCGAACTGCTTGAAGTACTGGCCGGCGATGCCGCCCATGAACGAGACCGGCGCGAAGATCGCGATCAGGGTCGCGGTGATCGCGATGACGGCCAGCCCGATCTCGTCGGCGCCTTCGATCGCCGCGCGGTAGGGCGATTTGCCGAGCCGCATGTGGCGGACGATGTTCTCGATCTCCACGATCGCGTCGTCGACCAGGATGCCGGTGACGAGGGTGATGGCCAGGAGGCTCACCGCGTTCAGCGAGAAGCCCATCGCGCTCATCGCCCAGAAGGTCGGGAAGACCGAGAGCGGCAGGGCCACCGCGGCGATGAGCGTCGCGCGCCAGTCGCGCAGGAACAGGAACACCACCAGCACCGCGAGGCCCGCGCCCTCCACCAGGCTGTGCATGGCGGATTCGTAGTTGCCGATGGTGTTGGTGACCGACGAGTCGATCCGGTCGAAATGCACGCCCGGATAGGCCTGTCCCAGCTCCTCGATCTTCTTGACCACCACCTCGCTCACCGAGGCGTCGCTGGCACCGCTCGCCCGCGAGATCGCGAAGGCGACGACGGGCTGGCCGTTGAGGCGGGCGAAGGTGCGCGGCTCCTCGGCGCCGTCGCTCAGGGTCGCGAGGTCGTCGAGCCGCACCTTCCGGCCGCCCGGCAGGACGATCGTGGTCGCCGCGAGGGTGTCGAGGCTGGCCGACGCCGCGAGCGTGCGGATCGACTGCTCCTGGCCGCCGACCTCGGCCCGGCCGCCGGCCATGTCGGCGGAGGTCAGGCGCAACTGCCGGTTCACGTCCGCGGCGGTGATGCCGAGCGCCTGGAGCCGGTCGGGTTTCAGGGTCACCCGGACCTCGCGGGCGACGCCGCCCAGGCGCTCGACGCCGCCGACGCCGCGCAGGCCCTGGATCTGGCGCGCCACCACGTCGTCGACGAACCAGGACAGGTCCTCGGGCGTCATCGCGGGGGCGGACGCGCCGTAGACCATGATCGGCAGGCCGGCGATCTCGACCCGGGCGATGATCGGCTCGTCGATCGTGCGCGGCAGGTTCATCCGGATCTTGGCGATCGCGTCCTTGACGTCGTTGACGGCCCGGTCGGTGTTCACCTCGAGCCGGAACTCGATGGTGGTGGCCGAAGTGCCCTCGGTGATCGCCGAGGTGATGTGCTTGACGCCCTTCACCCCCGCCACCGCGTCCTCGACCCATTTGGTGACCTGGGTCTGCAGCTCGCTCGGCGCCGCGCCGGCCTGCGTCACCGTCACCGAGACGATCGGCACGTCGATATTGGGAAAGCGGGTGATCGGCAGGCCGCGGAAGCTCACGAGGCCGAGCAGCCCGAGCACCAGGAAGAGCACGATCGAGGGGATCGGCTTGCGGATCGCCCAGGCGGAGACGTTCAGGCGCATTGAGCGGACCCGGTCAGGAGAGGAGAGCGAAGGATGAGGGCGTCAGGGACGCCCGGCCTCGGCGGTCGCCGGCAGGGCCGGGTAGATCGGGCGGACCCGGTCGCCGTCGCGCAGGAAGCTGCCGGCGCGCGCCACCACGGCCTCCCCGGCCCTGACCCCGTCGCGGGCCTCGATGAAGCCGCCGGCCGACAGGCCGGTGCGGATCGTGCGCAGCTCGACCCGCTCGCCCGAGACCACCAGTACGGTCGGGCCCGAGGAGCCGTAGACCACCGAGGCCAGCGGCACGGCGACGCCGGTGCGGCGCGCCGCCTCGACGGCGCCGCGGGCGAAGGCGCCGATGCGCAGGCGCGGATCGGATTCGAGCTTGATCCGGACCTTGCCCAGCCGCGTCGCCCGGTCGATCTCCGGATAGACCACCCGGACCTTGCCGGAGACCGTCACCGGCCCGTCCGGCGTGTCGAGGTCGAGGCTCGCGGGGGCGCCGGCGCGCAACCGCGCGAGACCCGTCTCCGGCACCTCGCCCTCGAGCTCGATCTCGCCGCGGGCGATCAGACGAAACAGCGGCTCGGCGGAGGCGCTGGCGGTGGCGCCGACCCGGGCGGTGCGGCGGCTGACGATGCCGCCCTCCGGCGCCCGGATCTCGGTGCGGGCGAGCTTCAGGTCGAGCTCGGCGCGCTGCGCCCGTGCCTGGGCGAGGTCGGCCTGGGCGATGGCGAGGCCGTTGCGGGCGGCCGACAGCCGGCCCTCGGCACCCTTGGCCGCCGATTCGCGCTGCTCCAGCACCGCCGCGGTGGCGTTGCCGGTCTTCGCCAGCGACTGGGCGCGCTCCAGCGACAGGCTCGCCTCGACCTGCGCGGCCTCGGCCTGCACGATGGTGCTGCGCGCCTGCGCGATCGCGCCCTCGGCCCGGGCGATGGCGGCGGCGTTCTGGGCGAGCTGAGTGTCGATCATCTCGCGGGAGAGCCGCGCCAGTACCGCGCCCTTGGCGACCCGGTCGCCCTCCTCCACCAGCAGGTCGGTGATGCGGCAGCCCTCGATCTCCGGCGAGACCAGGATCTCGTCGCGCGGCACCAGGGTGCCGGTGACGACGGCGCGCTCGACGATCTCGCGCTCGGCGGCCACCGCGACGGTGACGGCGGGCGCCGGGGCCGTCGTGGTCACCGGGCCGGCGGAGGGCTGGGTCTCGGCGGCGTGAGCCGGGGCGATCGCGGCAGCGAGGGCGGCCAGAGATCCGGCGAGAGATCCGGCCAAAGATCCGGCAAAGCGACGGGGGCGGGTCATCGGGCGGGTTCCGGATTGGCAAGGGGGCGACCGGCCGGTGCCGTGCCCGTCGGGTCGAAGCGGCCGTCGAGCGCCGCCCCGATCAGCGTCAGCATGGCGTCGATGATCGGGCCGGGGGCGAAATCGGGCGAGAGGGCGCGGCGGACCATGAGGCCGTCGGCCATCACCATGGCGAGGCGGGCGAGCGCCTCCGGGTCGGCGCCGGGCGCCGGCGCCTCGGCCCGCGATCGAGCCTGACGGTAGAGGCCGGACAGCCGCGCCGCGATCTCGCGCTCGAAATCGCGGCAGATCGCCGCCATGGCGGGGTTGCGGGTCGCCTCGGCCCACATCTCGAGGCAGAGCACCGCCTTCTCGGTCGGCGCCTCGGCGAGGTGGCGCCGCGCCAGGGCCGCGAAGGCCGGCATCAGATCGGGGGCGGCCTCGATGCCGGAGAAGTCCTCGGCCACCGCGGCGCGGTCGCGCTCCGCGAGGCCGGCGACGATCGCATCCTTCGAGGGGAAGTAGCGGTAGAGGTTGCCCGGGCTCATGCCCGCCTCCGCGGCCACGTCGTGCATCGTGGCGCGATGGAAGCCGTGCCGAACGAAGCAGGCCTCCGCCGCATCGAGGATGCGGGTGCGGCGCTCCTCGGTCGAATCGAGGCGGGCGGGGGTCGGGCTGGACGGCACGCGGGGTCGCCTTGCGGGATCGTTGTGAGAATGAACGTTCATTCTCTACACCCGAATCGGGTGTTTCTGCAACGTTCGATCCGTCGCAACCCCACCCGACCGGCGTGCGTTGGAAGAGTGGATCTAAGGCTTCAGTGGGAGGACGTGTTTCATGGCCATCTTCCAGGTCAGGCAAGTCGCGACCGGCGCCATTCTCTGGACCGGCGGCGCCGAGAACGAGCAGCAGGCGCTCGACGCGATGGCGCGCGAGGCGGGCTACTCCGATTTCTCGGCGATCCCGGAATCGCTGCGCGGCTCGGGCACCCAGGTCGATCGGCTCAATCTCGGGTGAGCGGGGACGCTTGATCGATCCATACGGACGGAACGCCGGGGTTCGCACCCCGGCTTTCTCGTGTCCGGGAATGGTGGAAGCAATATGGTTAAAGGGTGGTTACGGACGGTCTTCTCACGCGACGTCCGTGACATTTTCGATGTCGCTCCGGGGCCGCGCAGCGGAATCCCGGCGCCGGAACCGCTGACGTTTCAGGACGGGCCCGAGCGCCGATCGGCCGACACTGTGCCCTCAGCGCTCCTGGATCCCGGGTTCTCGCCCTCGGCCAGCCCCGGAACGGAGCCTTGAGGTCTAAGCCGGTTCGAGCGGGCGAGCCCGGCCGCTCACGCCCCCACCAGCAGCCCCTGCCCCAGGAACCCGCCCGCCTCCGGCACACCCGGCAGGGCGTAGAAGTATCCGCCGCCCACCGGCTTGATGTATTCCTCGAGCGGCTCGCCGTTGAGCCGGGCCTGCACCGCCACGAAGCCGGCATCGAGGTCGGACTGGTAGCAGACGAAGAGCAGGCCCATGTCGAGCTGGCCCGACGGGGTGATCCCGGCCGAGTAGTTGTAGCCGCGGCGCAGGATTAGGCTGGACGCCGTCTCGGGCGTGCGCGGGTTGGCGAGCCGGATATGCGCGTCCATCGGCGTGCGGGCGCCGGCGGGATCCGAGGCGTAGTCCGGCAGCGCGTGCTCGTCGGTCTCGCCCAGGGGAGCGCCGCTGTCCTTGTGGCGGCCGAAGATCCGCTCCTGCTCGCGCAAGGGCGTGCGATCCCAGCGCTCGACGAAGTTCCGGATGATCCGCACGACCTGGTAGGAGCCGCCCGCCGCCCAGGCCGGCTCGGGGCTCCCGGCCTGCACCCAGACCTGGCGCCGCATCAGCCCTTCGTCGCCGGCATCGAGGTTGGCGGTGCCGTCCTTGAAGCCGAGGAAGTTGCGCACCGTGTCCTTGCCCTGGCGCTTCACCACCTGTGGCGGCAGCATGCCTTCGAGCTTCCAGCGCAACGAGACGAGGCCCGGGGTGTGGCGGATCACGTCGCGCAAGGCGTGCAGGTTGGTTTCGGCGGTGTTGGCGCAGAATTGCAGCAGCAGGTCGCCGTGGCAGAGCTTGCCGTCGAGGGAATCGTTCGGGAAGCGGTCCATCGGCCGCAGGCGGCGGGGTTTCGCCGCCGCGAGGCCGTAGCGGTCGTCGAACAGGCTGGCGCCGACGCTGAGCGTGGCGGTGAAGTTGTCCGGCAGGACCCGCGGCCCGAGAATGCCCGAATCCGCCGGCGGCAGCCGCGGGTCGAGGGGCGGCACCGGCCCGCCCTCGGCCAGGAAGGCGAAGCGCTCGGTGAGGATGGAGAGTAGCTTGGCGAGCTCGCCGCGATCCTCGGCCAGCACGTCGAGGGCGACGACCAGGCCGGCGGCCGGCTGGGCCGTGACGATGCCGGCCTGGTGCGGGCCGTAGAACGGCTGGCGGTCGAGCGTGCCGTCGCCGGCGGCCGACGGCATCGCATCGGCGGCGCGGGCCTGGTCGATGCCCAGGGCCGCCGCGCCGGTTCCGGCGGCGAGACCCCGCAGCAGGCCGCGACGCGAGGTCGAGAACGGGCAGGAGGTCATGGGGAAAGGGTCATGATGGCGAGCCTCAATCCAGGCCGAGCTTGCCGCGCAGGGTCGAGAGATCCTCGGCCAGCACGGTGATCGGGCCCTTGAGCGCGTTGCGGTCGCGGTCGCTCAGATGGTCGTAGGGTGCGAAGCCCCCGTCCTCGGTCCGGTACTTCGCCAGCAGCGAGTCCACGCGCGAAAAGTTCTTCTCGGTGCGGGCGACGAGGTCGGGATCGCGGGATGCCACCAGGGGGCGCAGCAGGTCGAAGATCTTGCGCGAGCCCTCGATGTTGGCGTGGAAATCCCACAGGTCGGTGCGGCTGTAGCGGTCCTCCTCGCCGGAGATCTTGGTGGCGGCGACCTCCTCGATCAGGCCGGCGGCCCCGCCGACCATCCGCACCGGCGGGATGGTGAGGTCGGCGACGCGCCGCGTCAGCTCGGCGGCGTCGGCGACGAGCCGGTCGGCGTGGACGCCCAGGCCCTCGGTGCTGTTGTCGGCCCACAGCCCCTTCTCGATCCGGTGGAAGCCGATGAATCCCGGATCGGCCTCCTTCTTCTCGAAGTCGTCGGCGCGGACGTCCATGCTCTTGTCGAGGTCGTTGAACAGCGACGCCACCGGCTCGATGCGCTCGTAGTGGCGGCGCGCCGCCGGGTAGAGCGCCTTCGCCTCGGCGATCCGCCCGGCCTTCACGGCCTCGGCGAAGGCCGCGGTCTGCTTCTGGAACGCCTCGGCCTCGCGCATCACGTAGAGCTTGTAGGCGGCGAGCGGGCCGACCAGCGCCATTGGGTCGGGGGCAGCGGCCGCGGCCGTCGCGGCCGCCGTCACCGTGAGCGTGCCCTTCGGGTTGCTGAGGAGCCCGCAGGTCATCGCGTAAGTCCCGGGCTGCAGGGTCGCGGAGAGCGACTGCACGAAGCCCGGAATGATGTTCTCCCGCTCCTCGACGATCATCGTGCCCTGGAGGATCTCCCACTCCAGCGCCCGGCGGCTCTTGTTGCTGATCTTGAACACCGACCTGCCGGCCGGGACCGTGAGGGCGGCCGGCTCGCAGCCCTTGTCGGTCACCGTGACGGCGACGGGCTCGGGCGCCTGGCCCAGGGCGGGCGCGGCGGAGAGAAGGACGATGGCGAGGGCGGCCGGCCGGCGGGCTTTCATCGAGGACGGTCCTTGCGGCGTGATCAGGCGTGACGCGGCTGCGTGGCGGGGACCGGCCGGGCGCCGGCGAGGAAGGCCCACAGGGCCGGGACCAGGAAGCCGAGATAGACCAGCACCTCGCCCCAGGCCGGCGCCTCCTGGTAGCCGAAGATGCCGGTCAGCAGCGTGCCGAGCACCGTGTCGGCGGGCAGGATGGGGCCGAGGTCGAAGGCGGTGGCCTGGAGGTGGTTCCAGAGGCCCGCCTCGTGGAAGGCCTTGAGCGCGCCGGCGAGGAGGCCGGCGGTCACGAACAGGATGAACACCCCGGTCCAGCGGAAGAAGCGGCGCAGGTCGATGCGGACCGCGCCCTTGGCGAGCGCGATGCCGATCACGACCGAGAGCGCGATGCCGAGCACCGCCCCGATCGGAACGCCCCAGCCGACATCCTGCTGTACCGTGGCGAGGAGGAAGAACACCGATTCGAGCCCCTCGCGGCCGACCGCCAGGAAGGCCATCACGGCGAGCGCGAACCCGCCCCTGCCCTTGCCGCCGCGGCCGAGGGCGTGGTCGATGGCGCCGTGCAGCTCGGCCCGCACCGAGCGGGCGGCCTTGCGCATCCAGAACACCATCGTGCACAGCATGAAGGCGGCGAGCAGCGCGATCACGCCCTCGGCCAGCTCTTGCTGCTTCTGCGGAAATTCGGCCCCGATCGCCTGGAGCCCGAGGCCCAGCGCCAGGCAGAGGATGGCCGCCAGCACCACGCCGCCCCAGACCGCCGGCATCCAGGCCCGCCGCCCGGTCTGGACCAGGTAGCCGGCGATGATGCCGACGATCAGGGCCGCCTCGATCCCCTCGCGCAGCATGATGAGGAACGCAATCAGCACGGGCGTCTTTCCGGGCATGGTGGAAGAAGCCGCTCTCTAACTCAAAATCTTGCGAAATCAAAGACGACGATGATTTTGTGTCTTGGGTGTAAACGGTGTTTCTCATCGGTGTATCGTTGAATTTATAATAAATCTAATCTGGTGGATGGGCGCCGTCGTGGCGGTGCGCGCGGCCGGTCCCGGACCGGCAGGCTTCTCAGATTCGCCGCTTTTTCCGCCTACGGGAGAGCCTGCCGGCCGCCGCGGCCGGCCTCGTTAACCGTGCGGATGCCGGCTCGGCGCATGATCGGACTGGCCTTCCGGCCCGCCCGTCGCCCGCCCGGACGGCGGACGCACCCCCTTCGAGCGTGCTTTCCCGCCGATGATCCGCCTCGACAACGTCACCAAGATCTACAAGACGGACGGATACCGTCGCACCATCCTCGATCAGGCGTCGATGACCCTGAAGCCCGGGGTGAGCTACGGCATCCTCGGGATCAACGGCGCCGGCAAGTCGACCACGCTGCGGCTCCTGGCCGGCTGCGAGATGCCGACGAAGGGCCGCGTGATCCGCACCACCCGGATCTCCTGGCCCCTCGGCTTCGCGGGCGGCTTCCATCCGCTGATGACGGGCCGGGAGAACGTGATCTTCGTCGCCCGCATCCACGGCGAGGATCCGCGCCGGGTGCTGGCCTTCGTGGAGGATTTCGCGGAGCTCGGCGACTACATCAACGTGCCGATCCGCAACTACTCGTCCGGCATGGGCGCCCGGCTCGCCTTCGGCATGAGCATGGCGATCCCGTTCGACTGCTACATCGTCGACGAGATCACCGGCGTCGGCGACGCGCGCTTCGCGAAGCGCTGCGAGGAGGTGTGGAGCAAGCGGCGGCAGAATGCCGACATCATCATGTGCTCGCACTCGATGGAGACGATCCGGGACTACGCCCAGCAGGGGATCGTGCTGGCGAACGGCCGCGCGGTGATCTATCCGGACGTCAACGACGCGATCGAAGTGTACCAGCGCCTCAACCAGTGAGCGCCGCGCCGACCCGCTTCGCCGTCTCCGCCCTCGGTTCTCCCGTCCTCCCCGCCGGCCGGCGCCCCTGGCGCCCCGGCCCCGCCCGCAGCCGGAATCTCCCGTCATGACGATCGACGCCCGCAATCCGGAAGGCAAGGCGCTCAGCCCCGCCGACCGCTCCCGGATGATCGGCGAGGCCCTGCGGCAGGCGGCGCGGGTCTCGCGCTTCTCGAACCCGAACAAGAGCACCATCCGGACGATCCGGGCGCATCGCCGCCGGGACATCGTCACGCCGCTCCTGTTCCTGTTCCTGTTCGTGCTCCCGGCGGTCGGCAGCACCCTCTTCTTCGGCCTGTACCTCTCGGACCGCTACGTGACCGAGGCGCGGTTCGCCCTGCGGCCGGCGATCGGCGGGGCCGAGAAGGCGACGCCCGATTCGGTCGGCACCACCGCGAGCATCCCGGCCCAGATGATCGCCCAGGATTCGATGATCGTCGGCGAGTACATCAAGAGCCGCACGATGATCGAGACGCTGGAGCGCACGCTGCCGCTGCGCCAGATGTTCTCGCGCGACGACATCGACCATTATTCCCGGTTCGATCCCGAGAAGCCGATCGAGAAGCTGGTCCGCTACTGGGGCGACCGGGTCAAGGTCAGCGTCGAATCGTCAGGCCTGATCGAGATCGCGGTCAACGCCTTCGACCCGGACGATTCGGTGAAGCTGAGCCGGGCGGTGCTGGCCGAGAGCGAGCGGCTGGTCAACCAGCTCACCGAGCGCGCCCGCACCGACGCCCTGGCCGAGAGCGAGCGCGAGATGAAGCGCGCCGAGGCGCGGCTGACCAAGCTGCACCTCGCGGTGCGCGACCTGCGCAACCGCGACGGCGTGCTCGACGCCCAGAAGTCCAACGACGCCAACCTGAAGATGATCGCCGAGATCCGCACCCAGCGGATCGGCCTCGCAGTCAAGCTCAGCCTGCTCCAGCGCGACCTGCGCGACGACAGCCGCAGCATCCAGGACCTGAAGGCGCAGATCGCGCAGCTCGACGACACGATCAGCCGCATCGAGCGCGAATCAGCCAACCAGGATCCGGAGCAGCGCCGCGTCCTCTCGGCCACGCTCACTAAGTTCGAGGAGCTCGACGCCGAGCGCAAGACAGCCGAGAAATACTACGCCGCGACCATCGCCGCGCGGGAACGCTCGCGGATGATCGCCGACCGGCAGATCGAGTTCTTCAGCATGATCGTCGAGCCGGTGCGGGCGGAATCGGCGCAGCAGCCGCGGCGCATGCTCTTCATCGCCATCTCGATCGCCGTCTCGGCCCTGGCCTTCGGCCTCTCGGTGCTGATCCGCAAGGCTCTCGCCTAACGGGCGACGGCCCGACCCTCGTTGCCTCCGCCGCCCGGCGGGCCCCTTTTCCCAGCATCCCGCCGCACCGGTCCGGCGGGGCACGGACCGACCATGCTCTCCCCTGCCCCGTCCGGCTGGACGCTCTTTCGCAACCGCGACTTCCGGCTGTTCGGCGGCGCCCGCTTCCTCACCGGCCTCGCCTACCAGATGCAGGCGGTGGCGGTGGGCTGGTTCGTCTACGACCTCACCCGCAGCGCCCTGGCGCTCGGCCTCGTCGGGCTGGCGAGCTTCGCGCCGGCGATGCTCGGGGCGCTGGTTACCGGCCACGTCGCCGACACCTACGACCGGCGCCGGATCGCGGCGCTCGCCTACGGGCTCCTGGCGCTCGCCGGCCTCGGCCTGATGGGGCTCGCCGCCTCCCATGCCGCGCCGGTCTGGCCGGTCTACGCCCTGATGGTGCTCGTCGGCACCGCCCGCGCCTTCGCCAACCCGGCGAGCCAGGCGCTGCTGCCGACCCTGGTGCCGCGCGAGCAGTTCGGCAGCGCCATCGCGCTCAACTCCTCCCTGTGGCAGAGCGCGTCCGTCACCGGCCCGGCCTTCGGCGGCCTGCTCTACGCATTGGGGCCGGCGGTGGTGTTCGGTCTCGCGGCCGCCTGCTTCGGGCTCGCGGCGATCAGCATCATCGGCATCCGGCCGCGGCCTTCCGCCGTCACGACCCGGCCGGCGGTGACCTGGAGCACCCTGCTCGCCGGCCTCACCTATATCCGCTCGCAGCCGGTGGTTCTCGGTGCCATCACCCTCGACCTCGTGGCGGTGCTGCTCGGCGGCGCCACCGCTTTGCTACCCATCTTCGCCCAGGAGGTGCTGTTCGTCGGCCCCCTCGGCCTCGGGCTCCTGCGCAGCATGCCGGCCCTCGGCTCGGTCGCGACCGCGATCTTTCTCGCCCAGCGCCCCCTCACCCGCGGGGTCGGGCCGCGGCTCCTGATCGCCGTCGGGGTGTTCGGCCTCGCTACGGTGGGGTTCGGCCTCTCGACGTCGCTGCCGCTGTCGATGGCCTGCCTGTTCGTCACGGGTGCGGCCGACATGGTCAGCGTCTATGTCCGCCAGAGCCTCGTCCAGGGCGAGACCCCGGACGCGATGCGCGGCCGGGTCGCGGCGGTCAACACCGTGTTCATCGGCGCCTCGAACGAGCTCGGCGAGTTCGAATCCGGCACGCTCGCCGCTTTCATCGGGGCGGTGCCGGCGGTGGTGGTGGGCGGCGTGGCGACGCTGGCGGTGGCGGCCCTGTGGGGCCGGCTGTTCCCGGCGCTGCGGCGGCGGGACCACCTCATCACGTGAGAGCCGGCGCCGGAGCCGGCGTCTCGAACCTGACTCGCCCAAGACCAGCCGGGGGGCCGCCTGAGGACCCTTCGGCAGCCTTTCGAAGGTCAGGCTCCGCTCACCGGTTGCAACGACAGCACCCGCCCCGCCCGCTCCCGCACCGGCACCCCGTCCCGCCGGCAATCCGCCACCGCCGCGCGGGCGGCATCGACCGCCAGGATCAGCGCGCTCATCGTGCGGACATCGGTGTCGTGGGCGCGGGCATGGCGCACGACGTCGATGACGAGGCCGTCGATCTCCACTGCCAGGGCCTCGAGGGCGGCCGGGTCCTGGGTGCCCCGCGCCTCGATCAGGATGGCGAGCAGCCGGTCGAGCACGGCGTCGATGCGGGCGCGCTGCTCGCGGGCGAGGCGCTGGCCGAGCCAGGCCACCGCCGAGCCGAGGCCGCCGCCGAAGAACGCCACCAGGTAGACCCAGTCCTCGTAGCGCTGCAGGAAGGTCTGCTGCTCGCGTTCGTAATAGTCGACCGCGCCGGGATGGATCGGCAGGCGGGCGCTCGTCGCCTCGGCGGCGCTGTCGAAATCGGGCGCCTTCATCAGGTTGGCGGTCGGGGTCATCGCGGCAAGGCGCGAGCGCAGCTCGAACAGGTGCTGCGTGACGCTGGCGGCGGTCTCGCGGCCCAACGACGCGCGGGCCATCAGCCGGTAGGACGCGCCGACCGTCTTCACGTCCTCGTCCGGCCGCTTCGGGCGCCCGCCGAAGGTGCCGGCCGCGATGGTGACGGCCTGCAACTCGGGCAGGCGCTGGACGATCGCCTCGCCGTCGGGAATCGCCACGATCGTCGCGCCGTGGCCGGGCGAGGCGGCCTCCACCGCCTGCACCACCCGGGCGGCGGACTTGTCGGAGGGGGCGGCGATCACGGCGGCGGCGTCGATCCGGTGCTCGGCCAAGGCCGCCGCCACCTCGGAGGCCCGCATCGGCACCAGGGCGACGCTGCCGGCGGCGGCGGGCAGCGCGCCGCCGGGATCGGCCGGGGCCGGCGCGGCGCCGGCTGGCGCCGGGGTCAGGGCGTAATAGGCGAGCAGGCTCGCGACCAGCGGTTGGTCGGCGCCGTGATGGGCGACGAGGCCGAGCCGCTTGCCGGCGAGGTCGGAAAAGGCCTGGATGCCCGAATCCGGGGGCGCGGCGACCACCAGCGCCTCGTCGTGCAGGACCGCCAGGGTCAGCCCGTTCTCGGGGAGACGCACGTCGGGCCGCACCACCGCGAGGTCGACGCGGCCGGCCTGCAGGGCCGCGGCGCTGTCGCGCACGTCGTCGTAGTGCACGACCGTGAGGCGTATATCCTCGCGGGCGCGGGCGAGCGCGTCGGCATAGGCCTGGATCAGGTGGGATTCCACCCGGTCCCGCGGGCCGACCGCGACCCGCAGGGTCGTCGGCTGCGACAGGTAGAGCACGGCACCGGCCACCGCCCCGAGGGCGAGGGCCACCAGGAGGAAGAAGGATTCACGCTTGTGGAGAAACGCCGGCATCACCCCTCGCATGGGCCCGGGGCGGACGCCCCTGCCGGGACGGCGACGCTCCCGGAGGGGACCGATGAACCCGGCCGCGATGGCGGTTTGAGGGCGGCGCGGCCGATCACCCCGGCCTACCTCGAACGCGCCGCGCTCTACTACCTGGAGCGCTACGGTGCCTCGGCCGAGATGCTGCGCCGGGTGCTCAGGCGCCGGGTCGAGACCCGCTGCCGCCTGCGCGGCGAGGCGCCGGAGGATTTTTCGGAGATGGTCGAGGCGGTGATCGCCCGGGCGCTCGGCGCCGGCCTGGTCGACGACGCCGCCTTCGCGGCGGCCAAGGTCCGCTCGCTGCGCCGCCGCGGCGGCTCGGCCCGGGCGATCGGCGCCAAGCTCGCCGCCAAGGGGGTCGACCGCGACACCGTCGGGGCGGCGCTCGCCGAGGAGGATGCGGGCGGCGAGGACGCCGCCGCCCAGGCTTACGCCAGGCGCCGTCGCCTCGGGCCGTTCCGCCAGCCGGGCGCCCGGGCGGCGGCCCGCGAGCGCGACCTCGCCGCGATGGCGCGGGCGGGGTTCTCGCTGACCCTCGCCCGCCGGGTCATCGATGCGGAGACCGAGGACGATCGTTTCGGTGCGTGACCTTGCCGCCGCGTGACCTACCTGTGGCGACGAGCGGGCGCCATGGCGGCGCCGAGCGCGCGGCCGGGCCGGTCCCGGCCGGTTTTCCACGGGAGACGAGCATGAACCGCAAGGCGAACGCCGTTTGGCAGGGCAGCGGCAAGGACGGCAAGGGCCAGCTGACCACTCAGTCGGGCGTGCTGTCGAGCAACCCCTACGGCTTCAACACCCGCTTCGAGAACGAGCCGGGCACCAACCCCGAGGAGCTGATCGCGGCCGCGCATGCCGGCTGCTTCACCATGGCGCTGGCCTTCCAGCTTCAGGGCGCCGGCTTCACCGCCGACGAGCTGCGCACCGAGGCGGTGGTGAGCCTGGAGAAGGACGGCGACGGCTTCACCATCACGGCGTCGGCCCTGACCCTGACGGCGAAGATCCCGGGTATCGACCAGGCGAAGTTCGACGAGCTCGCCGGCATCGCCGAGAAGAACTGCCCCGTCTCGAAGGTGCTGAACGCCAAGATCAGCCTGAAGGCGACGCTGCAGGGCTGAGGCGGAGGATGGGGTGTGCCCGGCCCGCCGCCGGGCGCAACCTCGATGGCCGTCCTACCCTCTGTGTCGTCCCGGGTTCCGTGCGCGGCCCCGGGAGACACAGAGGGGTGGCGCGGTCCGCTATGCGACCCGCCGCACCCCTGCCCTTACAGCATGCTGGGCAGGATCCGGTCCGGCGGCCGGTGGCCGTCGAGGAAGGTCTTGATGTTGATGATGACCTTCTCGCCCATGTCGACGCGGCTCTCGTGAGTGGCCGAGCCCATATGCGGCAGCAGCACGACCTTGCCGGCCCGGGCGAGCTTGACGAGGCGCGGGCTCACCGCCGGCTCCTGCTCGAACACGTCGAGCCCGGCGCCGGCGATGTCGCCGACCTCGATCAGCCGGGCGAGCGCGGTCTCGTCGATCACCTCGCCGCGGGCGGTGTTGACCACGACGGCCTCGGGCTTCAGCAGCTTCAGGCGCCGGGCCGAGAGCAGGTGGTAGGTGGCGGGCGTGTGCGGGCAGTTGACCGACACGATGTCGACCCGCGCCAGCATCTGGTCGAGGGATTCCCAGTAGGTCGCCTCGAGGTCGCTCTCGATCCGGGCGCCGACCCGGCGGCGGTTGTGGTAGTGGATCGACAGGCCGAAGGCCTTGGCACGGCGGGCGAGCGCCTGGCCGATGCGGCCCATGCCGACGATGCCGAGGCGCTTGCCGGTGATGCGGCGGCCGAGCATCCAGGTCGGCGACCAGCCGCCGCTCCAGGCGTCGTCCGGGATGATCCGGGCGCCCTCGGTGACCCGGCGCGCCACCGAGAGGATCAGCGCCATGGTCATGTCGGCGGTGTCCTCGGTCAGCACCCCCGGCGTGTTGGTGACCGTGATGCCGCGCTGGAGCGCCACCCCGACGTCGATATGGTCGACGCCGTTGCCGAAATTGGCGATCAGGCGCAGGTTCGGCCCGGCCTGGGCGAGGAGCGAGGCGTCGATCTCGTCCGTGACGGTCGGCACCAGCACGTCGGCCTCCTGCAGGGCCTGCGCCAGGGCGCCGCCGGAGAGCGGCGTGTCCTCGTGGTTGAGGCGCGCGTCGAACAACTCGCGCATCCGCGTCTCCACGACGTCCGGCAGGCGCCGGGTAACCACCACGAGCGGCTTGCGCTTCAACGACATGACCCCTCCCTCGCCCGCGGGCGGCACGGCTCCCGGCCGGCCCCCGCGCGACACGCGACACTTGCGCCACACGATAGGCGACGGGGCGGCCCGGCGAAAAGCCCCGCCTTGGTGCGGGCCACAGGCGCCGATACGCTCCGTTAACCATGGTCCGGCGATGAGGAGCCGGACCCTGATCGTCCGGGGCGTGCCTTTTTGTCCGGGCCTGCCCTTGCCGGCCTCTCTAGCAGAGGCCGACCGGAAGACAATCCGCGCCGCGGCCTCAAGGCCGCCGGAAGGAGACCGACCGCCGATGCTCCACCCGCGCCCTTTCGCGATCCTGCTGCTCGCCGCCTCGATGCCGGGGTTCCTGGCGCCGCCGGCCGCCGCCGCGTCGCCCCCGGCCGCCAACCCGGCGCAGGGCGAGATCGGTGTCACGATCGGTCCGGCGACGAAGCTGCCGCTGCCGCGCTACGTCAGCCTGAAGACCGACCGGGTGAACCTGCGCGAGGGGCCCTCCAAGGACCACCGCACCCTTTGGGTGTTCCAGCGCGCCGGCCTGCCGGTCGAGATCATCGCCGAGTACGAAACCTGGCGCCGCATCCGCGATTCCGAGGGCACGGAGGGCTGGGTGCTGCACTCGCTGCTCTCGGGCCGGCGCACCGCCGTGGTGCTGAACCGCGGCGGCGACAAGGGCGCCCCGGTGCCGCTCTACGACCGGGCCGACGCGACGAGCGGCGTGGTGGCCCAGCTCCAGGCCGGGGTGATCGCCAGCGTGAAGACCTGCGACAAGACCTGGTGCCGCCTCGTCGTGGCCCTGCCCCAGAAACGCGGCGACGTCGACGGCTACATGCGCCAGGACCGGCTCTGGGGCGTCTATCCGGACGAGAAGGTGGAGTGACGCGCAGGGCTCGTGCCGGATCCGGGGCACGACCGCTTCGACCGGGGCTCATGAGGAGTCTCGGGTCCCGCGCACCGGACTGAGGCGGAGGGTGTCAAATCGAGCCATGCGGACCGGACACGATCCTGGCCAAGCAGAAGGGCCGCGCTCCTTTTCAGGAGCGCGGCCCTTCTCAAAACCTCAGCGATGCGCTTGGGCTCAGGGCGCTTGGGCTCAGGCCCGGCCGGTGCGGCGGCGCAGGCGCACGATCACCTCGACGCCGGCAATCTCCATGCCCTCGGGGGCCTGGGGCAGCGAGTCGACGGTGATGCCGCAATCCGGCATGTCGAGCACCTGGCCCTCTTCCTCCAGGAAGAAGTGGTGGTGCTCGCTCGGGTTGGTGTCGAAATAGGCCTTGGACCCGTCCAGCGCGAGCTGGCGCAGCAGGCCGGCCTCGGTGAACTGGTGGAGGGTGTTGTAGACGGTGGCGAGCGACACCGGGACCTTGGCCCGCATCGCCTCGTCGTACAGCATTTCGGCGGTCAGGTGCCGGTCGCCCTTGCCGAACAGCAGCCAGCCGAGGGACAGGCGCTGGCGGGTCGGGCGGAGGCCGGCGCGGCGCAGCCGGTCGCGCAGATCCGAGAGCGGGCATCCGCGCCGCTGGCCGGCGGCGCCGGTCTCGAGGGCCGGGACGCGGGCGCCGAGGACGGCGCGCAGGGGCGACAGATCGTTCATCAGCGGAACTATCGACTCGTTAGACGGCGACAATGATACCCGCCGTTATAGGCGTCCCGCCCCCGCCCCGCAACCCGACCGCGGCCGTTCCGGCGTAGATCAGAGACGTTACAGACTAGGGCCGGCGCCCGGCTTTGAACAGTCCCGGACCCTGTGTTAACGAGGCGCCACCCGCCGCGTGCCCGGTCCCTGCCGGGGCTCCAGCGGCACCCCGCACGAGGAATTCGCCCCCGACATGTCCGCCGCCCAGACCTCCGCCCCCGACGCCCCGAGCCGGCCCTCGCACTTCTCCTACGAGGACCTCCTGGCCTGCGGCCGCGGCGAGATGTTCGGCGCCGGCAACGCGCAGCTGCCGCTGCCGCCGATGCTGATGTTCGACCGCATCACCTCGATCGGCCGCGACGGCGGCGCCTTCGGCAAGGGCCATGTCGTGGCCGAGCTCGACGTGCGGCCCGACCTCTGGTTCTTCCCCTGCCACTTCCACGGCGACCCGGTGATGCCGGGCTGCCTCGGGCTCGACGCCCTGTGGCAGATGGTCGGCTTCCATCTCGGCTGGCTCGGCTCGCCGGGCCGCGGCCGGGCGCTCGGCGTCGGCGAGGTCAAGTTCAGCGACCAGGTGCTGCCGAGCGTGAAGAAGGTGGTCTACGGCGTCGACCTGAAGCGGGTGCGCCAGGGCCGCCTAGTGCTCGGCATCGCCGACGGCTGGCTCGAGGCCGATGGCCGGCGCATCTACGAGGCGCAGGATCTGCGCGTCGGCCTGTTCCAGGCCGCGACCCCCGCCGCCGGCTAGAGCATTGTCCGACGACGTGGAAACCGGTTCGCCGTAGAACATGCGGCACAATCAGAGATCGTGAGCAGCACGCGATCGGGCGCTGCTCACGACGCGTCCAGACCGGCCCGTCGACCGGCGGGCCGCCACACCCGTCGCAGGGGCGGCCGGCTGACCCATCGACAGCGCGTCGCGCGGATCGCCCGGACCCTTTCCCCCGATGGGCGGTTGAGATTAGGACGCCGGACGCCTAGGTGACATCCGCGGGATGACGAACGCCCGCGGGCGTCGACGGGTTTGTCCGTGGCGCCGCTCCGGAGGGTTCCGACGATCATGAGGCGCGTGGCAATCACCGGGATGGGCATCGTCTCGTCCATCGGCAATTCCACCCAGGAGGTTCTCGCCTCCCTGCGCGAGGCGCGGTCCGGCATCTCCCGCGCCGAGGACTTCGCGGCCCACGGCTTCCGCAGCCAGGTCCAGGGCGCTCCGACCCTCGACGCCGAGGAGGTGGTCGACCGCCGGGCGATGCGCTTCCACGGCGGCGGCACCGCCTGGAACCACGTCGCGATGGAGCAGGCGATCCGCGATGCCGGGCTGGAGCAGGCCGAGGTCTCGCACGAGCGCACCGGCATCATCATGGGCTCCGGCGGTCCCTCGACCCGTGCCCTGGTGGAGGCCGCCGACATCGCCCGCGCCAAGGGACCGAAGCGCGTCGGGCCCTTCGCCGTGCCCAAGGCCATGTCCTCGACGGCGTCGGCGACCCTGGCGACCTGGTTCAAGATCCGGGGCGTGAACTACTCGATCTCCTCGGCCTGCGCGACCTCGAACCACTGCATCGGCAACGCCGCCGAGATCATCCAGGGCGGGCGCCAGGACATCATCTTCGCGGGCGGCTGCGAGGAGCTGGACTGGACCCTCTCGGTCCTGTTCGACGCCATGGGGGCGATGTCCTCCAAGTACAACGACACCCCGGCCCGGGCCTCGCGCGCCTATGACCGGTCGCGGGACGGCTTCGTCATCGCGGGCGGTGCCGGCGTGCTGGTGCTCGAGGAACTGGAGCATGCCCGCGCCCGCGGCGCGCGCATCTACGGCGAGGTCGCGGGCTACGGCGCCACCTCGGACGGCCACGACATGGTGGCTCCGTCCGGCGAGGGCGCGGTGCGCTGCATGCGCCAGGCGATCGAGGGCCTGAAGGGCGCGAAGATCGACTACATCAACCCCCACGCCACCTCGACCCCCGTCGGCGACGACAAGGAGATCGAGGCGATCCGCGAGGTGTTCGGCACCGGCGACAACTGCCCCCCGATCGCCGCCACCAAGTCGCTGACCGGCCACTCCCTGGGCGCCACCGGCGTGCAGGAGGCGATCTACTCGCTGCTGATGATGAACAACGGCTTCATCTGCGAGAGCGCCCATATCGACGAGCTGGATCCGGCCTTCGCCGACATGCCGATCCTGCGCGCCCGCAGGGACGAGGCGAAGCTCGGCCACGTGCTCAGCAACTCGTTCGGCTTCGGCGGCACCAACGCCACCCTGGTGCTCAAGCACATCGACGCCTGACGCCCCCGTTCCACGGAACGTGGACAGGAGCCGGCCCACCGCGTAAAGGCCCGATCCACCGGCAACAGCGGAGGATCGGGCGTGACGGGTTTGATGGCAGGCAAGCGCGGGCTCGTGATGGGCGTCGCGAACGACCACTCCATCGCCTGGGGCATCGCCCGGGCCCTGGCGGGCCAGGGTGCCGAACTGGCCTTCACCTATCAGGGCGAGGCCCTCGGCCGCCGGGTCGGGCCCCTGGCCCAGACCCTCGGTTCCTCCCTGGTCCTCCCCTGCGACGTCGAGGATCCGGCCACCGTCGACGCGGCCTTCGCCGCGCTCGACGAAGCCTGGCCCGAGGGGCTGGACTTCGTCGTCCACGCCATCGGCTTCTCCGACAAGTCGCAGCTGAAGGGCCGCTACGTCGACGTCACCACCCGGGAGAACTTTTCCCGCACGATGGTGATCTCCTGCTTCTCCTTCACGGAAGTTGCGCAGCGGGCGGCCAAGCGCATGCGCCCCGGCGGTGCGCTCCTGACGCTGACCTATGGCGGCGCGACCCGCGTCATGCCGAACTACAACGTCATGGGCCTCGCCAAGGCGGCGCTCGAGGCCTCCGTACGCTACCTCGCGGCCGATCTCGGGCCGCAAGGCATCCGGGTCAACGCCCTCTCGGCCGGCCCGGTCCGCACCCTGGCCGGCGCCGGCATCGCCGACGCCCGGCTGATGTTCAACCACCAGGCCGCCCACGCCCCCTTGCGCCGCACCGCGACGCTCGACGATATCGGCGGCTCGGCCCTCTACCTGCTCTCGCCGCTTTCCGGCAGCGTCACCGGCGAGGTCCACTTCGTCGACTCGGGCTACAACATCATCTCGATGCCGCGGCCGGATGTGCTGAAGGCGCAGGACGCGGCGGGCGTGACCGACGCGTGATACGCTTTCCGGACGATTCCGTCCGGAAAGCGTATCACCAACCCGCGCGGCGCATGAGCGAAGCCGTTTCCGCATCGCGCAAGTGCATGCGTAGCAATCGCCTGCGCGATCAACCGGACAGCGTATGAGGCGCGCCGGGCGGGCGCCGGGGAGGATGGGGCCCCGGTGCCACCGGTGGTCATCACTCCGCACTACCGCGCTTGTCCCGCTACCCGCCGCGCAGCCGGCTTCCCCTGCGGTGGGCGGTGCTCATGCGCTCCGTCGGACGCCGCTCATGGCGTCAGCGACGGAGGGAAGGATATCGCAGTCGAATCTGCGACGAGAAACCTTTGTTCAGCTTTCCGTGGCAGGAGCGAGACTTGCTGTCGCCTATGATCGTCGTGAGCGACTGGAGCCGCCCCTGGGGCAACGGGATGCGATGGTCGGCAGTTCACGCGAGCCGCCTTACGGCAGCGCCGACGTGCTTTCCTCGGTCGAGGACCAGATTCGGCAGCTCGGCGTGTTCCGGCGTCTGCGGGCACCATGGGAAGGGCGTTACCTGGCCGCCGCGGCCGAGAAGCGTTCGAAGCTGATCCGGATCTACGCAATCCTGGCGGCGATCGTCTACGTGATCTGCATCGGCATCGATCTCGCTAACCTGTCGAACCCGGTCGCGGCGGTCTGCGTCCGCCTGCTGGGTGCCGTGTTCTGCGCGACGTTGGCGGTCTCCATGCGCTGGACCTTGATCCAGAACCATGGCGGATTGGTCGTCATCGCCGTCGCGGCAGCCGTGATGCTGACAGGCGGATATCTCGGGCGGTTCGGATCCGTCGAGATCAACCTCCTGTACAACATCGGCAGCCTCATGGGCGTCTTGCTGGCCGTCATCGGCATCCCGCTCAGCCTGCGAACGACCACGGCGACGACAATGTTCTGCCTGATCGCCTACGCGGCCTTCACCCTGGAGAATTGCGGTACCGAGTTCGTCGCCCGGCTGAGTGCGATCGGGTATTTCTCGTCGATGGTCGTGGCCGGCCTGGTGCTGAAACTCACGATCGAGACCAATGAACGCCACCGTTTCCTGCTTCAGGTACGGGACGATGTGCAGCGGCGCCAGTTGATCGAAGCCGGAAACGCGCTGTCGATCGCCAACGCGCAGCTCGCCCGGGTCGCCCTCACCGACGGCCTGACCGGTATCGCCAACCGCCGCCGCTTCGACGACGGGCTGTCCGAGGCGTGGTGCGATGCGCTGGAGAACGGAGGCGGTCTCGGCCTCGTGCTGATCGATGTCGATCACTTCAAGCGCTACAACGATCATTACGGCCACCCCGCGGGCGACGCCTGCCTGCGCGCCGTGGCCGAGGCCCTGTCCGCCGAGGTGCGCACGGCGCAGGACCTCGTGGCCCGGTATGGGGGCGAAGAGTTCGTCGTCCTGCTGCGCGGGGGCGACGTCGGCACCATCGCCCGGCGGCTGGTCGCCTGCATCGAGCGGTTCGGCCTGCCGCACGCCCATCGCGCGGACGACATGCGCATCGTGACGATCAGCGCAGGCTGCGCCCTCGCGCGCCCGCGGGACGGGATGTCGGCGGCCGATCTCCTGGCAGCGGCCGATGCGGCCCTCTATGCCGCCAAGCAGGCCGGCCGGAACCGTGCCGTGGTCCAGGGTGGCGTGGGGAGTGGAGGGCGTGCGCGGGGCCGCGCCAATGGCGTCGCCACGTCCGCCTCATCCTGCGCCGCCAGCGGCGTCGGCTCCTAGATTCTCAGTCACGGCGAGTCTCAGGATTGGCGTGGTGGGTTCGATAACCCTTGCCGTCGATCAGATCATCTCTCGAGGACCCGCTAGAGCATCGCCCGATCGCCTAGCAATCGGGCGATGCTCTACGTGTCTGATCTTGCCGCATTTTCTGAGACGAGCCGGTTTCCACTTCGTCGGAAAATGCTCTAGGCCGGCAGCACCACCACCTTCGTCTTCACCGGCGTCTGGTTGTACAGGTGGATCATGTCCTGGCTCAGCAGGCCGACGCAGCCGCTGGTGATCCCGGAGCCGATCGATTCCGGGTCGCTGCTGGCGTAGATCGTGTAGAGCGTATAGGCGCCGTTCTGGTAGAGGTGCAGGGTGCGGGCGCCGAGCGGGTTGTCGAGGCCGCCGGGCATGCCGCCGGCATACTTTGCGGCTTCGGGCTGGCGCTTGATCATCTCCCGGGGCGGGGTCCAGGTCGCCCACTCGCTCTTGCGGCCGACATAAGCGTCGCCGCTCCAGCGGAACCCGTCGCGGCCGACATTGGCGCCGTAGCGCGTCGCGCGACCGCCCTCCTCGATCCGGTAGACGTAGTAATTCTTAGGGTCGACCACGATGGTGCCGGGCGCCTCCTTGGAGGTGTATTGCACCGTGCGGCGATAGTATTTCGGATCGACCTTGCTGACGTCGACCGCCGGGATCGGGAATTTCTCGGTCGGGACCGGCCCGTAGAGCGCCGAGGCCTCGGCCAGGCTCATGCCGTCGGTGGTCTTGCAGCCGGCGACCCCGAGGGCGCCGAGGCTCGCGGCGGAACCGAGCAGGAACGAGCGGCGGTGGAGACGCCCGAATGCAGCGGCCGACGCGGCGGTATTGGTCTCGCAGGTCATGTTCCGGACGTCCCGTGTCCTGTCGTTCGACGTGAGAGGTCCCGGCATCCAGTCGTCGAACCTCTGGCCGGGCCGAACCTGCCGCCATACGGCGCAGCTTGCAAGCGCAAGCGTGTGCCGCGACGACGCTGCGCCTCGATCCCGCCTCGCCGCGTCCCCACATCGCGGCGGCGTGGCGACGGTTCAAGGGGCCCCGATTCAAGCGCTACGATCCAGGGGCAATGAGGCAGGAGAGCGACGATGCCGTACGGCCCTCCCGATCCCGATCCGGTCGGCCCCGGGCAGGAGAGCGTGTGGGACTATCCGCGACCGCCGCGGCTGGAGCCGGTGCCCGAACGCCTGCGCGTCGTCTTCGACGGCGTCACGATCGCCGACACCCGGCGGGGCTGGCGGATGCTGGAGACCTCCCACCCGCCGACCTACTACCTGCACCCGGACGACATCCTGCCCGGCGCCCTGGTCCCGGCCGGCGGCGGGTCCCTGTGCGAGTGGAAGGGCCGGGCCGTCTACTTCGACGTGGTCGGCCCCACGCGGCGGGCCGAGCGGGTGGCCTGGGCCTATCCGCGGCCAAGCGCGGCTTTCGCGGCGCTCGCCGGCCACGTCGCGTTCTATGCCGGGCCGATGGACGGGTGCTTCGTCGGAGACGAGCGCGTCATCCCGCAGCCCGGCGGCTTCTACGGCGGCTGGATCACCGGCCGGATCGTCGGGCCGTTCAAGGGCGAGCCCGGCACGATGGGCTGGTGACGGACCGCCCTCCCCTCACGCCGCCCGGTCGGCCGGGCGCTCCTCGATGAGGGCGACCACGTCGTCCCAGCGCGACAGGAAGGCGGCGACGCAATCCGGGTCGAAATGCGCACCGGACTGTTCCTCGAGGAAGCGCCGTGCCCGCTCCAGCGGCCAGCCGGGCTTGTAGACCCGGGCCGAGATCAGGGCGTCGAACACGTCGGCGACGGCGGTGATGCGGCCGGGCAGCGGGATCTCGGTGCCCTTCAGGCCCTGCGGGTAGCCGGCGCCGTCCCAGCGCTCGTGATGCGTGAGCGCGATCTCGGCGGCGAGCCGCAGCAGGCGCGACGGGCTGTCGTGCAGCATGCGGTAGCCGCGCAGGGCGTGCTGCATCATCTCGCAGCGCTCCGGCTCGGTCAGCGGGCCGGGCTTGTGCAGGATGCTGTCGGCGACGCCGATCTTGCCGATGTCGTGCATGGTGGAGGCGAGCGCGATGTCGTTGCCCTCCTCCTCCGACAGGCCGAGCCCGTCGGCGATGGCGAGCACGCAGCCGGCCACCCGGGTCAGGTGGTCGCCGGCCTGGTCGTCGCGGAACTCGGCGGCGAGCATCAGCCGGCGGATGATCTCGCGCTCGCGCTCCTGGCTCTCCGCCGCCGCCCGCTCGACCTCCCGGGCCAGCGTCCGGGCCTGGGTCTCGACCGCGCCCTTCGCCCGGGCCAGCGCGATCAGGTTGCGGCCGCGCAGGGCCAGGTCCGAGGCGTCGAGGCCCTCGGCCGTGAGGTCCGTGGTTCCCGGGGGCGCCAGCACCACGTCGGTGGCGCCGGCCTCCAGCGCCCGGCGGCGCGTCTCGGCGGGCTCCCCGGCGGCGACGAGCAGGATCGAGGTATGGGCGAGGTGGGGCCTGAGGCGCAGGCCGCGAATCAGCGCGAGGGCATCGAGACAGGAGTCCGGAGTGGGGCCGGCCTCGATCAGCACGAGGTCGGCCGCCCGCTCGGCCAGGGCGGCGAGGGCCGCATCGCCCTGCTCCACGACGAGGATCGGCACGCTTGCCGCGAACAGCCGCGTCAGCCCGCCGGGGTCGGGCCGGGCCGTGACGACCACGACGGCGGGATCGGCTGCATTGGTCATGGTCCCCGTAAGTCCTCTCCGCACCCGCTGGTGCCTCAAACTAACCCGATTTGATAAAGCATCCATTAAGCTTCCGCACCGCCTCGATCGCTCGAGGCCGGCGCCTCGGCCTGATGCGGAAACCTGAAAGTGCAACGTTTCCTTCCCTATACCAGTCTCCCGGGGGAAGAGTGCTTAGATGGTAAAATCCGGCCCGGCCCGCGGGCCGGCAACCTGGGCGGCTTCGGCGCGGCCGCAGAGATCCTCGACCGTCACCGCGTCGAGTGCCGCAAGGTAAGCCGTGGCGGCCTCCGCCACCAGGGGCGCGACGACGATCCCGGCGACATCGTTGCCGGAAAACGCGGCCTCCGCCGCCGGATCAATACTGAGATCCTGACCCAGCACCGCCCGGGCGATGTCGCCGGCGCTGATGCGGCGGCGCTCGCGGGCGAGCTCGTAGCCGCCATGCGGCCCGCGCAGGCCCTTGAGCAGGCCGTGATGCACCAGCGCCTGCAGCACCGCCTCGAGGTGCCGGGGCGGCAGGGCGTGGCGGCTCGCCAGGGTCTTGGCGCTCACCGGCTGGGGCCGGGCGTGGAGCGCGATGTCGACCATGGCAGCCAGCGCCAGCGCGAGGCGGGGCGGCGCCAGCACCGAGCCCGCGAGCCGGTGCGGGCCGGCCGGATGGGGCACGACCGCGTCCACGGGCGGGCTCAGCCGCGGCCGGTGGAGCCGAAGCCCCCGGTGCCGCGGGCCCGGATCCCCGCCTCCGCCCCACTCTCCGGAAACGCCTCGACCACCCTCAAGGAGGGCCGCACCACCCGGGTGAAGACGAGTTGGGCGATCCGCTCGCCCGGGCCCACCGTGAGGGGGAGGCTCCCCGGCGGGTTGCGGTTCCAGGCCGAGATCATCAGCGGGCCCTCGTAATCGGCGTCGATCACCCCGACGGTGTTGCCGAGCACCAGCCCCTCGCGATGCCCGAGCCCGGAGCGCGGATAGATCATCGCGCACCAGCCGGGATCGCGGATCGCCAGGGCGAAGCCGGCCGGAATCAGGAGCGGCGGACCCTGGGGCGCCAGGGTCGCGGGTTCGTCGAGGCAGGCATGGAGGTCGAGCCCGGCGGCGAGCGCCGAGCCCCAGCGCGGAAAGCTCCATCCCGGCAGGCGGGGATCGAGGATCCGCACCGCCACGTCGAGGCCCGTCGCGTCGTTTCTCGCCCTGTCGGGGTCGCTCATGCGGAACGGCCCGGGCGGCCGCCCACCGCCTCGGCGAGGGCCATCAGCCGGCGCGCCTCGTCGGCCTCGCGCCGCAGCACCGTGCGGCCGAGATGGGCGATGCCGGCCTGACCGCGCGCCTCGGGCGCGTCGAAGGCCGCGACCAGCGCCCTGGCCGCCGCCAGCGCGTCGGCATCGGGCGCGAAGGCCGATTCGGCCCGGCGGGCCCCTGCGGGCGAGGTCACCACCGCCCCGTCGAAGCCGAGGCCGCGGGCGCGGCCGATATCGAGCCGGTCGGCGGGGTCGAGCAGCACGTCGAGGTCGTGGGCGCGGGCGGCGGCGAGCGCCGTGGCGAGCCAGGCGAGCAGCGGCCCGGCCTCGGGCGCGCCCGGCGGCAGCCGCCCCTCGCGGGCGAGCGCCCCGGCATCGACGACGAGGCAGGCGAGCCGCGCATCGACGTCGCGCACCGCGCTCGCCACCGCTTCCGCCGACAGGATGCCGAGCGGCGTGTCGAGGCAGGCCCAGAGCCGGACCCGCTCCGGGGCGTGGAGCCGGCGCAGGCGGCTGCCGATGCCGGCAAGATCCTCCGGCTCCTCGACCCGCGGCACCAGCACCGCGTCGGGGCCGGCTTCCGCCACCGCGGCGAGGTCGGCCTCGCCCCAGGGGGTGTCGAGGCCGTTGACCCGCACCACCAGCTCGGCGGCGGCGAATCCGCCCTGCTTCAGGCCGGCGGCGATCAGGGTCCGGCCCGCCTCCTTGTCGGCGGGGGAGAGCGAATCGGCGAGGTCGAGGATCAGGGCGTCGGCCGGCTCGGACCGTGCCGCCGCGAGGGCGGTCGCGGTGGCCGGCACCAGGAGGGCGCTGCGGCGGGGGCGGATGTCGGTCATCGGTCGCGTGACTCCCCGGATGGCGGCGCATCTATGCCCCGGGATCGGCCGCGCGTCACCCCAGTCGCGCGGCGAGCGTGCGGGCGAAGGAATCGATATGGGCGGTCATCGCCGCCGCCGCGGCCTCCGGATCGTGCCGGCGCAGGGCGTCGAGGATGACGGCGTGCTCCTCGGCCACCTCGGCGAGGTGGTGGCCGGTGGCGAGCGACAGGGCCCAGAACCGCACCGAGCGCCCGTGCAGTCCGGCCAGTACCTCGGCGAGGACCCGGTTGCCCGAGGCCTCGGCGATCAGGGCGTGGAAGCGCCGGTCCGAGTCGAGGATCGCGTCGAGGTCGTCGGGCTTCGATGCCAGCACGGCGTCGAGCCGCGCCAGGGCATCGGGCCCGATCCGGCCGGCGGCGAGTGCCGCGCAGGGCGGCTCGGTGAGGCGGCGCACCTCGATCAGGTGGGCGAACTCGTCCATCGAGAGCGGCTGCACCAGCACGCCCTTGCGGGGCAGGATCCGCACCAGACCCTCGTGCATCAGCCGGTGCAGGGCCTGGTTCACCGGCGTGCGTCCGAGTCCCAGCTCGGCGCAGAGGCCGGCCTCGTTCAGCGCGTCGCCGGGCTTCAGCCGCAACGCGACGATGTCGTCCTTCAGCCGCCGGTAGGCGCGTTCGTTCTGCGACAAGGTTGGGCACGAACCTGCACGCGCTCTGGCCACCGACACCGCTCCGCTCGATCACCGCCCCCTTACCACGGGGCACGCCCCGCTTGAGGCTGCTTGTGAAATATCACAGGCATGGTACTTGCAGAACCATACGCCGGGCGGCCGGGTTCGCGGACCGCGGGAGAAGAGCGATGACGAGGGTGGACGACGTGAGCGCCAGCGACTTGGACGAGGGCTATCGCCGGGCGACGCTCCGGCTGATTCCGTTCCTGGTCTTCCTGTTCATCCTGGCCTGGATCGACCGGGTGAACGTCGGCTTCGCCAAGCTGCAGATGCTGTCGGACCTGAAATTCAGCGAGGCCGTCTACGGCTTCGGTGCCGGCATCTTCTTCATCGGCTACTTCCTGTTCGAGGTGCCGAGCAACCTGCTGCTCGAGCGCATCGGCGCCCGCAAGACGCTGGCGCGGATCACCATCCTGTGGGGGCTCGCCTCGATGAGCCTCGCCTTCGTGCAGTCGGAGATCGCATTCTACGCCGTCCGCTTCCTGCTCGGAGTGTTCGAGGCCGGGTTCTTCCCGGGCGTGGTGCTGTACCTGACCTACTGGTTCCCGAGCGCGAAGCGCTCGCGCATCAACGGCCTGTTCATGACCTCGTTCGCCATCGCGGGCGTGGTCGGCGGCCCGCTCGCCGGGCTCATCATGGGCACGATGGGCGGCGTCTCGGGGCTCGCCAACTGGCAGTGGCTGTTCATCCTCGAGGGCATCCCGTCGCTGGTCGCCGGCGCCGCGGTGCTGGCCTTCCTGCCCGACCGGCCGAAGGACGCGGCGTGGCTCTCGCCGAAGGTCGCCGCCGCGATGACGGCGATCGTCGAGGCCGAGGGCCGGGCCGCCGGCAAGGAGGCGAGCTTCAAGGCCGCGCTCCGCGACGGCCGGGTCTGGCTTTGCGCGCTGATCTATTTCTGCATCGTCAGCGGCAACGCCACGATCGCGTTCTGGACCCCGTCGATCATCAAGGAGATCGGCGTGCAGGGGGCGATCGCCATCGGCTTCCTCGCCGCGGTCCCGTTCATCGCCGGAACGATCGCAATGGTGTGGACCGGCGCGCATTCCGACCGCACCGGCGAGCGCCGGCTGCATTGCGCGATCGCCAGCCTGATCGCGGCGGCCGGGCTCGCCGCCACCGGCGCCCTCATCGGCCACGCGGTCCTGGCCTTCCTCGCCCTCACGGTGGCGGCGGTCGGCATCCTGGCGGCCTTCCCGGTCTTCTGGTCGCTGCCGCAGACGTTTCTCGCCGGCACCGCGGCGGCCGGCGCCATCGCGGCGATCAACTCGATCGGCAACCTCGCGGGCTTCGTCGCCCCCTACGTCGTCGGTCTCTCGAACACGCTGACCGGCACGTCGAGCAACGGGCTGTACGTCGTCGCCGGGCTGGAATTGCTGGCCGGCATCCTGGTGATCGGCTTCGCCCGCTGGCGCGAGGGCGCGGCGGATCTGGCCCCCGCGGAATGATCTGGAGACACGACACGATGCTGACCTTCCATCGCGACGCCGCCGGGCGGCGGGACACCATCTCGATCTCGCCCGAGACCCTGGTCATCGCCGGCTGGGCCGGGCGGGACGAGGCGGCGATCCGCCACCACATCGACGAATTGGCGGCGATCGGCGTGCCGCCGCCCTCCTCGGTCCCGGTCTATTACCGCGCCGCCGCGGCGATTCTCACGCAAGCCTCCCGCCTCGACGTGCTCGGGCCCGATTCCTCCGGCGAAGCCGAGCCGGTGATCGTGTCGCTGGCCGACGGGCTCTGGCTCGGGCTCGGCTCCGACCACACCGACCGCAAGGCCGAGACCGTCGGCATCGCGCTCTCCAAGCAGCTCTGCGGCAAGCCGGTCGGCACCGGATTGTGGCGCCTCGACGAGGTCGAGCCGCACTGGGACGAGCTGGTGCTGCGCGCCTACGCCACCATCGCGGGCGAGCGGGTGCTCTACCAGGAGGGCGGCTTGACGGCGCTCCGCACCCCGGGCGATCTGCTGGCGCGCCGTCCCGGCGGACCGGATCTCCCCCCCGGCACGGTGATGTTCGGCGGGACCCTCGGGGCGATCGGCGGCATCCGCCCGGCCGACCGGTTCGAGATGGAGCTGGAGGATCCGGTGCTCAAGCGCACCCTCACCCACGCCTACGACGTCGCCGTGCTGCCCGTGGTCGCCTGAGACCGCGATGGGAGCCGTGACCGCGCTCGCCGGGATCGGGGGAGCCGCCTTCTGGGCGGCGCTCCTCGCCAAGATGCTGGCGAGCGCCGCGATCGTGGTCCTCGCGTCGCTGGCGGTGGAGCGGGCCGGACCCCTCGTCGGCGCGATGATCGCGACCCTGCCGCTCTCGGCGGGACCCGCCTACACCTTCCTCGCCCTCGACCACGAGGCGGGCTTCCTGCGCGAGAGCGCCGTGGCGAGCCTGCCGGCCATCGCCGCCACCGCCCTGTTCATCGCGTCGTATGCCGCCCTCGCCCGCCGCCTCGGCGTCGCGCTCTCGCTCGTCCTCTCCCTCGCCGTCTGGATCGTCGCGGTCCTCGGCCTGACCCGGTTCGGCGGCGGCCTCGCCGGTGCCGCCCTCGTGGCGGTCGGGGTGATCGTCGGATGCATCAGGCTCTGCCGCCGCTGGCGCAAGGGCGGCCTCGTGCCGGCGCGGCGCAAGCGCGCGGGCGACACCCTGGTCCGGGCCGGCATCGTCATGGCCCTCGTCGTCGCGGTGGTGCTGGCCGGGCGCCTCGCCGGTCCGGGCGCCGCCGGGATCCTGGCCTTCGCGCCCGTCGTGATGGTGAGCCTGGCGGTGATCCTGCATCCCCGCATCGGCGGGGCGGCGACCGCGACGGTGCTGGTGTTGAGCCTGCCGGGGCTCCTCGGCTTCGTGGCGGCCTTGTTCGCCCTCGCCGTCACGGTCGAACGGATCGGGCCCGCCCTGGCCCTGCCGCTCGCCCTCCTGATCACCCTCGCGTGGAACGGCGGGATCCTGCTGGCGAACCGCCTTCGTCCCGCACCCACCCCGGAGACCGACCGATGAGCACCGTTCGCGACGACCTGGAACGCCGCCTCGCCCTGATCGAGGAGCCGGCAAGCCGGCACGTCTTCACCAAGCTCTACCCCGATGCCGCCCGCGCCGCCGCCGACGCGGCCGACGCGAGGCGCAAGGCCGGCCTGTCGCTCGGCGCGCTCGACGGCACCATCGTGTCGATCAAGGACCTGTTCGACGTCCAGGGCGAGGCGACCACCGCCGGCTCGTCGATCCGGCGCCGGGCCGAGGCGGCGCTCCAGGACGCGCCGGTCGTCGCCCGCCTGCGCCGGGCCGGTGCGGTGATCCTGGGCAAGACCAACATGTCCGAGTTCGCCTTCTCGGGCCTCGGGCTCAACCCGCATTGGGGCACGCCCGGCAATGCCGCCGACCCGAGCCTGGTACCGGGCGGCTCGTCCTCCGGCGCCGGCGTCTCGGCGGCGCTCGGGACCAGCGACATCGCGATCGGCACCGATACCGGCGGCTCGGTCCGCATCCCGGCGGGGCTCAACGGCGTGGTCGGGTTCAAGCCGACCGCCCGCCGCGTGCCGCTCGCCGGCGCCTTCCCGCTCTCGCCCTCGCTCGATTCGATCGGTCCGCTGGCCCGCTCGGTCGAGGCCTGCGCGGCGGCGGACGCCGTCATGGCCGGCGAGGAGTACCGTCCCCTCAAGGCGGCGTCGTTGCGCGACCTGCGGATCGGCGTGCCGCGCGGGCTCCTGTTCACCGAGACCGACCCGCTGGTGGCGCAGGCCTTCGAGGGCGCCCTCTCGACCCTGAGCGCCGCCGGCGCCCGGATCGGCGACACGCCCTTCGACGACCTCCTCGCCCGCATGGCCGAGGCGACGGCCGCCGGCCCGATCGCCGCGGTCGAGGCGGCGGAGATCCATGCCGAATGGCTCGACGCCGAGGAAGCCGCCTTCGACCCGCGGGTCCATGCCCGGATCAGCCGCGGCCGCACCGTGACGGCGGCGAGCTACATCCGGATGATGCGCAGCCGCGCCGCGCTGATCGAGGCCGGCGACGAGCGCCTCACCCCCCTCGACGTGCTGGCCCTGCCGGCGACGGCGATCCCGGCGCCCAGCATCGCCTCGGTGGCGGAGGACGACGCGGCCTTCGGCCGGCTCAACCTCCTGATGCTGCGCAACACGATGGTCGGGAACCTGTTCGACCTCACCGGCATCTCGCTGCCGATTCCCGGACAGGCGAAGCCCGTCGGCCTGATGCTGCTCGCCCGGCATGGGCAGGACCGGCGGTTGCTGGAGATCGCCGCCGGGGTGGAGGCGGTGTTGCGGGGCTGAAGAGGCCGTTTACGGCGTGTGACGCGGCGGTTCCGACACCCGCAATGTCGTCCCGAGGATCGATGAAGTCGTGACCCCGGGACGACGCCGAGGGCGCCCCGGATCGTGACGCGACCGACATGGAGTGGGCATGAAAAACGCCGCGGACCGTCTCCGGCCCGCGGCGCTCACGGCAAGTCGTCTGCGGTTACGCCGCCTGGCGGCCGAGGTGAGCCGCCACCGTGGTGACGCGCGAACCGACCATCTTTACGGCATCCCGCAGCTCGTCGCCGCTCACCCCGAACTGTCCGGCCCAGTAGGCGCGGTCGTCGGGACAATGGATATCGATATGCTGCGTGAAGCGCGGCTTGAGAATGTCCTGAGGCTCGGACATGATGATTTCCTAAAAGCAGGGCTGACCAGTATCCGCTGGCGCGGGACGCTCGGCGTCGCGTATTTTAAGAACGCCCGATTCTGCGAAAAGTTGCCGGCTCCGCCATTCGGTCCTCGTCGGCGCCGCTGCGGCATCGGGCGCCCGGCTGGCGGGAAACGGCCGAGGCTGCTACCCGCTCTGGCGCCCGATTCCCTCCTCACGAGGACCCGACCATGCGCTCCCGTCGTCCTGCCTGCCTGCCCGTCCTTGCGCCCGCCCTGGCGGCCCTGGTGCTCGCCGGCCTGCCGCTCGCCGGCGCCGTCGCCCGCGAGATGCCGGCCACCGCGACCACCGCGCCGGCCGCCGCCCGCAAGGCCAACGTGGTGATCCTCGCCACCGGCGGCACCATCGCCGGGGCCGGCGCCGACGCCAGCAACAGCGCCACCTATCAGGCCGCCAAGGTGCCGGTGGACAAGCTGATCGCCGCCGTGCCGTCGCTCGGCGAGCTGGCGAACGTCCGCGGCGAGCAGGTGTTCCAGATCGCCTCCGAGAGCTTCACCAACGCCCAGCTGGTACAGCTCGCCAAGCGCGTCTCGGCTCTCCTGAAGCAGGACGACGTCGACGGCGTGGTCGTCACCCACGGCACCGACACCCTGGAGGAGACCGCGCTCTTCCTCGGTCTCGTCGTGAAGAGCGACAAGCCGATCGTGGTCGTCGGCTCGATGCGGCCCTCCACGGCGATCTCGGCCGACGGCGCGCTCAACCTCGCCGATGCGGTCGCCACCGCGGCGAGCCCGGCCTCGAAGGGCAAGGGCGTGCTGGTGACGATGAACGACGAGATCCAGTCCGGCCGCGACGTGACGAAGCGCGTCAACATCAAGCCGAGCGCCTTCACCAGTCAGTGGGGCCCGCTCGGCATGGTGGTCGAGGGCAAGACCTACTGGTTCCGCGCCCCCGTGAAGCGCCACGGCACCACCTCCGAGTTCGACATCGACACGATCGACACGCTGCCGGAGGTCGCCATCGTCTACGGCTCGGGCAACATGAACCCGGCCGCCTACACCGCCGCCGTGCAGGGCGGCGCCAAGGCGATCGTCCATGCCGGCACCGGCAACGGCTCGGTGGCGGGCTACGCCGTCGATACCCTCAAGGACCTGCGCGCCAAGGGCACGATCGTCATCCGCTCCTCGCGCGTCGGCGACGGCTTCGTGCTGCGCAACGCCGAGCAGCCCGACGACCAGTACGACTGGGTCGTCGCCCACGACCTGAACCCGCAGAAGGCCAAGATCCTGGCGGCGGTCGCCCTGACCAGGACCAACGATACCAAGGAGCTGCAGCGGATCTTCTGGGAGTATTGAGAGGCGGTTCGGTTCACCGCCCTCGTCCTCCCACCCGCTCGCCTCGTCCTGAGGTGCCGACCGAGGATCGGCCGGCACCTCAGGACTTCCTGCGATCTCCGGATCCCTCCTTCGAGGCTGCTTTCGGCTGCACCTCGAGTTGAGGTTGCGAACGGGACGGATATTTCGCGTTCGGGGACACGCCCGCTCGCAGGCAGCGACCGTCTCCTGCCGACCCGCGATCATGCCATGCCCCCCGCCCCCGTCGAGCCGCGCGGGCAGCGCACCCCCATGCATGCGCCAAGCTGGACAAGCTCGCGCCGTCCCGCCACTCTCCCGCGAAACAACATTTCGCAGGGTGGAAACGTCGATGATCAGTGCGAAGTTGGACGGGCGCCGGGTGCTCGTCACCGGCGGCGCCTCGGGGATCGGGCTCGCCGCCGTCACGCTGTTCGCCCGGTGCGGCGCCGAGGTGATGCTGAACCACCTCGCCGAGGATGCCCGCGGGGCGGACGCCGCCGCGCGGCTCTCCGCCGAGGGGCTGAAGGTCCGGGCGCTCGCCGGCACCGTGTCGGTGCCGGGCGAGGCCGAGGCCATGGTGGCGCGCGGGATCGACGCCCTCGGCGGCCTCGACATCCTCATCAACAATGCCGGCACCCCGGCCTCGACCGTGCCGATCGAGTTCACCGACCTCGACGCGATGACCGAGGAGTTCTGGCAGACGATCCTTTCGACGAACCTGATCGGCCCCTATCGCTGCGCGCATGCGGCCGCCCCGGCGCTCCGCCAGGCCAAGGGTGCCATCGTCAACACCGCCTCGGTGGCCGGGCTCGGGCGGCGCGGCTCCAGCATCGCCTACTCGGCGAGCAAGGCGGGTCTGGTGAACCTCACCCGCAGCCTCGCCCGGGCGCTCGCCCCGGAGGTGCGGGTCAACGCCGTGGCCCCGGGCCTCGTCGAGACGCCGTGGACCGCGACCTGGCCGGCCGAGCGCAAGGCCGAATCGGTCGCGCGCACCCTGCTCGCCCGCATGGCGCGCCCCGAAGACATCGCCGAGGCGATGCTGTTCCTCGCCGCCGGCGCGGCCTACGTCACCGGCGAGACCCTGGTGGTCGACGGCGGCATGCTCTGAGGGAGGGATCCATGTCTCGCAAGACCGTCATTACCTGCGCCCTCACCGGCTCGTTCGATACCCCGTCCAAGAACCCGGCGGTGCCGGTGAGCCCGCAGGCCATCGCGCAATCGGCACTCGAAGCGGCCGCGGCGGGGGCCGCCGTGGTCCATATCCACGTCCGCGATCCGCAGACGGCGAAACCCAGCATGGACCTCGCGCTCTACCGCGAGGTGGTGGAGCGGATCCGCGAGGCGAACGCCGACGTCATCCTCAACCTCACCACCGGCGCCGGCGGGCGCTACGTCGCCGGCGATCCCGATCCGGCCGTGGCGGGCCCCGGCACCACGCTGGCCTCGCCGGAGGCGCGCACCCGGCACGTCGCGGCGTTGAAGCCGGAGATCTGCACCCTCGACGTGGCGACGATGAATTTCGGCGAGCACGCCTTCATGAACACGCCCGCCCACCTGCGGGCGATGGGGGCGCTGATCCGCGAGGCCGGGGCGAAGCCCGAGCTGGAGGTGTTCGACCTCGGCCAGATCGAGCTGGCCCGCCATCTCCTGGCGGAGGGCCATCTCGACTCGCCGCCCCTGTTCCAGATCTGCCTCGGCATCCCGTGGGGGGCGCCGGCGACGCCCGAGACCCTGCTGCAGATGCGCGACCGCCTGCCCAAGGACGCGGTGTGGTCGGCCTTCGGCATCTCCCGGGCCGAGTTCCCGATGGTGGCGCTCGCCGCTACCGCCGGCGGCCACGTCCGGGTCGGGCTCGAGGACAACCTGTACCTGTCGCGCGGGGAACTCGCGCCGAGCAACGCGGCCCTGGTCGAGAAGGCGGTGAGCCTGCTCGCCCATCTCGATTGCGCGCCAGCGAGCCCGGCGGAGGCGCGGGCGATCTTCGGACTCGCCGCCTGAGGCCTCAGGCCGGGCGATCGCCTCGACACGAGGCGTGGCCGGAAGGCCACGCCGCCTGGTTTTCGGTCCCAACCCTCCCTCCCCGGCCCTACATCCAGCCTCGACGATGCCGGCCACGTCTTCACCCGGAAGGCGAGGACCGGGCGAGTTGCAATCCCGCCGTAAAGATTCCGCAGACGGCCGGGAGTGTAGCCTCGTCCGTCGGGCAGGCATGGATTGCCAGGAACGGAGCCGCGGCGGCCCGAGGTCCCGAGGCCTGCGGCGCGGCTCCGAGGGAGTGTATGGGATGACCAGAAGCGGTTACGGGCGGGCCCTGATCGCCGCGGGCCTCGCGGTGCTGGCCGGAGGGGCGGAGGCCGCGCAATGCGGCAACTCGGCTGCCGGGTTCGAGGCCTGGAAGCGGGAATTCGCCGACGAGGCCCGTGGGCGCGCCAGCCCGGCCGCCCTCTCGGCCCTGGCGGGGACCTCGTATTCCAGCCCCACCATCGCGGCGGACCGGGGCCAGAGGAGCTTCAAGCTCTCCCTCGACCAGTTCATGGCCAAGCGCGGCGCCGCGACGATCGTCGCCCGCGGCCGGGCACTGAAGCGCTCGCAGGCGGCCCTGTTCGAATCGATCGAGCAGCGCTACGGCGTGCCGCCGGGCCCGCTCCTGGCGATCTGGGGCATGGAGACCGGCTTCGGCGCGGTGAAGGGCAACGTCAACACCCTCTCGGCGGTGGCGACCCTGGCCTATGATTGCCGCCGCTCGGCCTACTTCACCGACCAGCTCTACGCCGCCCTGACCCTCGTCGACCGTGGCATCCTGAGCCCGAACACCCGTGGCGCCGCCCATGGCGAGGTCGGCCACACCCAGTTCCTGCCGAAGAACGTGCTGAACTACGGCACCGGCGGCAGCCTCGACAACGTGTCGGTGGCGCTGAACTCGACCGCAAACTTCCTCAAGGCCCATGGCTGGCGCGCCGGCGCCGGCTACCAGCCCGGCGAGCCGAATTTCGGGGCGATTCAGGGCTGGAACGCCGCCTCGGTCTACCAGCGCGCCATCGCGATCATCGGCGCGAAGATCGACGGGGAGTGAGTGGGGATCTCCGGGGGCGCGGCTCCCGGAGGTAACCGGACCCGCGCCCTCCACGTGATCCCGAGGCTCGGCGAAGCCGAGGATCCGGGATCCATGACCGCCGAGGATCGAGGAAGGGGCGACTCGCGCATTTTTCGACGAAGCGGAGACCGGTTCGTCGCAGAACATGCGGCAGAACCGAAGACCTGGAGCCCTGCCCGATCGCGTTGCAATCGGGCAGGGCTCCAGCGCTCCGCTTCATCCTGCATCGTCGGAGTATATGGATCCCGGTTTCCGCTGCGCGGCTCCGGGAGGACGAGGCAAGGGTGCCGATGCGGATGCCGGATCGACCGCTCCAGTCGATCTGACAGTGCGTCCAGACTGGAGCCTGGCGAAAGATCACCCTCTCGTCGAGCGGTCCGACGGACCGCCCCGCCCGATCCGCGGCAGGTCGCCGAACCCGGCGCCCGGCACCACGACGAGGCGGCGCACCTCGCCGCGCAGGAAGGCCTGCAGGAAGCGGTCGTAGTTGCGGAACGAGACGCAGCCGTTCGAGGCGCCGCTCGGGCCCAGCATGTAGGTGTGAGCCAGCAGCCCGACCCGGTTGTGGATGGCGCCGCTGCCGCCGACCGGGTTGAGCCGGATCGCCCGCACGCCGTGGAACAAGGCCTCGCGCTCGGTGAGGTCGTAGGTGCCAGGCGGCGTGGCGCCACGCATCTTCAGGTGGACGTTGCGCGGGTCGTCCATGTGCGGCCCGAGGCCCGAATGCGCCTCCAGCGACTCGCCGCTCGGCAGCGTCACCGTGCGGGCGCTGATGTCGTAGATCGCGATGCCGGGGCTGGCGCTCAGCCGCGGGCGCGGGGCGGGGTCGAGACCGCCCGGCGCGGCATAGGCCAGGGTCTGCGACGGGGCGCTCCCGCCCCCTCCCCCGAAGATCCGGTCGAACAGCGACGGCTCTTCCGGAAGCGCGGCCTTGAACACGCTCTGGGTCGAAGCCAGCGCCTGGACCGGGCGCCGCGGCGCCCGAGTCGCCAGTACGGTCGGCGTCGGGCGCAGCTCCGGCGGGCGCGGCACCGGCAGGGGAATGGCAGCGAGCGGCACGGGAGCCGGGACCGCCGCGGCGAGCGGGCCGGGCCCCGGCGGCACCAGGGCGGCCGGTGCGGCCTCGGCGAGGCGCAAGGCCTCCGGGGCCGGGGTTTGTGCCGGGATTCGGGCCGGGTCCGCGTCGCTGCCGGCGAGTGGTGCGACGGCGGCGACCGGCCGCTCGTCGGCGGGCAGCGTCTCCCGGACGAAGCCCGCCGTATCGGTCCCGAGCGTCGCCTGCGGCGCGAGCATCCAGCCGAGCTCGGCCGGGGTCACGGCGGCCAGGCGCTGGGGCGAGACGGGCTTTTCGGTCTCCGCCAGGCGCAGCGGGGCATCCGCCCGCGGCAACAGACCGGCGGCGGCGCCGATGCCGCCCAGCACGGCGGCGATGCCGAGGAGCCGCCGGTTGCGGCGGCGGCGACGGATGGAGGCCGGGGCGAGGCGACCGGACGAATACGCGACGAGGTCCATGCGGCCTGTACTCGATGGCTAGTCCCGCACGGATCCGCCCGGCCGCCGACGCGTGAGCGCGACGGGCCGGTGAGTTCGGCCGTTTAGGAAAGGATCAACCTTAAGCCTTCGTATTGAACGGCCCCTTGGTTAATCCCGGCTAAATGACATCGAGCGAATCGGAAGAATTCGTGGCGCCGTCATGGCGGGCGGTCATGGCGGCGGTCATGGCGGGCCGCAAAGGCCGCCCTCGAACGCGAGAGCGCGCCGCCCCGGATCCGGGACGGCGCGCTCTCCTCGCGCGAAGGGCTGGTGCGGACGAGCGTCCTACGCGTTCCGGGCGATCGCTCCGCAATCGCCTTCACGATGCGGAAAGCGTATCACTCCACCGTGACGGACTTCGCCAGGTTGCGCGGCTGATCGACGTCTTTCCCGAGCACCACGGCGGTGTGGTAGGCCAGCAGCTGCACCGGCACCGCGTAGACGATCGGCGCGACCACCGGGTCGAGATCCGGCATCATCAGGGTCGCGAGCGTGTCGAGGCCGGCGGCGTCGGCGCCGCGGGCGTCACCGATCAGCACGATCCTGCCGCCGCGTGCGGCCACCTCCTGCATGTTCGAGACGGTCTTCTCGAAGGTCGCATCGTGCGGGGCGATCACGATCACCGGAACCGCGTCGTCGATCAACGCGATCGGCCCGTGCTTCAGCTCGCCCGCCGCGTAGCCCTCGGCGTGGATGTACGAGATCTCCTTCAGCTTCAGCGCGCCTTCCAGCGCCATCGGGTAGGCCGTGCCCCGGCCCAGATAGAGAACGTCCCGCGCCTTGGCGATCTCGCGGGCCAGCACCTCGATCTCGTCCTCGCGCTTGAGCGCCTCGGCCATCAGCCCCGGCACCTTGATCAG
>NZ_JAAKGV010000014.1 GCF_011043735.1 Methylobacterium sp. DB0501 | reverse complement strand
GAGTTCTGAGAGGATCTGTCCCTAGTACGAGAGGACCGGGATGGACGAACCTCTGGTGGACCTGTTGTGGCGCCAGCCGCAGTGCAGGGTAGCTATGTTCGGTCGGGATAACCGCTGAAGGCATCTAAGCGGGAAACCCCCCTTGAAACGAGAACTCCCTTGAGAGCCGTGGAAGACGACCACGTGGATAGGCTGGATGTGCAAGCGCGGTAACGCGCTGAGCTGACCAGTACTAATCGCTCGATCGGCTTGATCGCTCTCATGATCCGTGTCCGGATCAACCCCGACACCACGCCACGATGAAGACGCCTGACGCAGCCAAGCGGCTGCCGCAGAACGCATGCTTGCCACAACGAACGTGCTTGGCCGGTCTGGTGGTCTGAGCGGGGTGATCAGAACCCGATCCCATCTCGAACTCGGCCGTTAACCGCCCCAGCGCCCATGGTACTGTGTCTCAAGACACGGGAGAGTCGGTCACCGCCAGACCTGCCAAGCACGTCACGTTCCCTCGACACGAGGCAGATCACACCCTGGCGCGGGGTGGAGCAGCCCGGTAGCTCGTCAGGCTCATAACCTGAAGGTCACAGGTTCAAATCCTGTCCCCGCAACCAACGATACGAAAAACCCCCGCTGGCGAAAGCCGGCGGGGGTTTTTCGTTCAGGCCGGTGCGTAGCCGGGTGTCTTGAAGATCGTGCCGGCCTTGGCGGCGATGTCGGGCTCGTAGACGGTTGCAGTCCAGGCGCTCGGCTCGACATCCTCGATCCCGACCGAGATCGAGCCTTCCGACGATCCCGCGGCGGTCATGATGGCCTTGGTGACCTCTTCGGCAATGCGCTGCTTCTCCTCGTCGCTGCGGCCGGCATAGAGCTTGACGATGACGTGCGGCATAATGGGTCCTCTACTGCGCGCCGTATTCGGCGTCGGTCACGGGGTCGAGCCAGGTCACGGCGCTGCCGTCCTGCTTCTCCTGGATGGCGATGTGGCTCATGCCGGTCGTGGCGCTCGCGCCGTGCCAGTGCCGCACCCCGGGCGGGAACCACACGACGTCGCCGGGCCGGATCTCCTCGATCGCACCGCCCGCGGTCTGGGCCCAGCCGAGGCCGGCGGTGACGATCAGGGTCTGGCCGAGGGGATGGGTGTGCCAGGCTGTCCGCGCGCCCGGCTCGAAGGTAACGTGGGCGCCCGCGACGCGGGCCGGATCGGGCGGGCTCATGAGCGGGTCGATCCGCACCCGGCCGGTGAAGTACTCGGCGGAGCCCGTTTGCGACGGACGGGATCCGCTCCGGTGGATCTCCATGATGTGGCCCTCTAATGAATGACGGACTCCTGGCGCTGCTGGCGCCGGACTCTCGGCGCATCGCGCGCGGGATCGGACTGCCTTAGCCCAGTCGCGGCCCGCGTCGCCAGGGGGAGGGGAGTGGTCAGCGCGCCGTCTCGCGGCCGACCCGGCTGTGGCGCCGGCCGTAGCCGAAATAGATCACGAGCCCGATTCCGAGCCAGACGACCAAGCGCAGCCAGGTCTCGCCGTCGAGGGAGAGCATCATCGCGAGGCAGACCAGGATGCCGGCCACCGGCACGAACGGCACCAGCGGGACGCGGTAGCCCCGCGGCTCGTCCGGGTGGGTGCGCCGCATGATGACGACGCCGGCGCAGACGATGATGAAGGCGAGGAGCGTGCCGATGCTCGTCATGTGGCCGAGCGTGCTGATCGGCGTGAGCCCGCCGAGGAGTGCCGCGAACACCATGAAGAACAGGTTCGAGCGGTACGGCGTGCGCCAGGTCGGGTGGACCACGGCGAAGAACTTCGGCAGCAGCCCATCGTTCGCCATCGAGAAGAACACCCGCGACTGGCCGTAGAGAAGCACCAGCATCACGGTGGTGAAGCCCGCGATGACGCCGAGGGTCACCAGGGTCTGGAGCCAGGGAAACGGCGTCTGCTTGATGGCGGTGGCGACCGGGGCGGCGTCACCCTTCATCGACGCGTAGGGAACGAGGCCGGTGAGCACCGCCGCGAAGGCGATATACAGGACCGTGCAGATCGCGAGCGAGCCGAGGATGCCGATCATCATCGTGCGCTGGGGATTCTTCACCTCCTGCGCCGCCGTCGAGACCGCGTCGAAGCCGATATAGGCAAAGAACACCACGCCGGCCGCTCGCATGATGCCGCTCCAGCCGTACTCGCCGAAGGTGCCGGTGTTCTGCGGGATGAATGGGACGTAGTTCTGTGCCTTGACGTAGAACAGGCCGACCCCGACCACGATCAGCACCACCGCGACCTTCACCACCACGATCACGCTGTTGACCCTCGTCGATTCGCGCACCCCGCGCATCAGCAGCAGCGAGATCAGGCACAGGATCAGGACCGCCGGCAGGTTGACGAGGCCGTGCACGGTCGAGCCGTCGGCGAGCTGCACCGTCTCGAACGGCGAGTGCAGCAGCCGCGGCGGCAGCGCGATGCCCCAGTCCTGCAACAGGGTGGCGACGTATTTCGACCAGCTCACCGACACGGTGGCGGCGCCGACCGCGTATTCGAGCACCAGATCCCAGCCGATGATCCAGGCGATGAACTCGCCCATGGTGGCATAGGCGTAGGTATAGGCGCTGCCCGAGACCGGGATCATGCTGGCGAGTTCGCTGTAGCACATGCCGGCGAGCGCGCAGCCGACCGCCGCGATGGCGAAGGAGATGACCACCGCCGGCCCGGCATTCTCCGCCGCCGCGATGCCGGTGAGCGAGAACAGCCCGGCGCCGATGATCGCCCCGATGCCGAGCCCGACGAGGCTCCAGGGTCCCAGCGTCCGTTCGAGGCCGTGGCCGCCGCTCTCCGCGTCCCGTCGCAGGCGGTCGATCGGCTTCGTCCGCATCAACTCGCCCGCTACGCTCTCCTGTGCCATCGCGCGTCCTCCTGGGGTCTTCGGGACTAGAACGCGCCGTTACCGTCAGGGCTGCACCATGACGTAAGGAAAGAAGAGCCGTACGTCTGGGCCATTCCGCCGGTCAAATGATGCACCGCGATCTTCTCGCCCGCGACGCATCGGCCGCTTGCCGATCCGCCTCCCGCTTCAATATCCTTGTCGCAACACAAGACAGGAGGAGCCCCCATGTGCCGGATCTTCGCCGAGCAGACGCCCGAGCGCTACGCCTACGAGACGCGCTCGCTGCGGATCGGCGGGCACTGCACCTCCCTGCGCCTCGAGACCGCGTTCTGGACCATCCTGGAGGAGATCGCCCGCCAGGAGGGCCTCAGCGTCGCGAAATTCGCCACCAAGCTCCATGACGAGGTGCTGGAGCGCCACGGCGAGGTGCGCAACTTCGCCTCGCTCCTGCGCTGTTCCTGCCTGATCTACCTGTCCGAGGGCCAGCGGGCACCGGTGCTGATGGCGGCGGAGTAGACTACCCGGCATCCTCCAGGATCATCGCCGCGCCCTTCTCGGCGAGCATGATCGTCGGCGAGTTGGTGTTGCCGGAGGTGATGCGCGGCATCGCCGAGGCGTCGGCGACCCGCAGGCCGCGGATCCCGCGTACCCGCAGGCGCGCATCGAGGACCGCGCCTGCGTCGTGGTCGGCCCCCATCCGGGCGGTGCCGACAGGGTGGAAGATCGTCGTGCCGAGGTCGCCCGCCGCCTTGAGCAGGGCCGCGTCGCTCGCGATCGACGGCCCCGGCAGGTACTCCTCCGGCCGGAAGCGGGCGAGCGGCGCCTGGGCGACGATGCGGCGGGTGAGCTTGAGGGAATCCACCGCCACGCGCCGGTCCTCCTCGGTGGAGAGATAGTTCGGGCGGATCTCGGGTGGCGCCAGCGGGTCGGGGCTGCCTGCATGCACGCTGCCGCGGCTCGACGGGCGCAGGTTGCAGACGCTCGCCGTGAAGGCGCCGAACCGGTGCAGGCCATCGCCCCACTTGTCGAGGGAGAGCGGCTGGAAGTGGTATTCGAGGTTGGCGGTGGCGTAGTCGGGCGACGAGCGGGTGAACACCCCGACCTGGCTCGGCGCCATGGTGAGCGGCCCGGTGCGGAACAGCGCGTATTCGACGCCCATCCAGCCGCGCTTGATGAGGTTGGCGTAGGAGAGGTTGAGCGTCGGCACGCCGGTCACCTTGTAGACCGGGCGGATCTGCAGGTGGTCCTGCAGGTTCTCGCCGACGCCCGGCGCGTGATGCGCGACCGCAACCCCGAGGCCCTGGAGCCGCGCTCCGTCGCCGATGCCGGAGAGTTCGAGGAGTTTCGGCGTCGCGACGGCGCCGGCCGAGAGCACCACCTCGCCGTTCGCCCGGGCGACGTATCGCTGCCCGCCGCGGCCGAACACGACGCCGGCGGCGCGCCCATCCTCGATCAGCACCCGCTCGACGAGGATTCCGGTCTCGAGCCGCAGGTTCGGGCGGTTCAACGCCGGCTTGAGGAAGCCGCGGGCCGCGCTCCAGCGCCGGCCGCGGCGCTGGTTGACCTGGAAGTAGGACGAGCCCTCGTTGTCGCCGGTGTTGAAGTCCGGGATTTTCGGAATTCCGGCGGCCTCCGCGGCGTCGCGGATCGCGTCGAGGATCGCCCAGCGGATCCGCGGCGGCTCGACCCGCCACTCGCCGCCGGAGCGGTGGAAGCCGTTGGGTGGGGCGATATGATCCTCGTGCTTGAGGAAATAGGGCAGCACGTCCTCCCAGCCCCAGCCGTCGAGGCCGAGCTGGCGCCAGCCGTCGTAATCGGCGGCCTGCCCGCGCATGTAGATCATCGCGTTGATGGCCGACGAGCCGCCGATGACCTTGCCGCGCGGATAGGCGAGCTGGCGCCCGTTCAGGCCGGCCTCGGCCTGCGTGCTGAACAGCCAGTCGGCCCGCTTGTTGCCGATGGCGAAGAGGTAGCCGGCCGGGATGTGGAACCAGATCCAGTTGTCGCGTCCGCCCGCCTCCAGCACCAGCACCCGCCGGCGGGCATCGGCCGAGAGGCGGTTGGCGAGCACGCAGCCCGCGGAGCCTGCCCCGACCACGATGTAATCGTAGGTGCCGAAATCCTGAAAGTCGCTGCCGGCGTCGTTGCCTGCCATCGCGTTTCCCGCCCTGATCTCTCGTTCCCGCGGGTTTAGCGCATTCCGCCGGCGACGGCGCAAGGGGTTGCGGTTAAGCTCAGCGAAAAGCCGGGAGGGACGGGGACGATGGGACGGAGACTTCGGGGGCGCAGCGTGGGGATCGCGGTCGGCCTGGCCGCCGGCCTGGTGGCGGGGCCGGCCCTCGCCGGCGAATGCGGCGCGCTCGCCAACCTCAAGATCGAGGCCGTGAACCTCCACTCCGCCGCCGAGGTGCCGGCCGCCGGCGACCTGCCGGCCTATTGCCGGGTGCTCGGCACGGTGCGGCCGGCGATCGGCTTCGAGGTGCGGCTGCCGCTGCAGGACTGGAACGGCAAGTATTACGGCACCGGCTGCGGCGGATTCTGCGGCACGCTCCTGTCGGACGCGCCGGGCTTCACCAACGCGATGAATTACGGCCTGCGCCGGGGCTACGCCGCCTCGACCATGGATTCGGGCCATTGGGGTACCGGCTCGGCCGACGGGCGCTGGGCGGTCGGCGACCTCGTCGCCCGGATGGATTGGGGCCAGCGCGCGGTGACCGAGACCGCCCGGGTCAGCAAGGTTCTGGTGCGGGCCTTCTACGACCGGCCGCAACGGAAATCCTACTTCGCCGGCTGCTCCACCGGCGGCCGCATGGCGGCGATGGAGGCGCTGAAATACCCGAAGGACTTCGACGGGATCATCAGCGGGGCACCGGCCCTCGACTATACCGGCCTCGTCGCCTCCACCTTCGCCTGGGTGACGAAGGCCAATACCGGCGCCGACGGCAAGCCGATCCTGACCACGCCGCGGGTCAAGCTGGTGGCCGACGCGGTCGCGGCGTCCTGCGGCACGGAGGGGACAAAGGGGCTCGTCGCCGATCCCCGGCAATGCGGCTTCACGCCGTCGGCCTTGCGCTGCACCGGCGATACCTCGGACACGTGCCTGAGCGAGGCCGAGATCGGGGTGCTGGAGAAGTGGTATGCCGGGCCGACGGATGCGGCCGGCCGCCGGCTCTACCCGGGCGGGATTCCGCTCGGCTCCGAGGCGCATTGGCCGCGCTGGCTCACGGGCCTCGGCAATGCGCCGGCGATCCTGCCGCTCTTCGCCGCCGACTTCCTGCGCTACATGGCGTTCTGGCCCTCGCCCGGGCCGGCCTATCGCGTGACGGATTTCGACTTTTCCGCGGATCCGCCCCGGCTGGCGCCGCAGGCGCAGGTCTACAACGCCGCCACCTTCGATCCGGCATCCGCCACCGTGCGGCCCGCCGCCGACCTCTCGGCGTTTCGCGATGCCGGCGGCAAGCTCCTGATCTACCACGGCTGGGGCGACCCGCTGGTCACGCCGTTCATGAGCGTCGCCTTCTACGAGGCGCTGGCCAAGGGCGGCGGCCTCGACAAGCTCAAGGACACCGCGCGCCTGTTCATGGTCCCGGGCATGGACCATTGCGGCATCGGCACCGAGGGGCCGGGCATCCCGGATACCGGCATCGATCCGCTGACGGCGTTGGAGCGCTGGGTCGAGGCGGGCGAGGCGCCGCGCGAGCTCACGGCGACGAAGCGCGATGCCGGCGGGGCGGTGCTGTGGTCGCGTCCGGTCTGCGCCTATCCGCAGGTCGCCCGCGCCGAGGGCGACGGCCTCACCTGCGCGGTGCCGTGACGGACCGGGAGGAGGGCGGGCCAAGATGGCCTGCGCAAGAAGGCCTGTTCGGGATGGCCCGGGCAAGGAGGCCCGGCCATCCGGCCTAAGGCGCCGGTCTCTCCACAGCAGCGGAATTTTCCTTTACACTGTGACACATTAGGAATTGCTCCGCGCCGCTTTCGTGGCATCTGTGCCGCAGGAGTGGGTGGCATGACAGACGACGCGCGTCCCCGGGTTCTCTCGATCACCAGCATCACCGCCGTCAGCACGATCGACGGCGGCGACACCCTGGCGGCCGAGGTGAGCGGGCCGGATGGCGGCACGCTCTTCCTGCTGATCCCCCTCGGCGCCGCCGGCGCCCTTATCACCCAACTGACCGACGCCGCCGAGCGGGGCGCGCGGGAGCGGCGCCTCCACAGCCGAGGGCGCCGCCAGGATCAGGCTTAGGCCGATCGTCCCATGCGGACGGTACGATCGGTCGAATGCGAGCGATCGGCTGAACCGGTCGTTAGGGCAGACACGGGAGAACGAACCTCCAGTCGCGGAGGTGCTTCGTGTCGTTCCGGAATCGGCTCCGCTTCGAGCACCAGCTGGCCGCGCTGGTCGGCCTGCTCTGCCTCGCCCTGGTGGGGGCGACGGTGGGCGGCGCGGTCTGGCTCGAGCGGCGGAGCGCCTTGCGGCTCGCCGAGGCGCGGCTCGCCCGCCTCGCCGCCGGCATGGCGGAGAGCCTCGACATCACCCTGCGTGAGCGGTTCCGCGAAATCCAGGTCGTCGCCGGCCTCGAGCCCCTCCGCGAGCGCTGGGCCAGCGACCCGACGATGGTGCGCGGCGTCCTCTCCGCCATGCGGGCGACGGCGCCGGACTATGCCTGGCTCGGCTTCGTGGCGGCGGACGGGCAGGTGCGGGTCGGCACCGGGGGCATGCTCGAGACTCTGGCGATGAACGGGCGGGCCTGGTTCGAGACCGGCCTCGCCAGGCCGAATGTCGGCGACGTGCACGGGGCGATGCTCTTGAGCCGCCTCCTCGTCCGCACCGAGCCGGAGCCCCTGCGCCTCGTCGATCTCGCGGCGCCGGTGCGCGACGCCGCCGGCCGCGTCATCGGGGTGCTCGGCGGACACCTGAGCTGGGACTGGGCCATCCGGGCGCGCCGCCGCCTCCTCGATCAGGACCTGGCCGGCACCGACCTGTGGGTGCTCGACCGGCACGGGCGCGTGATCCTGGGGCCGCATCTCGGCACGGCGCCGTTCGGTCCGGCCCGGCTCGGGACCATGGTCGAAGGCGGCCGCGGCACCTTCGCGGCGGTCATCGACGGGGAGGCGCGGCTCGCCGGCTTTGCCACCGCGGCGACGGGCGAGCGGAGCGAGATCGCCGGCGGCGATCCCGGTCTCGGCTGGATCGTGGTCGCGACCCGGTCCGACGCGCAGGCCCTCGCCCCCGTGCAGCGCTCGATTCACGCGCTGCTCGGCCTCGGTGCCGCCGCGGCCTTCGCGGGCATCGCCCTCGCCTGGGCCCTCGGCCGCCGCGCCGCCGCGCCGCTACGGCGGATGACCGAGGCGGCGAACCGGATCGGCCGCGATGCCGACGCGACGACGCTGCCGCGCCTCGACGGGGCACGGGAATTCGTCGCCCTCTCGGCGGCCCTGCGCTCGCTCCTGCGGCGGATCGGCTCCACCGAACGCGAACTCAGCGATGCCGCCCTGCGCTCGAGCCGCGTCGCCGCCTATTACCGGCGCCAGATCGAGGACCTGCGCCAGGTTGCCGGCACCGACGTGCTCACCGGGCTCCTCAACCGGCGCGGCTTCGCCGGACCGGCCGAGGAGGCCTTCGCGCGGGCGCGCGGGGGCCGGGGCGGGGCCGCCGTGCTGGTCATCGACATCGATCACTTCAAGCGCGTCAACGACCAGCACGGCCACGATGCCGGCGACGCGGTGATCCGCCATGTCGGCGCCCTGCTGGCGGGGGCGCTGCGCGACGCCGATACGGTGGCGCGGTTCGGCGGCGAGGAATTCGTCGTCGTGCTCGTCGACCTCGACGCGGCCGAGGCGACCCACAGCGCCGAGCGCCTCTGCGTTGCCGTGCGGAATGCGCCGATCGGCCATGGCGGCCGGACGATCCCGGTCACGGTCAGCATCGGCCTCGCGACGGTCGCCCGGCGCGATCCGGATATCCAGGCGGTGATCGCCCGGGCCGACGCGGCGCTCTACGAGGCCAAGGCGCGCGGGCGCGACCGGGTCAGCGTCGCGGCGGGGGAGGCGGTCGAGCGGGCGGCGTGAGGAGCGCGGCTGCGTCTCCTCCTGGGGTGAATCCGGAACCGGATCGCGCCAAGCTCCGTTGTTACTCCATACGAGTATTTATGGAGTCATGGAGGCGTCGATGATGAAGGGTGGGCTGCTGTGGTTGATCGGCATACCGATTCCGATCATTCTGATCCTGTTCTTCCTGGGATATCTGCACTGAGGTTGCCTGATCGACTTGGAAAATCGGCCTGGATCACGGGCTGAAATCCCTCCGCGTCATTCCGGATTCGTCTGTGCGGCCCTGGGATGACGCGGAGGCGTGCAGGATCGTCGCGGGAATCCCGATCATGCCCCGGCACGTCGAGCGTGCGGGCGCGTGACCGTGATCGTAGGCCGTCGCCCCACGTCGCGCGATCCACCATGGTCCGGTCGACACCCATCCACCGCGAAGCCTCCGCTCCCCGGCTTGCGCGGGACCGTCGTACCTTGGCAGACAGTCACGACGGACGGTCCGCCCCGAACGCGGCCGCCGAGCGACAGGGACGGGGAGGACAATCCATGACCGAGACCATGACCGGCAAGATCGCCTGGGTGACGGGCGCGGGCAGCGGCATCGGCGAGGCGGCGGCCCTGGCGCTGGCCGGGGCGGGGGCCCGGATCGTGCTCACCGGGCGCCGCGAGGAGCCGCTGCGGGCGCTGGCCGAGCGGATCGCGGGGGCCGGCGGCGAGGCCGTGGTCGAGCCCGGCGATGTCACCGATTCCGGCCGCATCCAGGCCATCGTCGCGGGGATCGCCGAGCGATTCGGCCGTCTCGACGTGCTGGTAAGCAATGCCGGCAGCAACGTGCGCGAGCGGCGCTGGGACGCCCTGTCGCCCGAGGACGCGCAGGCGGTGATCGCGGCCAACCTGTCGAGCGCCTTCTACGCCTCCCTGGCGGTGCTGCCGCTGATGCGTGCCCAGGGCGACGGCGTCCTGATCCACACGGCCTCCTGGGCCGGGCGGTTCGTCAGTCCGGTCAGCGGTCCGGCCTACACCGCAGCCAAGCACGCCGTGGTGGCGATGAGCCACAGCATCAACATGGAGGAATGCGTCAACGGCATCCGCTCGACGGTCCTGTGCCCGGCCGAAGTGGCGACGCCGATCCTCGACAAGCGCCCGGTCCCGGTAAGTGCCGAGGACCGCGCCCGCATGCTCCAGCCCGAGGACATGGCGGCGCTGATCCTGTTCGTCGCGACGCGGCCGAAGCACGTCTGCCTGAACGAGGTGGTGATCAGCCCGACCTGGAATCGCGGCTACGTGCCGGATGCCCGCCTGGGCTCGCGCTTGGGAGCGTGAGGACGGCTTGCGGGTGCAAGGATGACGTGGGGTGCGTGAGCGCGCATCTCGCCGCAATGGATGGCTCCCCGGATGGTCGCCTGGCGATCATCCGGGGCGGGGCGAGGTCGGGTCAGGCGCCCTGCGGTCCCGCGGCGGCCTCGGACTCAGCCTTCCTCAGCATCTCGCTCCGGTGGAGCCGGCTGAGCAGCATGAGCATGCGGCCCGGCAGGGCCGTATCCTCGGCCGTGAGCGGCGCCGCGCGGCGCCAAGTGGGGGCATCCCGAAGACTGGGGGCATCCCGAAGAGTGGGGACTTCCCGAAGGGCGGGTGAATCCCGCACGGGAGTCTGAGCCGGGGCGGCGGACTCGTCCGGCCGAACCTGCGCGCGAACTCGGGTACGCATCATTCGATCCTTCAACGGCCGGCTTCTGACGACCGGCGCCGCTATGAACGCCGACCCGCTGCGCCGGTTCCCTGGCGGCGTGCGGAGTTTCCCCGGCGACAGTCCGGCCGTGTCGTCGGTGCGACATCTTCCGGGAGCGGAGGCGGCGGGGCGCGCCGCGCGGCCGACAGATGCCTTACCGGCGTGACGGGGCGGTGACGGCGGGCGGCGCGGATGCTATGGCGCCGGGCATGCTCGAAGGCCTGCCGCCCCACCGCCCGACCCACGTGCTGCGACTCGACACGAACGAGCGCGCGGCCCGCGCCATGACCGACCTGATCGGCGAGGTCTTCGACCCGACCGAGACCGCCGTCGCGGCCTTCGAGGCCGAGGACGGCAAGACCTGGCATCTCGAGGCCTATTTCTCCGAGGAGCCCGACGAGGAGGCGGTGCGCGAGCTGATCCGCCCGATCGTCGGCGACGCGGCCGACGAGGCGGTCTTCGCGGCGATCGACCAGCAGGACTGGGTGCGCGCCTCGCTGGAGGGCCTCAAGCCCGTCCGGGCCGGGCGCATCCTGGTCCACGGCTCGCACGACCGCGGGCGGGTGCAGCCGAACGACTTGCCGATCGAGATCGAGGCGGCGCTCGCCTTCGGCACCGGCCACCACGGCACCACCCTCGGCTGCCTCATGGCCCTCGTCGACGAGGTGAAGCGGCGCCGGCCCCACCGCATCCTCGACGTCGGCACCGGTACCGGCATCCTGGGGCTTGCCGCCGCGCGCCTCCTGCACAGCCGGATCATCGCCGGCGACCTCGACCCGGAGGCGGTGGCGACCGCCCGCACCAACGCCGCCTTCAACGGGCTCGCCAACCTGATGGCCTTCTACGAGGCGCCGGGCCTGCGCCACCCGCTCGCCCGCGTCGCCCGCGGCTACGACCTCGTCTTCGCCAATATCCTGGCCCGGCCGCTGCGGGGGCTTGCCCCCAGCCTCGCCCGCGCGGTGGCGACGGACGGCACCCTGGTGCTCTCTGGCCTGATTCCCCGCGACGTGCCGGGCGTGCTCTCGGCCTATGCGGCACAGGGCTTTCGCCTGCGCCGGCGCCGGCTGATCGAAGGCTGGGTCACCCTGGAACTGCGCCGCGGCGGCGCAGCGCCCCGCCCGCGCTGAGCGCGGCGAGCATCCAGGAACAGCCTCGACGCTGAGCGGTTGTCCGAGCATCGCCGCCTACACATAGGGAGTATGAGCATCCCGAGGTGAGGCGGCCGGCGCACGCGGAACGCCAATCCCGGTTTCCGCGGCGCGACGAGCCCGGGAGACCGATCAGCCATGAAAGCCCTCGTCTGGCACGGCACCGCGGATATCCGCTGCGACACGGTCCCCGATCCGACGATCGAGGACGGGCGCGACGCCATCATCAAGGTGACCTCCTGCGCCATCTGCGGCTCCGACCTGCACCTCTACGACCACTTCATGCCGGGCATGAAGTCGGGCGACATCATGGGCCACGAGACCATGGGCGAGGTGGTCGAGGTCGGCCGGGACAACACGGCGCTCAAGGTCGGCGACCGGATCGTCGTGCCGTTCACCATCATCTGCGGCCAGTGCGAGCAATGCCGGCGCGGCAATTTCTCGGTGTGCGAGCGCTCGAACCGCAACGCCAAGCTGGCCGAGACCGCCTTCGGCCACACCACCGCGGGCCTGTTCGGCTACACGCACCTCACCGGCGGCTATCCCGGCGGCCAGGCCGAGTACCTGCGGGTGCCGTATGCCGACGCCACCCACATCAAGGTGCCGAACGGCATCCCGGACGAAAAACTCCTCTTCCTCTCCGACATCTTCCCGACCGGCTGGCAGGCGGCGGTGCAGTGCGACATCCAGCCGGAGGACACGGTGGCGATCTGGGGCTGCGGCCCGGTCGGCCAGATGGCGATCCGCTCGGCGATCCTGCTGGGGGCCAAACGCGTGATCGCCATCGACCGGGTGCCGGAGCGCCTGACCATGGCCCGGGCCGGCGGCGCCGAGACGATCGACCTCGACCAGGAATCGAACGTCGTCGCGAAGCTCAATGACATGACGAACGGCAAGGGGCCGGAGAAGTGCATCGATGCGGTCGGGATGGAAGCCCACGCCACCTCCTCGCTCGATGCGATCTACGACCGCGCCAAGCAGGCGGTGATGCTGGAGAGCGACCGGCCGCACGTGCTGCGCCAGATGATCATGGCTTGCCGCCCGGCGGGCGTGCTGTCGATCCCCGGCGTCTATGGCGGCCTGATCGACAAGGTGCCCTTCGGCGCGGCGATGAACAAGGGCCTGACCTTCCGGATGGGCCAGACCCACGTTAACCGCTGGTCCGGCGACCTGCTCCGGCGGATCGAGGAGGGGCAGATCGACCCGTCCTTCGTCATCACCCACACGGTGGGATTGGAACAAGGGCCCGAGATGTACCGCACGTTCCGCGACAAGCAGGACGGCTGCATCAAGGTGATGATCCGGCCGTGAGGATTCAGGCATGAACAGAACCGTGAATCCCCGCTCCCGCTCCGCGCACGACGCGCTCGCCCGCGGCCTCGGCTGGTTCTCGATCGGGCTCGGTCTCGCCGAGATCCTGGCGCCCCGCGCCCTGTGCCGGGGGCTCGGCCTGGAGGGCCGCGAGGCCCTGGTCCAGGCCTACGGCGCCCGCGAGGTCGCCACCGGCGCCGCGATCCTGATGAGCCACGATCCGACCCCGTGGATCTGGGGTCGGGTCGCGGGCGACGCGGTCGACCTCGCCACCCTGGCGACCGGCTTCGAGGGCGACAACCCCCGCGCCGGCACCCTGGCGCTGGCCACCGCGGCGGTGGCGGGCGTCACGCTCGCCGACATCGTCTGCGTCCAGGGCCTCACGGCCGACAAACGCCTGCCGCCGCCGGGGACTTACGAGTACCACAACCGCAGCGGCCTCCCGGGGGGCCTCGCAGCGGCCCACGGCGCCGCCCGTGACTTCGCGGTGCCGCGCGACTTCCGAATCCCGGAGGCCTTGCGCCCCTGGCGCGACGGCCGCCCGGCGGCGTGAACCGGCATCCTCGCTGTCATCCCGGGGTCCGCTGCGCGGCTCCGGGATGACAGCGAGGGCTCCCACGTCGTCGCGGCCAAAGAAAAAGGGCCGCCTCCCGGCGGCCCTCCTGCCCCGGTCGGCCCCGACGCCTACTCCTTGTCGCCGCGATGGATGCCCTTGTCGCGGTTCTCCTTCAGCCGGCCGTCGTCCGAATGCTGCACGGTGCCCTGGTTCGGAGCGTCCGGGTTCTTGTGGTTGTGGCGCGTGTGATCAGTATTGGCCGATTGAGACTGCTGCTTCTTGTCCGACATTCTCGTATATCCCATGATCTGCGATGCGCTGCAGTGAGTGTTTCGATAACATATGATCGGGGTGCGGGTTCCTGCTAGAGGAGAATTGCTGCCCGGGATCGGGCGCGACATTCCGTCGGCGCGAGGGCGGTGCCGCAGGGGCTGGAAAAACGTCATGCGGTACCCGGGGTGGCTGCGCACAGTGGCTAGGATATTGTCCTGGCGGGACCCGGAGGCAGGCCGACTCAGGCCGCTCGGAAGGTCTCCTGCGACCGGCACTCGACGGCACCGGCACCGGCTTCAGCGCACGCTCAGTCCATGACGTCGGTCCGAACGAACAGCGACCACTGGCCGTGAGACTTACGCCGACAGAATGTCCCGCCGTTGATGGGCGTCGGTGCTTGCTCGTGCAGGCAGCGCAGGAGTGTTATTTGTTATCCGATATCGGTACCGATATATTAATACATGGCCAAAATCGAAGCTGACATATATATAGTGATAGCGAGCTTCGTAGCGCCCGATAGTGCGTAGGATTTTCTTTGCCGGCATCAGTGTCCGGCGCGACGTCTTGGGAGGTCCGCATGATTGGCAGGCGCGTGTTCTCATCGGGTGCTCTCGCCGCGCTCGCAGGGGCAGGCCTTCTCAAGGCCCGGTCAGGTCAGGCGGAGGAGGGAGAGGAGGCCCGCCCGGCCGCATTCACCATCCAGTACGCAACCAACCGCCAGAAGGTCGGAGGCACCGAGCTGTTCGGTCGCGAGTACGAATGGGGAGCGGACGACGACCGATACCATGCCGGGGTGCTGCCGGTCCGGGTCGACGGCGTCCGGGCGGCCGTGGCGTCGGTGCCCGATGGGGTCGGAGAGCGGGATCCGCGCGCGGTCATCCGGGAGTTTCTGCGCCCGGGCGGCGAGGCGCAGGGCAGAGGACGACGATTCGCACCGCCTGATTCCGTTCTTGTCTTCATTCATGGATTTGCTTTTGAGTTCTCGGAAGTCCTGCCCGTTGCAGTGCAGCTCTCTCGCGGATATCGGCCCACGAGCACATTGTTCTTCTCTTGGCCTTCTTATGGGACTTACGAGAAATACAAGCGCGATCAGCCCTACGCCTATGGCTCCGGCGCGGCCGCCGCCCATTTCATGCGCGACCTTTTCGACGAGTACGACAAGCTGCACGAGCCCCCGGCAATGTCCCTCGCCTGCCATTCCATGGGAAATCGCGTGCTGAGTGCCGTGGTCCAGCATCTGAAAAACGACAGGCCGCGCGAAAAGAATTATCTCGCCAAGCGATACTTCGAGCACATCTTCCTGTTTGCTGCCGACGAGGATTATCGTGCGCTCAATGATCCAAGCAAGCTTGATCCGATCCTTGATCTCGTGAGAAAAACAGTGAACATCTACGCGAGCGGCGACGATTTCGCCCTTCTCCTGGCTGAGATCGTGAACGACACGCCCGAACTCGGGCGAACCGGACCGTACAGCTTCCCGATCAGGGATGGGAGCGGCAGGAAGCGTGACAACTTGTATTGGTTGAACTGTCAGCCGGTGGCGGACCCCGTGTCGCAGACGTTCGGGCACCAATATTTTCGCCTGTCGGCGCCGGTGATGAATGACGTGCGACAAGTGCTTGCAGGTGTCGATCCGAGGCAGATTGCCGGCCGCTGTCCGGCAGGCTTCGAGGGACAGAAATTCGATATCCGGTCCGATTCGTGCCGGTCATGAGGGATCCGCCGGTCGATCGCTGCGGAGTGCGGCCGCCAATGTCCGGGCCGGGCCGGGCCGGATCGCGGCCGACGCCGAGCGGTAGGGATAAGCGTGGTGCGCTCGACTTCAGCGCGGTTTGCGATGGGACCGTGTTGCCCCGGGGTGAGGCCTCGCCTAGCATAGCCGAATGAGCCCGACCCGCCCGACGATGACCGTTCGAGGCCGACGCCGCATCCGACGCGGTCGGCGGGACGGGGGCGTGTAGCTCCTCGCCAGCTTGAGCGGCGTGTCCGCTGCTCGCTTGCACCCATACCGGATCGCGTCCTCCCGAGCCTCGCGGCCGTGGGCGCGGCGAGGCGTCACCTGCCCCGCGCGGTGGAGCCCGAGCGTTCGGGGGCCGGGGCGCAAGCGAAGGCGAACAGCCGTGACAACCATCGATCCGCCGACGATCTGGACCGTGCCGGCGCCGTTCCGCACGATCTACACCCATGCCCGCGAGGCGCCGGCCGGCCGCAGCCTCTTCGTCTCCGGCCAGTTCGGCGTCGCGCCGGATGGGCGGATGCGCGAGGGTTTCACCGGGCAGCTCGGGCAGGCGATGGACAACGTCGAGGCCCTGCTCGCCGCCTCCGGCCTGGGGGTGCCGGAGGTCGCGAAGGCGACGTTCTTCCTGACCCGCGCGGACGACCTTCCCGCACTCGGCGAGGTGCGCCGGGGTCGCTGGGCCTCGGACAGGCCCGCCGCCGTCACCGTCATCGTCGTCGCAGGCCTGGCGCGGCCGGATGCGCTGGTCGAGGTCGAGGTGACGGCCGTCGCGGCGACGCCGGACGCGCCCGCCCTCGGGACCTTGCGTCCCGCGACGACGGCCGACGTTCCGGCGATTCAGGCCCTGGTGCGGGCGGCCTACGCGAAGTGGGTCCCGGTGATCGGCCGCGAGCCGGTGCCGATGACCGCCGATTACGCCCAGGCGGTCCGTTTGCACCGCTTCGACCTGCTGGAACGGGACGGAGCGCTCGTGGCCCTGGCCGAGACGATCCCGCGCGCCGATCATCTCTGGGTCGAGAACCTGGCGGTGGCGCCGACGCATCACGGCCTGGGGCTCGGGCGGTGGATGCTGCGGCAGGTCGAGGAGAGTGCCCGCGCGCGCGGGCACGGTGCGATCCGGCTGGCGACGAACCAGGCCTTCGCCGCCAATCTCGACTTCTACCGGCGGGCGGGCTTCGTCGTCGAGCGCGAGGAGCCGTTCCGGGGCGGGATCGGGGTGTACCTCGCCAAGACGCTTTGATGCGAGTTCCGTTAGGTCACCTCCGGACTCCGTCTCGCCAGTCTGCGCGGTGGAGCCGAAAGCTCCACACGCGTGAGCAAAGCTGACTTCCGCATGCCGAACGCGGTTGCGTGGCAATCGCCGAGCAATCAATCGGACGTCGTATGAGAAGGGCCTCCCGACAGAAGACGGGCCCGGCGACAGGCTGGGCCCGTCCGGTGCCTGCGCGGCTCGCGACCGCTACCCCGACCCCCGTCGGCCCATCGAGCGCCTGCGGTACCCGCCGCGCCGGCGCCATCCTGCGGCAGGGCTTGTTGAGGATCCCGAACTCGCCGCCGCCGGTACCGGTCCGCTCGCATCGGCCCGCTCGATCGAGGCCTCGGCGTAGCCGGTGGTCCGCGGCACCTCGATCGGTATGCGGTAGCTCGACATGGAGGACCGGGCCTGCCGGGGCCGCATCCGGGCACCGATGCTGGCAGACCGGAGTACGGAACCCCGGTTCACACCGCATCGGCCCATCCCGGGCGCCGGGACAGGCTGGGGGCACCCCGGCGATTTTCCCCGTGACGAGCGCTCGCCCGCGGGGCTAGGTTCCGCGGGGCCAGACTCCACTCGGCCGGATTCTCGGCGTCAGGTTCATGGCGCCCGTTCGGCTCGCCCACGATTCCCTTCCCCCGCGAGGTTTCGATGCAGCCCGCCACCGTTCCCGACGTGACCTTCCACACCCGCGTCAGGAACGACGCCCTCGGCGGCCCCAACCCGTTCGAATGGAAGGATCTCACCTCGGCCGAGGTGTTCGGCGGCCGCAACATCGTGCTGTTCGCCCTGCCCGGCGCCTTCACGCCGGCCTGCTCCGACGACCACCTGCCGGGCTACGAGCAGCATGCCGAGGATTTCGCCGCCCTGGGCATCGACCAGGTGATCTGCCTGTCGGTCAACGACGCCTTCGTGATGTTCCAATGGGCGCGCGCGAAGGGCATCGAGAAGGTGTTCATGCTGCCCGACGGCAATGCCGACTTCACCCGGCAGATGGGCATGCTGGTCAAGCGCGGCCGGCAGGGCATGGGGATGCGCAGCTGGCGCTATTCCATGCACGTCGAGGACGGCACGATCGCCAAGATGTTCATCGAGCCCGGCTTCCGCGACGACCCGCCCGGTGTCGGCCTCGCGGTCTCGGATGCCGGGACGATGCTCGACTATCTCAGGTCGCGGTAGGCGAGCCTCCTCCGGCCGCCGCCAGCACGATCCGGGCGGCGCTGCGGCTCGGATCGTCGCCATCGGGCAGCCGCATCGTGGCGTCGAGGCGCGCGAGCGCGGCTTCCTGCGCGGTCCGGGCGGGACCCGGGAGGAGCAGTGGACCGAGCGCGGCGGCCAGGCGCTCCGGGGTGCACTCGGCCTGGATCAGCTCGGGGATCGCGTTCTCGCCGAGGATCAGGTTCGGCAGCACGATCGTCGGCACCTGGATCAGGCGGCGCACGATCACCTCCTCGATCTTCGGCACCTGGTAGGCCACCACCATCGGCACGCCGGACAGCGCCAGTTCCAGCGTCACCGTGCCGGAGGCGGCCAGCGCCGCGCGCGCGCGCCGGAAGGTCGCGAGCTTGTCGGCCTCGCCGTCGATCAGGCGCGGGGGCACCGGCCACGTGCCCGCGAGGCGCTCGATCAGGGCGCGATGGCGGGCGACGGCCGGCAGCTCGACCGTGAAGGCGTGGCCCTGCGCCCGGATCGTCGCCAGGGTCGCACCGAAGATCGGCATCAGCCGCTCGATCTCGGTGCGGCGCGAGCCCGGCAGCACCGCCAGCACCGGTTCGGCGGCCTGGCGTGCCGCGATCTCGGCCGGGCCGGGCCGCAGCTCGCCCAGGCGCTCGATCAGGGGGTGGCCGACATAGGTGCAGGCCGGCCCGCCGAGGCGGCGATGGGCATCGGGCTCGAACGGCAGCAGGGCGAGCACGTGGTCGATGTAGCCGCGCATGGTCTTCGCCCGCCACGGGCGCCAAGCCCAGACGCTCGGGCTGACGTAATCGACCACGGGGAGGTCCGGCCGCTGCCGGCGCACCCGGCTCGCCACCGCGTGGGTGAAGCCCGGGCTGTCGATGATGACGAGCACGTCGGGACCGGCCGCCACGCAGGCCCGCACGGTCTGGCGGATGCGCCGCATCAGGAGGCGGATGCGGGCGGCCACCGCGAGGTAGCCGATCACCGCCACGTCCTCGAGGGGAAACAGCGAGTCGAGGCCCTCCGCCGCCATCGCGTCGCCGCCGACGCCGGCGAGCGCCAGCGGCCTCCCTGAGAGGTCGCGCAGGGAGCGGATCAGCTTGGCGCCGAGCTGGTCGCCGGATTCCTCGCCCGCGACGAGCCAGATCGTGAGAGGACGCTCGCTCAACGGGAGGGCTCCGGATCGGGCGGCAAGGAATCAGAAGGCAAGCCGAGGAGGAAGAGGCCGAGGCGGTCGGCGAGCGCCACCGTCTCGGGCCGGTCGAGCACCAGCGTGTCGCCGGCTCCGACCGCGATGCCGGCGCAGCCGGCCTCCGCCGCGCGCTTCACCGTGCGCGGGCCGATCGCCGGCAGGTCGACGCGCAGGTCCTGGCCGTCCTTCGCGCGCTTGACCAGCACCATCCCGGCAGGCGGGCGGCCGAGGCCGAGGGGGCGGCGGGCGAGAGCGCGGGCGCGGGCGAGCATCCTGTCGGTCCCCTCCGGCCCCTCGACCGCCAGAACCCGCCGGGTCGCCACCACGGCGGCCTGGCCGACATCGTGCGGCGACAGGCTGGCGAGCAGTGCCCGGCCGGCCTCCACGGAGGCCTCCGCCGCCGCGTCGGGCGAGAGCGCCCCGAGGCGGCCGGACGGCGCCATCAGGTTCGGGGCGAGGTCGCGCACGCCGAGCACCTGCAGGCCGTGCTCCTCCAGCAGAGCGAGCACGCCGCGCAGCAGGTGATCGTCGCCGCCGGAGGCGAGCGAGCGCAGGGCGTCGCGGTTGCGGTAGGCGGCCATCGTGTTGAGGAGGGCGGCCGGGCTCGGCCGCGCGACGGCGCCGGCGAGCGTCACCCCGGCGGGCGCCCAGGCGCACAGCGTGTCGAGGGCGCCGCGCACGTCGAGCAGGTCGACCGTGGCGTCGGCCCGCCGCCGCGTCGCCGGATCGGCGAAGCCGCGGATCGCCAGCACCCGGCAGGAGCGCCCGGCCCGGTCGAGGGACGCGGCGATGAGGAGCGGCAGCCGGCCGGCCCCGGCGACGATCGCCACCGGGCCGGTGGCGGTCCCGGTGCCCCCCGCCGCGGCGACCATCACGCCGCGCTCGTCGAGCAGGGGCATGCCTTACGCAGGACCCGGGGCCTCGCGCGGGGTGCAGACCGAGCGCTTGCCGCCCTCGCGGATGAAGGCCAGGATCTCCTGAACGATCGGGTGCTGGTCGAACTCCGTCGCCACGTCCTCGACGCGCTCCATCAGGGTGCCTTCGAGGGCGAACAGCAGGCGGTAGGCCTTGCGGAGCGCATGGATCTCCTCGCGGGAGAAGCCGCGGCGTTGCAGCCCGATGATGTTGAGCCCCGACAGGTAGGCGCGGTTGCCGACCGCCATGCCGTAGGGGATCAGGTCGTTCTCGAGGCCCGAGAGGCCACCGACGAAGGAATGTGCGCCGACCCGGGCGAACTGGATCACCGCGGCGCCGCCGCCAAGGATCGCGTAGTCGCCGACCTGGCAATGGCCGGCCAGCATCACGTTGTTGGAGAACACGACGTGGTTGCCGACCCGGCAATCGTGGCCGACATGGCTGTTGGCGAGGAAGGCGCAGGAATCGCCCACCACCGTGGCCAGCCCGCCGCCGGCGGTGCCGGGATTCATCGTCACGCCCTCGCGGATCTGGCAATCGGCGCCGATCGTCAGCGTCGAGTCCTCCCCGCGGAACTTCAGGTCCTGCGGCGGGTGGCCGATCGACGCGAAGGGGTAGATCCGGGTGCGCGGGCCGATCGTGGTGCGACCGGCCACGACGACGTGGCTCAGGAGCCGGACGCCGTCGCCGAGCTGAGCGTGCGGCCCGACATGGCAGAACGGCCCGATCTCGACGCCGGCGCCGATCACCGCGCCGTCCTCGACCACCGCGCTCGGGTGGATGCGGGTCTCAGCCGGGTCGTTCATCTCGGGCACGTCGCTCATCTCACGTCGCTCATTCGGTCACCAGCATCGCGCCGATCTCGGCCTCGGCCACCAGCACGCCGTTCACCTTGGCCTCTCCCTTGAACCACCACATGAAGCGGCGGTTGCTGGTCTTGCGCATGTGGTACTCGACCACGTCGCCCGGTACGACCGGCTTGCGGAACTTCGCCTTGTCGATGGTCATGAAGAAGACCTTGCTCGGCTTGGCGTCGCCCTTGAGCTTGTGCGCGCAGCAGATCGCGCCGGCGGTCTGGGCCATGCCCTCGATCAGGAGGACGCCCGGGAAGACCGGGGCGGCCGGGAAATGGCCGGTGAAGTGCGGCTCGTTGATCGTGACGTTCTTGATGCCGATGCAGCTCTCGTCGCGGTCGATCTGCACGATCTTGTCGATCATCAGGAAGGGGTAGCGGTGGGGCAGGAGCTCCATCACCCGCAGGATGTCGGCCGTTCCCAGCTCGGCAGGCATCTCGGTCATGGTGTCACGCTCCCTCATGGCTGCCCGGATCCGCGCCGGTCGTCGGTGCGCCGTCTTTGGCGAGAAGTGGCGCGGATGCAAGCAATTTGCGGCGGGAGCGGGGCGAGGGACGACCCGGCCCCCGCGGCGGCCTCAGCCCTCGCCGCCCTCGTCGCGGGCCCGCGCCGCGAGGTTCTTGAGCGTGGTCATCTCGCGGAACCACTCGCGCACGGGCTTGGCCGGGGTGCCGCCCCAGCGGGCGCCGGCCGGCACGTCCTTGTTGATGTTGCTCGATCCGGCGATCTGGGCGCCCATCCCGACGCGCAGGTGGCCCACCACCCCGACCTGGCCGCCGAGCACGACGTAATCCTCGAGCGTCGTCGAGCCCGAGATGCCGACCTGCGCGACGATCACGCAGTGGCGGCCGATGACGACGTTGTGGGCGATCTGGACGAGGTTGTCGATCTTGGTGCCCTCGCCCACCACCGTGTCGCGGCTGGCGCCCCGGTCGATCGTGGTGTTGGCGCCGATCTCGACGTCGTCCTGGATGATGACCCGGCCGACCTGCGGCACCTTGAGGTGGCCGCCCGGCCCCATGGCGAAGCCGAAGCCGTCCTGGCCGATGCGGGCGCCGCCATGGACGATCACCCGGTTGCCCAGATAGGCGTGCAGCACCGAGGCGTTGGCGCCGACGGCGCAAGCCCGCCCGATCCGCACGCCCGGGCCGATCACGCAGCCCGCCGCCAGCACGGTCTCGGCGCCGACCTCGGCCTCGGGGCCGATCACCACGCCCGGATCGACGATCACGCCGGGCTCGAGCCGGGCGGTCGGGTGGACGAAGGAGCCGGGCGAGATGCCGGTGGCGCCGAACAGCGAGGTCGGCCGCGCGGCGCTCGGGAAGAGGCGGGCGAGCACCTTGGCAAAACCCCGGTAGGGCTGCGGCGTCACCAGCGCCAGGGTGCCGGCGGGCACCCGGGCCGCGAAGCGCGGCGAGACCAGGCAGGCGCGGGCCCGGGTGGTCCCGAGGGTCTCGGCATACTTGGCGTTGTCCATGTAGGCCAGGTCGTCGGGCCCGGCGCTTTCCAGCGGCGCCGCGGCGCGGATCACCGCCTCGCCGTCGGAATCCGGCGGCAGGGCGGCGCCGGAGAGCGCCGCGACCTCGCGCAAGGAGACGGGGCCCGCGAGAGGGAAGAAGACCGGTTCCGACATCACCTGCATCCGCTGGGGCCGGCGGGTCGGGACACGACCGCCGAGGGGAGGGCGCCCGGACTAGCGGGTTGAGACGGTGGGCACAAACAAAAACGGCCGCGAAGGCTCGATGCCCCGCGGCCGCGGATCCGGAGCGGGCGCTACTGGCGCCCGCCGAGACGATCTTAGAAGCGCGAGCCGCCCGAGAAGCGGAAGGCCTGCGTCTGGTCCTTGCCGACCCGGCCGTAATAGGTGCCGTCGGTCCCGAAGACCTTCTGGCCCTCGTCCTTGGTCAGGGCGTAGGCGTAGTCGAAGCGGATCGGGCCGAGCGGCGAGTTCCACAGGATCGAGGCGCCGACCGACGACCGGATCGTGGTCTTGTCGCGCACGTTCACGCATTCCGGCTCGACGCCGATGGCGTTCGGGCCGATGGCGCTGAAGTTGCACGAGCCGTTCGGGGCCTGGCCGTTGATGAAGCTGTCGCCGTTGACGTCGAAGGCGCGGCGGCCCTTGTAGCCGAACAGCGTACCGGCATCGGCGAAGACCGCGCCCTTCAGGCCGAGGTCGCGGGGCAGGCCCCAGATCGGGAACTGCACCTCGACCGAGGCACCGACATAGGTCGTGCCGCCGATCGCGTTCGAGCGGGCGTCGCCCGAGCCGACGTCGCGGGGGCCGATACCGTTCGGCGCGAAGCCGCGGACCAGCGACGGGCCGAGGAAGAACTGGTCGGTGACGCGAAGCGTGTTGCCCTCGGTCGGCTGGACGTGGCCGCCCTGGAACTTCACGAAGCCGACGACGTCCTCGTACAGCTCCTTGTAGTACCGGGCCTCGCCGGTGACGCGGAAGAACTTCGAATCGCCGCCGATGCCGGCATATTCGGGCTTCACCTCACCGTAGAAGCCGTTGCGCGGCAGCTGCAGGTTGTCGAGGGTCGAGTAGGCGAGCGTCACGCCGGCGAGGGAGGTCAAGGTCGAGCCGACCGCCTCCTTCAGCGCGATCGAGGCCTCGCCGTCATAGGCGCAGTTCGGGTACCTCGCCAGCCCGCCGACGTTCCGACCGTTGAGGATCGTGCCCGGGTCGTAGGTGGAGGTGTAGCCCGGGATCGGGAACGAGCAGTCGTTGTACGGCCGCTTGAGGGTGTTCGGGATCTTCAGGTCGGTGTTGTAGATCGAGTAGCGCAGCGTGATGCCGAACTCCTCGGTGATCGGCAGGCCGAGGCGGAGCTGGCCGCCGACCACGTCGGTCACGTAGCGCGAGTAGCGGGTCTGGTCGCTGTACTTGTTGAAGACGTCGAAGCCGGCCGCGAGGCGGTAGCCGAGGAAGTACGGCTCGGTGAACGAGAAATCGACGCCGCGGGTGTACTGGCCGGCAGTGCCGGCGAGGCGAACGTACTGGCCGCGGCCGAGGAAGTTCGACTCCGAGACCGAGACCTCGCCGATGATCCCGTCCGCCGTCGAGTAGCCGCCGGCGACCGAGAACGAGCCGGTCGGTTGATCCTCGACGTCGATGTTCACGACGACGCGGTCGGGGGCCGAGCCTGGCTCGTTGGAGAACCGCACCTTCTTGAAGAAGCCGAGGCCGTTCAGCCGGCGCTCGGCCCGGTCGACCAGCACGCGGTTGTAGGCGTCGCCCTCGGTCAGGTCGAGCTCGCGCCGCACGACGTAGTCGCGGGTGCGGGTGTTGCCGCGCACGTTGATGCGCTCGATGTAGACCTTCGGTCCGTCCTCGACGATGTAGCCGAGGGCGACGGTGCCGGTGGCGCGGTCGCGCTCGCCGGTCGGGCGGACCTGGGCGAAGGGATGGCCGGCCCGGGCCACCGAGGTGGTGACGCCGGTGAGCGTCTTCTCGACGTCCTCCGCGTTGTAGACGTCGCCGACGCCGGTGCGCAGCTCGTCGCGCAGCACCGTGCCGTCCACGCCGGGGATGCGGGAATCGACCGCCACCGCGCCGACGCGGTACTGCTGACCTTCCTCGACCGTGATGGTGATGATCCAGCCGCCGGCCGCATCGTCGAAGCGCGAATCCGCCGAGGCGATCCGGAAGTCGGCGTAGCCGTTCTTCAGGTAGTAGCGCCGGATCAGGTCGAGGTCGTTGGCGAGCCGGTCCGGATCGTAGACGTCCGAGGTCTTGACGAAGCTGAGGAGGTTCATCTCCGACAGCGTCATCAGATCCTTCAGGCGGCCTTCCGAATAGACCTGGTTGCCGACGAAGCGAATCTCCTTGACGCCGGTCTTGTCACCCTCGTCGATGGTGTAGACCACGTCGACGCGGCCGTTGGGCAGGTCGACGGTGCGCACCGAGACCTTGGCGAGGCCGCGGCCGGCGCGGCGGTAGACCTCGCGGATGCGCTCGAGGTCGGAGTTGATGGTCGCCTGGCTGTAGGGCCCGCGCGCCTTCGACTCGACGATGCTCTCGAGCGTGCCCTTCTCGACCTTCTTGTTGCCCTCGAACACGACGCGGTTGATCTGGTTGTTCTCGCGCACGGACACGATGATGCGCCCGCCGCTATGCGAGACGCGCACGTCCGAGAACATGCCGCTGGCGATCAGGTTGCGGCGGCCCTCCTCGGGCGACACGCCGACCACGTAGGAACGGACCGTATCCGGGTCGATCCGGGAATTGCCCTGAACGACGATCTGCTGCGCGAAGGCGCTGCCGCTGGCGGCGATGGTAGCGGCCATGACAATGGCGCCCTTCGCCGACGCACGCCGGCGCTTACCCGTCATCGACATCATAAATGGCCCGTCTCATTTTTTGTCGGTACGGGTTTGCACCCGCAGACGATCGCCTTCTCGCGAAGGCGAAGGCCCCTGGTCCTAGCCCCGCTTCTATCGGGAATCCCTGGCGAAGCAAACGCCACGCTCCCAGCAGACCTGGATTTTGCCCAGACGTTGCCTTCCTGTCACGGGCTAAGGCCACGCTTTCACAGGGCAAGGTCAGCGCGCGGTGAACGGGACGCCTCGGCGAACGCCCCGGAATGGCACGCATTTTACGAAAATTGTGGACAACTCACGCGAAAGAGCCGCCCGCGCGGCGCGGACGGCTCTTCGCAGGCGGGGAGGGGGCTCCCGCCTCAGGTGCCGCGGTTGAACGCGGCGCCGATATGCAGGATGTCGTTCCAGGTCGCGAACAGCATCAGCATCAGCACCAGGGCGAGGCCGATGCGGAAACCGATCTCCTGCGCCCGCTCGCTCAAGGGGCGGCCGCGGACGATCTCGACGGCGTAGAACATCAGATGGCCGCCATCGAGCATCGGCACCGGGAACAGGTTGATGAGCCCGATCGACACCGACAGCACCGCGATCAGCCCGACCAGGGCGCCGATGCCGCCGATCTTCGCGGCCTGGCCGGAGACCCGGGCGATGCCCATCGGACCGGAGAGCTGGTCGGCGGATTCGCGCCCCGTGATCAGCTTGCCGATGTAGCTGAAGGTCCGGTCGACGACGAAGTAGGTCTCGGCGACGCCGATCTTCAGCGAGTCGAGGGCGCCGTAGCGCACCAGCTTGACCTCTGCGGCGTCGCGCGGCCCCTGGATGCCGAGCCGCCCGATGCGCTGGGTGCCGAACGGGGTCTTGTCCTCGAAGGTGTCAGGCGTCGCCGCGAGCGGCGTGGTGACGCCGCCGCGCTCCACCGTGAAGTCGAGCCGGTCGCCGGCGGCGCCCGAGACGGTGCGCTGCATGTCGGCGAAGTTGTGGATGGCGCTGCCGTTGATCGTCAGCACCACGTCGCCGGGCTGGAAGCCGGCGCGCTCGGCCGCGCTGCCCGGCTGCACCGCCGAGACCCGGGGCGCCACCTCGTAGCGGCCGGTGACGTAGACGGCGCCGGCGAAGACCGCGATGGCGAGCAGGAAGTTCGCGACCGGACCCGCCGCCACGATGGCGACGCGTTTCCAGACGTTCTGGGCGTGGAAGCTCACCGCCCGCTCGGCCGGATCCATGCGCGCGGCCGCCTCCGTGTCGGGCACGCTGGCGCCGTTCATGTCGCCGACGAACTTGACGTAGCCGCCGAGCGGGATCGCCGACAGCTTCCAGCGGGTGCCGCGGCGGTCGTTGAAGCCGACGATCTCCGGCCCGAAGCCGATCGAGAAGCTGGTCACCCCGACGCCGCACCAGCGCCCGACCAGGAAGTGGCCGAGCTCGTGGATGAAGACCACGACGGTGAGGACGAACAGGAACGGCACGATGTAGCCGAGCAGGTTCGTCGTCGCACCGCCCACGACGTTGAGCAGATCCATGGTCACCTCGATGCGGCGCGGCGGGCTCTCCCCGGCCCGGCGCGGCCGCCTTCCCGTTCCGACCTTCATACAGGCTCGGCGAGCCTGCGAACAGGGCGCGAAACGTCCGAGGGTTAACTTAACGAAAGCCTAAGCCGCCAGGGCCTCGGCGCTCCAGCCGCGCACCTCGGCGTCGATGGCGAGGGCCTCCTCGACATCGGCCGGGGCGGAGGGGAATCGCGAGGCGAAATGCTCGCAGGCCCGCTCGACCAGGGCGGCGATGTCGTAGAAGCCGATTCCCCCGGCGATGAAGGCCGCCACCGCGATCTCGTTGGCCGCGTTCAACACCGTCGGCTGCGCGGCCCCGGCGGCGAGCGCCGCCTTGGCGATCCGCAGGCAGGGGAAGCGCTCCTCGTCCGGGCGCTCGAAGGTGAGGCTGCCGGCCGCCGCGAGGTCGAGGGGCCGGCCGCGGGCGATCGTCAGGCGCTCGCCCAGGCCCAGGCAATGGGCGATCGGCACCCGCATGTCGGGCAGGTAGAGGCCGGCGGTCACCGAGCCGTCGCGCCAGGTGACGAGGGCGTGGACGATCGATTGCGGGTGCACCACGGCGTCGAGGCGCTCCGCCCCGAAGCCGAACAGGTGATGGGCCTCGATCAGCTCCAGGCCCTTGTTCATCAGGGTGGCCGAATCGATGTTGATCTTCATGCCCATCGACCAGGTCGGGTGGGCGGCCGCATCCGCGGCCGTCGCCGCGGCGATCCGCTCCCGGGTCGCGGTGCGGAACGGTCCGCCCGAGGCCGTGATGGTCATCCGGTCGACGTCGTCGAGCTTGCCCTCGCCGATCGCCTGGGCGAGCGCGTTGTGCTCGGAATCCATCGGCAGGATGCGGGCGCCGTATGTCCGGGCATCGCGCATGAAGGCGTCGCCGGCGCAGACGAGGCTCTCCTTGTTGGCGAGCGCCACGGTGCGGCCGAGCCGGATCGCCGCGCTGGTGGGCGCGAGGCCGGCTGCCCCGCTCACCGCCGCCACCACGAGGTCGGCATCCCGGGTTGCCGCCTCGATCACCGCGGACGGGCCGGCGCCGCAGGCGATGCCGGAGCCCGACAGCGCATCGCGCAGGGCGAGCCCCGCCTCCGGGTCGGCGATCGCCGCGAACTCTGCGTTCAGCTCGCGGGCGACGCGGGCGAGCGCCTGCGCGTCCCGGCCGCCCGCCACGGCGCCGACCCGGAAGCGGTCCCGGTGCTGGTCGAGCAGGTCGGCGGTCGAGCGTCCGATCGAGCCGGTCGCGCCCAGGACGGAGACGGTGAGGGTCATGGCTGTCCCGTGAGAGTGAGGCCGACGAGCAGGAGGCCGGCGAGGAGGGCCACGGCGAAGAAGCCGTCGAGGCGGTCCATCACGCCGCCGTGGCCCGGGATCAGGCGACCGGAATCCTTGGCGCCGTAGGCGCGCTTGAGGGCCGATTCGGCGAGGTCGCCGCCCTGGCTCATCACCGAGGCGACGGCCGAGAGGACGGCGGCGAAGGGGATGGACAGGGCCTCGGTGGCGCCGAGATGGCGCGCGCCGGCCGCCACCGCGCCGCCGACGATCGTCGCGCCGATCAGGCCGCCGCAGAAGCCCGACCAGGTCTTCTTCGGGCTGACCGCCGGCCACAGCTTCGGCCCGCCCAGCGAGCGGCCGGTGAAGTAGGCGGCGATGTCGGTGGTCCAGACCACGCCGAACAGCCAGAGCGGGCCGGCGAGCCCGATGCGGGGATCGTCGCGCAGCAGCACCGGCACCAGGGCGACCACGAGGGCGCAGGCGAGGCTTGCGGGAGCCCAGATCCGGCCCGAGGCCGGCCGGGCCAGCAGCGCCAGGGCCGCGAGGCCGAGCACGGTCGTGCCGAGGAGCCAGGGGAGGGCGATCGGCAGTCGCGCCCCCGCCACCATGCCGGCCAGCACGAGGCCGGCGATGGCGAGCAGCGGCCGGTGCGGTGCCGTCCGGGTGATGGCGAGCCACTCGCCGACCACCGCGAGGCCGGCGAGGAACCAGACCACCGCGAAGATCCAGCCGCCGTTGAGGGTGGCGCCGAGCACCAGCAGGCCGAGCACGATGCCCGACACCGTGCGGGCGCCGAGCTCCGTCGCGGGCCAGGCCGGACGGCCCGTCCCCGGGAGCTTCGTTCCGTCGGAGCCCGCCATCAGCCCGCCCGGGCGCTGAGGCCGCCGAAGCGGCGGTCGCGGCTCTGGAACTCGCCGATCGCCGCCACGAAGGCGGCGTGGTCGAAGTCCGGCCAGAAATCCGGCACGAACACGAACTCGGAATAGGCGGTCTGCCAGGTGAGGAAGTTCGACACCCGCTGCTCGCCGGAGGTGCGGATCACGAGGTCGGGGTCGGGGATGCCGTGGGTGTCGAGCGCCGCCGTCATCGCCGCGGCGTCGATCGCCGACGGCGCCAGGCGCCCCTCGGCCACCGCCCGGGCGAGCGTCTGCACGGCCCGCAGGATCTCCTGGCGCCCGCCGTAATTGAACGCCACCACCAGGGTCAGCTTGGTGTTGCGGGCGGTGCGCTCCTCGGCGTCGCGCAGGAGGCCGGCGATGTCGCCCGGCAGGCCGTCGCGTTCGCCGATGATCCGCACCCGGACGCCGTTGGCGTGCAGGTCGGCGAGGTCGCGGCGCACGAACAGCTTGAGCAGGCCCATCAGGTCCGCCACCTCGGCGGCCGGCCGGCGCCAGTTCTCGGACGAGAAGCTGTAGATGGTCAGGTAGGGAATGCCGAGATCGATGGCCGAGCGCACCGCCCGGCGGACCGCCTCGACGCCGCGGCGATGGCCCTCGACCCGGGGCAGGCCGCGGCGGGCGGCCCAGCGGCCGTTGCCGTCCATGATGATGGCGACGTGGGCCGGCATCGTCCCCGACGACGTGATTCCAGAGGACGTGGTCCCGGACGGCTTGGGTCCGGACGGCTTGGGTCCGCCCGGCGCGGGGCCGGGGCCCGCCGCCGGCTGGCCCTCGATGTCCCGACCCGCGGCCTCGCCTGCCTCCAGCAGGGTCACCGTCTCGCTGTCGCCTGCCATGCTGGCCCCGACCCCGGCGGAGCCGCGTTCCGGCTCCGCGCTCCCCACGCGTTCGTTCAAGTCATGCCGTCTTCGCGTCAGACCTGCATGATCTCCTTCTCCTTGGACGCCAGGGTCTGGTCGACCTCTGCGATGTGCTGATCGGTCGCCTTCTGCACCTGATCGGCCTGGCGCTTCTCGTCGTCCTGGCTGATGGCGCCGTCCTTCTCGAGCTTCTTCAGGAGGTCGAGGCCGTCGCGGCGGACGTGGCGGACCGCGACGCGGGCCTCCTCGGCGTATTTGTGCGCGACCTTGACCATTTCCTTGCGGCGCTGCTCGTTCATCTCGGGGATGCGCAGGCGGATGGTCTGGCCCTCGGTCATCGGGTTGAGGCCGAGATCGGATTCGCGGATCGCCTTCTCGACCGCCGCCACCATGCCGCGGTCCCAGACCGAGACGCTGAGAAGGCGCGGCTCCGGCACGCTGATCGTCGCGACCTGCGCCATCGACATCGCCGCGCCGTAGGCGTCGACCTGGATCGGGTCGAGGAGCGAGGGTGTGGCTCGTCCGGTGCGCAGCGAGCCGAGATCGTGCTTGAGCGAGTTGATCGCGCCCTGCATGCGCCGCTTGATGTCGTTGAGGTCGAAGGAGGGGGTAGGCATTCCTGCGAGTCCCGAGGCGTCTTGAGGAGAATGGGGGAGGCCGGACCCCGGAGGGCCCGCCCGGTCGGGCTTCAATGAACCAAAACCAGACCTGCCGCAAATCGTCGGGAGCGGCGTCCGTTCCGGGCTTGGGCACGACCCGATCGCATCGCAATCGGGCCGTGCTCTAGGTCTTTGATCTTGCCGCATTTTCTTCGACGAGCCGGTATCGGCTCCGTCGGACGATGCGCTAGGGCGCCACCAGGGTCGAGCGCGCGGCGCCGGTGAGGATCGCCGTCACCGAACTCGGGGCGTGGACCGAGCCGACGATCAGCGGCAGGCCGCCGTCGCGGGCGAGCGCGAAGGCGGCGGTATCCATCACCTTGAGGTCGCGGGCGATCGCCTCGTCGTGGCTCAGGCGTTCGTAGCGCACCGCGTCCGGATTGGTCTTCGGGTCGGCCGAGTAGACGCCGTCGACCTGGGTGGCCTTGAGCACCGCGTCGCATTTCAGCTCGGCGGCGCGCAGGACCGCGGCGGTATCGGTGGTGAAGAACGGGTTGCCGGTGCCGCCGGCCAGCACCACGACCTGGCCCTTGTCGAGATGGTGCAGGGCCGGCTGGCGGGCATAGGTCTCGCAGATCGTCGGCATCGACACCGCCGACATGGTGCGGGCGGTGACGCCGGCGGCGTTGAGCGCGGTCTCGAGCGCCAGCGAGTTCATCACCGTCGCCATCATGCCGAGCGAATCACCCGTGGCGCGGTCGATCCAGCCCGCCGCCGAGACCCGGGCGCCGCGGATCACGTTGCCGCCGCCGACCACCAGGGCGATCTGGAAGCCGCTCTCCACCGCCCGGGCGATGTCGTCGGCCAGCGCCGCGAGCGTCGGCGGATGCAGCCAGTAGCCGTCCGGGGCGGCGAGCGCCTCGCCGGAGAGCTTCACCAGCACGCGGCGGAACGGGGATCGTCCTTGCTCCACCGGGGAATGTTCCGGCACGGGATTTTCCGGCATGGGCGCTCCTCTGGCCGCCCGTTGGGGCAGCCGCTGTCGGCGTCAAGTGTCGTTACGAGTCGGCCGGGTTCTAGCCTGTCGATCCCGGCCCGTCGAGGCGCGGGGGGAGCGGAATCGGCACGTCCGGAGGCGGGATTCCGGGCGAGAAATCCAGGCAAGAAAAAGGGGGGCCGCACTGGCGCGCCCCCCTCTTCAACCGTCGCGCGATGCGCGGATTAGGCGGTTCAGCCCTTGGCGGGGCCCGTTGCCGGGCCTTTTGCCCGGCTTTTGCCTCAGCCCTTGGCGGCCGCCGCGACCTCGGCGGCGAAGTCCGGGGCCTCTTCCTTCTCGATGCCCTCGCCAAGCGCGTAGCGGACGAAGCCGGTGAGCTTGACCGGGCCGCCGGCCTTGCCCTCGGACTCCTTGAGCACCTGCGAGACCGTCTTCGACGAGTCGTGCACGAAGGGCTGCTCGAGGAGGGTGACCTCCTTGTAGTAGCTCTTCAGGCCGCTCTCGATGATCTTGGTCATCACGTGGTCCGGCTTGCCGGCGTTCTTCTCGCGCAGGATGTTGCTCTCGCGCTCGACCGTGGCGGCGTCGACGCCCGAAGCGTCGAGCGCGACCGGGTTGGTCGCCGCGACGTGCATGGCGATCTGGCGGCCGAGCTGGCTGAGGACCGTCACGTCGCCGGCCGATTCGAGGGCGACGAGCACGCCGATCTTGCCGAGACCCTCGGAGACCTGGCCGTGCACGTAGGAGGCGATGACGCCCTTCTCGACCGACAGCTTGGCGACGCGGCGCAGGGTCATGTTCTCGCCGATGGTGGCGATCAGCTCCTGCAGCTTGTCCTTCACCGTGGTCTCGGCGCCCGGGAAGTGGGCAGCCTCAAGGGTCTCGATGCTGTCGCCGGCGGTGAGCGCCAGCTTGGCGGCCTCGCGGACGAAGGCCTGGAAGCCGTCGTTGCGGGCGACGAAGTCGGTCTCGGAGTTCACCTCGAGCACCGCGGCATGGTGGCCGGCGGACTCGACCGCGACCAGGCCTTCGGCGGCGACGCGGCCGGCCTTCTTGGCGGCCTTGGCGAGACCCTTCTTGCGCAGCCAGTCCACGGCCGCCTCGAGGTCGCCGGCGGTCTCGTTGAGGGCCGACTTGCAGTCCATCATGCCCGCGCCGGTCTTCTCGCGCAGCTCCTTGACCATCGCTGCCGTGATGTTGGCCATCGTGGGATCCTCTCGATTGGCGCCCCGGCGCCACGCTCATGGGCGGTGCCGGTCGGCGGATAAAGGGAACCCGGCGCCGTGGCGGCGCCGGGCTTTGAAATGTCAGGGCCGCGGGACAAACGCGCCCCGCGTGAGATCCGTGCCGGCGTTACGCGGCCGCGGCGGCCTCGACGAAGCCGCGGGCCTGGTTGACCCAGCCGTCGCGCTCGAAGCGGCCGTTGAGCTTCAGCTCGCCGTCGACCTTGGCGATGTCCTCAGGCTGCATCGCGGCGATCTGCCAGTAGTGGTAGATGCCGGCATCGTTGAGCTTCTGCACCAGCTGCGGGCCGACGCCCGTGAGCTTGGTCAGGTCGTCCGGGGCGCCGCGGGGGGCGGCCAGCAGCTCGAAGGGCTCGCCGACATACGGCTCGGTGACGTCGACCGGCACCACCTCGGGCTCGTTGGCGAGCGCCGGCAGCTCCTCGGCCATCGGCTCGTCGGACTCGCCGATGTCGATGCCGAGCGCGCCCTGGCCGCGGGAGATGCCGTCGATCGCCGCGCGGGCGACGAGGTCGCAGTAGAGCGCGATGGCACGGCCGGCATCGTCGTTGGCCGGGACCACGTAGGTGATGCCGTCCGGGTTGCAGTTGGTGTCGACGATGGCCGCCACCGGGATCTTGAGGCGGTTCGCCTCCTTGATCGCCAGCTGCTCCTTGTTGGTGTCGATCACGAACAGCAGGTCGGGCACGCCGCCCATGTCCTTGATGCCGCCGAGCGCCTTCTCGAGCTTGTCCTTCTCACGGGACAGCATCAGGCGCTCCTTCTTGGTGAGGCCCTGGCCGCCGCCGGCGAGGGTCTCGTCGACCTTGCGCAGGCGCTGGATCGAGCCCGAAATGGTCTTCCAGTTGGTCAGCGTGCCGCCGAGCCAGCGGGAGTTCACGTAGTACTGGGCCGAGCGCTTGGCCGCGTCCGCGATGGTGTCGGCCGCCTGGCGCTTGGTGCCGACGAACAGCACCCGGCCGCCCTTGGCGACGGTGTCGCTCACCGCCTGCAGCGCCTGGGCGAGGGCCGGCACCGTCTGGGCGAGGTCGATGATGTGGATGTTGTTGCGGGTGCCGAAGATGTACGACTGCATCTTCGGGTTCCAGCGGTGCGACTGGTGGCCGAAATGCGAGCCGGCCTCGAGCAGCTGGCGCATGGTGAAATCGGGAAGGGCCATAGTCTTTGTTCTCTCCGGTTGTCACCGCCGCGGAGGAAGCGACCGGACCCGCCCGGACCCCGCCGCGAGCGGCGGAGGGCGAGACGACGACCGGCCACCGGAAACGCCTCATTCAGGCATGAGGCCGGCTCCGCGTGTGGGATGGGCGGGCCTTTATCCGATCGGGCCCGGGAAGGCAAGGCTGGCGGCAGGCCGGGAGCCCCGCGGCGAGGCGGAGCACGGCGCGCCCGACTCGCCGCGGGCACCGTCCCCGCCCGGCTCTCGCGATCCCGTCCCCGGCCGGCGCGGGGCGGCGGCCGGGACGTGGACGGCGCTCAGCGCCGCTTGAGCCACTTCTCGGCGCCCATCAGCGACTGGTTGATGACCTGATGCATGTCCAGGTACTGATAGGTGCCGCACCGCCCGATGAAGGTGATGTCGTCGCGCCGGTCGGCCAGCTCGGCGTATTTCTTGTAGACGTTCTGGTAGCGCATATCCGCCGTCTTGACGGGATAGTACCGCTCCAGATTGTTGTCCCGGTAGTCGCACGGCTCCTCGAGCGTGTGCGAGTACCCCGTGGCGCCGGGCTGGCGGTGGTGGGGCAGCAGGTACCAGGCGGTCTCGCGGGTGAAGGGCCGGGCATCGGTGAAGTTGATGACCGAGCGTTTCCAGTCGGCCGCCTCGTCGCGCGTGCTGTGGTGGAACTTGATCGAGCGGTACGGCAGCTCGCCGAGCGCGTTGTCGAAATACACGTCGATCGGCATCGAGTTGAAGCAGTGGAGATAATCCTTCTCCATCGCCTTGTCGAACGGCTGGTTGAGCGCGACCTCGATGTTCGGGTGATCGAAGATCCTCTCGAAGATGCTCGTGTAGCCGTGCACGGGCATGATCTGAAACTTGTCGCCCGGAAAATACCGGTCCTCGTCGTCGTAGCGGATCTGAACGCGGCTGACCACCGAGATGTCGACCTGCTCGAGATCCATCAGCCACATCTTCTTGGTGTATGGCCGGAAGAACAGGTCGGTCAGGTCCGTGCCGATCTTCGAGTACAGGTACTCGGCGGCGTTGCGCGGGGTTTCGCACGGGATGGCGCGCCGCTCGAGGAAGGCCTTCACCTCGTGCTCGTCCGTGAGGGACTCGCCGAACACGGTGTTGATCGTGGTGCGGTTGACCGGCAGGGGAGCCAGCTGGCCGTCGGCCAGCAGGGCATCGACCCGGTGCTCGTACGGCGTCCACTCGCCGAAGCGCGTGACCCAGTTCACGACCTGCTCGTTGCTGGTATGGAACAGGTGCGGCCCGTACCGATGGATGCGGTTGCCGTTCCGGTCGATCTCGTCATAGGCGTTGCCGCCGATATGCGACCGGCTGTCGATCACGCGGACGGTATGGCCGGCCTCGGCGAGCGTGCGGGCGTAGCAGGCGCCGGCAAAGCCGGCGCCGACGACGAGGATCGGTTTCGCGTTCATCGTCCTACTCCGGCACCACGCAGTCGATCGCGTTCATGGCAAAGACGGTTTCGGTTGCCTGTTCGGGAAATGGGGTATCGGCTGGGTAGGACATGACGCGTGTTCGTCTCGGTTCATCGATTCATGAAAACGGTTGCGATCAGATTTGGGCGATCGCCAGCATGGCGAGCGCGATGTCGCGGGGGTTGGCCAATTGTCGGGAGGTGAGGAACCGTCCGTCCTGAGACTCCACCACGCGGGTGTCGTTCGCGTAGACGTAATCGACGCTCGCGTTCGACAGCTTGTCGAGCAGGGAAAAGTTGCTGTTGATCTCCCTCGCCGGGTTCAGGATCACCATCTTCGGTGGCTGTTCGACGAAGACGACGTTGTGGAGGAACGAGCCCGCCGTCCCCAGGACGAGCGACGAGGAGGCAAGCGTGCGGATTTGCTCTTCGTAAGGCATGGTCTCGGGGTGAATGACACGAATCCCCCGCTGCGTCATCACCTCGTCGATCTCGTGCTCGTTCACGATCCGCCCGACACCGCCCGTCAGCCTGCTCTTCGAGTAGTAGATCGGGCCGGATCTCTCGGCCGAGGATGCAACCCCGAGATTGCGGGAGATGTGCAGGCAGAGGTCGCGGAACGCCTGCTGGGCATGGTGCTGCTCCATGAGCGCGGCCTGCGGCACCGTCAACCGGGGAATGACCGTGGGCTGGTTGAGCGGGATGAAGTCGTCGGCCTGCAGGCCGAGGCCCTTCATCAGCTTCGCGAAGAAATCGAGGTGGAACCAGTCCTGCGGATTCGGGTGTCCGTGATAGACGAGCTTCGGCCGTCTGCCGGAGCGCCCGAGCGTGGCCCAGAATCTCGGGAGGGTGTTGATGATGAAGTGGCCGAAATGGGGATTGATGCGCCCCACATACAGGTAGTCCCCGTCGGGCAGCGCGGCCGCGCGGAACGCGGCGCGGTCGACCGGCGCGATGTCCTGGTTGTTCGTGTGCTTCTCGGGACCGCGAAAATCCACCGCGTCGGAAATGATGCGGCCCTGTGCGTCGTACACGCCCCACTGGCCGTCGAGCTGGAACGGCAGGTGGAGAACGTCCCGATGCTCCGTCTCCTGCGGATTGCCGGGCAGGATGTTCGCCTCGCCCCACAGAGCGTGGCACAGCGACAGGTCGGCGCGACGCTCCACGCCGCAGGCGGCCTCGACGGCCGCGGAGCGCTCGATAAAGGTGGCGAAATCCTCCGCCTTCATCTGGGTGAGAGCCGGGATGACGCCGCGCAGCTTCTCGTTGGGCCAGTTCCACCAGGCGATCGCCTTCAGGCGGCGGATGAGCGCGTCGTCGAACCGGTAGCGCTTGATGGTCGCCGGATTGCCGGCCACAATCGCGTAATCGGGCACGTCCTTGGTGACGACCGCATTCGCCGCCACGATCGCCCCGTCACCGATCGTCACGCCCGGCAGGACGCAGCAATTCGCCCCGAACCACACATCGTTGCCGATGCGGATGCCGTCGCCCCGTGTGGCGTGATCGGGCACGCCGTGCTCCGCGCCGGGCCACAGGCCGAACAGCGACCGGAACGGATAGGTGCTGGCCATGTCGATCCGGTGATTTCCTAGAATAAAGGTCGTATTATGCGCAATCGAGCAGAAGCGGCCGATCGACAGGGAGCCCCATTCGGGCTCCATGACCATCGGGTTGCCATAAGTATGCTCGCCTATGTCCCAACTGAATCGTTCGATGAGCGGAGCGAGATAGCGGCGGGTTGCAAACTCGAAATCCATGATTGCTCCGCTGCGAAAAGTCGGGCTGCCGTCGAAGGGTCATCCGCGTCGAGGGCCGGTGGCGTGCAGGCGATAGCCTGCCGACCTGCGACATGCAAACCGACGCATCGGACCGATTGATGGCCGTGCGGCACCGGCGTGCCGCCATTCCCGCGCCGCTACCGTGCCCAATCGGACCGCTCCGGGAGCGGGTCGCGCCCACATCGGTCGGTGCCGGTCGCGCCACGCCGGTTGACAATCCATCCCGCGAGCAGGTTCCGCGTGCCATTATTCCTGGAGGCGGGGATCGCGTGTATCGGTGTCGCAATCGATCGAAGTGCTAAACCCGTTCCGGCGGGAGGGTGCGCGCGGATTTATCGGTCGATCCGAGGACGATATCGTCGGTATCGCTCATGAAGCACCGGGACGACGGCACGGGCGAGCCACGGAATCGGGCGGGTCCTGCATCGGCGAGCCCGCCCGACTTCTCAGCCTTCCTTGAAGCCGTATTCCGGTACGCCCTCCTCGTTGCCGTAATACTTGTACGGCAGGAACTTGCCCGATATCCGCAGCTTCACCCGGTCACCCTTGTTGTTGGGCTCGCGCTCCATCGTCATGTTGAAGTCGATCGCCGACATGATGCCGTCGCCGAACTCCTCCTGGATCAGCTCCTTCCAGGTGGTGCCGTAGACCATCACCAGCTCGTAGAAGCGGTAGATCAGCGGGTCGGTCGGCGGCATCTGCGGGATCGAGCCGCGATAGGGCGCCTCGTTCAGCATCCGCTCCTCGGCGGCCGAGAGGCCGAACAGGGCGGCGGCCTTGGCGGCTTGGGCCTTGGGCAGCTTCATCTGGCCCATGCAGGCGGCGGTGATCAGGATCGGGGAGAGTCCGCCGATTTCGTCCTGGATGTGTTTCCAGGTCCAGCCCTTCTCGCGCTTGATGTCGAGCAGCTTTTCCGTGAGGTCTTCGCGCTTCATGATCTCCCCCTTCGTGAGCACGCACCGGTCGGCGGCCAGTGCGAGGTCGCGCAGGAGTGGCAATGCGTGTGCCAGGAAGGCGCCCGGGCGCGCCGAAAGCCGTGCGCCCTAGCGCCGCTGCTCGCACAGGGTCTTCACGTAGGTCCCAGGTTCGGTGCCGCGGCCCGTGCCGGCGGCGATGGTGGGGCCCAGCAGCATGCATTCCTGCGGCGAGTGGGCCGGGTGGGTGATCACGTCCTGGGCGGTGTCGCGGGTGCAATCCTTCGCCGCCAGGGAGGAGGCGCAGATCAGCGTGACGACGAGGATGGTGGGCAAGGCGGCCTCCCTGTCGGGGAGGAGATCTCCCGGTGGGAGGCGGAGACATAATGCCGGATCGGCGGGCGCCCACCGCCGGGCCGGCGATATCTTGCCTCAGGGCGAGGGGCCGAGTTCGGCGAGCCGCGCGACCAGGCGGCGGGCGACCTCGTCCTTGCCCATCGTCGGCCAGGTCTCGAGGGTGCCGTCGCGGCCGATCAGGTGGACGCTGTTGCGATCGCCGCCCATCACGCCGGTCTCGGCCGAGACGTCGTTGGCGACGATGAGGTCGCAGCCCTTGCGGGCGATCTTGGCCCGGGCATGGGCGATGACGTCGGTGGTCTCGGCGGCAAAGCCCACCACCAGGGGTGGGCGGCCGTCGCTCCGGCGCGCGATCGTCGCCAGGATGTCGGGGTTCTCGGTGAGCCGCAGGGGAGGGGGGCCGTCGGGCCCCTTCTTGATCTTCTGGTCGCCGAGGCTCTCGGGGCGCCAGTCGGCGACGGCCGCGGCGAAGACCGCGATGTCGGCGGGCAAGGCCGCCTCCACCGCCGCCAGCATCTCGCGGGCGGTCTCGATCCGCAGAACCGTGACGCCCGGCGGATCGGGCAGGGTGACGGGGCCGGAGACCAGGGTCACCCGGGCGCCGGCGGCGGCCGCCGCCGCCGCGATGGCGTGGCCCTGCTTGCCGGAGGAGCGGTTGGCGAGGTAGCGCACCGGGTCGATCGGCTCGTGGGTCGGCCCGGAGGTGACGAGGAGGTGGCGGCCCGCGAGAGACGGAGGCCCCGCCTCCTGCGATCCGGCCAGCACCGCCTCGACGGCGTCGGCGATCTCGTCGGGCTCGGCCATCCGGCCGGGGCCGGTTTCCGCCTCGGCCATCCGGCCCACATTCGGCCCCACCACGGCGACGCCGTCGCCCCTGAGCAGCGCGAGGTTGCGCTGCGTCGCCGGATGCAGCCACATCCGCACGTTCATCGCAGGCGCGATCAGGATCGGCAGGGTGGTGGCCAGCAGCACCGTCGAGGCGAGGTCCGGCGCGTGGCCGCCGGCCATCCGGGCGAGCGTGTTGGCGGTGGCCGGCGCGACCACCACGGCGTCCGCGTCGCGGGCGAGCTTGATGTGGCCGATATCGGCCTCGTCGGCCCGGTCGAACAGGTCGGTATGGGCGCGCTGCCCGGCGAGCGCCGCCGCGGCGAGCGGCGTCACGAATTCCTGCGCGCCCTTGGTGAGCACGCAGCGCACCGAGGCGCCGCGCTCCCGCAGGCGCCGGATCAGGTCCAGCGACTTGTAGGCCGCGATGCCGCCCCCGATGACGAGGAGCACCCGTTTGCCGTCGAGCGCGCCCATCCCTGGCTAGACCGTGACCTGGGTGCCGACCTCGACCACGCGGCCGGTCGGGATCTGGAAGAAGTCCGTCGCGTCGTTGGCGTTGCGGGCCAGCGTGATGAACACCCGATCCTGCCAGAGCGGCATGCCGGACTGCGCCGCCGGGCGGATCGAGCGCCGCGACAGGAAGAACGACGTGGCCATGATGTCGAACTTGAAGCCCTGCTTGCGCAGGAGCGCCAGGCCCCTCGGGATGTTCGGCGATTCCATGTAGCCGAACTTCATCACGACCTTCCAGAAATGCGGCCCCATCGGCTCGATCCGGACCCGGTCGGCGTCGTTGAGGCGCGGCAGGTCGATGGTCTTGACGGTGAGCACGACGTTCTTCTCGTGCAGCACCTTGTTGTGCTTCAGGTTGTGCAGGAGGGCCGCCGGCGCGGTCTCGGGGTCGCTGGTCAGGAACACCGCGGTGCCGCGGACGTGGTGCGGCGGGCTCTTCTCCAGCATCGCGACGAGCTCGGTCAGCGGCACGTCGGTCTTGCGGGTCTTGTTGAACAGGATGGTGACGCCGCGCACCCAGGTCCACATCAGCAGCACGAGGCAACCGGCGAGCAGCAGGGGCATGTAGCCGCCCTCGAACACCTTGAGCAGGTTCGAGACCAGGAACAGCAGCTCGACGGCGATGAACGGCACCATCGCGGCGCCGGCGGCCAGCGGCGACCACTTCCACACCCGCCACAGCACCAGGAAGGCGAGGCCGGCGGTGATCAGCATCGTGCCGGTGACGGCGATGCCGTAGGCCGAGGCAAGCGCCGAGGAGGAGCGGAACAGCACCACCAGGATCACCACGCCGACCATCAACAGGGTGTTGATCTGCGGCAGGTAGATCTGGCCCGAATGCGACTCCGAGGTGTGGCGGATCTCGAGCCGCGGCAGGAGACCCAGCTGCACCGCCTGGCGCGACAGCGAGAAGGCGCCGGTAATCACCGCCTGGCTGGCGATCACGGTCGCCGCGGTGGCGAGCAGCACCATCGGCAGCAGGCCCCATTCGGGGACGAGCTGGTAGAACGGGTCGGTCGTGTCGGGGTTGGCCAGCACCAGGGCGGCCTGGCCGAGATAGTTGACGGCGAGCGCGGGCCCGACGAGGACGATCCAGGCGGTCTGGATCGGGCGGCGGCCGAAATGGCCGAGATCGGCGAACAGGGCCTCGGCCCCGGTCACCGCCAGGAACACCGCGCCGAGGGCCACCAGGGCCCCGGTGCCGTGGCCGAGCAGGTAATGCACCGCGTGCCAGGGATTGAGCGCCCACAGGACCTGCGGCGTGCGGGCGATGTGCGGCAGGGCCGCGAGCATCAGCACCGAGAACCACACCAGCATGATCGGGCCGAAGAACGTCGCCATCCGGGCGGTGCCCCGGCTCTGGACCAGGAACAGCGGCAGGATGATCGCGATGGTGATCGGCAGCACGTAATGGTCGAGGGCCGGGGTGACGAGCTTCAGGCCCTCCACCGCCGACAGGACCGAGATCGCCGGGGTGATGATCGCGTCGCCGTAGAACAGGGCGGCGCCGAACAGGCCCAGCATGAACACGATGTGCGAGCCGCCCAAGGCCTTGCGGGCGAGCGCCATCAGCGAGAGAATGCCGCCCTCGCCCTTGTTGTCCATCTGCAGCAGCAGCAGGACGTACTTGATGGTGACGATGAGCACGAGGGCCCAGAGCAGCAGCGAGACGGTGCCCAGCACCTCCTCGCCGGTGAGCACGCCGTCGGCCCGGCCGGGCGCCAGCGCCTCGCGGAACGCGTAGAGCGGGCTCGTGCCGATGTCGCCGTAGACGACGCCGACGGAGCCGAGGAACAGGGTCCAGAAGCTCGCCTTGGCGTGGCCGTGGCCCTCGGCCTCGTCGACGCTGCCCGCCTTGGTCGGCGGCCCGCCGCTCGGCGGGGTGAGGGATTCGGGCGGCGCGACGGGCCCGCCCGTGGGTGCGGTCGACTGTGTCATGTCTGATCGGGGATGCGCCCGCGGGCGGCCGGGATTGCCGCCAAGCGCGCTGATGGGCCGGGTGGCGGGCTCGAATCCTAGAGGGCCCGGCGCGTCCGCCGGGCCTGATTGTGGCAGGATTGTAGCACGGGCCGGGAGGGGCGCAAGGCGGCCTGCGCCTCCCCCCCTCGGACACCGGCCCTGGTCGGGCCTCTCCGTCTGCCAACGGCCCGGGATGCCGATGCGTCGGCGTCGGTCCCGGGCAGGCCCGGGATCGACGGGGCCGTCGACCCATCTCGGGTTGTCGGTGCCGACCCCGGGCGTCCGGGACCTCGGGCTTGGCGACGATGCGAGAGCAAGGCCGACGGTCGTTCTCGACGAACGCCGGTATTACTCGGCGGCGCTGCGGCGACCCTGCCCGAAGCGGCGCTCGATGTAGTCGATGACGATGCCCTCGAAATCCTTGGCCAGCGTCGGGCCGCGCAGGGTCATCGCCTTCTTGCCGTCGATGAAGACCGGGGCGGTCGGGGTCTCGCCGGTGCCGGGGAGCGAGATGCCGATATCGGCGTGCTTCGATTCGCCCGGGCCGTTGACGATGCAGCCCATCACGGCGACGTTCAGACCTTCCACGCCCGGATAGGTCTTGCGCCACTCGGGCATCGAGGTGGTGATCCAGTTCTGGATGTCGCGGGCGAGCTCCTGGAACACCGTCGAGGTGGTGCGGCCGCAGCCCGGGCAGGCGGCGACGAGCGGCACGAAGGTGCGGAAGCCCATCGTCTGGAGCAGCTCCTGGGCCACCTTCACCTCGACGGTACGGTCGCCGCCCGGCTCCGGGGTCAGGGAGTAGCGGATCGTGTCGCCGATGCCCTCCTGGAGCAGCACGCCGATCGCCGCGGAGGCCGCCACGATGCCCTTGGTGCCCATGCCGGCCTCGGTGAGGCCGAGATGGATGGCGTAGTCCGAGCGGCGCGCCACCTCGCGGTAGACCGCGATCAGGTCCTGCACCGCAGAGACCTTGGCCGAGAGGACGATGCGCTCCTTGGGCAGGCCGATCTCCACCGCCCGGTCGGCGGAGAGGAGGGCGGATTGCACCATCGCCTCGCGCATCACCGCGCGGGCGTCGCGCGGCTTCGCCGAGTTGGCGTTCTCGTCCATCATGTGGGTGAGGAGCGCCTCGTCGAGGGAGCCCCAGTTGGCGCCGATGCGCACGGCCTTGCCGTAGCGGGCCGCCTGCTCGACGATGGTGCCGAACTGCAGGTCCTTCTTCTCCTTGAAGCCGACATTGCCCGGGTTGATCCGGTACTTGGCCAGCGCCTCGGCGCAGGCCGGATGGTCGGTCAGGAGCTTGTGGCCGATATAGTGGAAGTCGCCGACGAGGGGCACGTGGACGCCGATGCGGTCGAGCCGCTCGCGGATCTTCGGCACGGCGACCGCCGCCTCGTCGCGGTCGACGGTGATGCGCACGACCTCGGAGCCGGCCCGGGCCAGCGCCGCGACCTGCGCCACGGTGGCGTCGATGTCGGCGGTGTCGGTGTTGGTCATCGACTGCACGACGATCGGGGCGCCGCCGCCCATCACCACCGCGCCCTCGCCCTCGCCGATCCGGACGCCGACGGTGCGGTGCCGGGGGCTCGGGCCGGCGATCTCGGGGGCGGCTTGGTCCGCCGGGGCGAGGGCTTCCATGGCTTCCATCGGATACCTTCAGGGGGTCGTTCGCAGGAGACGTGTGACGTGTGAACGGGGTCTTCGAGTCGCGACGAGCGCGGCGTGACCCTCGTCTAGAGCATTTCCGGGCGCGGTGGAAATCGCTTCGCCTGCATGAAAGCCCGGCGTGGTCAACGGGCTAGGCGGATCTCCGGCGGAATGCCGCGACATCGTTGCGAAATCCTTGCACCCCCGCACGGGCGGGGTTCGCGCCTTAGCTGAGGATGGGGCCGGTGCGCGTCAAGCGCGTGACGCCGGGCCCGCCCGGGTTCCGTTGCGCGACTTTGCATCGCACCATTTGGATTTTGCAGCGCACCACACCACATGCTCCCCATGACGGACTCAGCCTCTCCCCACAAGCCGGACCGGAGCGCGGGTGACCGCGAGCCCTTCCCGCAAGCCATCACGAGCCGGCAGGCCGCGCCCGGCCCGCACGCCGCCTCCGGCCCGTTGGGCCGCGGCCTCGTCGGCCCCCGGGCCGAGAAGCCGATCGCCCTGGCGCTCCAGGGCGGCGGCGCCCACGGCGCCTTCACCTGGGGCGTGCTCGATGCCCTGATCGAGGATGGCCGCCTCGCCTTCGAGGCGATGACCGGGGCGAGCGCCGGCGCGATGAACGCCGTCGTGATGGTGGACGGCTGGCTGCGCGGCGGCCCCGACGGCGCGCGCGAGCGTCTGGAGACGTTCTGGCGCGAGATCAGCCTCGATGCCGACCTGTCGCAGGCGCAGCGGAGCGTCGTCGACGGGGTGATGAGCTTCTGGAAGAAGACGCCGGTCGGGGCGTTCTGGAACGCCGTCGCCAGCCCTTACATGACCAATCCGCTCAACATCAATCCGTTGAAGCGGGCGCTGGCCGACACGGTCGATTTCGAGGCGTTGCGCCGGGACGGGCCGGCCGACCTGTTCATCTCGGCCACCAACGTCTGGACCGGCAAGATGGCGGTGTTCGAGCGGCCGGACCTCACCATCGACCACCTGATGGCCTCGGCCTGCCTGCCGACGGTGTTCCAGGCGGTCGAGATCGACGGCGTGCCGCACTGGGACGGCGGCTATCTCGGCAACCCGCCGCTCTATCCCCTCTATCACGGCGCCCGGTCGCGCGACATCCTGGTGGTCCAGATCAACCCGGTCGAGCGCCGCGAGACGCCGCGCAGCCCGGCCGAGATCCGCGACCGCCTCAACGAGATCACCTTCAACGCCAACCTGCTGCGCGAATTGCGGGCGATCGACTTCGTCGACGACCTGATCGCCGACGGCGTGCTCGGGCGCTCGAACGCCTACAAGCAGGTGCTGCTCCACCGCATCGACGGCAGCGGCGGCGCCCTCGACGACGCCTCGGCCTCCTCGCGGCTCAGGGCCCAGTGGCCGTTCTTCCTCGAATTGCGCGACGCCGGCCGCGCGGCCGCCAAGGCCTGGCTCGACCAGCATTACGACGCGATCGGGCGCGAGAGCAGCCTGGACCTGAAGGCGATGTACACCTGAGGCGACAAGCCTGCATTTTCGGTAGCGCTGCGCCGCGCTGACCCATTACCGTCCGTCCCAACAGCGGGGCCGTCCGGGACGACGGCCGGGATGCGGGCGGTGCGTAACTCCTCCTTCCCGAACGGGAGCGGGGATCCGCACCGTCTCCTCCGGCCGATCGCCCCGGGCGGTTCTCGCGACGACACCGGGAGGACGCCATGAAACGCTGCGCGAGGCTGGTCTCGACGCTTCTGCTGACCCTGGGGCTCGCCCCCTCCCTAGCCCGTGCGGCGGATCCGCTGCGGATCGGGGTCGCCGCGGCGATCACCGGGCCGGGTGCCGAATCCGGCAAGTACCTCGTCCAGGGAGCGAAGCTCGCGGCCGAGGAGGTCAACAAGGCCGGCGGCGTGCTCGGACGCCCGCTCGAATTCGTCGTCCAGGACGACCAGAGCACCAATCCGGGAGCGGTCCTCGCCTTCAGCAAGCTCGCCGCCGACCCCGCGCTCGTCGCCTTCGTGGCCCCGGTGCGCAGCACCCAGGTCCAGGCCATCGCGCCGGACGTGGCGAAGACGGCCAAGCCGACGATGATCGGCGGCACCGATCCGCAGCTCACCGCGGCCGGCAACCCGTGGCTGTTCCGCTTCCGCCCGAACGACCGCTACTCCGCCCGCGTGATCGCCGAGTTCGGGACCCAGACCCTGAACCGGCGCAAATGGGCGCTGGTCCATTCGAGCGACACCTTCGGTACCAACGGCATGCGCAACCTCGCCGCCGCCCTCAAGGAGCAGGGGATCGAGCCGGTGGTGGTGCAGGCCTTCCCCAACAACTCGCAGGATTTCACCGCGGTGGCGCTGGCGGTGAAGCAGTCCGGCGCCGACGTGCTCGGCACCTATATCGGCTTCGAGACCGACCAGGGCATCTTCGCACGGCAATTGCGCCAGCTCGGCGTGACCATCGACTGGGTCGGTTCGTCCACCACGTCGAGCGCCACGGCGCTCAAGCTCGCCGGCGCGGCGCTCGAGGGCGCCTACGCGGCTTCCGACTTCCACCGCGACGCCAACCCGGTCGCGAAGTCCTACGCCGAGCGCTACGAGGCCGCCTACAAGACCGCGCCCGACTTCTTCTCGGCCTGGGCCTACGACGCCGTGACGGTCCTGTCCCGGGCGATCAACCAGGCCGGCAGCACCGAGCCGGGCAAGATCCGCGACGCGCTGCTCGCCACCAAGGGCGTCCAAGGCGCGGAGGGGATGTACAATTTCGACCCGAACGGCGACGGGCTGCACGGCTACAACGTCGTGCGCAACGAGCGCGGGGCGGTGAAGTTCATCAAGCGGGTGGAGTTCGAGAAGTAGGAATTTCGTAGATCTCCGGTAGCCGAAACGTTGGACGGACTTCTCTTGCGTCTCGACATCACAGGGGGCATCCCGGGGCCGCGTCGCGGAGCCCGGGATCCAGAACCTCGGATGGTGCACGGTAAAGCGGAGGGCGAGCCGTCCTATCCTGAAACACCTGAGTGTCCGGATTCCGGGCTCCGCTTTCGCGGCCCCGAATGACATGGAGGGTGGCGGACGGTTCGGAGAGAACCCGTCCCGGTTAGGTCACCACCCGCCGCGCCGCGCCCGCACGTGATCCCGCGTGATCGCGTCGACGGTCGGGGTCCCGAGCAGCGTCATCGCGTTGTCGAGTTCACTGCGAAAGATCTCGATCGCCCGGGAGACCCCCTCGGTCCCGCCGGCCGACAGGCCCCACAGGAACGGGCGGCCGAGGCTGCAGGCGGTGGCGCCGAGCGCCAGCGCCTTGATGACGTCGGTGCCGCGGCGCACGCCGCCGTCGAGGATCACCTCGGCCCGGCCGGCGACCGCCCCGGCCACGTCCGGCAACGCCTCGATCGCCGCCGGCACGTCGTCGAGCTGGCGGCCGCCGTGGTTGGAGACGATCACCGCCTCGATCCCGAGCGCGACCGCCTTCTCGGCATCGGCCGGGTGCAGCAGGCCTTTGAGCGCCATCGGTCCGCGCCAGGTGTCGCGGATGCGCGCGATGTCGTCCCAGTTCGCGGAAGGGTCGAACAGCGAGGCGACGTGCTGGGCGACGCTGGTGAAGCCGCGGCCCGCGACCTGAAAATTCCCGAAGCCGAGCCGGGAGCGGGCCGCACCGGCGAGCCAGGCCGGGCGGCGGGCGAGGTCGAGGGCGGTGGAGAGGCGGGGCTTGAGCGGCATGGTGAAGGCGTTGCGCAGGTCGCGCTCGCGCCGTCCCTGCACCGCGAGGTCGACGGTGAGGCAGAGCACCCGGTAGCGCGACGCGGCGGCGCGGCTCAGGAGCGCCTGCATCCAGTCGCGGTCGCGCAGGAAATAGAGCTGGAACCAGCGCTCGCCCTCGGGTGCGCCGTCCGCCACCTGCTCGATCGAGCCGACGGAGTTGGTCGACAGGCAATAGGGGATGCCGGCCCGTGCCGCGGCCCGCGCGCCCGCGACCTCGCCGTCGGGCCAGAAGAAGCCGGCCAGCCCGGTCGGCGCCATCATCAGGGGCAGGGACGAGCCATAGCCGAGGATCGAGCGGGTCAGGTCGCGGGTGCCGACGTCGACGCCGACCCGCGGCATCAGCATCCAGGCGTCGAAGGCCGCGACGTTGTCGCGCAAGGTGCGCTCGTCCTCGGCGCCGCCGTCGATGAAGTCGAACACCGCCTTCGGCAGCCGCCGCGCCGCCTGGGCGCGCAGGTCGGCGATGGCGTAGGCCCGCTGCAGGCGGGCGGCGAGCCGGGTCGGGGCAGGCGCCTGCACCGGCACGGGCGGCGTCGGCGCCGTCAGGGCGGATGACGGACGGTGGGCGACCGCTCGCCCGGTCTGGCGCTGGTCTGCGTCCACGCTGGCCTCCCCGGTTCTCCCCGATTCTCGCGACCGGTCGCAGACCGGTAGCACGGGGTCGGCCCCGGATGGAACGGTGGAAGACGCCGCGCGTCGCCCCGGCTCGGGCTCCTCTCGAACGGCCCCACCCGGACGGCCCCGCCCGGCCCGCCCTGACGGGGCGACTCCTCGTCATGCCGGAGGCGACCTACCGATTTTCTCCATCCCGTGCGCTTGATAAGCAGGCTCGATCGATTCGTGAGTAAGGGAGTGTCATGAGCATCGTCCAGGCGGCGTTCGGCCGGTTCAAGCAGACGGTGACCGCCTATGCGGGCGACGCCGCCCTGATGCGGGCTGCGGTGTCGGCCTGCGCCAACGTGATCGTGGCCGACGGCGAGGTCGCCGGGGTGGAGTTCGAGGTGGCGCTGAAAGGCATGCTGGCCGATCCCGTCCTCGAGAAGGGCTATGACAGCCTGATGTTGGAGGAAGAACTCTACGACGGCATCGGCCGCGCCCGCACCCGGGCCGGACGGATGCAGAACGTCCACTTCATCGAGGCCATCGCCGACCGTCCGGCGGAGCAGCGCCAGAGCGTCTTCCTGATCGCCGCCGACGTCGCCGACTTCGAGGGCATCAGCCCGTCCGAGCACAAGGCCCTGACCGAGGTGGCGGCGGCGCTCGGGCTCGACCGGGACGCGTTGCTGGCCTGATCCGTCATCCCTCCCGGATCGCGCTCGGCGGGCCGTCGTTGAGGCGGCTCCAGGCCCGCCGGAGCTGCCGCGGCGAGGCGAAGCCCGCCCGCTCGGCCACCCGCTCCATGTCGAGCCGGGTCTGGGCGAGGAGGTCGCGGGCGAGTGCCACCCGCAAGGAGTTGATGTAGGCCGGCAGGCTCATCCCGGCATGCCGGTTGAACAGGCGCGAGAGGTGGCGCGGGCTGGTGGCGGCGATGTCCGCCATCGCCTCCAGGCTCCAGGCCCGGGCCGGGTCGGCGCTCACCGCGTCCTGGACCCGGTGGATCGCCGGGTGGAGGTGGTTGCGCCCCTCGAGCCAGGGCGAGAGTTGCGGGTCGTGGCCGGCCCGGCGCAGATACACGACGAGGTAGCGTGCCACCGCCGCCGCGCAGGCCGGATCGACGAGGCGGGCCACGAGATGCAGCATCAGGTCGATGCCGGCGGTGATGCCGGCACTGGTCAGGCGCTCGCGGTCCTCGACGAACAGCCGGTCCTCCAGCACCCGTGCGGCGGGAGCCAGAGCCGCCAGCTCGGCGCAGTCCGCGTGGTGGGTGGTGCAGGCATGCCCGTCGAGGAGGCCGGCCCGGGCCGCGAGCAGCGCGCCGGAGCAGATCGAGACCAGGCGGTGGCCCGGCCTCACCTGCGCCCGCAGCCAAGCGACGATCGCCGCCTCGGCGGCCCGCTCGTGCTCGCCCGGGGGCGAGGGATCGCCCAGCACCAGCTTCGCCGTGCCGGCGAGGACCACGGTCGCCCCCTCCGGAAGCGGCTCGGGCAGCGGCGCGAGGCCGGCGAGCCCGAGCCCGGTCGAGCTCGTCACCTCCGGATGCGGCCCGGCATGGGTGACGCGGAACCGCACCCGGTCCTGGATCAGGTTGGCCTTGCGCAGCACCTCGATGGGGCCGGCCACATCGAGGAGCAGGGTGCGCGGCGGGCACACCACCACGACCGCGATCTCGGCCGGCCCGCTCATGCGGCGAGGCGGGAGGCCGGCCCGGCCAGCGCCTCCTCGACCGTGGCGATGCGGGCGAAGCGCCCGGCGAGCACCAGTTCGGTCCGGGCCCGGATCTCGGCGGGGCTCCAGTGCCGCCCGGCGGCGTCGGTCATGGCGAAGGTCAGGGTCGCCTCCGCCACGTAATCGACGTCGTGGCCGAGATCGGAGGCGTGGCGGGTCGTGGTCTCGCAGCACTGCTCGGTGCGGATGCCGCTGACGATCAGCCGGCGGATGCCGTTCCGGGTCAGCCAGACCTCGAGCCCGCTGCCGACGAGCGCGCTGTGCCGCCGCTTGTGGAACACCGCGTCGGCCGCGATCCGCACGGGTTCCAGGGCCCGGACATGGCCGGAGGCGAGGGAGAAGTCTCCCTGGTCCTCGACGTGGAAGACCTGCACCACGGGGACGTTTTTCGCCACCGCGCCGTCGATCAGCGCCTGCTGGCGGTCGAGGTAGGGGCGCAAGTCGGCCTCGTCCCAGTAGGGGCGGTGGCGGAAGGACTCCTGAACGTCGATGACGAGGAGGGCGGTGCCGGACATGGTGGAGATCCTTATCGGGTCGGACGGCGCCAGGATAGGCGCCGCCGTAAGCCTCGAAAGGCCGTGCCCGGACCGGAAGCGGACGAAAAAGGACAGGCATCTAGCCCGGCCGGAACACCCGCAGCCGGTGCCCGTCGGGATCGAGGGCGACGAAGGTGCGGCCGAAATCCATCTCGGTCGGCGGTTGCAGGATCGGCAGGCCGCGTTCGGCCCAGGCGGCGTGCGTGGCCTCGAGCGCGGCATCGTCCGCCACCGTGAAGGCGACTTCAGCCCCGCCGCCGGAGGCGGCGGCAGCCGGCACGACGGTGTGGCGGGACCACAGGCCGAGCCTCATACCCCCCTCGAAGGCGAACAGCACGAAAGTCGGGCCCGCCTCGACCGGGGCGCGGCCGAGCAGGGCGGCGTAGACGCGGCCGCTCGCCTCGGGGTCGTCGACGTAGAGGAGAGTGTAGGTCGGCTGGAGCATCGTCGGGGTTCCCGTCTGGTGCGACGCCCCGGGGATTACGCCGCCCCGCTGACAGATTCCGGCAGCAGCGATCAGGAGGCGATCCCCTGCGCCGCCCGCCACTCCCGCAGCAGGGCGTGACGCGGGCGGGGATAGCGCTCGCCGGTGAGGGTGAGGGCCTCCATCCGGTCGGTGCGGAAATGGCGAAAATCGTCTCGCGTTTCGCACCAGGCGACGACGACCCTCACCCGCTCGAAGAAGCCGAGGGCGATGGGCCAGATCACCCGCTCGGACCCCGCCCCGGCGGCGTCCCGGTAGCGGATCGCCACCTTGTGCTGCATCCGGATGGCGCCGCGGAGGAGCGACAGGTCGATCCCGTCCGGCGCCGTCTCGGCGGGGCCGACCATCAGGGTCGAGGCGTCGAGCCGCTCGCGCAGGTCCGCCGGCAGCACCGCGGCGATCTTCGCCAGGGCGTCGCCGGCGGCCACGGCGAGCGGACCGTCGGCCCGGCCCGCCACCCAGCGCATGCCGAGGACCAGGGCCTCGATCTCCTCCTCGCGGAACATCAGCGGCGGCAGGGTGAAGCCCGGACGCAGGACGTAGCCGAGGCCCGGCTCGCCCTCGATCGCCGCACCTTGCGCCTGGAGGCTGGCGATGTCCCGGTAGAGGGTGCGCAGGCTGACGCCGGTCTCCTGCGCAAGGCGCCGGCCGCTGACCGGATGGCGGTGACGGCGCAGGACCTGGAGCAGGTCGAGCAGGCGTTCGGCGCGGGACATCGTCGGGCTCGGGCGCGGGGTGGATCCCGCCTCGTCGCAGACAGCCGGCCGGAACGGAAGGATTAGACGGGAGGGCTTGGCTGCGAAGGCCTAGCCGCGAAGGCTTGGCCGCCCGCTCAGCGCGCGACGACCACCGCGACGCCCGACCCGACCATCACCCCGCCGGCGACGCGGTTCGCCCGCCGGACGGCCGAGCGGGTGCGCAGGGCTCGCCGGAGCCGGCCGGCGAGGAGGACGTGGCCGCCGATCACCACGGCCTCGACCGCGAGGATCACCGCCGCCAGGAGCCCGACCTGTGCCGGGGCGAGGGTGGCGCCGACCACGTTCGGTAAAAGGGCGAGATAGAACAGCGGCATCTTCGGGTTGCCGAGATTGAGGGCGAGGCCGGTGAGGATGCTCGCCGCCAGACCGGGGCGTGCGCCTCCACGTTCTGCCGGCAGTACCGGCTCCGCGGTCCAGAGCCGGATCCCGGCCCAGACCAGGTAGGCCGCGCCCGCATAGCGCAGGACCGTCATAACCGCCCCCATCTCCTGCGCCAGGACCGCGAGGCCGGCGGCGGCGAGAGCGAGGACGACCAGGATGCCGGCCACCATGCCGAGCCCGTAAGCGATCCCGGCGCCCGGCCCGTGCGACAGGGTTCGGGCGACGATGGTCATGTTGTCGGGCCCGGGGCTCGCGGCGAAGACCAGGAAGGCGGCTGCGAACGAGACCAGCGTGACGGGATCCATTCGCCTTCCCCAGCGTCGTGACGGGCCGAGAGCCTGTCCGATTCGTTCCCACGGACCTGATGGTCTCCGCGACATCCCCGGGCCGCGAAGCGGAACCCGGGATCCAGGCACTCGGATCGTTCAAAATGAGGCGGCCGGAATTCAGCTCGACCCTGGACCATCAGCAGTACTGGATCCCGGGCTCCGCCTTCGCGGCATCCGCAATGACCACGAGGGTGTCGGCTCCATCGCTCAGATAGAGCCGTCTCCGATCGTCGATCTAATGCTCCCCCACCTCGCCCAGATGCGTCAGCAGCGCGTCCGCCACCCGGTCCGGCGCCTCGCGGGTGGGGAAGTGGCCCACCCCCTCCAGTTCCACCCGCCGGTAGGCGCCGGTGAAATGCTGCTCCTGCCCCGAGAACGAGGCCGGCAGCACGCAGGTATCGGCCGCGCCGTGGATCACCAGGGTCGGCACCGCGATGCTGCCGGCCGCCTCCGCCTCGCGGGTGAGGTCGGAAAAGCGCGGATCGGGCGCGTCGGCGCCCCAACGCGAGCGATAGAAGTTGAGCGTCACCGCGGCCCAGTCCGGGTTCTGGAACGACGGGGCGGATTTCGAAAACGTCTCGTCGGTGAACCACGGCCCGGGCGGGCTCCAGGCCACCCATTGCTCGCGGGCGAAGGCGAGGGGGTTCTCGCGCACGAAGGCGGCGCCCGGCTCGGTGTTCATGAACCACTGGTACCAGAACGCCCGTACCTGCGGCAGCGTCGGCACGCCGATGCGGCCGGGCGCCCAGGGCACCGACAGCGCAGCGATCGAGGCGACGCGCTGCGGCCGGGCCGCCGCCAGCAGGTAGGCGACCCGCGCCCCCCAATCGTGCCCGACGACCGGCAGGCGCGAGAAGCCGAGGGCGTCCATGAAGGCCAGGATGTCGGTGGCGAGCGCCGCGGTCTCGCCGGTCTTCGGCCCCTCCGGATCCACGAACTTCGTCGGGCCGCAGCCGCGCCAGTACGGCACGATGGTGCGCCAGCCGGCGGCGTTCAGCGTCGGCACCACGCCGTCGAAGCCGCGCGGATCGTCCGGCCAGCCGTGCAGCAGAAGGATCGGCTGGCCCATATCGGGGCCCGAGGCCTCGTAGGTGATCTCGACCTCGCCGGCCGTGACGCTGTTGACGTCCATTGTCGTCCCCCATCCCAACGCCAAGGGGCGAGGCCCGCGAAGGCCCCGCCCCTGGTTCCCCTGACCCCGTCAGATGGGTCAGCCGAGGATCTTGTCGATGGTGATCGGCAGCTCGCGCACCCGCTTGCCGGTGGCGTGGAACACCGCGTTCGCCACCGCGGCGGCGGCACCCACGATGCCGATCTCGCCCAGTCCCTTGACCCCGAGGGGGCTGACCTTGTCGTCGTGCTCGTCGACGAAGATCACCTCGATGTCGTGGATGTCGGCGTTCACCGGCACGTGGTACTCGCCGAGATTGTGGTTCATGATCCGGCCGAGGTTGTGGTCGAGCATCGACTCCTCCTCGAGGGCGGCGCCGATCCCCATCACCACTCCGCCGAGGATCTGGCTGCGGGCGGTCTTGAGGTTGAGGATCTTGCCGGCCGCGATGGCGCTCACCACCCGGGTCACCCGGACCACGCCGAGTTCCTCGTCGACCTTCACCTCGGCGAAGACCGCCGAGTGGGTATAGGCCGAGAAGCGCATGTTGGTGAGCATGCTCGGCTTGACCTTCTCGGTCGCCTCCACCGTCTCGACGCCGCCGGCCCGCATCGCCTCGGCGATTCCCACCTTTCGCGATGGGTCGCTCTGCAGCCGGATCGCGCCGTCGGCGAAGGTGACGTGGGCGAAATCGGCGTTCGCCAGCGGCGAGTCCGCCATGCCGCGGGCGTAGCCGAACAGCTTTTCGGCCACCGTCCGGCAAGCCGCCTGCACGGCGGCGCCCGAGGAGGCCGCGGTCCAGGAGCCGCCGGCGAGCGGCGCCTCGGGGAGGGCGGTGTCGCCGAGCCGGGTCGTCACCTTGTCCAGGTCGAGACCCAGCGCGTCGGCGCCGATCTGGGCGAGGATGGTGTAGGTGCCGGTGCCGAGATCCGCGGTCGAGCAGGCGAGTTCGAGCGTGCCGTCGGGCGTGAGCGTGGCGCTCGCGCTCGACGGCATCATCATGGCCTCCCACACGCCGGTCGCCATGCCCCAGCCGACGAGCTCGCGCCCGTCGCGCATCGTGCGCGGCTCCGCCTTGCGCTTCGACCAGCCGAACCGGGCCGCGCCCTGCTCGTAGGCGGCCCGGAGCGCCTTCGACGTGAAGTCCTTGCCCTCGCCCTCGTCGCGCTCGGCGTAATTGCGAAGCCGCAGTTCCAGCGGATCGACGCCCGTGGCGTAGGCCAGCTCGTCCATCGCCGATTCGAGGGCGAAGATGCCCGTGACGGCGCCGGGCGCCCGCATGTCGGACGGGGTGTAGGTGTCGATCTTGGCGAGCTTGTAGTCGAGCGTGACGTTCGGGCAGTGATAGAGCAGGCCCGACCAGTTGACGACGGCCTCCTGGTAATCCTCGAAGGTCGAGGTGCCGGCGACCGCGTCGTGGGTCAGGGCCTGCAACCGCCCGTCCTTGTCGGCGCCGAGCGCCACGGTCTGTAAGGTCTCCGGCCGGTAGCCGAAAGTGAACATCTGGTCCCGGGTCAGCACCACGCGGACCGAGCGCTTGAGGTCGAGGGCGGCCGCGACCGCCAGATAGAGCTGATATTGCGGCCGCAGCCCCGAGCCGAACCCGCCGCCGACGTAGGGCGTGATCACCCGCACGTCGTCGGGCTTCAGGTTGAACACGCCGCAGACGTATCCTTGCGTGTTGTTCACGCCCTGGATCTTGTCGTGGATGGTGAGCTTGCCGTCGCCCTCGTAGACCACGGTCGAGGCGTGCGGCTCCATCGGGTTGTGGTGCTCGATCGCCTGCTTGTATTCCTGCCGCAGCTGGATCGGCGCCTTGTCGAAGGCGCCCGCCGCATCGCCGCGGGGGTCCGGCGGCGGCTTGATGCCGGAGCGCTTCTTCGGCGGCACGTAGGCGGCGTCGCGATTCTTCTCGAGGTCGGTGTTCGGCACCTCCTCCTCGTAGGTCACCCGGACGAGGCTGGCGCCATAGCGGGCCAGCTCGAAGCTCTCGGCCACCACGAGCGCCACCGGCTGGCCGCCATAGACGATCTCCGGCCCGTTGAGCGCCCGGAACGGCGAGCCGGGGGGCGCGACCTGGTCGCGGTAATTGTAGTCGAGCCAAGCGGTGCGCGGCTTGTTCTCGTGGGTGAGCACCTTGATCACGCCGGGCACCGCCTCGGCGGCCTTCGTGTCGATCGCCGTGATGCGGCCCTTGGCGATGGCGCTCGACACCACGACGCCGTGGGCGAGGTCGGGGGCGGTGAACTCGGCGGCGTACTTCGCGGCGCCCGTGACCTTGGCGGGGCCGTCTTGCCGGCTCTGGGCCGTGCCGACGTAGCGGGAGGGAGTGGCCATGGTGTTACCTCAGGCGATGCGCTTGTCGGTCTGGGATTGCGGCGTGCCGGCGGCGGCTTGACTCAAGCCCCGCACGATGGCGCGCCGCGCCAGCTCGACCTTGAAGGCGTTGTGGGCGTAGGGCCGGGCCTCGGCCAGGATCACGTCCGCGGCCTCGCGGAAGGTCTCGCGCGTGGCGCGCTTGCCCTGCAGGAGGGCCTCGGCTTCGGCGTTGCGCCAGGGCTTGTGGGCGACGCCGCCCAGCGCCAGGCGGGCCTTGCGGATCGTGTCGCCGTCCATCTCCAGGGCGGCGGCGACCGAGACCAGCGCGAAGGCGTAGGACAGCCGGTCGCGCAGCTTCAGGTAGGTGTAGTGCTTCGAGAAATCCTCATCCGGCAGGTCGACCGACAGCACGATCTCGCCGCGCCGGAGCGTGGTGTCGCGTTGCGGCTCGTCGCCGGGCAGGCGGTGGAATTCCGCGAAGGGAATCGCGCGCCGCCCGTTCGGACCCTCGACCTGGACGGTGGCCTCCAACGCCGCCAGCGCCACGCACATGTCCGACGGGTGGGTGGCGATGCACGTATCCGAGGCGCCGAGGATCGCGTGGATCCGGTTGACCCCGGTCATCGCCGGGCAGCCGCTGCCTGGCTGCCGCTTGTTGCAGGGCGTGCCCTCGTCGTAGAAATAGTAGCAGCGGGTGCGCTGGAGCAGGTTGCCGCCGGTGGTGGCGGCGTTGCGCAGCTGCGGCGAGGCGCCGGCGAGCAGCGCGCTCGCGAGCAGGGGATAGCGCTCGTTGACCAGCGGGTCGCCGGCGACGGTGGCGTTCGGCACCAAGGCGCCGAGGCGCAGGCCCCCCTCGTGCTGGACGATCTCGTCGAGCGGCAGCCGGGTGATGTCGACGAGACGGCCGGGCCGCTCGACGTTGTACTTCATCAGGTCGACGAGGTTGGTGCCCCCGGCGATGAAGCGCGCCGCCGGATCGGCCGCGAGGGCCTGCACGGCCTCCTGCACGGTGCCGGCGCGGGTATACTCGAACCGGTTCATTCCGCGGCCTCCCGGAACGAGGACGATTTGGTCTTCAGCACGTCCTCGACGGCGTCGACGATGTTGGCATAGGCGCCGCAGCGGCAGATGTTGCCGCTCATGTGCTCGCGGATCTCCTCGCGCGAGCGGGCGCGGCCCTCCTCGATCAGCGCCACCGCGGACATGATCTGGCCCGGCGTGCAGTAGCCGCACTGGAAGGCGTCGTGCTCCAGGAACGCGGCCTGGACCGGGTGGAGAGCGCCCGAGGACAGGCCCTCGATGGTGGTGACGCTCGCGCCGTCCTTCTGCACCGCGAGGGCGAGGCAGGAATTGATCCGCTTGCCGTCGACGATCACCGTGCAGGCGCCGCACTGGCCGTGGTCGCAGCCCTTCTTGGTGCCGGTGAGGTCGAGTTCCTCGCGCAGCAGATCGAGGAGGGTGGTCCAGGGCGCGACCCGGAGCCGGCGCTCCTGCCCGTTGATCGTCAGGGTGACCGGAATCGCGTCCGGTGGGGCGGAGGAGCCGCTGTCGCTGAGCATGGGCCTGCCATCGATCGTGAGTGGCCCGGACTCGGGGCGCGCCGAGAGAGGGCGCGGCCCTCGATCCGGGCGGCATACCCCATAACTGTTCCAGGGTGCGGGCGTTCCCCAAGGGAGTATCGGGGCGTGCGGTCGCAGGGCAGGCACCCGGCGCGGAACCCTCTCCCCTCCGCGAGGGCGTGCCTCCGGGTGAGCGTCCCGCCCGCCATGCGCCCGAAGCCGCCCGCCGCCCGTCCGTCGCCGCTTCTGGAGGCCGGCCCGCTGCGCTCGAGCGTTTTCCGACGAATCGGAAACCGGCTCGTCTCAGAAAATGCGGCAAAATCAAACACCTAGAGCACCGCCCGATTGCAAAGCGATCGGGCGGTGCTCTAGTGATGCATCACCGCGGGCGGAGACCCGTCCCCGCGCCCGCTTCGCCCCGTACCCGGAGACCCCCGCATGGCCGCGCCCGACCGGATCCTCAACGACATCGACCGCGATCTCGACAATTCCCTGGAGCGGCTGTTCGCCTTCCTGCGCATCCAATCGATCTCGACCGATCCGGCCTACGCGGCGGAGTGCCGGAACGCGGCGGAGTGGCTCAAGGGCGATCTGTCCGCCATGGGCTTCGAGGCGTCGTTGCGCGAGACCGGCGGCCACCCGGTCGTGCTCGCCCATTATCGCAAGCCCGGCGCCCCCCACGTCCTGTTCTACGGCCACTACGACGTGCAGCCGGTCGATCCGATGGAGCTGTGGGAGACGCCGCCCTTCGAGCCGCGCATGGCGACCTTGGCCGATGGCCGCAAGGTCATCAGCGCGCGCGGCGCCTGCGACGACAAGGGTCAGGTCATGACCTTCGTCGAGGCCTGCCGCGCCTTCAAGGCGATCGACGGCGAGCTGCCGGTCGGCGTCACCATCCTGGTCGAGGGCGCCGAGGAGGACGGCTCGAAGTTCCTGCCCGAATGGGTCGCGGCGAACCGCGAGGAGCTGAAGGCCGACGTGGCCCTGGTCTGCGATACCGGGATGTGGGACCGCGACACCCCGGCCATCACCTCCTCCCTGCGGGGCCTGGCCTATTTCGAGGTCACGGTGCGGTGCGCCGACCGCGACCTGCATTCGGGCCTGTTCGGGGGCGCCGCCGCCAACCCGATCCGGGTGCTCTCGCGCATCATCGCCGACCTGCACGACGACCAGGGCCGGGTGACGGTGCCGGGCTTCTATGACGGCGTGCACGAGACGCCGCCGGAGGTGCTGGAGCAGTGGCGGAGCCTCGACCTGACGCCCGAGAGCTTCCTCGGCACGGTCGGCCTGCACCAGCCGGCCGGCGAACGCGACCGGATGCTGATCGAGCAGATCCAGTCCCGCCCGACCTGCGACGTCAACGGCATCATCGGCGGCTATACCGGCGAGGGCACCAAGACGGTGATCGCCGCGGAGGCCAGCGCCAAGATCTCGTTCCGCCTCGTCGGCGACCAGGATCCCGAGGCGCTCGACCGCAACTTCCGCGCCTTCGTCCAGGAGCGCATCCCGGCCGATTGCTCGGCCGAGATCGTCACCCACAAGGGCTCGCGGGCGCTGGCGCTGCCGCACGGCATGCCGGCCCTGGAGGCCGCCAAGCAGGCGCTCGCCGAGGAATGGGGCCGGGCCCCCGTCACCATCGGGTCGGGTGGCTCAATTCCGATCGTCGGCGACTTCAAGCGCACGCTCGGCCTCGACACCCTGCTCGTCGGCTTCGGCCTCGACGACGACCGGGTCCACTCGCCGAACGAGAAGTACGACCTGCAGAGCTTCCACAAGGGCACGCGCAGCTGGGCCAGGATCCTGGCGGCGCTGGCGAAGTAAAGGGGCATCGGGGCTGCGTTCGTCGGCCCCTTCCACCGCCACCTCACAGGGTCGTCCCGAGGCTCGCCGTGGCTGAGAACCCGGGACGACGACGGAGGGGGTCTCCGCGAGCAGGGCAGCCCGGAATGCCGCAGAAAGTCATCGGCCTGATCGGCGGGATGAGCTGGGAGAGCTCGGCCGAGTATTACCGCATCATCAACGAGACGGTTCGCGCCCGCCTCGGCGGCTTGCGCTCGGCGCGCTGCCTGATGTGGTCGTTCGATTTCGGCGAGATCGAGGCCCTGCAGCATGCCGGGCGCTGGGACGAGGCGACGGCCGAGCTGGTCGGCGCCGCCCGACGGCTGGAGCGGGGCGGGGCGGATTTCGTCGTGATCTGCACCAACACCATGCACCGCATGGCCGATCAGGTGCAGGCGGCGATCGGCCTGCCCTTGCTGCACATCGCCGATCCGACGGCGGAGCGGATCCGCGCCGCGGGCCTGTCCCGGGTCGGCCTCATCGGCACGGCCTTCACCATGGAGCAGGACTTCTACAAGGGCCGCCTCGCGTCGCGCCATGGCCTCGACGTGCTGGTGCCCGGCGCCGACGACCGGGCGGTGGTGCACCGGGCAATCTACGAGGAGCTGGTCCGGGGCCGGGCCGAGCCCTCCTCGCGCGAGGCCTACCGGGCGGTCATGGCCCGGCTGGTCGCGCGGGGCGCCGAGGCGATCATCCTGGGCTGCACCGAGATCATGCTGCTGGTGGGACCTGAGGACAGCGCGGTGCCGCTCTTCGACACCACGGCGCTCCATGCCGCGGCGGCGGTGGACTGGGCGCTGGCGGACCTCTGAGCCAGGCGGCTAAGCGGACTTGCGTTGGCAGGCCAACGCTTCGTCGGCTCAGGTCATTGTTTCGTCGCAGATTTTTTCGCAAAACCGGTGACCACTCTTGCGAAATCTGCTTAGTCCGCATTGACGATCTGCCGGCTGAGCGCGTTGTGCCGCTCCGTCAATGCGGTGGTCTCCACCGTCAGCAAGCGCCCTTCCTGCACCACGATCCGCCCGTTGACGACGCTCAGCGCCACGGCCGGCGGCGCGCAGAACACCAGGGCCGCGACCGGATCGTGCAGGGCGCCGGCCGTGGCGAGGCCTCGCAGGTCGAAGGCGACACAATCGGCGGCCATCCCCGGCTTCAGCGCTCCGATGTCGTCGCGCCCGAGCACCCGGGCGCCGCCGATCGTCGCGATCTCCAGGGCCTCGCGGGCGGTCATCGCGGCCGGGCCGTGGCCGACGCGGGCGAGCAGCATCGCCTGGCGGGCCTCGCCCAGCAGGTGGCCGGCATCGTTCGAGGCCGAGCCGTCGACGCCGAGGCCGACCGGCACGCCTTCGCAGCGCATCCGCGGCACCGGGGCGATGCCGGAGGCGAGCCGCATGTTCGAGCACGGGCAATGCGCGACCCCGGTGCCGGTGCGGGAAAAGAGCCGGATGCCGGCCTCGTCGAGTTCGACGCAGTGGGCGTGCCAGACGTCCGGGCCGACCCAGCCGAGATCGGCGGCGTACTCGGCCGGGCTCATCCCGAAGCGCGCGCGGCTATAGGCGACGTCGTCCCGGTTCTCGGCGAGATGGGTGTGCAGCGACACGCCGTAGGAACGGGCGAGGGCGGCCGAGTCCCGCATCAGCCCCGGGCTGACCGAGAAGGGCGAGCACGGCGCCACCACGATCCGGCGCATCGCCAGGGGAGCCGGGTCGTGCCAGGTCTCGATCAGCCGGCGCGTATCGGCGAGGATCGCGGCCTCGTCCTCCACCAGCGCATCGGGCGGCAGGCCGCCGGCGCTCTCGCCGACGCTCATCGCCCCGCGGGCGGCGTGGAACCGCAGGCCGATCTCGTCGGCGGCCTCGATGCTGTCGTCGAGTCGGCACCCGTTGGGATAGAGATAGAGGTGATCGCTCGACGTGGTGCAGCCCGACAGCATCAGCTCGGCCATCGCGACCTTCGTGGAGACCCGCACCATCTCGGGCGTCAGCCGCGCCCAGATCGGATAGAGCGCCTTCAGCCAGCCGAACAGGTCCGCATCCTGCGCCGCCGGCACGGCGCGGGTCAGCGACTGGTACATGTGGTGATGGGTGTTGATCAGGCCGGGCAGCAGCACGTGGCCGGCGAGATCGATCACCGTGTCGGCGGTCTCCGGCTCCGCCTCCGGCCCGCCGACCGCGACGATGCGGTTGCCCTCGGCGAGCACGAAGCCGCCCGCGATCTCGCGCCGGGTCCCGTCCATGGTGACGACGCGGTCGGCGTTGCGCAGGAGAAGCGTGGCCATGCGGGGTTCCGGTGGGGACGGGCCGAGGGAGGCGCCATGCTGCGTGGGCCGGCCGGGGCGGGTCAAGCCGCGCTTGACCGGGCGGCAACCCTCGGGCACCCCGGACATCCCAGACCGGAGACCCGACCATGTCGAGCCAGAGCCTGCCGCGCCTGACCACCCACGTGCTCGACACCGCCCATGGCCGTCCGGCGGCCGGAGTGGCCCTGCAGCTCTGGCGCCTGGCTGACGGTGCGCGGGAGGAGGTCGCCCGCACCCGCACCAACGCGGACGGGCGCTGCGACGCACCGCTGCTCGCCGGCGAGGCGCTGCGGCCCGGCATCTACGAGCTGGTCTTCGCGGTCGGGGCCTATTTCGCGGGCGCGGGCGACGCAGGGGCCGGCGATTTCCTCGACGAGGTTCCGGTGCGGTTCGTGGTGCGGCCGGGGCTCGACCATTACCACGTGCCGCTGCTGATCGCCCCCTATTCCTACAGCACCTACCGGGGCAGCTGAGAGCGACCGACTCTCGATCGTGCGCCCGTCTCTCCGTCAGGCACCCGGCTTCTGCCAGCCGCGCCGGCGCTCGGCCAGGCCGTGCTCCCGGTAGTGGAGCAGCGGGTTCACCCCCGCGCGGGCCACGTCCGGATTGGCCGAGAGATAGCCGCTCGTGCTGAACTCGGCCGACGGGTCCCGGCCCTCGCGCCAGCCGAAATACAGGTAGTGGTCGAGAGGATCGCACCCCTCCGCCGCAACGTCCGGGTTCTTGCCGAGGTAATAGACCGGGTCGAAGCCGCCGATGAGCGCGGGTGGATCGGGCCTGCGGCTCCAGTTGACGATGCGCCAGAACATCGGACGTCTCGAGGCTCCCATGCGGGAGCCCGCGCGACGCCGGTATGCGATGACCTAGCGTTTCGCCGGATTCCCCGCCTGCAAGGAAGCCCGAAATCCGGGGCCGGCGCAATAGGTCTATCGCCGGCGGACCGCCCCCGCCGTCACTCTCTTTGGGAGGAGGCGGGGCGGTCCGCCGGCGCCTCCGGGCGTCTCGCATCGACCGACGGCGGAACCCGTCGATCTCGCGTTCCGGTCCAGTGCACACGGTGGAGTCGGCACTGTAACCCCCGATGTGGGGACTGGAATTGGAGCAACGAACAGGGCAGGTAGAGCGATTATTCGGCCGGAAGGACTGCCCATGCCCCGATACTTCTTCAACACTCATATCGGCGAGGACGTCATCACCGACCTGAACGGCGAGGAGATGCGCGATCCCGATCACGCCTGGGAGGCCTCGCGCGCGATCATCCGCGCGATGATGGACGACCCGAAGAACCAGGACCGTCTGCTCGCCGCGAGCCTGGTGGTGACCGACGAGGCCGGCGAGGTGGTGCTGGAATTTCCCTTCGCCGAGGCCCTGGCCGGGGATGCGCCGCAAGAATCCCCGCTTCAGGAATCCCCGCTTCAGGAGCCCCGGCACGGCGGCCCGAACGTCCATTGAGGCGGGGGCTCCGCCCCGATCGGGCGGTCGTCACATGTGAGTGCATGACAAATCTCCGCCGCGCCCTACATAAGCGCTTGGCGCCGGCGGCGGACCGCACTCGGCGGTCCGTTCGGCCAGGTGCCCTCCGAGGCCGCGGCCCGCCCGCGCCTCGCAAGAGGGATGACGTCATGGCGACCCAAGACAGCACCGCGCGCGGACAGGCCGAGACCCGCGCGGCGCGGGCCCAGATGCAGGCCGAGATGGCGGCGCAGGCTTGGTCGGACCTGGCCAGCGCAGAGCGGAACCGGGACGACAACACGGCGCGCCTCAAGGCCCTGCGCCTCGCCCGCGAAGCCGAGGCTGTGGCGGCGCCCAAACCCGCTCCGAAGGCACGGGCAAGGAAGAAGGCCTGAAGGTTTTCGCGCGCCGCAGGCGCGCGGATCACGAAGACTGAGGGCCTGTTCGACACGATCGACAGAGCCGACAATCTCCATCGTCGGTCCGGGGCCGCGAAGCGGCGCCCGGACCGACGCGCGGTTGTCGATGCCGCGGTCGTCCCGCCGAACCGGCTCCGACGACCGAATCGGTCGACCGGCATGCGGACAGATGCCGCTCCGCCTGATTCCGTGTCTTGCGGACGGCGAGAACGCCGGACCGCCGACGGTGCAGCGCGCGCCTTCCATGGCCTCCGGCATCCTCAGCAGCCATGGGCTCGGGTGCCGCCGCGCGGCCCCGGCATGGCGAGGAGAGGGCGGGTTCGCCCGGCTCACGCGAGGAGCCGGCCTCGGGATCGCCCGCTCCGCTCACGCCCGGTCGACGGGCCCGACGTCCAGGCGCGGGGATGAGAGTTCGACGCCGTTCCTCGCCGCCTCCCACTGTCGTCGCTTGCCGCGCCAGGTCTGTCAGGCGTGCGCCGTCGGACGGTCGTCCGGGTGCGGGATGGAAGACCCGGGGATGCCGTCGGCCAAGATGTTCGACGTAAAGTCATTTTAGGAAAAATTTCTTTATTTCGCTGCTGCACTGCAACAGGTTGGCGATCGCTCAAACAAATCCGTGACTTGGCTCCTTGATGCCGGTTCGGTCACGGTATCGTCGATGAGCCGATCGGGATAATGTCGCGATACAGAACGTCAATGTTTCTCGTGTAATCGTCACCTCAGCCAGGGGAACGGACATGAGATACGGCGTCAGTATGACGGCGAAGGTCGTCGCCATCGTTGCGTGTGCGATCGTGACGACGACAGCCGCGATGTGGGCGACCGCGTCGCGGCAGATCTGGGGCGATCTGCAGCGACAGGATCAGGAGCGTGCCCAGCAATACGGGCGCAGTCTCGCCCTGGTCTTCGCCGGCCGGGTCCCCGGCGCGACGTCGATGGTCGAGAACGGTCGGGTGACGGCGGTCGCTGCGCCCGCCCTGACGGATTTCTCCGACGGCACGGTGGTGGACGATTCCGTCGCCTATGTCGGCGGCAACGCCACGGTCTTCGCCTACGATCCGGCGCGGGACGCCTTCGTCCGGCGGGTGACGACGGTACGCAAGGAGAACGGCGAGCGCGCGGTCGGCACGGTGCTGGCGCCCGACAGCCCGGCGCAAGGGGCCATGCGCCGTGGCGAGGCGTTCCGGGGCGAGGTGACGCTGTTCGGCCAACGCTTCCAGACGGTGTACCAGCCGACCCGCGACGGTGCCGGGCGCGTCAACGGCATCCTGTATGTCGGCGTGCCGATCGAGAAATCCTACGCCACCTACGCGTCGGCGATGCGCGCCGTCACCCTGGCGGCGGGCGCGATCGCGCTCCTCGCCTGCCTGGTGACGGCGCTGGTCGCGCGGCGCCTGGTGCGGCCCCTGGTCGACATCGCGGCCCGGGTCTCGAGCCTCGCCGCCGGCGACCTCGACGCCCCGATCCGCCATGCCGGGCGCGGCGACGAGATCGGGGCCGTCGCGAAGGCCCTCGAATCCTTGCGCGAGACGAGCCGGCGCGCCCGCACCCTCGAGGCGGAGGGCCGCTACGGGAGCGAGGCGGCAGAGCGGCGGCGGGTCGCGCGCGATGCCGTGGTGGCCGGCTTCCGGGGCGAGATGGCGTCGCTCGCGGCCGCCCTCGGGGGCCGCGTGGCGGATCTGACCGAGCGGGCCGGGGCGATGACCGGGCAGGCGCGTGCCGCCGAGGGCGCGATCACCGCGGCCTCGGCCCGGTCCGAGGCCGCCGCCGGCAACGTCGCCACCGTCGCGGGCGCCGCCGAGGAGCTGTCGGCCTCGGTGGCGGAGATCACCGGCCAGGTCGCCCGGGCGCAGGACAGCACCGCCGCGGCTCGCGCCGAGGCCGAGGCGGCGGACGGGCGGGTCGGCGAACTGGTCCGTGCCTCGGCGCAGATCGGCGACGTGGTGGCGCTGATCGACGCGATCGCCGCCCAGACCAACCTGCTGGCGCTCAACGCCACGATCGAGGCCGCCCGCGCGGGCGCCGCCGGCCGCGGCTTCGCGGTGGTGGCGGCGGAGGTGAAGGCGCTGGCCGGCCAGACCGCGAAGGCGACCGAGCAGATCACCCGCCAGGTCGACGGCCTGCGCGCGGCGACGAGCGAGACCGCCGGCACCCTGGCGCGCATTCGCACCCGCATGCAGCACATCGACGAGACCACCGCCGACATCGCCTCCGCGGTGGCCCAACAGGGCGGAGCGACGCAGGAGATCTCCCGCAGCGCCGGCGGGGCGGCGGAGGCCTCCCGCGCCATGGCGACGGACTTCGACACGGTGCTGGCAGCGGCCCGCTCCACGGCCGATGCCGCCGGGATCGTCGATGCCGCCGCCCGCGAGGTCGGCGGCCTCACCGGGCGGCTCGACGCCGAGGTCGAGCGCTTCCTACGGCAGATGGCGGCCTGACGAGCAGGTGGCGGCCCGACGGGAGAGCGGCGGCGATGGGGGATCAGACCCCGATCGCGGCCTTCACCAGCTCCGGCCGCATCGGCAGCTCGCGCAGCCGCACGCCCGCCGCCCGCCGGATCGCGTTGGCGAGCGCCGCCGCGGTCGGGCCCTGGGCGACCTCGCCAGCGCCGAGGAAGGGCTGGCCGGGCCGGTCGATCAGGTGGACGTCGAGCCGGTCCGGCACGTCGGGGAAGCGGGCGATCGGGTAGGTGCTCCAGTCGCGGCTCGTCGGGCCCTCGGCGTCGTGGCCCACCGCCTCGAACAGGCTCCAGCTCATCGCCTGGATGATCCCGCCCTCGATCTGGTCGCGGATGCCGTGCGGGTTGACCACCTCTCCGGCATCGACCGCCGCTTGCGCCCGCACCAGCCGGACCCGGCCGCTCTCGCGCTCGACCGCGACCTCGACGGCGAGCGCGCAATAGGCCGCGAGGTTCTTGTAGCGGGCGAAGGCGAAGCCGGCGCCCCGGCCCCGAGGCAGGGCCGTGCCCCAGCCGAAGCGGGAGGCGGCGGCCTCGATCACGGCCCGGGCCCGCGGGTCGTCGAGATGCGCGAGCCGGAACGCGACCGGATCGGCGCCCGCTTCCTCCGCCAGCTCGTCGAAGAAGCTCTCGATCGAGAACACGTTCATGTAGGCGCCGAGGCTGCGCAGGGCCGAGACCCGGAGCGGCATGTCGGCGACGAAGTCGTGCGCCACCCGCGCCCGGGGGAGGCGGTAGAGCGGGATGGCGTTGCGGTCGCCCCCGCCCTCCGGCTGCGGCAGGGCCTTGGGCGGCGGGGCCGGGAAGGGCTTTTCCAGCATCCGGGCCGAGAGCAGCTGGCCGGCGCCGGGCGGGCGGGTCAGGTGGGTCGGGCTGCGCACGGCGTAGTCCCAGTCGGCGATGCGGTCGTCCGGTCCGAGCACCGCCGACGCATCGGTGAGCATGGCGCCGCCATAGGGCTCCCACAGGTGCTCCTGCTCGCGGGTGTATTGCACCCGCACCGGCCGGCCGGGCAGGGCACGGGCCAGCAGCGCGGCGTCCCCCGCCGCGTCGTCGGCGCCGTTATGGCCGTAGCAGCCCGAGCCCTCGACGTGGATGCAGCGGATCCGGTCCTCGGGCAAGGCCAGCAGCTCGGCGAGGGCTTGGCGCAGCGGGAACATGCCTTGCGCGTGCGACCAGACGGTGAGCCGGTCGCCGTCGAACTCGGCCACGGCGCAGGACGGGCCGATCGAGCCGTGCATCTGGTAGCGGCGGCGATACTGCGCGGCGACCCGCCGCCCGGCAGGGGCCGGAGTGCCGGTCCCGGCCTCATGGATCAGGCTGCGTTTGGCGGCCCGGCCGGCGAGGTCGGCGAACAGCGCGTCGGGCTCCGGCACCGGGGTGCCGCCCTGCCAGACGGCGACCCGCGCGAGCGCCCGCATCGCCGTGACGGCGGCGTATTCCCGCTCGGCCAGCACCGCCAGGAAGCTCCCGTCGCGGTGGACCCGGATCGTTCCCGGCCTGGCCGCCACCGCCTCGGCCTCGACGCCGACCAGCCGGGCGCCGGGTCGGGGCGGCCGCACGATCCGGGCGTGCACCATCCCGGGTGCGCGGATGTCCTGGATGTAGGCCGCCCCGCCCGCGACCTTGGCGGGGATGTCGACCCGGGGCAGCGGCCGGCCGACGACCGTGTAGGTCGCCGGATCGCGCAGGCGTCCCTCCGCCGGCACGTCCGCATCCAGCTCGATCCCGGCGGCGATTTCGCCGAAGGCGAGGCGGCGGCCGTCGGGGGCGGCGACCGCGCCCTCCGCCACCGTCAGGCTCTCGGGCGGCAGGGAGAGCCGGCGTCCGGCGGCCGCGGTGAGGAGGGCGCGGCAGGCGGCGGCCGCGTGCCGGATCGCGGTGGCCGAATCCTGCATCGAGTGGCTGCCGGCGGTGTAGCCCTCGTTCGGCGTCAGCTCGGTATCGGCGGTGACGAGGCGCAGGGAGGCCGGAGCGAGCCCGAGTTCCTCTGCGGCGACCTGGATCAGCGCCGTCTTGATGCCCTGGCCGAGCTCCGCCTTGCCGGTCAGCACCGTGACGGCACCGTCCTCGCCGATGCGGATCCAGGCGTCGATCCGCGGCGCCTCCTTGAGGCTGCCGGGCAGGGAGGCCGCCAGCGCCCGCCGGGGCGGGCCGATGCCGACGAGGAGCGCGCCGCCGACGAGCAGCGTGCGGCGGGTGAGCGCGGTCACCGCAATGCCCCCGTGACGGCGGAAGAGGCGCCGGCGGCGCGCTTCACGGCGGCGAGGATCCGCATATGGGTGCCGCAGCGGCACAGGTTGAAGCGCAGCGCGTCGCGGATCTCCGCCTCGCTCGGATGCGGCACCGCGCGCAGCAGGGCGTGGGCCCGCATGACCATGCCGGCGATGCAGTAGCCGCATTGTGCGGCGTTCTCGGCGATGAAGGCGGCCTGGAGCGGGCCGGGATGCTCGGGGCTTCCCAGGCCCTCGACGGTGGTGACGGCCCGGCCCTCCAGCACCCCGACCGGAGTGAGGCAGGACAGGACGGCCCGGCCCTCGACCTCCACCGTGCAGGCGCCGCACTGGCCGAGCCCGCAGCCGAACTTGGCGCCGTTGAGCCCGAGCTCGTCGCGCAGCACGTATAGGAGCGGGGTCTCGGGTTCGGCCGCGACGGCGTGCGTGCGGCCGTTCACCGTCAGGTTCGGCATCGGCGGATCCTCCTCACGGGCTCGGCCCGGCGCGGGCGGTGCGGCCCGGCGGCTCCCGGGGCGGCGGGTCCGGCATGAGCGCGCGGACCGTCGCGTCGAGGTCCGGCCACGGCCCGTCGGGGCTGAAGCGGGCGCGCAGGTAGGCGGCGAGATCGGTCATCTGGGCTCGCGTCAGCGTGGCGCCGAAGGCCGGCATGATCGGCCCCGGGGCGTGCTCCCGCGGTGCGACGCCGTCGCGCAGGACGAGGAGCAGGTTGCGCGGGTCCGGCGCCCGCAGGGAGGTGCGGTGGCCGAGCGAGGAGGTGGTGTAGGGCACGCCCCCCGCCGCAGCCCCGCCGCTCTCGTGGCAGACCGCGCAGGCCCCGGCATAGATCGCCGCGCCCCGTGCCGGCGCCGGCTCGTCGGATGCGACCGCCCGGTCGACCGGGCCGGTGCGGCTGCCGGCGGGGCCGGAGAGCGTCGCGACGTAGGTGGCGAGCGCCCGGATCTCGTCCGCCGGAACGGTCCGGTGCGCGTCGACCACCGGGCGCATCGGGCCGGCGGCCCCCCCGTGCATCGGGTCCCACTCGGCGAGGTAGCGGGCGAGGTCGTCGCGGCTCCAGGGCAGCGGCGCGGGGGAGGAGCGGTCGAGGGGCGGCGCCCACCAGCCGTCGGCCTCGCCCCCGGCATAGGCCTTCGAGCGGATCTCGGCGCCGAGGCGGTTGCGCGGGGTGTGGCAGGCACCGCAATGGCTCAACGCCTCGGCGAGGTAGGCGCCGCGGTGCCATTCGGGATCGCGCCGGGGGTCGGCCGGGGACGTCACGCCCGGAATGCTGGGCTCGCGGACGAAGAGCAGCTTCCAGCCGGCGATCAGTGGGCGCCACGACAGGGGGAAGGGCAGGGCGTTGGCCTTCGCCTCCGCCCGCACCGGCTCCCGGGTCATCGTGAAGGCGTAGAGGGCGGCGATGTCGGCATCGGTCAGGCCGGCATAGTGGGTGTAGGGGAAGGCCGGGTAGAGGTGCCGCCCCTCGCGGTCGACGCCCTCGCGCATCGCCCGGGTGAAGGCGGCACGCGTCCAGCGGCCGAGCCCGGTTTCCGGATCGGGCGTGATGTTGGTGGCGTAGATCGTGCCGAACGGCGTGCCGATGCCGCGGCCGCCGGCATAGGGCCGCCCGCCCTCAGCGGTATGGCAGGAGGCGCAGTAGCCGAGGGCGGCGAGGACCGCGCCCCGGCGCACCTGCTCCGGCGCCGTCTCGGCCGGGCCGGGACCGCCGGGCAGGAGGGCGGGGCGCCAGGCCGCGAGACCGAAGCCCGCCAGCGGCAGGAGGACGGCCGCTCCGAGCCAGGCGGCGATGCGGCGACGCTTCACGCCCGCGGACCTCCCGTGATCTCATCGGCCGGACGATCCCGCCGGCGCCGGGACAACCGGCGCCTCCGGTCACGGTTCCGGGCCCGGAAAACCCGTCCGGGGTCCTGCGCGCAGCGGCCGCAGCCCCGCGACGGGAGCCGATGGTCGGCCGCCATTCGGCGGGAGCCGGTCACCCGTGCAGCCGCGCAGTCTTGCCCCAATCCACCGCAACAATGCTATCGTCCGGGTCGTCAGGCGAAGCCGGATAGGCTTGGCCTTGTCTGGACCTGCGGCGACGCTTCCGCATGGTCCGCCCGAGCGGACGGCTTGCCGCCCGCCGGTCCCCACCTGTCGCCCCGGGCCCGTTCCTGCCGATCCCGCGGGGCCGACGGGCGATCCATCCGGGATCCTTGCGCGGGATCCTTCTCTGCCGCAGCGTCCGCTGCGGCGACCGAGGCCGCCGCGAGACACGAAGGACCATGGCGCAGCAGAGCTTCCACACCCGCACCAAGCCGCCGCCGATGAGCGACGACGACGCGGCCTGCCGGGCCTGTTGCGGGCAGATGCGCGCCCATTGGGAGGAGCGGCCCCATGCCCGCCTGATGGTGGTGGCCTCGACGCCGGTGGTGGAGGCGTTCGGCGGCGGCGTCGAGACCCGCTATCTCTGCCTCGAATGCGGTCACACCCTGATGCACTCGACCGGCCGGTTCGGCCAGGGCTGGCACTGAGCAGGCGTGCGTCGGCAGGCCAATGCTTGGCCCACTGTGATTCTTGTTATGTCGCGAATCTTTGTTGCAAAACCAGAAAAAATTCTTGCGAAATCTGTTGAGAAAATTTTTTGACGAAGCGGATGCCGGTTCGTCGTAGGAAGTGCGGCACAATCGTAGATCCAGAGCAGCGTTCGATGGCAGCGCGATCGGGCGCTGCCCCAGGGAGGCGCCTCGGGGCGCCGCTCGTGAGCTTGAGCGGAATCCCGTCCCGGGCGATGGACGGCGGTTTTTTTCGGGACTCGTCGCATGCCCCTCGCGCTCGTCACCACGTCGGATCGGCCCGACCTCGTGCCCGTCACCGCGCGCTGGCGCTGGGAGGCCTTTCTGCGGGGCCAGGGCCGCAGCCTCGCCGAGGTGACGGCGACGGAGACCGCGCGCGTGCCCGGCCCGATGCCCCGCACCGTCGTGCTGCTCGCCGACGACGAGCCCGTCGGCATGGCGAGCCTCGCCGCCCGGGACCTCGAGACGCGGCCGGACCTGACGCCCTGGCTCGCCGGCGTCTACGTCGGCCCGCCGGCGCGGGGGCGGGGGCATGCCGTCCGGCTCGTCGCGGCGGTGGAGGCGGAGGCCCGATCCTGCGGCTCTACACCCGCAGCGCGGAAGGGCTCTACGCCCGGCTCGGGTGGCTGACGGTCGAGCGGTTTTCGTATCGGGAAACGATGTACGCGCTGATGCGGCGGGATCTTTCCGAGTAGAGCTTCCGTGTCGAGATCGTCGAACAAGGCGGACCATCGCCCGTTCGCCACGTCATCACGGGTTCCGTTTTCGCGGACCCGTGACGACCCCGGGAGGGGGAGGCGTGGCGGCCGGCGAGGTCGGCCGATAACGCAGCGATGGACGGTCAGTACGTCGCCCGCCCGCCCGACACGTCGAACACCGCACCCGTCGAGAACGACGCCTCCTCGCTCGCCAGGAAGCAGATCAGCGAGGTCACCTCGTCGATGGCGCCGAACCGGCCGATCGGGATCTTCGACAGCATGAAGTCGATATGCTGTTGCGTCATCTGGTCGAAGATCGCGGTGCGCACCGCCGCCGGCGTGACGCAGTTGACCCGGATCTCCGACTTCGCCAGCTCCTTGCCGAGCGACTTCGTCAGCCCGATCACCCCGGCCTTGGAGGCCGAGTAGGCCGAGGCGTTGGGGTTGCCCTCCTTGCCGGCGATCGACGCGACGTTGACGATGCGGCCGTAGCCGCCCGCCTCCATCGCCGGCACCGCGGCGCGGTTGCAGTAGAACAGGCCGTTCAGGTTCACGTCGATCACCCGCTGCCAGGCCTCGACCGGGTAGTCGCGGAGCACGGTGTTCGGCCCGGTGATGCCGGCACTGCAGACCAGCACGTCGAGCCGGCCCCCGAGCGCCGCCAGGGTGTCGCGCATGGCGGCATCGACCGCGGCGGCATCGGCGATGTCGAGGGCCCGGGCATCCGTTGCGCCCGATTCGGCCCTGGCCTTCGCCAGGGCCTCCTCGTTGAGGTCCCAGAGCGCGACCGTCGCGCCCTCGGCCTTGAGGCGCGCGGCGACGGCGAGCCCGATGCCGGAGGCGCCGCCGGTGACGAGGGCCGTACAACCCTCGAAGCGGTTCGGGAAGGACTTCGGAGCCGTCATGGGCTCACGCCTCCCGGCGCTGCCAGGCGGTCACGTCCTGGCGCTGCTCACCGAGCTTCTCGATGCCGAGCGTCATCACGTCCCCGGCCTTGAGGAAGACCGGGTCCGGCTTCATGCCCATGCCGACGCCCGGGGGCGTGCCGGTGGTGATGATGTCGCCTGGCATCAGGGTCATGAAGCGGCTGACGTAGGAGACGATCTGCGCGCAGGTGAAGATCATGGTCCGGGTGTTGCCGGTCTGCATGCGGCGGCCGTTGAGGTCGAGCCACATGTCGAGGCTCTGCGGGTCGCCGACCTCGTCGGAGGTCACGAGCCAGGGGCCGACCGGACCGAAGGTGTCGCAGCCCTTGCCCTTGTCCCAGGTGCCGCCGCGCTCGATCTGGTACTCGCGCTCCGAGACGTCGTTGACGAGGCAGTAGCCGGCGACATGGTCGAGCGCCTGCGCCTCCTCGACATACGAGGCGCGCGTGCCGATGACGATGCCGAGCTCGACCTCCCAGTCGCTCTTCACCGAGTCCTTCGGCAGCATCACCGGGTCGTCGGAGCCCGACAGCGAGCTGATCGCCTTGGTGAAGACGATCGGCTCCTTGGGAACGGGCAGGTTCGACTCGGCGGCATGATCCGCGAAGTTGAGCCCGATGGCGATGAACTTGCCCACATTCGCCACCGGCGTGCCGAGGCGCGGCGCACCGTCCACCACCGGCAGGCCGGCGACGTCGATCGCCGCGAGACGCGCCAGGGACTCGGAACCGAGGGCGGCGGGGCCGAGATCGGGCACATGACCGGACAGGTCGCGGATGCGGCCCTCGGCATCGAGCAGGCCGGGCTTCTCCTGGCCCGCGGGGCCGTAGCGCAACAGCTTCATGGGGAACCTCCTTCACGGGCGCGCCGCCGCGGCGCGCGGGTCGACGGGCGCGAGGCAGGGCTCGTGGCGGAGGGCGCGGCGTTCGGTTTCCTCCGGCACGGCCCTGGTGCCGCACCATTCGATCCCATATATTGGGATCTTGTTCTTCTATGTGGGACGATACGCCCGTGACATCGAGGCCGTCAACCGGGGGCGATGGCGCTCCGCCGGGAAGTCAGACGCTCCTGCGCGGCCTCGCCATCCTGGAGGCGGTGGCGGACGGCGCCCGCGACCTTGCCGGCCTCTCGGCCCGGCTCGGCACCACGCGCAGCACCACCCACCGTCTCGCCGCGGCCCTGGTCGAGCAGCGCTACCTCACCTTCGCGCCGCGGGACGGCTACGGGCTCGGGCCGAAGCTCCTGGAGCTGGGATTCCGCGCCCAGCAGGCCGCGCCGGTGACCCGGGTGGCGCGGCCGCACCTGGAGCGGTTGTCGGAGGCTTGCGGCGACACCATCCATCTCGGCGTGCTGGAGGGCGACTGGGCGCTCTACCTCGACAAGCTGCCGGGGCGCCGGCGCATCGAGATCAGCTCGCGGGTCGGCGAGCGCCAGCCGGTCTGGTCGACGGGTCTCGGCAAGGCGCTGATCCTCGACCTCGACGAGGCGCGCTGGCGCGGCTTCCACCGCCTCGGCGACGCACGCGGCGGCCACAGCCCGGACCTGGAGACCTGGCTGGCGCGGATGCGGGCCTACGCGGCACGGGGCATCGCCTACGACCGAGAGGAGAACGAGCCGGAGGTACGCTGCGTCGCCGCCCCGATCCGGGATGCGAGCGGGGCCATCGTGGCGGCGTTCAGCGTCACCAGCACGGTGCAGTACATGGACGAGGCCCGGATGGAGGATCTCGCCGGGACGGCCCGGGAGGTCGCCCGGGCGATCAGCCGGGATCTCGGCTGGCAGGATCCCGGACGAACGGGATAGGCCGTCCTCCTTCCCAGCCGACGGCCCCGAGCGGAAGGCGCCAGGCGGAAAGCTCCAAGCCGATGCCGCCGGCCGCTACCCCCAGCCCGATACCCCCGTGGCGCTTGCCCCGGTCTCCCGCCTCCGGCAAACCGGTATCGACGGTGCGCGGATTTCAGGCTGCGATGGCATTGGTGAAGAAGGCGAAGCTCGCAGGCCCTGCCGCCGAGGCAAGATCGGCCGCGCAGGCGAATCCTGACGCAGCCGGAAGCTCGGACATCGCACCCGTCGAGCCTGCTCCCGCTCCCGGACGGGAGCCGGCGGCCCGGCGCGGCCGGAGCCGCGGGCGGGCCGGAGAGGGGCCCCCCGAGGGTGCGCCGACGCGCCGGCAAAAGGCGACGGAGCGCCTGGGTGCGGCCACCGAGGAGCTGGCCGCCGGCGTCACCGAGGCCTCGGCGGCGGCCGAGGAGCTGCGCCGGGCGATGGAGCAGATCGCCGGCGGGGCCGAGGAGGCCGCCGGCGCGGCACAGCAATCGCTCTCGGCGGTCGCGGCGATCGTCGGGCGCCTCGGCGAAGCGCGGGAGCGGGCCGAGCTGTCGCGCCGCCGCACCGCCGCGTTCCAGGTGCTGCTCGCCGAGGCGGGCGCCCAGGCGACCCAGTCGATCGCCGCGATCGAGGCCGAGGCCGGGCGCCAGGACGCTACGGTCGCCCTCGTCGACGGTCTCGACCGGGAGGCGGCCAGCATCGGCGAGGTCACCGGCACGGTCGGGGGCATTGCCGACCAGACGGGGCTCCTCGCCCTCAACGCCGCCCTCGAGGCGGCCCGGGCCGGAGCGCAGGGCGCCGGCTTCGCGGTGGTGGCCGACGAGGTCCGGGCGCTCGCCGAGACCGCGGAGGCGAGCGTCGGCGAGGTGCGCGAGCGGGTCGAGGCGATCCGGGGCGAGATCCGGGCGCTGGGCGAGGCGATCCGCGACGCCGCCGCCCGGGCGGCGGCCGAGGCGGCGTCGGGCGGGCGCGTCGCCCGGCAACTGGAGGAAGCGAGAGCCGATCTCGGGACCCTGGCCGAGGGCGCGCAGGCGATCCTGGCGGCGGCCCTTCAGGCGGAGACGACGACCCGCCAGGCCCAGGCCGGTGCCGAGCAGGTCGCGGCCGCGGCCGAGGAGCAGGCCGCCGCGGCCGAGGAGGCGCAGCGCGCCGTGGCGCAGCAGACCGAGGCCCTCGACCAGGGCCAGGCGACCGCCGAGGCCCTGGCGGCCCTCGCCGAGACCCTGGGCGGCGCGGCGGAGGTGCGGGCCGGCATCGCGGAGATCGGCGGCGCCGCCGACGCGCTCTCGGCCTCGATCCAGGAATTGTCCGGGGCCGCTGCCGAGATCCTGGCCGCCGTCGACCAGATCAGCCGCGGCCTGACCCTGCAGAGCGCCGCCGTGCGGCAATCCGCCGACGCGATGGCGGAGGTGGAGCGCGTCGCCTCGGGCGCCCGCTCCGGGGCCGACACGGCGCTCGCGCGGATCGGCGCCATCGCCGAGACCTTGCGCCGGGCCCGCGGCGCGATCGACGGCCTCGCCGACGGGGTCGGGCAGGCGCTGGCCGGGATGCGGGACTCGCTCGCCCGCCTCGACGCGATCGAGGACGACGCCCGACGCATCGAGACGATCGGGGAGGGGATCGCGCTCGTCGCGGTGCAGATCGGCATGCTGGCGGTGAGCGGCGCCATCGAGGCGACCCGGGCCGGCGAGGCGGGCCAGGGCTTCGCCCTCGTCTCGGCCGACATCCGCGCCCTGGCGCGGGACGCCGCCAAGGGCGCCGACCGGATCCGCGCCACGGTGCGGGGGATCCGGGACGGGAGCGCCGCCCTCCTGCGCGCCCTCGAACGCTCGCTCGGTGCCGGCGAGGCCGAGGTGGCGAAGAACCGCGCGCTCACCGCGAGCCTCGCGGCGGTCGCCGCCGACGTGGCGGAGCTGGAGCGCGCCAACCGCGAGATCCTCGAAGGCGCCGACGCCATCCTGACGGCGGCGGCCGACATCGCGGCCGGCGCGCGCCAGGTCGCCACCGCCGCCGAGGAGGCCGACCGGGCCTCGACCGAGGCCGCCATCGCCGCCCGCCAGCAGGCCCGGGGGGCCGAGGACCTGGCGGCGGCGGTCGAGGAGATCGCGCTGCTCGCCGAGGAGCTGCAGGGTGCGGATGCCTGAGGCCGGGCGCGTCCTCCTCGTCTCGCTCGGATCCGGGATCCGCATCGCCCTGCCGGCGGGGCGGGTGCGCGCCGTGACGCCGGTCCCGGCCCTCACCCGGGTGCCGGGAGCGCCCGCCTCCCTCGTCGGCCTCGCGGGCACCCGCGCCGGCCCGTTGCCGGTCCTCGACCTCGCCTGCCTCCTCGATCCCGGCATGGCCCCTGCGCCCGCCGGCCGGATGGTGATCGCCGAGGCGGACGGGCCGGTCGGCCTCCTCGTCGGCGGCGTCGCCGGCCTGGCGGCGGATCCCGGCGAGGTCCCTGTTCTCGACCTGCCGGCCCTCGTCGCCAGTGCCCGTCCGCGGCGGCATGCCGGCACCGCGGCCGCGTCCGCGCCCCCGGGCGACACCCCCCCGGCGGCTCCGCCGCCGGTCGCCCTCGTGATGCTCACGGTCGCGGGACAGCCCTACGCCCTGCCGCTCGACGCGGTCGAGGAGGTGGTGGCCCTGCCGGCGGCCCTGGTCCCGGCGCCGGAGGGCGGTCCCGCCGCCCTCGGGGCGATGCCGTGGCGCGGCCGGGACGTGCCGCTCTTCTCGGTCTCCGCCCTGCTCGGCCGGGGCCGCACCGCCGGCCCCCGGGCCGTCTTGGTGCGGGGCGTCGGGCTGGTGGCCGAGCGGATCGGGCCGGTCCTGCGCCTGCCCGCGGCGGCGATCGACCCGGTGCCGCGGGCCCTGCGCCGCGGCGGCGCGGCCGCCGGCTTCGCCCGCCTCGATGGCGGGCGGACCCTGGTCTGCATCCTGTCGGCGCGAGCCCTGGTCGGGGAGGGGGAGCCGGGCCTTGCGCGCGCCGCGTCCGTCTCCGCGCCGACCGAGCCCGTGCTGGCGATCGATCTCGCCGGGGCGCGCTACGGCCTGCCCGCCGGCGCCGTGCGCGCAGTGATGCCGGCGCCGGAGGATCCGGTGCGGGTGCCGGGGGCGACGGACGGGCTTGCCGGCTTCACGACCCTGCGCGGCGCGGCGTTGCCGGTCCTCGACCTGCGCCGGCGCCTCGGCCTGCCGCCCGCCGACGGAACGGGGCGCCGGCGCCTGCTGGTGATCGAATCGAACGGCGCGCGGGCGGGCCTCCTCGTCGACGGTGCGACCCGCCTGGTCCGGCCGGAGGCCGGGGCGATCCGGGCGGCCAGGCCCGCGGCGGGGAACGGAACGGTCACCCGGGTGGCGGGTCTCGCCGACGGAATCCTGCCCCTGATCGACCCGGCGGCGCTCCTTGCGCGCTCCTTGCGCCGGGCCGTCCCCGCGGAGAGACCGGCATGATCCGCCTCCTCGTCGTCGACGACTCGGCGCTGATGCGCAAGGTGCTGGGCGCCGTCTTCGCCCCCGAGGGGGATTTCGAGCTCGCCTTCGCCCGCGACGGGCTCGAGGCCCTCGACCTGCTGCCCCGCTTCGCCCCGGACGTGGTGACCCTCGACGTCACGATGCCGGGCCTTGACGGGCTCGCCGTCCTCGACCGGATCATGCTGGAGCGGCCCTGCCCGGTGGTGATGCTGTCCACGCTCACCTCCGCCGGCGCCGAGACCAGCCTCGATGCCCTGGCGCGGGGCGCGGTCGATGTCCTGGCCAAGCCCGCCGGCGCGGTCTCGCTGGAGATCGACCGGTTCGCCCCCGTGCTGGTGCAGACGGTGCGTGCCGCGGCGCGGGCCCGGCCGCGGATCGCCCACGGCCTCGCCGCGCGGCTGCGCGCCCGCCATGCCGGCCTCGTCGGCCCGGGCGCGAATCCCGGCCCGACCGCGAGCCCGAATCCCGGCCCGGCCTCCCTGCCGCGCGCCGCGCTCCCGGCCCGGCCCGCCCCGCACCCGGAGGCTGCGCCGCCGGAAGCCGGCGGCCTGGTCCTCGTCGGCGCCTCGACCGGCGGCCCGCCGGCGCTCACCGCCCTGCTCGGCGGGCTGCCGGCCGATTTCCCCTGGCCGATCGTCGTCGCCCAGCACATGCCGGCGACCTTCACGGGACCGCTGGCGCGTCGCCTCGACGGGCTCTCGGCGCTCGCGGTGCAGGAGGTGACCGGGCCGGTCGCCCTGGTTCCGGGCCGGGTCTATGTCGGGCGCGGCGATGCCGACGTGATCGTGGTGCGACGGCCCGGCGGCCTGATGGCGGCGCCGGCCCCGGCCCTGCCCGACTATCCCTGGCACCCGAGCGTCGACCGCCTGGTGGAGAGCGCCCTGGACCTGATTCCCCCCGGCCGTCTCGTCGGGGTGCTGATGACCGGGATGGGCCGCGACGGCGCCCGGACCATGGCGGAGCTGCGCCGCCGCGGCGGGCGCACCATCGCGGAATCCGAGGCGACGGCGGTGGTCTGGGGCATGCCGGGCGAACTGGTGCGGGCCGGCGGCGCCGGCGTGGTCGCGCCGCTCGATGCCATCGCGGCGGAACTGCGGGCGCTGCTGCCGTGACCCTCGACGAGGCCGACCTGACGCGCATCTGCGACCTGCTCTACCGCCATACCGGCATCCTGGTGCCGGGGAACCGCCGCCCGTTCATCGAGCGCCGGGTGCTGGAGCGGATGCGGGCGACCGGCGCCGGCACCCTGCCGGTTTATCTCGCGCGCCTGCGGGCCGATGCGGAGGGCGAGGTGCAGCTCTTCGTCAACGCCTTCACGGTCAACGAGACCTACTTCTTCCGCGAGGAGCACCAGCTGCGCTGCCTCACCGCCTCGCTCCTCGGGCCGCTCACCGCCGGGCGGTCGCGGCACGACCCGATCCGGATCTGGTCGATGCCCTGCGCGACCGGGGAGGAGCCGTACTCGCTGGCGATCTGGCTCCTCGAGCACTGGCCCGAGGTCGATGCCTGGGAGATCGAGATCGTCGGCTCCGACATCGACACGCGGGCGCTCGCCGCGGCGCAGGCCGGGTCCTACGGGGCCCGGGCTCTGATGCGGCTCCCGCCCGCCCTCGTCGCGCGCTACTTCATCCCGCAGGAGGCGGGATCCTGGCGCATCCTGCCGGACCTGCGCGACTCGGTGCGCTTCACCCGCCGCAACCTCGTCGACGGCGCCGGGATGGCGCGGGAAGGGCGGTTCGACGTCGTGTTCTGCCGCAACGTCCTGATCTACTTCGACGACGCATCGCGAGGAGTCGCCGCCGACAACCTGTTCGCGTCCTTGAGGCCCGGCGGGTTCCTGTGCCTCGGCCATACCGAATCGATGGCCCGGATCCCGTCGCGGTTCCAGACCCGCCGCTTCCCGGACGCGATCGTCTACCAGCGTCCGGAGGACGCCCATGACTGACGACGCACCGCCCCCCGCCGCCCTCCCGCTCCCCGACGATCTCGTCGCGGAATTCGTCGCCGAGGCGCGCGAGCTGGTCGAGGCCGCGGCCGGGGACCTGCTCGCGCTCGACGGGAGCCCCGATGCCGGCGTGGTGAACCGGGTCTTCCGCGCCGTCCACACCCTCAAGGGCTCGGCCGCCCTGTTCGACTGGCCGGCGATGCTGGCGCTGCTGCACGCCGCCGAGGACGGCCTCGCGGCCGCCCGGGCCGGCACCGTCGCGGCCGGCCCCGACCTCGTCGACCTGTCGCTGGCCGCCCTCGACGCCGTTGCCCGCTGGACCGAGGCGATCGCCGCCACCGGCGCGCTCCCGCCCGGCGCCGAGGCGGAATCGGCACGGCTCGCGGCCCTCTACCGGACCCTGCTGACGCCCGCGTCCGGGGCGGCCCCCGATGCGAACCCGGCCGGACCCGCGCCGGACTGGGCGGCCGCCCTGCTGGCGGATCTCGGCGAGCGCCCCGCCGGCACCCTGACGGCCCTGCGCTACGTCCCGCGGGCCGATTGCTTCTTCTCCGGCGACGATCCCCTCGGGCTGGTGCGGCGGCTGCGCGGCCTCCTGGCGCTGCGGCTCGATCCCGCGAATCCCTGGCCGCCGCTCGAGACCCTCGACGTCTTCGCCTGCAACCTCGCGGTGACGCTGCTCACCACCGACGAGCGGCCGGAGGTCGAGGCCGTGTTCCGCCTGGTGCCCGACCAGGTGACGATCGCCACGATCGCGACGCCGGCGGCCCCGGTCGAGACGGCGCCCGGGCCCGCTCCGGAGATGGCGGTCGCGCCTTCCAGGACCCTGCGGGTCGATGCCGGCCGGATCGACGCCCTGGTGGCGCTCGCCGACGATCTCGCCGCCGCCCGCGCCGATCTCGGCGAGGTCGTCGCCCGGGCCGGATCCGGGGCCGGCCTCGTGGATCTCCTCCCCGCCCTGCGGGCGAGCGACGAGCGGATCGGTCGCCTCTCGGCCGAACTGCACCGCGAGGCGATGGGCCTGCGGCTCCAGCCCCTGGCGCGGGTCTTCCGCCGCTTCCCGCGGGCTTTGCGCGACATCGCCCGCCGGCTCGGCAAGGAGGTGACGCTGACGCTCGAGGGCGAGGAGACCGAGATCGACCGCGACGTGGCGGAAGGCCTGTTCGAGCCCCTGCTGCATCTCCTGCGCAACGCCGTCGACCACGGCATCGAGCCTCCTGCGGCGCGCGAGACGGCCGGCAAGCCGCCGGCGGGGCGCATCGTCGTCGGCGCCGAGAGCCGGGCCGACCGGGTCGTCGTCTCGGTCACGGATGACGGGCGCGGCCTCGACCCGGCCTTGCTTCGCCGCCGCGCCGCCGAGCGCGGCCTGATGGCCCCCGATGCGCTGGCCGCCCTCGACGAGGCCGGCGCGATCGACCTGATCTTCACGCCGGGCTTCTCGACGGCGGCTTCCGTCGGCGCCGTCTCCGGCCGCGGCGTCGGCATGGATGCGGTGCGCGCTGCCGTCGCCCGCCTCGGCGGGACCTGCACCGTCGAGAGCCGGGCCGGCGCCGGCACCGCGATCCGCCTGAGCCTGCCCCGGGCCCGGTCCCTCGTCCGGCTGCTCCTCGTCGAGGTCGGGCCGGAGCGCTACGGCCTGCCGATGGACGCCGTCGTCGAGCTCGCCCGGATCCCGCGTGCCCGGATCCGCGACCTCGCGCCGGGCGCCGCCACGGTGCTGCGCGACCGGACGGTGCCGGTGCTGCACCTCGCCGACCTCCTCGACCTGCCGCGCGGGCCCGATGGGCCTCGCGGGGGGCGGTCCTCCGAGGCCCGGCTCGCGGTGGTGCGGGCGGGCGATGAGCGCGTCGCGATCGAGGTCGACCGCTTCGCCGGCCGGGCCGACGGGCTGGTCCGGCCGCTGCCGGCGCTCGCGGCCTGGCCCGGCCTCGCCGGCACGACGCTGTCGGGCGACGGACGGGTGCTGCTGGTGCTCGATCCCGAGGCCCTGGTCGGGCGGGAACCGGGTGAAGGGGAGGCGAGGCCGTGAGTGTGCGCCGCGACGGGGACCTCATCCGGCTCGAGGGCGCCTGCCCGGTCGAGGAGGCCGAGACCCTGGCCGCACTGCTCCTCGCCCGACCGGGGACGGCCGTGGAGTGGAGCGGCTGCACCGGCCTCCATACGGCGGTGGTGCAGGTTCTGGTGCGGCTGCGTCCGCCGCTCCGCGGCGTCTGCGGCGATCCCTTCGCGGCGCGCTGGCTCGCACCGCTGCTGGACGTGCCGGACCTGTCCTGATGTGCGCGACGCATGACGCAGAAAACCGGGCGCGCATTTGCCGGTTTTCGATTATGTCGGTCCGGCACGGTCGCCCGCCGCGCCCGGGCGTCACGTCCCCGGGAGTCCATGCGGGCGCCATTCCCCTTTCGGCGAAAACCGCCTAGAGGCCGCCCATGTCGCAGTCACCGACCGCCTCCGCGCCCGTCACCGCCCTCGTCGTGGACGACAGCAAGCTCGCCCGGGCCGTCGCCCTGCGGCTGCTGCGCCAGCTCAGGCCGGACTGGGTGATGCGCGAGGCCGCGAATGCCGACGAGGCCCTGGCCGTGGTGGCCGGCGAGCCGGTCGACGTCGCGCTCCTCGACTTCAACATGCCGGGCAAGGACGGCCTCGCCCTCGCCGAGGAACTGCGCGCCATGAGGCCCGGCATGCCGATCGCCGTGGTCTCGGCCAACATCCAGGACGAGGTGATCGCCCGCGCCCGCCAGCTCGACGCCGCCTTCATGGCCAAGCCCCTGACCGGGGAGGCCCTGGCGGGCTTCCTCTCGGGTGCCGCCCTCCGCCTGCGCCGGAACGCCGCCCCGTGAGGAGCGATCGCCACGACGCCGCCAGCCTGACCGAGCTGCAGCAGGACGCCTTCACCGAGCTCGTCAATATCGGCGTCAGCCGTGCCGCGGCGAGCCTGCGCAAGATGATCGGCACCCAGGTATTGCTCTCGGTGCCCTCGGTGGAGATCGTCTCGCGCGCCGCCGCCGCCCGCCTGATCGGCGAGCGCGAGGCCGCGCCCCTCGTGGTGGTGCACCAGGATTTCGAGGGCGCCTTCGCGGGCCGCGCCCTGCTGATCTTCCCCCAGGAGAACGGCCGCGAGCTGGTCAGGGCCGTCGCCGGCGAGGAGCTGACGCCCGAGGAGGTCGCCGCCCTCGAGGACGAGGCCCTGGCGGAGACCGGCAACATCATCCTCAACGGCTGCCTCGCCACGATGGCCAACATGCTCCGGCGCACGCTGACCATGTCGCTGCCCGGCATCGCGCGCGGCGACGGCCCGCGGATCTTCGGGATGGAGGCGGGCCAAATCGGGGCGGGCCAGGCGACCGATCCGGTGGCCGACGCCCTGGTGCTGTTCCTCTACATCGACTTCTCGGTGAGCGAGCGCGACATCCGCGGCTACCTGGCGATGCTGATGGACCTGCCCTCCCTCGACAACCTGCGCGCCCTGGTGGACGAGTTCATCGCCCGCGCCCTCGGCGACCCGGACGCATGACGGGAGCCGGCGCGATCCCCATCCCCGGCGGGTGCTCATGCTCTCGCGGGTCCCCATGCCCGGGCGGTCGCGCATGAGCGGGCCGGACGAGACCGGCCCCGGCCGGGACGCGGCGCTCGCCGCCGCGATCGCGGCGACGCGGCGCCGGGCCGGGCCGTTCCTCGCCGGGCTGGAGCATTCGCGCCAGCCGATGCTGATCAGCGATCCGCACCTGCCGGACAACCCGGTCGTCTTCGCCAACGAGGCCTTCCTGAACCTCGCGGGCTACGAGGCCGGGGAGGTGCTGGGGAGGAACTGCCGCTTCCTCCAGGGCCCCGAGACCGATCCGGGGGCGCTGGCGGCGATTCGCGAGGGGCTGCGGGCGGAGCGCGTGACGCGGGTCACGGTCCTGAACTACCGCCGCGACGGCAGCCGTTTCTGGAACCAGCTGCTGATCTGCCCGATCCGCGACGAGGACGGCCGGCTCGTCAACTACTTCGCCTCGCAGGTGGACATGTCGCATGTCCACGAGGCCGAGGCCGGACGCTCGCGGCTCGCCGATATCGAGCGGCGGCTCGGCGAGGCGCAGCGCCAGCTGTCGCTCACCCTGTCCTCCGCCGGCATCGCCGGCACCTGGGACTGGGACATCGTGGGCAAGCGCCTCCACGTCGACGGGCGCTTCGCGGCGCTCACCGGCCTCAACTCCCCGCCGCGGCCCGGCACCGTGCCGCTCAGCCCCGGCCCGCTGCCGGCGAGCGCCTTCTTCACCGGCATCCACCCCCTCGACCGCCTGCGGGTGCGCCTCGCGGTCAGCGGCATCCTCGGCGGGGCCGAGGTGTTCGACAAGGAATACCGCCTGCTGGCGCCGGACGGCTCGGTGCGCTGGGTCCATGCCCGCGGCCGCTGCCATTTCGGCCCCGACGGGCGGCCCGCCCGCTTCACCGGCGTCCTCGTCGAGGTGACCGAGCAGAAGCGGGTCGAGGAGCGCCTGCGCATCGCCCAGTCGGCCGGCCGGGTCGGTGCCTTCGAGCACGTGCCGGGCTTCGCCACGGTGGCGGCCTCGCCGCAATTCTGCAGCCTCCTCGGCCTGGTCCCGGCCCGCACCGTGGCGGCGAGCGCGGTCAACGCCCTCGTGGTCGAGGGCGACCCGCCGCTGCTGGCGCCCGACCAGCGCCAGGAGGGCGAGCTGCCGCCGATCGAGACGCGGGTGCGGCTCGCCGATACCGGCGAGGTGCGCTGGCTGGTGCGCCGCGGCGAGGCGATTCGCGACACCGAGACCTCGGGCCTGCGCCATGTCGGGGTGATCTACGATGTCACCGAGTCGAAGCGGGCCGAGGTGGCCCTGCGCGAGCTCAACGACACCCTGGAGATGCGGGTGCGCGAGGCGGTGGCCGAGCGCGAGCGGGCCGAGGAGCAGCTGCGCCAGTCGCAGAAGATGGAGGCGGTGGGCCAGCTCACCGGCGGCATCGCCCACGACTTCAACAACCTGCTGACCGGCATCGTCGGCTCGCTCGACCTGATGCAGACCCGCATCAACGAGGGCCGGACCGAGAACCTCACCCGCTATGCCGGCCTCGCCATGGCCTCGGCCCAGCGCGCCGCCGCGCTCACCCATCGTCTCCTCGCCTTCTCGCGCCGCCAGCCCCTTGAGGCCAAGCCCGTCGACGCCAACCGGCTGGTCAGCTCGATGGACGATCTGATGCGCCGCACCCTCGGCGAGCGGGTGCAGCTCGAAGTGGTGGTGGCCGGCGGCCTGTGGCTGACGCTCTGCGACCCCAACCAGCTCGAGAACGCGATCCTCAACCTCGCGATCAACGCCCGCGACGCGATGCCGGAGGGCGGTCGGCTGACCATCGAGACCGCCAACGCCCATCTCGACGACGCCTATGCGGCCCGCGAGATCGGGGTGCGGGCGGGGCAGTATGTCTGCATCAGCGTGACCGATACCGGCACCGGCATGCCGCCGGACGTGATCGCCCGGGCCTTCGACCCGTTCTTCACCACGAAGCCCCTGGGCCAGGGCACGGGTCTCGGCCTGTCGATGATCTACGGCTTCGCCAAGCAATCCGAGGGCAACGTCAAGATCTACTCGGAGGCGGACCAGGGCACGACGGTCAAGCTCTACCTGCCCCGCTACCACGGCGAGATCGAATCGGCGGCCGAGGCGAGGGGCGAGGCACCGCGGGCCGAGCGCGGCGAGACCGTGCTGGTGGTGGAGGACGACTCGACCGTGCGCGCCCTGGTCGTCGAGGTGCTGCACGAGCTCGGCTATCGCACGCTGGAGGCCGGCGACGGGCCGGCGGGCCTGCGCCTGCTGCAATCGGCCTCCCACATCGACCTTCTGGTGACCGATGTCGGCCTGCCGGGCCTCAACGGCCGCCAGCTCGCCGACCAGGCTCTGCTGGTGCGCCCGAACCTCAAGGTGCTGTTCATGACCGGCTACGCCGAGAACGCGACCTTCGGCAACGGTCATCTCGGGCCCGGCATGCAGATGATCACCAAGCCGTTCCCGGTCGAAGGCCTGGCGACCAAGATCCGGTCGATCATCGAAGGGTAATCGGCAGATCGGCAGGCGTGTTTCATGCAAGCCTGCCGAATATATTCTTGATAGCAGACCCATTTTATTTTGATGATTAAAATATAAAGTATAGATGCCATATCCTTGCGGCGCCGACCGTTGGCGGCGGCCCTCGGCTGAAAAAATGATTTCCGATGACGGCCCTTCACAGCATGGATCATTGCCATGATCTTGGCGGGCGCGCGAATCGCCGCGATTCCGACTCGGGCAAGCCGGGTCGGAGGCCTGTCATGACGGGGGGACGGACCATGCTGCCGATCGATGCCAGCACGCTGTTCGCGATCGCACGCAAGCAGAGCGGGACGCGCAAGACCAATCAGGCGGCGATCATCACAGCGATCGGGCCGGTCCTGGCGACGACACTCGCCCAATCGCAGATCGACACGCCGCTGCGGATCGCGCATTTCCTGGCACAGGCGGCCCACGAATCGGACAGCTTCTGCACGACGCAGGAATATGCCAGCGGCACCGCCTATAACGGTCGGGCCGACCTCGGCAACACCACGCCCGGGGACGGCCCGCGCTACAAGGGGCGCGGCCTGTTCCAGCTCACCGGCCGGGCGAATTATCGCAGCTTCGGCGCCCTGCTGCACCTCGATCTCGAGGACGACCCGACCCTCGCGGCCGAGCCGGTCGTGTCGCTGCGGATCGCCTGCGCATTCTGGACCACCCGTACCTACCGGGCCAGCAGCGGGAAGCGCCTCAGCCTCAACCAGCTCGCCGACGCCGACGACATCACCGCCATCACGAAGGTGATCAATGGCGGCCAGAACGGGCTCGACGACCGGATCTTCTACCTCAAGCGCGCCAAGGCGGTCCTGGCCGACCTGGCGGCGGACACGGTCGCGCCGGGTCCGACGCCGGACCAGCCCGTGCTGCATCTCGGGGATGTGGGACCCGACGTCGCGGCGTTGCAGCGCCTGCTCGCCGCGCGGGGCTACCCGATCGCCATCGACGGCGATTTCGGTCCGGCCACGCTCCTGGCCGTGCAGCACCTCCAGGCCACGGCCGGGCTCGGTCCGGACGGCATCGTCGGCGCGCGAACCTGGCCGGTGCTGTCGGCGAATGCCGTGCCGGCGACCCCGGTTCCCGCCCCGGCCGCCTCCGCGGCGCTCAGCGCCGTCCCACCGCCGGCCCGCTGAAGCGGCCGGCGCTCGGCACGTCCTCGCTCGATCCGGCCCGGAAGCGGGTCGCGACCGCGCCGGCGGGGGCGGCGACGAGGCCGGCGGGCGGAGGGCCGGGCCTGGGCCGCTGGACGAGGCGCACCGCGGCGGCCTCGGCGGCGGGCGCGGCCACCGCGGCGCTGAACAAGGCGCGCAGCTGCGTCTTCGAATCCGACGACTTGGCTTCCGAAGACTTGGATTCCGCGGATCTGGGCTCCGGCGCCTTCGGCTCGGCGGGGGAGGGCGCCAGACGGGGCCGCGGCTGGAGCATCGCGCCGAGGGCCGCAGGATCGGCCTCGGCGGAAGCGACCTGCACCGAGGCCGGGCGGGCCGGGGGCAGCGGCACCATGATTGGCGGCGGCGCGGCGACCAGCGCCTCGGCCAGAGCGGCGAATTCCGACGGACGCCGGGGCGGCAGCGGGGCCGCCGGCAGCCCGGCCGCCACCGTCTCGGCGGCGCGCATCTCCGGCTCCGGTGCGGCGACCGGCGCTGCGGTCTCCGGCTGCACCGGCTCGGGCTGCAGGGCGGCCTGTCGGGGCGCGGCCGGCTGCAGGAGGGCGGCGGGGGCCGCCGGGGCGGCGTAAGCGAGGGCGTCGCGGGTGCCGGCATCCTCCGGCTGGGCGCTGGCCAGCGCCACCGGGCGGACGCGGCCGGCGCGGCCGGCCAGAACCACCGGCGCCGGCGGCGGCGCGGCGGGTTTGGACCCGCCGAACAGCATGGCGAAGAACTGGCCTACGACGTTCGGGCTGTCCTCCTCGTCCGCCGCGGCGATCGCTTGGCCCACGCCCATCACGCTGCCGCCGCGGGCCAGGATCTCGGCCTTGGCCATCTCGTAGCCCGCCATCGGCCGGCCGTCGGCGGGCAGGTGGACGGTGCGGCCGTCGGGAAACAGGCGGGCGAGCTGGTCGTGGCTCATCCGCGGCCAAGAGCGCACCGAGCCGACGTCGAGATGGACGAAGGGGCTGTTGGCGTGCGGGTACCAGCCCACGCCGCCGCGCTGCATCTGCATGCCGATCGCCCGGATCTGGTCGATCGAGACGTCGGCGAGGTAGAAATCCATCGCCTTGCCGAGCATGTGCTGGCTGTGCTCGGCTACCGCGCGGGAGCGCCGGCGTAAGGCGGCGTTGGTCTTCGGCGAGCGATAGGCCGAGACAACGTGGATCGCGTCCTGCGAGCCGACGGCGCGGTGGGCTTCCCACACCACGTCGAACAGGCGCGGGTCCATCTTGATCGGCTCGTCGAGGCGCCAGTCGCGCAGCAGCCAGTTCAGCTGCTCCAGGGCGGCCCGGTCGTAGCGCCCGTCACGCTTGAACGTGATCGACGCGCCCTCCTTGGTGTGCTCGTGGAAGATCGAGATCGTGCGGGTGTCGCCGTTGGCGACCGCGTCCTGGGTGTCGCTGGTCGAGGCGATCACCGCGGTCAGGCAGGCGACCAGCGCCAGCGCGCCGCGCCGGCAGGAGCGCGATCCCCGGGCCGCCGCATCGGCCACCCCGCTTCCGGCACGCTTGAGCGCTCGCACGATCCCTCATCCTCGCTCGGGCCGCGTGGCCGCCATGGTGAACGCAAGGTTGCCGAGAACCGTCAACAAACAGTTACCGGGTCCCTGCGACAGGATGGGGCGCAGCGCTAAGCCTCAACCGTGGCAAAAATCGGCCGCGCTTCACGATTTCGTGGGACCGAGCGGCTGACGTTGGAAACGGAACGCCGAGGCCGGATCGTCGTGGAGACGATCACGTCGGTCCTGACGTCATTCGCAAGACGATGCGAGCAGAGATGCGCCGCAATCTCCGTCGAGGAAATCCTGGTCGGCGGCGTGCCAAGACCATCGGCCGCGGGATCGAGCCCGACGCGGTGCCGAGACGGCAGTCTATCGCGGTGCAAAAATATATGGTCGCTTTCTCGCTCTCGCGAGAGGTCGATGCCCGTGCCCGGTCCGGCGGCGCGACCGCCGGCCACGCGTCTCGGCTGAACGCGATCGACGGGCGGCAGTCGCGGCCCCAGGATGAAGTCCGGGGAAGCCGAAGCGTAGAGGGTGCCTACCACCACCCCCGCCGGATCGCCCCGGTCTCGCCGAAATAGTCCGGCGCCGGCTGCACCACCGCCGGCTCGTCGGGGACGGTCGCCGTCGCCACCGGGCGGCGCGGCGCGGGGCGGGGCGCGCCTTGCGCGACGTCGCGGTGGGTGTGCGGGGCCGCGGCCGGCGGCTTCGCCTTCGGCTTCTGGCCGGCTTCCGCCGGCAGCGCCTCGGTCGAGAGGCCGAGCGCCACCTTCACCCGGGCATTGATGCCGTAGAGGTCGGGCAGGCTGCGCAACGTCCCGGTCGAATCCGCCTCCAGGGTGAAGTAGGCGAGGTGCACCGGCAGCTTCTCGGGCAGCATCACCGTGCGCTCGCCCTTGCCGATCAGCGCCTTCAGCCGCTCCGTCGGCCAGCGCGGCCCGAGCACGACCTGCGCGAAGCGGAACGGATCGTCGACGCGCACGCAGCCGTGGCTCAGCGCCCGCTCGAAGCGGGAAAACAGGCTGCGGTTCGGCGTGTCGTGCAGGTAGACCGCGTGGTCGTTGGGGAACATGAACTTGATGAAGCCCAGCGCGTTGCGCTCGCCCGGCGGCTGCCGGATGGCGATGCCGTTGCCGCGCTTCACCACCTGGTAGCCGAGGCGCGCCGCGTAGTTCGGGTCGCGGGCGAGGCCGGGCAGGAACTGGCTCTTGAGGATCGAGGGCGGCACCGTCCAGGACGGGTTGACCACCGCGTAGGTCATCTCGCCCGAGAAGATCGGCGTCGGCGAATCGGGCTTGCCGACGATCACCCGGGATTCGTCGAGGACGCGGCCGTCGCGGATCACCCGCACCTTGTATTCGGGGATGTTGACGAAGACGTGGGTGCGGCCGAGATCGGCCGGCAGCCAGCGCCAGCGCTCCATGTTGGCGAGGATGTCGGCTTCCTGCTTGCCCGGCGCGGCACCGGCCAGAGCCGCCACGGTCGCGGGATCGAGGATGCCGCTCGCCTTCATCCCGCGCTCGCGCTGGAAGCTCGCGACGGCGGTGGCCACGCCCTCGTCGTAGGCGGTGGCGTCGGAGGCGCCGCCGAGGCCGAACCGGGCGCGGATCAGCGGCACCCGGGGATCGCGCATGCCGGTCTTCAGCGCCGGACCCTTCGGCAGGCGCACCATCGGCACGGCGCGGTTCGGCTGCTGGGCGCGCAACGACGCGAGCTTCGCCTTGAGGGCGAGGTAGCCGGGCTGGCCCGGGTTGTAGGCCTGGAGCAGGGAGCCGGCATTCGACCCCGCCGGGGTCAGGCGGGTCAGCACCGCGTCGGCCCCGGGCAGGTCGAGCTTCGGGGTGATGAAGCGCGACAGACGCGAGGGTTCGAGGCGCCCGCCGCGGGCGTCGCGGGCATACAGGACCGCGGCGGCCGAGAGCTTCAGGTCGGCCTCGGCGAGGTCGGCGGGCTTGGCATGGGGGGGGTCGAGGAGCGGAATCGGGTAGGCGAGGGGATCGAGCCCGTCCTCGCCCGCCGCCTGCAGCCGGGCGATCACCGCCTTGGCGGCGTCCGACCAGCCGGTCTCGGTGAGCCAGACCGACTTGAACGCGCCGAGCGCGTAGAAGGCCTGCATTGCCTCGCGCTGCTTGGTGGAGAGGCGGCGGATCAGGCTGAAATTCGGGTCGGCGAGGCGCACCGCCACCACCTCGGCCACCGGGTCGCCGGGGGCGGGCGGGGGCAGGGCGGGGGCCGCGCTCTCCACCGGTGCCGCCGGCGCGTCGGCCGGGGCAGGCGCGGGAGTGCCCGGAACGGTGGCGCCCGGCAGGGCGGCGGGCTGGACCGGGGCGGCCTCGGGCGCGGTCGCCGTGGGCTGTTGCACCCCGGCCGGAGGCGAGGCCGGGTTATCCGGGATGATGGTGATCGCCGGAGCGGGCGTTGCCGGAGCGGAGGTCACCTGGTCGGAGGACCCCGGGTCGGGCACGCTCGCGACGGTCGCGCCGGTCGCGGGCGACGCGGCCACCCCCTCGGCCCGCACCCCCGACAGGCCAGCTTGCGCGGCCAGCAGCACCGCGAGGGTCGCCGCCGCACCGGTGTTCCGGCCGGTCCTGCGCCTGGGAGCCATGGTCCTCTCCTCGAAGCCGCGGCCGGCGAAGCGGCCACGCTGATCATCTAGATTAGTAAACACGTGAACCCAGGCCGTGCCATCGCACGGCAGCCACACCCAGGCCGCATGCCCGCGTGAGCGTTCGCGATGTGCCGTGGCGCACCGCGACAGTGATCGCGGCGCGGCGCGGAGGATCGCGCCGGCGCGGCGCAGTCCATGGTGTCGCCCAAAACCCGTGAAATGCGGTTTTCTTCGGACGAGGGACGCGGATTCAGGCCGCGTCCTCGGTCTTCTCGTCGTCGAGCCCGAGTTCCTTCAGCTTGCGATAGAGAGTCGAGCGGCCGATGCCGAGCCGGCGCGAGACTTCCGACATCCGCCCGCGGTAGAATTGCAGGGCGTAGCGGATGATCTCGCCCTCGAGTCCTTCCATCGTCTTCATCTCGCCGGTCTCCTCGGCGACCAGCGACAGGGCGTGGGGATCGCGCACCTCGATCCGGACGATCTCGCGGACCGGCGCCGGGCCGGTGCCGGGCTCGGGCGCCGCCGGGGCCGGGGGGATGCGCACGTCGAAGCCCTGGACCTGGGCGGCGATCTGCGGGAACTCCGCCACCGTCAGCTCGTCGCCGTCGGCGAGCACCACCGCGCGAAACAGTGCGTTCTCGAGCTGGCGCACGTTGCCGGGCCAGTCGTAGCGGGTGATGAGCGCCATCGCCTCCGCGGCGATGCCGCGGACCCGCTTGCCCTCCTCCGCGGCGAACCGGGCGCAGAACGAGCGGGCAAGGTCCGGGATGTCCTCGCGCCGGGCCCGCAACGGCGGCAGGGTCATCGGGAAGACGTTGAGGCGGTAATACAGGTCCTCGCGGAAGCGGCCCTGCTTGACGAGGTCGAGGAGCGAGCGGTTCGTCGCCGAGATCAGCCGGATGTCGACCCGAACGCTCTTGCGCCCGCCGACCGGATCGACCTCCCCCTCCTGGAGCGCGCGCAGGAGCTTCACCTGCGCGTCGAGGGGCAGCTCGCCGATCTCGTCGAGGAACAGGGTGCCGCCGGAGGCCTCGACGAACTTGCCGAGATGGCGCTCGGTGGCGCCGGTGAAGGCGCCCTTCTCGTGCCCGAACAGGGTCGATTCGACGAGGTTGTCGGGGATCGCCCCGCAATTGACCGTGACGAACGGCTTGCCGCGGCGCTCGCCCGAACCCTGGATGGCGCGGGCCAGCACCTCCTTGCCGACGCCGGATTCGCCCTCGATCAGCACCGGGATGTTGGATTTCGCGGCCCGCTCGGCGAGCCGCATCACCCGCCCCATATCGGGGCTCTTCGAGGTGAGGTCGCGGAACGAGAGGGCGCCGGAAGCCCGCCGGCGCATCCGCCGGATCTCGTCCTGGAGCTGGTCGACCTGCAGCGCGTTGCGGATCGAGACCTGCAGTCGCTCGGGCCCGGCGGGCTTGACCACGAAATCGACCGCGCCCGCCCGCATGGCGTTGACGACCGCGTCGATCGAGCCGTTCGCGGTCTGGACGATGACGGGCGTGTCGATGCCGGCCTTGCGCAGTTCGGCCAGCACGCCGAGCCCGTCGAGGCCGCCCGGCATGGCGAGGTCGAGCAGCACCACGTCGATGCCGGAATCGGGAGCCCGGATGGCGTCGAGACCGGCCGTGCCGCTCTCGGCCACCACGGCATCGAACCCGAGGCGCCGCACCATGGCCTCCGCCAGCCGGCGCTGCACGGGATCGTCGTCGACGATGAGGACCGTGGTGGTCATCTGGACTCCTCGAGGGACCGCGGCTCCGGGGCGCCGCCCCGGGGCTTTTCCTGTGCCGGGCGGCCCCGGCAGGCCGGGAGGCCGCGAATCACGCAGGTGTTTCGTTTCGAGGCGTATGCTGCGTCACAAGCGTAAAGTGGCCCTTAACGCCAACGGAAGGTTACCGCGCCGACGGCGGCAGCCCGGCAATCGCGGCCGCCTCGGTTGATCGCGGGCCGGTCGGGGCCGATATGTCCCCGCGCACGCCCCACCCTTGTGCCCGCCCCTGTGCCCGCCCTTGTGCCCGAGAGGAACATCGTCCATGCCGCTGAGTGCCGCCGCGCCGTCGGACAGCGCCCTGAGCACCGCCCAGGCCACGGCCCGCGCCGTCGATCTCGGTCCGCTGCCGGAATGGGACCTGTCGGACCTCTATGCCGGCCTCGACGACCCGGCCTTCGCCGACGACCTCACGCAGGCCGAGGCCGAGTGCCGCGCCTTCGCCGCGAACTATCGCGGCCGCATCGCGGACCTCGCCGCCGGCCCCGAGGCGCCCGACCGCCTCGGCACCGCGGTCGCCGCCTACGAGGCGATCGAGGACCGGCTGGGCCGGCTGATGTCCTATGCCGGCCTCGTCTATTCGGGCGACACCACCGACCCGGCGCGGGCGAAGTTCTACGGCGACACCCAGGAGCGCCTGACGGCCGCCGCCAGCGACCTCCTGTTCTTCAGCCTCGAGCTCAACCGGGTCGAGGATGCGCTGATCGACGCCGCGGCCGCCCATCCGCCGCTGTCGCGCTTCCGCCCCTGGCTTGAGGATATCCGCCGCGAGAAGCCGCACCAGCTCAGCGACGAGGCCGAGAAGCTCTTTCTCGAGAAGTCGGTGACCGGCCGTGGGGCCTGGAACCGGCTGTTCGACGAGACCATCGCGTCGTTACGCTTCCCGCTGCGCGGCGAGGAACTGACGCTGGAACCGACCCTCAACAAGCTCCAGGACCCCGACGAGACCGTGCGCCGGGACGCGGCGGGCGCGCTCAGCAGCGTGTTCCGGGCGAACCTGCGGGTCTTCACGCTCATCACCAACACGCTCGCCAAGGATAAGGAGATCTCCGACCGCTGGCGCGGCTTCGCCGACGTGTCGGATGCCCGCCACCTCGCCAACCGGGTCGAGCGCGACACCGTCGAGGCGTTGGTCGCCGCCGTGCAGGCGGCCTATCCGCGCCTGTCGCACCGCTATTACACGTTGAAGGCGCGGTGGTTCGGGCGGGACAGCCTGGCCTACTGGGACCGCAACGCGCCGCTGCCGAAGGTCGAGCAGCGCACCATCCCCTGGGCCGAGGCGCGCGAGACGGTGCTCTCGGCCTACGGCGCCTTCTCGCCGAAGATGGCCGAGATCGCCCGGCGATTCTTCGACGGCAGCTGGATCGACGCGCCGGTACGCCCCGGCAAGGCGCCGGGCGCCTTCGCGCACCCGACCGTGCCCTCGGCCCATCCCTTCGTGCTGGTCAACTACCAGGGCAAGCCGCGGGACGTGATGACGCTGGCCCACGAGCTCGGCCACGGCGTCCATCAGGTTCTGGCGGGCCCGAACGGCGCGCTCATGGCCCCGACCCCGCTGACGCTCGCCGAGACCGCCAGCGTGTTCGGCGAGATGCTGACCTTTCGGCGCGTGCTGGAGTCCACCACCGATCCGGTGCAGCGCCGGGCGATGCTGGCCGCCAAGGTCGAGGACATGATCAACACGGTGGTGCGCCAGATCGCGTTCTACGCGTTCGAGCGCAAGATCCACCTCGCCCGCCGCGAAGGCGAGCTGACCGCCGAGAAGATCTGCGACTTGTGGATGTCGGTCCAGGCGGAGAGCCTCGGCCCGGCGATCCGCCTCGACGAGGGCTACGAGCCGTACTGGGCCTATATCCCGCATTTCGTCCACTCGCCGTTCTACGTCTACGCCTACGCGTTCGGCGATTGCCTGGTGAACTCCCTCTACGGCGTCTACCAGCGGGCGAGCGGCGACCCGGCGGCGGAAGCCGCCTTCGTCGAGCGCTACTTCGCCCTGCTCTCGGCCGGCGGCAGCCAGCCCTACGGCGAATTGCTGGCGCCGTTCGGGCTGGATGCCCGCGACCCGGCCTTCTGGCAGATCGGCCTGTCGATGATCGAAGGGATGATCGCAGAGCTGGAGGCGATGGAGGCGTAAGGCGGCGGTCCGGCGGGCATTCGCGGACGGCCTCGCGGCGGGATCGTCTCGACGGTCCTGCCACCCTCCGCGTCATCCCGGACTCTCGGCTGCGCCGAGCCCCGGGATGGCACCGAGAATGTCAGGTGCGCTGCGGAAACGGACCGTCCTCGTCAGCACGGCCCAGGTGCCGCCTCACGCGGCCTTGCGCCCGAAGAACTCCGCCACGGCGATCCCGCCCAGCACCAGCGCGAGGGCCGCCGCCTCGACGACGCCGAAGGATTCGCCCACCAGCCCGACCGCCAGCATCGCTCCGAAGACCGGCACCAGGTTGTTGAACAGGCCGGCGCGGTTCGGCCCGATCGTCTCGACCCCGCGCATGTAGGCGAGCTGCGCCACCAGCGAGGGCCCCAGCGCCGTGAAGGCGATCAGCGCCCAGCCGGCGGCGCCGGGCCAGAGGATCCGGCCGCTCGCCCATTCGCCGATCAGCAGCGGCATCGAGGTGGCCCAGGCCGCCACCGCCATGGCGGCGAAGAAGGCCAGGGCCGGCACCGCCGGCCGCGAGGGGAGGGCGATGGTGTAGCCGGCGTAGAACAGGCAGGCCAGCAGGACCAGGAGGTCGCCGCGATTGACATCGAGGGCGGCGAGCCGTGCGAGGTCGCCGTGGCTGGCCACCAGCACCACCCCGGCGAGGGTGATGGCGGAGCCGAGGATCTGGCCGGGCCGCACGGAGACGCCGCGGACCAGGAAGTTGAGGACGAGCACCAGGACCGGGATCGTGCCCTCGATCAGGGACAGGTTGACGGCGCTGGTCAGCGCTCCCGCCTCGTAGGTCAGGGCGTTGAAGCCGGTATAGCCGACGCCGCCCATCAGCAGGATCATCGGCCAGTGCGCCAGAAGCGTGCGCCGGTGCGCCCAGGTCTCGCGCCCGGCGACCAGGGCGATCGCCGTCAGCGCGATCGACCAGCGCAGGGCGACCAGGGCCTGCGGCGAGACGAGGCCGACCGCCACCTTGCTCGCCACCGCGTTGCCGGCCCAGAGCAGGGTCGCGAAGGCGAGGAGCGCGTAGGCGGCTGCGGCCGAGCGGCCGTCTCTCACGCAAACTCCTTCACGCCGAATCCTTCACGCCAGGGCCATCAGGAAGCGCTCGATCAGCTCCAGGGCCCGCTGGGTCATGGCGAGGTTGTAGCGGATGAAGACGTGGCACCCCCCGGTATAGACCGAGGTGTAGCCGCCGTTGTTGGCCGCGGCCCAGCGCATCGACATGAACAGGGTGTCGTCGAGGAGGGGATCGCGGGTGCCGACCGAGAACAGGGCCGGCGGCAGGCCGGCGAGGTCGGCGTAGAGCGGCGAGACGTCCGGCGAGCGCCGGGCGACGCCCTCGGGCACGAAGCCGTCGGCGAAGCGGCGTATGTCGGTGGAGTTGAGCACCAGGCGCTCGTCGCCCCAGTTGCGGGCGCTCGCGGTGACGCCGAGGTCGTAGAGGCCGGAAAACAGGTTGGCGCCCCGGAAGGCCTTGGGCAGCCGGTGGCGGTCGCGCAGGCGCAGCAGCGTCATCACGCTCAGGTGCGCGCCGACCGACTCGCCGCCGATGGTCAGCGCCTCGATCCCGAACAGCTTGCGGCCCTCGTGGTAGAGCCAGAGCGCTGCCGCCTCGCAATCGTCGATCGGGGCGGGATAGGGGTGCTCGGGCGCCAGCCGGTACTCGACCGAGACGCAGACGAAGCCGCAGCGCTCGGCGATGCGCTCGAGCCACGGGTCCTGCTCGTCGGACCCGCCCCAGACCCAGCCGCCGGAATGGATGTGCAGGTAGGCGCCCCGGGCCTTCCGCTGCGGCCGGATCACCCGCAGGGTGAGCGGCCCGCCGGGGCCGGGGATCGTCATCGTCTCGGCCCGGGCGCTGCGGGGCATCGCCGGATAGGCGAGGCTGCCGCGGCGGCGGCGCTCGCGCACCTCATCCACCGGCATGGACCAGGGATCCGGCGCCTGGGCCTGGGCGGCGATGATCTCCCGGTTCAGCCGGTCGGCGTCGGGGTCGGTTTTCGCCGGGTCGAAGAGCGCGTGGTCGATCATGCTCGGGGTATCAATCTCGCGGCGCTGCGCCGCCGGTGCAGGTGGCGGAGCGTCTCGGGGTTGCGGGTGGGCCGCCCTCCGGCCCGACAGGTGCGGTCACGCATCTTGGGATAGTCCGGGAAGGTTGCCATCTCAGGTCCGGATTGCCAAACGGTGCAATGCGTCAGCCTGCGCCGGGTTTCGCCGAAACCGTGGCAATTGTGCAACGGGTGAGCCGCATTCCGAAACGGCAGGGTCGCGAGGCAGCATGAGCGAGCAGAGATTCCACCGTCCCTTCGGCGGGCAAGGACCGGGCGGCCAGGGCCCGTCCGGCTACGATCCGGGCCCCGGCGGCTACCGGGAGGGCCGGTCCTCCGGCCTGCACCGCTTCCTCGGCGGCTCGCCCGGCGCGGTGCTGGTGCGGCTGGTGTTCCTGTCGCTCCTCGTCGGGGCCGGCATGGCGATGCTCGGGGTCACGCCCGGTCTGCTCTTCGCCCAGGCCTACGACACGATCCAGTCGCTGCTGACCCTCGGCTTCGAGACCTTCCACGATGCCGGCCGCTGGTTCGTCGCCGGCGCCGTGGTGGTGGTGCCGCTCTGGCTCCTGTCGCGCGTCTTCGCCCGCAGCCGCTGAGCGGGGCGTCCGATGATCGCCGCCGCAAGTCCGGACGTCACGCATCGCCGCATCCTGGCGCTCGCCGGGCCGATGACGCTCGCCAACGTCACGACGCCGCTCCTCGGCCTCGTCGGGACGGCGGTGGTCGGGCGGCTCGGCGACGCGGCCCTGCTCGGCGCCCTGGCGCTGGGGGCGGTGATCTTCGACTATCTGTTCTGGACCTTCGGCGCCCTGCGCATGGCGACCGCCGGCCTCACCGCGCAGGCGACCGGGGCCGGGGACCGCCCGGAGGTCGACCGGGCGCTTGCCCGGGCGCTGACCGTCGCGCTCGCCGTCGGCCTCGCGATGGTGGCGTTGCAGGAACCGCTGGCGGCGGCGGCCTTCCGGCTGTTCGGCGCCAGCCCGGCGGTGAATGCGGCGCTCGCCGGCTATTTCGGGGTGCGGATCTGGTGCGCGCCGTTCACGCTGGCGAACTACGCCATCCTCGGCTCGACCCTCGGGCGCGGCCGCACCGATCTCGGCCTCGGCCTCCAGGTCGCGATCAACGTCGTCAATGTCTGCCTCACGCTCCTGTTCGTCCTCGGGCTCGGCCACGGCGTCGCCGGGGCGGCGCTGGCGACCGTGCTGGCGGAGGTGGCCGGCACGCTCCTCGGCCTCCTGGTGCTGCGCCGCCTCGGCGCCCGGCCCTGGCGCGTGCCGCTTCCCGAGATCGTCGAGCGGGCCGGCCTCATCCGGATGCTGTCGGTCAACGGCGACGTGATGGTGCGCACCCTCGCCCTCATCACGGCGCTCGCCCTGTTCTCCGGCCTCGGCGCCAGGGACGGCGACGTGACCCTGGCGGCGAACGCCGTCCTGCAGAACCTCTTCCTCATCGGCAGCTTCTTCCTCGACGGCTTCGCCACGGCGGCGGAGGTCCTGTGCGGCCAGGCGCTCGGGGCCCGCGACGAGGGCGCCTTCCGGGGCGCGGTGCGGCTGTGCTTGGGCTGGTGCCTCGGCTTCGCCCTCGCGGTCTCGGGCCTGTTCCTGGCGCTCGGCGGCCCGTTCATCGACGCGGTCACCTCCGCGCCGGAGGTACGGGCCTTCGCGCGCGACTACCTCGTCTACGCCGCCCTGACGCCGCTCGCGGCGGCGGCCGCCTTCGCGTTCGACGGGGTCTATATCGGGGCGACCTGGACCCGGGCGATGCGCAACCTGATGCTGGCGGCGCTCGCCGTCGATGCCGCGATGCTGGCGCTGACGCGCGACCTCGGCAATGCCGGCCTGTGGCTCGCCATGCTGGCCTTCCTGGCTGCCCGCGGCCTCGGCCAGGCCCTGCTCTACCCCCGGCTCGCGGCCGGCGCCTTTCCACGGCTGCGGGGCGCCGTGCCCGCAGGAGCGACCCGATGAGCCAGGCAAAGCATCCGGCCGGGAGCGAGGCCGTTCGGATCACCGGCGGTTGCCGCTGCGGCGGCGTGCGCTACGAGGCCGAGGGCGAGCCCTGGAACCTCACGATCTGCCACTGCCTCGATTGCCGCGGCGCCACCGGCGCCCCGATGGTCGGCTGGCTCACCGTGCGGCGCGAGGCCTGCCGCCTCACCGGTCGCCCGACCTGGTTCCGCTCCAGCGCGCGGGCGGAGCGCGCCGTCTGCCCGGCCTGCTTCACGCATCTCGCCTACCGGGCCGACGACCTGCCGGACGAGATCGACCTGACCCTGGCGAGCCTCGACGCGCCGGAGCGCTTCCCGCCGCGCGACCACGTCTGGGTCTCCCGCCGCCTGTCCTGGGTCACGCTGCCGGATGGGCTGCCGGCCTACCCTCGGGCGCGGGACGAGGCCTGACCCTCGCGTGCTCCCCACCGCCGCTTCACGAGACCGAATCCCGCAATGACGACGGCGGACCCGACCGCAGACCGCGAGACCGATACCCCGTTCCTGCCGACCCGCGCGGTCGACGACCAGGGAATCTGCACCTTCAACCACACCATCGACCTGCCCAGTCACGGCACCGTGCCGGGCGCCTGGGACCTGCGGGCGGGGCTCGACGCATATCTCGGCCACGTCGCCGTGGCGGGCAAGCGCGTGCTCGATTTCGGCGCCACCAGCGGCTTCCTCGGCTTCGCCATGGAGGCGCGCGGCGCCGAGGTGGTGGCCTTCGACTTCGCCGGCGAGGCGTGCTGGGAGATGGTGCCGTATCCGGACTTCGAGCGTGCGGTGATCGCCCCGGAGATCCGCAACCACCTGCGCCGGTTCGAGAATGCCTGGTGGTACAGCCATGCGGCGCTGAACTCCCGGGCCGTGCGGGCCGGCGGCTCGCTCTACGCGGTGCCGGAGGCGGTCGGCCCGGTCGACGTCGCAGTGCTTGGCAACGCGCTGACGCGCCTGCGCGACCCGTTCCGGGCCCTCCACGGCGCGCTGCGGCTCACCCGAGAGACCGTGGTGGTCACCGAGATGCTGCCGAAATCGCTGCAGTTCCTGCGCTTCCTGCCGCGCGGCATCGGCCTGCCGATGTTCCTTCTGCCCCGCACCGACCAGCGCATCCGCTTCGACGCCTGGTGGACCATCGCGCCGACGACGATGCAGGAATTGCTGGCGATCCTCGGCTTCGGCGAATCGGCGGTGACGTATCATCGCCAGATGCTGCTCGGGCAGAAGCGGCTCTGCTACACCGTGGTGGCGCGGCGCACCGAGCCGACGAATCCGGAATTGTGAGGCGACGGGACGGGCGGTGCGCCTGGCGCAGTCGAACCCGTCCCCTTCTGCGGGGGCGGGTGGCCCGGCCGTGAGGCCCGGGTCGGGAGAGGGGAGGGTTACGCGCCGCTCGACGGGTGCGCTTCACGCCGTCCGGGCCAGCTCCCCGGCATCGCGCCCGACGATCGCGCCGAGGCTGCGGATCCCCTCCCGCTCCATCCGCCGCACCAGACCGGCCTTGATCTCGCCGACCAGGCCCGGCCCGGCATAGACCAGGGCGGAGTAGAGCTGGATCAGGCTGGCGCCGGCCCGGATCTTGGCCCAGGCGGCCTCCGCCGAATCGACCCCGCCGACGCCGATCAGCGGCAGCGCGGCGCCGACGCGAAGATAGGTCTCGGCGAGGAGCCGCGTCGCGGGCGAGAAGAGCGGCCGGCCGGACAGCCCGCCGGTCTCGGCCCTGGCCTCTCCCCTGAGGCTCGCCGGCCGCGCCACGGTGGTGTTCGAGACCACGAGCGCGTCGATGCCCCGGCGCCGGGCGGTGGCCGTCATCGCGTCGAGCCCGTCGAGGCCGATATCGGGGGCGATCTTGAGCAGCACCGCGGTGCCGGCGCCGGCTTCGTCCCGGGCCTCCACCACCCGGGCGAGCAGGTCGTCGAGGAAGGCCTCGCCCTGGAGGTCGCGCAGGCCGGGCGTGTTGGGCGAGGAGACGTTGACGGTGATGAAATCGACGAGGCCGGCCAGGGCGCGGGTGCAGGCGACGTAGTCCGCCAGCCGGTCCGTCGCGTCCTTGTTGGCCCCGATATTGACCCCGACGATCCCGGGCCGGCCCTGCCGGGCGGCGAGCCGCGCCCGCACCACGTCGAGCCCCTCGCTGTTGAGGCCGAACCGGTTGATCACCGCCCCGTCCTCCGGCAGCCGGAAGACCCGCGGGCGCGGGTTGCCGGGCTGCGGCCGGGGCACCACCCCGCCGACCTCGACGAAGCCGAAGCCGAGCCCGAGCAGGGCGTCCGGCGCCTGCGCGCCCTTGTCGAACCCCGCCGCCAGACCGACCGGATTGGAAAATTTTCTTGATATAACGGTTACGCAGAGGCGGGGGTCGTCGGCCGGCGGATCCCGCAGGGGAAGCCGCGCGAGTGCCCCAACGGTCAAGGTGTGAGCGGTCTCGGCATCGAGGGCGTGGAGCAGGGGGCGGACGAGCGGAAAGAGGGCCTGGATCACGGTCAACCCTCGATGAAACTTGGAAAAATATGATTTCCACCGGGGCCCAGAGGCAGCGGCGCGGCGCTTTTGACGGCAGAGAGCGGCAGGGGGCCGTAGAGGTGCGGGAACAGTGCCCCGCCCCGGGACGGCTCGTAGCGCAAGGCGCCGCCGAGCGCCGCCGCGTCGACCGCGACCAGAAGAAGATTATCCTGTCCCGAGAAGTGCTTGGCAGCCGTTTCGGGGGCTTGCGCGGCCGTCGAGAAATGGATGTAGCCGTCCGCGAGATCGACCGGCGCACCGTCGAAACGGCCGGCGGCCTCGGCTTCCCGCCACAGGGGCACAGGGCATATCTTGTAGATCACGGTCACGGGTGCCGCTTGCCTCCTCGACGGGGTCACCGGGCGAGCGATAGCGACGCCGGGACGAGGCGGCAACGCCGTTGCCTTTCGGCAAGGGTTCGGTAGTTTACATTTGTTAGTTCGGTGGTGAACGCCCGCCCGCGTCAGGCCAGGTCCCCCATGCTGTCCCACGAGCAAATCTGGTCCGCGATCGATCACCTCGCCCAGCGTAACAACCTGACGGCGTCCGGCCTCGCCAAGCGCGCCGGGCTCGACGCGATGAGCTTCAACCGTTCGAAGCGAATCAGCCCCGACGGGCGCAAGCGCTGGCCCTCGACCGAATCGGTCGCCAAGATCCTGGCCGCCACCGGTTCCACGCTCGACGATTTCCTGCGCATGATCGGCCCGCGGACCTCCGACGCACGCATCGTGGTGCCGCTGATCGCCAGCGAGAACGCCACCGGCCAGATCGGCGCCAACGGCCTGCCGGGCAACGGCAGTGCGGTCCAGGAGATGGAGGTCCCGGGCTTCGGGCAGGAGAGCTGCTTTGCCATCGAGGCGCGGGGCGGCGCCCTGACGCCGCTGTATCGGGACGGCGACGTGCTGCTGGTCTCGGCCACCGCCGCGATGCGCAAGGGCGACCGGGTGGTCACCTGCCTGGGAGACGGCGGCATCCTGGCCGCCGAGCTGAAGCGCCGCACCACGCGGGCCGCCGAGCTGAGCGCCCCCATCCCCGGCGGACCCGACCGGGTGATCCCGGCCGCCGACATCGCCTGGATGGCCCGGGTGATGTGGGTGCGGCAATGATACGAAGTCCGGAAGATCCGTTCCGGACTTCGTATCACCAGCCCGCGCGGCGTCTCAGCGAAGCCGAAATCCGCCTTGCAACGCGATCGGGTCGGATTTCGTAGGACGGACGTGCGCCTCGCCACCGACAGGTCGGCGGCGAGGCGTTCGGCGTATCAGCGCCGGCGCAAGGTGGAGAACACCTTGCGGCCTTGGCCAGCGCCTCCGAACGGGGCCGTTCGAAGGCGCCGCGGTCGAGGGTCGCCTACTCCGCCGCCTGCCGCCCGCGCCACTGTGTCAGAAGGGCTCTCAGCGCCGCCGGCTTGAGCGGCTTGCCCAGCACCTGGACCCGCTGCGCGGCGGCCGCGTCGCGCACGTCCGGCGAGCGGTCGGCGGTCAGCAGCACCGCCGGGATGTCGGCGGCCAGCGCCGCACGGAGACCCGCGATCAGGTCGAGCCCGGTGCCCTGGTCGAGGTGGTAATCGGCCACGATCACGTCGGGGCGAAGTGCGCCGCCGAGCACCAGGGCCAGCGCCTCGCTCAGCGAGCCGGCGGTGTGCAGCGCGCAGCCCCAGCTGCCGACCAGCACCCGCATCCCGTCGACGATCGCCGGCTCGTTGTCGACCGCCAGCACCGTGAGGCCGGCGAGCGGCACGGTGGCGGGGCGGGGCGCCTCTCCCTGCGCCTCGAGCGCCGGCCGCAGGGGGGCGCCCGGCACCGCGACCGAGAAGGCCGAGCCGCGGCCGGGCGTCGAGGCGAGCGTCACCGGATGGTCGAGGAGCCGCGCCGCCCGCTCGACGATCGACAGGCCCAGGCCGAGGCCGCGGGCGACCCGCGCGCCCTGGTCGAGGCGCTGGAACTCGCGGAAGACCAGCTTCTGCTGCGCCGCCGGGATGCCGAGGCCGCTATCGCAGACCATCAGCACCACCCGGTCGCCCTGCCGCCGGGCGCCGACGAGGACGCGTCCCTTCGGCGTGTACTTGATCGCGTTCGAGACCAGGTTGTGCAGCAGCCGGCGCAGCAATTGCCGGTCGGAGCGCAGGGCCAGCGACGACGGCATCACGGTCAGGTCCAGGCCCTTCTCCTGCGCCATCGGACCAAATTCGCGCTGCACCTGGCGAAAGAGGTCGGAGACCCGCACGATCGAGAGCTGGGGCCTGAGCGCCCCGGTATCGAGACGGGAGATCTCGAGGAGGGCCGTCAGGATCTCCTCGACGGCGTCGAGGGAGGCGTCGACGTTCTCGGCCAGCGTCGGGTCGGTGGTCCGGTCGCGCTCGACGAGGGCGCTGGCATAGAGCCGTGCCGCGTTGAGCGGCTGGAGGATGTCGTGGCTCGCCGCCGCGAGGAAGCGGGTCTTCGAGGCGTTGGCCTCCTCGGCCTCGGCCTTGGCACGGGTCAGCGCGGCGTTGAGGCGGGTCAGCTCCTCGGTGCGCTCGCGCACCCGGGTCTCCAGCTCCTCGTTGAGGCGGGTGCGGGCCTCCTCGGCGGCGACCGAATCGGTCACGTCGGTATAGGTCGCCACCACGCCGCCGTTCGGCAGCAGGTTGGCGCGGATCTCGATCACCCGGCCGCTCGGATGCAGCCGCAAGCGCTGCGGCCCGGATTCGAGGCGGAAGGCGGCGATGCGCTCGCGCACCAGGGTGTCGGCGTCCCGCGCCCCGTAGGCGCCGCGCCCGGCATTGAAGCGCACGATCGCCTCCAGCCCGATGCCGGTCTGGATCATGTCCGGCGGCAGGTCGTAGAGGTCGGCGAAGGCGCGGTTCCAGACGATCAGCTTCATGTCGCGGTCGAAGACCGTGATGCCCTGCTTGGCGTGATCGAGGCCGTGCTGGAGGACGTCGCGGCTGTATTGGAACGCCGCCGAGGCGTCGTCGAGGAGCTTCAGCGCCGCCTTCGGCGAGACGTTGCGCCGGCGCAGGAGCAGCGACAGGGCGAGGCGAGCCGAGGCGGCGCCGATCGCCGAGGCGAGCAGGTGCTCGGCGTGGCGCAGCTCCGGCAGGCCCGCCACCGCGTCGTCCCGCAGGGGCCGGCCCTGCCCCTGCGCGAACTCCTCGAAGGCCCGCACCGCCCGCTCCTCGCCGAGGAAGCGCGCCACCGTGGCGCGCAATTCCGCCAGCGTCACGGCACTGCGGAACAGACGGAAGCTCGGCGCGACCGGGCCGGCCTCGTCGAGATTCGACACCTGCCCGAAGGCCTCGGCCTGCAGGCGCTCGATCGCCGTCGGGGCGCGCCGCAGGGAGAAGCCGATATAGGCCAGCGTGTTGAGGCCGAGGCTCCAGAGCGTGCCGTGGACGAGGCGGGGGAAGTCGTCGACCCCCATCAGGGCCGTCGGGCTCAACGCCTCGATGCCGAACGGCCCGTCGGCGATCAGCGCGGCCGCCCAGCCGTCGCCGGTGACGAGGCTCGGCAGCAGCAGGGTGTAGAGCCAGACCGCGAAGCCGACGACGAGCCCGGCCGCCGCCCCGGCGCCGGTGCCGCGCCCCCAGTACAAGGCGCCGACGAAGGCCGGGGCGATCTGCGCCACCGCCGCGAAGGAGAGGAGCCCGATCGAGGCGAGTGCCACCTCGCCGGCGATCCGCGAATAGACGTAGGCGACCAGCACCACCGCGACGATCGCGATGCGTCGCACCACCAGCACGTAGCCGCCGAGATCCGGGGCTCCGGGCTCCGGGGACGGGGAGGCGCCGGCCACCAGGTTCCGCCGCCGCAGCGCGACCGGGATAACGAGGTGGTTCGAGATCATGATCGCCACCGCGACCGATTCGACGATCACCATCGCGGTCGCCGCCGAGAGGCCGCCGATGAAGGCGATCAGCGCGATGCCGTCGGCCCGCTCGTGCAGGGGCAGCGCCAGCACGGTCATGTCGCGCTGCACCGTGCCCTCCGGGAACAGCGCGAGGCCGGCGAGCGCCAACGGCACCACGAACAGGTTGATGAGGACGAGGTAGAGCGGGAAGGTCCAGGCCGCCCGGCGGATATCGGCGACCGAGCGGTTCTCCACCACCGCCATGTGGAACTGGCGCGGCAGCAGCAGCACGGCGGCGGCCGAGAGCAGGGTCTGCACGATCAGCGTCGCCGGGCCGGAGGTCTGCCCGGCGAGCGTCCCGAGCCCGTGCACGGCGCTTGAGGAGGCCGGCAGGTCGCGCAGCATCCAGCCGACCACGAAGCCGCCGACGGTGAGGAAGGCGAGCAGCTTGACGAGGGATTCGAGCGCCACCGCCAGGGTCAGCCCGTCCTGGTGCTCGGTGGCGTCGGCGTGGCGGGTGCCGAAGGCGACCGCGAAGCCCGCCAGCACGAGCGCCACGAACAGACCGAGATCGCCCAGCATGTCGGCCGGCGCCCCGACCCCGTCGGTGGCGCGCAGGAAGACCTGGAGCGAGGCCGCCACCGCGCGCAATTGCAGGGCGATGTAGGGCACCGCGCCCACCACCGAGATCAGGCAGACCAGGGCGGCGATGCGCTCGCTCTTGCCGTAGCGGGCGGCGATGAAGTCTGCGATCGAGGTCGAGTTCTGGGCCTTGGCGATCCGCACCACCCGGGCGACGATCCGATAGCCGAGGCCGACCACCAGGATCGGGCCGATATAGATCGTCAGGAAGTCGAGCCCGGCATGGCTGGCGAGCCCCACGGAGCCGAAGAAGGTCCAGGAGGTGCAATAGACTGCCAGCGACAGGGCGTAGATCGTCGGCCGCACCCGCGCGTCGCGCATCAGGGTCCGCCCGGCGACGTCGCCCCAATGGGCCACCGCGAACAGGGCGCAGATATAGACGAGGGCCGCCAGCACCACCGTCCAGCCCGCGATCATCGGCGTCGTCCATCCCGGGCCCGGGCGAGGCCCGGGCGTTGCGCATGTCCGGGGCTTTAGAGCATGTGGGGGGCGTAAGCACGCCCCCGGATGTCGCTCAGCCGTGGCAGGCGCAGCCGGCGTGGTCGCAGCCGGCATGGTGGGGATGGCCTTCGGCGCATTCCTCGCAGCAGAAGGCCTTGCCGTCGCGCGACACGGCCTTCGTGGTCGGGACGACGCAGACGCAATCCTCGCAGGCGCACTTCACGGTCTCGGTGGTGGGGCTGGTCATGATCCGGGTTCCTCTTCGTGCGGGTGGCCGTGCTCGTGCGGCTCGGTAAGGTGGGCGACCATGTTGCGCAGCACGTCGCGCATGTGATCGTCGTCGATCGCGTAGGCGACGTGCCGGCCGTGGCGGACCGCCCGCAGGATGCGGGCTGTCCGCAGCAGGCGCAGGTGATGCGAGGTCAGCGATTGCGACAGGTTCAGCGCCTCGCCGATCTCGCCGACCGTGCACTCCGTCTCGAGGCAGGCGAGCACGATGCGCAGGCGGTTCGGCTCGCCGAGGAGCCGGAACACCTCCGCGACATCCGCGACCTGCTCGGGCGCCAGGGGTCGCACGCTGATCTCTTCCTCAACACATGAGCACGTATTCATGTGTTGCTGACGCGGAGGCAGATGTCAAGGCAGGGTCGTCTGCCGGGGGCCTGCAAGCTCCGAACGCGAACGACCCCGCGGCGCCGTGGGCACCGCGGGGTCGAGGAGAGGCACCGACGACGTGGGACGCGGCGTGCGAGAGGGCTCCGGTCAGGCGACCGCGCGCGAGCGCATCAGTTCCGCGCCGTTCCCGATCACCCGGGTGTAGAGCGAGGAATAGCCGTCGGCGGCCTTGTCCCAGCCGAACTCGCGGGACATGGCGCTGCGGCGCATCGCACCGAGGCGGCGCTTCGACGCGAAGGCATCGAAGGCGCGGCGAATCGCGCCGCTCAGGCCCTTGAGCGAGGACTCGCCGAACAGGAAGCCGGTGACGCCGTCCTCGACCGTGTCGGCGAGGCCGCCGGTGCGATGGGCGATCGGCAGCGAGCCGAAGCGCTGGGCGTACATCTGGGCAAGGCCGCAGGGCTCGAAGCGCGAGGGCATCAGCAGGAAGTCGCTGCCGGCGAACATCCGGTGGGCGTCGGTCTCCTCGAAGCCGACCCGCACCCCGACCGCGCCGGGATGGCGCCGGGCGAGGTCGAGGAAGGCGGCCTCGAAACGGGGCTCGCCCTGGCCGGTCACGACGAGCTGCCCGCCCTCGGCGACGATCGACTCGGCCGCCGCCAGCGTCAGGTCCACGCCCTTCTGGTGCACGAGGCGCGACACGATGGCGAAGAGAGGGCCCCGCGAGACGCCGAGGCCGAAGCGGGTGCGCACCGCGTCGGCATTGGCGCGCTTGCCCTTCCAGTCGTCGGGCTCGAACCGGGTGGCGAGGAGCGGATCGGTGCGGGGATCCCAGCTCTCGTCGATGCCGTTGAGGATGCCGGCGAGCCGGCCCTGGTGGGCGCGGGTGCGCAACAGGCCGTCGAGGCCGCAGCCGAATTCCGGCGTGGTGATCTCGTGGGCGTAGGTCTCGCTGACCGTGGTGACGTGGGAGGCGTAGAACAGGCCGGCCTTGAGGAAGGACAGCTTGCCGTAGAACTCGACGCCGTCGATGTGGAAGGCGCTTTCCGGCACGCCGAGGCGGCCGAGGTTCTCCCACGGGAACAGGCCCTGATAGGCGAGGTTGTGGATGGTCAGCACGGTCGGCGTGCGCAGGCCGCGCCAGGCCAGGTAGGCCGGCGCAAGAGCCGTCTGCCAGTCGTTGAGGTGCAGGAGGTCGGCCCGCCATTCCGGGTCGATGCCCTGGGCAAGCTCGACCGCCGCGAGGCTGAGCCGGCCGAAGCGCAGGTCGTTGTCGGAGAAGTCGGCGCCCTGGTCGCCGTAGGGCGAGCCGTCGCGCTCGTAGAGGTCGGCGGAGAGGATGACGTAGACCGGCAGCCCGTCTCCGGTCTCGATCAGGCCGAGGTCGCAGGGCGGCATCTCGGCGCTGCCGGGCAGGTGGGCGACCACCGGGATGTCGGGATGACGCTCGACGACCTGACGGTAGCCGGGGATCAGGATGCGCACGTCGTAATGCTGGCGCAGGGCCCGGGGGAGGGAGGCCGCGACCTCGCCGAGGCCGCCGGTCTTGATGAAATCCGCCATCTCGGGCGTGGCGTAGAGGATCCGCGGCTTGAGCGAGCCGCGCAAGCTCTCGACGGCGCCCCGCGGGGAGCCGCCAGACGGCATTGCCGGCGCAAGGGAAGCCGACCGTGCCGACGCCGGAAATGTCATGAAGAGCCCCCACGCCGCGAGCCGGACGGATTGCGAGCGGACGATGCCGCGGCGTACTGCCACGACAACGCGCTGATCCCGCCGAGGTTCCAGTGCACTGCACAATATCATGGCGATCCGGGGCGGCAAGAAAAATTTACGTAGATCGGAAGAGAAAATCTCGATTCTTGCCGCGCCGCAAAGCTGTACCGCATCGTACGCGGAGCTTAGGCGGGTAAAGTCCGGATCAGCCCTCGGCCCCCGGAGCGCGCCGGACGAGCACCAGCGCCTCGTCTCCCGCGAGTGCGAAATACCCGTCCTGTGGACCCTCGCCGCGCCGGCCGCCGGCGCTCGAGAGCAGCACCTCCCAGCCCGATTCGGGCGGCACCTCGGTGGTGCAAGCCTCGTGCCCGAAATTGAGCGCGACGCGCACGACCTCGTCGCCGTGCCACCGCTCGTAGACCAGGACGTCACCCGACACCGACACCGCCCGGTAGGCGCCGATGCTGAGCGCCGGATGCTCGCGCCGGAGCGCGATCAGGCGCCGGTGCAGGGTCAGGATCGAAGTCGGGTTGTCGCGCAAGGTCTCGACGTTGCCGGTCTGGGCCTGCGGATCGAGGGGCAGCCAGGGCTCGACGGTGGAGAAGCCGGCATGGGGGCCGGGCACCCATTGCATCGGCGTGCGCTCCGGGTCGCGGCCGCGGCCGGGCTCGTTGTGCTCCCAGGGGTCGCGCACCCGCTCGGGCGGGATCGGCACCCGGCCGAGCCCGATCTCGTCGCCGTAATAGAGCGTCGGCGTGCCCCGCAGGGTGAGGAGCAGCACGGCGGCCACGCGGCCCTGCGCGTCGCCGACCCGCGCGGCGATGCGCGGCTGGTCGTGGTTGCCCAGCACCCAGTTCGGCCAGCCGCCCGCGGGCAGGGCCGCCTCGTACTCAGCCACCAGGTCTGCCACGGCCTTGGCGTGCCACGGCGTCTGGATCAGCTGGAAGTTGAACGGCAGGTGCGCGCCCGACAGGTCGGTGCCGTAATAGGCGACCAGCCGCTCCAGCGGCAGGTAGATCTCGCCGATCAGGACGCGGGCGTCGTATGCGTCGAGCACCGCCCGCATCTCGGCGATGACCTGCATCACCTCGGGCTGGTCGGCGGAGTGGATCTGGAGCAGGCTGTTGATCTCGGGCTCGCCCGGCCGGTAATCCGGGTTGACCGGATTGTCGCGCAGGAGCCCGTCCTTCATCAGGTGCCAGATCACGTCGACCCGGAAGCCGTCGACGCCGCGGTCGAGCCAGAAGCGCAGCACGTCCATCATCGCGGCGCGGACCTGCGGGTTGCGCCAGTTGAGGTCGGGCTGCTCGCGCAGGAAGGCGTGGTAGTAGTATTGCCCGGTCGCCGGATCGAGGGTCCAGGCCGGGCCGCCGAAATTGCTGATCCAGTTGTTGGGCGGCCCGCCGTCGGCGGCCGGATCGCGCCAGATGTACCAGTCGCGCTTCGGGTTGTCGCGCGAGGCCCTCGCCTCGCGGAACCACGGATGCTCCTCCGAGGTGTGGTTCGGCACGAAATCCATGATCACCCGCAGGCGCCGGCGATGCGCCTCCGCGACCAGGGCGTCGAAATCGGCGAGCGTGCCGAAGAGCGGGTCGATGTCGCAGTAATCCGAGACGTCGTAGCCGTAATCGGCCATCGGCGAGCGGCAGACCGGCGACAGCCACAGGGCGTCGACCCCGAGCCAGGCCAGGTAGTCGAGGCGGGCCGTCACGCCCTTGATGTCGCCGACGCCGTCGCCGTTCGTGTCCTGGAACGAGCGCGGATAGACCTGGTAGACGACCCCCGCCTTCCACCACAATTCGCCGGCCAGCAGCCGGGCCGGCGCCGCCTGTGGGCCTGCGGGCTTCACGTCGTCGGTCATGCTGCGCGCTCCTCGGTCATGCTGCGCTTGCCGTCGGCGCCCATTGGGCGCAATGGAATTGTGTGATGGGGTTGAGCGGGCGGGCGCCTGCCCCTATAGTAGGGCGCGCGACGGCGGCGCCCTCCGGGAAGCCGGCCCGCCGCGATCGGTTTCGTGCCTCCGCTCGCGCGAAGCCGCGATTGTGGCCCGCCTGCATCACCGGCGGCCGCGACATCGCGAGACGACGGACCGGCAGGGAGGAGGCGCGCGAGCGCCCGGGCCGGGAGCATCGGACCGGCGGGGTTCCGCCCGAAGGACGGTGCGACGGCACTCACAGGTCCGCCCGCAGGTTAGACCGAAGGTGCAACCCTGCTCTGACGGTCGGCCCTTCCCCTAGGGTACCACTAACCCTAAGGTCCGACCTGCGGGCGACCTCGAAAGCGTTCACACTCGCTTCAGGCCGTTTCGCCAAAATCAAGTCTCGTTTCCGTGAGACGTGTCGGGACAGCAACACGCGGTCATTCGCGTGCCCAAGCCTGTCGCGGCGTCTCGACATCGCCGTTTCACAGCCACACGATGCTGCCGTGGCCAAAGGTTTGCTGCACAGCACGCGACGCGAGATCGCGCTGCAGCAAAACGAGACCTGCGGCAGGGAAGGGGGTTCCAAGGTGCTGAACGAAGCTATTCTGCCCGGTCGCCAGCGCGACGAGACGCGGCAAGACGCGGCCCGCCGCGAATCCGAGGCTCCGCGCTCCTGGATGCCGCAGGCGGCGCCCGCCGCCCCCGCGGGCGACGAGGTCACGGTCATGCGCACCGCGATCCTGGCCAAGCTCGCCTATGGCTTGGGCAAGACGCCCGCGACCGCCCGCGACCGCGACTGGTTCGTGGCGACGGCGCTGGCCCTGCGCGACCGGGCGGTGGCCGCCAGCGCCATCTCGGCCGGGATCGTGCCGCCCAAGCGCGTGCACTACCTCTCCCTCGAATTCCTGATCGGCCGCCTTCTCTCCGACGCGATGGGCAATCTCGGCGTCGCCGAGACCGTGCGGGCGGCTCTGGCCGGCCTCGACGTCGATCTCGACGCGGTGGCGGGCGCCGAGCCCGACGCGGCGCTCGGCAATGGCGGCCTCGGCCGGCTCGCCGCCTGCTTCATGGAGAGCATGGCGAGCCTCGCGATCCCCGCCTACGGCTACGGCATCCGCTACGATCACGGCCTGTTCCGGCAGGTGATCGAGGACGGCGTGCAGCGCGAGGTGCCGGAGACCTGGCTCGCCGAGGGCAATCCCTGGGAGTTCGAGCGGGCGGAAGCGACTTGCGAGGTCGGCTTCGGCGGTGACGTGGCGATGAGCGTCCAGCCGGACGGCACCCTGCGCCGGGTCTGGCGCCCGGCCGAGACGGTGCGCGCCGTGCCCTACGACACCCCGGTGATCGGTCGCGGCGCCAAGCACGTCAACGCCTTGCGCCTCTGGGCCGCCCGCGCGCCCGAGGCGATCGACCTCGCCCGCTTCAACGCCGGCGACCATGTCGGCGCGGTGGCCGAGCGCGCCCGGGCCGAGGCGATCTCGCGGGTGCTCTACCCCAGCGACGGGACGCCGGCCGGCCAGGAGCTGCGCCTGCGCCAGGAATTCTTCTTCACCTCGGCCTCGCTCCAGGATCTGGTGCGCCGCCACGTCGCCGAGCGCGGCGACCTGCGCTCGCTGCCCGACCACGCGGCGATCCAGCTCAACGACACCCACCCGGCCATCGCCGTGCCGGAGCTGATGCGGCTCCTCGTCGACGTGCACGGACTTGCCTGGGAGGATGCCTGGCACGTCACCACCCAGACGCTCGGCTACACCAACCACACCCTGATGCCGGAGGCCCTGGAGACCTGGCCGGTGGAGCTGATGGAGCGGCTGCTGCCGCGCCACATGCAGATCATCTACCTGATCAACTGGATGCACCTCGAGGAGGTGTCGAAGCACGGCACGTCGCCCGAGACGCTGGCCGAGGTCTCGCTGATCGACGAGAGCCACGGCAAGCGGGTCCGCATGGGCCATCTCGCCTTCCTGGGCGCCCGCCGCGTGAACGGCGTCTCGGCGCTCCACACCGAGCTCATGCGCCAGACGGTGTTCGCGCCGCTCCACGCCCTCGATACCGACAAGATCGTCAACAAGACCAACGGCATCACCTTCCGGCGCTGGCTCCACAACGCCAATCCGGGCCTCACCCGCCTCGCCGTCGAGGCGGTCGGCACGAAGGTGCTCGACGATCCGCGTCACCTCGAGGGGCTTGCCGCCCTCGCCGAGGATGCCGGCTTCCAGGAGCGCTACGCGGCGGTGCGCCGGGAGCGCAAGCAAGCACTCGCCCGCGTCGTCGAGGACCGCACCGGGATCACCCTCGATCCGGAGGCGCTGTTCGACGTCCAGATCAAGCGCATCCACGAGTACAAGCGCCAGCTCCTCAACATCCTGGAGACGGTCGCGCTCTACCAGGCGATCAAGGCCGAGCCGCACCGCGACTGGACGCCCCGGGTCAAGCTCTTCGCCGGCAAGGCGGCGCCGAGCTACACCCAGGCCAAGCTGATCATCCGGCTCGCCAGCGACGTCGCCAAGCGCGTCAATTCCGATCCGGACGTGGCCGGACGCCTGACGGTGGCCTTCGTGCCGAACTACTCGGTGAGCCTCGCCGAATCGATCATCCCGGCCGCCGACCTGTCGGAGCAGATCTCGACCGCCGGCCTCGAAGCCTCGGGCACCGGCAACATGAAGCTGGCGCTCAACGGCGCGCTCACCATCGGCACGCTCGACGGCGCCAATATCGAGATCAAGGACCATGTCGGTCCCGACAATATCTTCATCTTCGGCCTCGACGCGGCCGGGGTGCAGCGCACGCAGAGCCAGCCCGGCTATGCCGGCCGCGCCATCGCGGCCTCGCCCCGCCTGCGCGCCGCCCTCGACATGATCGCCGCGGGCGGGTTCTCCCCCGAGGAGCCGGGCCGGTTCCGCCCGCTGGTCGACGAGCTCAGCCACGGCGACCGCTTCCTGCTCACCGCCGATTTCGACGATTACTGGCGCGCCCAGCGCGAGGTCGACGCGGCTTGGCGCCGGCCCAAGACCTGGTGGAAGTCGGCGATCCTCAACACCGCCCGGACGGCGTGGTTCTCGTCGGACCGGACGATGCGGGAATACGCCGAAGAGATCTGGCGGGTGCGGGTGGGCTGACGCGGCCGGACCGTGTGACGAAAGACAGAAAGCCCCGCGGCGTGAGCCGCAGGGCTTTCTTTGTCGAGGAACCTCCGTCCAGGACAGAGACCATGCACGTCCACACCTCACCCGCGTCATTCCGGGCTCCGCTGCGCGGCCCCGGAATGACATGGAGGGTGATGGACCCCGTAGAGAGTGAGCTACGCCGCCGGGATGTACTGGTACGTCCAGGTCTCGCTCAGCGTTTCGTCCCCCCGGCGCAGGAACAGCCGCAGCTCCACCGGCTCCGCCCCCGTCACCGCCAGGTCGAACTCGGCCCGCCAATGGCCCGGCACGTCGTCCGGTACCGCCTCGGTGCGAGCGAGCGAGAAGGTGCCGCGGGAGGCGGTGAGCACCGGTTCGGGCTTCACCCCGGCGGGCAGGCGGCCCAGGGGCTCGCCGAGGAACTCCACCACGAACTTGCGCACGCCCTTCGGCCGGTCGGTGCCGGCCTGGCCGCCATTGCCCTCGCGGGTCGCGACGACGCGGGCGAGGTTGCTCGGGTAGGGTTCGCCCGCGACCCAGTGCAGGCGGTAAGCGAGGTCGTGCGAGGAGCCGGCGCGAGCCGGTTCCGCCGGCACCCACATCGCCACCACGTTGTCGTGGATCTCGTCGTCGGTGGCATTCTCGACCAGCTGGACGCTGCCCTTGCCCCAGTCACCGAGCGGCTCGACCCAGAGCGAGGGCCGACGGTCGTAATAGACGCCGTCCTGGTAGTGGTCGAACAGGCGGTCGCGCTGCATCAGGCCGAAGCCGCGCGGGCGTTCGTCCGAGAAGGCCGAGACCATGGTGCGGGGCGGGTTGCGCAACGGGCGCCAGATCCGCTCGCCGGTGCCGGTCCAGAGGGCGAGGCCGTCGGAATCGTGCACCTCCGGGCGCCAGTCCACGGCGGTGGGCTTGGCGGTCTCGGAGAACCAGTACATCGAGGTGAGCGGTGCTAGGCCGAAGCGGCCGACATCCTTGCGCAGGTGCAGGCTCGCCTCGATGTCCATCACCACCGACTTGGTGCGGCGCATCGTGAAGCGGTAGGCGCCGGCGGCCGAGGGGCCGTCGAGCAGGGTCAGCACCGTGACGGTGTCGGACTCCGCCGCCGGGGTCTCGAACCAGACATGGGTGAAGTCCGGGAACTCCTCCGGCCGGTCCGGCATCACCGTGTCGAGGGCCAGCCCCCGGGCCGAGAGGCCGTACTGGTAGAGTTCGCCGATCGCCCGGAAATACGAGGCGCCGAGGAAAGCGACCCAGTCGTTGCGGCGCCAGTCGAGGGGGCCGCCGCGGCGCTCTTGGAAGCGGAAACCGGCAAAGCCCGGATTCGGCGGCAGACGCCGGGCCGGCGAATCCGCCGGCATCTCGAAGGCGGCCGGATCGTAGATGATCTCCCGCGCCTGGCCCCCCTCGACCACATGCATCCGCACCGGCTTCTGGAAGTAGCGCCCGAGATGGAAGAACGTGACCGGGAAGGCGCTCGGGCCCTCGGCCCAGAGCGCGTGGTCGGGCTTGAACTTCAGCTTGCCGTGGGCATCGTAATCGATCGCCTGCAACACGTCGCGGTCGGGGATCGCCGGGGCCGCGTAGGGCCGGGCGGCCATCTCCCTGGCCCTCGCCTTGAGGCTGTCGAAGCTGAAGGCTTCCGGCTTTCCGAGGGGCAGCTCGGCGCTCCAACCTGAAGAGCCGGAGCCGAGCAGGAGCGCGGCGCCGGCGAGCAGCGTGCGGCGGTCGATCATCGGTGCGCCCTTAGCGGATCGGCTCGATGCTGGTGGCCCGGCGCCAGAGCTGGACCATGATATAGAGGGCCATCAGGCTGAACAGCACCATCAGCACGTGGCCGACGGTGTCGCCGAGCTCGAAGATTCCGGCGAGCGCCCAGCCCGCCGCGATCGCCACCGCGAACACCTCGACGCCGACCAGCACCATGATGCTGAGGATGGTGACGAGGCTGCGGGGCTTGAGGGATCCTGATGCGGGCACGCGGCCTGACCCTTGTCCTGTGTGGCGGGCGACGGGCGCCAGGCGGCGCCTATCGTTTCATGGCTGCGGGGACTAGCCTGAACCGCGGGGCCGGCGCAACCGCGCACCCCCCACATCGCCGTATCGTAACGTTACGGTAAGCTCAGAGACACCGACAGCGCCGAGATGCCCGAGACCCCCGTCTTCTCCCGCGCCGCCTGCGCGGCCCCCCACCATCTCGCGGCCGAGGCCGGCCGGGCGATCCTCGACGAGGGCGGCAACGCCGTCGAGGCGATGCTCGCCATGGCGGCGACCATCGCGGTGGTCTATCCCCACATGAACGGCCTCGGCGGCGACGGCTTCTGGCTGATCCGCGGGCCGAGCGGCGTCGTGCGGGCGATCGAGGCCTGCGGGCCGGCCGGCAGCCTCGCCACCATCCGGCGCTACCGCGACAAGGGCTACGACACGATCCCCGAGCGCGGGCCCGACGCGGCGCTCACGGTGGCCGGCGCCGTTGGCGGCTGGGCGCTCGCCCACGGCATCGCCCGCGACCTCGGCGGGCGCCTGCCCCTCCGCCTGCTGCTCACCGACGCGGTCCGGCACGCCCGCGAGGGCGTCGCGGTCTCGGCCTCGGAGGCCCGCTACGTGCCGAAGGAACTCGACACGCTCCACGACCAGCCGGGCTTTCGCGAGACATATCTTGTCGACGGCCAGCCGCCGACGGCCGGGACCAAGCGGGCGCTGCCGGCTCTGGCCGCCACCCTGGAGCAGCTCGGCCACGCCGGCCTGGAGGATTTCTACCGCGGCGATATCGGCCGCGAGATCGCCGCCGACCTCGAACGGGCCGGCAGCCCGGTCACCCGCGCCGACATCGAGCGCTACCGGGCGGTGTCGCGGGCGCCGCTCTCGCTGAAAGTCTCAGGCGCCACACTCTACAATTGCCCGCCGCCGAGCCAGGGCCTCGCCGCCCTCCTGATCCTCGGCCTCTACGAGCGGCTGGGCGCCATCCGGCCCGAGACGGCGGCCCATTATCACGGCCTGATCGAGGCGACGAAGCGGGCCTTCCGGATCCGCGACGCGGTGGTGACGGACTTCGACCGCCTGCGCCACGAGCCCGCGCGCTTCCTGACGCCGGAGCGCCTGGAAGCCGAGGCCGCGATGATCCGGATGGACCGGGCCTCTCCCTATCCCGTCCGCCCGGTCGGCGACGGCGACACGGTGTGGATGGGGGCGATCGACGGGAACGGGGTCGCCGTCTCGTACATCCAGTCGGTCTATTGGGAGTTCGGCTCGGGCGTCGTGCTGCCTCGCACCGGCCTCACCTGGCAGAATCGCGGCGTCGCCTTCTCCCTCGATCCGAAGGCGGTCAATCCGCTGGAGCCGGGGCGGCGGCCGTTCCACACCCTCAACCCGGCCCTCGCCGTCCTCGCCGACGGGCGGGTGCTCTCCTACGGCAGCATGGGCGGCGACGGGCAGCCGCAATTCCAGGCCCAGGTCTTCACCCGCTACGCGACCTACGGGATGGGTGTCGCGGAGGCGGTGGACGCGCCGCGTTTCCTGTTCGGCCGGACCTGGGGCGCCGAATCGATGAGCGTGAAGGTCGAGGACCGGTTCGAGTCCTCCTGCATCGCCGCGCTCACCCGGATGGGCCACGAGGTCGAGGAACTGGGCGGGTCGTACATCGATTCGCTGGGACATGCCGGCCTGCTGGTGCGCCACCCCGGCAACGGGCGGGTCGAGGCGACGCATGATCCGCGGTCGGATGGGGCGGCGGCGGGAATCTAGGTCCTGCCGGAACTCTGTTCTCGTCTCTCGGCGTATTTCCCCTGAGGGAATTCTCGTGGCGACGGTTTAGCCGAGACACGAAGCAGCCAAGACACGAAGGGCCCGACGCCTCCCGGCGCCGAGCCCTTCGCGAACCGACTTCCATGGCCCTCAGCGCGGCGCGCGCTTGGCCAGGATCCGCTGCAACGTGCGCCGGTGCATGTTGAGACGGCGCGCCGTCTCCGAGACGTTGCGGCCGCACAGCTCGTAGACGCGCTGGATGTGCTCCCAGCGCACCCGGTCGGCCGACATCGGGTTCTCGGGCGGATCGGCCCGCTCGCCGGGCTCGGCCATCAGGGTGCCGTGGATCTCGTCGGCATCGGCGGGCTTGGCGAGGTAGTCGAAGGCACCGAGCTTCACGGCGGTCACCGCGGTGGCGATGTTGCCGTAGCCGGTGAGGATCACGCCGCGGGCCTCGGGCCGGCGCTCCTTGAGGCGGGCGATCACGTCGAGGCCGTTGCCGTCGCCGAGCCGCATGTCGATCACCGCGAAGGCGGGCGGCTGCGCGTCGACCGCCGACACGCCCTCGGCCACGCTCTCGGCGACGTGCACCTTGTAGCCGCGTGCCTCCATGGCCCGGGCGAGGCGGGTCGAGAACGGCTTGTCGTCATCCACGATCAGCAGGCTGCGGTCGGCGTGGTTGAGGAGGGCGTCGCCTTCCGGGATGGTGCCGGCCGAGGCCTCCGGGCTGAGTGTTCCATACTGCGTCATCAAACGACGCTCCTCCAGCTTTCAATCAGCAAGTTCAGAGCGTTATATAGGAACGTCGCGGGTCTGCGTCAGGGGTGCGGCGCCTCCGATGCCCGGGTTTCGGTGGCCTTTCGCCTCCCTCTCGAAAACGTGACGCGGCCAGACGACCCGCACCACCGCGCCGGTCGAGGGATCGACCGCGTTGGCGAGGTTCAGCTGCGCGCCGGACCGCTCGATCAGCGTCTTGGCGATGAACAGGCCGAGGCCGAGGCCCGAGCCTCCGTCGGGGCCGGCCGACTCCTGCCCCGGCTTGCCGGCGCTGCGGGTGCTGACATAGGGCTCGCCGACCCGCAGCAGCACCTCGGGCGCGAAGCCCGGGCCGTCGTCGCGGATCTCCAGCGAGACCCTGTCGGCGGTCCAGCGCGCCTCGATCGACACGCAGCTCTCGGCGAAATCGACCGCGTTGTCGACGATGTTGCCCAAGCCGAACATCACCCCGGGATTGCGCCGGCAGGCCGGCTCCGGCCCGTCGCCCTTGGTCTTCACGTCGAGCACGATGCCGAGGGCGCGCTGGGGCGCCACAAGCTCCTCGACGAGGTGGCTCAAGGAGATGGTCTCGATGAAGCCGCCCTGGTCGGCATCGAGCGAGGTGAGCTTGGCGAGGATGCCGCGGCAGCGCTCGACCTGGTCGCGCAGCAGCGCCAGATCCTCGGCGATGCTGGGGCTCGCGGAGGGGCCGAGCTGGCGGTCGAGCTCCTTGGCCACCACCGTGATGGTGGCCAGCGGCGTGCCGAGTTCGTGGGCCGCCGCCGCCGCCAGCCCGTCGAGCTGCGACAGGTGCTGCTCGCGGGCGAGCACCAGCTCGGTCGCGGCCAGCGCCTGGGCGAGCTGGCGTGCCTCCTCGGCGACGCGCCAGGCGTAAACTCCCGTAAAGGCGGTTCCGAGCAGGATCGCGGTCCAGACGCCCGACACGTACAGGAACGGCAATTCGAGCGTCTGCCCGGCGAACCACGGCAGCGGCCGGTAGACCAGGGCGAGCAGCGTCGCGAGGCCGACGGCGAGCAGGCCGAGCGCCAGGGTCCTGGCGGGGGGGAGGGCGGTGGCGGAGATCAGGACGGGGGCGAGGAACAGGAGCGCGAACGGGTTCTGCAAGCCCCCGGTGAGGAAGAGCAGTGCGGCGAGCTGGATGATGTCGAAGGCCAGCAGCAAAGCCGCGGCGTCGTCGCTCAGCCGGTGGCTCGCCGGGTAGCGGATGCGAAGCGTGAGGTTGAGCCAGGACGAGGCGGCGATGACCAGGAAGCACCAGCCGAAGGGCAGCGGCAGGCCGAGCCCGAGATGGGCCCCGGCCACCGCGGCGCCCTGGCCGGCCACCGCCAGCCAGCGCAGCCGCACCAGGGTGTCGAGGCGCAGGTGGCGGGCATCGCGCACCAGGTCGGACTGCGAGAGATCGAACATCGCCGAGACGATAGTGCGGGACCGGCCGCTGCCCAGGGCGGCCGGTGCGCAAAACCCCGGAAGGCCGGTGCCGGCGCGGCCCCGCTCTGCAACCGTCACCGGATCGGGGCGTTGTCTTCGTCCGTACAAGCCCTGTCACGGGGTCGTGCCAGGGCCTCTCGGTCGGTCTCCCGATCCGGCTTTCCGAAATTCCGGCATGCTCGCGAGGGTTGAGGTAAAAAGGGCACAGTTCCACCATTTGTCAGCTTGGTTTTCCGCAGATGTTGCCCTTGAATACCGATACTCTATTGTCCGACTCCCTGTTGGGTCGGGCGTCTCCTGGCGATGGGTGCGCACGTCGCTGGGTCAATCGTGGACGGTGGCGTCATGGATCTCTCGTATTTCTGGTATGAAGCCGCGCACTGGATGTTGACGCCTGCCCGAGCGGCCGCCGACGCCACGCAGCTCGTGTTCAAGAATCCCGTCAACCCGATGACCTACACGCCCTACGGCCGGACCGTGACGGCGGCGTGCGAGATGTTCGAGCGCACCACGCGGCGCTACGGCAAGCCGGCCTTCAACCTGCCCACGACCGTGGTCGAGGGGGTGACCACTGCGGTCACCGAACGGGTGGTGTGGTCGAAGCCGTTCTGCCAGGTCATCCAGTTCGAGCGCGCCCTCAAGCGCCCGACGGCCCAGGCCCAGCCGAAGGTGCTGGTGGTCGCGCCGATGTCGGGCCACTATGCGACGCTGCTGCGCGGCACCGTCGAGGCCATGCTGCCGGCCCACGACGTGATGATCACCGACTGGATCGACGCCCGCATGGTCCCGCTCGAGGCCGGCCGCTTCGACCTCGACGACTACATCGACTACCTGATCGAGATGTTCCAGGCCTTCGGCCCGGACCTGCACGTCATCGCCGTCTGCCAGCCCTCGGTGCCGGTCTTCGCCGCCGTCGCCCGGATGGAGGCGGAGGGCATGGCCGGCGTGCCGACCTCGATGACCCTGATGGGCGGCCCGATCGACACCCGCCGCTCGCCGACCGCGGTGAACTGCCTCGCCGCCGAGCGCGGCTCGGACTGGTTCAAGCGCAACTGCATCACCGTGGTGCCCCCGGGCTATCCCGGCACCTGGCGCGAGGTCTATCCCGGCTTCTTCCAGCTCTCCGGCTTCATGGGCATGAACCTCGACCGTCACCTGACGGCACATTGGGACATGTTCAAGCATCTGGTGCGCAACGACGGCGACTCGGCCGAGAAGCACCGCGAGTTCTACGACGAGTACCTGTCGGTCATGGATCTGACGGCGGAGTTCTACCTCCAGACCGTCAACACCGTCTTCGTCGAGCACGCCCTGCCGAAGGGCGAGATGCGGCATCGCGGCCAGCTCGTCGACCCGGCGGCGATCCGCCACTGCGCCATCATGGCGGTGGAAGGTGAGAACGACGACATCTCCGGCGTCGGCCAGACCCTCGCCTCCCTCGACCTGACGACCAACCTGCCGGCGGAGCGCAAGCTCTACCACCTGCAGAAGGGCGTCGGCCATTACGGCGTCTTCAACGGCTCGCGCTTCCGCGCCCATATCGCGCCGCGCATCTCCGCCTTCATGCACGAGATGCAGGGGACGCAGGCGGTCGCCGACCTGCGCGAGGCGTCCTGACCCTCCCCGCCCGGCGCGGCTCCGGCGGCGCCGGCACTCCTTGAGCAGTGATGTCGCCGGTCCTCGTTCTCCGCATCTGGATTGGGCGCCTGCTCGGCCTCGCGCGGCGAACCGGGGCGCTGACAGGCGAGGGGTCTCCCAGGTACAAAGGTGGAATGCGAGTCGCGCTCCTGCGCCGGTCGGCGCCCGAACCCACCCACGTCACCGTCATCCATGCCGGCACCTGCTACCCGGTCGCCGTCCGTCGCCGTGCCGCGGCCCGGCGCATCACCCTGCGGGTGTCGAGCGCCACCGGCGAGATCGTCCTGACCCTGCCGGAGCGCACCGACCTCGGCGCCGCGCAACGCTTCGCCGATTCGCACGGCGAGTGGATCGCCGCCCGCGTGGCGAAGCTGCCCGAGCGCATCGCCTTCGTGCCGGGTGCGGTCGTGCCACTGCGTGGCGTCCCGCACCGCATCCTGCACTGGTCGACGGCCTCGGGCAGCACGGTCGCCACCACCGCGCCCGACGGCATGCCGGTGATCGCGGTGTCCTGCGGGCTGCCCCATGTCGGTCGCCGGGTGCGCGATTTCCTCGAGGCCGAGGCGCGCCGCGACCTATCGGCCGCCGTAGCCCGCCATGCCGCCGCGATCGGTCGCACGCCGAAGCGCCTGACCATCCGCGACACCCGCAGCCGCTGGGGTTCGTGCTCGGCTGCGGGCCAGCTCAACTTCTCGTGGCGCCTGATCATGGCGCCGCCGTCGGTGCTCGATTATCTCGCCGCGCACGAGGTGGCGCATCTCGCCGAGATGAACCACTCGGACCGGTTCTGGCGCGTCGTCGCCAGGCTCTATCCGGCTTACGACGAGCCCGAGGCCTGGCTGAAGCGGCACGGGACGGAGTTGCACCGCTACGGCTGAGCCTGCTCGAGGGGAGCGCACCGTCTCCCAGCCGCGACCCCCAGATGCGACCGAGGGGAGCCTCGACGGAGGATTCGAGAAGCCTCAGCGCCTCCTGGAGCCCTGCTTCGACGCCGGTCGATCGGTGAATCGACCGGCGTCTCGGGATGAGGTCGAGGGTGGGACGGGACGGCGACGTTGCGCCCCGATCCTGACCCGTCGCGCTCACGGCCAGCCTCACCCCCTCGTACGCACCACCACGACGCGCTCCGCCGGCCAGGCCGGACGCGGATCGACGTGGCCCGGATACAGGGTGCGGGGGGCGATGCTGTCGCAATTCTCGCGCTGGCGCAGGATGATCTCGCCGTTCTCGCCCCGGCGCCGGATCACACCGCCGTCGCGGCAGAAGCCGGCGATCTCGGCGGAGCGCGACGCCCGGCGCCCGCGCGGGTTGCGCGGCACCGGCGGGTGCTCGACGGTCAGCGTCGCGTCACGGTTGAGCGAGCGCTCGACATAGGTCGTCTCGTCGATCGGCAGCGGCTCGGCGAGGGCAGGGCCGGCGGCCAGGAAACCGGCGGACAATGCCAGGAGGGCGAGGGAGGGGACGGCGCGTCTCATCGGGGGTCGGCTCTCGCGGGAGGGAGGGCGGATCGGACCGGTATGAACCGGAAACCATGTGAAACCACTAACAACGGCCCGCTGCGGCAGCCGTTGCGGCCCTACAGCTAAGCCTGCATCCCCGCACGGGTTCCCGTGCGCGGGAGGATCCGGGCGGGGTCGTCGGCTTGACAGCATCCCGGACCCGTGGTCGGAACGCCCCGGACCGGCATTCGGCCGGGGCAGCGGAGCGGTGAGCGGCGTGGAAGACAGCTTGCAACGGATCGGACGCCGGGTGCGGGCCGCCAGCCTCGGGCTCGCGCTCGCTCTCGGCCTGCCGGCCTCCGGCGCCCTGGCGCAGGGCGCGGTGAAGCAGACCTTCGACGACTGGCAGTTGCGCTGCGAGACGCCGGCCGGCGCCAAGACCGAGCAATGCGCCCTGGTGCAGTACGTCGCCGCCGAGGACCGGCCGAATCTGTCGCTGGTGGTCATCGTGCTGAAGACCGCCGACAATCGCGGCACCCTGCTGCGCGTGGTGGCGCCCCTCGGCGTGCTCCTGCCCTCCGGCCTCGGCCTCAAGGTCGACCAGGCGGAGATCGGCCGCACCTCGTTCGTGCGCTGCCTCTCCACCGGTTGCGTCGCCGAGGTGGTGATGGACGACAAGCTCATCAACCAGCTCAAGTCCGGCCAGCAGGCCACCTTCATCGTCTTCCAGACGCCCGAGGAAGGAGTGGGCATCCCGCTCTCCCTCAAGGGCTTCAAGGACGGCTTCGACAGCCTGAAGTGATCGGAGACCGGGAGAGGATCGTGCGGGAGAGGATCGTGACGGCTCGTTGTCTCCTCAGCCTCGCCGCGGCGGCGATGCTCGCCGGCCCCGCGCTGGCCCAGAGCGCGGCGCCGCAGGACGAGGGCAATCCCCTCGTCAACATCTTCAAGTATGGCGGCACCACCAAGCCGCCCGAGGCGCCGCCGAGCCTCGACGACGTCTACTGCCCGACCATCGACGTCGCCGAGGGCGGCTCCTCGCTGCAGACCATGGCCGGCGGCACCGTGCGCACGCAGATCCGCCTCGGCCAGCTCAGCCGCTCATGCCGTCCGGCCGAGGGTGGCAGCACGCTGGTGACGGTCGGCGTGCAGGGCATGGTCCTGCTCGGGCCCGGCGGCGCCCCCGGCCGGTTCACCGCCCCCGTCACCGTGACGCTGAAGAGCGGCAGCCAGGTCATCGGCCGGCGCAGCCGCCAGGCCGTCGCGGCGATTCCCGCCGGCCAGGCCAGCGGCAGCTTCACGGTGGTGGAGGAGGGTTTCGTCGTGCCCGCCGCCCAGGCCAAGGACTTCGAGATCGAGGTCGGCCTCGGCAGCCCGTCGAAGCCCGCGCGGGCACCGCGGCGCAAGCCTGCCGCCGCTCCGGCCGACGGGTGAGCCCGGCGCCCGGCGCCTGCCGCATCGCACCCCGCACGGACGATCCGGACTTCACCCGCGAGCTGATCCCCGGCCGGCCGGTCGCCGGGCGCTGGCTCGCCCTGGACTACGCCCTCGACCGTTTCGCCGATCCGGTGCGGCCGCTTCTGCGCTTCGCCCGCAGCGACGGCACCCACGAGGACGCGCTCCTGCCCGGGCCGGTGCTCGGGCGCGCCGCCTGGCTCGGGCCGGTGCCGCCGGGCACGGCACGCATCCTGCTCGCCGCCCCGGCGGAGGGGTTCCGGATCGAGGCGGCGCGGCTCCTCTCCCGCGGGGCGGTGCTGGCGATCGGAGCCCGCCGCCGGCCGGACAAGCTGCCGGTCGCGCTCTATCAGTGGCTGCGCCGCGACGCGCGCCGCCTGCGCAACACGCTGCGCATCGCCGCCGGCGTGCGGCCCCTCGCGGAGTATTCCACCTGGAAGGCGGAGCGCGCCCGGCCGTTCGAGCCCGCCCTCGACCGGGTGCCGGCCGGGCCGCTGCCGCGCCTCGGCCTGATCCTGGAGGCGGCGGCGGACGAGGCGGAGGCCGTGCGCCGCACCGTGGCCGCCTTGCTGGCGCAGGGCCACCGCGACTGGCGCCTCTCACTGACGTGGCGCGGCCCGGCCCCGGCCGGTCTTCTCCCCGACCCGCGGATCGCCGCCGACACCCTGCCGGACGGGGTCGCGATGGGCCACCTGCGCCCCGGCGACGTGCTGGCGCCCGATGCCCTGACCCACCTCGCCGCCGCCTTCGCGGGCTCGGCGCCCGCCGACCTCGCCTATGCCGACAGCGAGGCCGACACGCGGGACGGGCTGCGGCCCAGCCTCAAGCCGGGCTGGAGCCCGGATCTCGCCCTGACGACGCTCTATCCCGGACGCCCGCTCCTGGTCTCCGCCGCGCTCGTCGCCCGGACCGGGTGGGCGCCGGGGCAGGGCGCCCGCGCGCTCCTCCTCGCCGCGACCCTGGCCGGCCCCGCCCGCATCCGCCGCATTCCCCGCATCCTCTGCCGCGCGGCGCCCGAGGCGCCGGATCCCGACGGACACGAAGCCGACCTCGCCGCCGCCCTGGAGCGGGCCGGCGCGCCGGCCGCCCTGGTGCGGACGGGCGACGTCCTCGACCTCGACTGGCCGCTGCCCGAGCCGCCGCCGCTGGTCTCGATCGTCATCCCGACCCGCGACCGGCCGGAACTGCTGCGGGTGGCGGTGCGGGGCGTGCTCCAGGACACCGCCTATCCATTCCTCGAACTCGTCATCGTCGATAACGGCTCGACCGATCCCGGCGTCGCCGCGCTCCATGCCGAGTGGGAGTCGGACAAGCGGGTGCGCCGCCTCGACCGGCCCGGCCCGTTCAACTTCTCGCGCCTCGTCAATGACGGCGTCGCGGCGAGCCGCGGTGCGGTCCTGGTGCTCCTCAACAACGACGTCGAGGTGCTGCATCCCGACTGGCTGACCGCCATGGTGCGCCAGGCCCTGCGGCCGGAGGTCGGCGCCGTCGGGGCCAAGCTCCTGTTCGGCAACGGCCGGATCCAGCATGCCGGCGTCGTGGTCGGGCTCGGCGGCCGGGCCGGTCACATCCTGCGCAACCGCCCGGCCGACACGCCGGGCCATCTCGGCCGCCTCACGGTGGCGCACGAGGTCGCCGGCGTCACCGCCGCCTGCCTGGCGGTCACGCGCGAGAAATTCGACGCGGTCGGTGGCCTCGATTCGGAGGCCTTCCCGATCGATTTCAACGACATCGATTTCTGTCTGCGCCTCGGCGCCCGGGGCTGGCACGCGATCTGGACCCCGCGTGCCGTGCTCGCCCACCACGAATCGGTCAGCCGCGGCCCGAGCGTCGGCGCGGCGCGGGCGCGGTTCGAGGCCGAGGGCGACCGCTTCGCCGCCCGCTGGCGGGGGACGATCCGGGACGACCCGTATTACCACCCGGCCTTCTCGGTCACGACGTTCGGGGAGGAGCTGGAATGAGGCTGCCGCCTCACCCGGCCTTCGACGTCCTGCGCTTCGCCGACGACCGGCCCGGACCCGTCCGGCGCTGGCTCGTCCGCCTGCTCCTCGCGGCCCAGCGACCGGGCGAGGCCTGGGGCGTCCTCCGCGCGGCGCTCGCCGGCAAGCGGGTGCGGGCTCGCGACTGCGCCGCGATCCTGTGGGGCGCTCGCCACGCCCTCGCGGTGCCGCCGCTCCCGGCAGGGGCTCCCGAGACCGTGGCGGGCCTGGGCGTCGCCACCCCGGCCGAGATCCGCGAGGGGGGCGCCCGATCGGCGACGCTGGTGGTGCTGACCGCGCCCGGCCACCGGCTGCTGCCGGGGGCGGCCACGGCCATCGCCGAGGCCTTCGCGGCCGATCCCGGCCTCGACGCCCTCTACGGTGACGCCGTCGTGCTCGGGCCCGGGGGGAGGCCGCTGCTGCCGGTCCTGCGCCCGGCCTTCGATCCCGATTACCTGCTCGCCGCCGATTACATCGGACCGGTGGTCGCGGTCCGACGATCGGTGCTCGACCGGCTCGGGCTCGATCCGACCCTGCCCGGCGCCGAGATCCCCGACCTGCTCCTGCGGCTCGATGCCGACGGTGCCGCCATGCGCCACCTGCCGCGCCCGCTCTCGACATGGTCGCCCTTCGCGGCCGCGCCGCCCGAGGGCTGGGCCCGCTCGCGGCGGCTCCTCGCCGAGCGCCACCTTGCCGGTGCGGGCCGGGTCGAGGAGCGGGGCGGCCTGCTCTCCCTGCGCCGCGACATCCCCACCGCCCCGCTCGCCACCCTGATCGTCCCGACCCGCGATCGGGTCGAGCTGCTGCGGGCCTGCATCGAGAGCATCCGCGCCCACACCGACTGGCCGTCCCTCGAGATCATCGTCTGCGACAACGACAGCCGCCACCCGCACACGCTGGCCTATTTTCAGCGCCTGACGGGCGAGGGCATCCGGATCCTGCCCTGTCCCGGCCCGTTCAACTTCGCGGCGATGAACAACCGGGCCGCGGCCGAGGCCCGCGGAGCGCTCCTGGTCTTCATCAACAACGACGTGGCGGCGTTCCGGCCGGACTGGCTGCGCCGGATGGCCGAGGAGGCCCTGCGGCCGGAGGTCGGCGCGGTCGGGGCCAAGCTCCTCGATGGGCGCGGGCGGGTCCAGCACGGCGGCATCGTGCTCGGCACCGGCGGTCTCGTCACCCATGCCCATCGTCACTTCCCCGGCGGGGCGCCGGGCTATCTCGCGTCCTTGCGGGCGACGCACCGGGTCTCGGCGGTCACGGCGGCCTGCCTCGCCGTGGAGGCCGAGAAATTCCGGGCGGTCGGCGGCTTCGACGAGACGGCCTTCGCGGTCGATTTCAACGACGTCGACCTCTGCCTGCGGCTGGAGGCGGCGGGCTACCGGACCCTGATGGTGCCGGGGGCGGTGCTGCACCACCACGAGGCGGCGAGCCGGCGCTGGAATCTGGAGGCGCGGGGGCGTCACGAGGGCGAGGTGGCGCGCTTGCGGGCGCGCTGGGGGGCGCGGCTCGCGGCCGATCCCTGGTACCACCCGGCCTTCGATCCGCGGGCGGGGACCTACACGCGCATGCGGGGGTGGCAGGGGGCAGGCCCGCGCTGAGACGCGTCGCCGGGACGATCCCTCGACGCTCCCGACGTCCACCGCGTCGTGCCGAAACGACGACGGGGCCGCCTCCTCCGGGAAGCGGCCCCGCATTCAATCTCGATCCGGCGTCAGCCGAAGCGCATCACTGCACCAGGCGCGGCCCGCCGGTCTGCACCTTCTCGTTCTCGCCGAGGATGCCGAGGCGGCGGGCCACCTCGGTATAGGCCTCGATCAGGCCGCCGAGATCCTTGCGGAAACGGTCCTTGTCGAGCTTGTCCTGGCTCTTGATGTCCCAGAGGCGGCAGGAATCCGGGGAGATCTCGTCGGCGACGACGATGCGCATCATGTCGCCTTCCCAGAGCCGGCCGGTCTCCATCTTGAAGTCGACGAGGCGGATGCCGACGCCGAGGAAGAGACCCGACATGAAGTCGTTGACCCGGATGGCCAGCGCCATGATGTCGTCGATCTCCTGCGGCGTCGCCCAGCCGAAGGCGGTGATGTGCTCTTCCGACACCATCGGGTCGTTGAGCTGGTCGTTCTTGTAGTAGAACTCGATGATCGAGCGCGGGAGCTGGGTGCCTTCCTCCAGGCCCAGCCGCGTCGCCAGCGAGCCGGCCGCCACGTTGCGCACCACCACCTCGAGCGGGATGATCTCGACCTCGCGGATCAGCTGCTCGCGCATGTTGAGCCGACGGATGAAGTGCGTCGGCACGCCGATGTCGTTGAGGTGCTGGAACACGAACTCGGAGATCCGGTTGTTCAGCACGCCCTTGCCGTCGATCACCTCGTGCTTCTTGGCGTTGAAGGCGGTCGCGTCGTCCTTGAAGTGCTGGATGAGCGTACCGGGCTCGGGACCCTCGTAGAGGACCTTCGCCTTGCCCTCGTAGATGCGACGGCGGCGATTCATAGGCGTGTACCGTGGTTTGAGGAAGTCCATGGGGCCGAGGCTCCTGACGACGTGTGGGACCCGCGGCGCGGCGACCTCTGACGAGAAGGTCGGGCCGAGGGACGCGTCGATCCGGGGCGTCCCGGCGGCCGGGGGCAAATTACCCGAACCGCGAAGGCAGCACAACGCGTTAGCCGGTGCGCCGGGGAGGGCCCGGACGCCGCTGCGATGAATTGCGGTCGTTGGTCGCGCCGATATGCGCATGGGACCGCCTCGATGCAAGCGTGGCGGGAGGGGGCGGCATGTCGCGGGCGCGTCTCGACGGCGCTCCCCGGCCTGACCTAAGCTCGCGCCACGAGCCGCGGCCGAACGCGCGGCCTTGATACCGGGAGGGACCGAGATGGCGGAACGGGGTGGAGCGGTGGCCGCGCTGGCGGCGCGATTCCGCGAGGGCAAGCCGTTGATCACGGCCTGGTGCGGCATCCCGGAACCGGCGGTGGCGGGGCTCATGGCGGCGGAAGCCTTCGATGCCGTCACCCTCGACATGCAGCACGGCGCCCACGACTTCGACAGCATCAGCCGGACCATCGCGCTGGTCGCCGCCCGCGGCAAGCCGACCCTGGCGCGGGTGCCGGTCGGGGGCTTCGCCACGGTCTCCCGGCTGTTCGACGCCGGAGTGTCCGGCGTCATCGCCCCGATGGTCAACACCGTCGATGATGCCAGGCGCTTCGCCGGCCTCGCCAAGTACCCGCCGCTCGGCGAGCGCAGCTGGGGCCCGGCCCCGGCGCTCGCCCTGTCGGGCCTGTCCCCCGACACCTACCTGCGGGAGGCCAACGGCTTCTGCCAGACGCTGGCGATGATCGAGACCCGGGAGGCGCTCGCCGCCCTCGACGACATCCTGGCGGTGGACGGGATCGACGGCATCTTCATCGGCCCCTCGGACCTCTCGATCGCCCTGTCGAACGGCGCCGGCCTCGATCCCGACGGCGCGGCGGTGCGCGACGCGCTCAAGCACGCCATGGCGCGCAGCCGTGCCGCGGGCAAGCGCATCGGCATCTACTCCCTGTCCGGCCCGCGCACCCGCGAGCTGATCGGGGAGGGCTTCGACCTGATCGCGCTCTCGGGCGATGGTCCCCTGCTGCGAGCCGGTGCCGCCGCGGCGCTCAAGGAGGCGCGGGGCTAACCCCGCCGCGCCGCCCGGGCGAAGCCGGCGGCGAGGAACTGCCCGGCATGGTAGAGGGCGCCGTCGTCGATGCCGTGGCCGATCCCGGCGGAGAGGTGCCACTCCGCCGGCACGTTCGCCGCGGCGAGAGCCTCCGCCGAGAGAAACATCGCGTCGACCGGGATCACCTCGTCCTGGTCGCCGTGAACGAGCAGGACCGGCGGCACCGCCGAAGGCGTCAGGCTCTCGGGGCCCTTGCCCTCCTCCATGACCAGCATGCCGGACAGCCCGACCAGAGCCGCGACCGGGGCCGGGCGGCGCAGGGCGACGTGCAGGGCCATCATGCAGCCCTGGCTGAACCCCACCAGCGCGAGCTGATGCGGTTCCAACTCCAGCGCTTCGAGCTCCGCATCCAGGAAGGCGTCGAGCGTCGGGCCGGCGTGGTTGACGCCGCGCCAGCGCTCGTGCGGGTCGCGGAAGGTGAGGGAGAACCATTGCCGCCCAAAACCCTGGATGCAGGGCTCGGGCGCGTGCGGCGCCACGAAGGCGGCGTCGGGCAGGAGCGGCTGCCATTCCTGCGCGAGGTCGATCAGGTCGTTGCCGTCGGCACCGAAGCCGTGCAGCAGGACGACGAGCTGGCGCGGTTTCTGCCCGGAGCGGGGCATCAGGCGCGGGCCGGTGAGGATCGGCATCGGGTCGGGCTCCGTTCGGTCGGGGAGGGGTGCTCTGCCGCGCGGTCTTCAGGGAAGGGGTGCGCCGTCGCGGGCTTTGGCGATCCGGTAATAGGCCCACAGCACCTTGGCGGCGACCCCGCGCCAGGGCCGCCAGGCCTCGGCCCGCCGCGTGAGGGCGGCGGCGCTCGGCCGCACCTCCAGCCCGTCGGCGAGGCGGGCCGCCTCCTGGAGGGCGAGGTCGCCGGCCGGGAACGCGTCCGGGTGGCCCAGGCAGAACAGCAGGTAGACGTCGGCCGTCCAGGGCCCGATGCCGTGCAGGGCCACCATCCGGCGATGGGCCTTGTCGGCCGGCAGCGCGTGCAGGGAATCGAGCGGCAGGGCGCCGCCGAGGACGGCGTCGGCCGCCGCCCGAAGGGTGCGGATCTTCGGCGCCGACAGGCCGGCCGCGCGCAGGGTCTCGTCCGGGGCCGCGGCCAGGGACGCGGCGGTGAGGTCCGGCAGGCGGGCTTTCAGCCGACCCCAGATCGCCGCGGCGCTGGCGGTCGAGATCTGCTGTCCCACCACGATGCCGGCCAGACCCTCGAAGCCGGGGGCGCGCTTGCGCAAGACCGGTATCGCACCCTCCGCCAGGATTCGCGCCATGACCGGATCGAGGTCCGCCAGCGCCGCCGTGCCGTCGCGCAGGGCCGCCTCGGAATCGAGCAGCGGCCCGGTGACGGCGGCAGCCGGCGGGCTTATGGCGTGAGCAGTCTTCGTCGTTCGCATCCCGCCGTGCCGTCTCCCCGCCTGCGCTTCGCCCCGAGCCCGAACGGGCGCCTGCATCTCGGCCACGCCTACTCGGCCCTCCTCAACGCCGAGATCGCGCGGGCGCTGCAGGGCGAGCTGCTGCTGCGCATCGAGGACATCGACCCTGTGCGCTGCCGGCCGGAGCTGACCGAGGCGCTGGTCGCCGATCTCGCCTGGCTCGGGCTGACCTTTCCCGAGCCGGTCTGGCGCCAGTCGGACCGGATGTCCACCTACCGCGCCGCCCTCGACGGCTTGCGGGCGCGCGGCCTGATCTACCCGTGCACCTGCACCCGCCGGGCGATTCTCGAGGCCGCCGGCGACGCCCGCGACCCGGACGGAGCGCCGCTCTATCCCGGCACCTGCCGCCGCAGGCCGATCCCGGAGGAACCCCACGCCTGGCGTCTCGACATGGCCCGCGCGCTGTCCCTCTGTCCAGGCCCCCACGCCTACACCGCCTTCGCGCCCGGCGAGCCCGCCAGGGTCCGCACGGCCGATCCGGCCCGCTGGGGCGACGCGGTGCTCGGCCGCAAGGACGTGCCGACGAGCTACCACCTCGCCGTCGTCCTCGACGACGCTGCGCAGGGGATCACCCACGTCGTCCGCGGCCAGGATCTCGAAGCCGCCACCGATCTCCACCTCCTGCTCCAGCGCCTCCTCGGCCTGCCGACCCCGCACTACCACCATCACGGGCTGATCCGGGACGCGGGCGGAGAGAAGCTGTCGAAGAGCCTGCGGTCGGAGGCGTTGGCGGCCTTGCGGGAGCGGGGGATGAGCGCGGCGGAGGTGCGGGCGCGGCTGGGCTTCGGCGTGGTCGATCGGGAGGCCCGATACCCCTTGCACCCCACTCCGCCGTAGAGGATCCTGCCGCGGAACGGGAGGAATGTCTGTGTCGCTCAGCTTCGGAATCCTCGTCTTCCCGCAGGTCCAGCAGCTCGACCTCACCGGCCCCTACGAGGTGTTCGCCTCGGTGCCGGACAGCGCCGTGCATCTGATCTGGAAGGACGGCGAGCCGGTGCGCTCGGCGACCGGGATTCCCTTCGTGCCGACGGCGACCTTCGCGACCTGCCCGCCCCTCGACGTGCTTTGCATCCCCGGCGGCGCCGGGGTGAACGCGCTGATGGAGGACGGGGAGACCCTGGACTTCGTGCGGGCGCGCGCGAAGGAGGTCCGCTATCTCACCTCGGTCTGCACCGGGGCGCTGGTGCTCGGCGCGGCCGGGCTGCTCGGGGGCCGGCGGGCGACGACGCACTGGTACGCGCACGACTTCCTCGCCCGCTTCGGCGCCGTGCCCGTGCAGGACCGCGTGGTGCGCGACGGCAACCTTATCACCGCCGGAGGGGTGACCTCGGGAATCGATTTCGGGCTCGCCGTGGTGGCCGAGCTGCTCGGCCGCGAGGAGGCCGAGACGGTTCAGCTGGCGCTCGAATACGCGCCGGCCCCGCCCTTCGCATCCGGCACCCCGGCCGAGGCGCCGGCGGCGGTGGTCGCGCGGGCGAAGAAGCGGCTCTGCGGCTCGCGGGCGGCCCGGGAGGCGATCATCGGGCGGATCACGTGAGACGACAGAGATCGCGCTCTCGGGCGGTTCTTCCGCCGCACTGCATCAGCCCGGGGCCGTCGGTGTCAGCTCCGTCGAGGGAGACCAGAACGCTCGTGAGGCGGGTTCAGCGCATCGCCTCGCGCTGCGCCAGCGTCGTCGGCGCGCCCGATTTCTGGATCAGCCCGTCGATCTGGTCGCGCTGGCGCCGGAACTCGGCCAGCAGCCGCCCGTCGAGTTCGCGGCCGCGGGGCACGCGGATCTTCATCGGGTCGACGAAGTGGCCGTTGATGATGACCTCGTAGTGGAGGTGGGCGCCGGTCGAGAGTCCGGTGGAGCCGACATAGCCGATGATCTGGCCCTGGCGCGCCTTGGCGCCGGCACTGACGCCGCGGCCGAACCGCGACATGTGGTTGTAGGTGGTGACGTAGCCGTTGGCGTGCTGGATCTCGACCCGGCGGCCGTAGCCGGAATCCCACTCGGCCTTGATGATCGTGCCGTTGCCGGCCGCGAAGATCGGGGTGCCGATCCGGATCGACCAGTCGACGCCGGTATGGAGCTTGGCGTAGCCGAGCACCGGGTGGCGGCGGTAGCCGAAGCCGGAGCTCATGTTGCCGTCGGCCACCGGCTTGCGCAGCAGGAATTTCTTGAGCGAGCGGCCGGCCTCGTCGAGATAGTCGACGCTGCCGTCGTCCGGCGACTGGAAGCGGTAGATTCTTCGCGACTCGCCGCCGAGGTTGAGGGCCGCGAACAGGATGTCGGGCCGCTCGGCCGAGCCGCCGGATTCCTCGTCGTAGGTGTAGAACAGCTCGATGCCGTCGCCGGTGGCGACGCGGCGCTGGAAATCGACGTCGTAGCCGAAGATCCGCACCAGGTCCTCGACGGTGGAGCGCGGCAGGTCGTGGCGCGCCGCGGTCTCGTAGAGGCTGGCATAGAGGCGGGCGCCGGTGCCCTCCTCGTCGTCGTCCGCCTCCGGCTTGGCGGCCGGCTTGGCGGCCGTGCCTTCCGGCACCGGCGGAGCCACCGACACGAAGCCGCCGCGGTCGTTCATCGCGGCGATCGCCTCGACGCCGGATTCGCCGTAGAGGATGACCCGGGTGAGCTGGCGCGGGTCGCCGACCCGGGGCCCGGGGCCGATCTGGAGCCGCATCTGCTGGCCCTCGCCGACCGCGCCGGAGCGGACCCGGGTGCCGAGCGCCGCCAGGATCGGGCGGACCTGCTCGTCGAGGCCGCCATTGGCCTTCAGCACGCCCTCCAGGGTCTCGCCGCGCTTGATCGCGACGTCGCGCTCCTCGACGAGCGGCGCGTCGCGCTCGCGCTCGCGCTCGATCTTGGCGAGATCGGTGACGTTCTCGCGCATCACCCGGACCTCGATCGACTTGAACGGGCCGGAACTGCCGCCGAAATCGCCGCCGCCGTCGAGGCCCGGCAGCGTCGCCATGCTGCGCAGGGTGCGCGACAGCATCAGCTGGGGGGCGATCGGCAGGGCCGCGCGCCGGCCCGCTTCCGCGGCGAGCCGCCGTTCCTCCTCGATCTGCGCCGCCACGTCGTCGTCCGAGAGGGCGGGGGAGCCGGCCGGGACCGCGAGGTCGCCGAGGTCGCGCTTGACCACCGACACCTCGGCATCCGGCGCGTCGGTCGCCGGACTTTGCGCCTCCGGCACCCGGTCGGTGCCCGGATCGGCGAAGAAGCGCATCGGGTCGAAGGCCGGGATGTCGGTCGCCGCGATGCCGGCGGTGGTCGAGAGCGCGGTGGCGATCCGCACGAAGGGCCGGACCTTGATGATCTCGCGCTCGCCCGCCCGCAGGGTCACGGGCGCCTTGAAGCTCTGCTTGGCCAAAGCCACCATCGGGTTGCGCACCAGCCGGTCGCCCTTGCGGGCGAGGTTGGTGCCGCCCTCGCTGGCGACCGGGCGCGGCGCCACGGCGACCGCCTGCGGCAGCTCGGCGAAGGTGATCTCGCCCTGCAGCGACACCCAGATCGCCGAGCCGATCAGGGCGGCGCCGGTCATGCCGGTGAGGACGCAGGCGGCGAGCCAGCGCAGGTTGACGTCGCGGCGGTCGGCACGGGGCGAGGCGGCGCCCGACAGGTCGAGCGGTGGTTCATGGCCCGGATCGGCGGACCGGCCGCGGGGCGCCTGCTGGGATCCGACCGGGTCGAGGCGCGCGCGCTTCACCGTGTCTCCTTACGCCTTCGTTGGGGCGGCGCGAAGGCGCCGCGGGACCGGGAGCGTGCCGCGCCGCCGCGACCATGCGTGGCTCATGCAGGGAAATCAACGGCCGGAGGGATCCGCATCCCCAGGGGCGGCGGGTTCCATCGGCCGGGATCCCTCGCCCGTCTCTCCGGCGCCAGCATGTCAGGATTGAGGCGTGAACGTCTCAGCCGGGATTGACCGCGGTGACGAGCCAGCAGGCGGCGGCGAGGCGGACCGGCCCGCCCTCCGGCATCGCGGCCCGCACGGCCGCCACGGCGCGCTCCCGCATCGCCGCGTCGAGGTCGCGCAGCAGCCCGGAGACCGGCCCGACCGTGACGGCGAACCGCGTCGCGGCCTCGGCGTCGTCGCCGATCTCGATCGCGCGATCGACCGGCGTCACGCCGGCCTGGGCGAAGCCGGCTCGTGCCAGGAGTTCCACCAAGGCCGCCCCGTCGGCGAAGCGGAACGGCCCGGGCGCGCCCGGAGGCGACGGCTCGGGCTCCGGCACCACGCCCAGTACCGCGTTGCGTGCCACGTTCACCCAGGCATTCTCCGGCAGGGCGCGCCAGCACAGGGCGGCGAGGCGGCCGCCCGGCCGCAAGCCCCGCCGGATGTTGGCGAAGGCCTGACGCGAATCCTCGAAGAACATCACCCCGAAGCGCGACAGGGCGACGTCGTGGTCCGGCGCGAAGGCATGGGTCTGGGCATCCGCCTCGATCCAGGCGATCGGGGCGCAGGCGGTTCGATCGTCCTGGCTCGCCCGGGCGCGGGCCCGGGCCAGCATCGGCCGCGACACGTCGAGCGCCGCGACCGCGCCGGAGGGGCCGGTCCGCCCGGCCGCCAGCAGGGCGGTCTCGCCGCAGCCGCAGCCGATGTCGAGCACCCGCTCGCCGGGGCGGAGCCCGGCTCCGGCGAGCAGCGCGTCGGTGAGCGGCACGAAGACGCGGTCGAGCTCCGCCTGCATGGCGGCCCAGCGCTCGCCGACGTCGCCGTTCCAGTAATCCACCTGGGAGATCGGCTCCGGCATCGGCTCGCCTTCCATCGTCGCGACCGCGCGACGGTCATCCGGCGATGGTAACCCGGGGCGTCGCCGGCGCAAGAACCTTCCCGTTCGAGGCCCCCCGGCTCGAGAACCGCCCGGCTTACTGGGTCCGGCTCCCCTTGGGCCGCCCGCGCCGCGCAGCCGGTGCGGCCGCCGGCGCGCCATCGTCGCCCCCCTCGGCCCCGCGCAGGCGGCGCCGGCCGAGCCCGCTGTTCTTGGCGAGTTCCGAGCGCTGCGAGGCGTAGTTGGACGCCACCATCGGGTAGTCGCGCGGCAGGCCCCACTTCTCGCGATACTGGTCGGGCGTGAGGCCGCGGCCGGCGAGGTGGCGCTTGAGCGTCTTGTAGGGCTTGCCGTCTTCGAGGCTGATGATGTGATCGGGCGTGACCGTCCGGCGGATCGGGATCGGCGGCTCGGGTTTCGGCGCCTCGGGGGCCGGCGGGGCCATCAGCTGGGTCAGCGTCGAGTGGATGGCGCCGATCATCGGCGGCAATTCGTTCGGCGGTACCGCGTTGTTCGACACGTAGGCCGTGATGATGGTGGCACAAAGATCGACCACGCGGTCACCAGAGCCGTTCTCCTCGACGTTCATCATCCCACCCCGTTTTTATTCATCTCGAAGGAATACATGGCGAGGGTCAAACGTCAAACAGACTGAGCGTTCACAGAGGTTAAGCCTGTGGACGTAGCCGCTGTTCGTCAATCAACGAGTGGGGTGCGTGACTAACTTATGATTACGAAAGGGGCTACGCTCTTCGGCGTAGACCAGCCGTTCGGACGGGGCCGGCGCTCTGCGGAACGACGTCCGTCGCGGGCCGGTTCCGGCCACGAGGCAACGACCGATGGCGGCCGCCGGCGCGGAAGCGCGGCACCAGCCCGGGCACGATGGTTCCTGGGGATAAACTGTGGCGATCTGCGATGCGATGATCCGCCCGGCGGCGGAAGAATGGTCGGAGTGGCAGGATTTGAACCTGCGACCCCCACGTCCCGAACGTGGTGCGCTACCAGACTGCGCTACACTCCGACGCGCCCGAAGGCACTCGCTTCGTCTTGTCACAACATCTTCGCAGATGCCGCTTAGTCTCGGGATGACACAGGGCTCGTGAGAGCGCTGGTCGGAGTGGCAGGATTTGAACCTGCGACCCCCACGTCCCGAACGTGGTGCGCTACCAGACTGCGCTACACTCCGAACGGCCGGCCCGTGGCCGACGAGGGGGCTTATAGCGAGGGCTTCCGGGGGCCGCAAGGCCGTTCGTGGCGGATGGCCGAGTTTCTTGCGCGGCGGCCTTTTACGGCTCGCGGCGTTCCGGCAGCGACCCTGCCGCAGGGGAGGGGAGGAGGCCTTGCGCGTTCCCGTCCCGCACCCCATTGTCGCGCCACGGAATTGGACGGCACCGGCGGGGTGGCGGATGGTGAGCCGGGTGGCGGTGTGAGCGACGACGACAAGGCCGGATCGCCGGATCCGGGAGCCCACCACGCCGCGGAGGCCCCGTCCTACGCGCATCTGAAATCGGCGGTGATCCGCGAGCCGGGTCTCGACGACCGCGGCAGCGTGTTCTTCGCTGCGATCGAGATGACCCGGATGCCGATGATCCTGACGGATCCGCGCCAGCCCGACAATCCGATCGCGTTCGCCAACCGGGCGTTCCAGGATCTCACCGGCTACGCCCAATCCGAACTGGTTGGCCGCAACTGCCGCTTCCTGCAGGGGCCGGAGACCAGCCGCGAGACCGTGGCCGAGCTGCGCCAGGCGGTCGCGGAGCGCCGGGCGATCGCGACCGAGATCCTCAACTACAAGCGCGACGGTTCGCCGTTCTGGAACGGCATCTTCATCGGCCCGGTCTTCGACTCGGCAGGCGAGATCGTCTACTTCTTCGCCTCGCAGCTCGACGTGACCCGGCGGCGGGTGTCGGAGCAGGCCTTCCGCCAGGCGCAGAAGATGGAGGCGATCGGCCAGCTCACCGCCGGCCTCGCCCACGACTTCAACAACCTGCTGCAGGTCGTCACCGGCAACCTCGAACTGGCGCGCAGCTCCGTCACCGGCGAGCGGGCGCAGCGACAGCTCGCCAACGCGGCCGGCGCTGCCGAGCGCGGCGCCAAGCTGACGAAGCAGCTCCTGTCCTTCGCCCGCAAGGCGCGGCTCGAGCCGCGCTCGCTCAACCTCAACGCCCTGGTGCTCAACCTCGCCGAGGTGGCGGAGAGCACGCTCGGCAGCACCGTCTCGGTGCGCCTCGACCTGACGCCGCGGCTGCCGGCGGTCACCCTCGACCGCACCAACCTCGAGATGGCGCTGCTCAACGTGCTCATCAACGCCCGCGACGCGATGCCAGCGGGCGGCACGGTGACGATCTCGACCGCCTCCGTGCACCTGAACGGCAACGGACGGGCCCGCAACCTGCCGCCCGGCGATTACGTGGCGCTCCGGGTCCGCGACGAGGGCGAGGGCATGCCGGCCCACGTCGCCGAGCGGGCGACCGAGCCGTTCTTCTCGACCAAGGGCCCCGGCAAGGGCACCGGCCTCGGCCTCGCCATGGCGCACGGCTTCGTGCAGCAATCCCGCGGCCGGCTCGAGATCGAGAGCCGGCCGAGACAGGCCAACCAGGGCGAGACCGGGCAAGGCGGCACCACCATCACGATGCTGTTCCCCGCCGGCTCCGGCGCGACCGTCGAGGAGGAGCCCGCCGAGCCGAGGGCGATCCTACGGCGCGGCGACGAGACCGTGCTGCTGGTCGAGGACAGCGACGACGTCCGCGCGCTCGCCCGCGAATACCTCCAGAGCCTCGGCTACCACGTGCTGTCGGCCCGCGACGGGACCGAGGCCTTGAGCATTCTGGAGAACGGCGAGCGGATCGACCTCCTGTTCTCCGACATCGTGATGCCGGGCAGCGTCAACGGCCTGATCCTGGCCGAGCGGGCGCAAGCCTTGCGGCCGAACCTGCCGGTTCTGCTGACCACCGGCTACAACGAGGATCTGGTGGCGGAAGGGCCGACCGCCCCGACCATGGACGTGCTCGGCAAGCCCTACCGCAAGGCCGAGCTCGCCGACCGGATCCGCGCCGCCCTCGATCGCGGCGTGAAGGCCATGCCGGCCCCGGGCGATCCTCATCACGGCTGAGGCGGGGGCGAGCCCGACGGCGGCGTGCCCCGGGACCCGCCCGGCGTCGTCCACCTGGTTGACGTCGTCACCGGGCTGACATGGGGCATGCGCAAGAACGGCCGCGCCCATCCGCCGAGGATCCCATGCCGCGCCGTCCCCTCTTCGCTCTCTCGCTCCTGCTCTCGGGCAGCGCCGTCGCCCTGGCACAGGAGCCGCAGGCCTTCCCCGCCACGCTCGCCGGCCATGCCGTGTTGCCGGCCGAAAGCGTCGTGCCGCTGCCGGCCGACGCGCCGAAGGATCTCGCCACCCCGGGCAAGTTCACCACCGGCCGGCGGGTCGAGGCGGTCGGCACCGTCGAGGCGCAGTCGATGGGGCGCGCCACCAATGTGAGGCTGCCGCTCAAGGGACAGCCGCTCCAGGGCTATTCCGGCATCAAGCACGGGCCGGACGGGACCTACTGGGTGCTGACCGACAACGGCTTCGGCACCAAGGCGAACTCGCCCGATTCGATGCTCTACCTCAACCATTACCGGATCGACTTCGAGACGGGCCGCGTCGAGCGGCTGGAGACGATCTTCCTGCGCGATCCCGACAAGAAGGTGCCGTTCCGCATCGTCAACGAGGCGACCGACAGCCGGTACCTCACCGGCAGCGATTTCGATCCCGAGAGCTTCCAGTTCGTCGGCGACACGATCTGGATCGGCGACGAGTTCGGCCCCTTCCTGATCAAGGCCGACCGTACCGGCAAGGTCGAGGCGGTCTTCGACACCCTCGCATCGGACAAGCCGGTCCGCTCCCCCGACAACCCGGCGGTGACCACTCCGGCGATGCCCGGCGGCACGGTGGCGTTCGATTCTCGCCGCTCGAAGGGCTTCGAGGGCATGGCGGCCTCAGCGGACGGCAGCCGGCTCTACGCCCTGCTCGAAGGCCCGCTCTGGAACGCCGAGGCGAAGGCGTTCGAGAAGCATGACGGACGGGACGTGCTCCGCATCCTCGAATTCGACACCAAGGCGGAAAAGTGGACCGGCCGTTCCTGGCTCTACCCGCTCGAGCAGGCCGGCAACGCCATCGGCGACTTCAACCTGATCGACGGCACGACCGGCCTGGTCATCGAGCGCGACGACGGCGAGGGCACCGCCGACCAGGCCTGCCCGGCGGGCCGGAAGGGGCCCGGCTGCTTCTCGGTCCCGGCGAAGTTCAAACGCGTCTATAAGATCGAGATGACCGACGCCAACCAGGGCGGCCCGGTGCGCAAGATCGGCTTCATCGACCTGATGCGCATCGCCGACCCCGGCAAGAAGGCGCGCAAGCCGCTCACCGACGGCGCGCTCGCCATGCCGTTCTTGACCATCGAGAACGTCGATAAGGTCGACGATACCCACATCATCGTCGGCAACGACAACAACCTGCCGTTCTCGGCGAGCCGCGACCCGCACAAGGTCGACGACAACGAGTTCGTGCTGCTGGAGGTGGGGGAGTTCCTAAAGGCGAAGTAGCGGGCGGGGCTCCGCTTCCGGGTTCCGGCCACGTGCGTTTTTCGACCGGCGCCCGGCAGACCTGACATCCACCGCGTCGTTCCGGAGCCGTGCAGCGGAGCCCGGAATGACGATGGAGGGCTTCACGACCGCGAGAGAAGCGGACGTTCTTTCAGCGTCTCGCCTGGCTCGCCTCGCGAAACAGCTGCCACTCCTCGACCACGCGCCCGTCCGGTAGGTGGCAATAGCCGGCTTCGCCCTGAGGCCCTTTCCGGATCTCGAGGCGCCCGCCGACCGAGGTGCAATGCGCCGAGGCCGGGTTCCCGAGGGCCCGCGCCGGCGGGATGGCTGGGGCGACGGTGAGTAGCGCGGCGACGGCAAGCAACGATTTCACGGCTTGTTTCCCGATCCCGTCTCCGACGCATGACGAACCGAGGGCGGTGAACCGGCGGTGGCGCGAGGGCACCCCGCCGGTCAGGCAGACTCAGTGCCCTCCGCCCAGATACGCCGCCCGCACCTGCGGATCGTTGCGCAGCTGCGCCGCCGGGCCCTGGAAGCGGATGCGGCCGTTCTCCAGCACATAGGCGTGGTCGGCCACCCCGAGCGCCGCCATGGCGAACTGCTCGACCAAGAGCATCGTCACCTGCTCCTCCTTGAGCCGGCGGATGATGCGGAACACCTCCTCCACCAGCTTCGGGGCGAGGCCCATCGAGGGCTCGTCGAGGAGCAGGATCTCCGGGCGCAGCATCAGGGCCCGGCCCATGGCGAGCATCTGCTGCTCGCCACCCGACAGCGTGCCGGCGAGCTGGGTGCGCCGCTCGCGCAGGCGCGGGAACAGGGTGTAGGCCCGCTCCCGGTCGGCGTTGACGTCGCCCTTCGGCCGCGAACCGGTGAGGCGCGGGAAGGCGCCGAGCGTCAGGTTGTCCTCGACCGAGAGGGTCGGGAAGACCCGCCGCCCCTCGGGCGAGTGGGCAAGCCCGGTGCGGGCGACGTCGTGGCTCTCCAGGCCGCCGATCTCGCGGCCGTTGAGCTTGATCGAGCCGGCGCGCGGCTTGATCATGCCCGACAGCGCCCGCATCGTGGTGGTCTTGCCGGCCCCGTTGGAGCCGATCAGGGTGACGACCTGGCCCTTCGGCACCGTGAAGGTGAGGCCGTGCAGGACCTCGATCTGGCCGTAGCCGGCCGACAGGCCGCTGACATCGAGCATCTCTCTACTCCGCGGCGTCGGCAACCGGGCTGCCGAGATAGGCTTCGATGACCTTGGGGTCGGACTGGACCTCGCGGGCGCCGCCCTCGGCGATCTTGTGGCCGAAATCGAGCACGCTGACGCGGTCGCACAGCCCCATCACCACGTCCATGTGGTGCTCGATCAGGATCACCGTGATGCCGGCGTCGCGGATCTTGCGGATGATGAGGGTGAGTTCGGCGATGTCCGGGGCGGTGAGGCCCGCGGCCGGCTCGTCGAGGAGGAGCAGGACGGGGTCGAGGGCGAGCGCGCGGCCGATCTCGAGGAGGCGCTGCTTGCCGTAAGGCAGGTTGCGCGCCTCGATCTGGGCCAGCGGGCCGAGGCCCACGAAGTCCAGGATCGCCATGGCGCGGGCCCGCGCCTCTCGTTCCTCGCGCCGGCGCCGCGGGGTGCCGAGAATCGCGTCGAACAAGGTGCCGTGGAAGCTGTGGTGCAGGCCGACCAGCACGTTCTCCAGGGCCGTCATCTCGCGGAAGAGCTGGACGTTCTGGAAGGTGCGGGCGACGCCCGACAGGGCGATCTCGGACGGCGTGCGGCCGTCCAGGCGCTTGGCGGCGTCGGCACCGGTGGCGAGCGAGACGCTGCCGGCGGTCGGCTTGTAGATGCCGGTGAGCACGTTCATCATCGTGCTCTTGCCCGAGCCGTTCGGGCCGATCAGCCCGTGGATCGTGCCCGGCCGCACGGCGAGATCGACCTCGTTGAGGGCCTTGAGGCCGCCGAACTGCATCACCGCCCGCTCGACCTTGAGCAGCGGATCGGCGCCGGAGCGGCCGCCCTGGCGGATCAGCGCCTCGCCGGAGGCCGCGAGTTCCTGGGTGGCGCCGGTATGGTGTGGGCGCAGGAAGGGCAGCTTCTCGCGCAGGAAGCCGACGATGCCGTCCGGCAGGTAATAGACCACGAACAGGATCATCAGGCCGAAGACGGTGAGACGGAAATCCGTCACCGAGTCCATGGCGAGCGTCGCCGGGAAGAAGGCGAGGCAGAGGGCGCCCGGGATGAGCAGGGTCATCCGGTTGTCCTGGCGGCGCAGGAAGGCGAGGCCGACCACGACGACGGCGAGCGCGGCGATGATGCCGGCCATGATCCGCACCAAGCCGATATCGGCCAGGATGTTCGGCATCATCACGATGATGGCGGCGCCGATCAGCGGTCCGGAGCGCGACTTGCGCCCGCCCATGGTGACGGCGAGCAGGAACAGGACCGTCAGCTCGAAGCCGTAGGAGTTCGGCGCGACGTAGCGTTCCGACCACGCGAACAAAGCCCCGGCAAGGCCCGCGAGCGCCGCCGAGATGACGAAGGCGTAGACCTTGTAGCGGTAGACGCTGACGCCCATGCAGTCGCAGGCGATCGGCGAATCGCGCAGGGCCTCGAAGGCACGGCCGAAGGGCGAGCGCACCACCCGGTTGACCACCAGGATGGTGGCGAGCAGGCAGGCGCAGACGAGGTAGTAGAATTCGAGCTTGCGACCCGCCGCGCCCCAGGGCGCCTGCATGCCGATCAGCGAGAAGTCGAGGACGCGGGCCGGCGGCAGGGTGATGCCGAGCGGGCCGTTGGTCAGATCGGTCATCTCGTTGATGAAGATCTGGATGATGGTGCCGAAGGCGAGCGTCACCATCGCGAGGTAGGGCCCGCTGACCCGGAGCGCCGGAATCGCCAGCAGCAGCCCGAAGGCGGCGGTGACGCCGATGCCGGCGACGAGCCCGACCCACAGCCCGAGCTTGAACTTGAGGAACAGCACGGCCGCCGCGTAGGCGCCGATGCCGAACAGCCCGGCATGGCCCAGCGAGACCTGGCCGGTATACCCGACCACGATGTCGAGGCCGAGGATCAGGATCGCGTAGATCGCGATCACCACCAGCAGGTGGATGTAGTACTGGCTGGTGACGACGTGCGGGAAGGCCGCCAGGAAGACGACGAGGGCCACGGCCCCGAGGAGGCCGACGAAGCGGCCGAGCCCGGCTTTCGGGACCGGCGGGGCGGTTTGCCGGGCCAGCGCCGGCGCGGAGGCGGACTGCGCCATGATCGTGAGGAACCCTGGAAGAAGCGGGAGCGACGAGGCCGCTCCCGCGATCCGGGAGCGGCGCGGGCGAAAGAATCAGACCTTCTTGATCACGGCCTTGCCGAACAGGCCGACCGGGCGCACCGCCAGCACGGCAAGCAGCAGGATCAGGCCGGGCACGTCCTTGTAGCCGGTCGAGATGTAGAAGCCGGTCAGCGTCTCGGCGACGCCGAGGATCAGCCCGCCGACAATGACGCCGAGGCCGGATTCGAGGCCGCCGATGATGGCGACCGCGAAGGCCTTGAGCGCCAGCACCGAACCCATCGTGGCGCCGGTCAGCGTGACCGGGGCGACGAGCACGCCCGCGAAGGCGGCGGTCATGGCGCTGATCGAGTAGGACAGGGTGATGACCTTCTGGGTGTTGATGCCCATCAGGCCGGCGGCGTCGATGTCGTTCGAGGTCGCCACCACCGCCTTGCCCCAGATCGAGCGGCGGTTGAACAATTCGACGGCGAGCATCATCAGGAGCGCGCCGGCGACGATCATCAGCTCCATCGGCAGGATCCGGACGCCGCCGAAGGTCAGCGCCTCTTCCGGCAGCGGCGAGGGGAACTTGAGGTCGTCGCGGCCCCAGATGTTCTCGGCGACGTTCTTGAAGATGATCCCGAGCGCGATGGTGGCCATGATCCACCCGTACTCGGACTTGATCTTCACCGCCGGGCGCACGCCGAGGCGTTCGACCACGGCGCCGAGCGCGAAGCCGAAGACCAGGACCAGCGGCAGCATCAGCCAGTAGCCGGTGAACGGCACCAGCGTCAGGCCGAACAGGGCGCCGAGCATCAGGGCCTCGCCCTGGCCGAAATTCAGGGTCTTCGAGGTGGCGAAGGTGAGCTGGTAGCCGAACGCGATCGCGGCGTAGATCATGCCGACGGCGACGCCGCTCGCCACGAGCTGAAGGAAGATCTGCATGGGGATAAGCTCGGGGGGAGGGCTCGTCTCGACGGGCGGGCCCCGCATCTCGTGCGCGGGGCCCGGTGACAGCCTCAGTTCGAGGCCTTTTCCTTGACACGGACGACGCCGGCGTTCTTGGCGTCCTCGTCCTTGGCGTAGACGATCTTGCCGTCCTGGACCTTGCCGAACACCACCATGTTGCGGCTGATGGCGTTGTGGTCCTTGGGCGTGAACGGCTTGTCGTAGGTGGTGACCACGCCCTCGACCTTGGTGTTCAGGTCCTCGAGCGCGGCGCGCACCTTCGGCCCGTCGGTGGTGCCGGCCTGCTTGATCGCGGCCGCCAGCAGGTAGACCGAATCATACCCTTGAGCGCCCGCCACCGGGGTCGGGATCTTGTTGACCTTGAAGGTGGCGTAGTAGCCGTCGAGGAAGGACTTGCGCTTGGGCAGCGTCTTATCCTCGATGAAGGTCTGGGGCATGATCACGCCGTTGCCGTTCGTGCCGGCGATGTCGATGAAGCTCTGCATCGAGGCCGGCCACGAGGTGATCATCGGCACCTTCCAGCCGAGCTTGGCCATGCCGTTGGTGATCTGAGCCAGTTCCGGGCCGATGCCGTAGGCCAGGATCACGTCCGCGCCCGCCGCCTGCGACTTCAGCAGCTGGGGCGTCATGTCGACGTCCTTGATGTTGAACTTCTCTACCGCGACCGGCTTCACGCCCTTCGCCTTGAGGTACTTCTCGAGGTCCTCGCGGCCGAGCTGGCCGTAATTGGTCGAATCGGCCAGGATCGCGATCTTCTTGAATCCCTGCGCGATCGCCTCGTCGGCCATCATGCCGGCCTGCAGCACGTCGTAGGCCGAGTTGCGGAAGACGTAGTTGTTGTCGTAATCCGGCGGATTGAACTGGTTGGTGATGATCGTGCCGGTGGCGACGTTGTTGATTACCGGGATCTCGGCTTCCTGGTAGAAGCGCTGGGCGGCGAGCGCCACGCCGGTGTTGATGAAGCCGAGGGTGGCGACCACCTTCTCCTTGTTGATCAATTCCTGGGCGACCTGGGCGCCGACCTCGTTCTTGGCCTCGTCGTCGCGCTCCACGAGCTGGAGCTGGCGCCCGAGCACGCCGCCATTCTTGTTGATCTCTTCGGCGGCGAGCCGCACGCCGTCGCGCATCGACACGCCCATCGAGGAGGAGCCGCCGGTATAGGGGCCGGTCACGCCGATCTTGATCGGGTCGGCCGCCAGGGCCGGGACCGCAAAGGCGGTCGCGCAGGCGAGCGCCGCCGCGAGAGCGGTCAGGGATGAGCGCATCAGGATTCCTCCGGGGACCGTTTCTTGCCGTGCCGACCCAGGCGGCCGGGTATCGGGGTGCCGGATAGAACCGAGATTGGCAGCGCTTGTCGAGCGCGTCTTTCGATCTAGAAAGCGGGCTGGCGCCCGAGCCAGGGTGCCGCGACGCTGACCGGGTCAGCCGGCGACTCGATCCTGCCGGCAAGTCGATTTCATTGGCAAGTCGATTCCGCCGGAAAGTCGATCTACGCCGGGCGTTCCCCCTCGCGGGGGTATCCCGGGCTCGGATTCGGCGGTCCCCGGGATGCTCCCGTGACGGTATCGGATCCGCCGGAAGGCTTTCGCGATCGGGGGAGCGTTGCGTCGCCCCGTGCCCCCGTCAATCCTTCGCCGGCTCGTCCTTGCCGGGCACCTGGGTGATGCCGCCGATCACTCGCACGGGGCGGTTGCCGTCGGGCGGGGTCTTCCAGCCGCCGTCCTTGGCCTCCGGGGCCTTCGCGGGCGTGGCCTCGGCCGCCTTGGCCGGTTGCTCCTTGCGCGCCGGCTCGGCCTTCGGCGCCAGCGGCGGCACGAGGGCCGCAGGCGTCTCGATCTTCTCTTGCGGCTTCTCTTGCGGCTTCGTCCGGGCGGCGGTCCGGCGCGGCGCCTCGGGCTTCACGCCCTCGTGCCTGGCACCCTCGGGCGTGGTCTCGCGGCGCGATGCGGCACCGTTGCGGGCGGCGGGACTGTCGGGGTTGAGGCCGAGCGGGTTCGGCCCGGCGCCGCGCGGGGTCGGCGCGGCGCGGACGGCCGGGGAGGGGGGCTCCATCCCGGGGACCGCCTGGCCGGGGACCGCCTGCTGCGGCGCCGTCTGCGGCAGCGGGCGGGCGGCGACGCGGCGCTCTTCCGGACGCTCGCCCACCGGCGGCAGCGGCTCGGCCCGGGGGAGCGGCACGGGGGCATAGGCGCCGTCGCGCGGACCGCTCTCGCGGAAATCACCCCGCGGGCCGCGCTCGCGGAACATGTCGTCGCGGGGCGCCGGCGGGCGCACGTCGGCCTCGGTCCAGCCGTAGCCGGGACGACGGCCGCCGGGAATCGTGCCGGGGGGAATCAGCGGCGCCTCCAGGCGCTCGCGGTCGAGGATGCGGCCGGTGCGGGCATCGACGACGAGCTGGACCCGGTTGCCCCACGGGCTGTCGGCCTCGACCCGGTAGGTCTCGCCGTCGAAGCGCGGATGGCTCATGCCCGTGAAGCCGGCCCGGCCGAGGCGGAAGAGCACTGCCCGGGGCGGCAGGATCGCGTCGTTCTCGTCCTCGATGCCGATCTGATATTCTTGACGGTAATCCTGGCGGTAGCCTTGCGCCCGCGCGGGCGCCCCCGCCAGCAACGTGGCGGCGAGCGCAGCCAGCAGGGCCGCGCCCGTCACGGACCGCGGTCCCGTCTTCGACGGCTTTGCAGTCATCGTCCCGCATTCCCTTGTTTTCGGGGTCGTGCCGGGCTCGTGCGGCCCCGCATTCCCCTCGTGCTCGGACAAGATTCTGTTAACCGTGGGATTGAGGCGGGATTGCGGGAGCGCGGCCGTCATGAGCATCGCCTTTCGGGTAAGAACTGACGGACGGGCCTTCGCCCGTCCCGGAGGATGTTCATGTCGCGCCTGTTGCCCACCCTTCTCCTCGCCCTCTTGCCCTGCGCTGCCCTCGTGCCGTGCGCTGCCTTGGCCGAGGACAGGCTGCCGACGATCCCGCCCGCCCAGTACAGCCCGGAGCAGAAGCAGGCGGCGGAGGCGTTCGAGGCCGCCCGCAAGACCCCGGTCTTCGGGCCGTTCGAGCCGCTGATGTACTCGCCGGACGTGATGACCCTGGCGCGCTCGATGGGCGATTACCTGCGCTACAAGCCGAAGATCGGCACGACGCTCTCGGAACTGGTCATCCTGGTGAACGCCCGTCATTGGACGCAGGATTACGAGTGGTACGTCCACGCCCCGATCGCCCGCAAGGTCGGCATCGCGCCTGAGACGATCGCGGCGATCCGCGACGGCCGCCGCCCGACCGGCCTGCCGGAGGATCAGGAGACGGCGTACGACTTCACGGCCGAGCTGCTCCAGAACAAGCGCGTCTCCGATGCGACCTTCGCGCGGGCGGAGAAGCTGTTCGGCAAGCCGGGCATCGTCGATCTGACGGCGGTGAGCGGATACTACACGTTCCTGGCGATGGAGCTGAACGTCGCCCGCTACCCGCTGCCGAAGGACGGGACGCCGCTGCCGCGTCTGCCGGAATAGATTTTTCGGGCATAAACCCAGAGAATTCATAGCCTCCATGTCATCCCGGGGCTCGCCGAAGGCGAGAACCCGGGATCCATCACCGCCAAAGGCGCAAAACGAGGCGTATCCCGATCCGCTTCATCCTGTATCGTCAGCGGATATGGATCCCGGGTTCCGCTGCGCGCCCCCGGGATGACGGGGAGGGTGTCGGGATCGTTCTTTTTGGCACGACTCACGGGTTGGCAGCTCTCACGAGGCCCGCCGCGCCAACCCCAGAAACTCCTCCACCTCCGCCTCGGTGGTCGAGAAGGCGGTGATGAGCCGGATCATCCGCTCGCCCTCCCGCACAGCCTCGCCGGCCGGAAGGCTCCGGCTCGCCCAGTCGTAATAGACCGCGCCGCCCCGGCGCAGGGCCTCGTCGAGGCCGGCGGGCAGGATCGGGAAGAGTTCGTTGCCCCGGACCGGCCAGGCCAGGCGCATGCCGGGGATCTCCGACAGGCCCGCCGCGAGCCGCGCCGCCATGCGGTTGGCATGCGCGGCATTCGCCAGCCAATGGTCGTCGGCGAGGTAGGCGTCGAGCTGGGCGGCGAGGAAGCGGCCCTTCGACAGGATATGGCCGGCGCGCTTGCGGCGGAATTCCAGCGTCTCGGCGAGGTCGGAGCGAAAGACCAGGATGGCTTCCGCGGCGAGCGCCCCGTTCTTGCTCGCCCCGAAGGACAGGATGTCGATGCCGGCGCGCCAGGTCATCTCGGCGGGCGAGCACCCGAGCGCCGAGAGGGCGTTGGCGAAGCGTGCGCCGTCCATGTGGACGGCGAGGCCGTGGGCGTGGGCGATCCGGCTCAAACGCGCGATCTCGTCCACCGTGTAGACCTGCCCGCTCTCCGTGAGCTGCGACAGGGTGAGCGCGCGGGGCGGCATCTGCTTCACGTGGCGGGTCAGGCCGCCGAGGAAGGCGTCGAGGGTGTCCGCGGCGATCTTGCCGCCGGGGCCGGGCAGGCCGTGCAGCTTGGCGCCGTGGGTGTAGAATTCCGGCGCGCCGCACTCGTCCTCCATCACGTGCGCCTCCTCGTGGCAGAGGCACAGACCGAAGGGCGGCACCATCACGGACAGCGCGAGCGCGTTCGCCGCGGTCCCGGTGGCGACCGGGAACACCGCGAGGTCGGCGTGCTCGAACAGCGCCCGGAAGCGCGGGGTCAGCCCGAGCGTCAGCGGGTCGGCGCCGTAGGCCGGCATCGCGCCGCCGTTGTGGCGCACGATCGCCTCGAGGACCGGGGCGCTCGCGCCCACCACGTTGTCGCTCGCGAAGTTCATCAGTCCCTGGGCTCCCTCGATCGTGCTCGCGGTCATCATGCCGGGCCGGAACGGCCGGGACGAGGCGCTGCCGCTCATGCCCGTCATGTCCTGGTCGTCACACCCTGGCGATCATCTCCCGGCCAGCGCGGGGGAAAGATGCGCGGTCATCGCCGGATTCGGCATTTCGTTGCGGGTCGCGGTGACGAAACGCAAGAAAAGCACAAGGGTGGACGGAATGGCCTCTTGCTGGACCGGTTGAAATCTGGCAGGTTCCCCGAGTTAGGACAGTACCGCTGTCCCATTTTCCCGGCCGGGCTCCGCGCCCCCGGGTCGCAAGGGCGCTGGCTTGTGGCTTGCACGACGGCCAAACGAGATACCAAACGCGCCGCCATTCGGGCGGTGCGGGCGCACGCGGGCTGAGTACAAGCCTGCCGGGCGCTCGCGAGGTGCGGGCGCTCCCTTCGCGAGACGCGACCGACCCTCCCGCGGCTAAAGAACGATAAGGCGGCGGCCGTGCCCTCGGCCAAGCCCGCCCGCGGCGCCCTGCGGCTGTCCGCGCCACTTCGCCCGCCCGTGACGGTGGGATAGCCTGCCGCTGAGGCAGGCGCGCCTGTCCCGGAGGCGGGCGGCCCTTTCCCGGCCGGCGCGTCCGGCCCTTTTCGACCATTCGCGAGCGCGCCGGCGCGCCTCGACACGAAGACCGGACCTTGGGAGACCAGACCATGAGCGGCACGGACCAGTCCCAGCACCCCTCCCGCGGGCAGGCGGTCCCCGCCCTCGTCGTGCGCGACCCGGCCCTGCCGGCGCGCCAGGGCCTCTACAACCCGGGCAACGAGAAGGATGCCTGCGGCGTCGGCTTCATCGCCGACATGCACAACCGCCAGACCCACGCCATCGTCCAGCAGGGCCTGCAGATCCTGGAGAACCTCGACCATCGCGGCGCGGTCGGTGCCGACCCGAAGATGGGCGACGGCTGCGGCATCCTGGTGCAGGTCCCGCACGGCTTTTTCGCGGCGGAGGCCGAGCGCCTCGGCATCAGCCTGCCGGAGGCCGGGCATTACGGCGTCGGCCAGCTCTACATGCCGCGGGACGAGGAGGGCTTCAAGCTCGTCGAGAAGATCGTCGAGAAGGCGATCGCCGACGAGGGCCTGAGCCTGCTCGGCTGGCGCGACGTGCCGGTCGACCCGAGCGACCTCGGCGAGAGCGTTCGGCTGAGCGAGCCGCGCCACCGCCAGGTGTTCATCGGCCGCCCGGCCTCCAGCGCCGACCAGGACGCCTTCGAGCGCCGGCTGTTCCTCGTCCGCAAGGTGATCTCGAACGCCGTCTACACCCTCAAGGACGCGCGGCTGAAGGAGTTCTACCCGGTCTCGCTGTCCTCGCGCACCATCGTCTACAAGGGCATGGTGCTGGTGAACCAGCTCGGCCACTACTACCTCGACCTGAAGGACGAGCGCTTCGTCTCGGCCCTGGCGCTGGTGCACCAGCGCTTCGCCACCAACACCTTCCCGACCTGGCGCCTGTCGCACCCCTACCGGATGATCGCGCATAACGGCGAGATCAACACGCTGCGCGGCAACGTGAACTGGATGGCGGCGCGCCAGGCCAGCGTCGATTCGGAGCTGTTCGGCAACGACATCTCGAAGCTCTGGCCGATCTCCTACGAGGGCCAGTCCGACACCGCCTGCTTCGACAACGCGCTGGAATTCCTCGTCCAGGGCGGCTACCCGCTCGCCCACGCGATGATGATGCTGGTGCCCGAGGCCTGGGCCGGCAACCCGCTGATGAGCGAGGAGCAGCGCGCCTTCTACGAGTACCACGCCGCCCTGATGGAGCCGTGGGACGGCCCGGCCGCGCTCTGCTTCACCGACGGCCGCCAGATCGGCGCCACCCTCGACCGCAACGGCCTGCGCCCCGCCCGCTACCTCGTCACCGACGACGGCCTCGTCGTGCTCGCCTCCGAGATGGGCGTGCTGCCGATTCCGGACGAGAAGATCGTCTCGTCCTGGCGCCTCCAGCCGGGCCGGATGCTGCTCATCGACCTCGAGAAGGGCCGCATCGTCTCCAACGAGGAGATCAAGAGCGAGCTCGCCGCCGCCCATCCCTACAAGGAGTGGCTGAAGCGCACCCAGATCGTGCTCGAGGACTTGCGCCCGGTACAGCCGCGCGAGTCGCGCACCGACGTGTCGCTGCTCGACCGCCAGCAGGCTTTCGGCTACACCCAGGAAGATCTGAAGCTCCTGATGCAGCCGATGGCCGTGACCGGCCAGGAGGCGGTCGGCTCGATGGGCACGGACACGCCGCTCTCGGCGCTCTCCGACAAGCCCAAGCTGCTCTACACCTACTTCAAGCAGAACTTCGCGCAGGTGACGAACCCGCCGATCGACCCGATCCGCGAGGAGGCCGTGATGAGCCTCGTCTCGTTCATCGGGCCGCGGCCGAACATCCTCGATCTGGAGGGCACCTCGCGCAAGAAGCGCCTCGAGGTGCGCCAGCCGATCCTGACCAATGCGGACCTGGAGAAGATCCGCTGCATCGGCCATTTCGAGGACCGTTTCGACACCAAGACCCTCGACATCACCTACGCGGCCGAGACCGGCGCGCAGGCGATGGAGGGCGCCCTCGACCGCCTCTGCGACCGCGCCGAGGCGGCGGTGCGCGGCGGCTACAACATCATCGTGCTCTCGGATCGCGCCGTCGGCCCGGACCGGATCCCGATTCCGGCCCTGCTGGCCACCGCCGCGGTGCACAACTACCTGATCCGCAAGGGGCTGCGCACCTCGGTCGGGCTCGTGATCGAATCCGGTGAGCCGCGCGAGGTGCACCACTTCGCGTGCCTGGCCGGCTACGGCGCCGAGGCGATCAACCCCTACCTCGCCTTCGAGACGCTGATCGCGATGAAGGACGAGCTGCCGCCCGAGCTGTCGGACGACGAGATCGTCTATCGCTACATCAAGTCGATCGACAAGGGTCTGCTCAAGGTGATGTCCAAGATGGGCATCTCGACCTACCAGTCCTATTGCGGCGCGCAGATCTTCGACGCGATCGGGTTGAACTCGGCCTTCGTCGAGCGCGACTTCTTCGGCACCGCCACGACCATCGAAGGCATCGGCATGGCCGAGGTCGCCGAGGAGACGGTGCGCCGCCACCGCGACGCCTTCGGCGATTCGCCGGTCTACCGCACCGCCCTCGATGTCGGCGGCGAATACGCCTACCGCCTGCGCGGCGAGGCCCATACCTGGACGCCCGACACGGTCGCGACGCTCCAGCACGCGGTCCGGCTCAACCTGCCGGAGCGCTACCGGGCCTTCGCCAAGATGGTGAACGAGCAGGAGAACCACCTCAAGACGATCCGCGGCCTGTTCCGGATCAAGAGCGCGGCGGAGATCGGCCGGGCGCCGGTCGAGATCGATGCGGTCGAGCCGGCGGCCGAGATCGTCAAGCGCTTCGCCACCGGGGCGATGTCCTACGGCTCGATCTCCAAGGAGGCGCACGAGACCCTGGCGATCGCCGTCAACTCCTTCGGCGGCCGCTCGAACTCGGGCGAGGGCGGCGAGGAGCGCGAGCGCTTCCGGCCGCTGCCGGACGGCCGTTCGCGCCGCTCGGCGATCAAGCAGGTGGCCTCGGGCCGCTTCGGCGTCACGACGGACTACCTCGTCAACGCCGACATGATGCAGATCAAGGTGGCGCAGGGAGCCAAGCCCGGCGAGGGCGGCCAGCTGCCCGGCCACAAGGTCGATGCCAAGATCGCCAAGGTCCGCCACTCGACCCCGGGCGTCGGCCTGATCTCGCCGCCGCCGCACCACGACATCTACTCGATCGAGGATCTGGCCCAGCTGATCTTCGACCTCAAGAACGTCAACCCGGCGGCCGACGTCTCGGTCAAGCTGGTGGCGGAGGTCGGCGTCGGCACGGTGGCGGCCGGCGTCGCCAAGGCGCGCGCCGACCACATCACCATCTCGGGGTTCGACGGCGGCACCGGCGCGGCGCCGCTGACCTCGATCAAGCATGCCGGCGGGCCGTGGGAGATCGGGCTGGCCGAGACCCAGCAGACCCTGGTGCTCAACCACCTGCGCGGCCGGGTGGCGCTCCAGGCCGATGGCGGCATCCGCACCGGCCGGGACGTGCTGATCGCGGCGCTGCTGGGCGCCGACCAGTTCGGCTTCTCGACCGCGCCCCTAATCGCGGCCGGCTGCATCATGATGCGCAAGTGCCACCTCAACACCTGCCCGGTCGGCGTCGCGACCCAGGATCCGGTGTTGCGCAAGCGCTTCAAGGGCACGCCCGAGCACGTCATCAACTACTTCTTCTTCGTGGCGGAAGAGGTGCGCGAGCTGATGGCGTCTCTCGGCGTCACCAGGCTCGACGAGCTGATCGGACGCTCGGAATATCTCGACAAGCTCGCGGCGATCTCGCACTGGAAGGCCAAGGGCCTCGACTTCACCCGGCTGTTCCACAAGCCGGACGTGCCGGAGACGGTCGCGCTCCGTCACGTCGAGAGCCAGAAGCACCCGATCGACCAGGTTCTCGACCGGCGGCTCATCGCCGCTGTCGGCGACGCGATCGAGACCGGCGTGGCGGTGACCGTCGAGGACACGATCCGCAACTCCGACCGGGCCGCGGGCGCGATGCTGTCGGGCATGGTCGCCAAGGCTCACGGTCACGAGGGGCTGCCGGACGACACCCTGACGGTGAAGCTCACCGGCACCGCCGGCCAGAGCTTCGGCGCCTGGCTCGCCGCCGGCGTGACGCTCAGCCTGACCGGCCACGCCAACGACTATGTCGGCAAGGGCCTGTCGGGCGGCAAGCTGATCATCCGGCCCTCGGATGCGCTCGGCTCGCCGTCGGACCGCACCATCATGGTCGGCAACACGGTGCTCTACGGCGCGATCGCCGGCGAGGCCTATATCCGCGGCGCGGCCGGCGAGCGCTTCGCGGTGCGCAACTCGGGCGCCATCGCGGTGGTCGAGGGCATGGGCGACCACGGCTGCGAGTACATGACCGGCGGCGTCGTCGTGTCGATCGGCGAGACCGGGCGCAACTTCGCGGCCGGCATGTCGGGCGGCATCGCCTATGTGCTCGACGAGGACGGGTCGTTCGCCAAGCGCTGCAACCTGTCGATGGTCGATCTCGAGCCGGTCGAGGAGGAGGACGAGTTCATGCGCCGCTTCCACCAGGACGGCGACCTGGAGACCAAGGGGCGCATCGACATCCTGGCCGACATGTCGGGCCACGACGAGGCACGCCTGGTCGGGCTCATCAACAACCACCTGAAATATACCGGCTCGGTGCGCGCCAAGGCGATCATCGACAACTGGGAGACCTACCGCACCAAGTTCGTGAAGGTGATGCCGGTCGAGTACCGGCGGGCCCTGCGCGAGATGGAGCGGGCCCGGATGCCGGTGGCGGCGGAGTAACGCCGACCTGAACCCTCCCCCCTCTGCGGGGGGAGGGTGCCGGGAAAAGAAAGGCGCGGGCTTCCCCTCTCCCCGCGGGCGGGGAGAGGGCTACGGACCCCTTGTCGGGTCCGTAGCAAGCGGAGGCGCAGCCGGAGCGAGGGTGAGGGGGTATCGACGGATAAGGCTCCTCCGGAAACACCCCCTCACCCTCGCGGCGAACCTATGGTTCGCTGCACGGGCTTGCTGCTGACCCGGCAAGGGGTCAGCAGCCCTCTCCCCGCCCGCGGGGAGAGGAGAGAACCCGCGCCACTTCTTTTCCTGGGCAGCCCTGCCGCAGGGGGGAGGGTTGAGGTGGCGCTTTAACGAACGATCGGAGACGCACGGAGATTCCGCGGTGAAGGTCTACGGCGACATAATGTCGGGCAACTGCCTGAAGGTGCGGTACGTCGCCGATCACCTCAGGCTCGCCTATGAGTGGATCCCGATCGATATCATGCGGGGTGAGAGCCGCACGCCCGACTTCCTCGCCCGCTTCCCCGCCGGGCAGGTGCCGGGGGTCGAGTTCCCGGACGGGCGCTGCCTCGCCCAGTCGAACGCCATCATCCGGTACCTCGCCCGGGGTTCCACCCTGCTGCCGGACGATCCCTGGATACAGGCCAGGATCGACGAGTGGCTGTTCTGGGAGCAGTACAGCCACGAGCCGACCATCGCGGTCTGCCGTTTCCACATGCGCTACAAGGGCGAGCCGGCCGAAACCCGCGACCCGAAGAAAGTCACCGGGGGCGAGGCTGTCCTCGACCGGATGGAGCGACACTTGACCGCCGCCGAGTGGTTCGTCGGCGACGCCGTCAGCGTCGCGGACGTCGCCTTGTTCGCCTATACGCAATTCGCCGACGAGGGCGGATTCGATCTCTCGGGCCGGCCCGCCATCCGGGCCTGGCTCATCCGTTGCGGGGAGGTCTTCACACTCCCCGAATCCGCTACCGTCGCCGGGGTCGCTTAAGACCCGCCGCCGGCCCGATCACTTCACGAACTGAGCACGCTACCGATGGGCAAGGTCACAGGCTTCCTCGAATTCGACCGGCAGGAGCAGAAGTATCAGCTCGCGGCCGACCGCGTGCGCCACTTCCTCGAATTCACCCTGCCACTCGACGAGCACGACCTGAAGAAGCAGGCGGCGCGCTGCATGGATTGCGGCATCCCGTTCTGCCACGGCCCGACCGGCTGCCCGGTCCACAACCAGATCCCGGACTGGAACGACCTCGTCTACAACGCGGATTGGGAGGAGGCGGCGCGCAACCTGCACTCCACCAACAACTTCCCGGAATTTACCGGCCGCATCTGCCCCGCACCCTGCGAGGAGGCCTGCACCCTCAACCTCGAGAACCAGCCGGTCGCGATCAAGACCATCGAGCAGGCGATCGCCGACAAGGCCTGGACCATGGGCTGGGTCGTGCCCGAGCCGGCCGCGGTGAAGACCGGCAAGAAGGTGGCGGTGATCGGCTCGGGTCCGGCCGGCCTCGCGGCGGCCCAGCAGCTCGCCCGCGTCGGCCACGATGTCCACGTCTTCGAGCGCGAGCCGAAGGCGGGCGGCCTGCTCCGCTACGGCATCCCCGACTTCAAGATGGAGAAGCGCCACATCGACCGCCGGGTGCGGCAGATGGAGGCCGAAGGCGTGCAATTCCATTACGGCGTCAATATCGGCGTCACCCGCTCCTTCGCCAGCCTACACAACGAGTTCGATGCCGTGCTGTTCGCCGGCGGCGCCGAGGCCCCGCGCGATCCCGGCCTGCCGGGCCAGGAGTTCGAGGGCGTGCATTTCGCCATGCCCTACCTCGTCCAATCGAACCGCCGCGTCGGTCAGGAGGCGGCCACGGCCGAGGAGCCGATCGTCGCCGCCGGCAAGAACGTGGTGGTGATCGGCGGCGGCGACACGGCCTCGGATTGCGTCGGCACCGCCTTCCGCCAGGGCGCCCTCTCGGTCACCCAGCTCGACATCCGCCCGCGCCCGCCGGAGCGCGAGGACAAGCTGACCGTGTGGCCCTACTGGGCGACCAAGATGCGGACCTCGTCGAGCCAGGCGGAAGGCGCGGAGCGCGAGTTCCAGGCCGCGACGCTCCGCATCGAGGGTAAGAAGGGCAAGGTGAAGGGCGTGGTCTGCGCCCGGGTCGACGAGGCGCGCAAGCCCATCGCCGGTTCCGAGTTCCTGCTGCCCGCCGACCTCGTCTTCATGGCGATCGGCTTCGCCGGCCCGGTGGCCACGGGCCTGCTGGAGGAATCCGGCGTAGCCCGCGACAAGCGCGGCAACGTGCTCGCCGACGACACCCAGTACCGCACCTCGACCGACAAGGTCTGGGTCGCCGGCGACATGCGCCGCGGCCAGTCCCTGGTAGTGTGGGCGATCCGCGAGGGCCGGCAGGCCGCCCGCTCCATCGACGAGGCGCTGATGGGTGCGACGACCCTGCCGCTCTGACGGCGGGGGTCGGCGAGGACGATCGGTCCTTGCCGTACCGGATTCGACGACAGGCAACGGGATCCGCTCCGGCCGGGGCGGGTCCCGTTGCCGTTCCCGGGTGGCAGGGTGCTCGGGCGTCGCTAGGGCAGGATGGGCGCCGCTCTTCCTGTCTCCCCGCGGACAGCCCTGCTCTCGTGGGGAGAGCGCGAAACCGTGCCCGTCCTTCGCCCGACCACCTCGCGCCGGCCGGGGATGGGCGCAGGCGAATGCCGAGGTCACGCGCCCGATTGCCCCCGACATCATCGCCCGCGACCGATCGCAGTTCACTCGATCTATTCTAATTCAAGTCCGATCTGCTGTCTGATCCGCCGTTTGTTAGCGTTCGCGAACATTGCGGAAGATGCGCAAAGGCAACACGACAGCCGATTGCGACAGTGCGTGGAATCGTTCCAGAACTTGCCGTGATCGGGTGATTGATTGCCCGGGACCGGGCGATTACGCCGCGAGAAGCCGCTTCTTCCGCCCGAGGTTCCTGTGCGCTCAACGCTCCCCCCCGCCCGTCGGCGCCGCTCGCCGCTGCTCCTCGCCCTGCTCGCAGGCGCGGCGCCGGTTCTGGGCCTGAGCGGCGCGGCGGCCCAGGAGGCCGGCGAGGCCATCGCGCTCGATACGATCACGGTGGCCGGTGCGCCGGCCTTCCGGGAGACCGCCACCGGCCCGGTCCAGGGCTACCGGGCGACCCGCAGCGCCACCGCGACCAAGACCGACACGGCTTTGCGCGACCTGCCCCAGACCGTCAACATCGTGCCGCGGGAAGTCATCGTCGATCGTGCGGAGACGCGCCTCGCCGACGCGCTGTTCAACGTCAGCAACGTGCAGCCGGGTGGCAGCATCCAGGGGCGCAGCGACACCTTCATCATCCGCGGCTTCCGGACCCAGACCTACGCCATCGACGGCGTGTTCATGAACCAGGCCAATACCTTCTACCCGGTGCAGCGCGACCTCGCCGATGTCGAGCGGATCGAGGTGCTGAAGGGGCCGGCCTCGGTGCTCTACGGCCGCGGCGATCCGGGCGGCGTCATCAACATCGTCACCCGCCAGCCGAGCCTGGTGCCGACGGCCGATGCCAGCGTCCAGGGCGGCAGCTTCGGTTTCCGTCGGGTGCAGGGTTCGGTCTCCGGGCCGGTGCCGGGGGCCGACGGGCTTGCCGCCCGCCTGAGCTTCGGGACGCAGGTCGACCCAACTTTTCGCAATCTCGCCGACCGCGACAATTCCCGCTTCTTCATCGCGCCGGCCTTCAGCTGGAATCCGAGCCCGGATACCCGGGTCTCGTTCATCGGCGAGTTCACCCGGCAGGATACCGTCTACGACGAGGGATTGATCGCCCGGAACGGCCGCGTGCCGCTCGACAACATCTCGCGCTATTACGGCGAGCCGTTCTCGCGCTACAACGCCAACGCCAATTTCGGCACGCTGAAGGTCGAGCACGACTTCAACGAGCACCTGATGCTGCGTCAGGTGCTGAATGCCCAGAGCGGCAGCTTCGACGCCCTCGCGGCGCGGGCCGCCGGCGTCTCGGCCAACGGGCTCACCGTCTCCCGCCGCACCACGGCGACCACCTCGACCTATGCGACCGTCGACAGCCAGACCGAGCTGGTGGCCAAGTTCGACTGGCTGGGCTTGCGCCACACGGCGCTCGTCGGGGTCGAGTACGTCAACGGCTACCGGCGCGCCGTCACCAATCAGGGGCCGCTCGCCTCCGTGAGCTTCGCCAACCCCGTCCCGGGCCTCGCCCTGCCGGGCCCCCTGTCTCTGCAGAGCGACCTGAAGCAGAAGACCGAGCTGACCGGGCTCTACGCCCAGGACCAGATCGATCTCGGCTACGGCCTGCAACTCCTGCTCGGCATCCGTTACGATACCGGATCGCAGTTCTACTTCAGCCGCACGCCGACCTCGCGGACGATCCCACCGGAACAGGAACTCTCCGGCGTGTCGCCGCGGATCGGCCTGATCTATCGCATCGCCGAGCCGCTCGCGCTGTATGCGAGCTATTCGACGTCGTTCAAGCCGCAGACCGCCAACTTCTACGGCGTCGCCAACCCGCCGCCGGAAACCGGCGAGCAGATCGAGGTCGGGACCCGGTTCGACCTCTCCCCGGACCTGAGCCTGACCGCCTCGGTGTTCGACATCACCCGCAACAACGTCGCGGCCAACGACCCGGTCAATACCGGCTTCTCGATCATCACCGGGCAGCAGCGCTCGAAGGGCGTCGAGGCCGACCTCGCCGGAACGATCCTGCCGGGCTGGAAGGTCATCGGCGGCGTCGGCTACACCGATGCCCGGGTATCGCGCGACCTCATCATCCCGGTCGGCAACCGGCTCGACGGGGCGCCCCAGTTCAGCGGCAGCGTCTGGACCACCTACCAGATCGAGGAGGGGGCCTGGCGCGGCCTCGGACTCGGTGCCGGCGTGACCCATGTCGGCTCGCGTTTCGGCGACATCACCAACACCTACAAGGTCGGTGCCTATACCCGGGTCGATGCGGCGGTGTTCTACGACCTCAACGAGCACGCGCGGTTCTCGCTGAACCTGAAGAACCTGACGAACGCGCGCTACATCGAGGCGCCGTTCAACCAATTCAACAACATCCCGGGGGCGCCGTTCTCGGTGCTGGCGACGATCACGGCGCGGTTGTAACCCCGCCTACCCCCGCGGCCAGCGGAAATCGTCCGCCCGGCCGGGCTGGGGCGGAGGCGCCACGCCGCGGGTCAGGCTGCGCTCCAGGGTGTAGCCGGCATCGCCCTCGACCCGGGGCCGGCCGGTGACCAGCCCGCCGCCGGGCGCGACCTCGTTGCGGGTCAGCGGCAGGACCGGGCCGGCGGCGGGCTTGACCGGCAGGGCCGGGATGCCCGGCGGCTCCGGCAGGCTCGGCAGCATCGCGGTAATCAGCCGGTCGATCGCCGCGTCGTCGTCGAGCTTGGGCAGGCCGGCGGCCGGCGGCGCCTCCGGGGTGAGGGAGGACACCGCGTCCGGCAGGGCAGGGGTGCCGCCCTTCGCCTCGATCAGCCGCCTGATCTCGACATCGGCGAAATGCGCCGCTTTGCGGGCGCCGGCCTGGGTGAAGTGCACGCCGTCGGCGGTGCGCAACTTCGCCGGCTGCCCCTCGAGGTCGGGCCCGCTCGCGGCGTAGCGGTTGTTCTCGTCGACGAAGGCCGGCCAGATGTCGACGTAGACGCCGCCGGCGCGCTGCACCCGGTCGCGGGCGATCTCGTTGAGCGAGGTGATGTCGGCCGACAGGGTGTCGCTCTTCATCGGCGGCTCGCCGACCCAGACCACCGGCACCTTGCGGTCGGTGAAGACCTTCAGGAAGGCGTCGACCCGGTCGCGGTAGACGGCGCGCCAGCGCTCGCTCAGGGGATCGAGGGTCTGGTCGCCGTCGCGCAGGGGCTGGCGGTCGTTGGCGCCGATCATCACGACGGCGTAGGACACTTTCGGGTTCGCCTTGAGATAGTCCTCCGCCGCCTTCGGCCAGTCGACCACGTCCTTGCGCACGAGGCCGCTGTCGCCCTTGGCGCGGCGGATCACCACCACGTCCGGATTCGCCTCGTAGACGGTGTCGAGGCCCTGACCCAGCAGGTCGGCGAGGGAATCACCGAACACCGCGATCTGCGTGTGTGGGTCGGTCTTGGGCTTGGGCGCGGCGGGGCGCGCCACGACCGGAGCGGGGCGGGGCTTCGGCCGCTGCACCGAGCGTCCCTCGCGGCTGCGCACCACCTCGCGTTCCCGCTCCCTCTCCCGCTCCCGCCGCGGGCGGGGGGTGCGGTAGGCGCTGCGCGGAGCGGGCTGGCCGTAATCCTGGGGCGGGGCTTGGACCGCGGGGCGGTCCTCCCACGGCCAGAAGAACTGCCGCTGCGGCTCGGGAGCGGGCCGGGCGGCGGGCGCGCGGCGATAGCCGTAGCCGTCGTAATATTGCGCCCGCGCCGCGTCCGGCGCGACGAGCCCCGCCAGCAGGCTTCCCAGAAAACCCCCCAAGAGGCTCCTCATCAGGAGGCGCGACAGCGTCCGTCCCGTCGGCCGATCCATCCGCATCACCCCGGCTCGCTCCGCATGCGCATCGCCGGAGTTATAGCGCGGCGACGGGCCTGTTCCCACCCGCGCCCGGGACGAGGCTGCGTCTTCGTCGTCCGTCAAGGTTATGGGATGATGAAAGACAGTGTAAAACCTCCGTTCAGCATCGCCGGAACTCGCCGGTCTTCGATGAGGACGTCCGACGGAATGACGACCACCCGTTAAGCGACGCCGGTCGAGGATGGTCGAAGGCGAGCGACGGACTCATAACCACAGTCGCCGCATATCAGGCGAGTGCGTCACATGATTCGGACTGTAGGGCGGCTGGGCGTCCAGGCCGCGCTCATCACGGCGATCGGGGCGGGCGTGCTGTTGCACCGGGGCGGCCAGGAGGCGGCGGCCGTGACCTTGCGACCGGCGCTCGACCCGGTGCCGATCGCCGCGCGTCTGGCGCGGCCGGCCGCGCCGGCACCCGCACCCGGCGTCAGGGTGGTCCTGGCGATGCCCTGGGCGAACGGCAGTGCCGAGCTGGCGAGCGACGCGCTGAACGCCCGCTACGGCTCCGACCTCAGCGATTCGCGGTGACGACCGGCGAGACCGCCCGGCCGAGGGAGACCCAGCGCGCACCCTCGTCCCCCTCGCGCTTGATGTAGGTATAGCCGGTCTTGTGCCAGGGCAGCACGGCGCTGGTCTTGTTGTCGAGGACCAGATCGCCGCGGTCGGTGCGCAGCATCAGCACGGCGTGGCCCTCGCCCTTCTCGTCGATCACCACCGTCATCCGCATCGCGCGCCGCGGCAGCCCGGCCTGGGCCAGCAGCTTGCGCTTGAGGAGCTGGAAGTCCTCGCAATCGCCCGAGCCGTCCTCGGCGAGGTCCCACCGGTCCGGTACGCCCCAGTGGTCCATGTCGGTGACCGCGCGCAGGGACGTGTTGACCTGGCGGTTGATGCCGGTGACCGTCTGCCACAGCCGCGGGGTGAGGGTGACCTGGGCCGGCTCGCTCGGGTCGACCGCGCATTCCGACGCGTAGCGGGCGCAGAACTCGGTCCAGGCCGGGACCGGCCGGGCCTCGCCGACCGGGGCGGCCGGGATGGTGACGGCGGGAAGCGCCGCCAGGGTCTGGCTTCCGGCCCCGCTCACCGGGGCGAGGAGGGCGACGGCGACGGCCGCGGCGACGGCCGCCGAATGCGCGACGATTCCGATTCCATTCCGGCGACCCGCGATACGCATCCGACCCGCACCCGCAACCGTTAAGCTCTCGTTAACGAGTTGGTCGCACGCCGGGTCCGCCGGGGCAACGGCCGAGTTAAGAAAAGGTTAACGCGTGTTCACAGGGGCCGCGCATGAGGCTCAGACCCGCCGCAGGGACAGGGCGGCGATCACCGACGCCGCCAGCAGCGTGACGGCCACCGGGGTCGCCGAGCCGTCGTGCCAGGTGGCGACCGCCAGGGTGAACAGGGCGCCGAGCGCCATCTGCATGAAGCCGTAGAGGCTCGAGGCGGAGCCGGCGGCATGGGGATCGACGTTCATCAGGCCCGCTACCGCATTCGGCCCGAGGAGCCCGATGCCGACGGCGTAGAGCACGAGCGGCGCCAGCAGCGTCGCGACGGTGAGCGACCCGCTGCGGTCGATCGCCAGCAGCGCCAGGGCGGCGGCGAGGCACAGGCCGTTGCCGGCCTTCGCCGCGCGTCGGATCGGCACCCGGCCGGCGAGGCGCCCGGCGAGCGCGGAGCCCACCACCATCCCGGCCACCACGATCAGGCAGTCGAGCCCGACCTCCTGCGACGAGCGGCCGAGCCGATCGACGAGGAGGAACGGCGCCACCGCCAGGAAGGCGTAGAGGCTGGTGCCGGCGCAGGCCCCGGCGGTCATGTAGGCCCGGTAGGCGGGGTTGCGCAGGAGCCGCAGATAGGCCCCCGCCACCGCGCCGATCCCGGGAAGCGCCACTGGTCGCCGGTTGGTTTCCGGCAGGGTCAGCACCACCAGGGCGCCGAGGCCCGCCACCAGGGCGGCGAGCACCACGAACACCGCCCGCCAGCCGAAGGCGCCGTTCACGAGGCCGCCGATCGCCGGCGCGAGCGCCGGGGTCAGGGTCATCGCCATGGTGAGGATCGCGATCTTGCGGGCGGCGTCGGTCGCGGTCGAGACGTCGCGCACCATCGCCCGGCCGAGGACGAGGGAGCCGCAGGCCCCGAGCGATTGCAGCACCCGGGCGACGATCAGCACCTCGATCGATGTGGCGGGGATCGCGAGCAGCAGGCCCGCGAGGTAGAGCGACAGGCCGGCGATCAGCACCGGGCGCCGGCCGAACCGGTCCGAGAGCGGTCCGTAGACCAGTTGCCCGCAGGCGAGGCCGACGAGGTAAAGGGTGATCGTCAGTTGCGCGGCGACCGGCGTGGTGCCGAGATCGGCCGCCGCCGCGGCGAGCGCCGGCACGAAGATGTGCAGCGCCACCGTCCCGGTCATCGTCACCGCGACGAGGAGCGGCAGCGACGCCTGGGCGGACAGCTCTCGTGACATCTTCATCGGTGCTTCCGTCCGCTCACGGTCCTTGGAGGGCTGAGGAGGGCGCCCCGGAGCGGGGCCCGACCTGTGTAAGGCGGGCCGCTCGCGGGAGACATGCCGGGCGGGAATGGCTGGGCCTTGCTGCCGGCGCCGCTCGGCCGGCCCCCGGAAACAGGCGTTCACCGGAGTGGGTAACCTTATCGTTCTTGTTTGTCTGCGAACGAATAGGACAATAATCTGTGTCTCGACGGAGCGGGCGCGAGCCCCGGGGGCGTACCCCGCGCGACGCGGCTCGAAGGACGGGAGGGACGGATGTCCGATGGTGTGTTCGATCCCGGCAAACGGCTGCGATCCTCCCACGGCGACGGGACCGTGCCCGGGGGGAGCCTGTCGGCGCGCCGCCTGCGCGAGATCGAGACCCTGCTCGGTGTGGTGATCGACCCGGCCGCCGGGTCCGGCGGCCTGCAGGAGCCCGTGCCGCCCGGCATCGTGCAGGCAAGCATCGTGCAGGCAGGCTTGGAGATCGAGGCCCAGGCGCTCGAGCTGCTGCGGGCCTTCAGCCGGATCACCGATCCCGAAACCCGTCGCGAGGCGCTGCGGCTGGTCCAGGCGGCGGCGCGCGGCGACCGGGGCTGAGCGCGGCCGCGCCGGCATGCGACATCGGCGCCGCTGTCCCGGTGGCGAACCGGTGCCGCCGGCGGGAGGTTTCCTGCTGCCGCCCGCCACGAGGCGGTCGTTGCAGCAGGAGGACACCACCATGCGGGCCATGCTGATCGGGGCATCGTTCCTGATCCCGCTCCTCGCCACCGCCGCCGCCGCGACGCCGTGCGCGGAGCAGATCGCCACGATCGAGCGCCGGCTCGAGAGCCCGGGCGCCGCCGCGGTCACCGGCAGCACGCCGACGACGCAGGGCTCGCCCAAGGCGCTGCCGGCTCCGCCCGCCGGCGAGCCGAGCGATCCCGCCACGGCGCCGAATGCCGGCCGGATCGCCGAGGCGCGTGACCTCATCGCCAAGGCCCGCGAGCAGGACCGCGCCGGCGACGAGCGCGCCTGCGAGGACACCATGACCCGCGCCAAGGAGCGGATCGGCGCCCTGCCCTGACCGTCCGGAGCACCGAGGGGCTGCGCCCGATCATACGAGGTCCGATCGATCGCCGGGCGACGGCCGCGCGATCGCTTTCGCGATGCGGACATCGCCGCCGCTCAGGCGTGCGGGGCAACGCTCCGCCGTCGCTGGCTGGCGATGCAAGCTCCGGGAGCGATCGTCCGGAGGCCGGTCACAGGGTCTCGCGAAGCCGGTGCATCGTGCGCACCCAGTCGCGCGGGCCGACGCCCGGCGTCGCGCCGACCGGGTGCAGGCCCCCGTGGGCGAGGCGGCGGGCATCCCGCGGGGACATCGCGAACCGGCTCCTGAACGAGCGGCTGAAATGGGTCTCGCTGGAGAAGCCGCTGCGGTAGGCCACCTGCGCGATGCTGCTGCGCTCGGCCTCCGGCCGGCTCAGCGCCGTGAAGGCACGGTCGAGCCGGCGCCCGGCGATGTAGGCCATGACGCCGCCGTCGAAGCCGAACAGCCGGTAGAGGCTCGCCCGCGACACCCGGCAGGCCGCCGCGATGGCGGCGGGGCTGAGCGTCGGATCGTCGAGGTGCTGGTCGATGTAGGCGCAGATCCGCTCGTGGACGCTGGCGCCGGCGGATGCGCGCACCAGGGGATCGGCCTCCCGCAGATCGCTGCCCGAGAGCATCAGGCACAGGGCTTCCAGGGCGGTGCTCGCCTCGACCGGCGACAGCGAGGGGGCGTGCTCGGCGAGGCTGCGCAGATGGCCGCCGATCACCGCCGCCAGCGCGCTGCCCCGCCCGATCGCCCGCCCGTGCAGGTCGTGCGATCCGGCCAGCGCCAGCCGGTCCCGCGGCAGGACCAGGGTCAAGTTGGAGAAATCCGTCGCCCGCGTGCGGAGGGTGCGGTTCAGGTCGAGGATGTTGATGTCGCCCGCCTCGACCGTGACGCTCCGGTCGCCGCACAGGCCCGTGAATCCCCCGCTGACGTAATGCTGGATCACGACGTGGTCCCAGCCCGAGCTGCGGACGTCGCTCAGGCTGCGCTCGAAAGACTGGGCCTGCGAGGAGCAAGTCGTCAAAAGGGCATCGGAGACGGGTACCGCCCGTACCTCGGCCTGGAACCCCGCCGCGGAGCGCTCCTCGAGGCTGACCCGGAACAACGGCTGCACCAGATCGTGCCAGAGGGCGAAGCGCTGTTCGGCCGCGAGGCGCTCGAGCCTGAAATCGGTCGTGTCCTGGTTCGACATCGCGACAGTGTCCGCCTCACCCTTCGCGACCGCCTCGTGCACCGGGACGGACCGGCACGGGGACGGGCGACCGCGGGGTCACCGATCTGGTACGCGCGATGCGAGATCGCCGTCCTGGCGTCAATCCGCGATGAAAGACCATGAGCGTCTTTTCCGCTCACGGCCGGGCCGGTCGTTCGAGCGACGATCGATTGCGGGGCGGGCCGGCGGAGGTCGGGATTGTCCGCTTCGGCGAAGAACGGCGCGCAGCTAGACACGATGAGACGCCCGAACAGGGATACGAGACGCTGAGCCTCATCCCGTCGCACCATCGCGTGCCAAGTATGCTACGACACGATAGAGTTTCTGTTCGGCAGCGCGTCGTATCATCATGGTCGGGTCAGGTTTCGACATCATTCCCGCGAAGGACCTGCCCGGGGGCGCCGGGCGCCTCGCCTCCGTCGTGTTGAGCCTCGCGCTCGTCCTCGCCATCACCCTGGTGGTCGCGGCGCCGTTGCTTATCGCATCCTGAGCCCGTCGGGCCTCACGCGGGGGGGCGCGTCGCGATCCAGACCACGTGCGGGGTGCGTCCGCGGCGTTCGGCGCGGATGCGGTGCTCCGTCACCGAAAGGCCGGTGCGCCGCAGCCGGGCCTTGAACTTCCGGTCCGGACAGCCGGACCAGACGCCGAGCACGCCGCCCGGCCGCAGGCTCCAGCGGGCCCGCTTCAGGCCCCAGGAATCGTAGAGCCGGTCGTTGCCCCGGCTGACCAGGCCGCGCGGGCCGTTATCGACGTCGAGCAGGATCGCGTCCCAGGCTTCCGGCCCGGACTGGATCACCCGGTTGACGTCGCCCTCGCGGATCTCGACCCGCGGGTCGTCGAGGCAGCCGCCGAAGACATGGGCGAGCGGGCCGCGGGCCCAGGCCACCACCGCCGGCACGAGCTCGGCCACCACGATCCGGGCCTGCGGTCCGAGCGCCCCGAGGGCCGCCCGCAGGGTGAAGCCCATGCCGAGCCCGCCGATCAGCACGCGCGGGCTTTCCTGGTCGCGCAGAGCCGCACAGGCGAGCGCTGCGAGCTCCCGCTCCGAGCCGCTGCGATGGCTGCCCATGAGCTCCATCCCGTCGACCGCGATCAGGAACTCGTCGCCGCGCCGCACCAAGCGCAGGCAGCCGTCCCGGCCGGGGATCGGGCCGGTCTCGAGTTCGGTCCAGGAGGCCAGCCGCGCCGCCTCGGACGCGCCGGGTGCGAGGGAACGCCGCATCGGTTGATCGCTCTGCCGGGGGAGGGACGGACACAGCCTCGCGCGTGAGCCGCGAGGCACCTGATCCGTTCGCTTGTCGGGGGAGGAGAGTGGTGCCGCAAGAGGGATTCGAACCCCCGACCCCCTCATTACGAAGCAGGGGTTCATAGGGAGCATAACGGATCGGGAAGCTGCACAAGGTATTGCATCTCAGGGCCTTAGCTCGATACCTTCTGATTTATGTGATCCCGGGAGATCGCTGGGAAGCAGGACCGTGCTTCCCATCAGCTTCCCAGCCGAGAGCCCTTATGCGCTTCACCCGACCGAATGTCGCCCGCCTTTCACTGCCCGAGGGCAAGAGCGAAATCATCGAATTTGACGAAGCCATGCCGGGTTTCGGAATTCGCATCCGTCAGGGCGGAAAGAGGACGTGGATTGCGCAGTACCGGATTGGAGCGAAGCAGCGGCGCATTACGCTCGGGACCGTGGAAACCGTGGACCTTGACGAAGCCCGTAAGCGCGCCCGGGAAGCGCTCTCCAAGGTGCATCTCGGGCAGGACCCGCAGGCCGAAAAATCGGAAGCCCGAGCACGCGCCGCCGTCACGATGGGCACCGTCGCGACACGCTACCTTGCGCAGGCCAAATCCAGGTTGCGCGAAAAAACTTATGAGGAAGCCGAGCGCCATTTGAACCGGCATTGGGCCGATTTGCGAGAATTGCCAATTCACAAAATCGCTCGGGCCAACGTGGCAGCATGCATGAATGACATCGCCGCGAAACACGGGCCCTACTCCGCAAACCGTGCCCGCGCATCGTTGTCCGCCATGTTTACGTGGGCGATGCGTCAGGGCGATGTGGACGTAAACCCGGTCACGGCAACGGGCAAGGCGATTGAGGAGGTAAGCCGCAAGCGCGTGCTCTCGGACGAGGAAATTGCAGCCGTGTGGGCATCGTGCCGAGACGACGATCATGGGCGCATTGTCCGCCTTCTCCTGCTTACCGGGCAGCGTCGGGAGGAAGTCGGCGCCATGCGCTGGTCCGAAATCAACCGAGCCAAGGCGATGTGGAGTTTGCCACCCGAGCGCACGAAAAACGGTCTACCCCACGACGTACCGCTGTCTCGGTCGGCACTCTCAATCATCGAAGGCACGGCCGAGCGGTCGGGGCGGGATCACATATTCGGCGACGGGGAGGGCGGATTTCAGGGATGGTCGAAATCCAAAGCATCTCTCGATAAGCGGATTTCCTCCGTCCAGGGAAAACACCCAGAGAAAAAGAGTGCAGCGGTTTCTCCGTGGCGCCTTCACGACCTGAGGCGCACGATGGTGACGCACATGAACGAGCATCTTGGAGTTATGCCGCATGTGGTCGAAGCCGTCGTAAATCACGTCACCGGGCCGGCTAAAATGGGTGTGGCAGGTGTTTACAATCGCGCGTCGTATGCCACCGAAAAGCGGCAAGCGTTGGTGCGCTGGTCCGAGCATATTGTGGGCCTTGTTTCGAAATGAGTAACAGCGGAAGCGTCGAATGCCGCCGTCATTGCATTTTCACCAACTCGATTCCGGGGCATTGTGATTTCGCGGCAGTGCCCCGCAAAATTCAACGGCATCTATATCAGGGAAATCGAAGGTCGCAGTACAAGATTTGACAATCTGAAATCAGATTAGCCGTTAGAGAGTTGTATCAAGACAACAGTCTACCGTTGCGATGCCACATGATCCCTGATAGGCCTTCAGCGTCCCGCTTGCACGCGGAAGCTCCGAGGCGTCTACATGGCTCATTCATATCTGGACGATCTGCCGAGAGAGGTGGCCTCTCAAATCGCGATGAACCGCATCGTCGGGGCGGCCGAAGCAGCATCGTTCTGCAATTATTCCCTTCCCCATTGGCGTCGGCTGTACCGAGCTAAAAGAGTGCCTGCGCCTGTCAAATTAAATGGCAGAAAAGTCGGCTGGAAACTTGGAACGTTGATTGAATTCAATTCTCAGCGCAGCGGGTACTGACGGGCAAGCATCAAGCAATTAGTGCTTATCGGTGTTTGTTATAAAGAAGCGCTTGCAGTCCCCGCTATGCATTGCGGCAGGGGCGAGAGCACGGGGCGCGAGATAGCTGACATCGCGGGCGAGGCGGCTGTCCCGATAGGCCTGTGCAATGCGCTGCCCAAGGTCACCGATCCACCCTCAGGGCTGAAGGGCCCTCGTTGCCTCCCTATAACGCCCCTACGGCGCGGCTCCCGACCACCTGCGCCAGCGTCCCGCGGCAACCCCGGTGCGCTACCGGCGGCTCTCTGCGGCCCGTCTTGGCAGCCAGGGCATCGTTCCGTTCGAAGGTGGATCCCACGGGGCACGGATTTCGCCCCTGGACGCCCTCAGCTGCCTGGACAGCGTAAAGGGCGACGAAGACCCCGCCTGAGGCGGGAGGTTCACATAACGAGCCGCCACGACGTTGCGACCGTCGCGACGGCTCTAACCGCAACCTTGGGAAAGCAAGGAAGGGCTACGCTTATGAAAGCGTCGGTTTCGCATGCGCGCAACAACGATTCATCGTGCGCCGAGGATAAAGCCAAATCACAATTAACAGGGCCACGGTGCCGGTCTATCCGAAACTCGCCCATCAGCGGGGCGCGACAGCCCTGTTCCGCAGGAGGTGGCCCGGGAGCCCGGAAAAGGGCACGGGCCGCGACTGCGGACGTGGCGGTGGGCGTGGGGAAGCCTCGGGAGGTGCTGGACGCCGAGATGATCGCCCGCGCGCTTGCAAGGATCGCCGCCAAGGGAATCCGAACGGCAACCGTGCGGGAAATCGGCGGCGTGCCTGTCGTGATGACGACAGAGCTTCCCGAGGGCGTAACCGCGATGATGGCGGTGGACCGGATAACGGCTTACCGGGCCGGCGAACCCGTCGCGTGGCTGCCAATTCCCTTGCCGCCTCGCGCGTAGCGCATCACTCGATCAAGCAATTTGTCGGGGCGCCCACGGGCGCCCTTTGCATTTATCCAATTACGAAAGTCGCGAAATCAAAATTCCCCATTTATCCGCAGACGATACGCATCCTAATTTAAATTGCCATTAGCAGTTGATACCACTGTGGAAGATGTAGACTCCGGGTCAAGGCTGATTTACTATTGGGTGCTTGCAGGGTATTCCCGTAACAAATTGTTATGGACGGGCCCGCGGCGTTCCGAGGCGCTTATGGCTGTTGCGAGCGCCAAGCACCTCGGCGCGATGCTCATTCCGCGCGCAAGCTTCCCCTCTCCACGTCTAAACGAGAAACAAGGAATAACGAAGATGTATGAGCAAGGAAAATATATTTATAATTTACAAGACGATATTCGCGAAGCCATCATAAAAATTGAAAAATACAATTCTAAATATGCAAGTTATAATATTGGAGTTGCTGGATATAATGCAGCATTGCGTAGTTTTGAAGAAGCTAAAGCGGCAAGAGATCGCAGATTGGGTAAAAACCAAGATGCAAATCTAAACTGGTTCGAAGAATTGCCAGACGCTCAGGTTTTATTGTTTGCCATATGTCCTGATTTGGACCCATTTATCGACCTAGTTATTGCTTCAAGCGGAAGAATGCAGCGACTACCCGGCGTGAAAACAAGCGATATTGAACAGCGTAAGGGTCGATTGCTCGCTGTCCTGAAGGCCAAGCTGATCCCGGGCGATGCCTGAAAATGAAACGGGGGCACACCCGCCAGGATAGCGCCCCCGTCTCTAACTCTAAGCGAGATGAAAATAATGAAAGCCGATACAAAGTCAACGCCGAATTTCGGCGAGGCGTCCAAACGATTTCGCGACGCCGGCATGGATGCCCGTTGGCTCCTCCCGATCGCGCCTGTTGATGCGATGATTTCCGCGAACGGGTTGCTTGAGGAAAAGTCCCTAGGCAAGGCACCGGGGCGCTACAATCCAAAAACCCGGGATTGGACCGGGCTCGGCGGCACGGTCACCCGTGACGGTCTGTCGTCGGGGGACATCAAAGCGGCAGCGTCATGGCCTACGCCGAATGTGGGGATTTGCGGCGCGTACCTGCCCGGCATCGATTCCGACGCCATGTCGCCCGAGGCGCGGCGGCTGGTGGACCGTGCCCTTATTCGGGCGTTCGGGGACGATGCTCAATATGCGGTGCGCCGTCGTGGTGATAACGACCGGGCGCTTTACGCATTCCAGGGCCCACCGGCGGACCAGCCGGAGAACGCGGTAAAAACGCGGTTCATCAAATACCGCCTCGCCGGGGACGACCCGAGCGCGAAGCCTCACGGGCTCGATATTATCGGCTTTGGCAATCAATACGTCGCCGCCGGCATCCACCCGGACGGCGATTTGTACGATTGGGAGGCCGATTGGCACGTCGCCACCCTGTTGGAGCGCGGCACGCTCGAACCGCTCGATAACAAGGGCGTCGGCGCCTTCCTGGAAGTCTTCACCGAGGAGCTTAAGGCCGCCGGGGGCGAAATCCTCCACGCCTCGAAAGCGGGCGGCGGGGACGTTGCCGAACAGGACTATTCCGACCTGGACCCGGTTATGCCGGTGGACGCTATCCTGGAGGGCCTGGACCGGATGCCGAACAGCGACCGGAACCGCTTCCCGTTCCGTGACGACTTCGTGCAGGCCGTGGCCGCCATCCGGGCTGCGCTCGGGTCTGAGGCCGAGGCCCACGAAGACGATATCCGCGAGTGGGCGTGCCAGGACGAAGACTGGTGCTCGCCCGAGTATTTCGACAAGGTTTGGAATTCGCTGTCCCGCGGCCAGCGCGTCGGCCGGCATTCGCTGGACGCGATGTTTCGGCGTAACAAGATTTACGTTTCCGCGAAATATGAATTCCCTGACGACGTGGAGGCGGCGCGCGAGCAAATCCGCGTAGTCAAGTCCGCGCGCAAGAGCGACAAGGAACGCCTACTGGACGAAGTAGCAGAACAATATTTTTTCGGTCACGTAAACACGCTAGAGGATAATAGCGAAGTGCAAATGCGCCTCGCATCGAACGTCGGGCGCCAATGGGCTGCGCTTAAGTGGTGGCAATTCAAATCACAGGATGCCAAGGGCAAGCCCCTGGTGCTCCGGCTACATGAGAAATATCCCTCGAACGAAGCTGGATTTTGGGATTTCATCCGCGATCTAGGCACGGTCCACCCGGACATTTGGTTCAGCGGCGAGACGCGGCACCCGGGGGCCGAGCGCGGAAAAATTGTGGTGGAGGAAAACCTGGACGGGTCCGTCACTCAATACATCAATATGCGGTATCTCTCGCCGGTGATCCGCTACGCCAAAAAAGAGCCGGAGAATAAATGGCAGGCCCGCGAGGACGTGAAGCACCTTCTTGATTTTATGGGGCGACTTTTCCCGGAAAAGCGTCTCATTGATTACGAACTGGACACGCTCGCATACATGGTAAAGACCGGAGAGCGGCCGGGCCACCTCCTGTTCATGGTCGGCTTCCCGGGCGTGGGCAAGTCGATTTACACCCACATGTTGATTTCTATGTTTGACGGCATCGGGAAAGGCATGGGTGGGCAAATCGACGGCACGAAGCTGGTCAACGAGAACAGCCGCCGTTTCGCCCTGGCGCGGGTGGAAGGGTGCCGGATCATCTCCGTCAAAGAGCTTCCGGACGGCAAGGCAAGCACCCCGGCAAACATGGCCGCCGTCACGGCCACCCTCAAGCAAATCGTGGACCCGGGTCCGGACGCCGATTATTTTCAAATTGAGAAAAAGGGCGTCGATAGCCTCACGGTGCGCAACTTTGCCCGGGTTGTACTCACCTCGAATTACGAAAATTCAATCCATATCGAGGAACACGACCGGCGCATTTTCTATAATCAATGCGGCATCACCCTGGAAAATAAGCCGGCGCCAGAGTATTACACCCGCCTAACGACCATCACGAAAAACCCCGAGCGGCTAGCTGCGTTCTGGCGCTACCTGCGCGATCGGGATACCAGCCACTATAACGTGGCGCTCCCGCCGCCGGTCACGGTGGAAAAGAAAGCTGCGCAGATTACTGGCGTAACAAACCCGGTTGAGCGCCACATGGCAGCGGCCTTTATGGCATTTCAGCGCGCGGGGCGCTCGATTTTCACCATCGGAGAAGTCGCAGAGGTAATGACTGCGATGTCATATAACGAATATGTCAACACGCACGGCGTAGTGGACGATCGCAGGAATTATGATCTCAGAGCCCCCAAAGGGCCGGAGCAAGCCGCACTCAAGCAATTAGCAAGGGATGCGATTGCCCAAAAAGAAATTAGATCGGATAGTGTCCGGCACTCAAGAATTTACGTGCTCAAAAAGGCGGAAGCTCTCATTGCTCGATTAGCAAGCGCCCGCTCGGCGGAATTAATTGAGGCGTTGGAGCGCGACCGCAAACAGCACCCCTTGTCCTCGGAACACGATATTGAAGCCTTTTCCGGTTCGCCGCGGCCAAAAGGGGACAACTAGCGGTAACGGCTGAGTGGTCCCGCGCCGGGCCTGTTGGGCTCGGCGCGGCCCTCACCACTGCGGGAGGTGTCCGCTCGCCCCGCGAGGCCACCGGCGCCGCTTCGGCAGGCTCCTGCGCCCCACCCCATCACCCGGTCGCGCCCCTAAGGCAGGCGCCCACTATCACGAGTTCAATCCCGGCTCCGGCCCTAACCAGCGCTGCGGCCAGGAAGCCGGCTGCGCCTGCCCGCTCTACCGACACCCGTGCAAGAGCTAATTAAGCGCCTCCCCGTGCGTTGTCCGGCTGTCATCGCGCAAATAATTCCGATCCGGGTGCATGGGCTGGATAGGCGCAATAATTATGAGGCGGTCAGGATAATTACGGCAGGCAAGAGATATGGCATTTGCTATAATGGCGGTGCGTAAGGGATCGGGACAAGGGTCTGACTAGGGTAGTGACATGGTTCGGGACATGGTTCGGGACATAGGTATTTTCTATTAAGGCGTTGATATATATGATAATTTGAAGATGCGCAGCATGATACGTGCAAAACTACGCGTGCGAAGGCAACGGTGCGCTGTATGCCTGTCGGCGCTGGCGCCCTGAAGTTGGGACCCATGTCATCCATGTCATCCCATGTCCCGGACGGCCCACCCATGTTCCGGACGGTCCCCGGTGCCGCGGACCCCGTGCTCTGCCCAGGGCCGAATTAACTTAGTGCTTTGGCCGGCGCGCTAGTCGGCCCGAGTGCCCGTTTCACATTGTTAATTCTCCCGCCGTGGTCGGCCTCACCCGCGCTGCCGCCATCCCCGGGTTCGAGTGGTCCGCCCGTGCCGATCGCCCTCGGGGCGGCCAGGGCGGCCCGCCAGCGCCCGGCCCAGTGCTTCAGGCATTCTTTTCCCGGGGTGGCTCTGGCAGCCGGCCCCGTGCGCCTCCTGCACGGCCGGGGGCCCGTCCCTGCTAATCGCCTACAGGGACGCCAAGGCGTCGGCCGCTGGCAATCCCGGGGCTAGGTGACCGAAGGGGCTCCGGCAGCCTGTAGCCGCCGCTCCCCGTGCTCCCCGCGGCGCCGGCCGATCCCTTGCCGTGCCTCAAGGCATCGGGCTCACCTCAGTCCAACCGCCGCCCCCGCGCCGCCGGCCGCACGCTGGTCAACGCTCGCCCGGGCCGGCGCTTGCGGCTACCGGCCGAGCCTGTTACAAAACTGTCAACGAACGTTGGCTAGTTCGTAACAGGCGTGACTGTCCATGGCCGAAGGCAAGTTCATCTCCTACCTGCGCGTCTCAACGGCGAAACAGGGCGCGTCCGGCCTCGGGCTTGAGGCGCAGCGCAAGGCGGTGACGGATTATCTCAACGGCGGCCGGTGGAGCCTCATTCAAGAGGTGGTCGAGGTGGAGAGCGGCAAGCGGTCGGATCGGCCGAAGCTGGCCGAAGCTTTACGCCTCTGCCGCCTCCACGGCGCCACGCTGGTCATTGCGAAGCTGGATCGGTTGTCTCGCGACGCGGCCTTTTTGCTCAACCTTCAGGCGGCAGGCGTGCGCTTCGTCGCCGCCGATATGCCCGAGGCAAATGAATTGGTGGTGGGCATCATGGCCGTAGTCGCTCAAGCCGAACGGAAAATGATTTCCACTCGCACCAAGGCAGCCCTGGCCGCGGCAAAGGCACGGGGTGCCAGTCTCGGGGGTGATCGCGGCGTCACCCCGTCTGCCGAGGCTCAAGCCAAAGGCGGAGCCGCCATGAAGGCGAAGGCGGATAGCCGTGCGTTCGACCTGATGGAGATTATCGAGGAGATTCGGTCCAGCGGCGCCACCAGTCTGCGGGAAATCGCAGGTGCCTTGAATGCCCGGGACATTCCTACTGCCCGGGGCGGCACGTGGTCCGCGGTCCAGGTGTCTCGGGTTCTCGCCCGATCCACGTGGTAGCCCCGGCCGAGCCCGGAACCATCGGCGGCGCGGGCTGGGGCGGCCACGTAGCCGCAGGGTGGGGGCCTTTCGAGAAAAAGCCCCCCGCCCCCGGGTTGAGGCTCAAGGCCCATCTCTAAAACGGTGGTCGCGCGACAAGCCCCCTCCAATTTAAAAGGGGAACAGCCTCATTCCCGCGTACGGGCGATTTTGCGATAGACCCCCACCCCGGGGGTGTTTTTGGCAAAAGGCCATGCACCGAAAAATTCACGAAGGGGCGTAAACCATTAACGGCGCAACGTGGGGCAAATAGCCAGGGTATCCGAAAAAGACCCGTCGCCCTCGGTGTGGTCATGCCGATGAGAATCCAGCGATAATCCAGCCAATCGCGCGACAAAGGGCGTAGACGGCGAATCCCATGATTGATGCAAGCATGACAATATACAGCCCAACAGCTTGAATTAAATTCACATCATATATGGCATAACCGCAGAAAATAAAAATCCAAATCAATGAAGATATCGTCATTCCTATCCGGTGTGCGATAACGTGCGCACGCATCTGAGAATCCTGATTATCTGTGTGAATTCAGATGATTCGCGTTAGATTTCAGCATTCTCTAACGCGACTGAATGTGAGGAGCAAACTTTAGACCCAAGATGGCTTTTTAAGCCCCATAAGGGGGACGGTTGGCATCAGGCATTCGCTATTATCTGCCCCACCGATGCGAGTAAAGATTTCTTCCAATTCGGCATCGGAGCGCTCACCTGCTTGGACAACCTCCCCGGACCATCCGCAATTATCGCAGACCGGCCGCTCCCAAACAATTTCGGGGCTTTCCTTCTCCATTCCTTCTTCGGGAAAAAGGCTTGATGATCCACATTCCGGGCACGTCTCGGGCACCGCGCGGCAATGGCGGATCACAAGCGACATCGCCAAACCTAAAACGTGCTCTGTCGTGCACTGAGCGGCTTCAGCATCGTGCCATGTCGCAGAACGGGCGTGAGTGAGCCAGTTGGTAAACACCCATGCTTCGCTGAGTAGGGATTTCAAGAGACGCCGACGCTCTTTTTGTTCCGACCCCGCAAGAGCCGTGTTGCAAATTATTTCGATCCATGCCCGGAAATCGGCACGCTTGGGCTTTTCATCTGCCGGCCATTCCGCTGCGTCTTGCGCAGCCGCAACGAACGCGAGCAAGGCTTCTCGGCTTCGCACTCCAATCGCCTGATAGTCGCCGACGTTTCGGGTTTGTGTGAGGGCGTCAGAAACCTCCCGCATCATCTCGAAAACAGCAGCGAAGGGCTTTAGGCGTCTGACCGGCGCGTTATGGCGTTCGCCGCGTGGGATTCGCAAACACAATCCCATGTGGAACGTGACAGCCAAGTCCATATTCGGAAACTGGTCCTGCGAATATAAATTCGTTGGATTGGTGATTACCCACCAGCGTCCATCTGTTGCATGCACGTCCCATACGTCGTGCTGGTGGCCCATTATGGCTTCGGAGTAGACTTTTTGCAGGAAATTGACGGTCGCACCGGGAGATTGCGATAGGTAATACGCTGCAACATCCATACGTTCTTTTTCGGTCGCAGGCAGCATGCGAGACCTCCGGCGCTACCGCTTAAAGCGCCACTTTTTCTAAACCCGAAAATTTCGGCGGCGTGTCGATTATGCATGCCGAGAAGCACGGCCGACAAGAGAGGGGAGTAGGCAATTAGCGAAGCGGCAGCGTCGGGCCACGGTAGGATTGGGCTGCCATCGCTGGCCTACCAGGAATGGCCAGCCGATCCGAATGCGCCACAAAGCGCTTCCCATACGCTTCCCAAGCCGATTTTCTGGGAAGCAGACAACGGCTGATTTCCATCTAAGCCGTTGGAAAATAATGGTGCCGCAAGAGGGATTCGAACCCCCGACCCCCTCATTACGAATGAGGTGCTCTACCAGCTGAGCTATTGCGGCGCCGACCGGACCGGGTGAACCGGGTGCCGATGGGCGTCCTATTACCTGTGGCGTTCCGGGTTGGCAAGGGTTCTTAGGCAAAGGTTCCAGGCAAGGGTCCTCGAGCAAAGGTTCTCAGGGCGGGGAGGTTCTCGAGGAAGGGGAGTCACCGGACGCGTCGTGCCGGACTCCCGCGTGGCCCGGGCTCATCGCCCGGACCGCAACGCAGACCAGCGATGCAGCCCGGGGAGCCCGGATCGGCAACCTTTGACGGTTCTTGGCGCTTGACGCGACGGCGTCGAATTCCGACCATGATGAGCCGGAAAACCTCAATCTCCCCAATGCCCCTGATCGCCCGCCTTCGCGCCTATGCCGCCGAGATGTTCGGCGCGCCCGCCTCGCCGCCCGATGCCGGGGACGAGGCGCATCTCGCCGCCGCGGCCCTGCTCGTCCACGTCGCGCGGGTCGACGGCACCCTCGCGGCGGTCGAGCGCGACCGCCTCGCCCGCCTGCTGACCCACCGCTTCGCCCCCAGCGAGGCGGCGGCACGGGCGTTGATCGAGCGCGCCATCGGCTTCGACGACCAGACCCGCGACGTGGCCGAACTCGTCGAGATGATCGGCCGCGACGTGCCGGAGGAGGAGCGGCGCGGGCTGCTCGGCCTCGCCTGGGCGGTGGCGGCCGCCGACGGGCAGGTGCACGAATTCGAGGACGACCTCGTCTGGCGCCTCGGGCAGCTCCTCGGCTTCGACGACGCCGCCATCACCGCCACGAGGGCGGTCGCCCTGGCGGGGCTGCCGGCCCAGCAGGTACCGGCCCGGTGATCATACGATGAGCCCCTCCACGATGAGCCCCGCCGGGACGCCCGGGCCCGACCGCCGGCCCGTGCTGCTGATCCTGCACCAGGAGCAATCGACCCCCGGGCGCCTCGGCCGGCTGTTCCTGGAGCGTGGCTATGCCCTCGACATCCGGCGCCCGCGCTTCGGCGACCCGCTGCCGGAGACGATGCGCGACCATGCCGGCGCGGTGATCTTCGGCGGCCCGATGAGCGCCAATGACGGCGACGCCTTCGTGCGCCAGGAGATCGACTGGATCCGCGTGCCCCTGCGCGAGGAACGGCCGTTCCTCGGCCTGTGCCTCGGCGCGCAGATGCTGGCGAAATGCCTCGGCGCGACGGTCTGCGCCCATCCGGAGGGCCGGGCCGAGATCGGCTATTACCCGCTCCTGCCGACCGAGGAGGGCCGGGACTTCGCCGGCGAGATCGGCCAGCCCTGGCCGTCGCACGTCTATCACTGGCACCGCGAGGGCTTCACCTGCCCGGCCGGGGCCGAGACGCTCGCCACCGGCGACGACTTCCCGACCCAGGCGATCCGGGTCGGGCCGGCGGCCTTCGGCTTCCAGTTCCATCCCGAGGTCACCCACGCCATGATCTGCCGCTGGACCGTGCGGGCCGCCGAGCGGCTGCGCCTGCCCGGCGCGCAGGACCGGGCGCGCCAGATCGAGGGTCGCTTCATGCATGACGGCCACGTCGCGCGCTGGCTCGACGCCTTCCTCGACCACTGGCTGGCGGGAGTCGGGACGGAGACCCTCGCGGCGTCATGATCCTCAGCCTGACCCTGCTGCTGCTGTGCCAGCTCGCCGGCGAGATCGTCGCCCGCGCCTTCGTGCTGCCCGTGCCGGGTCCGGTCGTCGGCATGGCGCTGCTCCTCGGGCTCCTGGTCTTTCGCGACCGGCGTCCCGGCGGGCTGCCGGCCCCGCTCACCGACGGCACCCTGGAGCGCACCGGCAAGGGGCTGCTCGCCCACCTGTCGCTGCTGTTCGTGCCGGCCGGCGCCGGCGTGATCGGCCGGCTCGACGTGCTGGCGGCCCACGGCCTCGCGCTGGCGGCGGCCCTGGTGGTCTCGACGGCGCTCGCGCTGGTGGCCACCGTCTATACCTTCATCGCCGTCGCCCGATGGGTCGGACGATGAGGGCCGGGCGATGACCGGGGACTTCGCCCTCTGGGTGTTCCTGTCGCGCACGCCGCTCCTGTGGCTCACCGTGACGCTCACCGCCTACGTCGTCGCCGACCGGATCTCCGCCGCCACCGGGCGGCATCCGCTGGCCAATCCGGTGCTGCACGCGATCTGGATGGTCGGCCTCGTGCTTCTCGTCACCCGCACGCCCTACGCGGTCTATTTCGAGGGCGCGCAGTTCGTGCACTTCCTGCTCGGCCCCGCCACGGTCGCCCTGGCGATCCCGCTCTACGAGCACCGCAAGACGGTGACCCGGGCGCTGGGGCCGATGCTGGCGGCCCTCGTGGTCGGCTCCACGGTGGCGCTCGCCACCGGCATCGGCACGGCGAAGCTCCTCGGCGTGCCGGATGCGATCCTGATCGCGCTGGCGCCGAAATCCGTCACCGCCAGCGTCGCCATGGGCATCACCTCGGCGCTCGGCGGCGACCCGACGCTCACCGCCGTGCTGGTGATCCTCACCGGCATCCTCGGCGCCATCATGGTGACGCCGCTGCTCGACCGCCTCGGCATCAAGGATTACCGCGCCCGCGGCTTCGCGGTCGGCCTGGCCGCCCACGGCATCGGCACCGCCCGTGCCTTCCAGGTCAGCGAGGTCGCCGGCACCTTCGCGGGCATCGCCATGGGGCTCAACGCCTTCCTGACCGCGGTGCTGGTGCCGCTCGCCCTGGCGCTGCTGCGCTGACCCGGCCGTACGACGCGTGCAGCCGCCTCGACGCTGGCGATGCGGCAGGCCGTCCCGGACGGATCCCATAGATTAAAAAATTGTAATGACGTTGATGTCGGTTTGCGGACGAAAGCCTGCAACGCGGGACTTCCTCGGTCATTATCTTGATGCAGCCGGACAACGGACGCTGCGGACACCGAAAAAATCCATCGAACTGTGGGTAACCGTCATGACGAACCCTGGAGACTTCCGCGAGGCCCTTCTCGCCCTCATCGCGCTGGGAGGCAGCGCCTTCACGGTGGAGCAGTATATCCGGTTCAGGGCGTGGCCCCGGTCTGAGCCGGAGGGAACGGCGCCCGAAGCGCAGAACGTGTGAAGTGCAGCCGCACGCCGGCTTGCACGATCCCATCACGACAGGCACCTGACGACAGGGCGGAACTCCTCGACGTCGTCGCACGAGACGACCTCGCGGAGTTCCGCTCGTCGTCTCCGATCCTCGACTGATCGTCACGACTCACGACACCGATTCGACCGCCCCGGCCGCGGCGCTCACGGTGCGCCGGTCGCACCCCGCAGCGCCCCGACGAGGTGGAGCGAGCCCGTCACCAGCAGCCATCCGCCGCGCCGGGCCGCCAGCTCCGCCGCGTGGGCGAGGCCCGCCTCCGGCAAGGCCACCGCCTCGGCCTCCACTCCTTCGCGGGCGGCCAGCGCCCGGAGCGCGGCGGCGGCGTGGCCCCGCCGCTCCGGCATCTCGGTGCAGACGACCGCCGCGGCGTGCCGGGCCAGCACCGCGAGGAAGCCGGCCGCATCCTTGTCGCCGGCGAGCGCCACGAGAGCCGTGCACGGGCCGGCGAGGTCCGGACCGCCGTCGAGGTCGCGCAGGACCGCCGCGAGGTTGAACGGCACGTGGGCGCCGTCGAGCACCACCGGCACCGGACCGTGCACGGTGCGGATCATCCTGCGCTCGAGGCGTCCGGGCAGGCGGGCGCTCGCCCGGGCCTCGGCGTCGACGAGGCCCGCCTGCAGGGGAGCACCGTCGCGGCCACGCATGCCCCTCGCGCCGAGATGGTCGAGGACGAGCCCCGCGAGGCCCGCATTCTCCTCGGCGATCGAGGCGCCGGGGGGAAGCGCGGGCCGCAGGACCGGGCAGCCGAGCGCCGCGGCGCGGGCGGCCGCGACGGTGCCGGCCTCGTCGTCGGCGGCCAGCGTGGTGACCAAGGCCGCCCCGGGCTTCAGGATGCCGACCTTCTCGGCGGCGATCGCCGCGCGGGTGGTCCCGAGAATTTCGGTGTGTTCGAGCCCGACATTGGTGACGACCGCGACCAGCCCGTCGACCGCATTGGTCGAATCGAGGCGCCCGCCGAGCCCGACCTCGATCACCGCCCAGTCGAGCCCGGCCTGGCTGAACAGCATGAGGCCGGCGGCGGTCAGGACGTCGAACCAGGTCGCGTCGGCCCCCTCGGTGCCGTCGCGCCGCGCCGCCTCGTGGGCGTCGAGGGCTCGGGTCAGCGCTCCGGCGAGCCGCGGATCCTCGACCGGGATGCCCTGGAGGCAGACCCGTTCGGTGACGGATTCGACGTGGGGCGAGGCGTAGCGCCCGACCCTGAGGCCGGCCCGCATCAGCCCGGCCTCGATCAGGGCGCAGACCGAGCCTTTGCCCTTGGTGCCGCCGACATGGATCACCTTCAGGAGCGCTTGCGGCTCGCCGAGGCGGGCGAGCAGGTCGCGCATCGGGCCGAGCCCGACCCGCATCCCGCCGCGGGGACGCTTCTCCCAGTCGGTCAGGCGGTCGAGGCGGTCCAGCACCCGGGGCAGGGGGCAGGGCGCGAAGAAATCGTCGTGCGCGGCGTTCGTCGGCGCGGCCATCATGGGTCACCCGTCGGTCGAGTCGGGGAGGGTGCCCAGGCGAGCGGCAGGAGGACGCCCGCGCTCCCCGGTGGTTTCGACCACCTTGAACCTCGCCAGTCACGCGGACAGCCCCCCATAAGAGACGAGCCGGCGGCGGGCAACCGGCTGCCCTCACTTGTGCTTGGCGCGTGCCGGCTCGGCTTGTGCCGGCTTCCCTGGGCGGCTACTCACCCTCATCCCGCCCCCGCTCAGGATCGCCCGCCGCTTTGCCCGCCCGTCTCGACGCCATCGACTGGGCGATCCTCCGGGAGCTGCAGGCCGACGGCTCCATCACCAACGTGGAGCTGGCCCGGCGCGTCGGCCTGTCGGCACCGCCCTGCCTGCGCCGGGTCCGGGCGCTCGAGGAGGCCGGCATCATCCGCGGCTACCGGGCGCTCCTGGAGCCGAAGGCACTCGGCTACGAGGTCGTGTGCTTCGCCATGGTGCAGCTCGCCGCTCAGGGCCAGGCGGAGCTTGCGGCCTTCGCGGCGGAGATGCGCAACTGGCCGATGGTGCGCGAGTGCTGGACCCTGTCGGGCGAGACCGACTTCCTGCTCAAATGCGTCGCACCGAATCTCGGGGCCTTCCAGCAGCTCGTCGGTCACCTCACCGGCTTGCCCAACGTCCGCACGGTGCGGACGGCGCTCGCCCTCGACCAGATCAAGGACGAGCCGATCGCCCCCCTCGACCAGGGTGCGCCCGAGGCGTGACGCCGCCGCCAGGTGCGGTACGCACTGTTTAACCGGCGGCCCCCGCACTCCGCAATTGGTGCCCCTCCGCACTTTTTAACTGTGAGACGCTGACCCTCGCCCCAGTCATGTGCGAATTCGATGGTGCGCGGAGCCGCTGCCTCGGGTCATCATGTGGTTCCCAGGCGAGTTCATCGATCTGGAGACGGCAAGTAAATAAAACTTTAAGTTGTTCGGCCGGGATTGGTGCGACCGTCGGAGGATCCAGGCCTGCGGTCAATACTCGGGAACATTGCCCGCGCGCCGTGATTGCCGGATGACGACGACCACAGGATGACGATGCCAGAGAGCCACGCGACCTCCCCGCAGAAGCGGCCCCCGGTTCGCCCGCAGGTCGTGCAGTTCCGTCCGGTCGTCGGATCCCCGGTCGATCCGGTGAGCCTCTTCGCCGATCCGATCGGCCGCGTGACGAGCCCGCCCGGCGATCCCGTTCCGATCACCCAGACCCTCTACCGCATGGCCGATGGCCGCTACGTCATCCGGACCTGCCTGCAGGGCGGCGGAGATCAGGCCTGCGACGTGATGATCTACGCCGACGAGGAGGCCCTGCGCGAGGCTTTGTCGGCGGCCGATATCGACCGGGCGCTGCTCGCGGCGGCGGGGCTCGGTCCGGATCGCGCGTGAGGGACGGGCCGCTCCCGACGAGGCGCCCGACGGTCGACGCCCCCGCCTCTGCGGGCTAGATATTCAGAGCCTGCTTGACAAGACCGACAGTATTCACGCCCCCCCGCATCATGCCGGAGCCGCGTAGCGGAGCCCGGAATGACACGGTGTGTTTAGTATGCCTAGAGATCAATTAAACACAATCTCGCACAACGTGATCTGATTGACATTGCCTTGTATCGGTCATGCACTCTCTACAACTTTCAGTGATATCGGGCAGGCCCGGGATCGCCTGCGGACGAGAAAAAATTCGATTTTACGATAGGTTGGACCTCATAGACGTTGTGGAAACCTTCAAGCCTCTACGGGGTAGGGTACCCCCCGGAGTGGGGCTGGAGCGGCGAGCTACGCTTCCGTTGTTCGACGCGAGGCGCCCTATCCCTGCGCTCAAGCTCCCGAGAGGATCGTGAAGGCGGTCCTCACCGCCGAAGGCATCCATGCCGATCGAACGATCGCCCACAGAATCGACCTGAGGGTCGATGTCCTGCCGGGACGCCAACGCCTCCAAGGCGCGCTTTCGCAGGATCGAACGCTTACGGTCCCCTTGCCGGACGGTCGGGCCTGGACGATCGAGGAAACGGACCGCCTCTTGGGCGATTCCTTGCAAGATATGGCCGGCCGCTCCGGCTTCGACCTGCTCTGACGGCGCCTCTCACGCTTGCCACCGGCCCCGGTTGCCCGCAATGATCCGCGCCCGATCCGCGCGTACCCGGCGAGCGAGCCCCCGATGAGCATCTACCAGCCCCGGAGCGAGGCGGAGGCAGCCGGCCTGATCGGTGAGGCGGCAACCCGGCGCGAGCGGCTGCGGCTCGTCGGCGGCGGCACCCGGGCCGGGATCGGCCGGCCCGCCCAGGACGAGGCGACGCTGTCGGCCGCGGGGCTTACCGGCATCACCCTGCACGAGCCGGCCGAACTCGTCATATCGGCCCGGGCCGGCACGCCGCTCGCCGAGGTCGAGGCGCGGCTGGCCGAGGGCGGCCAGATGCTGCCCTTCGAGCCGATGGACCACCGCGCGCTGCTCGGCTCGTCCGGCGTGCCGACCATCGGGGCGATCGCCGCCGGCAACGTCTCGGGCCCGCGGCGCATCGCCGGCGGGGCCGCCCGCGACAGCCTGATCGGCGTGCGCTTCGTCAACGGGCGCGGCGAGGTGGTGAAGTCCGGCGGCCGGGTGATGAAGAACGTCACCGGCCTCGACCTCGTGAAGCTGATGGCCGGCTCCTGGGGTACCCTCGGCTTCCTCACCGAGGTCACCTTCAAGGTGCTGCCCGTGCCGGAGCGCACGGCCACCCTGGTCCTCGCCGGCCTCGACGATGCCCGCGCCGTCGAGGCGATGAGCCTCGCCCTCGGCTCGCCGTTCGAGATCACCGGTGCCGCCCACCTGCCCGACGGAATCGACGGGCCGGCCCGCACGCTGCTGCGCATCGAGGGCTTCTCGGCTTCCGTCGATTACCGCCTCGGCGAGCTGAGCCGGCTGCTGCGCCGCTTCGGCCGTCCGGAGATCCTGGAGGCCGAGCCCGCGGGCCGGCTCTGGCTCTCGGTCCGCGACGTCCTGCCCTTCGCCGGCGGCGGCGAGGCGGTGTGGCGGCTCTCGACCGCCCCGGGCCGCTTCCCCGCGGTGACCGCCGCGATCGCCGCCGCCCGGCCGGCACGCTGGTTCGCCGACTGGGGCGGCGGCCTGATCTGGCTCGCCACCCCGGCGACGGCCGATGCCGGGGCGGAGACCGTCCGCGGGGCCCTCGCCGGCGCCGGCCACGCCACGCTGGTGCGGGCGCCCGATGCGGTCCGGGCGGCGGTGCCGGTCTTCGAGCCGCTCTCCGAGCCGCTGATGCGGATCACCGCCGGCCTCAAGGCCGCGCACGATCCCGCAGGGCTGTTCAACCCGGGGCGGATGTATCCGGGGCTCTGACCGGCGCGGTCGGGAGCGGGATCCGGGAGGATTTTCAATCCGTGAGCGTCATCTCGCATGTCTGCTTCGGCACGGCGGACCTCGCCCGCGCCGTCGCCTTCTACGCCCCGCTCTTCGAGGAGCTGGGCCTCAGGCTCCGCTTCCATGAGCCCGAGAACGGGTGGGCCGGCTGGATGCCGCGGGATGCTGACCGGCCGCTGCTGATCGTCGGCCGGCCGTGGAACGGCGAGCCTCCCGCGCCGGGCAACGGGCCGATGACGGCGCTGACCGCCCGGTCCCGGGCGAGCGTCGACCGCTGCCATGCGCTCGCCCTCGCGGCGGGCGGCACCTGCGAGGGTCCTCCCGGGCTGCGGCCGCACTATCATCCTGCCTATTACGGCGCGTATGTCCGTGATCTCGACGGCAACAAGCTCTGCGTGGTGTGTCATGAAGCCGAAGGTGATGCCTGAGAGAGCGCCCGGAATCCGGGCTGGACGGATGATCCGGCCGGCGTGACGCATCTCGACCGGTCTGCCGCGATGTTCCGCCTCGCCCACCTCACCGATCCGCATGTCGGCCCGCTGCCGCGCCCGCGCCTGCGCCAGTTGATGAGCAAGCGCGCCACCGGCTGGGTCAACTGGAGCCGCGGCCGCAAGCTCACCCACGACATGGAGATCCTGGCCGCCCTGGTGTCCGACCTGCGCGCCGCCGCACCCGACCACATCGCCTGCACCGGCGACCTGTGCAATATCGGCCTGCCGAGCGAGTGGGAGACGGCCCGCACCTTCATGGAGGGGTTGGGCGAGCCCGGCTTCGTGAGCTTCGTGCCCGGCAACCACGACGCCTATGTCCGCGGTTCGCTCAAGGGCCTGCTCGACGCGGTCGGGCCCTGGACCCGGGACGATGCCGGCCGCGACAAGGCGTTTCCGTACCTGCGCCGGCGCGGCCCCCTGGCGCTGGTCGGGCTGTCCTCGGCGATCCCGACCGCGCCCTTCGTGGCGACCGGGCGCCTCGGCTCCGACCAGATCCGGGCCGCCGAGCGGATGCTGCGGGATCTCGCCGCCGAGCCCGAGCGGCCGTGCCGGGTGGTGATGATCCACCATCCGCCGCATGTCGGCGGCGCCAAGGCGGGGCGCAACCTCACCGATGCCCACGCCTTCGAGGCGATGATCGGCCGTGTCGGCGCCGACCTCGTGCTGCACGGCCACAACCATGTCGGCTCGGTCGCCTTCCTGATGGCCCCGGGTGGGCGGCGGGTGCCGGTGATCGGTGCGCCCTCGGCCTCCGCCCGCGGCGGGGCGCTCAAGCATTGCGCCGGCTACCACCTCTACGAGATCGGGCGGACGGGCACCGGCTACGCGATCACCGCAACCTTGCGCGGCCTCCTGCCGGAGGGTGGGATGGGTGATCTCGGCACCCTGACCCTCAAGGCCTGAGATCAGGGTCTAACTCGCGCCGCAACATTTCAGGCGAGCCGGCGTTCTCCCGCCGACGCGCCGCCCCGCGGGCGGCGCCGGTGTTGCGGCAGGGCAGGGCGGCAGGGCCGCCCGCGGCGGCGCCTGTGGCGTCCCGACCCGGAGAACGAGGTCGCTCGGATGGCGGACGAAGCAGGCGACGTGAAGGCGCAGGTCGCGAATGCGCGGGCCGAGGATGTCGGGCGGGGCGTCGCCCGGGTCGGCGCCGCGGTGCTGCAGAGCCTCGGCCTGCAGGAGGGCCAGCCGATCGAGATCATCGGCAAGCGTCACACCACGGCGCTCGCCATCGCGCTGGGCCAGGAGGACGAGGGCCTCAGCATCATCAGGCTCGACGGCCTCCAGCGCGTCAATGCCGGCGTCGGCTCCGGCGACCACGTCGAGATCCGCAAGGCCGAGGTCCGCCCCGCCACCCGGGTGGTGCTCGCCCCGGCCCAGAAGAACCTGCGCCTGCAGGGCTCCGGCGAGGCCCTGCGCCGCACCTTCTACCGCCGGCCGCTCGTGTCGGGCGACGTGATCTCGACCTCGGTGCCCTCGCGCTTCGCCCGCGACCAAGTGCCCGAGGAGCTGCGCCAGATGTTCAGCCTGCCGGCCTACGGGTTGCAGGAAATCCGCCTCGTCGTGGTCTCGACCCAGCCGGCCCGCGGCATCGTCCAGGTCACCGCCGAGACCGAGGTCGAGCTGCGCCCGCTCTACGAGGAGCCGAAGGAGGTCCGCCGCGCCGACGTCACCTACGACGACATCGGGGGGCTCGGCACCACCGTCGACCAGGTCCGGGAGATGGTCGAGCTGCCGCTTCGCCATCCCGAGCTGTTCCAGCGCCTCGGCATCGACCCGCCGAAGGGCGTGCTGCTCTACGGCCCGCCCGGCACCGGCAAGACCCTTTTGGCCCGCGCCGTGGCGAACGAGACCGAGGCGCAGTTCTTCCACATCGCCGGCCCCGAGATCATGGGCAGCCAGTACGGCGAATCCGAGCAGCGCCTGCGCCAGATCTTCTCCGAAGCCCAGCGCAACGCCCCGGCGATCATCTTCATCGACGAGATCGATTCGATCGCTCCGAAGCGCGAGGAGGTGCGCGGCGAGGTCGAGCGGCGCATCGTCGCCCAGTTGCTCACCCTGATGGATGGCCTCGAGCCGCGCCAGAACATCGTGGTGATCGGCGCCACCAACCGGCGCGATGCGATCGACGAGGCCCTGCGCCGGCCCGGTCGCTTCGACCGCGAGATCATCATCGGCGTGCCCGACGAGCCCGGCCGGCGCGAGGTGCTGACCATCCACACCCGCGGCATGCCGCTCGGCGACAACGTCGATCTCGACGAGATCGCGCGGACCACCTACGGCTTCGTCGGCGCCGACCTCTCGGCGCTGGCCCGCGAGGCGGCGATGGATGCGCTCCGCCGGGTGCTGCCCCACATCAACCTCAAGGAGGGGATCCCGCCGGAGATCCTGGAGAAGCTCCAGGTCTGCCGCGAGGATTTCTTGAACGCCCTCAAGCGCGTCCAGCCCTCGGCCCTGCGCGAGATCATGATCCAGGTCCCGAACGTGACCTGGGACGATATCGGAGGCTTGGGGGACGTGCAGACCAAGCTGCGCGAGGGCGTCGAGCTGCCCTTGCGCAACCCGGAGGCGTTCCGCCGCATCGGCATCCGCCCGGCCAAGGGCTTCTTGCTGTTCGGCCCCCCCGGCACCGGCAAGACCCTGCTCGCCAAGGCGGTGGCGCGCGAGGCGCAGGCCAATTTCGTCGCCACCAAGTCCTCGGACCTGCTCTCGAAGTGGTACGGAGAATCCGAGCAGCAGGTGTCGCGCCTGTTCGCCCGCGCCCGCCAGGTCGCCCCGACCGTCATCTTCATCGACGAGATCGACTCGCTCGCCCCGGTCCGCGGCGGCGGCCTCGGCGAGCCCGCCGTGACCGATCGGGTGGTCAACACGATCCTGGCCGAGATGGACGGGCTCGAGGACTTGCAGGGCGTGGTGGTGATGGCCGCCACCAACCGGCCGAACCTCGTCGATCCGGCTTTGCTGCGCCCCGGCCGCTTCGACGAGCTGGTCTACGTGCCGGTGCCGAGCATCGCCGGGCGCCGCCACATCCTCGGCATCCACACCCGGGCGATGCCGCTCGCCGACGACGTCGACCTCGATGGGCTGGCGGAGCGCACGACGCGCTTCACCGGCGCCGACCTCGAGGACCTGACCCGCCGTGCCGGCCTGATGGCGCTGCGCGAGGATCTGGCGAGCGAGCGCGTCCACCAGGGCCATTTCGACGCGGCCCTGCACGAGACCCGGCCCTCGGTGACGCCCGAGATGGAGCAGGATTACGAGACCATGCTGCGCACCCTCAAGCAGGAGGGACCGCAACGCCAGCCGATCGGCTTCATGCCGCTCCGGCCGGCGGCGGAGTAGCTCGCGTCCCCCGCGCCTGCGGGCGCGGGCAAGTCCGCGTCGGCGCCGATGCGCCGGGCTCGGCGCCGGGAATGCCCTGTGGCGCAGATGCACCACGGGCCGCCCGGCGACTGTTTCTGCCCTGTTTTCGCCACAGCCCGGCGGCCAACCCGTTCCATGTTAACCGAACGGGAGGGGACGATGACCCGTCTGACCGCGCCGCGGCGCCTGCTGAAGCCGCTCCTGACGGCGGCCACGCTGTTGACCCTGGCGGTGCCGGCCCACGCCATCAGCCTGCTCGACCGTGGGCCGATCGCCGATTTCCTGACGGTCTTCCGCCAGCAGGGCGTGCCGCGCCAGACCATCGGCTGGAACAGTCCCTACAAGCCCGGCACGGTGGTGATCTCGACCAGCCAGCGCCGGCTCTACTACATCCTGCCGAATCAGGAGGCGGTGCAGTACGGCGTCGGCGTCGGCCGCGAGGGTTTTTCGTGGTCCGGCACCAAGACCGTGACGATGAAGAAGGAATGGCCGGCCTGGCGCCCTCCTGAACAGATGATCAAGCGCCGCCCCGACCTGCCGCGCTACATGGCCGGCGGCAACGACAACCCGCTCGGGGCGCGAGCGCTCTATCTCGGCTCGTCGCTCTACCGCATCCACGGCTCGAACGAGCCGGAGACGATCGGCGCGGCGGTGTCCTCGGGCTGCATTCGGATGACCAACCGGGACGTGATCGATCTGTACGATCGCGTGAAGGTGGGGACGAAGGTGGTGGTGCTGCCGTAGGATCTGCCGCGCTAGTCCCGGCTGCGAAGCGGCGGTGCCGGCATGAACGCCGGCACCGCCGCTTCGCTTCGGGCGCGAGGCGCCGTGGCCTACAGCACCACGACCTTTCCCGGATTCATGATGTTGTCCGGATCGATCGCCCGCTTCAGCACCCGCATCAGGCTCAGCGCCTCCGAGCCGTGCTCCATCTCCATGTAGCGCATCTTCTTCTGGCCGATGCCGTGCTCGCCGGTGCAGGTGCCCTCCATGGCGATGGCGCGGGCGACCAGGCGGTCGATGAAGCCGGCGACCCGGGCGATCTCGTCGGGATCGTCCATCATCACGAGCGGCGCGGTGTGGAAGTTCCCGTCGCCGACATGTCCCGCGATCGGCGCGGTGATGCCGCTCTCGACGATGTCGCGCTTGGTCTCGTCGACGCATTCGGCGAGCCGCGAGATCGGCACGCAGACGTCGGTGGCGATGACCTTCGCACCGGGGCGCATGGCGACCGCCGCCCAGTAGACGTCGTGGCGGGCCTGCCACAGCCGGGTGCGGTCCTCCGCCTTGGTCGCCCACTCGTAGGGCCCGCCGCCGAACTCCGCCGCGATCTCGCCGAAGCGCTCGGCCTGCTCGCGCACGCCGGCGTCGGTGCCGTGGAACTCCACCAGCAGCAGCGGGGTCTCGGGCAGGGTCAGCTTCGAATAGGCGTTGCAGGCCGCGACCTGGACCTCGTCGAGGAGCTCGATGCGCGCCACCGGCAGGCCGGACTGGATCGTCACGATGACGGCGTCGCAGGCGGCCTTGATGCTCGGAAAAGGACAGACGCCGGCGGAGATCGCCTCCGGGATGCCGGCGAGCTTGAGGGTCAGTTCGGTGATGATGCCGAAGGTGCCTTCCGAGCCGACGAGGAGCCGTGTCAGGTCGTAGCCGGCCGAGGTCTTGCGGGCGCGCGGGCTGGTGCGGACGATGTCGCCGTTCGGCATCACGGCGGTGAGCGACAGGACGTTGTCCTTCATCGTGCCGTAGCGCACCGCGTTGGTGCCGGAGGCCCGCGTCGCCGCCATGCCGCCGAGGGAGGCATCGGCGCCCGGATCGATCGGGAAGAACAGGCCCTGGTCGCGCAGGTGCTCGTTCACCGCCTTGCGGGTGACGCCGGGCTGGACGACGCAATCCAGATCCTCGGCATGGACCGCCAGGACCTTGTTCATCCCGTTCAGGTCGATCGAGATGCCCCCGAACGGCGCGTTGACGTGGCCTTCGAGCGAGGTGCCGGTGCCGAAGGCGACGACCGGTACCTTGTGGGCGGCGCAGACGCGCACCACCGCCTGAACGTCCTCGGTGCTCTCGGCATAGACCACCGCGTCCGGCGGCTGGTTGGCGACCCAGGTCAGGGTGCTGGCATGCTGCTCGCGCACCGCCTGCGAGGTGACGACGCGGTTGCCGAACTGCGCCGTCAGCTCGCGGATCACCGCCTCGACGGTCTCAGGGGACGGGCGCTCGCGCGACGGGGCGGGGCTCTGGGCGTTCATGGGACATCGACCTCCCGGGCGGGCTCAAGGCGGACGGCCGTTGCGCGGCCTTTTGCCGACCATTCTAGCAGCCGGCGTCTTACGGGCATATCCGGAGGCCCGGTCACGGAGAAGTGCGCTGCGGGTGGGCCACCTTGCCCCAAGGTGCAACGCATCCGGGGGTGCATCGCCGGGTCAGGCATGGTACGCCGCTCGGCGCCCTTGTCATCCCGCCTGCGCCTGATCGGGAGCCCCACAATGGCTGACGACCGTCCCGCATCGGTCTTCTTCTTCGCGCCCTTCGTGTCGTCTACGATGGCGATCGAACCCGGCTGGATCGATTATAACGGTCACCTGAACATGGCGTACTACCACGTCCTGTTCGACCGTGCGGTGGACGAGGCGTTCGGCGTCGTCGGTCTCGGGCCCGACTACATGGAGAGCGGACGCGGCACGACCTTCGCGGCCGAGGTTCATGTGCGCTACCGCCGCGAACTGGTGCTCGACGATCCGGTCCGGGTGACGCTCCAGCTCATCGGCTTCGACGAGAAGCGAATCCACTTCTATTCCGAGATCCGCCACGCCGCCGAGGGCTGGGTCGCGGCCAGCTCCGAAAACCTCTCCCTTCACGTCGATCCGGCGACGCGGCGCGTGGCGCCCTTCCCGGAGGACATCCAGACCAATCTCGGCATCATGCTCGGCTCGCATGCCCGGCTGCCGCGGCCCGACGATCTCGGCCGGGTGATCGGCATCCCGTCCCGCAGCCATGCCCGACCGGAGACGATGGCTTTCGCGGCCGTCGGGGCCCGGGTCCGCCACTAGGGCGTTTTCCGACGAAGCGGTCGCCGGTTCGTCGAAGGAAATGCGCCCAATCAAGGATGTGGAGCAGCGTCCGATCGCCGGCGATCGGGCGCAGCCCCGGCGAACCCGCCGCCCTTCTTCGCGTCAGCGGTGCGGGACGATGATCGGAACCGGTGCCGGCGGCGGGGCGACCTGTTGGCGCTGGATCTGTCCCTGGAGCTGGTTGGTCTCGAACCGGTTCTGCTGCTGAATGCCGCGCGTCGCGGCGCCGGACTCGATCGAGCGGTTGATCCCCTCGACGGTCTGCTGCGAGCGGTTGGCCGGCACCTGGTTCTGAGCCAGCGCCGGGAGCGGCGCGGCGGCGAGCGCCAGGATCAGGAGGGTGTGGGCGCGCATCGGAATCCTTCGCGGGCGAGTATCCATCTGTGTGGAACGACGCCGGCGATCCTGCAAGGTTCCGGCCTGCGACGAAAGACGGATGCGCCCAGCACCCTCGACGCCGTTCGCGTTTTGGTCCAGTGATGCGGGCATGACTCGCGAACTGCCCGCCGGGACCGCCTCCACCTCGATCTCCGCTCGCGCCCGCGCCGCGGTCGTGCCGCAGGAGGGGTCCTATCTCGCCGGACTCAACCCCGAGCAGCGCCGCGCCGTCGAGGCGACGGACGGGCCGGTGCTGGTGCTGGCCGGAGCCGGCACCGGCAAGACCCGGGTGCTCACCACCCGCATCGCCCACCTGATCGCCACCGGCCGCGCCCGGCCCTTCGACATCCTGGCGGTGACCTTCACCAACAAGGCCGCCCGGGAGATGAAGGAGCGGATCGGCGCCCTGATCGGCCCGGCTGGGGAGGGGATGCCGTGGCTCGGTACCTTCCACGCCATCGGCACCAAGATCCTGCGCCGGCACGCCGAGCTGGTGGGCCTGCGCTCCGACTTCACCATCCTCGGCACCGACGACCAGCTGCGCCTCCTGAAGCAGGTGATCGCGGCGGCCGACCTCGATGAGAAGCGCTGGCCGGCCCGCAGCCTCGCCGGCACGATCGACGGCTGGAAGAACCGCGGCCTCGGACCCGAGCAGGTGCCGGCGGGCGAGGCCGGCGCCTTCGGCTTCGGCAAGGGCGGCGCGCTCTATGCCGCCTACCAGGAGCGGCTGAGGGCGCTGAACGCCGTCGATTTCGGCGACCTCCTGCTGCTCTGCCTGCGGCTGTGGCGCGAGAACCCGGACGTGCTGACCAACTACCAGCAGCGCTTCCGCTACATCCTGGTCGACGAGTACCAGGACACCAACGTCGCACAGTATCTCTGGCTGCGCCTGCTGGCGCAGGGCCACCGCAACGTCGCCTGCGTCGGCGACGACGACCAGTCGATCTACGGCTGGCGCGGTGCCGAGGTCGACAACATCCTACGCTTCGAGCACGACTTCCCCGGCGCCCTGGTGGTGCGGCTCGAGAACAACTACCGCTCGACCGGGCATATCCTTGCCGCGGCGTCCGTGCTGATCGCCCATAACGAGGGGCGGCTGGGCAAGACCCTGCGCACCGACAGCCCGCAGGGCGAGAAGGTCACGGTCACCGGCGCGTGGGATTCGGAGGAGGAGGCCCGGCTCGTCTGCGAGGAGATCGAGAGCCTGCAGGCCAAGAGCCACAAGCTCTCGGAGATCGCCGTGCTGGTGCGCATCTCGGCCCAGATGCGCGAGATCGAGGACCGCTTCGTCCAGCTCGGCCTGCCCTATCGCGTGGTCGGCGGCCCGCGCTTCTACGAGCGGGCGGAGATCCGCGACGCGCTGGCCTACCTGCGCATCGTCGCCAACGGCTCCGACGACCTCGCCTTCGAGCGGATCTTCAACACGCCGAAGCGCGGCTTGGGCGATGCGACGCTCCAGGCCCTGCATGGGCTGGCCCGCCGCGCCAAGGTGCCGCTGCTCCAGGCGGCGCGCATGATGAGCGAGACCGAGGAGCTGAAGCCCAAGCCCCGCTCGACGCTGCGCGCCCTGTGCCAGAGCTTCTCCCGCTGGGCCAAGCTCCTGGAGGACCAGCCGCACACGGAGGTGGCGCAGACGATCCTGGAGGAATCCGGCTACACCGAGATGTGGCAGAAGGAGCGCACCGCCGACGCCGCCGGGCGCCTGGAGAACCTCAAGGAGCTGGTGCGCTCGATGGAGGAGTTCCCGGACCTCGCCGGCTTCCTCGAGCACGTCTCGCTGGTCATGGACGCCAACGAGGCCGAGGGCGGCGACCGGGTGAGCCTGATGACGCTGCACGCGGCGAAGGGCCTGGAATTCGACACCGTGTTCCTCCCCGGCTGGGAGAACGGCCTGATGCCCAACCAGCGCGCCCTCGACGAAAGCGGCCGCGCCGGCCTGGAGGAGGAGCGGCGCCTCGCCCATGTCGGCCTGACCCGGGCGCGCAAGCGGGCCAAGATCTCGTTCGCGGTCAACCGCCGCATCCACGGCCTGTGGTCCTCGACCGTGCCGAGCCGCTTCATCGACGAATTGCCCGAGGAGAGCGTCGCGGTGATCGACGCGCCGGCGAGTTTTTCGCAAGGCCCCTCGCGCTTCGACCGCCAGGCCCCGGCCTTCGGCTCGTCCTATGCCACGCCGGGCTGGCAGCGGGCACAAGCCCAGACCGCGAACCAGGACCGGTTCGGCGGGGGAGGGCGCGGCAGCGCGCCCGGACGGCGCGGGCCGCAGCAGATCGAGGGGACGCTGGTCGCCAAGTCCACCGGCACGCCGTCGGCCTTCGAGCCCGGCGCACGCATCTTCCACACCAAATTCGGACCGGGCTCGGTGGCGGCCGTCGACGGCAACAAGCTCACCGTTGACTTCGACAAGGCCGGCCGGAAAATGGTCCTCGACAGCTTCGTCCAGCCGGGCTCTGGCTGAAGCCGTCCCGCGCGGGGTCCCCGCGCCAGACCGGGAGCGGCGATCAGGTGGCGACCTCCTCCGGCCGGCGGGCCCCCGGGACCCGCGCCGATCCGTCCCCTCCCTCGTCCGCCTCAGTCCCCTCCACCGCTGTGTGGTTTTCGTCACGCTCCGGCACGCCGTTGCGCGCCGGCCGGTTTCGCATGGGCATGGTGCGGCGCGACAATTGCTCGTTCATCATCGGCTGCTTACCTTGTTGGGAGAAGCGGGCGGACTTGTCCACCGCCTGCGTCAACCCCGACCGGAACCGTTGCGGCCCGTGAGGCTTTGAGTCGTCACAAGAACACAGGAGTTCAGGGACACGAGAGGGCACACGATAATCGGCACCGCAAGTCCAGTGGGAGTGTTGATCCGTGAAGAGACGACGCGCACGACTTGAACTGGTTGATGACCGCCCGATCCGAGTGCATCGCACCCGATTCGAGGAGGAGCGCAACCCGCCACCGATCCAGCCGATGACGGCCCGTCAGGCCGAGTATCTGGACGCCCTCGGGTCCCACCCACAAGTCATCGTTCTCGGCCCCGCCGGTACCGGCAAGACCTACATCGCCGGAACCCGTGCCGCCGACCTGCTGCGCCAGCGCCGGGTCGCCAAGGTGGTCATCACCCGGCCAAACGTGCCCTCCGGCCGGTCCCTCGGATACTTTCCGGGCAGCCTCGAGGAGAAGATCGCCCCCTGGGTCGCCCCCCTCACCGAGACCATGAAGGAGCGCATGGGCGACGGCGCCTTCGAGATCGCCGTGAAGGCCGGCGACATCGAGGTCGTCCCGTTCGAGGTGATGCGCGGCCGCACCTTCAAGAACTGTCTGGTGATCCTCGACGAGGCCCAGAACACCACCCCCGCCGAGATCAAGATGTTCCTGACCCGGATCGGCGACGACACCCAGGTCATCATCAACGGCGACGTCTCCCAGACCGACCTGCGCGAGACCTCGGGGCTGCGCACCGTCATCCACTTGGTCAAGAGCCGGATGATGCCGATTCCGATCGTCGAGTTCGGGCTGGACGATATCGTGCGCTCGGGGATCTGCGCCGAGTGGGTGCGGGCCTTCGAAGAGGCGCGGGTCTAGAATCGCGAGGCTTGCCCGGCCGGGCAAGCCTCCGTGAGTTGGTGCGGCCGTCCTGACATGGACGGACCATTGGACCCCCGACATTCGTCCGAACCACGACCTCGTCCTGGGGTGTTTCGCAACACTTCAGGATGAGATCGTGAGTGTATGACATGGGATATCCCTGACAGGGGTTCGCAGCGTATCGGATTTGCTGCGTCTCGAGTTTTGCTGCGTCTTGGGAAATTCGACGCCTGCGCGAGCAACCATCCCGCCCCCCGAGGTTTCCTAGGGTCTGTCGCCTCACGCACACCCAGGACGCACCATGGCCCATCTCCTCGTCATCGGCGCCAGCCAGGGCATCGGCCTGGAGACGGTCAAGGCGGCGCTGGCCGCCGGGCACCGGGTGCGGGCTTTCGCCCGCTCGGCCGGCAAGATTCAACTCTCCGACCCGAACCTCGAGCGCTTTCCCGGCGACGCCCTGTCGGCGCCCGACGTGGCCGGCGCCCTGGAGGGGATCGACGCCGTGGTGCAGGCCCTCGGCGTACCGTTCCGCGACCTGTTCGGGCCGGTGCGGCTGTTCTCGGACGCCACCAACGTGCTCGTCCCGGAGATGGAGACGGCAGGGGTGCGCCGGCTGATGGCCGTCACCGGCTTCGGCACCGGCGACAGCCGCGCGGCGATCGGCCCGTTCCAGCGCCTGCCGTTCCGCCTCGTCTTCGGCCGCGCCTACGACGACAAGGACGCGCAGGAGATGCGGATCCGCCGCTCCGCCCTGGACTGGACCTTCGTGCGCCCCGGCGTCCTCACCGGCGGGCCGGCGACCGGACGCTACCGGGTGCTCGACCAGCCCTCGTCCTGGACGAACGGGCTGATCGCCCGGGCCGACGTGGCGCAGTTCATCGTCGGCGACATCGAGAGCCGCGACCACATTGGGCGAGCGGTCGTCCTCATCAGCCATCCGCTCCCGCTCTGATCCGGCGATCCGACGCCATGGACAGGATCCTCTACTACGCCGTCACCCTGCTCGAATCCGTCCTCGGGGTGTTCGGCGTGCGTGCCTTCTACGACCAGCCGCGCTACGCGGTGGTCGAACGGCTCGACCGCGGCGTCGAGATCCGCGCCTACGAACCCCGCGTCGCCATCGAGACCGATGCGCGGGGCCAGGGCGACGGCGAGGCGTTCGGACGCTTGTTCCGCTACATCACGGGGGCCAACCGGGCCGGCGACCGCATCGCGATGACCGCGCCGGTGGAGGCCGGCGGGCAGCGCATCGCCATGACGGTGCCGGTCGAGCAGGGCACCGGCGGCACGATGCGGTTCTTCCTGCCGCACGACGTCGCGGCAGCCGGCGCGCCGGAGCCGACCGAGGCCGGGGTGCGCCTGGTGCGAGTGCCGGAGGAGCGGATTGCCGCCCTGCGCTTCTCGGGCCGCATCACGCCGGAGGCTCGGGCAGACCAGGAGCGCATCCTGACCGAGGTGCTGCGGGCGGCGGGCCGGGCGACGGCGGCCCCGCCGTTCTTCATGGGCTACGACCCGCCCTTCGCGATTCCGGCCTTGCGGCGGAACGAGGTGGCGGCGAGGCTGGCGGCGTCGGAGGCCGGAAAGTAGAGACCGTCGCTGACACTCTCTTGGTCATCCCGGGTTCTCGCCTTCGGCGAGCCCCGGGACGACGCGGAGGGTGGAACGAACCGCAGCCAGACTTGTCGAGCCGGTAGACCATCTCGATCGACTTGAATCGCGATCGGCCCGGCCCCTCACCGACCATCCGCCCTCGCCAACGCCCGCTTGATCACCTGCTGCACCTCGACGTTCGACAGGAACAGGTCGTGGTTGATGATGCCGCTGCCGTAATCCGAGGCGTCGGCGACGCGCACGCCGAGTGCCTCCAGGCGGCTGCGGTCGGCGGCGCCGGCGCGGATGACGCCCCCCGCGATGGTGCTCGACAGTTCGAGCGCCCGGTCGTTGGTCGAGGAGATCACGGTGATCTTCTGGGCCGCGGTGCCCAAGCGCTCGATGCCGTTGGTGAACAGGTCGATGTCGATGTCGGGGGCGGCGAGCACGATGGCGCCGATCCTGTCGAGGGCCGCCTCGCCGGCATCGGCGCGCAGCATCCGCAGCGTCTCCAGCGTGAGCAGCGTGCCCATGGAATGGGCGACGATGTGGATCCGGCCGCCCTGCGCGGCGGCGAGCGCCCGCAGCAGGTCCTCGAAGGCGTCGCGCGACCACAGGGCGCTCTCGCGGTCGTAGCCGTAATCGAAGGTTTTTCCCGCGGACGGCCAGGTGAACAGCCCCGACACGCCGCGGAACCGGATGCCGTCGGAGAGCTGCGCCGCGCTCACCGCCGCGGTCTCGAACGATTCGCGATAGCCGTGGACGTAGAGCAGCACGTCGCGGCCCAACACCGCTTCCGCGAAGGCGGTGGCGGCCTCGGGGCCGCTCACCACCTGGGGCGCCCCGGCGATGCGCCAGTCCCCGGTGACCACCGACGAGACCTTGCCGATCAGCGAGCGATCCGGCGGGGCGAGCCGCACGGCGGCGAAGGAGAGCCCGCGGCCGCGCTGGTCGGTGAAGTAGGGCGGACGTCCGGCGGGGTCGGCGGGGCGGCGGGTGGTGGCGACGAGCAGGACCGGGCTGACGTCGAGGGCCGATTGCTTCTCCGGCGCCGTCTCGCCCAACAGCCCGTCACCGAGGCAGCCGCCGAGCGACAGGCTCGCGAGGGCGGAGAGGCCGAGGCGGGCAAAGCCCCGGCGTGTCGGCGCGGCGGTCAGCGTCATGTCGTCCCACTCAGGTTCCGGCCGTCCAGGGTCCGGTCGGCCGGCATATGCCCGCGCTTTCAGGCCGGGGATGCGGCATGATCGTGGCCGTGCGGCGACGCACCGGGGCAAAGCCGCGCCTGTTGCCGGCAGGTCACGCGTGTCGGTCCTTGGTCCACAGGCGAAGCCCTCGACGGGCGGGCGGCGAGGCGGCAGAAAGACGGCATGACCGTTCCGGCCCCCGATCTCGACCAGCTCCTGTCCGGCAACCGCGCCGCCCTCGCCCGCGCCATCACGCTGGTCGAATCGAAGCGGGCCGATCACCGTGCCGCCGCCCGCGCCCTCCTCGACGCGGCCCTGCCGCACGCCGGAAAGGCGGTGCGGGTCGGCATCACCGGCGTGCCGGGGGTGGGGAAATCCACCACCATCGACGCCCTCGGGGCGAGCCTCACGGGACGGGGCCACAAGGTCGCGGTGCTGGCGGTCGATCCGAGCTCGTCGCGCACCGGCGGCTCGATCCTCGGCGACAAGACTCGGATGGCGCGGCTCGCCATCGATCCGAACGCCTTCATCCGGCCCTCGCCCTCCTCGGGCACGCTGGGCGGCGTCGCGGCCAAGACCCGCGAGACGATGCTGCTCTGCGAGGCCGCGGGGTTCGACGTGGTGCTGGTCGAGACGGTGGGCGTCGGCCAGTCCGAGACCGCGGTCGCCGACCTCACCGATTTCTTCCTGGTGCTGATGCTGCCCGGCGCCGGCGACGAGCTGCAGGGCATCAAGAAGGGCATCCTCGAACTCGCCGACATGATCGCGGTCAACAAGGCCGACGGCGAGGAGGGGATGCGCCGCGCCCTGGCCGCGGCGGCCGAGTACCGGGCCGCGCTCCACATCCTGACCCCGGCGAGCGCCACCTGGTCGCCGCCGGTCACCACCATCTCGGGGCTGGCCTGCCAGGGGCTCGACGCCCTGTGGGAGGCGATCCTCGACCACCGCCGTAAGCTCACGGCGACCGGCGAGATTGCCGCCAAACGCCGCGAGCAGGACGTGAAGTGGATGTGGGCCCTGGTCCACGAGCGCCTGCACCAGCGCCTCACCGGCAGCGCCGAGGTACGCAGGACGACCGCGGAGGCCGAGCGGCGGGTCGCGGCCGGCGAGCGCTCGCCGGCCGCGGGAGCGGACCTGATCGCCGAGCTGATCGGGCTCTGATCGCCCGGCTACGCTTCTGCGTCCCCCACCGGCTCAGGCAGCACCATCACCCGCGGCGGGTGTCCCGTCGCCTCCAGGAAGCGGATCAGGTCGCCCGGCGCCACCGCGGTGGTCGCCCCGTTGTGGAGCGGGTGGAAATTGACCGGGTCCTGCGCCATCAGCCCGGCATCGAGGACCACGCCGACGGTGCCGTCGCGGTCGTTGAGGAGCCCGAACGGCGTCACCGAGCCGGGGCGCACGCCGAGGCGCTCGAAAAGAAGCTCGGGCGAGCCGAAAGACAGCCGGCCTCGGGCCCCGAGCGGCCCGTGCAGGCGCTTGAGGTCGATCCGGGCCTCGGCCTCGGCGACCACCAGGAACAGCCGGCCGCTCTTGTCCTTGAGAAAGAGGTTCTTCGAGTGGCCGCCCGGCATCCCGGCCTTGAGGTCGCGCGATTCCGCCACCGTGTGCACGGGCACGTGCGCCACGGTGGCGTGGGCGATCCCGAGGCCGTCGAGGAAGGCGAACAGCTCCTCGGGAGTCGCCGGATTCATGCGGCGAGGTGGCGGGCCAAAGCCGCCGGATCGACGTTGCCGCCCGACAGGATCACGCCGACGCGCTTTCCCTTCACCGGCACCGCGCCCTCGAAGGCGGCGGCCGCGCCGAGGCAGCCGGTCGGCTCGACCACGAGCTTCATCCGCTCGACGAAGAACCGCATCGCCGCGACGAGCTGCGCGTCGGTGGCGGTGACGATGCCGGCGGCATCGCGCCGGATGATCGGGAAGGTGTGCCGGCCCAGATGCGTGGTCAGCGCGCCGTCGGCGATCGAGACCGGGACGGGAATGCGCACCACCTCGCCCTTGGCGAGCGATTGCTGGCCGTCATTGCCCGCCTCCGGCTCGACGCCCCAGATCTCGACTCCCGGCGACAGGGCTTTCGCCGAGAGGCAGGAGCCGGCGAGCAAACCGCCGCCGCCGAGGCAGACGAGGAGGACGTCGAGAGGGCCGACCTCCTCGATCAGCTCCTTCACCGCCGTGCCCTGGCCGGCGATCACGTCCGGGTGGTCGTAAGGCGGGATCACCGACAGGCCGCGCGCCTCGGCGAGCCGCTGGCTCACCGCCTCGCGGTCCTCCTCGTAGCGGTCGTAGGTGACGATCTCGGCGCCGTAGCCGCGGGTCGCCGCGACCTTGATGGCGGGAGCGTCGTGCGGCATCACGATCACGGTCGGCACGCCTTGCAGCGCGCCCGCATAGGCGATCGCCTGGGCGTGGTTGCCGGAGGAGAAGGCCAGCACCCCGCGGCTCCGCTGCTCGGGCGAGAGCGCCGCGATGGCGTTGCAGGCGCCCCGGAACTTGAAGGCGCCAGCGCGCTGCAGCGGCTCGGCCTTGAAGAACAGGGTGGCGCCCGTCCGCGCATCGGCGGTGCGGGAGGTGAGCACGGGCGTGCGGTGGGCGATGCCGTCGATCCGGCCGGCGGCGGCCTCGACGTCGGCGTAAGTGAGGCTCATCAGCGGTTCTCGAAGTTGGGCTTACGCTTCTCGACGAAGGCCTTCATGCCTTCCTTCTGGTCGTGGGTGGCGAAGAGGCCGTAGAACACCCGGCGCTCGTAGCGGATGCCCTCGGTCAGGGTGGTCTCGAAGGCGCGGTCGATGCTCTCCTTGGCCACCATCACGGCGGGCAGCGACATCGACGCGATCGTCTCCGCGGCCTTCATCGCCTCGTCGAGGAGATCAGCCGCCGGCACCACTCGGGCGACGAGGCCGGAGCGCTCGGCCTCGGCCGCATCCATCATCCGGCCGGTGAGGCACAGCTCCATCGCCTTGGCCTTGCCGACCGCGCGGGTCAGGCGCTGGGTGCCGCCGGCGCCGGGAATCACCCCGAGCTTGATCTCGGGCTGGCCGAACTTCGCATTGTCGGCGGCCAGGATGAAGTCGCACATCAGCGCCAGCTCGCAGCCGCCGCCCAGCGCGTAGCCCGCCACCGCGGCGATGATCGGCTTGCGGCGCCGGCCGACCTTGTCCCACTCGCCGAACGGGTCGGCCATGTAGAATTCGGGATGGGTGCGGTCCTGCATCTCGCGGATGTCGGCGCCGGCGGCGAACGCCTTCTCCGAGCCGGTGATGACGACGCAGCCGATGCCGTCGTCGCGCTCGTAGCCGTCGAGGGCGTGGTTCAGCTCGGCGATCAGCGCATTGCACAGGGCGTTCAGCGCCGCTGGGCGGTGCAGGGTGACGAGCGCCACGCGCCCGCGCGTCTCGACCCGGATGTTCTCGTAGTCCACGGCGTTCCTCCCGCTCGTCTCCCCCGTTTGGCTAGGGGAGGGCGCGGCGGCGCGCAAGCGGGTCGATCGGAAGCCTGGTCGACCTGTGACGCACGCCGGGTGGTCGCGTCCGTTCGGCACCTCTCCCGCGTCGTTCGGGGCTTCGCTGCGCGGCCCCGGAACGACGCGGTTGACGGCAATCCCGTCGAGGATGCCGGCGAGGCGTCCCGGTATTCACGCCGGCGGCGGCGGGTCCGGCGCCTCGACCACTTCCTGTCGCTGCAGCTGCAGGGCGACGAACCAGCACAGCGACGCCCAGGCGGCGCCGATGCACCAGCCGGCGAGCACGTCGCTCGGCCAGTGCACGCCGAGATAGATCCGGCTGATCCCGACCAGCAGCGTGGTGACGACGCCGAGCCCCATCACGAAGGCCTTGACCTTGCGCGAGCGCTCGACCCGGGCGAGCAGGATCGCGAGCGTCAGGTAGGCGATCGCCGACAGCATGGCATGGCCGCTCGGAAAGCTCGCCGTGAAGGTCTCCATGCCGTGCGGCACCAGTTCCGGCCGCGGGCGGTGGAAGAACAGCTTCAGGCCCGTCGACAGCAACTCGCCGCCGCCGATCGCAATCACGACGAACAGAGCGGCGCGCCGGCGCGCGGTGATGGCGAGGTAGAGCACCACGCAGGCCGTCACGTAGACGATGCCGAACACGCTGCCGAAGGCGGTGATGTCCCGCATCGTCTCGGGCAGCCATGACGGGCCGATCGGCTGGGCGAGGTCGCCGGGCACGCGCAACGCCAGCAGCAGCCGGTCGTCGAAGCCGAACGAGCCGCCCTCGCGGACCTCGTCGGCGAGCTTGAAGAAGCCGAAGCCGAACAGGCTGACGGCGAGCAGCGAGGCGAGCGGCCCGATCTCGTTGAGGCGCAGGCGCAGCCACACCGCCGTGGCGTGGCGCCGGAACGGAATCGCGACCATCAGGCGCCCCCGAACGGGAAACGGCCGCGGGCCTCCCACGGCCCTCCGAGATAGCGCCAGAGCAGGAGCCCGGTGCCGACGACCTCGCGCGGCACGAAGGCGGCTTCCAGCTCGCGGTGGAGGGCCCGCGCCTCTTCCGGCGCGACCTTGTTCTGCACCGTAACGTGCGGCCGGTAGCCCTGACGGTCCTGCGGCGTCAGCCACTGCGCGAAGGCGGTGGCGAGGCGCCCGCGCAGGGCCGAGAGGCGGGGCGCTTCGAGCGCGTAGGCGACGCCGCGGCCGATGAAGCGTAAGGACGCGACCTCGACCGGGATCGGGCCTTCCGCCCGCACCTCCGCGGCCAGCGTCTCGACGATGCCGCGCTCCTCCTCGCCGGGCAGGTGATGGAACAGCGTGACGTGGGCCGGAATCTTGTTGAGGGCAGGCGGGAAGTGGCGGCGGCGCAGGCCGTCGAACTCCGCGAAGGCGGCCTCGTCGAGTTCCAGGGTCAGGATCAGGGGGCTTTGCGACATTCTCCGGGCGAAATGGCGCGGGCCGCCGCAAAGGCCAGGGCCGGCTCCGCTGTTCAGCTCGCGGACTTCCCGCTACACGGCGCGGATGCGCGACAGCACCGACGACATGGTCCATCTCGGCCGGGACGGATGGCTCTTCCTGACCGGCGGCACCAACCGGGTGCGGCAGCAATACCGCGCGAGCCTGCCTGTCGCCTGGCGGCTGTGGCGCTGGCGCCGGCTGATCGAGGCGCGCACCGTCCGCGCCGCGGCCCTGGGACTGCGCGCCTTCCACGTCGTGGTGCCGGAGAAGCTGAGCATCTACGACGACCGCCTCGACGGGCTCGACCTCGATCCGGCGCTCTCGCCGGCCCGGCGCCTCGGCGTGCGCCTCGCGCTCTCCCCGGCGGCCCGGGCCTGGATCGACCTCGTCGGCCCGTTGCGGGCGGCGCGGGACGCCGAGCCGCCGCTCTACCTGCGCACCGACACCCATTGGAGCCAGGAGGGCTGCCGCCTCGCCTATGGCGAGATCATGCGGGCGTTGGGCGCCGTGCCGCCGGGCGACCTCGGATCGCGGCCGTTCCACGACCATGACGGCGTGCGCGACCTCGGCGCCAAGCTCGATCCGCCCCGGCGCGAGACGATGCGGGTCCACGAGGTGCAGCGCGACGCCGTGCGGGTCTTCGCCAACCCGCTGGTCCTCGGCCACGAGGCGCGCGGCACGGCCGCCGACCTGCATGTCGGCGCCCACGTGGTGTTCCGCAACGAGAGCCCGGCCGCGGACCCGCGGACCCTGATGCTGTTCGGCGATTCCTGCTCGCATTTCCATCCGATCTTCCTGACCGGACTGCTCGCCGAGAGCTTTCGCGAGCTGCACTTCGTCTGGTCGTCGAATCTCGACTGGGCCTATGTCGAGCGGGTGCGGCCGCACCTGCTGCTGGTCGAGGTGGCGGAGCGCTTCCTCGCCCGGGTGCCGAACGACCGGTTCGACGTCGAGGCCGAGGGCGCGCGGCCTCTCCCGCTACCGGACCGGGCCGCCGGGATCTGAGCGGCGGCCGTTGCGGTGCTCAAGGACCGCCCCACCTTCAGGCCTGGGAGTTGAGGAGAGTGCGATGGGACTTCTGGTCGACGGCGTCTGGCACGACAGATGGTACGACACGAAGGAGACCGGCGGGCGCTTCGTGCGCAAGGACGCGGCCTTCCGCAACTGGGTGACGCGGGACGGCACTGCCGGACCGAGCGGGGAGGGCGGGTTTCCGGCCGAACCCGGGCGCTATCACCTCTACGTCTCGCTCGCCTGCCCGTGGGCCCACCGCACCCTGATCGTGCGCGCCCTCAAGGGGCTGGAGGACGCGGTCTCGGTGTCGGTGGTCGACCCGCATATGGGCCACGAGGGCTGGGTGTTCGGCGACAGCCCGGGGGCGAGCCCCGACACCGTGAACGGCGCGACCCGGCTCTACGAGGTCTATCGAAAGGCCGACCCGCACTATACCGGCCGGGTCACCGTGCCGGTGCTGTGGGACAAGGCGCGCGACACCATCGTGTCGAATGAGTCGGCCGAGATCGTCCGGATGCTCAACGCCGCCTTCGGCGGCACAGGCCCCGACCTCTGCCCCGAGGATCTGCGCCCCGAGATCGAGGCCGTGAACGCCAGGGTCTACGACCGGGTCAACAACGGCGTCTACAAGGCCGGTTTCGCCACCAGCCAGGACGCCTACGCGGAGGCGGTGACGGCGCTCTTCGAGGAGCTCGACGCCCTCGATGCCCGCCTCGACCGCTCGCGCTACCTGATGGGAGACCGGCTGACCGAGGCCGATATCCGGCTGTTCACCACGCTGGTGCGGTTCGATCCGGTCTATGTCGGGCACTTCAAGTGCAACCTGCGCCGGATCGCCGACTACCCGAACCTCGCGCCCTACCTGCGCGACCTCTACCAGACCCCTGGCATCGCCGAAACGGTGAACCTCACCCATATCAAGCGGCACTATTACGAGAGCCACCCGACCATCAACCCGACGGGCATCGTCCCGCTCGGCCCGGTGCTGGACTACGACGCGCCGCATGGGCGGGCGGAGCGGTTCGGGGCCTGATTCGCTTCGGAGACCGTTCGAGCGGATGCGTCCGGGGAAGAGCGGGAGAAAATCGGTGCATCCCACCCTCTCGCCTCATGACGAGGTGAGAGGGTGGGATGCACCCTGCCCGCCGCGAATCGCCTGCGGAGCCTTGCGCTCCGTCAGGCTCTCACGCCTTCGCGGAGAAGACATCCGGCAGCGACGGCAACCTCTGCCGCAGGCGTAGCAGCGCGATGGTCTCGATCTCACCGAGCGCCCGGGCCCGCTCATCCTCCGGCGAGTTGTCCAGGCGCTGGCTGAGCTGGGACAGGATCTCGTCCGGGCTTTTCCCCCGCACCGCCATCACGAACGGGAAGCCGTGGCGGGCTCGGTAGCGCTCGTTGAGGTCGAGGAAGCGGGCACGTCCCTCGGCATCGAGGGCATCGAGCCCGGCCGAGGCCTGCTCGGCGCGGGAGTCCGGGGCGAGGTCGGCCGCCGCCACGCGCCCGGCGAGGTCGGGATGCGCGCGGATGAGGGCGAGCTGCCGCTCCGGCTCGGCCGCCCGCATCGCCTCGATCATGGCGGCGTGGAGCCCGTCGGCATTGTCCTGCATCGGCGACAACCCGGCCCCGTGCGCCCCCTCCGCCACCCAGGGCGAATGCTCGAACACGTCGCCGAAGCTCTCGACGAACAGGGCCCGGCCCATCCGGCTCGGGGTCAGGCCGGCGGGCGCGTGGGTCCTGGCCCAGTGGCGGGCGATGTCGATGCGCCGGGTCACCCACACGTCGTCATGCGCCGCCACGTGGTCGAGGAAGCGGGCGAGCGCCGCGATCCGGCCGGGGCGCCCGACGAGGCGGCAATGCAGGCCGATCGACAGCATCCGGGGCGTCTCGGCGCCCTCGGCATAGAGCACGTCGAAGGAATCCCGCAGGTAGGCGAAGAACTGGTCGCCGGCATTGAAGCCTTGCGGCGTGGCGAACCGCATGTCGTTCGAATCGAGGGTGTAGGGCACGACGAGCTGCGGCGCGCGGGGGCCCTCGACCCAGTAGGGCAGGTCGTCGGCGTAGGAATCCGCCGAGTAGAGGAAGCCGCCCTCTTCCATCACCAGCTTGAGGGTATTCTCCGAGGTGCGGCCCGTGTACCAGCCCAGCGGACGCTCGCCGGTCACCTCGGTGTGGATCCGGATCGCCTCGTTCATGTGCGCCTTCTCCTCCTCGTAGGAGAAATCGCGATAATCGATCCATTTGAGGCCGTGGCAGGCGATCTCCCAGCCGGATTCGCGCATCGCCGCCACGGCGTCCGGGTTGCGCTGGAGAGCCGTCGCGACGCCGTAGACCGTCACCGGCAGGTCGCGCTCGGCGAACAACCGGTGCAGCCGCCAGAACCCGACCCGCGAGCCGTACTCGTAGATCGATTCCATGCTCATGTGGCGCTGGCCCGGCCAGGCCTGCGCGCCGACGATCTCGGACAGGAACGCCTCCGAGGCCCGGTCGCCGTGCAGGAGGCAGTTCTCGCCGCCCTCCTCGTAGTTGATGACGAACTGCACCGCGATGCGGGCGCCGTTCGGCCATTGCGCCTGCGGCGGGGTGCGACCGTAGCCGACGAGGTCGCGGGGGTAGGGGGTGTCGGTCATGGCACGCAATCCGATGGAGGCCGAAGCCGCTCCGTTCGGTGCGAGATGAAGCGCGGAATCCCCCCTCCCGCGTGGGAGAGGGGAGACCCGCGCCCGATCCGGCATCCGGAGGAGCAAGACGGCCAGGGAAAAATCGTGCCGCAACCTTAGCCGTGCGGCAGCCCGGGTGCAAAACGGGTCCGGGCCTTACCCTGCGACGGCCGCAAGCGCCGGATCGACCCGGGCAAAGTGGTCCTCCCAACTCGGTGCCCGGTACCCGGCGAGGCGTCCCGCCATCGCGGCCCGTCGCCCCGAGCCCGGTACCGCCAGTTCCTCGACCGCCCGCATCCAGCCCAGACCGTCGAGCGGGTGCAGGAACTCCGCGAAGTGCCCGGCAATCTCGCGGTGGACCGGGATGTCGGAGGCGACGACCGGCAGTCCGGCGGCGGCCGCCTCCAGCACCGGCAGGCCGTAGCCCTCGGCGAAGGAGGGCATCAGGAGCGCGGTGGCCTGCCCCATCAGCCGCACCAGTCCGGCGGTCGAGAGGCCCGAGACCTCGGTGACGTGGTCGCGCACCGCCGGGCAGCGCTCCAGGAGATCGACCACGTTCTCGCTCTCCCAGCCGCGCCGACCGACGACGACGAGGCGCGGCGTCGCCTCCCGGTGCCGGAAGCTCAGCTCGCGCCAGGCCGTGAGCAGCGCGATCAGGTTCTTGCGCGGCTCGATCGTGCCGCAGACCAGGAAGAACGGACGGGGCGTCGGCGCCGATGAAGCACCCCTGAAAATGTCCTCGATCCCGAGCGGCCCGACGGTGACCGGCGGCGGCCGGCGCCCGAGCCGGGCGAGGAAGCCCGAGAAGCGTTCCCCGACATCGGCCGAGTTGACCACCACGGCACGGGCGTGGCGGGCCACGGTCTCCATTCGCACCCGGTGCCGCTCCGCCTCGCCGGAGCGGCCGTATTCGGGATACTCGATCGGGATCAGGTCGTGGACGAAGAAGACCGGCTTCACGTCGGTCCGGTCGTAGAGCCAGTCGAACCGCGCCGGCCGGTCGAGGCGCAGATGCGAGGTGTGGAGGTAGAGCGTGCCCCGCGGGAGCCGCTCCGGCCCGGGCGCGCGCGACGCTGCGATCCAGGCCTCGAGCTCGCGCTTCCGGCGTCGGCGCGATCCGGCCGGCGCCATCGGCCGCGCGCTCGCCGCCGGGGCCGACAGGCCGAGCGTCCCGGCCACGCCGCGATAGACCGGATCGTCCCCCGCCGCGACCTCCTCGGTCCAGGCCGAGACCGCCGCCTCCACCAGTCCGGCCATCTGCCCGCGGTCGAGCACCTTCGGGCCGAGCGGCGTCGAGACCACGCCGAACCGCTCGCCGTCCTGCCCCAGCAGATGCCTTGCATAGGCCAGGTCGACCCGGTCGATCCCGGTCGGGCTCGCATGCCGCAGGCGGGTGACGAGGCGGGTGAGATCGAGGGCGACGGGGGAACGGAGCATGACGGTCTCGACGCTGTGACGGCACTCGGCCGCTGTCGTATACGGCGGAGACCGGGAAGCCGAATCCGGCTTCGCCCTGTGCGGCAGCGCACAAGACCCGCCCCGACATCGGGATCGTCGCTCTTGCAACGCTGAGCACTGATGATTTATCGCAATCGTCACCGCTCCGTCGCGTCGCGGTGACAAGTGTCGGACGCGCCGCTTATGATCGCGGGTCGGCGCGGGGCCGGCATTTGGGTGAGACTATGGCGATCGTCGATCTGGATCGGGATGCGGTGAAGAGCGGGCTGGCGGACGGCTCGGTGCTGTTGATCGACGTGCGCGAGCCCAACGAGTTCGATTCCGGCCATATCCCGGGCTCGGTCTCGTTTCCCCTGTCGAGCTTCGACGTCGAGCGGCTGCAGGCGCTGATCGCCGGCGACGGACGCCGCCCGGTCCTGTCCTGCGCCGCCGGCGTGCGCTCGGCGCGGGCATTGCAGTATCTCCAGAGCCAGGGGATCCCGCTCTCCGAGCATTATGCCGGCGGCTTCAAGGACTGGGCCAATGCCGGCGAGACCATCGAATAGACGATCCGCGCTTCGCTGATCCATGGCCGGCAGCCATCGGTTCGTTCGCCGGCTCCACGACATCCCGCCCGTGAGGGCGGTTCGACATTCCCGGCCCCGGGCGGGCCGTGCCGAGGGCGGCGCGGCTCCCCACACGGGCCAGCCCCTCGACGCGGATGCTCCCCGGCGCATCTCTCAACGCGCGTCCGACGGGCCGCATGCACGAGATGAACGGGAGAGTGAGTATGCGCAGGCTGAGGCTGGCGGCGGTGATCCCGGCGCTTCTGCTGATGGCCGGTATCCCGGCGCGGGCCCAGGCTCCCGGCGGTCCGCCCCCCACGGTCACGGTCGCCAAGCCCGTGGTCAAGGAGGTGGTGGAGCACGACGACTTTACCGGTCGCTTCAACGCGATCGAGTATGTCGAGGTGCGCGCCCGCGTCACCGGCTATCTTCAGAAGATCCACTTCCAGGACGGCGCCGTGGTGAAGAAGGGCGAATTGCTCTTCACCATCGACCGGCGCCCCTACAAGGCGGCCCTCGACCAGGCGACCGCGGCCCTGGCCTCGGCCCAGGCGCGCCTGAACTTCACCCAGACCGACCTCGAGCGCGCCCAGACGCTGAGCCGGTCGGGCAACATCTCCGAGCAGGTCACCGACCAGCGCCGGCAGAACTCGCTGACCGCCCAGGCCGACGTCGACAGCGCCACCGCGGCCCTGCGCCAGGCCCAGCTCAACTACGACTTCACCGAGGTGCGCTCGCCGATCGACGGCCGGATCTCGCAGCGCAACGTGACCGAGGGCAACATCGTCATCACCGACCAGACGATGCTGACCACCATCGTCTCGCTGGACCCGATCTACTTCTCGTTCACCGTCGACGAGCGCTCGTTCCTGGCCTACCAGGGCACGCTCAAGATCGGCATGGGGGCGACCCAGAACGAGCACACCGTGCCGATCCTGGTGGCGCTGACGGGCGAGGCGAAGCCGACCCGCAAGGGCACGCTCAACTTCGTCGACAACCGGGTCGACGAGGCGACCGGCACGGTGCTCCTGCGCGCCACCGTCGAGAACCCGGACCGCTTCATCAAGCCGGGCCTGTTCGGCATCGTCAGCATGCCGGCCTCGAAGCCCTATCGCGGCATCCTGATCCCCGACGATGCGATCGCGGCGAACCAGGACAAGCGCCTCGTCTACGTGCTCGGGCCCGACAACGTCGTGCAGCCGCGCAACATCCGCCCCGGCCCCAAGATCGACGGCTACCGGGTGGTGCGCGACGGGCTCAAGGGCGACGAGACCATCGTGATCGTCGGCCTCACCCGGGTGCGCCCGGGCGCCAAGGTCACGCCCGAGGTCAAGGAATTGCCGCCGGTCCGCGAGTGAGCGACCGCGCCGCCCGCTGACGGGCGGCGCGTCCCGTCAGGACGCCACGGCCCCCGCCTGCGCGGGGGCGCCACGCCCGAGAATCCGAAGGGCGCGAGAGGCCCACCGATGCGTTTTGCCCATTTCTTCGTCGACCGGCCGATCTTCGCCTCGGTGACTTCGATCGTCATCCTGATCATCGGCTACGTCTCGTACATCTCGTTGCCCGTCTCGCAATATCCCGAGATCGTGCCCCCGACCGTGGTGGTGCGCGCCTCCTATCCGGGCGCCAATGCCGAGACCGTGGCGGCCACGATCGCGACGCCGATCGAGCAGGAGATCAACGGCGTCGACAACATGCTGTACATGTCGTCGCTGTCGACCAACGACGGCAACATGCAGCTGACCGTCACCTTCGCGCTCGGCACCAACCTCGACATCGCCAACGTGCTGGTCCAGAACCGGCTCTCGGTCGCCCAGCCGCGCCTGCCCGGCGACGTGCGCAACCTCGGCGTCACGGTCCGCAAGTCCTCGCCGGACCTGATGATGGTCGTGCACGTGCTGTCGCCCGACGGCACCTTCGACCAGAACTATCTCGCCAACTACATCTACCTGCGCCTGCGCGATCCGCTCCTGCGCCTCAACGGCGTCGGCGACATCACGGTGTTCGGCGGCTCGGAATACGCGCTGCGGCTGTGGCTCGACCCGAACAAGCTCGCCTCCTACCAGCTCTCGACCACCGACGTGATCAACGCGCTGCAGGAGCAGAACGTCCAGGTGGCGTCCGGTGCGCTCGGCGCGCCGCCGGCTCCCGCGAGCCAGGCATTCCAGCTCACGGTCCAGACGCAAGGCCGGTTCCAGGATCCGAGCGAGTTCCGCAAGGTCATCGTCAAGGCCTCGGACGGGCGTCTGGTACGGGTCTCCGACATCGCCCGGGTGGAGCTCGGCCAGAAGGACTACACAACGAAGTCGTTCCTCAACGGCCAGCCGGCGATCGGCATCGGCGTGTTCCAGCGCCCCGGCACCAACGCGCTGGAGGCGGCCGAGCAGGTCCAGGCGCTGATGAAGACCCTGTCCAAGGACTTCCCGCCCGGCCTCGAATTCAAGATCGCCTACAACCCGACCGAGTTCATCGCCGAATCGGTGCACGAGGTCTACAAGACCCTCGGCGAGGCGGTGGTCCTCGTCGTGGTGGTGATCCTGGTCTTCCTCCAGAGCTGGCGCACCGCGCTCATCCCGATCATCGCGATTCCGGTGTCGCTCATCGGCACCTTCGCGGTGATGGCGCTGCTCGGGTTCTCGCTCAACAACCTGACGCTGTTCGGCCTCGTGCTCGCCATCGGCATCGTGGTCGACGACGCGATCGTCGTGGTGGAGAACGTCGAGCGCAACATGGCCGAGGGGCTGTCGCCCGGCGAGGCGGCCCACAAGACCATGGACGAGGTCGGCGGCGCGGTCGTCGCCATCGCCCTCGTGCTGTCGGCGGTGTTCATCCCGACCGCCTTCATCCCGGGCATCTCGGGCCAGTTCTACCGGCAGTTCGCGCTCACCATCGCGGCCTCGACCATCATCTCGATGTTCAACTCGCTGACGCTGTCGCCGGCGCTCTGCAAGCTGCTGCTGAAGCCCCATTCCGAGCACCACCGGCCGCGCTTCTTCGTGGCCCGGTTCGGGTCCTGGGCGGCCAACACCTTCAACCGCGGCTTCGACGCGACGGCGAACGCCTATGCGGCGACGGTGCGCTTCCTCACCGGACGGCTGGTGCCGCTGCTGGCGATGCTGCTGCTCTATGCCGGCGTCATCTACGGCGTGCTGCACCTCGTGCGCACCACGCCAACCGGCTTCATCCCGCTCCAGGACCAGGGCTACCTGCTGGTGGTGGTGCAGCTGCCGCCGGGCTCGTCGCTGGAGCGCACCACCGCGGTCGTCCAGGAGGTCTCGCGCCGCTCCCTCGACATCGACGGCGTCGGCAACACGGTCGTCATCGCCGGCTTCGACGGCGCCACCTTCACCAACACCACCAACGGCGCGGTGATGTTCCTGCCGTTGAAGCCGTTCAAGGAGCGCCTGGAGAAGGGCCTCACGGCGGGCAAGATCCTGCAGGCCGTGCTGGCCAAGACCGCGCCGATGCAGGAGGCGCGGATCATCGCGATCCCGCCGCCGCCGGTGCGGGGCCTCGGCAATGCCGGCGGCTTCAAGATGCAGGTGCAGAGCCGCGAGGGCTCGGACCTCGCCCGCCTGCTTCAGGTCTCGGGCGATCTCATCGGAGCGGCCAACCGCGACCCGGCGCTCACCCGCGTCTTCACCACCTTCGGCAACGACACGCCGCAGATCTACCTCGACATCGACCGCACGGTGGCGCGGATGCTGAACGTGCCGCTCGCCAACGTGTTCTCGACGCTCCAGGTCAATCTCGGCGGCGCCTACGTCAACGACTTCAACACCTTCGGCCGCGTCTACCAGGTCCGCGCCCAGGCCGACGCCAAGTACCGGATGGAGAAATCGGACATCGAGCGTCTTAAAGTTCGCTCCTCCACCGGCGCCCTGGTGCCGATGGGCACGCTCGCCAGCATCCGCGACATCTCGGGGCCCCAGATCGTCCAGCGCTACAACCTGTACTACTCGATCCCGGTGCAGGGCGACGCGAAGCCGGGCATCTCCTCGGGCCAGTCCCTCGACGCGATGGAGAAGCTCGCCCGCCAGACCCTGCCCGACGGCATGAGCTTCGAGTGGACCGACATCGCGTTCCAGGAGAAGGCGGTCGGCAACACCGCGATCTACGTCTTCGCGCTCGGCGTGCTCCTGGTCTTCCTGGTGCTCGCCGCCCAGTACGAATCCTGGGCGCTGCCGCTCTCGATTCTCCTGGTGGTGCCGACCGGCGTGCTCGCGGCCTTGGCCGGCGTGCAGTTCCGGGCCCAGGACAACAACATCCTGACCCAGATCGGCCTCATCGTGCTCATCGGCCTCGCGGCCAAGAACGCGATCCTGATCGTCGAGTTCGCCCACCAGATCGAGGAGAGCGAGCGCCGCGGACCGGTCGCGGCGGCGGTCGAGGCCTGCCGGCTTCGCCTGCGGCCGATCCTGATGACCGCCTTCGCGTTCATCCTCGGCGTGGTGCCGCTCGCCTTCGCCACCGGCCCCGGCGCCGAGATGCGCCAGGCGCTCGGCACCGCGGTGCTGTTCGGCATGCTCGGCGCCACGGTGTTCGGCCTGTTCCTGACCCCGGTCTTCTACGTGGTGATCCGCAATGTCCTGATCCGGATCAACCGCTGGCGCGGGGTCGACGACCACCACGGCGAGCCCGAGCCGGCGCGGTGACGACGACCGCGCCGTGACACCGGCAATCCAGCGCCCCCGACGAAGCCGTCCGGGGGCGCTGTCCGTTGTGCGCCCAGCATGGGCGCTATCCTCCCTCGGTTTCGCGGACACCTCTGATACGCTCGTTACGGGCGGGAAAGGTGTTTGATGGCAAAGACACGACGCGAGTTCACCCCCGAGTTCAAACGCGAGGCGGTCGCCCTGCTCGAGAGCAGCGGCCGGTCGCAGTTGCAGATCGCCGCGGAACTCGGGATCCAGCCCTCCATGCTGCGCCAGTGGCGAACCGTGCTGATGGAGGGCTTGCCGCCAAAGCGACCCGCGGGCTTGCCGGGTCCCGCTCCTACGAGCCTCGTTGCCTCGCCGTCCGATCAGGCAGCGGAGATCGCCCGGCTGCGCCGTGAGCTCGACCGGACGCGCATGGAGCGCGACGTGCTAAAAAAAGCGACCGGCATCGTCACGCAGATGCCCAGATGACGTTCGCCTTCATCGAGCAGCATGCGACCACCTGGCCGGTGCGTCTCATGTGCCGCGTGCTCGGAGTGTCCTCCAGCGGGTACTCCGGATGGCGAGCACGTCCCGAGAGCGCTCGTTCGGCGTCCAATCGGCAACTCTTCGACGACGTGCAGCGGATCCAGG
>NZ_JAAKGV010000013.1 GCF_011043735.1 Methylobacterium sp. DB0501 | reverse complement strand
GCCAGGGCCCGAGCTTGGGTGCAGGCTGGACGCTGCGGGTGTAGCGGAAGGCGGTTGCCTCCGAGCGGATCACCTTCCTGACGACCTTGCGGGAGAGCTTCAGCTCCCGGCAGATCTGCTTGATCGGCTTATGCTGCACGAAGTACGCGCGGCGGATCTTCGCGACCGTCTCCACGACCAACATCCTCCGCGAGCCTCCCGTTCCGAGTGCGGGAGGCAGTCTGGATGAAGTATCCTGGGGGGCCCGTTTGGACGCCGATCACCCCGGAAACGGGGTCCTTATTCCACGCCTAATCACACGGCAGGAGCTGCGCGGCGTCGTAGAGCGGCGTGGCGAGATGCTCTGGCGAGCCCTTCTTCTCGCAGGCCGCGAGCAGGGCTCGCTCGGCCCGCAGCGCCGTCCCTGCGCAAGGCTTCGTGAACACTGCCTGGATCGCGAGCCGGCACTCGACGTCGGCGCGGGCGTCCCACAGGAGGAACTCCCCGCCGAACTGCAGCTGCTGCAGCGTCAGGGGCCGACTGGGCTCGCGCGGGCCGGAGATCGGCGACGGGTCGAGAATGAGGGCGCGGATAGCCGAGGCCTCGCGATAGGCAGTGAACGTCATCGGGGGAGTGCTCTCTGAAACGGGACGCGCGTGGGCACGCCGAGCGGGTGGCTCAGGCGGCGGCGGGTTTCTTCCGTTTCAGGCGAGCAGGCATCGGCGGGGGTATCCCGTTCGAGTGGATGGCCACGATGCCGGGGCCCGGGCCTCCCCGCAAGCGGCCTCTCTCCGACTGGTGAACTTTTCCCTGGCCGGATTGCAGAGCGGGGTGACCCTACGAATCAGGGCGGCTGCGCGATTTTTTGGTCAGAGTCCAGTGGCGAATCGGCAAATCGTGTAAAATCGAGCCGGGGATCACAGGACGGGGTGCGGGATGGCTCACACAGTAGCAGTCGCGGCGGCTGGCGGGGTGCCGCCCGAGCTTCGGGCCCGCCTCCACGCGCGGTTCCCCCGCTCCCCGCTGTGGGCCCCGCCGGTCGAGCAGGCCGCCGAGCCAGCGCCGTTGGAGGTCATCCGCGAGGTGCTCGCCAAGGCGCAGGCGGACGGCCTCTCCACGCTGCAGCAGGCCGGGGCGGTCTACGCGATCCTCGTCGGCCGGGGGCTCATGGACGGGGGGCACGCGTGAGCGCGAGCGATCTCATTATCCTGGCGTCTGCCGGTGTCCTCTTCGCCGCCGTCATGCTCGTGGGCTTCGTCGCCCTCATCGAGAAGGGCCTGCCGCGCCGCGACTTCGACATCGTCCGCCTGCTCGCCTCGGTCGAGGCGTCGGAGAAGAAGGGGCGCCGCCGGTGAGCCGCCGTCTCACGGATACCGAGTTCCTCGAAGCCCTCGATGACCTCTGCGTGGACGCGATCTTGGCGATGACGCCGGAGGATCTCCATGCCGAGATCATAGACGAGGGCGGGGATCCGGACGCCATGGCCGCCCAGGTGCGGGAGGCGGGACTGCGGGCGATCCGCGAGTGCAGGGCCCTCGCGGCAGAGGCCCGCCAACTGGCGGAGATGGCCGCCCGCGCGCGGGAGAAGGCCAAGCCGGCGGGCCTGCCGGCCTGCGGATCGTTCTGGAGCTGACCGTGAGCAAGCGCGCCCACCCTCGGGGCGGGGCGCCCTATGGCCCCTGGTGAGGCGGGCCTAGCCGCTCAGAGCAGGGTGAAATCCCTCGGGTTTTCGAGGCGCCAGAACCGGCCCGGCGGCTTGAGCTCGCCATGGATCGAGACCATCCGCCCCGTCTTGTGGGCGTCGACGGCCTGCAGGTACTCCTCAGGGGGCAGCGAGACGCGCACGCGGATGAGCCCGTGCTCCTCGCTGGCCCACTCGACGATGACATCCTGCGTCCCCGAGATGCTGAAGAGGTCGCTCGGGTTCTCGTTCGAGTGGAGGGTGCGGATGAGGCCAACGATCGTGCGGCGCCGCTCGTCGTCGGAGTGACGCAGGGCCTTGGCCGCCTCCCGCATGATCTCGGCCGAGAGCGCGTGCCGGATCTCGAACGAGGGGGCCGCACCGACGTCCTCAGGCACGCCCCACTCGGGAGAGAAGACGATATCGAGCCGGACCTCGCCGGCATGCGGGACCTCGACCAGCGCCGCGAGCTCCTCGCAGGCGTTAGCGTTGAGCCCGACCTCGTAGCCCCGCACGATCTCGCTGGGGTCCTCGTGGGCGATCGCTCCCTCGATGAGGCGCAACCCGCGTGCGAGCCGCTGCACCGTGCGGCGCTCAAGGGGCGGCGCGGGGGGAGCCGCCTCGCCAGGCATGATCGTGTTCGGGCCGACCGGGCTCTCGACCGTGAAACCGAATGAGCCGCGGAACGTGTGCCCGAACCGGCACTCTTCGGCGTAGCGCTGGGCCACGCCATCGACGCAGGTGAAGTAGGCGCTCGCGTGCAGCTCAGCGTGGGCGGAGGCGGCGAGGAGCCGGGCCATGCGCCGGATGAACTCCTCGGCCGTGCCGAGCTTGATCGTGTCGTGCCGGATGACCGAGTCGGGGAGGCGGGACTTGATCAGGTCGTAGCTGATGGCCCGTATTGCCGCGACGACCGCGGTCCGGTCCCGGTCTTCGAGCGCGGTCAGTGTCCGGAGGGCCTGACCGATCCGGACCTGAGCGTCTCGGGCATGCGATGTGCCGGGCAGGATTATCTCGATCTCGTCGTCCTCGGGGCCGAGGGCGAAGAGCTCCAGCCCGCTCCGCAGCGCGTGCCTGCGCCACCCGGCCGTCGCCAGGTAGCGCTTGAGGGAGCCGAGCGGGACACGCTCGATGTCATCGGGCTCGCTGGTCATCGGCCTGCCAGGGCCTCCTCGCGGGCGAGCGTCATGATGCCCTGGAGGCTGTCGGGTGTCAGCACGTTGGCGCGCGGGATCCGAATGCGCTGCTTCGAGGGGTTTTCAGTTGGCGGGTCTTCCGTCCGATACCAGTAGCAGCAGTGCCGCAGGTACATCTCGGTCTCGGACCCAGTCAGCCATTGATTTTCGTCGCGCGGCAAGCAGAGGAGGATGAGGATCGTCATGACACCCTCAGGATCTCGCTCAGCGATAGTCCGGTGCGCGCGGGCATCCAGGTCGTAGACGACATGTCCGTCCCTGTGCTGCCAATCTACGCTGGCCTTCATCTGGAAGCGTACGGGGGCTCCTGTCTCGACACGCTCCCGCCCACGCATCTTCACTCGATAGAAGTAGCCATCGATCCCGTAATCGAAGGTGGCCCTGGCAGCGATGTTGAGCCCCGCGCGACCGGCCAGAGCATGGACGTACGCGAGCGACAGGGCCTCCTGGGTGTGCTCGCGACTAATCAAATCCCCGCCCCGGCGAGATCGTCTTTGCCTGTTGGCATACCACGCAGTCTAGGGGAGTCCAGGGGGCGTCTTACGGCTGGCGATCCCTCTCGACGAGGGCCTCCTCGACGAGCTCGGCAACCCTCTGCGCCGCGGCGCGGGCGCGCTTCACCCGGATGGCGACGATCCGGGTTGGGGGTGTCCCCGGGGCGGAGACGACCAGGGCGCCGTCGGCGCGGAGGCGGACCGCCGCGAGGAGGGTGGGCTCCAGGGTTGGCGGCTGCCCCTCCACCTCGTCTATCGAGGCGACCAGGCGTACGCGCTCGGCGCGGAGACCTTCCAGCCGGGCGTCCACGTCGGCGAGGGCCTCCCGCATCCGCCTAAGCGTCCCCACCCGGACCTGCTCCCTCAGATCGCTCAATGCCGCCTCCATGAAGGGAGGCATCCTCGGGCCCCGGCCGGCCCGAGGCAAGCCCGGGCGGGTGCAGAGGTCAGGCGTCTGGCGGGGCCGGCAGCGCCTGGACGCCATCGGCCGGGATCTCCTCGGCGAAGAGAACCTGACCAGGGACAGCCGCCACGTCCAGCATCATCTGCAGGTATGCCACGTCCTTCCGCAGGATCTGCTGAGCACACGCAAGGCAGTAGTGATCCCAGCTTCGGCCGTTCCTGACCTTCAGCCGTAGCTCGCCCTTGGAGACCCGGTGCTTCGCGCTGGCCTGGCAGTCGTGTGCGCGTAGGGCCCGGTCGAAGCTTATCCGCTCGACGAGGGATCGCACCCTAGGCACCGATGACCTCCGCCACGGCCCGTGCGACGATGGCGTCGAAGTCGGCCTCGATGGCTTCCAGCTGTTGGCGGCTGAACTCGCTCCTCTGACCGGTGCCCCGTCCCGCCGCCACGTTGGCCTGGCGGTCGAGAGCACCCTTCAGTATTACGAAGTTCGTCTTCCCGAGGTGTCGGCGGTCGAGGTCCCTGCCGTCATGACGCAGGCCGCGTGCGCCAAGGATGCGGCCCACCTCGGTCCGGATGCGCATGTCCAGGGATTGGCGCATCGCCTGCCGCTCCCGCGCCCGGGTCGTTGGCACGGCCTCCAATTCCGCCGACGCCTCTGAGATCTGCTCGGTGCTGTACCCTTGGGCGTGCAGTTGGCGAAGCAGGTCGAGTGCCTCCGGGTTGTCCCGGATCAGGGGTATCTCCTGCAGGTCGATACCACCCTGCGCCCGGACGTCGACCTGGTCGGGGAAGTCCCGCGGCGCCGGCTCGATCTCGATCTCGTCGCCGTGGCCGAAGTCGAGACCCTCGACTGGCAGCAACTGGTCGAAGTAGTCCCGGTCTGCCTCGGTGTAGGCTTGGAAATCGGTCCAACGTGATGCGATGTTCGCGCCGGCGTGGAACACGACGACGCCGCGGTTCACGGGCGCGTCAGGCGCACCCTGCTCCACAACCCGCATGATGCGCCCAACGAATTGCACGAACGGTGATAGGTTTGCGAACAGGCTGAAGACCGCCGCCACGGCGAGCAGGGGATGGTCGAAGCCCTCGCCGAGCTTGCGCACCTGGACGATGACGTCGATGCCGTTCGCCTGGAGACGGCCCATCACGCGCTCGTTCGCCGCGGCGTCCTCGCGAGAATGGACGTAGTCAGCCCGCAGTCCACGCGCTCGGTACGCCGCCACGACTTGGCTGCAATGAGTGAAGTTCAGTACCGACGCGATGATCTTCAGATATGGGTTGCCGCTCTCCCGGCGCAGCCGCTGTAGCTCTCGGATCGAGGCGTCGACAATGGTCGTCAGCGTCTCCTGCGAAGTTACGATGCCGCGACGGAAGTCGGCGTCGGTCTCGCCGAGCCGACGGACCTCTTCGAGGCTCACGTCCACCTCGACGCCATCCTCCTGCCGGACGTACCGAAGGGTCCGCGGGTTCAGCACCACGGCCTTCAGCCGCTTGACGTAGCCCTCTCGGATCGCGCGGACGACGGGGTAGGAATAGATGATGCGGCCGGACATGAGCTGCCCGTCCGACCGGAGAGGGGTCGCGCTGAAGTTCAGGATCCGGGCATGCGGGAAGGCCGCCTTGAGGGTGTTCCAGCTCTGCGCGACCGTGTGATGGCCCTCGTCGAACAGGATCAGGTCGAAGTAGTCGGGTGGCAGGTCTTGGAGCCAGCGGTTGTCCGCCCCTTGGAGTTGCTGGATGTTCGTGATGACGACGTGCGCTTCATCCAGGTCGGCGCGGTTCGACGTGCGGCCGCGGATCTCGACCGGCTCCGGCCAGGGTGGACCGCGTAGGACGTCACACTTCTGGTAGAACATGTCTGGCGACGCAGGATCGAAGTCGGCGGCCAACTGCCTGGCGATGGCAACGTTGGGCGCGACGACCAGCGTTCGCTCCGACCCGAACGCGAACGGGGCGAGCGTGATCGTACCCGACTTCCCACAGCCGACCGGGAGGACGATGCCCGCCTCCCGTTCACCCTCGGTGGCGAACGCCTCGATCTCCTCGAAAGCCTCCTTCTGCGGTGTGCGGATGCGCAAGTTGTCGGCGATGGATGGCTGACGGTCGGCGAACGGACTGGGCAAGGGCGCACCGAATCAACGGGGACGGAAATACAGAATACAGATGTCTCGTCGTGCGGAAACTACGAGGATCCGGCTGTCCACCACTTGTGACGGGCTACTCTCGTGATGCTACTAACGTCCGGCCGCGAGCCGGCTCGCATGTTGCCGACCGCCCCGCAGAACGTAATGTCATTCCGCGTTTCAGTATTTATCTATATTATCAGATGTCTCTATATATTCAATGGTAAGGCAGTCAGGTTTATATAATGACTAGTACGATGTGTTCTTAAAAATTAATTTAGGCTGCACGCACGCGGTTTCTAGTGTGCTGGCGCAGGGGAGGGACCCTAGGCGATCGGCTTGAACCTGGCCTTCTCCCGCTCGTAGGCCGCGAGGACATGGGATACCCACGGCTCCATCCCCCTGGCCTTGAGGTCGAGACGTTGCGCCTTCGCGTAGACTCGGCGCGTGATATCCTCGACCTTGGCCTCCTCCTCGGACGCCTTGCCACGGCTGTGGGCGAGGATCGCCGATGCGGCGCCACCTAGATCCTCGTCGTCGAGGAAGGTCGCGATGGCCCGGCGAGCGTCATGGGGCCTCCAGACGCGGATCCCGTACGCCGCGAACAGGTCTCCATTATGCCGCTTCGTCACGGCCGTCCCCTTGCCGGGCTTCATCCGGCCCTGGAGGCGGTAGAAAAACTGGTTGATGCCCGTGGGGGTGATCGGCTTACCCTCGGCTCGGCTCGGGAAGATCCACTCGCCACCCGCCGGCGCGCCTTGCCGGGCGATCGCTTCGATCGCGCCGGGCGGGATCGGTAGGGCGTGGGGCCGGCCGCCGTTCTTGCCGCCCTTCATCATAGCCCCGCTCCATGTCCACACCTGCCACCCGGGCCGATCCGGCATGGGGATGACCGCGTCCCACCGGGTGCTCGTTAGGGGGCCCGTGCGCTGACCGGTCAGAACGACGGCCCAGAGCGCGGCCAACATGCCGGGGCTCGTCTCCTGCGTCGTGCCGCCGAGCGTGAGATGCCGCTCGGCCATCAGGAGGGTCCGGACGAGCTCGGTCACGGTCGGCGTGTGCTCGCGCGTTCCCGACTGATATTGGATCGACCACCGATCCCACCACGTATGCTGGAACTCGCTAAGGCCGGAGCGGGTGGAGTGGTAGCTCCACGCCCATGTCAGCATCTCGCGGTTCTGCCGGACGACGCGCGCCGCGGCCGACACCGTGCGGTTGTCGGCGACCGCGTCCCGCAAGCTCTCAAGGTCGGATATCTCGATGTCCCGGACGTACATGTGCCAGAGATCGTCGAACTCGGATCCGCGGTGATAGGCGCTGTACTTCGGACCGTACCCGGGCTTCAGCCCCTTCACCTTCTCGGCCAGGAATTCCTCGACGAGGTCGCGCCATTGCCACGGACCGCGCCGCCGGCGGTCCTCGTCGGACTGCTCCATCACGACCTCCGGGAAGCCCGCGTCGATCGCGACGTCCAAGTCGCCGGTGCGCTTCATCACGTCGGCGAACACGTAGAGGTCGAGGGGATCGGTCTTGCGGCCGGCCTTGAGGTCGACGAGGGCCCGGAGCGCGGCCTCGCGAGCGGCCGCCACCGGCAGATCCTCCATCGGGCCGAGGCGCACGGTCGCGGCGCGGGTTCGCAGGTACCAGGTCCCGGATGCCTTCGTGACACGAAGCGTGAGGCCCTGGCAGGACGTGTCGAGGAACTCGTGCCCGCGCCCCTCGAACCGGCCGGCGGCTATCATCGAGCGCGCCTTGCGGATGACGTCGGCGGTGAGGTGCAGGCGCTCGCGGGCGTACGTCCCGCGGCTGGCAGTCTTGGGCATCGGCGGCTCGGTCCCCCCGGGATACAACGGGGATACAACGACTGATCCGCGAAGGGCTCAAGCCGGCCGATTGCGCAGATGGCGGGAAAACGGTAGTACAATCAGGGCTTTGGCGAATGTGGTTAACAGTTTTCGGAGAGGGCGCAATCTCGGCAATACAGCCTTCCAAGCTGAATACGAGGGTTCGATTCCCTTCACCCGCTCCACGAATTTCCCTCACGTGTATAGCGGCCTAGCCGGCCTCCTCATGCCACGCGCGGGAGCCTCGCACCGCTGAGGTCCTGGATCTGCAGGAACCCTGCCGAAGCGGTGAATCACGCGCCGGGTGGATCGGCGAGCTTTCCCTGTCATCAGCAGGCTGGTCTGGATCGTCGTACCGCCCGCGCGAGGGCAGGTCTGGAGACCGCTCGGCCGCCGGCCCCGTTCCGAACAAGCCGCCTTTGGCGTTGGTCGCCGCGCGCTGTGCTGGATGAGAGCCCCCTACAGGCTGCGCCCGGTGCCTGCTTGCCGTACGAGATCCCGCCTGGGGGAGACCCGCGCGCCGTCGGTTCCTGCGGGGGCCGCGGGCGGGAATGCGAGGGCCGGCTCGCGCCGCGACGATGGCCGATCGCGAGGGCGCCGGGCACGAAGGCAGCCTGATCGCCGCCGTTCTCGACGCCGGGGCTGCCCGTTCGGCTGGATCGGCCGCGACCCGACGGCGTGTCATCGATCATGGGGCGACCGTGTCCTCCGCGCTCGCCGTCGTCGTTCTGGACGCCGTCATGATCCTCGCCGGGCGAGACACGCTCGCGCCTCGCGAATTCAGGTCTTGTTCGAGGTCGCTGTCTCATTTCAGAAGCCGCGCCACGGCGGGCCTGCATACGGCGTCACTGCAGCGCGATCCCTCGCAGCGCCTTCGGCGCGGACGTCTCGTGGAGCCGGTGCGCGATTCTCGCCCTCCCACAGGTCCCGACGCGATCACCGCTTGACCAGCAGGCCCTGGCCCGTCGACATTTCGAGGATGCGGTATCCGCGCTTGGCGGCCCACTCCTTCTCGGCATCGTGCTGCGCCCTGTAAGCGGACCAACCGTAGTCGTCGAACACGATCATCCCGCCAGGAGAAATTCTATCAAAAACAGCATCGAGTGTTTCGATCTCAGCGCGGGAAGAATTGAGGTCGAGGTGCAGCAAGGAGATTGCTCTGGGGGATTTGTGCTCCAGAATTGCAGGAAGCTGGCCTCTCACCACGTTGACATTGTCATAAGAGCGAAATCTCAGAACGACTTTCTCAAATAAGTTCTCTTCGTGCAGGACGGGGTGGTCGTGCTTCTCGGTGTCATATTTTCTTGGAATGCCCGCGTATGTATCATATAGCCACATCTTTTTATCTGTCTTCTCAAAATCAAAATATTCCGCTAGGACACGAAACAGAAATCCTTTCCAAACACCGCACTCGACAAGATCGCCTTCAATTTTCATTGCGTTGTCAACAGCCCAGACTAGCGTGTTGAGACGAAAAACAAGTGATTTTTCCTGTTCGGTCGTTGAGTGACGATTAATCGCAGTAATCAATTTTGAATCATGTAAAAAAGAGCAAGTTTTTCCTATGATAATATTATTGTCTCCATAGGCGGTGCTGCCAAAGATGACTCTGAGCTTGGTCAGGCATGATTGTAAGAACGAGCTATCGCCAGGCTGAAAATTGCCGTAAAACACCGTGTATCCCCCGTATCATTGCTAAAGTGATTTCATGCCCGCCAACACGGCAAGCGAGCACCATGCGGGCGTGACCTGACCCGCAATCTTTGGATCGGTCTGAGTGGATAGGTAACCCATGGTGGCGGATCGTGTCCCAAGGCATGGTGTGGCTGCGGGTGGCCCACCACGATGACCGGCAGGGCCGGACGGATCAGCCTGACCAGGGTGGGCAAGCTGACGAGGGTGTCAACGTCGATCGGGGCTATGTTGTCCAGTGTCATGGTGCGGCAGCGCTGGACGGCCCACTCGTCGTCCTGCTCCAGCAGGAGTGCGCCGACCAAGCGGCGGATCGCGGGCTCGTCGGGGAAGATGCCGACGACCTCGGTGCGCCGGTTGATCTCGCCGTTGAGGCGCTCCAACGGATTGGTCGAGGCAGCTTGGCACGATGGGCGGTTGGGAAGCTCATGTAGGCCAGGACGTCGGCCTCGGCCGCGTCCATCAGGGCAGCCAGCTTGGGCACCTTGGGCCGGAGTTGATCGGCCCACCCGCCGCCACTTCAGGCGAGCTGCCTCGGCGTCGTCCTGCGCGAACGCCGTGGTGAAGGCCGAGACGACGCGGCGGCCCGAATGGCCGGCATGGGCCAGGACGTTGCGCATGAAGTGGGCCCGGCACCGCTGCCAGGAGGCGGTCATCACCTTGGCGACCGAGGCCTTGATGCCATCATGCGCGTCCGAAATCACCAGCTTGACCCCGCGCAGGCCGCGCCAAGCCAGTTTGCGCAGGAACGCGGTCCAGAACGTTTCAGCCTCGGACGGGCCGATGTCGAACCCCAGCGCTTCGCGCCGCCCATCCGTGTTGACGCCCACCGCCATGATGACGGCGGCCGAGACGATGCGGTGGTTCTGGCGCACCTTCACGTAGGTGGCGTCGATCCAAGGATAGGGCCGCTCGCCCTTGATCGGCCGCTCCAGGAAGGCGTTTACACACTCGTCGATCTCCAGGCACAACTGGCTGACCTGACTTGCGAGAGGTCCCCGTCCCGCCCATGGTCTGAACCGGGTTGTCGGTCACGCGGCGCGGCTTGAGGAGGCTCGGGAAGTCGCTGCCCTTCCTCAGCCGGGGGACGCGCAACTCGACCTTGCCGGCTCGCGTCTGCCCGTCCCGGTCACGATATCCATTGCGATGAAACAGCCTGTCGGGGTTCTGCTCACCGTGGGCTGCGCTGAGTAGGCCGGCCACCACCAGTTCCATCAGGCGCTGCGCGGCAACGCCGATCATCTCGCGCAACACGCCGGTTGAAGGCTCCTCTCAGCCAGGGCGCGCAGGCTCATCACGGCATCGGTCACCGGGGGTCGCCCAGGTTCGGTGACGGTGGCTCACAACCCGCTTCTAACCCGTCACCGTCGATGGACACCGCTGGAGAGCCCGCCTGCTACAGTGCTGTGAGGCGCGCGGGCGGGCTCTCCCGCTTCCGTTCAGCTGCACTACTCCAAAGGACGCGCCCCGACGAGCCGGCATCCACTTCGTAGGAAAATGCTTCAGGGATGGATCGGCTCGCATACCGGCGATTCGAGGTGCCGCTGTTTGCTGCCTTCCCCACGCCAAGATGACGACTAATCCTCGTGGCATTCGGCGAAATGCAGTCCGAATCATTCGAGGACGGCAAGGGGATTCTCTTGTCATCCACGGGCGGGAGGACGGATCGGACTATTATCGGCCCGAGTCAATGCGTGAAAATTTAAATATCAATTTAATTTATTGAATTCTCCTGTCAGTCTGATCGCGCTTTGCAAGCCCTTGGCTGCTGCTGCTTCAAGAAGGCGCTTGGCCTTGATCGGGTCGGCGACGGTTCCAACTCCATTCAGATACATGACGCCTGCATTATATTGTGCGAGCGGATGTCCGGCCTCCGCTGCTGCAACATAATGACTGAGGCCGAGAGACAGATCTTCTGGCGTTGAATGTCGCTGACAATAAAAGACACCAAGGCTGAACTGTGCCGCTGCGTCGCCGCTAGCAGCGGCAGATTGCAGCAAACGTTCTGCCCGTTCACGATTTATGGGAAGATGCCGGCCGGACATAAGCTCGGCCGCTAGCACTGTCATCGCAGTTGAGACGCCCGCGTTCGCCCCCGCCTCAAGCGCTGCCAAAGCCCGCGACAAAGCAAATGAGGGAAGATCGCCGGGATCAAATCGCGTCAGAAGCAGTTCGGCTGCCGCAAGATTGTGCTTATTCGAAGCGCGGGCGAGGAGTTCCGCTGCCCTTGCTTTGTCCGTTTCATTGTTCTCGCTCAAAAGCATCTGCGCCAGAGCAAGCTCTGCTTCAGGGCTGTTTTGCGCGACGGCCTGTTCGAGCAGCGCACGTCCCGACTCGGCATTTTCACCGTGCACGCGCCCAGACACGAGGAGTGATCCGAGCCGTGCCTGCGCTTGAGGCAATCCTAGTGCCGCCGCCATGCCGAGCCACTTCGCAGCCTTGACGAGATCTCGGGGCACGCCTTGGCCCGTTTCATAAAAGATGCCTGCATTCAACGCGCCCACGGCATGACCGCCTAACGCACTGAGGGCAAAATATCGGGCTGCGTGGGTAAGATCCTTTGGCAGGCCCTCGCCGCGTGCGTAGAAGCATCCTATTTGAAACTGAGCTTGCACATGCCCGGCATCGGCGGCCTGCCGATACCATTGTGCGGCTTCGCGGAGATCGGGCCTGATCCGGTCGCCTCGACTAAAAATCTCTCCAAGCACGAAAGCCGCGCCTGTATGTCCAGCCTTCGCTGCGGCGCGAAGGTGATTAAGGACGGGCTCGACATCAAGGCCGTCCTCGACACGGGCGAGTTGCAACACGGCGAGTTCAAACGCCGCTTCAGGGTGGCCCTTTTCCGCGGCGGCTGCAAAATACCGTTCCGCCTGCGCGCGATCCGGCTCAGGCCCCTGCAGCAATGCCCGACCCAGATTGAACGCGGCCGAGGCATTCCCGTGATCGGCCGCTTGCCGCAGCCAGTGGCGAGAATTAGCCTCATCGTAATCTGGCTTGTCGCTCGCCCCGTAATATTCAGCGAGGCCGAACATGGCTTGAGAAATGTTGCTCTCGGCCGCTAAGCTTAACCAATGATGAGCTGCCCTCCTATCAGGCTCGCATCCGATGCCTTTGAGGAGAAGCCAGCCCAGGTTGGCTTGAGCTTCCGGCTTGCCTGCATGCGCTGCCTTACTGAGCCAATAAAAGGCGCGTACATTATCCTTTTCGAACGTCATTCCCCTTGGGAATGCAAGATCAGCCAATCGACTGCCGCGCTTTGTCGCCTCGGCGGCCCACCGGGCGGACGGCCCGGTGCACCATGCAAGATCGCGGTCCGCCATCAGCAGAACCCCGAGTTCGAATTGCGCTTCGACGTAACCGGCCGTGGCGGCCTGCTCGAACCATCGCAGAGCTTCACCGCCGGAGGGAACGCAGCCGCGACCGAGACTGTAATTCAGCCCGACGCGATATTGTGCCTCTGCATGACCGGCGCGCGCGGCGGCGGCGAAGTCACAATGCGCGGCGGCACTCCGCCCCGCCCGGTAGCGAACTTGGCCGCGCCAGAAACGGAGATTGCAGTATAAAATGCGGGTCTCCCGCAGCACGCGAACAGGCATCATGGCTCACGCATCGCTTCGGTCACACGAGAAGCCCCGGAGATCAAGTAGCCGAGCACAGAGCGTTCCCCGATATGGATGTCCGACGCGAGTGTCATCCCGGGGATAAGGCGGAATGTTGCAGGTACACGAGTAAAATGCATTTCATCGATCGACACCCGTGCCTTGTAGTAAGGGTCGACAGACTTGCCGTCCTCGTCGAGCGTGAAGGCCCCTTCACTGACCCAGCTCAACCGCCCGTGTGCCATGCCGTGCTCGATGAATGGGAATGCATCCACCTTGACCGTGGCGCGGTCGCCAGCCCTGATGAAACCGATCTCACGAGCCGAGATGCTGATTTCGGCTTCGATCGGAGAGTTGAGCGGAACAATGGTCATCAACGTCTCTCCCTCCTTCAGGACGGATCCGACGGACGCCTTGGCGCGCGTCAAAACGATCGCGTCGTCGGGAGCATAGAGCTGAACAAGATCCTTGTGCCTCGCAGCTTTTGACAGCTGTGCGACCACGGCATCACGATTTCCCCGTGCCGTAACCAAATCTTGGCTGCTCTGCGACATCCATTGTTGAGTGAATGCGTTCCGATCCGACTGTAGGGCTTCAAGCTGGTGCTTGGCTTCGACCAGACTGTTGCGCCCATTCTCCATCGTCCGTAGCATCTCTAGACGAGCATCGCTCGCGATCAACAAATTCAGAAGGCTGCCGGCCTGCTTCTCGACGAGCTGCTGGCGCATCCCTTCGATTTGTTGCGAGATCTTCTCACGTTCGGCATAGCGCGCTTCGTCACCCTGTAGACGTTTGATAGTGGCCTGGGTTTGCGCGATCTTCTGATCGAAGCTGGCGACTTGAGCCTTGAACTGGCCAGCTCGCTGATCGTACAAGGACTTCTGCAGCAGAGCGTATTGGGCGCTGACGGGATCCGTGATTTCCGGGGCGTAGATTTTCCCGGCTTGCTCTGCTGTCGCGCGAGCGATCTGTGCGTCCAAGCTGGCGAGCTGCTTCTCGAGTTGCTCGACATCGGCAGCTGCGAAAGTCGGATCAAGCGTCGCGAGGAGCTGTCCCTTCTTGACCTGATCGCCTTCCCGTACATTGAGCGTCTTGATAATCGATGTATCGAGCGCCTGGAATAACACGGTACCTTGGGTTGGGACGATTTTCCCCCGTTCACTCGTTACGACCCTGTCGACTCGGGCGATCGCCGCAAAGCCAATCGAGACCATCAAGACTGCTGCTGTAATGAAGGTCGTTGCGCGCAGCACGCGAGGTTCCGGCGCGTGGCGGATATCATCGGACTCCGACTGAAAGCGGAGGAGTGTCGTATCGAGAGATTCTTTCTTCATTGCCGTCTCCCTAGCTCACGAGCCGAAGCTTCGCGTCCGCGGCGTCGCGCACTGGCGCGTTCTGCTGATTCCAGAGATCCCGGTAGATGTCGCAGCGTTCGAGCAACTCCGCGTGCTTTCCAATGTCGTGTACGCGTCCGCGCTCGAGAACCAGGATCGCATCCGACGACACAAGGGAGGAGAGACGGTGCGAGATGACGATCACAGTGCGCCCCTCCGAGATTCGCCGCAGATTCGCGTTCACGATCGCTTCACTTTCAGGATCGAGCGCGCTTGTTGCTTCGTCAAGAATGAGTATTCGTGGATTGGTAATCAGCGCTCGCGCGATAGCGATGCGCTGACGCTGGCCACCGGAGAGGTTGTTCGAGCCTTCGTTGACGTAGGTCTCGTAGCCCCGGGGGAGCCGGTCGATGAATTCCTCTGCTCCGGCTAAGCGTGCTGCCCGCACGACCTCGTCGAACGACGCGTCGGGCTTGGCGGCAATGATGTTCTCGCGAATTGTGCCGGAGAATAGAAAATTGTCTTGAAGTACGACGCCCAAATTGTGGCGAAGGTGGTCGAGCGCATACTGACGAATGTCGATGCCATCGACTTTGATAAGGCCTTCGTAATTCGAGTGCAGACGTTGAAGCAGTCGAGTGACGGTCGTCTTGCCCGAGCCGCTGCGGCCCATAACCCCCAGTGTGGTGCCGGGCGGCAGATCGAACGAGACGTCGTTGAGCGCCGGACTGGTTGCGCCACTATACTGAAACCTCACGGACGCGAACTCGACATGTCCGATGAGCGGCTGCCGGACTCCGTTGCCGGATGTTTGGTCTTCAGTCCCGGCGTCGAGCATTCCTGCAACCATGTTGAGAGAAGTTTTTGCCTCCTCGTATTGCTCCAGCAGTTGTGCGATCTGCCGAAGCGGGCCGACAATCCGTTGACTGAGAAGGAGAAAGATAAATATCGAAGCAATGGCATTATAGTCCGTTGATGATAAGGCGATGTACACGCCAATCGCCAACACGCCTGATATCATGAACCGCTCAATCGGCAAGATTGCCGAGTGAATAATGTTCGCGAGTTGTCCTTCTGCTATTCGCAGCCTTGCGGTTCTGGCAACGATCACATCATGTTGATGGATCTGGCGCGGTTCAAGAGCCAGAGATTTTACCGTGCGAATGCCCTGAAGCGTTTGTACAATGAATGATCCGCGCTGTCCCTCGGCTGCAATGACAGCGCTCGATCGCTTGGCGTATATGGGAAGCATCGCCGCGATCCAGCCTACAATAATGACGCAGCAACCGAGCACAATCGCCGTTAAGATCGGGTTTAATACAAACATAACTGGAATAAAAAATATCAGGCAAATACTATCAAGAATAGTTCCAAATAAATGATTTGTCAAAAACAACTTCACTTTATGCGCTTCGTTCATGTTTCGCGCAATCAATCCGATCGGGGTTTTTTCAAATACATCAATAGGAAGTCGAACAACTCGCTCAAAAATTATATTTGTCATCTTCACATCAATGCGTGCTGTCAGGTGTAGTAACAGCGCTTGTCTGACGAAGCTGAAAATGGTTTCAAAAATTGTGCAAAGGGCGAGTGCGACACAAAGGACAGTGAACGTGCTCATCGCAGCATGGGCGAGCACGCGATCTGTCATCAGGCGCCAAAATAGAATTGGGACTAGAGTGAGCAAACTTAAAAATACAGCTGAAACCACGACGTCGCGGAGAATGCGCTTTTCGCGAAAGATGAGTGACGCGATAAAGCTGATCCCAAGCGGCTGTTCTTCGTCCCGGATGCTGTAGTCACGCTTGAGAATGAGCGCGCTGCCAGCCCAGATCTCCTCGAATCTCACACGGTCGAGAATGAGCGGAGCATCCTCAGGGGCGAGAGGATCCTGTAGGATCACCTGCTCGATGGCGTCCGATGACTCGGCCGACCGCAGGAGGAGGGGAGATCCGTCCGTCAAGAAGACGATGGCCGGAAGAGCCCTTCCGAGCTTCGGAAGATGGCGCCATCGAAGGGAAAGGCGCTTTCCGTTCAGGCCGGCGGCTTTCGCACAGCGAAGAAGTACGTCCGGCGTGACCGATCCGGGTTCCAGCTGATTATCGTGGATGATCTGCTCAGGTGTCAGATGGATCCCATGCTGCCGTGCCACCAGAGTAAGGCATTGCAAAGCGGGCCAATCCGTCTCCGCACCCGACGAGGCCGTAGGACCAGCCTGGATCTGCGACATGAGCACATGTCCTCTTGTCAATCGAAGAAAGTTTTGATCGCCGGACTCAACTGTCAAGCTTTGCCCGGACGCAGCGCATTTTTGCACATTCGAGCATGTGCTTGCGCGTCAATTGCGACGAATCTCGGACCAACGACGAAAGGGGCGGCATGCGCCGCCCCCGATGTTATGCACAAGTTTCAGGCAAGGTGAGCGCTCCTCGCGCCCCGCATTAGCTGATCTGCTTGGTGCCGTCCGTGAAGTTGATCGTGCTGATGCCCGACACGGTGACGCTCTCGGTCGATCCGAACGCGACGGTGTACGAGCCATTCTGGTTGTTGGTGACGCTGGTGATATCCGATTGCGCCCGATTGCCGATCGACAGGAGGTCGTTGCCGCCGCCGCCGACGATCGTGTCGTTCCCGCTCGCCTTGGAGAGGTAGAACAGATCGTCGCCGCTCGATCCGATCAGTTGAGCGCTGCCGGCCTTGGTATCGACGAAGGTCGAACCGCCCGACGCGCCCACCAGAGTATCGCGACCCGTTCCGGCGTAGAGCGTATCGCCCGCACCGAAAGCCGTCAGCAGGTTGTCGCCTGCGATGGCTTGCAGGGTATCCGCACCGATGCCGCCCGTGAGGGTATCGTGGCCCGTCGACAGCCCGCTCGTCGCGAGGGCGTTACCGCCGCTGCCCGCCGTGAGCTTCGAAGCGCCGCCGCCGTAAAGCGTGTCCTGACCCGTGCCACCCTGCAGGATGTTCGCGCCGGAGCCCGCCACGAGGACGTTGTTGCCGGTGGAGGCCGTCAGCGTATCGGCTCCGGTGCCACCGATCAGGAAGTCGTTTCCGCCGACCGCATTGATCTGGTTGGTGCCGTTGCTGCCGATCAGCGTGTCGTTGCCGGCGCCGCCAGTCAGCGTGTTCTGACCGCCGAGCGAGGTCATCAGGAAGTTGCCGCCGGACCCGGCGGTCATTTGCGTGTTGCCGCCGCCGAACAAGGTGTCGTGACCCGTTCCGCCTTGCAGGATGTTGGCGCCGGAGCCGGCGTACAGGATATTGTCCCCGCTGAGTGCGGTCAGCGTATCGGCTCCGGTGCCGCCATAGAGTTGGTCGGTGCCGTTCCCGGTTGCGAAGAGCCGGTTGGCACCGGTCTGCGCGACGAGAATGTCGCTGCCCGAGCCGCCCGTCAGCGTGTTGCTGCCACCGGCATTCGCCAGCAGGAAGCTCCCGCCGGACCCGGCGATCATGTTGGTGTTGCCGCCGGCGAACAGGGTGTCGTGACCCGTGCCGCCCTGCAGCAGGTTCGCGCCCGACCCCGCGTACAGCAGGTTGTCGCCGCCGATGGCCGTCAGAGTGTCCGCGCCGGTGCCGCCGTAGAGCTGATCGGTTCCGGTGCCCACCGCAAGCAGCAGGTTCGTGCCGTTCGTGGCAACGAGGGTGTCGCTGCCCGATCCGCCTTGCAGCGTGTTCTGACCGCCGGCGGAATTGAACAGGAACGTGCCCCCGGTTCCGGCGAGCATCTTGGTGTTGCCACCGCCGAACAGCGTATCGTGACCCGTGCCGCCCTGGAGCAGGTTCGCACCCGATCCGGCGCGCAGCACGTTGTCGCCGTTGACGGCCGTGAGCGTGTCGGCGCCCGTCCCACCGTAGAGCTGGTCGGAGCCGGTGCCGCCGGTGGTGAGCTGGTTGTTGCCCGACTCGGCGATCAGCACATCGCTGCCGGCGCCGCCGGTGAGCGTGTTGCTGCCCCCGATATTGGTGAACAGGGTGTTGCCGCCGCTGCCGGCGATCATCTGGCTCTGGCCGCCGCCAATCAGGGTGTCGTGGCCCGCGCCGCCCTGCAGCAGGTTCTTGCCCGAGCCGGCATACAGAATGTTGTCGCCGCCGCCGTTCGCCTGAAGCGTATCCTGGCCAGACCCGCCATACAGACGGTTGCTGCCCCCGCCCGAGGTGATGAGGTGATTTCCACCGCTCACGCCCGCCAGCAGGGTGTCGTTGCCGGATCCGCCCTGAATCGTGTTGGCGCCGGCGCCGCCCTGCACGTAGCTGGCGCCCGAGCCGACGATCACCTGAACGCTGGCACTGCCCTCGACGACGATCGTTCCGGGCTCCACCCCCGTGGCGATCACCATGTTGTTGGTGGGGCCGACGTTGAGGAACTGATTGTTGCCGTTCGCCACCAGCAGTTCGGTGTTGGTGCCCGAAAGATCGAGGGCGCGCGGCGAGCCGTCCTCGTTGACGAACGTGCTCTTGTAGAAGTCGACCAGCCCGGAACCGTCCGGCGCGACGGCGCCGGAGGCGATGAGGGCTTGCCGGATCGCCGCAGCGACGGACGGATCATCGTTGATCGCAACCGCTTGATCCAGCGTAACCTGGCCAGTCTCGTAGGTCCCCGACATGCTTATTCCCCTCGTGTCGTATATTTGTTTGATTGTTTGACGGAATCGCTTCCAGTCTATCGAAGACTAGAGGATCGAAAAACGCGCACGCGGCTGGCGCGCGTTTCAGCTGGCTGAGCCGTTGGAGGTCGGATCGCGGTATTCTCGCTCTGGACCTTGCCCTTTGTTGTAGGAACAAGGGCAATTTTGAGACCAACGAGCGGATCGACACCCGCGCCACTGATCAATTCCAAGGTATTCCCTCGCGCTGTCTCGACGGTTGATCCGAGGAACAACGCGTCGACATGGAGCGTGAGGAATTGAGCCGCATTGCCGGCGAGTCGAAAGCGGATACCCAAGAGAGGGCGATACTGCCCACGGGTACCCGCATATTCGCCACGCAGCCAGGGAGTCCAGCCACCGTCTTTGCCACCGACAAGAACTTGGTATTCGAGACGGAGCGTTGCCCCAGGGGCATTGAGCCGGATTTCCAGCCCCTCGATCGGCGCAGGCTCACTGGGCCCGGCGACCCACTTGTCGCCACCCACCGGGACGTCACCGCGGCGAGAGACGTGCGCTGTGCCGACCAGTTCGACTCCTGAGGGTCCTGCGGATCCGACAGGTCCTGGAGACGACACGGGTTCCCCGCGCTGCGGCGATGCTGCTTGCCCAGTGACAAGCGCTTCGAGCCGCAGTTCCACCTCACCCGCCCGCGCTCCAGTGGCAGAAACGACAGCGACCTGCACTGTCGATGCCTGCTCGGCCCTGATGACGAGACATCCCCCCGGCGCACTGATCGTATCTGCGGCGTCGAAGGGCGATGATATAATCTGCACATATCGCCGGGTTTCGCTCGGAACGCGAACTTCCACTACCGGCGGAGTGCCGCGGGAAAGTGATTTAATGTATTGTAAAACAAATAGGCCGGCCTGGACTGAAAGCGGGCTTACCTGATCCTCACCCATCACTTCGGCCTATTCCCTCGCACTTCGCGAATCTGAGTTACGGAGCACTCATATGGGAATCTGATGATTGGGTCAATCGTGATTTCATGTCCTGGAAGTGCATCAACTGTTGACGATTCGTGTACGGAAAGATCTCAAGTGCGCAGCCAAGCGATGACGGAACCGATCGCCTATCCGACATCACGTGATTTACAGTGTAAAAAAAACTGTCTAAACCACAAAAATGCAACACCTCCGGGGACGACTGCGAAGTTTTGGACATGTTGTCAATTCGAGTACGGGAATTTCGCTTCTCCCGCCGGGTGAAATGCTCTCTGACTCTTGAGGCTTAACCCGTTCGGGGTATCCTCCAATAGGAGTAGCGCCTCCGATTGCGAAATGCCCGATCGGGGACCAGGATAGCCTCGTCTTGGAGGCTGACGCAGGGCTCCCATAGGCCCCGATGGTTGCGGTGCTGCGCCATGACGGCATCTCGGGGTACATTCCGCTTCGTGATGGAGCACAAGGCTTGACGTCTGGGTAGGCGGTCCGCGCCGCTGGCGTCGGGACCGTGTCCGACGCTCGCCCGAGAGACCCGATAGGATGCGCGGCGCCCGGGCCGGGCTAGAGCGGCGCCCAATCGCGTTGCCATCGAACGCTGCCCTCGATCTGCGATTCCGCTGAATTCTCTGCGACGAGGCGATATCCGCTTCCGTCGCAAAATGCTCCAGGGCGGCGTGTGCGAACGGCTCGCGCCCGACGAGGGCCGATCGCGAGCTTTCCGGGCCCTGGCGCGCCGCCGTGCCGACCGCATGTCGCGCGTGATTGGCCTCGGTTGGGCCGATGCCGTCACGGTGGAGCTCGGCGAGCCCGAGGGAGTGCGGCTGGATCCGCCGCGACCGTCGGCTCGCCGGCGATCATGGAGCGACCGCGTCCTCTTCTGCGCTCGCCTCCTTCGTCCTCGCCCCCGGCATGATCCTCGTCAGGCGACTTGCACGCACCCGACCAGACAGGGGCCGAACCATGCCGTTCTTATACGTCCGCAGTGCAGCGGCAGCCTCGTCTTACGTGCGGGCGATCTGGCCGAGCAGGAAGTCGGCGACGGCACGGATCTCGCTCGCCGCGTTGCTGGCGGGCGCCGCCGTGGTCACCGTCACGCCCTGCGTGAATGCCCGGACATAATATGCGTCATGACTGAGTGCCGGACTCACCGTTTCCCCGAGCGCTCCTAACTCCTCACCGATCTGCTGCCCCTCGGGGGTCTCCCGCTCCACGCGTGTCGGCACGAGCACGACCCGAGGGTGATTGCGATTGTCGTTCTTGAGGTGATCGGTGATTGCCGTAAGGGTGTTGCGAACCGAGTTCAGATCAAGGCTCGAGGGGCCGCACGGGACGAGGACGATGTCCGCCACATCGATCGCGGCACGAAAGACCGGCCCGAGCCCTGCCGGTGTGTCGACGATGGTCACGTCCGCCTGTTGCTTGAGCACATTGCGCAGCCACTGCGACACGGTACCACTCGTGATAAGCTCCGCGCGGACGTGAAAACCAAGCTTGCGCGGCAAGGACCAGGCACTGGCGGAAGCCTGTGGGTCGGCGTCGATCAAGCTAACCTTCATTTTTCTCTGGCGCAACTCTCCTGACAAGTTGACTGCCAGCGTCGTCTTGCCGACCCCGCCTTTTTGCTGGACCACGGATACAACGAACATGCTGTCTGGCTCTCGGTCGAGATAAGGCCCAGGGAAACGGGCGCCTGCGGAGGTGAGGGTGAACGGCAAAGCCTTGAGGTCATTGGACGCTGCCATACTGGCGATCCTGCCTCAATGGCCATGTCGCACCTGCCGATCGGTGAGGCCGACATTGTGGCGTCTGCGTCGCATCACTGAAGTCGACTCGTTCGCGTCGTCGGGTTTCCCCAGGTGCCTCGTATTCGACCCCCGTCCCCATCCGACCGGTGAAGCGGGTCCTTCTGTCTCGGATCTGCCCGCTGCGCCACCGCTCACATCCATCGTGTCCCGTTCGAGCGATCGGTGGCGACGATCATACGGCCCCAGTCTTGCCCCGGACTGTGCCTTTTCGTAACGAGGATTCTTGAGAGAGGGCCGGCCAGGTGCTGACGCGGACCATCGCATACCTGGTTGTCCTGACGACGGATCGTACGGAGCCTGCGGCGCGCTTTCCCGGTCGTCGTCTGCGCCCCATCGGCGCGTCGCGGACCGACAGGCTTCGCTCCTTCCGGACCGCCCGGCACAAAGGCGACGTCCGGGGCGCGAGGATCACGTGCCGATCTTGCGCTGGATCGATCCGACTCGACGCTTCGCTGCTTTCCCATCGTCGTTCTCGTCGCATTGCCCATATCCGGGGCCGGACCACAGCCAAGGAGCATCGTGAATGAATACCGGCAACCGAGGAGGATCCGACGTCACGATCTTCCGCGTAGGCGGCGACGGGAATCTGGAGCGGACCGAAAGCCGGTCCGTCGGCCGCCCAGCCGAGTGGAACGCAACGGGCGATATCAAGGTATATTTAATCGTCTCACGCTTCGAGTCGGACCACGCCTTGACATATTTGTTTTGTCACGGCCCTCGATCGGTAGCTCATGTGCAGGAATTCGTCGACCGTCATCCGGACCGCTTCCGCGGAAGCAATGCCGTCGTCGAGCTTGCCGAGAATTATTTTAATTTATCGCAGGCAAAGCATCGCGCCGTTGCGCTGCGGACGTGGCTCGGCAACGTGAACGTTATTTTTCCTCCCGTAAAACTCTGATCGTCACGATAAAATTCGCAAAGAACACGACTGAAGAAGCGGCGCATCCGCCGGCTTGTCCCGGGATAGCGCCGCTCCTGGATCTCGCGCCACAGGGCCGTCGCGGTCTCGCAGCCCTCGCCGATCCGGCCCGTCAGGCCCGCAAAGGCCGGATCAGGGAGGTTCGGTCCGGCGCCACGGCACGGGCGATCCCGAGCTTCGGCTCGCGGGCGGCGGACCTCGTCGGCGATGGACTGCCATCGCTACCCGCGAACGAGGCAGCCCGCCCTCGAAGGGTCGCCTGCCGGTATGACCCGGGTCCGGAGCCGCGGGGCGCAGCCCCCGGGCGTTGACGCGTCATCCCCGATCTCCCACAACGGCGCCCGTTCGAAGACGGGCGGCCTTGGTGTCGCCGCAAGACCCGCGTCACCCCGGCCTCGATGCTGTTCAACTCCTTTCCGTTCCTCCTCGGCTTCCTGCCGGTCGCCCTCGCCCTCCACGCCGTCGTGGCCCTCCACCGGCCGGGCTGGCGGCTGCCGCTGCTGGTCGGGCTCTCGCTCGTCTTCTACGGCTGGTGGGATCCGCGCTTCGTGCCGCTGCTGGTCGCCTCGATCGGATTGAACTGGCTCGTCGCCCGCTGGTTCGGGCGGAGCCGCGCGGCGCTCCTGATCCCGCTCGCCATCGCGGCGAACCTCGCGGTCCTGGCCTTGTTCAAGTATGCGGGGTTCCTCGCCGGCCTCGCGGCGGTCCTGCCGGGGCTCCACGACTTAGCCCGGCCGAGCCTCGCCCTGCCGCTCGGCATCTCGTTCTTCACCTTCCATCACGTGATGTATCTGACCGACCTGCGCGCCGGCCGGGCGCCGCAGATGGACCTGACGCGCTACGCCCTCTACATCGCGTTCTTCCCCCAGGTGCTCGCCGGCCCGCTGGTGCGCTGGAGCGAGATCCTCCACCAGTTCGACGAGAAGCCCTATGCCCGGCCGGACGCCGCCGAGCGGATCGGCCGCGGGCTGATGCTGCTCTGCCTCGGGCTGGCCAAGAAGGTGTTCCTCGGCGATCCGCTCGCGGCCTACGCCAACCCGGTCTTCGAGGCCGCCGCCGCCGGCAAGGTCGTGAGCGTCACGGAAGCGTGGCAGGGCACGCTCGCCTTCACGTTCCAGATCTATTTCGACTTCTCCGGCTACACCGACATGGCGCTCGGCCTCGCGCTGCTGTTCGGGATCGTGCTGCCGCAGAACTTCGACGTGCCCTATCGCGCCATCTCGCTGCAGGATTTCTGGCGGCGCTGGCACATGACCCTGTCGCGGTTCCTGCGCGACTACCTCTACATCCCGTTCGGCGGCAACCGCCGGGGCCTCGCCGTGCAGATCGGCGCGCTCTTCGCCACCATGACGCTCGGCGGCCTGTGGCACGGCGCCGGCCTCACCTTCGTCGCCTGGGGGGCGGCGCACGGGGCCGGGCTCGGGGCCGGCCTGCTGTGGCGCCGGGCCGGGCTGCCGATGCCGGTCCTCCTCGGCTGGGCCCAGACCTTCGCCTTCGTGGCGCTGACCTGGGTGCTGTTCCGCGCCACCAGCTTCGAGGCAGCTTTGGCGGTGTTCAAGGGGTTGTTCGGCCTCGCGCCGGCCGGGCACGGCTTCAAGTGGCGGGCCTTCGTGCCCGCCGCCCTGGTGGCACTGGTCGGCCCGACGGCGTGGGCAGCGGTCCACCGCCTGCCGCCGCGGCCGGCTTTGGCGATCGCCTTCGCGGTGCTCCTCGTCGCGGTGCTGCTGCGCATCGGCGACGACGCCAACTACGAGTTCATCTACTTCCAGTTCTGAGGGGAGCCGATCGATGCGCGCCGACCCCCTGGATCCCGAGGCCGCGTGGCGCCGCTTCGCCGTCCGCCTGGTGAGCGCGGCGGCCCTGCTGCTCGCCGGCTACCTGGCGCTTGCCCTCGCGGTCGATCCCTACGACACCGGCCGACCGCGGCTCCTCGCCCGCGACGGCGTCCGCCCGCAAGGGCCGCGCACGGCTACGGCGAGCCGGGGCCGCGATCCCGCCTACAGGGCGGCGATCATCGGCAACTCGCACATCCAGCTGATCGCGCCGGAGCGCCTGCGGGCGGCGACCGGGATCCCGTTCGTGCAGCTCTCGGTGCCGGGCACCGGGCCGGGCGAGCAGTTCCGGGTCGCCGACTACTTCCTGCGCCATCACCCCCAGGCGCGGGCCCTGGTGATCGGAGCCGACGCGTTCTGGTGCACCGGCGATCCCGCCCTGCCGCCGCTGCGGCCGTTCCCGTCCTGGCTGCTGGCCGCGGATTGGCCGGGCTACCTGCGCGGCCTCCTGCGCATCACGGTCGCCAGCGAGGTCGTCAACCGCATCGGCTGGGCGATGCGCTCCGCCCCGCGCCGGGCAGCGCCCGACGGCTACTGGGATTACGAGCCGGATTACCTCCGGCTGGGCGATCCGGACATGCCGGAGCGCGTCGCCTCCCGGGCGCAGGCGGCCCCGGACGGACCCGATCCGGGGGAGGGCGGGCCCGGCTTCCCCGCCGCCGCCCGCCTGCGGGCGTTGGCCGACCGCCTGCCCCCTGAGACGGCCCTGGTGCTGGTGTTTCCGCCGGTCGCCCCGGCGACGCGGCCGCGGCCGGGCACGCCCCGGGCCGCGGCGGCCGACTCGTGCCGCGCCGCGCTCGCCGCCGCGGTGGCGCCGCGGGGGCGGGTCGTCGACTGGTCCGGCGACCGGCCCGATCTGCACGGGCCCGACCTGTTCTTCGACGGCAGCCACTATCGCCAGCCCGTCGCCCGACGTCTGGAATCGAACATTGCGGCGGCCCTCGGCGGACGGGCGGGTGGTGCAGATGGTTCAGGACCGTGACACGATTGCAGCAGAGGGCCGCCGTCCCCTGGTCCGGTCCTTGCGTGCCCCGCAGGGACATTGTGATGTCGTGCAGCCTCTATTATAGGGCTGCGCCAAGTGGGCTGCGGCCATGCAATCGGCTGCGGTCAGGACAACATCGGTTTTCCGAGGGGCGCGATGGCGAAGATCGTGATCGAGGAGGGCTATGCCCCCAATGACGCCGAGCCCTTCATGAACGAGCGTCAGCGGGAGTATTTTCGCCGCAAGCTCCAGGGTTGGAAGCAAGACATTCTGCGCGAGGCCCAGGACACCCTGGTGGCGTTGCAGAGCGAGAACGAGAATCACCCCGACCTGACCGACCGCGCCTCGTCCGAGACCGATCGGGCGATCGAATTGCGGGCGCGCGACCGGCAGCGGAAGCTGATCGCCAAGATCGACGCGGCCCTGTCTCGGATCGAGGACGGCTCCTACGGCTATTGCGAGGAGACCGGCGAGCCGATCTCGCTCAAGCGCCTGGAGGCCCGCCCGATCGCGACGCTCTCGCTCGAGGCCCAGGAGCGCCACGAGCGCCGGGAGCGGGTGTACCGGGACGATTGAGGGTTCGCGGCTTCGGCTGGATCGACCGCTCCCGACGCCCGCGCCAAAACCCTCCCTCACGGAACTCGGGCTTGCCCGGGTTCCGCATCGCCGTGGCCGAGTTGGGCAAGCCCAACTTGGGACGGGGAGGGTGTATCCTGCGTCAGCAGGGGCCGGGAGACGGGCAGCGCCACGCTGATCCAGAGGGCGCGCTTCAGAACGGTTCAGTCGTCTCCGCAAACGGCATCCCCTCTCCCGCCCCACATCCGCTGAGGGGGAGGGTCAAGATGCGGGGCGCGAAGCGCCTTTTCCTTGCACCCATGTTGACCTGACGGCCGGGACGGCGCGAGCCGGCACCCCGGTCATGCGCATGTCCGCCTCCAAAACGAGAGCGGCCCCGGCGGGGAGTGCCGGGGCCGCGCCGCGTCCGTGCGGCTCAGGGGGGGAGCGTGCCGCCCGGTGCGGGATCCTTGGCGCCGTTCGCTAGAACGGCAGCACGATGTCGAGGAACTGCTGGCCGTAGCGCGGCTGCTGCACGTCGGTGATCTGGCCGCGGCCGCCATACGCGATGCGGGCCTGGGCGATCTTGCTCGAATCGATGGTGTTGTCGGACTCGATGTCCTCCGGCCGCACCACGCCGCCGACGATCAGTTCGCGTACCTCGAAGTTGATGCGGATCTCCTGGCGGCCTTCCAGCACCAGGTTGCCGTTCGGCAGCACCTGCGTGACGATCGCCGCCACGCTGGTGGTCACCGTCTCGGCCCGCTGCACCGAGCCGGCGCCGTCGTTGGTAGTCGTGGCATCGGTGGCGAGCATCTTCGCCGGGTCGAGGCCGGCGAGCAGCTTGGTCTTCGTCTCGAGGCCGAAGGCGTTGGGCATCCCGAACGATTCGCTGTTCGAGCGCGAGCGCTTGGTCTCGTTGTTGAGGTTGGCCTTGTCGGTGACGTTGATCTTCACCGTGACGAGGTCGCCGACCTTGGCGGCGCGCTGGTCCTTGAAGAAGGCGCGCGAGCCGGTACGCCAGAGCGAGTTCGAGGCGTAGGAGACCGGCTGGACGTCGGGCATCGGCAGCCGCACCGGGCGATAGCCGGGCTGGGCGGTCGGGTCCTCGATCGCCGACAGCACCGGCGTCGCGCCGATCTGGGTGAGCCGGTCGGCGGTGTTGCAGCCGGCGAGCAGCGCGCCGGCGAGGCCGACGAGGGCGAGACGGGAGACGGACATCTCAGGCCCTCCTCACGGCCGGGCCGAGGCGACGCGGCCGGGCACGGCCGCCGCCGTCACCGGCATGATCGGCGCCACGGTGACGCGGCCGGGGCCGATCACGGTGGCCTGGATCACCTTCTTGGAGACCGGGTTGATGACCCCGATCACCGCCCCGAGCGGGCCGCCGTCGCGGGCTTGGCCGCGCAGCGCCAGGGCCACGCCGGGGGTCTCGTACACGATGGTCACCGCCTCGCCGCGGGCGACGAGGTCCGGCCGGCCGAGTTCGCCGGCACGCAGCGCGGTGCCGGCGCCGAGCGGCTTCTGCGCCACCTGGCCGACGAAGGCCGCGGCATCCGCCGCGATGTCCGCCGGCAGGCCCTCGCGCGGGCGCCGCTCGACGGCGATGTCGGGGGCCGCGAGCGTGTCGCCGCGGTTGACCGAGCGGGTCAGCACCGCGACGTCGGCCATTTCCACCACCTGGCCCGACACCCGCAGGGACGCCTGGCGCTCGCCCACCACCACGAGGGCGGTGACCCGGCGGCTGCGCGGATCGTAGGTGACCTCCTGGGCGGTGGCCGCGGCGACGAGGTCCGGCGGCACGGTGAGCACCGGCGGCTCGCCCTCGAAGGCGATCGACGTGAAGCCGGCATCGAGGCCGCGGACCTTGGCGAGCGCCGCCCGGACGGCGCCCTCGATCTCGGGGGCGGCGATGCGGCGGGCCGCGCGCTGCACCGAGATCTGGAGCCGGCCGCCGCTCTCCGGCGCGTCGAGGCCGAGCCCGGCCGCCGCCTCGACGATGCGCCGGACCTGGATGGTACCGGAGGTGCCGAGCGCCGGCGCCCGGAACAGGGCCTTCTGGGCGAGAGCCGGCGGCGCCCCGGCGACGAGGTCGCCGAGCGTGATGACGTCGCGCTCGGCGGTGATGTCGCCCTTGAGCGCGAGGCGCGGGGCCTCGCCGGCCAGGACCGGCAGGGTGAGGGCGCCGAGCGCCAGCAGGGTGAGCGCGGTGCGCGACAGGATGCCGGCGCTGAGAAGCGCGCGGCGTGCCGCGGGCGAATGACGGGTGCGGGCGGGACGAGCGGAACGGATCATTGGGGCGCTCATCCGCGGAACATCTGCGAGGTGGTGGACAGCATCTGGTCGGCGGCGGTCACGACCTTCGAGTTCATCTCGTAGGCGCGCTGCGCGGCGATCAGCGAGGAGATCTCCGAGACCGCGTTGACGTTGGCCTCTTCGAGGTAGCTCTGCTGCAGGTTGCCGAAGCCGTCGGTGCCGGGATTGCCGGTGATCGGCGGCCCCGAGGCCAGGGTCTCGACGAACAGGTTGTCGCCGATCGATTCGAGGCCGACCTTGTTGACGAACCGGGCCATCTGGATCTGGCCGAGATTCTGCGGCGCGGTCTGGCCGGGGATCGTCGCCTGCACGATGCCAGAGGCGCTGATCGTCACGCTGGTGGCGTTGTTCGGCACCGTGATGTTCGGGTTCATCAGGTAGCCTTCGCGGGTGACGATCTGCCCCTGCGAATCGAGGTCGAACGAGCCGTCGCGGGTGTAGGAGGTGCGCCCGTCCGGCATCGTGACCTGGAAGAAGCCCTCGCCGCGCACGGCGATATCGTAGGTCTTCTCGGTCGAGGTCAGGGTGCCCTGCGACATCACCCGGGCGGTCGAGGTGGTCTTCACGCCCGAGCCGAGGGCGAGGCCCGCCGGCAGCTGGTTGTTCTGGTCCGAGGTCGCGCTGCCGGCCCGGCGCAGGTTCTGGTAGAGCAGATCCTGGAAATGCGCCTGCTGGCGCTTGTAGCCGGTGGTGCGCAGGTTCGCGATGTTGTTCGAGATGACCTGGACGTTGAGTTCCTGGGCCGCCATGCCGGTGGCGGCGGCGTAGAGCGCGCGCATCGTGTGGGTGCTCCCTTACGCCGAGCCGACGTCGGCGAGGCGCTGGATCGCCGAGCCGCGCAGGGAATCGAGCCGCGAGACCGTGTCGGAGACGAGCTGGTAGGTGCGGTTCACCTCCAGCATCCGGGTCATCGCCAGCACCGGGCGGACGTTCGAGCGCTCGAGCGCGCCGGGCTCGATCCGCCCCTGCGGGCCCGCCGGTTGCGGCGCCCCGACCGACGAATAGAGGTTCCCGCCGGCATTCGTCAGCGCCTGCGGGTTGGCGAAGGTGACGAGGCGCAAGCGGCCGCGGGTGCCCTGGTTGGTCGAGATCGTCCCGTCCGGCCCGAGTGCGAGCCCGGTCTCCTGCTGGCCGATCTGGATCGGGCCGCCGTCGCCGAGGACGGGGTAGCCGTCGCTCGTCACGATCTGGCCCTGCGCGTTCAGCTCGAAGGCGCCGTTGCGGGTGTAGCGCTCGCCCTGCGGCGTCTGCACGGCGAAGAACGCCTCGCCGCGGATCGCGGCGTTCAGCGGGTTGCCGGTCGCCTCGATCGCCCCCTGCGTGAGGTCGAGCGGCGTGCCCGAATCGATGACGTAGGACAGCTTGCGGTCGGGGCGCTGGAAGGTCTCCGCGCTCGCCTTCGGCATCAGGTATTCCTGGAAGCGTGTCGAGCGCGCCTTGAAGCCCGTCGTGGTGACGTTGGCCATGTTGTTGGCGATGACCTCGAGCTCGCGCCCGAGGGCCATCTGGGACGAGAGCCCGATCAACTGAGCGTTCTGCACCGGCTACTCCCCGACGATGCGTGATGGTGGGCCACCCCGCTCCCCAGCGGCGGACCCGACCTGATGATCGCAGGGGCCGTGCCAGCCGCGGGCACCCGGATTTTCGCTGTCATGGCAAATGCTTGGTTAATCGAGGCGGCCGGGCGGACGCGTCGTTTCGTGCCGACCCGGCAGGTTCGACCGGGCAGAATTTGCCGCCTTAACGGCGCGTTAACCGTCTTCCGCACATTCTCCAGCACGTCCCGGCGACGGGTTTTCCAGGATTTGAGCGGCAGGCGATGGCCAAGAAGCCGAAGAAGACACCGGCTCCGGAGGCCGAGGGCGAGGAGGGCGCCGCCCCCGCCGGCGGGTCGAAGAAGAAGCTGATCATCATCATCGGCGCCGTCCTGCTGCTGGCGGCCGGGGGCGGCGGCGGCTTCATGGTGATGCGCAGCCGCGCGGCCCATGCCGAGAAGCCGGCGGCCGAGCAGAAGCTGCCGGTGGCGTTCATGGACGTCCGCGAGATGACCATGAACCTGCTGCCCGAGCCCGGGCAGACCCAGCCGCGCTTCCTGCGCCTGAAGGTCGCCCTCGAGGTGCGGGATGCCAAAGTGGTGGCCGAGATCCAGCCGCTGATGCCGCGGGTCGAGGACACGTTCCAGGTCTTCGTGCGCGAGTTGCGCGTCGGCGACTTCGAGGCGGCGGGCGGCACCTACCGCCTGCGGGAAGAGCTGCTGCGGCGGGTCAACGTGGCGGTCTACCCCGCCAAGGTCGACGCGGTGCTCTTCAAGGACTTCACCATCCAGTAGGCCTCTCCAGCGAATTTCGGGATTCCCGTGGCCGGACCTGACGACACCATCGACGAGGACGACTGGGCGGCGGCCCTGATCGAGCAAGGCGGCGGCGGCGACGCCTCGCTCGCCGAGGAATGGGGCGCGGCGCTGGCGGAGCAGGGCACCGCCACCCAGGCGAGCGACATGGCGGCCGAATGGGCCAACATGATCGACGAGGGCGAGGCCGAGAACCTCCCCGAGCTCGCCGGCAACGACCGCATCCTGAACCAGGAGGAGATCGACCAGGTCCTCGGGTTCTCGCTGCGCGAGCTCTCGGCCTCGGGCGCCGGCGGCATCCGGGCGATCGTCGATTCGGGCGTCGTCTCGTACGAGCGCCTGCCGATGCTCGAGATCGTCTTCGACCGGATGATCCGGTTGTTGTCGACCTCGTTACGCAACTTCTTCCAGGACAACGTCGAGGTCACCCTCGACAACATCACCTCGGTGCGCTTCGGCGACTACCTGAACGCGATCCCGCTGCCGACCCTGCTCGGGGTGTTCCGGGCCGATGCCTGGGAGAATTCGGGCCTCGTCACGGTCGAGTCGAACCTCGCCTACTCGACCCTCGACCTCCTGCTCGGCGGCAAGCGCGGCGGCACCAGCATCCGCCTCGACGGCCGGCCGTTCACGCCGATCGAGATGCAGCTGGTGCGCCGGATGGTCGAGATCATCCTCGGCGACCTCGAAGCGTCGTTCCAGCCGCTCTCGCCGGTGCGCTTCCTCATCGACCGGATCGAGACCAACCCGCGCTTCGCCACCATCACCCGGCCGGCGAACGCCGCGATCCTGATCGACCTCAAGCTCGACATGGAGGGCCGCGGCGGCCTCCTCCAGATCCTGTTCCCCTACGCCACGATCGAGCCGATCCGTGACCTGCTCCTCCAGAGCTTCATGGGCGAGAAGCTCGGCCGCGACCACATCTGGGAGGGGCACCTCGCCACCGAGATCTTCCAGGCCGACGTCGCCGTCGAAGCGGTCCTGCACGAGGTGTCGCTGCCGCTGCGCCGCGTGCTGTCGCTGGAGGTCGGCGACACGATCATGTTCGACGCCAAGCCCGCCGACCTCATCACCCTGCGCTGCGGCGACTGGGCGATGACGCAGGGGCGGATCGGCCGGCTCGACGACAGCATCGCCGTGCAGGTGACGCGCCCCCTGCGGCGCGCCCGCACCACCTTCGCGGCCTTCGAGGCCTCAATGCAGAACCGCAAGGACGGCTAGCGCCGCATGTCCCTGTCCCTTTTCCGGAGTGAGGCCGTACCGTGAGCCTGATCGTCAGCATCCTGGCCGACCTGCTGGTGGCGGTTCTGCTCGTCGCCTGCATCGCCACCTCGGTCAGCCTCGGGCGCCGCATCACCCGCCTCAAGGGTGACGAGACGGCGATGCGTCAGACCATCGGCGACCTGATGGGGGCGACCGAGTCGGCCGAGCGCGCCATCATGGGCCTGCGCACCACGCTCGCCGAATGCGACCGCACCCTGGCCGAGCGCCTGCGCCTGGCCGAGCGCACCAATGCCGACCTCGCCGCCCAGCTCCAGGCCGGCGACGAGGTGCTGTCCCGCATCGGCCGCATCGTCGCCCAGGCCCGGGCCGCGGCGCCGGGCGAGATGGCGGCCTTCGCCCAGACGCCGGCGGCCTTTGCCCAGGCGCCTGCGGCCTTTGCCCAGGCGCCTGCGGCCTTTACCCAAGCGCCCGGCCCGGTAGCCCAGCCCGGGCCGATGCCGGCCTCCCATGCCCCCGTCCAGCCCACCGCCGTCGCGCCGCAGGCCGCCCCGACGGCGGCGCCCGCGCCCGAGCCGCGGCCGGTCTCGACCAGCGAGCGCCTCGGCGCCGCCGCCGCCGCCGCCCGCGCCCTCAGCGAGCGCGCCCTGAGCCGCCTGCAGGCCCAGGCCGCATGACCCTCGCGCTGCTCCTGCGCCGCTTCGCCGGGCTGCCCCCGACAGCTCCCGATGCCGCAGCACCCGGGGCCGCCGGCACCGGCGCGGCCGCTCCCGCCGCCAGGGCCGCCGCCGCGTCACCGGCTGCGGCGAAACCCGCCGCGCCGAAGCCCGCCGCCGGCACGCTGCCCGCCAAGCTGCCGCAGGCCCCCGCCTCGGTCGCCGTCCTGGTGCAGCGCCTGCTGACGAACGCGGCCTGGCGCGGGCCGCTGATCCGCCTGCGCCTCGTCGACGCGGTGGCGGTAGCGGCCTCGGGGCTGCTGCTCCTGAAGGTGCTGGCCGTCCTCGAGGCCGGCCCCTCGACCGGCGAGCGCTTCGCCGAGATGCTGGTCCATGCCCGTTCGGGCTACGAGCCCCTCGACCCGACGATCACCGGCTCGGTCTCGCCCAAGGAGACGGCCCCGGCGCCGTCCGCGGCGGCGCCCCCGCCCGAGCCGGTGCGGCCGGCCGCCGAGCCGGTCTCGTCCTCCGAGCGGGCGATCCTCGAGAAGCTCGGCGCGCGGCGCGACGCGCTGCAGCAGCGCTCCCGCGACCTCGAGACCCGCGAGCAGCTGATCGAAAATGCCGAGCGCAAGCTCGAGACCCGCATCAACGATCTCAAGATCCTGGAGCAGAAGGGCGATGACGCGGCGGCGAAGCGCGCCGAGGCCGAGGCCGCGGGGCTCAAGTCCCTGGTCACGATGTACGAGACGATGAAGCCGAAGGAGGCCGCCCGGGTCTTCGACCGGCTGAAGCTCGACGTGCTGGTACCGGTGGTGGTCGCCATGAACCCGCGCAAGATGGCCGAGGTGCTGGCGGTGATGCAGCCGGAGGCGGCCGAGCGCCTGACCGTGGCGCTCGCCCAGCGCGCCCGCGGCGCCGGTGGCCCGAAATCCGCCGCCGCGGCCCCGGGCCTCCCCCCCGGCGAGCTGCCGGCGATCGACGGGACGCGCTGAAGCGGGCCCGCTTAATCGCTCATTAGCCCTGTGCCGGCATGGTGCCGCCTCGGGGTTTTCGGGCGGATGCGATGGGTTCGACGGGCAGGAGCCGCCGCGCGGCGGCACTGATCGCGCTGGCGGGGCTGGCCGCCGGAGCGGGCGCGGCCGAGGCGGCCGAACTCGTCGCGATCCAGGGCAGCGAGCAGACGAATTTCGGGCGCATCGCCCTCACCTTCGACCACAACGTCAAGGTGGCCGCCAAGGTCACCGGCGGCGTGCTGGTGGTGAGCTTCCGCGAGCCGGTGACCGGCCAGCGCGACCGCCTGGCCACCGAGATGCCGGCCTACGTGACCCAGGTTCGTCGCGACCCGGACGGCGCCGGCTTTCGCGTCGCGCTCCAGGCGCCCTACAAGATCAACGTGCTGGAGGCCGGCGAGCGGGTCTTCATCGACCTGATGCCCGAGGGCTGGACCGGCCTGCCGCCGGGCCTGCCGCCGGACGTGCTCGCCGACCTGACCCGCCGGGCGGAGGAGCTGAACGAGCGCCTGCGCCGCGAGGCGGCCCGGACCGCGAGGCGCCCGGTTCCCTTGCGCCTCGAAGTGGCGCGCCTGCCGACCCTGACCCGGCTCTCGGTGCGCCTGCCGAAGGACACCGAGGTCGGGTTCGAGCGCGCCGGGTCCGAGATCCGCCTGCGCATCCCCGGCACCTACACGGTCGAGGCCGCCGACGCCCGCGTCGCCCTGCGGCCGGCCGTGACGACGCTCGCCACCGAGACGGGTGCGGAGGCCGCCCGGCTGACCCTGCGGCTCGCCGACGGCACCACGGCCGAGGGCTACCGCGAGGACGATTCCTACGTCCTCGATCTCGTGAAGCCGGCGGGCAAATCCACGTCCGAGAAATCCGCGCCGGAGAAGGCCGCGCCCGAGAAGCCGGTGGCCGAGAAGGCGACCGCCGACAAGCCGGCCGCGCCGGTGGAGAAGGCGCAAGACGCTCCGCCCGCGGCCCCCGCCCCCCCGGCCGGCGCCCGCGCCCCGGCCGAGCCGCCGGCTCCCTCCGGGCCGGTCCAGGCCCGCGTGACCCGGACCGGGCAGGGCCTGCGGATCGCCTTCCCGTTCGCCACCCGGCCTCCGGCGGCCCTGTTCGAGCGCGGCGGCCTCGCCACCCTGGTCTTCGAGACCACCGGGGCGATCGGCCTGCCGGCCTGGCCTGCCGAGGCGCCGGTGAGCCTCGCCGAGGGGCCGAAGATCGAGGGCGCCTTCACGACCTTACGTCTGCGGCTCGATCCCGGCACCCTCGCCCAGCTCGCGGCGGGGGAGGGGCAGGGCTGGGACCTAGTGCTCGGCGACGGCAGCGCGCCGGGCGGCGACGCCCTGGCGCCGCAGCGCAGCGCCGATCCGACCGGCAAGCCCGCGGTGGCGGTGCCGCTCGCCCGCCCCGGCGGCGCGCTGTGGCTCGATCGCGACGGCGAGCGCATCGCCGTGGTGACCGCCCGCGGCCCGCGCATCGCCGGGGTGCCGAAGCGCGGCCGCTTCGTCGAGTTCGAGCTGCTGCCGAGCCGGCAGGGCGTGGCGGTGCTGGCGGCGGCCGACGACATCGCGGTGCGTCCCGGCCTCAACGAGGTGACGATCACCCGGCCCGGCGGCCTGTCGGTCTCGCCGGCGGTGGCGGAGGTGTCGGAGGCCGGCGCGCAATCCGCCTCCACCCTGATGGTGCAGCCGGAGCGCTGGCGCGAGGATCAGCGCGGCGACGTGCGGGCCCGCATCCGCGCCGCGGAGGCCGCCGCCGCCGGGGCCGAGCGGCCGGCCCGCTCCGCCGCGCGCATCGACCTCGCCCGGGTGTTTCTCGCCAACGGCTTGTCGGCCGAGGCCGCCGGGGTGCTGGCCTTCGCGACCCGGGAGGACGCGGCCCTGGCCGCCGAGCGGCCGGTGCGTCTGCTCTCGGCCATCGCCGCCTTGGGGCTGGGGCAGGAGGCGCGTGCGGCCGGCCTCCTCCCCGCCGACAGCAAGCAGGCACAGGACCCGGAGCTGCGGTTGTGGCGCGGCCTCGTCGATGCGCGCGGTCGGCGCAGCGCCGCCGCGCTCGCCGCCTTCAAGTCCGGCCTCCCGGTGATCGAGGCCTATCCCGACGACCTGCAGCTGACCTTCTACCTGGCGGCGGCCGAGGCGGCGCTCGATGCCAAGGACCCGGCCTTCGCCCAGCGGGCGATCACCGCCGTGACGCCGCTGGTCGAGGGGGCGCTGCCGCGCGACCGGCTCGCCTTCCTCAGGGCGCGGTTCTCCGAGGCGATCGGCCAGGATGGCGAGGCACGCCGTGCCTACCAGCAGATCGCCGAGACCGCCGCCCCGCCGGTGGCCGTCCAGGCGATCCTGCGGCTGGTCGATCTCGGCCGGGCCTCCGGCACGATGACGCCCGAGGCGGCGGTCGACCGGCTCGAACGCCTGACGCTGATGTGGCACGGCGACGCGGAGGCCGGGGCCTTCGCCCGGCTCGGCCAGCTCTATGCCGGGGCCGGCCGCTGGCGCGAGGCCTTCGCGACCGCCCGCAAGGCCAACAGGCTCTATCCGGACCACCCGGCGACCCGCGGCCTGCACGACGACATGGTGGCGCTGTTCTCAGGCCTGTTCCTGTCGGATCGCGGCGACAGCCTGGGGCGGATCGAGGCCCTGGCGCTGTTCTACGACTTCAAGGAGTTCACCCCGGTCGGCCGCCAGGGCGACGAGATCGTGCGGCGGCTGGCCGACCGCCTCGTCGCCCTCGACCTCCTCGACGCCGCCGGCGACCTCCTCCAGCACCAGGTCGACAATCGCCTCACCGGCGCGGCGCGGGCGAGCGTGGCGGCGCGGCTCGCCACCGTGCGGCTGATGGAGGGCGAGCCGCTCAAAGCCCTCAAGGTCCTGCAGAACACCCGCCTGCCCGAGTTGCCGGGGCAGATCCGCGACGCGCGCCTGCTGCTGGAGGCCCGCGCCCTGTCCGACCTGTCGCGCACCGACCTCGCTCTCGAACTGCTCGACGGCAATGCGAGCCTGGAGGCGGCGCACCTGCGCGGCGACATCCTGTGGGGCGCCCGCCGCTGGCGCGAGGCCGGGGAGGCGCACGAGGCCCTGCTCGGCGCCCGCTGGCGCGATCCGGGTCCCCTGTCCGACACCGAGCGCAACGACGTGATGCGGGCGGCGATCGGCTACGCGCTGGCCGAGGACAGCTTGAGCCTCGACCGCCTGCGCACGAAATACACCCCGAAGATGGCCGACAGCCCGGATGCCCGCACGTTCGGCCTCGTCGCCGCCCCGAACGCCGCCGGCACCGCGGCCTTCCGCAACCTCGTGCGCCAGGCGACCAGCGCCGAGACCCTGACCGAATTCCTGCGCGCCTACCGCGCGCGCTACCCCGAGAGCGCCACGCCGGAACGGCCGAAGCCGGGGCAGGACGGCACGCCCGCCGCGGGGCCTCAACCCGGCGGGAGCCCGGCCCCCGAGGCCCGCGGCAGCGGCGGGCCGGCGCCGGGCTGAAGCCCCGCGCGATCCGTCCGGCCGACCGCCCGTCGGCGCCGGCTTGTCGCGGTTGCCGGATCCGGAACGTCGTGGCGCCGGTAACGGCTGACGCCGGGGCTCCGCATCAGGTGAAGCCTTCGAGCATACACGCTTGGCGCCCGACGGCCCGGACCTTGGCGGTCGGGCCGGATCCGATGTCAGATTTCACCCTCGCCGGCCGGGGAGGGGCGCACCCGGGGACGCGGCTCCTCGCCGGTGGTGCTGGTGCCCGGATCGAGGGCGTCTGCCCTGCGGGCGGCATCGTGGTCGGCCGGCGCCACCCCGGCCTTGGCGGCGGCCCGATCCTCGTCGCGGCGGGTCAGGTGCGGGCGGGCGGTGAGCAGGTCTTCGCGGCTGTCGGTCATGGATGATCCTCCGGTCGGCGACAGCCAACGCGGAGCGGCCCGGCGAGGTTCGCCCGGCATGACGGGTCACTTGCCGTTACGGCACGACCATGGATCGATCTGACGGGAACGTTAGGGAAGACGTGGTTCTCGTCCGCTGCGGGGACGGCATCAACACCTGTCGGGTGTTGGTGCCCAGGAGAGGACTCGAACCTCCACGGCTTGCACCACTGGTACCTGAAACCAGCGCGTCTACCAATTCCGCCACCTGGGCCCGAAAGCGCCGCCTTGGCGGCGCCCCGGTGTCAGTCGTTTAGAGCGTGGCGGCGACGGCGTCAACGGGATTGAGCGGGGGTGGCGCGGAATGAGCGGCGGGGCGTGGGGACCGAGCCGACGCGGTCATTCCGCCAGCCGGCACTCCGCGTCATCGCACCCGCGGCAGCCTGAGGTGCGACCGCAGGGCGCCTTCTCGAGGCCGCTACCGGGGTGGAGACAGGCGCCGGTGGCGATGATTTGTCTTCGCCGCTCGAGGCCCCCTCCGGAAATTCCGGATCCGCGGAAAGTGCGGGTTTGGGCAGGGGAGGGGAACGCCAGGAAGCGAGATCACCGATGCCGGCATTGCCCTGCATCGGACACCCTGGATGACCAGATGTGATGAATGGTCGAGTTCAGGATCACCGCATCGCGGGAAGCATCAACACCATTGAAGGGTGTTGGTGCCCAGGAGAGGACTCGAACCTCCACGGCTTGCACCACTGGTACCTGAAACCAGCGCGTCTACCAATTCCGCCACCTGGGCCCGAAAGCGCCGCCTTGGCGGCGCCCCGGTGTCAGTCGTTTAGTCGGCGGCGGAGCCGGCGTCAACGCCGAACTCCGCCGTTTCGTCGCGAGGCCGTCAGTTGCCGGCCGGCCACTCGCGGATGTCGACGAAGTGGCCCGCGATGGCGGCGGCGGCGGCCATCGCCGGGGAGACGAGGTGGGTGCGGCCCTTGTGGCCCTGGCGGCCCTCGAAGTTGCGGTTCGAGGTCGAGGCGCAGCGCTCGTGGGGTTTGAGGCGGTCGGCATTCATGCCGAGGCACATCGAGCAGCCCGGCTCGCGCCAGTCGAAGCCGGCCTCGATCAGGATCCTGGCGAGGCCCTCCTGCTCCGCCTGCTGCTTCACCAGGCCGGAGCCCGGGACCACCATGCCGGAGACGCTCGGGTGGATCTTGCGTCCCTCGACCATGCGGGCGACGATCCGCAGGTCCTCGATGCGGCCGTTGGTGCAGGAGCCGATGAACACCTTGTCGAGGGCGATGTCGGTGATCTTCGTGCCCGGGGTCAGGCCCATGTAGGAGAGCGCCTTCTCCTTGGAGGAGCGCAGGTTCTCGTCCTCGATCGAGGCCGGGTCCGGCACCCGGCCCTGGACCGAGACGACGTCCTCAGGGCTCGTGCCCCAGGTCACGATCGGCGGCAGGTTCGCGGCGTCGAGCCGGATCTCGCGGTCGAAATGCGCGCCCTCGTCCGAGACGAGGTTGCGCCAGTAGGCGACCGCCCGCTCGAACGCCTCGCCCTTCGGCGCCTTCGGCCGGTCCTTGATGTAGGCGAAGGTGGTCTCGTCGGGGGCGACCATGCCGGCGCGGGCACCGCCCTCGATCGACATGTTGCAGATCGTCATCCGGCCCTCCATCGAGAGGCCCCGGATCGCCTCGCCGGCATATTCCAGCACATGGCCGGTGCCGCCGGCGGTGCCGATCTCGCCGATGATCGCCAGGATGATGTCCTTGGCGGTGACGCCGGCGGGCAGGCGCCCGTCGACGACGGCGCGCATGTTCTTCGCCTTCTTCTGGATCAGCGTCTGGGTGGCGAGCACGTGCTCGACCTCCGACGTGCCGATGCCGTGGGCGAGCGCCCCGAAGGCGCCGTGGGTCGAGGTGTGGGAATCGCCGCAGACGATCGTCTGGCCCGGCAGGGTGAAGCCCTGCTCCGGCCCGATGATGTGGACGATGCCCTGCCGCTTATCGAGCGCGTCGTAATACTCGATGCCGAATTCGCGGACGTTGTCGGCGAGCGTGTCGATCTGCGTACGGCTCTCGGGATCCTCGATGCCGAGGCTGCGGTCCGACGTCTGGACGTTGTGGTCGACGACCGCCAGCGTCTTCTCCGGATGGCGCACCCGGCGCCCGGCGAGACGAAGCCCCTCGAAGGCCTGGGGAGAGGTGACCTCGTGCACGAGGTGACGGTCGATGTAGAGGAGGCAGGTGCCGTCCGGCTGACGATCGACGACGTGGTCGTCCCAGATCTTGTCGTAGAGGGTGCGAGGGGCAGTCATCGGAATTGTTGCCTTGTCACGAAGACCTGACGATAGGGCCGGGCGCATGGCGTGCGCACCGCCGGACCCGTCATGTAACCGGCTCGATCGCCGACGGGTAGACCCCAATGCGCCGCAAGGGGATGCAAGGATCGCACGCGTCCCGGATCTTGTCCGGGCGCCCCCGGGCGCGGCGGTTCGGGGGCGTCGGGATCGCTATTCCTTCACCGCCCCGGTCATCGCCGAGACGTAGTGCTCGACGAAGAACGAGTACAGGATCACCAGCGGCAGCGAGCCGACCAGGGCGCCTGCCATCAGCGAGCCCCAGCGATAGATGTCGCCGTCGACGAACTCGCTCACCACCGCCACCGGCACGGTCTTGTTGTCGCTCGAGGACAGGAAGGTGAGGGCGTAGATGAACTCGTTCCAGCACAGGGTCAGCGAGAAGATGCCGGCCGAGATCAGCCCCGGCACCGCCAGCGGCAGGATGATCTTGACGAGGATCTGCCAGCGGCTCGCCCCGTCGATGAGCGCGCATTCCTCCAGCTCGTAGGGGATGGTCTTGAAGTAGCCCATCAGCAGCCAAGTGGAGAACGGGATCAGGATGGTGGGGTAGACCAGCACCAGGGCGAAGGGCGAATCGTAGAGCCCGTAGGCCTGGATGATGGTGGCGAGCGGAATGAACAGGATCGAGGGCGGCACCAGGTAGGCGAGGAAGATCGCCGCGCCGACGACGACCGCGCCCTTGTAGCGGATCCGCACGATCGCGTAGGCGGCCAGCACGCTGGCGAACAGCGACAGCACGGTGGCCGCCACCGAGATCATCATCGTGTTCCACAGCCACAGCGGATAGTGGGTCTGGAACAGCAGCTTCGAGATGTGCTTGAGCGTCGGCGAGACCACCCAGAACGGGTTGTAGGTCTCCATGTCGATGAGCTGCTCGTCCGGTTTGATGGCGGTCAGCGCCATCCAGTAGAACGGGAAGAGCAGCACCACCAGGATGACGAAGAGCGGCAGGTAGACCGTGACGACGCGCCTCGGCAGCGTGTCGAGATAGGCCATGCCCTCGCTGTCGTCGGGGGTGTCGGGGGTTGCGGTCGCGGCCATCGTTGCTGTTTCCTTCTCAGCCGGTCTGCCACTTGCGGTTCTGGAGCCCGAACCACGAGATCGCGATGGCCAGGATCAGGAACGGCACCATCGCGGTGGCGATGGCTGCGCCCTCGCCGAGATTCCCCGACAGGATGCCGCGCTGGTAGGACAGGGTCGCCATCAGGTGGGTGGCATTGACGGGGCCGCCGCGGGTCATCGCCCAGATCAGCTGGAAGTCGGTGAAGGTGAACAGCACCGAGAAGGTCATCACCACGGCGATGATCGGGGTGAGCAGCGGCAGGGTGATGTGGCGGAAGTTCTGCCACGGCGTCGCGCCGTCGATCGTCGCCGCCTCGTAGAGCGAGGGCGACACGGTCTGCAGGCCGGCGAGCAGCGTGATGGCGATGAACGGCACGCCGCGCCAGATATTGGCGAAGGTCACGCAGATCCGCGCCATGGTCGGATCGCCGAGGAAATCGATGTTGCGGTCGAGCAGGCCGAGATGGCGCAGCGACCACGAGATGATCGAGAACTGGCTGTCGAAGATCCACCAGAAGGCCAGCGCCGAGAGCACGGTCGGCACGACGAAGGGGATCAGCACGATCGAGCGGATCAGCGCCTTGAACGGCAGCCGCTTGTTGAGGAGCAGGGCCAGGTAGAGGCCGATTCCGAACTTCGCCACCGAGGCGAAGCCGGTATAGACCAGCGTGTTGAACACCGAGAGCCAGAAGACGCTGTCGTCCCACAGCCACTCGTAGTTCTCGAGCCCGACGAAGTTGCCGCCGCGCCCGATCCGGGTGTCGGTGAGCGAGAGCCAGACGCCCTTCGCCAGCGGATAGGCGAGGAACAGCAGCAGGATCGCGGCTGCCGGCAGCATGAACCAGAAGCCCAGCCAGCCGCGGCTCGTCCGGAACCGGCTCCAGGCCGAGCCGGTCGTGGGCGCCGCCGCGGCGGGGCGGGCGAGGGCGATGTCGGCCACGGGGAGCCTCCTCCGGGTGTTGTTTGATCTTGTTCCTGCGGATGGGAACAGGAAATAGACGTCTCAGGGACTGTAGAGCGTCGTCGACTGCATCGACGGCAGGATGGACGCTCACGTTCCAGCTTCACAGGGCCGTCCCGGGGCCGCGACAGCGGAGCCCGGGATCCAGAACCGCAGGTCGTGCAGAACGAAGCTGTCTTCGTCCCGCCTGTTGCTGTTCCACTTGAGTGTCTGGATTCCGGGCTCCGCTGTCGCGGCCCCGGAATGACGATGGAGTGCGTGTGATCCGTCGAGGCCTTCGAGCGGAGTTTCACACTGGAGGTATCGGCGCTCGTCAGGCCGACCGGAAGATCCGCTGTGCCTGCCGCTCGGCCGTCTTGATCGCGCTCTTCAGGTCCTCGCGACCGGTGCAATAGGAGGCGAACATGTCGACGACGACGAAGTCGGCGAGCACGGCGGCCACCTTCTCGCTCACCGGGGCGAGGCCGCCGGCGGCGAGCGTGCGGGTCGAGGCTTCCCCGAACACCTTGTTCTTCGGGTCGGCGGTCCAGATCGGGTTGTTGGCGTAGGCCTGGAGCGGGTGGCAGAGGTAGCCCTGCGACGCCTCGAGCCAGGCATTGTAGTTCTGGGCTTCCAGCGCGAAGGCCATGAAGGCCTTACAGGCGTTGGGCGCCTTGGTGTAGGTGTAGGCCAGGATCGGGAAGGCGAGCTGGAACTCGGTCGGCTTGCCGGACTTGCCGACCGGGTAGGCGGCGTGGTCCATGTCCGCCGCGATGTCCTTCTTGTCGTTCTTGGCCGCGGCGTAGATCGAGATGCCGTTATTGGTCAGGTACAGGTCGCCGGACAAGAACGCCTTGTTGTTGGACGAATCGTTCCACGACACCGTGCCGGGCACGAAGGTCTCGTACAGCGCCTTGACGTAGTCGAGCGCCTTGGCGGTCTCAGGCGAGTTGATGACGATCTTCTCGTTGGCGTCGACCAGGTAGGCGTCGTGCGACCACAGGGCCCAGTGGATCCACGAATTCGCGTCACCCGTGGCATGGCCGAGGGCAAATCCGGCCGGGGTGTTGTTCTTCTTCATCGCCCGGCACAGTTCCAGGAAGCCGGCATGGTCCTCGGGGAACTTCTGGAATCCGGCCTTGTTCATGGCCGAGATGCGATAGTTGAGGTAGCCGCCGTTGAACGCCATCGGGATGGCGATCCACTTGCCCTTGACCTTGCCGTAGGCCTCGGCTGCGGGCAGCCAGCCGCCGTACTTCTTGCCGAGATAGTCCGCGACGTCGCCGACCTCGATGCACTTCGACGGAAAGAGGGCCGGGAAGGAGTAGAGGCCCCAGACCATGTCCGGGCCCTGGCCGGTATTGGCCGCGACCGACGCCTTGGGCTGGATGTCGTCGAAGGACTCGCTCGTCACCGTGACCGGCACGCCGGTCGCCTTGGTGAAGGCGTCGACGAGGCGCATGAAGGCCTCGTCCTCGGAGGGGATGAAGCGCTTCCAGCGCAGGAGCTTGAGCGAGGCGCCCGGTTCGGGCTTCCACTGGTTCTCCTGCGCCCAGGCGCGGGCGAAGCCCTCCAGGCCGGCCGCGGAGGCGAGGCCGAGGGCGGCGCCCCCCTTGAGGATCTGGCGACGGTCGAAGGCTGACATCGTGGCGTCTCTCCCAGGGTGATCGGATGTGATTTCTTATCGTTGCAGCCGGCCGGCGGCGGGATGGCGTCCCGCTTGCCGGTCGGACTTCCTGCTTCGCGGCGTCCCCGAGTCTTCGCTCAGTTGAGCCGGCGACCGTTCTCGGCGTCGAACAGGTGGACGAGGCCGGGATCGGCAGTGATGGTGATCCGCTCGCCCGGGCCGGCGCCGATGCGGTCGCGGAACACGCAGGCGATGTCGCGGGCGACCTCCTTCGAGACGTCCTGCGTGCCGCCGCCCGGCGGGCGCACCAGCACCATGGTCTCGGAGCCGGTCGGCTCCACCACCGCCACTTCCACCGGCACGCCGCCCTCGGCGAGGCGGACATGCTCCGGCCGCAGGCCGTAGACCGCCGGCATGCCGTCGGCGGGGCGCGCGCCGCGGGTCGGCAGCGGCAGGGTCAGGCCGCTCTCGGTGCGGAACGTGTCGCCCGCGATCCTGCCCTTGAGGAAGTTCATCGCCGGCGAGCCGATGAAGCCGGCGACGAACATGTTGTCGGGCCGGTCGTAGAGGTCGAGCGGGGCGCCGACCTGCTCGACCACCCCGTCATGCATCACCACGATCTTGTCGGCCATGGTCATGGCCTCGATCTGGTCGTGGGTGACGTAGACGGTGGTGGTGCGCAGCCGCTGGTGCAGCTCCTTGATCTCGGCCCGCATCGCCACGCGCAGCTTGGCGTCGAGGTTCGAGAGCGGCTCGTCGAAGAGGAACACCTGCGGGTCGCGCACGATCGCCCGGCCCATGGCGACGCGCTGGCGCTGGCCGCCCGACAGCTGGCGCGGATAGCGGTCGAGGAGCTTTTCGAGGCCCAGGATCGCCGCCGCGCGGCCGACCCGGCTCTCGATCTCTTCCTTGGCGGCCTTCCGCAGCTTCAGCGAGAAGGCCATGTTGTCCCGCACCGTCATGTGCGGGTAGAGCGCGTAGTTCTGGAACACCATGGCGATGTCGCGCTCCTTCGGCGGCACCGCGTTGACGACGCGCGACCCGATCCGGATCTCGCCCGCCGTAATGTTCTCCAGTCCTGCGATCATGCGCAGGAGGGTCGATTTCCCGCAGCCCGACGGGCCGACCAAGATCACGAATTCCCCATCCTGAATGTCGATCGAGACGCCGTGCAGGATCGGGGTGGCCCCGAACGACTTGCGCACGTTCCTGATTTCCAGCCCGGCCATCGGCTCCTCGTGTCGTGTTTCTTCTAAAGGAAGGTCGCGCGCGGCGCGCGGACCGGAACGGCAGCGCTGCCACAGGCAGACGACGAACACACGACAGGCGGGCCCGCGGCGGGGCGTCTGGCGCTCATGGGGTGTTTCCTCGACCCGTCGAACGGGGCGGCCTGTCTTGCCGCCTCTCGTGTTGGCGGCCATCATCGGGCGCGCGGGGCGCAAGATCAAGCGCCCTCGCCATGCGCCCATCGTCGGATGCGCCAGAAACGACCGGGAGACAGGCTTGAAGTCCACAGATGTTCTAATCCTGCGGCCGATGTCGCCGCTCGTGACCGAGAGCCTGGAGAGGCATTTCACCGTTCACCGCGGTGACCTGGTGGAGGACAAGGAGCGCCTCATCGACGAGGTCGGGCCGAAGATCCGCGGCATGGCGGTGAGCCACGTCCACGTGAACGACGCGTTGCTCGACCGGCTGCCGAAGCTCGAGATCGTCGCCAATTTCGGCGTCGGCTACGACACGATCGACGCGGCGGCCTGCGGCCGGCGCGGCGTGATCGTGACGAATACGCCCGACGTGCTGACCGACGAGGTCGCCGACCTGGCGGTGGGCCTGCTGCTCGCCACCGTGCGGCAGATCCCGCAGGTCGACCGCTACCTGCGCCAGGGCAAGTGGCTGGAAAAGCCCTATCCGCTCACCGGCACCCTGCGCGGGCGCAAGGTCGGCATCCTCGGCCTCGGCCGCATCGGCCGGGCGATCGCCCACCGCCTCGTCGCCTTCGGGCTGCCGATCGCCTATCACGGCCGGACGAAGCAGGCGGACGTGCCCTACGAGTACGTCCCCTCGCTCCTCGAGATGGCGAAGGCCTGCGACGTGCTGATGGTGGTCGCCCCCGGCGGTCCCGAGACGAAGAACATCGTCGGCCGCGAGGTGCTGGAGGCGCTGGGGCCGCAGGGCGTGCTCGTCAACGTCGCCCGCGGCACGCTGGTGGATGAGGACGCGCTGGCCGCGGCTCTGGCCGACGGCACGATCCAGAGCGCCGGCCTCGACGTCTTCGCCGACGAGCCGAAGGTGCCGGACGCCCTGATCGCCCAGGAGCATGCGGTTCTCCTGCCACATGTCGGCTCGGCCTCGGTCCACACACGCAACGCGATGGGCCAGCTCGTCGTTGATAACCTGACCTCCTGGTTCCAGGGCAACGGTCCGGTGACCCCCGTGGCCGAGACACCCTGGAAGGCTCAGACCTAGAAGAGACCCGTGCCATGTGCCTGCGCCGCCTGCTCCCGGTCCTCGGTCTGCTTGCCTGGACGGGATGCGCGGCGGCGCAGGAAGCGGGCTCGTCCCGCGACGCCGCGGGGCCGTGGGAACTGGCGCTCGACGGGAGCTTCCGCCGCTGCGGCCTGATGCTGGCGGCGGAGGCCGGCCCGGTCGGCCAGGCCCTGCGCTTTCCGGCCGGCTGCCGCCGCGCGCTCCCGGTGGTCAACGGCCTCGCCGGCTGGCGCCAGGACGGCGACCTGATCCAGCTTCTCGACCGGGAGGGACAGCCGGTCCTGGCCTTCGCAGGCCCGGAGGGGGAGCGTCCGCGCAGCGCGGAATCGCTCGGCGGCGAGCGCTACAGCCTGGCTCAGGGCGGATCGCGGCCTCTGCCGCCGGACACCCCGCTGGTGACGCCGGCTGCCCTCTCGACGCCGCCGAGCGCGCGCGAGGCGTCGCGCGAGGGCTTCGCCGTCGCGCCCGCCACCGCCGCCGCGGTGACCGGGCTCTACACCCTCGACCGCTTCGTCGAGAAGGACGTCTGCCGGGTGATGCTCAGGGCCGACGGCGCCCAGGTACAGGAGGGCTGCCGCGACCCGGGCCTCGCCGTGTTCGATCCCACCGCCTGGCACTACGAGGCCGGCCGCCTCGTCCTCGTCGCCCGGCGCGGCCACAGCGTCGAGCTGATCCCGGTGGGGGAGGGGCGCTGGCGCCGCGACCCGGAGGTCGGGACGACCTTCGTGCTGCGGCGGGTGGAGCCGTGAGCGACGGCTCCCGGCCTCAACGGCCCGGAAGCAGCTCCGGGGCCGGGTCGGCTTCGCCCGGGTAATCGCCGAGCGGGATCGTCCCGCCGACCCTTTCGACCTGCCGGGCATCCATCTCCGGCAGCGTGCCCTCGAACAGGTCGAGCCGCTTCCAGGCCGGGAAGGGCTGGCGCCCCCGGTGGTCCGGGACGTGCGGCGAGGGCGTCGCTCCGGCGCTGCGGTGGATGTAGCGGCCGCAATTGACGAAGATCTGCGTCGCGGTGACCCGCACCACGCCGTCGGCGCCGGGATAGAGCGCGAGCAGCCCCTCCTCCCGGGTCAGTTGGGCGGTGCCGTGCACGCGCAGGCGGTGGGGCCGCTCGAAATCGATGAACAGCAGGCCGACCCGCGCAGTCGCCGCGATATTGCCGAGCGTCATGAACATACCGTTGCCGTCGTAGCTCGGGAAGACCAGCTCGCTCGGGCCGGTCACCCGCACGAACCCGGCCGCCCCGCCCTTGTAGGACACGGTCGGCTGGCCGTGCTCGTCGACGGTGCTCAGGAAGAACAGCGCGACGCCCTCGATGAAGGCGCGCTCCTGCGGCTCGAACGCCGCGTGCGCATTCTCCTCCAGCCGGTCCGCCAGCCGGCGCGTGCCGTGCTCGTCCTGGAGCTGCCGGTGCGTGGCGCCGAAGAACACGCTCATGGCCGTCCCCCCTTTTTTTCGTCGGGTGAGGGTATGCCGGACGAGGGCGCGGCGAGAACGTAGACGATGGGACGAGCCGATGCAGGAGCGCGCATCGCGTCGGCATCGAGCCCAGGTTCCGGCCGCGTTGCGTTCAGGAACGCTTTCGCGAAACGTCCACCGTCAGCGCAGGCCCCTTGAAGGGGCGATCGCCCGATCCATGCTGGCCGTGCCCGATGCTCCAGGACGGGGGCCAGTGAATGCCCTCGATCCCCGTCGCGGTGGCGGATCGGAGCGAGGTCCAGGCGGTGGCTCCGCCACTGCGGGAGAGGATGCCTCCCGGCCCCATGTCCGGATAGAAGGCGACCTCGACGTCGAACGCGCGATCCGCCGGGAGGTCGGGGCCGAGCCAGTAGGACGGGCTTCGTCCCGGCGTCTTCCCGACGACGAGGGTCAGGGTCTGCCTCGGTCCGCGCAGTCCGAGCCAGATCGGGGCGATCGTGTCCGGAGCGTGCGCGGTGAACAGGGTCTGCTCCGGGGCCCAGGCCTCCGCCGCGGTTGTCCCGGAGAGGCGGAACGTGACGATGTCGCCGGGATCGATCGACCCGGTGAAGAGGGCGTCCGACCGGCCCGTCGCGACGCGCTGCCAGTCGGCGGACGGGCCGGCGAAGGCGGGCGGCCAGCGCAAGCGCTCCCGCGCGATGCCGTCGGTGTCCAGCACCTGATACCGCAATCCGTCCCGGTCGAGCGCCGCCTGGATGCAGTGGAGGTACTCGATCCCCTCGGGCATCCTGTGCGCCGTCCCGGCGCCCGCGGTGCAGATTTGCAGCACCCCGTCATGCACCTGGACATCGTAGGCAAGGATGTGGCTGCACATGTAGGCGAGGACGCCGGCCTGCGTCAGGATCGTCCAGAAGTCACCCGCATATTCGTGGCCGATTTCGCGCTGGTAGGTCCCGGAGAAGCCATTGACGGGATGGACCGGGTGATGGCCCAGGACGATCTTGTGCCGGGCGTCGGCATGCAGGTCGAGCACGCCTCTCAGCCAGTCGGTTTCGACGTGCCCCTCGCCGCCGAGGCCGGTCCAGAGGGTATGGATGAAGACCATCAGGAGATCGTCGCGGCGGACCCAGTAGGACAATCCTTTCTGGTCCTCGGGTCCGTTGGCGGGCAACCGCAGGACGTCGCGGAAGACGTCCTCGCTCATCGCGTCGTACGTCGTGTGATTGCCGGTCGTGTGCCACATCGGGATGGTGCGACGATCGAGCCAGGCGGTCTCGACCTCGAGCCAGTGTTTCCATTGGGCACGCAGAGCGGCGGGGTCCGGCGTCAATCCGATGATCTCGTCACCTGGAAACAGGATGAAGTCGGGCTGCGGCGAGAGGCGCCTCACGACGGCATTCACCGCTGCGAATGTCTGCTCGTGCAAGGCCCCGGGAACGCCGGAGCACGAGTCGCCGTAGATGACGAATTGATGGCCCGGTGATTTCGGCAGCAAGGACTGCACATGATCTCGCGGTAGGGTCATTTTTTATCCACTGAAATCAAATGCATGACAGCAAGAACGGGCCGCCCGTGGAGTCAGGTCGGCGCCATGATGCAGGTTGTGTGATGGCAACGGTGATGGCAAGATCTTGCTTGCCTCGAGCCGTTCCATTCGGAACGCAGAGGAAACCCTGTCTGTCGTTGCGCCGCCCGGCTGGATGCGCCACGGGCTGCCCATGCGCCCGCGGCACTTCCCCGGCAGGAGCCGCGCGTTCGCGTCCTTGCCACGCCGCACCCCGCCGTCCGACAACCCAACCCACTGTCCCACCACGACCGGATCCCCCATGCAGGCCTACCGCGCCCTCGAAGCCACCTTCGCCCGCATCAGCGCCCTCGAGGACGCCTCCGGCATCCTCGGCTGGGATGCCCAGACCCTGATGCCGGACGGGGCGGCGGAGGGGCGCGGCGACCAGATCGCGGTGCTGCGCGGGCTCGCCCACGACCTCCTCACCGATCCCGCCACCGCCGACCGGCTCGCGGCGGCGGCGGAGGAGGGCGGGCTCGACGACTGGCAGCGGGCGAACCTCGCCGAGATGCGCCGGGCCTACATCCATGCCGCGGCGGTGCCGCGCGACCTCGTCGAGGCCAGCTCGCGGGCGGTATCGCGGTCCGAGATGACCTGGCGCGAGGCGCGCCGCACCTCCGATTTCGCCCTGCTGCGGCCCGACCTCGCCGAGGTGCTGCGGCTCCAGCGCGAGATCGGCCGGGCGAAGGGCGCTGCCTTGGGGCTCGCCCCCTACGACGCCCTCCTCGACAGCTACGATCCGGGCCTGCGCCAGGACGCGATCGACCCGCTCTTCGCGGTGCTCGAGGCCGAGTTGCCGGGACTGATCGCGCAAGCCCGGGCGCGCCAGGCGTCGGCCGGGCCGGCTCCGATCGCCGAGGGGCCGTTCCCGGTCGAGACCCAGCGCCAGGTTGGGCTCGCGCTGATGCGGGCGGCGGGGTTTGACTTCGCCCGGGGCCGGCTCGACGTCAGCCTGCATCCGTTCTGCGGCGGCGCCACCGACGACGTGCGCATCACCACCCGGTACGACGAGCAGGACTTCGCCCGCGCCCTGATGGGCGTGCTGCACGAGACCGGCCACGCCCTCTACGAGCAGGGCCGCCCCGCCGCCTGGCGCCGCCAGCCCGTGGGCGCCGCCCGCGGCATGAGCATGCACGAGAGCCAGTCGCTCACCCTGGAGATGCAGGCCGGCCGCAGCCGCGAGTTCGTTGCCTACCTGGCGCCGCTGGTGCGCGAGGCCTTCGGGGGCACCGGCCCGGCCTGGGAGGCCGACGCGCTCTACTGCACCTACACGCGGGTCGCCCCCGGCTTCATCCGGGTCGATGCCGACGAGTGCACCTATCCGGCCCATATCCTGCTGCGCTACCGGCTGGAGCGGGCCCTGATCCGCGGCGAGATGGAGATCGGCGACCTGCCGGGGGCCTTCAACGACGGGATGCACCGGCTCCTCGGCCTCACCGTGCCGGACGACGCGCGGGGCTGCCTGCAGGACATCCACTGGCCCGGCGGCGCCTGGGGCTATTTCCCGACCTACACCCTCGGGGCGATGATGGCGGCGCAGCTGTTCGAGTCCGCCTGCCGGGCCGAGCCGGCCTTGCGCCCCGGCCTCGCCCGCGGCGACTTCGCCCCGCTCGTCGGCTGGCTGCGCGCCAACGTGCACCGGAAGGGCAGCGCCCTCGGGACGCAGGAGATCCTGCAGGCCGCGACCGGGCGGCCGCTCTCGGCCGAGATCTTCCTCGGCCACCTGCGCCGGCGCTACCTCGATGCGTGACGGCACCGCGGCAGGTTGGGAATCGATGCCTGCGATCGGTTGTATTTGACGTAATCTCGGAAGATATGAGATACGATTCTCGCGCTTCCGGGATGTCTTCGATAAAATTTTTTAATTTCGACATAAAAGCATCATAATGATCGGTGTCCGACTAAGTTTAAACTTGCATCAATCTCTGTCGTCGTATGGGCGCCGCGTGAGATCCATTCGCGGTGCGTTCCATGCGCTTTCAATCCTTGCGCTTTACCCTGGGCGGCAAGCTCGGCATCGTCGTCGGGCTGCCGATCCTGGTCGCCGTCGGCATCGCCGCCTTCGCGGTCTCCCTCTCGCACAACGAGCAGGGCCGCACCGCCGCGGTGGAGGCGGCCTGGGAGGCGGCGCTCCACACCCGCACCCTGGCGCAGGGCATCGAGCACGTCGTGGTGACGGTGCAGGCGCTGGCGGCGTCCGAGGACGTCGCGGAGGCAAAGCAGAAATTCGGGGCCCTGCGCCGGGCGCTGTCGGCGGTCGAGGCCGAGCGCCCGGCCTTCTTCGCGGCGCTCAAGCCCTATCTCGATGAGGACGAAGCGCGAAAACTGTCGCTGACCTTGCAGGAATTCCTCGCCTACCAGCGCGATACGGCCGAACTCGGCCAGACGCTGTCGCCCAAGGCGGCGCAGATCCAGGCCGCCGACGCGGCGACGATTGCGAGCCGCGAGCGGATGGTGGCGCGGATCCTCACCCTCGGCGATGCGGTGCTGGCGCGCCTGCAGGAGCAGCGCGAGGATGTGCGGCAATCGCGCCGCCGCGAGGCGGTGGCCCTCGTCGCGGTGCCGGCCCTCGGGCTCCTCGTCGCCCTCGCCGGCGCGGCCTGGGTGAGCCTGGCCCAGGTGCAGCACCCGCTTCAGGCCCTGCGCCGCACCATGCAAGCCCTCACCGCGGGGGATCTGGCGGTCGCGGTGCCGTTCACCCGGCGGCGCGACGAGATCGGCGAGATGGCGGGGGCCATCGCGGTGTTCCAGGGCGCTCTGCGCGACCGGGAGACGGCGCAGGCCCTGGAGCGGGCTCGCATGGCGATCGAATCGCAGCGGGCCGAGCGGCTGGATGCGGCCTGCCGCGCCTTCGAGGCCCGGGCCTCGCAGGCCGCGGGAGCGCTCAACGCCTCGACCCGCGAGATGGAGCTGACCGCCGACGTGCTGTCGCGGGCCGCGCACGAGGTCGAGGAGCAGTCGGAGGCCGTCACCGGCGCCTCCGGGGTGGCGGCGCAGGCGGTCGGGGCGGTCGACGGCGCCTTCCGGCTGTTCGCGGACTCCGCCGCCGGCGTCGGCGATCGGGTCGGCCGGGCGAGCGAGATGGCGAGCGCGACCCTCGCCCGCAGCCGCTCGACCGCCGCGACGGTGGAGCGGCTGGTCGACGCCTCGGGCGAGATCGGCGAGGCCGCCGGCCTGATCCGCAGCATCGCCGGGCAGACCAACCTGCTCGCGCTCAATGCCGCGATCGAGGCGGCCCGGGCCGGAGCGGCGGGCCGCGGCTTCGCCGTGGTGGCCGCCGAGGTCAAGGCGCTCGCCGGCCAGACGGCGGCCGCGACCGACCGGATCGCCGCCCAGATCGCCGCGATCCAGGGCGCGACCCGCCACACCGCCGAGGAGATCGGCGCGATCATCGACGCGGTGGCGGAGACGAGCCGCCTCGCCGACGAGATCCGGGGCGCGATGCAGGACCAGGCGGCGGCGAGCCAGGGGATCGGCCGCAACATCGACCGCGCCGGTGCCGAGGCCCGCAGCGTCGCCGACAGCATCGACCAGGTCCGTGCCGCCTCGCTGGCGAGCGCCGCGCAGTCGGATCAGGTCCGGGCGGTGGCCGGGCTGCTGGCCCAGAACTCGGCGCTGCTCTCCGAATCGGTGGCGGCGTTCCTCGGGGAGGTGCGGGCGGCGTGAGGCCGGGCATCTCGACCCCGCAGGGAGGCGTCAGGCGGCCGGTGTTCCGGACTCGAGGCCCAGCAGCCGGCGCGCCTGCCGCACGCGCTCGTCGGTCAGCGCCGGATCGCCGTCCTCCATCGCGATGTAGCCGTAGATCTGCCGGTTGTCGAAATACTGCACGATGCCCGCCGCTCGGGCCCGCCGCGAGAAGATGACGTAGTCGAGGGCGTCCGTGCCGTCGGTATGGCCCAGGCGCGGGATCACGTCGGCCCGCACAAGGTAGGTGCAGCGGACCACCGGCATCTCGATCAGCCCGGTCACGTGCCGGAACAGCACCGGCTCGTAGAGGTCGCCGTCCTTGAAGTAGCCCGCCTCGTCGACCGCCGCGTGGTAGTTCGAGAAAAGCTGCGCCGGCTCGACGTGGCGCAGGAGCGGCGCCACGATCGGCAGGCCCGTCGCGACGAGGTTGCGCAGCGTGCACGGGCGGATGAGGTTGTCGCACTCGGCCGTGAAGTAATAGGCGCAGCCATGCCGGGTGGTCGCGGTCAGGCCCAGATCCTTCGCCCGACCCAGATTCTTCGCCGGATCGCACGCCTCGGCGCCGTCCTGGTCGATCGCCGCGTAGTCCCCGCCTACCCGCGCGAGCCAGGCATCCAGGATGTCCCGCGTCCGGTCGGAACCGTCGACGATGCGCACATACAGCACGATCGCCGATTTCGGATAGTCGAGCGCGTCGATGCAGTCGAGGAACAGCGGCAGCACCGTGTCCCGGTTCCCGGCCAGGATCGCCAGCAGCACGCGGGGCTCGGGCTCGGGCAGGGCGGCATCGAGGGAACGCGGGATCGTGAGCGCGTGGTCGCCGTTGGCCGACGCCGCCATGCCGCGATCGAGCCGGTCCAAGGCGAAGCGGGCATTCGCCAGGAACCGCGCACGCTGGTCGTCCGGCACCGCGCCGGAGGCCAGGGCGCGCAGGCCGGCATCGAGGCTGTCGCGGACGTCGCCGGACCAGTAGGCGTTGATGGCGTATTCGTCGAGCGCGCCGTACTCGTAGATCCAGCGCTCCAGGAACAGGCCCCGCCCCGGCATCGGCATGGCGGCGGCGGCCTTGGCGTAGCCGGTGCCGCGCCGGTGCTCGGCATGCATCCGGCAGGCGGCGCTCGCGGCGTGCGGCGCCTCGGCGCGCCGGGGCCGCAGCGCCATCGCCCGCTCCAGGGGCGCCAGCACCTCGGCCAGGGGCCGCCCGGCCAGCAGCCTATGCCGCCCGGCCTCCAGCAGCGATACGTAGACCTCCTCGCGCGCGAAGCCCTGGTCCGCCCGCTCCAGGAACCGCGCGATCGCGGCGTCCGTCTCGCCGCGATCGCGATGGCGCTGGGCGAGGTGGAAGGTGTAGCGCGCGGCCAGCAGCGGGGTGGGCGCGTCCGCCAGGGCGCGCGCGATCACCACCGGGTCGAGCCGGTCGGTGCCCGGCGCCCGCCCCCATTCCGGGCCGGCGCGCAGGACCGGGCCCGGCAGGTGCGCGAGGGTCCCGGCTTCCTCGCAGCCGAGGGATTCGTGGATCGCCCCGTCGTAGCGCCAGGGCAAGGCGCTGCGCAGGAGCTGCAGGCGGCGGCAGAGCGAGGCTCCGGAGGCGACGCCGAGGGTGTAGCCGTCGGCGGTCAGCGCCGGCAGCGCGTAGCCCGGCGGCGCGTCGAGCCGGTCCCCGGCCTCGACGACGAGGCTGTAGCGGCCGTGCCGGCGGGCGAGGTCCAGCGCCTCGCTGCGGGTCTCGGCGAAGCCGCGCCACGGGCGCTCGGACAGGGTGCCGGGCAGGTCGGCCAGCGCCCGCCGGACGATGTCCTGCGTGCCGTCGGTGGAGCCGGTATCGACGACGACCCAGGCGTCGATCAGCGGGCGCAGGCTCTCGAGGCAGGCGCGGATGATCGGCGCCTCGTTCCGGACGACCATGCAGAGGCACACGATCCGGCCGGAATCCGGATCGTCGGCAGGACGGTCCGGTCCGTCCCGCGGCGGTCCTGGGGGTACGGCGACGGCGTCGTGGGACGGGGCGGTCCTCTCGTCGGGCACCCCGGCAGCGGACGACACTCCCCGGGAGGGTGAGGGCAGTGCCAGAATGGCGTCGCAGGCCTTGGCGACGCCGTTCTCGGCCCGCATCAGCCCCTGCACCTCGCGGCAGGCCGCCGCCACCGCGGGCGAGTGCAGCAGCGCCTCCACCGCCCGCCGCGCCCGCTGCGGGGTGAAGCGCCAGCGCGCGAGCGAGGTCCCGACCCCGAGCCGCACCACCCGCTCGGCCTCGTCGGCATGGTCGAAGGCCACCGGCACGATCAGCTGCGGGCAGCCCGCCGCCAGAGCCTGCGCCACCGTGCCGACCCCGCCATGGTGGACCAGGGCCGCGCAGGCCGGCAGCAGCCGGCTCAAGGGGGCATAAGGCACGTGCAGGATGCCCGGCGGCAGGTCGACGGGGATCTCCCCGGCCCGGCCGGCGAGGAGGAGGCCGCGGCGCCCGGTGAGCCGGCAGATCTCGACGGCGGTGGCGAAGAAGCGTTGCGCGCCCGCCATCGCCGAGCCGTAGGTGAAGACCAGCGGCGGCGGACCGTCGCGCAGGAAGGCGGCGAGATCGGACGCGAGGTCCCCGGCATCGCCGAAGGTGTCGGCGAGGGGAAACCCGGTCTGCGTCACCTGGGCCGGCCAGTCGGGCTGGGGCGGGGCGTACCAGTCGGGCACCGCGAGCAGGACCCGCTCGGGGCTGTGCCACCAGTGGCGCAGGCGCTTGACCGGGTCGAGGCCCAGGCCGGCCCGGAAGGCATTGAGCGGCGGCAGCGCGGCGGGGCCGAGGACGAAGCGATCGGCGCCGCGGCCGAGGGCGTGGCGCCAGCGCGCCGGCATCAGGCGGGGGAGCGGCAGACCCGGCAGGCGGGGCGGGGCGAGGCGGCTCTCGAGCAGCATCGGCATCAGGTGAAGGGTGGTGAGGGACAGGCCGAGGCGCTCCTGCGCCACGCGGGCACCCAGCGCCAGGGTCGAGGCGACGACGAGGTCGGCGGGCGTCGCCTCCGCCTCCAGCCAGCGATAGGTCGGCTCGGTCGCCTCCGCGACGGCGGCGAGCATCGCCCTCGCGCCGCGGACCGGCCGCCACAGGGCCGGCTGGGCGACAGCCCGGGCGAAATCGCCCGGCGTGCCGAGGGGGTGGAAGGCGAGGCCGGCGCGATCCGCCAGCGGCCAGTACGGTCCCGGCGCCGCGACCTGCACCCGGTATCCCCGTTCCTGGAGCGCCGCCGCGATGGCGATCATCGGCAGGATATCGCCATGTGTGCCCAGAGCCGCGAGAAATACGCGCCGCCTCACGTCGCCCGACCTGCCCGTCCCGAGAAAGGATGCGGGACGCCCCGCATCGTCGGAGCCGCACGCCTGAGGCCGTGTCTCGCCATCTCCCTGGGAGAGTCTTGCTTCCCGGGAAGGCCTTGCGCTCGGCGATGCCTTGCCACCCGTATCTCTGGGCGCTTGCACCGGACGACGCAAGGAGAATTTCAGATCTGAGGGGGGAAATTAGGTGACAACAATGATGCTTGTGTGATTATTGATTTTATCAAAACAATTATATATTTGATACGATTCTCGCAATTGCATCTTATAATAATGTTGTAAAAATATAGATTGAGGGATTTCGTGATCGATCCTGAAGCAATTTATTATTCTGGCGATCCCACAATGCCGTCCATGGGGTGCCAGGGCCGATCCATAGGTCGCGGGGGCGTGCGGCCTGGATGGACACCGGCTCTCCGGAGCGACCGTGATCGCCTCGCATTGCAAAGGATATCATCGACGCAAGTCTGCGCTGCTCGAGGCGGAGATCGGTCGATGCCGCGACGATGTTTCGCCCACGAGGGACGGCGAATCGGGCGAAGAACGGATGCGAGTTCCGATGGGTCCGTTCCGGGCTCGGCGAAGCACGTGATCCCTCTCCCGGATCGTACGGCGATACTGGGCAAGCCCGGCTCGCCTGGAGAGGGGAGGCGCGGCCCTTACTCGGACAGGCCCGTCCGAAAGCGCATGAAGCAGGCCTTCCCCGGGCTGCAGGCCGTCACGGGGCGCCCGCCGGTCCCGGATCGTCCGGAAGGTTGTCCTCAGGCCGCCGCCCGCCGGTCCTCCGTCTCCGGCCCGACCACCCGCACCGGTTGGCCCGGGCGGGCGAGCAGCGTGCCGCCCTTCGGCACCTCGGACCAGCCGGCGCGCAGGCCGTCGATCGGCTCGGAGACGACGGCGAGGCCGGTGCCGGTCTGGCGCCAGTACAGGCTCGGCGGGCGGCCGTCGCAGGCCCAGCGATAGGCGGTCAGGCTCTCGCCGTCGGTGAGCACGCCGGTGAAGCGCAAGGGCTCGTCGATGCCGGCCTCGCGCATCAGGCCGCGGGCGGTCGACACGCTCGCCGCCATGGCGCCGACGGGATCGTGCTCGAGGCCGTTCGCGAGGGCCAGCAGGAAGAGCGCCTCCGAATCGGTCGAGCCCTGGCGCGCCTCGTAGAGCCCGTCCGGGATCAGCGCCTCGAGCCTCCGGCGGATCCGGCCGTACCCGCCGATCTGGCCGTTATGCATGAACAGGTGGCGGCCGTGGGAGAAGGGGTGGCAGTTCGCCCGCGTGGTCGCCGTGCCGGTCGAGGCCCGGACATGGGCGAAGAAGGTGCGGGCGCGGATCTGCCGGGAGAGGCTGCGCAGGTTCTCGTCGGACCAGGCCGGCCGCACGTCGCGGTAGAGGCCCGGCTCCGGCCGCTCGCCGTACCAGCCGATGCCGAACCCGTCGCCGTTGGTCTCGGTCTGGGCCTCCGCTGCGTGCAGCGACTGGTGCACGAGGGAATGGGTCGGCGCACAGACCAGCTCGTCGAGATAGACCGGATCGCCGTGGTAGGCGAGGAAGCGGCACATCGGCTCTTCACCCCCCGCGGCGTGTGCCGGTCCCGCTCCGGGCCGTGCCTGATCCGCCGCCGTCATCGAAAAGTAACATTCTGCGCAGGACGGTGAACAGCCCGTTAATGCGCCGCGGCAGGCCAGGAGCGCTGCAGCATGCCCACCAGGCGGGCAATAGCCTAAGGGAACGGTCCGCCATGCGCGCGGCGCATCATCCGCCGCGCGAAGGTAGACCTATGGGCGGGATCAATGTCAGCATTGAGTCGTTGATGCTCACGCAGGCGTGTTCGCGTAGCCGGCTTGCGTCCGCGTTCCCCGGTTGGCGTGTCACGCCGGGCCCGATCCCCGTTCCGTCGGTTCTCCTCGTCCCCGCCCGGGAGGCGATGGCGCGATTCGTCGGGCGGCCGGTCGATCAGCATTCGTCCCGAGCATTCACGAGGACCCGGGCATTCAGACACCAACAGTCGAAGACTGACAGGAGGCTTCATGGGCAGAGCAGCACCCACCGCGCCGATCGCCGTCGTGGTGGAGGACGATGAATCCGTAAGGGACTTCGCCGCGGCGATCCTGGAGGAGACCGACCTCGCGGTCATCACCTGCGACAGCGCCGCCGGCGCCCTGGCGGTGATGCGCGAGCACGGCTCCGAGGTCGCGCTGCTGTTCACGGAGATGCAGCTCTCCGGCGAGATGGACGGTGCCGCCCTGGCCCGTACCGTCGAGCGGGACTGGCCGGACGTGCGGCTGGTGGTGACATCGCGGCCGGGGGCGGCGAAGGCCGTGCCGGACCATGCCGTCTACATGCAGAAGCCCTGGCGGCCCCTCGACGTGCTGGTCGAGGCCGAGCGCGCGGCCACCGGCGCCGCGGCCTGACCAAACGCGAAGAGCCCGTACGCCTCGCGGCGTCGGGCTCGACGATTCGGGATGGGCCCCGCCGCACGTGCGGACGGGGCTCAGCCGGGTGCTTACGCGTTGGCGGCCGGAGCGGCGGCCGGGGCCGGGGCCGACGGGGCCATGCCGGGACGGCGGGGAGCGCCGACGCGGGGCTTGGGCTTCGGCGCAGCGATCAGACCCTCGCGGATCGCGGTCTTGCGGGCCTGCTTGCGGGCGCGGCGCACGGCCTCCGCCTTCTCGCGGGCCTTGCGCACCGACGGCTTCTCGTAAGCCTTGCGCTGCTTCATCTCGCGGAAGATGCCCTCGCGCTGCATCTTCTTCTTGAGGACGCGGAGAGCCTGATCGACGTTGTTGTCCCGAACGAGTACCTGCAAGGGTGTATGTCCTCTTGTCTAAATCCGAAATCGTGGCCGACCTTGCGCGGAACGCGCCCGGATGGCTGCCTGCCCGGCAAACCGAAATGCACCCCACGCCCCGGACCTGGAAGGACCGGGAGGGGCCTAGATCGCATCGCGGTCGCACCGGAGCCCGGCGCAAGCTGTCGGCGCACGGTATGCGCCTGATCGCGGCCTTACACCACTCCGCTACGACTTCCAACCGGGGAGTGGCCGCCTGACCGAAATTTGAGCGGCTGCGGGCCTCGAACGGGCCTCGGTGTCGGGGCCTCCGGCCGGGATGCCGCCGCATCTAGGCGACGGCTTGGCGCAATCAAGCGTTGGCCTGGATGAAGCTGCGCACCTGCGGGTAGGTCTGCGCCTCCCACTTGCGGCCGGAGAAGACGCCGTAATGGCCGACGCCGGGCTGCAGGTGGTGGCGCTTGCGGAAGGGTTTCAGGCCGCTGCAGAGGTCGTGCGCCGCCACCGTCTGGCCGACGGAGCAGATGTCGTCGCGCTCGCCCTCGACCGTCATCAGGGCGGTCCTGCGGATCGCCCGTGTGTCGATGGGATTGCCGCGGAAGGTCAGCGCGTTCCGCGCCAGGGTCGCGTCCTGGAACACGGTCTTGACCGTCTCGAGATAGAATTCCGCCGCGAGGTCGAGCACCGCGAAATACTCGTCGTAGAAGGTCTCGATCTGTGCCGCCTTGGCCTGGGCCTCCTTCGCCTGGGCGCCCTCGCCCTCGGCGAGGTGCCAGTAGAGGTCGAGATGGCCGTGCATGTGGCGCGCGGCGTTCATCGACATGAAGGCGCCGACCTGCATGAAGCCCGGATAGACCCGGCGCCCGGCCCCGGCATGGCGGCGCGGCACGGTGGCGATCAGGTTGCGCTCGAACCACGCGATCGGGCGGGAGGTGGCGAGCTCGTTCACCTTGGTCGGGTTGACCCGGGTGTCGACCGGGCCGGCCATCAGGGTCATGCTCGCCGGATGCGCCGCGTTGCGGCTCTCGGCCATCACCGCCGCCGCGGCGAGCGCCTGCACGCAGGGCTGGCACACCGCGACGATGTGGGCGCCCTCGCCGATCGTCTCCAGGAACTGCATCAGGTGGGCGACGTAATCGTCGAAGCCGAAGCGGCCGGCGCTCAGCGGCACGTCGCGGGCATTGTGCCAGTCGGTGATGTAGACGTCGTGGTCGCTGAGGAGGGTGCGCACGGTCCCGCGCAGGAGCGTGCCGAAATGACCCGACAGGGGTGCGACAACCAGCACCCGCGGCTGCTCGCGGACGACGTCCTTGCGGAAGCGCAGCAGGGTGCCGAAGGGGGTCGAGAGCACCGGCTCCTCGGTCACCGACACCTCGCGGTTGCCGACCCGCACCGCGTCGATCCCGTAGGAGGGCCGGGCATGGGTGAGGCCGGCCCGCATCATCATCCGGGCCGCGGCCGAGACCCAGGTCGCCGGCGCGCCGTAGCCGGCCCGGATCCAGGGCGACGTGCCGTCGTGGAGCACGCGGCCCCAGGCGCGGGTGGCGCTGGCGATGTCCGACTGGACCTCGAAGGCATCATAGAGCATCGGCCCGGGCACTCCCTCACGGACACGCGCTGGATGCGGCCCGCCGGCAAGCGTAAGGCACGGCTTCGTCCTGCCGCGACCGGACTTTCGGCGGAACGCGACGGCAGCCGTCCTCGATCCCGGCGAGATGCGACCCTCGTGCCAAATCGATTTCGCACGCGGCCGAGTCTGCTTCGGCCGACTTGTGCGAAGATTGCGCCCGAACGACCCCGGGCCGTCTCCCGGCGGCACGAGTCTTGGATCGCGAGGGCGCAAACCCAGGGGAAGACGGGCCGCGCTGCCGGCCGGGGAGGACGGGATGGCCGAGGCGACGCTGACGATCTCAAGCCGCAACTATTCGTCCTGGTCGCTGCGGGGCTGGCTGCTCTGCCGCATGGCGGGGCTCGACCTCGACCTGGAGGTCCTGTCCGGCGACCCGGCGAGCCGGGCCGAACTCCTGCACCTCACGCCCTCGTTCCTGGTGCCGCGGCTGACCCACGGGGCGGTGCGGGTCTGGGACGTGCTCGCCATCGCCCAGTACCTCACCGAGGTCCGGCCGCAGGCCGGCCTCCTGCCCGACGACCTCGCCACCCGGTCCTGGTCGCGCTCGATCTCGGGCGAGATGCATGGCGGCTTCATCAACCTGCGCTCGGCCCTGCCGATGAACCTGCGCGCCCGCTACGCCGACTTCACGGTCTGGGGCGGCGCCCAGGCCGACATCGCCCGGGTGATCGAGATCTGGCAGGAGGCGCTGAAAGCTCATGGCGGGCCGTTCCTGTTCGGCGAGCGGCCGGTGGTGGCGGATGCGATGTACGCCCCCGTCTGTACCCGCTTCGTTACCTACGGCGTCGCCCTGCCGCCCGATTGCGCCGCCTACCGCGACACGATCATGGACTGGGACCTGATGCGCGACTGGATCGCCGCGGCGGCCGACGAGCCGGAGGAGATCGAGGAGCTGGACATGGAGTTTTGACGTTTCGGAGTTTTGCCGTTTCGGAGTTTTGAAGACGTTCTTCGGTTTCACGACCGTGATTCAAACCCGTCTCGTCGTTCCGGGGTCGCGAAACGGGGCCCGGTATCCAGAATCGCAGGATATCCGGAATGGAGCGGGATGCGTTCCGCCTCGTCCGGCACCGCCTGCGGTTCCGGCTCCCGGGCTCTCGCCTGCGGCGAGGCCCGGGATGACCCTGTGCGGCGTGGCACGAAGTGCCGGACCTGTTCGCGCGACGATCCGCGCCGTCAGATCAGACCCGCCAGCCGCAAGCCCACCCCCGCCGCCGCACAAGCCCCGAGCACCGGGATCATTCCGACCCGGAAGCGGAACACTGCGACGGCCGCGGCGAGCGCCAGGGCCAGCGCGAAGGGATCGACGCTGGTCAGCACCGGTACGTCGAACCTCACCGGCCCGAAGGCCACCGGGCGCAGGCTCCGAAACAGCGTGTGGAGCGCGAACCAGACTGCGAGGTTCAGGATCACGCCGACCACCGCCGCGGTGATCGCCGAAAGGGCACCGGCGAGCGCCCGGTTGCCGCGCAGGCGCTCGACGTAAGGAGCGCCGACGAAGATCCACAGGAAGCACGGCGCGAAGGTGACCCAGGTGGTGAGCAGCCCGCCCAGCGTGCCGGCGACGAGCGGCGGCAGCGTGCCGGGCGCCCGGAAGGCGGCGAGGAAGCCGACGAACTGCGTCACCATGATCAGCGGCCCGGGCGTGGTCTCGGCCATGCCGAGCCCGTCGAGCATCTCGCCGGGCCGCATCCAGCCATACTGCTCCACCGCCGCCTGCGCCACGTAGGCCAGCGCCGCGTAGGCGCCGCCGAAGGTCACCAGCGCCATCTTGGAGAAGAACACCGCGATCCGCGAGAAGACGTCGCCCGGCCCGAGGACCAGGAGGAGCCCGGCGACGGGCACGAGCCAGATCGCCGCCCAGACGAGCAGGGTCGCGAGGCTGTCGCGCCAGGCTGCCCGCTCGCGCGGCAGGGCGTCGTCGCCGAACAGGTAGGGACCGTCGGTCGCCCCCGCCGCATGCCCCCCGCCGGGGCGGAAATCCGGATGCCCGGCCCGGCCGCCGAGGAACCCGACGAGGCCCGCCGCCACGACGATGAGCGGGAACGGCACGTCGAGAAAAAAGATGCCTACGAAAGCGGCAGCGGCGAGCCCGGCCATCACCCGGCCGCGCAGGGCGCGGCGGCCGATGCGCTGCACCGCCTCGATCACGATGGCGAGCACCGCCGCCTTGAGGCCGAAGAACAGCCCGGCGACCGGGCCGGCCTGCCCGTAGAGGACGTAGATCCAGCTCAGGGCCATGATGGCGAGAAGCCCCGGCAGCACGAACAGCCCGCCGGCGAGAAGGCCGCCCCGGGGCCCGTGCATCAGCCAGCCGACATAGGTCGCGAGCTGCTGCGCCTCCGGGCCGGGCAGGAGCGTGCAGAAATTGAGGGCATGCAGGAAGCGGTTCTCGGAGATCCAGCGCCGCTCCTCGACCAGGACCCGATGCATCACGGCGATCTGCCCGGCCGGCCCGCCGAAGGACAGGGCGGCGACCCGCAGCCAGACCGGGAGGGCCTCGGCCAGGGTGACGGGCCGGGGCGGTGCCTGCCGAAGCGCCGCGGGCTCGATCGTCGTCACGGGGCGGGTCTCCTGATGGGGTGCGCCGCAGCGTAGCGCGATCGGTCGCGTTGTGCGACAGAACCCAGCGATTACATCCGGGACGCGGGCGCCGCCGGCCTCGCGCCGCGAAGACACACGCCGTCAGGTCCCGCTTGAGCAAGTCCAAAGCCCTCCTCACCCCCGAGCGCCGCGAGGACGACCCCGACGCCTCGATCCGGCCGCTCAGCCTCGCCGATTTCACCGGCCAGAAAGCGGCGCGCGCCAACCTCCAGGTGTTCATCGACGCCGCCAAGAAGACCGGCCAGGCCCTCGACCACGTGCTGTTCGTCGGGCCTCCCGGTCTCGGCAAGACCACGCTGGCGCAGATCGTCGCCCGCGAACTCGGGGTGAACTTCCGCTCGACCTCCGGCCCGGTGATCGCCAAGGCCGGCGACCTCGCCGCGCAGCTCACCAATCTCGAAGAGCGCGACGTCCTGTTCATCGACGAGATCCACCGCCTCAACCCGGCGGTGGAGGAGATCCTCTATCCGGCGATGGAGGATTACCAGCTGGACCTCATCATCGGCGAGGGCCCGGCCGCCCGCTCGGTGAAGATCGAATTGCCCAAGTTCACGCTGGTGGCCGCCACCACAAGGGCGGGGCTCCTCACCACCCCCTTGCGCGACCGGTTCGGCATTCCGGTCCGGCTCGAATTCTACGACATCGACGAACTCGAACTGATCGTCAGCCGCGGCGCCCGGGTGCTCGGCATCGGCATGGCGCCGGACGGCGCCAACGAGATCGCCAAGCGCGCGCGGGGCACGCCCCGCATCGCCGGGCGGCTCCTGCGGCGGGTGCGCGACTTCGCCATCGTGGAGGACGCCCCGACCATCACCCGGGCCATCGCCGACCGGGCGCTCCGGCTCCTCGACGTCGATCCCGCCGGCCTCGACACGATGGACCGGAAGTACCTCAGCATCATCGCCCATTCGTTCAACGGCGGGCCGGTCGGGGTCGAGACGATCGCGGCGGCGCTCTCCGAGCCGCGCGACGCGATCGAGGAGATCATCGAGCCCTACCTGATCCAGAAGGGCTTCGTGCAGCGCACGCCGCGGGGCCGGGTGCTGACGGCCCACGCCTTCCGCCATCTCGGCCTGCCGGAGCCGAACCGCGACGCGACGGTGCAGTTCGGCCTGTTCACCGGGGACGAGGATGCGTGAGGAGGGGAGGGGGTACCGCCCCTTCACCCGCCGCCGCGTGCTCCAGGGGGCCGGCGCCGTCGCGCTTTCCGGGATCGGCACCGGCGCCTACGCCACCGGCATCGAGCCGTTCCGGCAGGTCGTGACGCGCTACGCGATCGAGCCGAATCCCGCCGCGCCCTGGCCGGCGGCGCTGACGTTGCGCATCGCCGTCCTCACCGACATCCATGCCTGCGACCCCTGGATGGGCGTCGAGCGCATCGCCGGCATCGTCGACGCCACCAACGCGCTCCAGGCCGACCTGGTGGTGCTGGTCGGCGACTTCGTGGCCGGCCAGCGCTACGTCACCCGCTATGTCCCGGCTGCCGAATGGGCGCCGGTCCTGGGCCGGCTCGCGGCGCCTCTCGGCGTCTACGCGGTGCTCGGCAACCACGATTGGTGGGAGGACAAGGACGCCCAGAAGCGCGGCGCCGGACCGACCATCGCCGGCACGGCGCTGACGGGCAACGGCATCCGGGTCCTGTCGAACGAGGCCGTGCCGCTCGCGACCCGTGCCGGCCCGGTCTGGCTCGCCGGGCTCGAGGACCAGCTCGCCCTGCTGCCGGGCCGCCGCCGCTACGGCCACAGGCGGGTCGGCCTGCACGACCTGCCCGCCACCCTGGCGGCCGTGCCGGACGGCGCTCCGATGATCCTCTTGGCCCACGAGCCCGACATCTTCGCCGAGGTGCCGGCCCGGGTGGCGCTTACCCTGTCGGGCCACACCCATGGCGGGCAGGTGCGGCTGTTCGGCTGGTCGCCGGTGGTGCCCTCGCGCTATCCCGGCCGCTATGCCTACGGCCATGTCCGCGAGGCGGGCGACCTCGTGATCTCCGGGGGATTGGGCCTCAGCATCGCGCCGATCCGCCTCGGGGTGCCGCCGGAGATCGTAGTGGTGGAGCTGGGGAGATGACACGGTCACCTCACCGAGAGCACGGTACACGATACGGCAGGCTGCCCAATGCTCTCGGCCGTCGTTCCCGCACCGCGCAACCTGCCGTGTCGTGTATTGTGGACTGAGAGGACGGAATCCGCGTGACCGAGACCATGCCCCCGGACGCCCACGCCCTGCCGGTGCGCGTCTACTACGAGGACACGGACTTCTCCGGCTTCGTCTACCACGCGAGCTACCTGCGCTTCATGGAGCGGGGGCGCACGGAATTGCTGCGCGGGCTCGCCGGCGACCAGTCCGACCTGCACCGGGAGGCCGACGGCCTGGTCTTCGTGGTGCGGCGGATGAGCCTCGACTACCTCAAGCCCGCCCGCATGGACGATGCGCTGACGGTGCTGACCGCGACCCGCGAGTTGCGCGGCGCCTCGATGCATCTCGACCAGGAGGTCCGCCGCGGCGACGAGACCCTGGTGCGGGCGGAGGTGGTGGTGGCCTGCGTGCGGGAGGGGCGGGCGGTGCGCCTGCCGGAGGCCCTGCGCCGCACGCTCACCCGACGTTGAGCGAGGATGCTCACCATTCCTTAACCCTGCCGGGGGCTTAACTCGCGACGGCGGAACGCTCCGGTCCGGAGCTTCGGCCCATACTTTCGACAGATTCGGGCGCGATCGACACACGATACGAAAAGCCCCGATCCCGGTTGGAGTGCCCGAGGGCCGTCGAACGGCCCGGGACGCGAGGACGACTGCATGAATCCCGCCGATGCCGCCCAGGCGATGCCCGTGGCCGAGATCACGATGTTCGGTCTGTTCTGGCAGGCCCATTTCGTCGTCAAGGTGGTGATGCTCGGCCTGCTCGGCTCCTCGATCTGGTGCTGGTCGATCATCGTCGACAAGACGCTGCTGTTCCGCCGCACCAAGACGGAGATGGACGCCTTCGAGGAGGAGTTCTGGTCCGGCCGGCCGCTGGAGGAGCTGTACCGCGCCTACAACGACAAGCCGGCCAGCGGCCTCGCCGCCCTGTTCGTCGCGGCGATGCGCGAGTGGCGCCGCTCCTACGAGGGCTCGGGCCGCTCGATCCGCAGCCTCGGCCAGCGCATCGACAAGGTGCTCGACGTGACGATCCAGCGCGAGGTCGAGCGGCTGGAGTCGCGCCTGCTGTTCCTGGCCTCGATCGGCTCGGCCGGTCCGTATATCGGCCTGTTCGGCACGGTGTTCGGCATCATGACGGCCTTCACCTCGATCGCCGCCTCGAAGAACACCTCGCTGGCGGTCGTGGCACCCGGCATCGCCGAGGCCCTGTTCGCCACCGCGATCGGCCTGTTCGCGGCGATCCCCGCCGTGCTCGCCTACAACAAGCTCCAGGCCTCGGTCGCCAAGGCGCAAGGCCGCCTCGAAGGCTTCGCCGACGAGTTCTCGGCCATCCTGTCGCGCCAGATCGACGAGCGCATGGCCCTCGCGGCCTGACCCGCGACCCTTGAAGAAGGATTGAGCCAGATGGGCATGGCCTCCGGAGCGGCACAGGGCGGCGGGCGCCGTCGGCGCGGCCGGCGGAGCGGCGGCGCGATCAACGAGATCAACATGACGCCGTTCATCGACGTCGTGCTGGTGCTCCTGATCATCTTCATGGTCGCCGCGCCGATGATGACGGTGGGCGTGCCCCTCGACCTGCCGCAGACCAAGGCCGCCCCGCTCAACCAGGATTCGAAGCCGGTCACCCTCTCGATCCGCCAGACCGGCCAGGTCTTCCTCGGCGAGGATGAGCTCTCCGACGACGCGATCGTCGCCAAGCTCTCGGCCACCGCCAAGGATGGGTTCGAGGAGCGGGTCTTCGTGCGCGGCGACAAGCGGGTCGATTACGGCCGCGTCGCCCAGGTGATGGCGATCGTGACGGGCGGCGGCTTCAAGAAGGTCGCCCTCGTGACCGAGCCCGACCAGCGTTAGTAGGGCGGGGTTCTCCGGTGGCGTTTCCCTTCGACAGGTCCGAGCCCGGCGTCTGGGTCTCGGCCGGCGCGCACGTGGTGCTGATCGGGCTGGCGTTGTTCGCCGCCGCCTCGCACGTGCTGCCGCAGGCCGAGGAGGGCGTGCCGGTCGAGGTCATCACCGAGAACCAGTTTTCGGAACTGACCAAGGGCCAGCGCGACGGCGAGGCTCCGGCCAAGAGCCCGCGCGCCGACCGGGTCGCCGACAAGCAGCAGGAGAACGATCCCGGCGAGGCCAAGGCCAACGTGCCGACGCCGCCGACGCGCCCGCCCGACATCAAGGTCGCCAACGCCGAGGAGATGCCGGCGCCGCCCCTGCGCCCGGCCCTCGAGCAGCCCGAGCCCGCGCCGATGCCGCCGGCCCGGCCCGACGCCGCCAAGGCTGACGCCGCGAAGGCCGATGCCGAGAAGGCCGCTGCGGCCGCCGCCGCCGCGAAGGCCAAGGCGGAGGCGGAGGCGCGTGCCGAGGCCAAGGCGGAAGCCGAGCGCGAGGCCAAGGAAGCAGCGAAGGAAGCCGCCAAGGAAGCCGCCAAGGAAGCAGCCAAGGCGGCTGCCAGGGCCGCAGCCGAGAAGGCCGCCGTTGCCGCCGCGAAGGCGACCGCCGAGAAAGCTGCGGCCGAGAAGGCGGAAGCCGAGGCGATCCGGCGCGAGGAACTGGCCGAGGCCAAGGCTGCGGCCGAGAAGGCCGCTGCCGAGAAAACCGCCGCGAAGGCACGCGCCGAGGCCAAGGCGCGTGCGGAGGCCGAGGCGAAGGCAAAGGCAGAAGCCAAGGCGGAAGCAGAGGCGGAAGCCAAGGCGGAAGCCGAGGCGAAGGCCAAGGCGGTCGCCGACGCCAGGGCCAAGGCCGAGGCGAAGGCGCGCGCCGAGGCCAAGGCCGAAGCCGAAGCGCGCAAAGCCGAGGCGGAAGCGAAGGCCCAGGCCGAAGCCGAGGCGAAGGCGCAAGCCAAGGCGGAGGCCGAAGCCAAGGCTCACGCCGCCGCGGAGGCCAAGGCGAAGGCTGAGGCGGCTGCGAAAGCCAAGGCCGTGGCCGAGGCGAAGGCCAAGGCGGCTGCCGAGGCCAAGGCCCGGCACCAGGCCGAGCTCGCCGCCAAGTTCAATTCCGGCTCGATCCGCGACATGCTGGCGGCGCACGGCCCGTCGCAATCGACCGGCGCCACCGGTCGCGAGGTGCAGCGCACCGCGGCTTTGGGGGCGGCCAGCGGCACGTCGCAGCGCCTCAACCCGAGCCAGCGCGACGCCCTGGTCGGGCTGCTGCAGCAGCAGATCGAGCGCTGCTACTCGGCGCCGCCCGGCGCCGCGCAGGGGATCGTGCTGCCGCAGCTCGACATCCGCCTGAACCCCGACGGCTCGCTCACCACCGATCCGCGCATCCTGCGCGCCGGCGGCAGCACGGTCGATCGCTCGATCGCCGAAGCCGCGGTGCGGGCGGTGCGGCGCTGCGCGCCCTTCCGCATCCCGTCCCAGTTCGCCCCGTTCTACAACGACTGGCGGATCATCAACGCGGAGTTCGAGCTGCCGCGGGCTTGAAACAGCCCCCGGCCGCCTGCCTCACCCCACGATGGACGACCTCTCCATGCATTCCCCCTCGCGATTGCGTTCCGCGCTCGCCGCGTTCCTGTGGTTGTGCCTCGCCGCCGGCTTGGTCTCGGGGCTGACATCGCCCGCGCAGGCGCAGCTCAACCTGCGCATCGGCCCCGGCGGCGCCTTCCAGCCGATGCCGATCGCCATCGCCGACTTCTCGGGCGATCCGAGCCTCGGCCCGACCCTGTCGGGCATCGTGACCAGCAACCTGAAGCGCTCGGGCTACTTCACGCCGGTCGAGAAGGCCCGCTTCCCCGAGAACCCGAACTTCGACGCGGCCCCGAATTTCTCCGCCTGGAAGGATACCGGGGTGCAGGGCCTGGTCACCGGCCGGGTCACTCGCGACGGATCGGGCCGGCTGAAGGCCGAGTTCCGGCTCTGGGACGTGCTCTCCGGCCAGCAGATGATCGGTCAGCAATATGCCGGCGACGGCGCCAATGCGCGCCGGATGGGCCACCTGATCTCGGACGCGGTCTACACCAACATCACTGGCATCGGCGGCTTCTTCGACACCCGCGTCGCCTTCGTCGACGAATCCGGCTCGAAGGAGCACCGCCGCAAGCGCCTCGCCATCATGGACCAGGACGGCGCCAACGTGCGCTACCTCACCAGCGGCGAGGCCTCGGTGGTGGCGCCGCGCTACTCGCCCTCGACGCAGGACATCACCTACATGGCGCAGGTCACCGGCCAGCAGCCGCGGGTGCAGGTGATCAACCTGTCGACCGGTGCCCGGCAGGTGATCCCGACCAATGCCGAGATGAGCACCAGCCCGCGCTTCTCGCCGGACGGGCGCCGCCTGGTGATGAGCGACCAGGACGGCGGCAATGCCAGCATCTACGTGATGGACCTCGCCTCCAAGGCCCAGACCCGGATCACCAACGCCAACGCCATCGACACCTCGCCGTCCTTCTCGCCGGACGGGCGCGAGATCGTGTTCGAATCCGATCGCGGCGGCCAGCAGCAGGTCTACGTCATGGGCGCCGACGGCTCGAACCCGCGCCGCCTGACCTTCGGCGACGGCTCGGCCTCGCAGCCGGCCTGGTCGCCGCGGGGCGACTACATCGCCTTCACCCGCCAGCGGAAGGGCTCCTTCGCGATCTGCATCATGAAGCCCGACGGCACCGGCGAGCGGGTGCTGACCGAGGGCTTCCACAACGAGGGCCCGACCTGGGCGCCGAACGGCCAGTACGTGATGTTCTTCCGCGATCCCGGCGGCCAGGCCGGCGGCAAGCTCTACATGGTCGACATCACCGGCAAGGTCGAGCAACCCGTTCCGACCCCGTCCTATGCGTCCGACCCGACCTGGTCGCCGCTGATCGACGCGCAGAAGTGAGGCGTGATGCCAACGGTCGTTGAAAACGACCGTTGGTTCCATTCTTGAGTTCTCGCCGGGTCTTCATCTTGGCATCGAAAACTTGAGACGGATCAACGTCGATACGCCGGCATCTCAGGTCGTAGGTCCGCTTGGCGGACTATCATTCCCAGCCTGATCTAGTCTTGTCACGTCTCTCCTGTTGCCGAATCGCCCTAGACGAAAGCGCCCGCTTTCGGCGATCTGATGCGAACGGAGGGGGGGATTTTTCATGCCTAACATCAACGTTGGCTTCAGTTATAAGAATCCAGACTTCACGCCGATCGCTCAAGGAAATTTCGTCCTGGACGATCAGACCGGCGTCATCAGCGGTGTCAGCGGGACGATCGACGGCCAGTCGATCCTCGGATTGTCGACGTTTCGGGGTGCGGAAAATCGACTTTACCTGGAGCCGTACTTCGCGCGAGGACTGACCGTCGTCTCGGACTGGAGTGCGACTCCGAACGGGGTCTCCTTCACTGCCGGCGCCGCGCAATACAATCTCAGCGGGACGGGGCGCGGATTCGGTGTCCAGGGGCAGGTGGGCGATACGCTCTATGCCAGTGACGGGACGGCGCGAACGGTCGACTTCTACACCGATTCCGTGACGACGACTCAGCCGGTCTGTTTCGCCGACGGGACCTGCATCCGCACGGAGCGGGGCGACGTCGCCGTCGAGGACCTGCGGATCGGGGATCTGGCGGTCACCGCCTCGGGCGCCCTGCGGCGGATCACCTGGATCGGTCATCGCCGCCTCGCCGCGGGAGACCGTTCTCTTCCCCACGACCAGCAGCCGATCCGCATCCGCCGGAACGCCTTCGGCCCCGGTCTGCCCGCCCGCGACCTGCGCCTGTCGCCCGGCCATCCGGTTCTGGTCGAGGCGGGAGCGGACGGGGAGGGCGGCCATCTCGTGCCGATCATGTGCCTGATCAACGGCACCGGCATCGCCCGCGAGCCGGCGGCGTCGGTCACCTACTGGCACGTCGAGCTCGACGCCCACGACATCCTACTCGCCGAGGGCCTGCCCGCCGAGAGCTACCTCGACTGGGGCGACCGGCCGTTCTTCACCGAAGGCTCCGACCACGCCCTGCACAACCCCGATTTCGTCGTGCCGGGTCTCACCGCCCGCTGCCGGCCGGTGGCCGTGGACGGGCCGGTGGTCGAGGCCGAGCGGGCGCGCCTAGCGGCGTTGTTCCAGGCCGAACTGACCGCTCACTGCGCCTGGGACGGACATCTCGGCATGGCCGCCGCATGACCATGGCCGCCGCTTAAAATAGACACGGCTCCCGGAAACGAGTTCCGGGAGCCGTGTCACCGATGGGACGCGTGGGACCGGGCCAGGGCCCGTCCCACGCGGATGCGCTACTCCAGGCTCAGCGCCACGAACCGCACCTCGCCCTCCTTGTTGGCGACGAGGAGCAGGGCCGACTTGCGACCGTCCTTCTTGATCTGGTCGATGCGGCGGGTGACGTCGGCCGGCGAATTCACCGCCTCCTGGCCCACCTCGACGATCACGTCGCCGGGTTGGATGCGCTTGTCGGCGGCATTGGAGTTGGGGTCGACCCGCGTGACCAGCACGCCCTTGACGCTGTCCTTCACCCCGAAGCGCTTGCGCGACTCGTCGGAGAGGCCCGAGAGGTTGAGGCCGAGCGCCTGACGGGTGACGTCGGCCTCCGGCTGCGGCCGGTTGAGGGCCGCCTGCTGCTGCGGCTTGTCGCTGTCCTCGAGGCGCCCGAGGGTGACCTGCTTGGTCTGCTCCTGGCCCTTGCGGATCGTGGTGACGTCCACGACCTTGCCGACCGGGGTCGAGGCGACGATGCGCGGCAGGTCGCTCGAGCTCTTGACCTCGACGCCGTTGAACTTGGTGATCACGTCGCCGACCTCGAGGCCGGCGGTCCGGGCCGGGCCCTTGTCGTCGACGCCGGCGATCAGCGCGCCGCGGCCGCCACCCTTGAGGCCGAGGGCTTCCGCCGTGGTGTCGTCGACGTTCTGGATCCGCACGCCGAGCCAGCCGCGACGCACCTCGCCGAACTGGCGCAGCTGGTCGATCACCGGGCCGGCGGTGGCGGTGGGGACGGCAAACCCGATACCGACCGAGCCGCCGGTCGGCGACAGGATCGCCGTGTTGATGCCGATCACCTCGCCGTTCATGTTGAACAGCGGACCGCCCGAATTGCCCTTGTTGATGGCCGCGTCGGTCTGGATGTAATTGTCGTAGGGGCCGGACTCGATGTTGCGGCCCCGGGCCGAGACGATGCCGGCCGAGACCGAGCCGCCGAGGCCGAACGGGTTGCCGATCGCGATCACCCAGTCGCCCGGCCGCATCTTCTCGGAATCGCCGAGCGGCACCGCCTTCAGCGGCCGGTCCGGATCGGGCTTCACCCGCAGCACCGCGAGATCGATCTTCGAATCCTTGCCGATGATCTCGGCCTTCAGCTTGCGGCCGTCGTGCAGGATCACCTGGATGTCGTTGGCGTCGCCGATGACGTGGTTGTTGGTGACCACGATGCCCGACGAATCGATGATGAAGCCGGAGCCGAGCGAGTTCGAGCGGCGCGGCGCCCGCGGCGCGCTCTCGGCTCCGCCGCCGCCCTGGCCGCGGCGGTTGAAAAATTCTTCGAACAGATCCTCGAACGGGGTGCCCGGCGGCAGCTGCGGCAGTGTGCGGCTGCGCGCCTCCACGGTGGTGGAGGCCGAGATGTTCACCACCGCATCCGTCACCTGATCGGCGAGGTCGGCCAGCGATTCGGGCCCCTTGGCCAGGGCGACGCTCGGCAGGGCCGCGGTGCCGACGGAGAGCGCGAGCAGCGCTCCCGCGAGGGCGGGCAGGCGCCGTCTCGCGAAGGCGGGGTTACGGCGCGAGGAAGCGGCCATCGTGTGAACCTCGTACGGCAGGGGCGTCTTTAAGCAAGGTGACCGGGCGGGCGGGAGCGAGAGCTGCCGCGGCGCCCGGACAGCCCCCCTAAGATCGTCTCCCGGCGGACCGGTTCAAGCCCCAGGAGAGTACGGGCCCGGGCGTCAGGCGAGGAGCAGGCGCACGACGCCGACGACGACGACGCCGGCCGCGGCCGAGAGGAGGCCGACGATGCGCATCCGCTCCATCGGGCTCTGCGCGGCCTCCTGCATCGCCCGGCGCATCGCCCCCGGGAAAGCGGCGCAGAGCAGACCCTCGATGGCCAGCGCGAGGCCGAGGGCGGCGACGAGATCCTTCACGGCCGCAAGCGGACGGTCATCGCCGCCATCCCTGTTCCCCCCTGCGGTCGCATCTTATTCGTCTCCGCGGCACCGGCCGGACAGCCTGTCCGCCGTCACAACAAGGCGCCCCGCCGGGGCGGGGCGCTCGGGTCTCGTCAATCTGGCGCGCGGGCCCCGTGCGGCCGGGCTCAACCCGGTCGCACGGGGCCCGGACGGGGCTACTGACCGGTCGCCGGCGCGGGTGCCGGCGCAACCGGGGCCGGGCGCGCCCGCCCTTGCGGATCGTTGAAGTAGCGGAAGAACTCCGAGCCGGGGCTGATCACCAGCCGCGTGTCGTTCCCGACCAGACCCTTCTCGTAGGCCTGCATCGAGCGGTAGAAGGCGAAGAAGTCCGGGTCCTGCCCGAAGGCGTCGGCGAGGATGCGGTTGCGGTCCGCCTCGCCCTGGCCGCGGAGCTGGTCGGCCTTCTGGTTCGCTTCCGCCAGGAGCACGGTCACGTCGCGGTCGGCCCTGGCCCGGATGGTGGCCGCCACCTGGGCGCCGTTGGCGCGCAGGTCCGCCGCCTCGCGCTCGCGCTCGGTCCGCATCCGCTGGTAGACCGCTTGCGAGTTCGCCGCCGGCAGGTCGACGCGGGTCAGGCGCAGGTCGACGATCTCGATGCCGAGATTCTTCGCCTGCCGGTTCACCTCCTCCTGGATGCGGTTCATCAGGCCCTCGCGCTGGGTGCGCACGATAGCGTCCCGCGAAGCGCTGGCGAGCACGTTGCGCATCGCCGCGTTGGTGAAGCTGGACAGGCGCTGGTTGGCGACCTGGATGTTGTTCACCGACTGGTAGAAGCGCAGCGGATCGACGATCTTGTAGCGGGCGAAGGCGTCGACCTCGAGGTTCTGGCGGTCGGCCGAGAGCACGGTCTGCACCGGCAGGTCGAGGTCGAGCAGGCGCTTGTCGAACAGCACCACGCTCTCGAAGAACGGCACCTTGAAGTAGAGGCCGGGCTTGTCGGTGCCGGCCTGGTTCAGCACGGTGCGCACGCGGCCGAACTGGAGGACCAGTGCCTGCTGGGTCTGGCTCACGGTGAAGGCCGAGGCGTAGATCAGCACCAGGACGAGGATGCCGAGGACGACGAGGCCGGTGCGAAGCGCGTTGCTATTCATCGCGCGCTCCCCTGGACCGGGTTGCCCGGACGGCCGGTATTGGCGAAGTCCTGCAGCGGCAGGACCGGGACCACGCCGGAAGCGGCCGCACCGGCGCCCCCGGCAGTGCCCTGGTCGATGATCACCTTGTTCACGCCGCCCAGAACCTTCTCCATGGTGTCGAGGAACATGCGCTCGCGGGAGACCGCGGGCGCCAGCTTGTAGGATTCGTAGACTTCGCGGAAGCGCTGGGCTTGGCCGGTCGCCTCGGCGGTGGCCTGGGACTTGAAGGCCTCGGCCTGCTGCAGCACCTGCGAGGACCGGCCGCGGGCCTCGGGCACCACGCGGCTGGCATAGGTCTCGGCCTCGTTGCGGGCGCGGGCCGCGTCCTGCTGGGCCGCGTTCACGTCGACGAAGGCCTGGCGCACCTCGGGGGGCGGGCTGACGCCCTGGAGCTGGACCACGTTGATCAGCACGCCGGCGCCGTAGGAGTCGAGCGCCTTCTGGATGATCTGCTGCACCTCCTGTGCCACGCTCGACTGCTCGGTGGTGAGGATCGCCTGGATCTGGCGCCGGCCCACCACCTCGCGCATGGCGCTCTCGGCGACCGACTTGATGGTGCCCTCGGGGTTCTGGAGGTTGAACACGAAGTCCTCGGCCTTGGCCGGGTTCACGCGCCACTGCACGTCGAAATCGATGTCGACGATGTTGTCGTCGCCGGTGAGCATCAGGCTCTCCTCGGGCACGTCCCGGGACCGCTGGGCGCCGACGCCCGAACGGTAGCCGATCTGGATGCTGCGCGACTCGCCGACATTCGGCTTCACCACCGCGCCGACCGGATAGGGGAAGTTCCAGCGCAGGCCCTCGCCGGACTGGCCGGTATAGCGGCCGAACACCGTGTTGATGCCGACCTGGCTCGGCAGCACCGTGTACCAGCCGGTCATCAGCCACAGCACCAGCACGACCAGGACCGCCAGGGCCGCGCCCTTGGCGCCGACCGAGCCGCCGGGCATCAGGTTGCGCAGCCGGTCCTGGCTGCGGCGCAGCAGGTCCTCGAGGTCCGGCGGCTGGTTGCCGCCTCCCGAGCCGCCGCCGCCCCAGGGACCGCCCCCACCGCCGCCGGAGCCGCCGCCCCAGGGGCCGCCACCGCCGCCATTGCCGCCGCGGTTACCCCAGGGACCGCCCCCATTGCCGCCGCCACCGCCGCTGCCGCCGCTCTGATTGCTCCAAGGCATGCTCGCCCACGTCCTTTCCCGGCCGGCACGCCCCGCGCTGTCTCTCGCGTCCCGCGCGGCACTCGCATTGCACTGGCACTCGCTCCCTCAGCGATATCGGCTGAGCCCCACGCGAAAGCAACCTCCGGCCCGGACCCAATTCTCAAGGTTTCGGCCCAGCTGCGGGAGTTCCATCGCCGCACCCGGATTCCTGAGATGGTTTCCTCGTCTCAGACGTGTCGCGCGGGAGCGATGAACGGCAGGGACGCACCAGCGTCACGAACCGGACATCGTGCTCGTCCTCGGGGCCGGCCGGCCGCGTCTCGGAGGCGACCTCGCGGAAATCGGGCGGGATCGCGGGGAAGCGCGCATCGCCCTCGGGCGAGGCCATGACCTCGGTCAGCTGGATCCGGTCGGCATGCGGCAGCGCCAGCGCGTAGATCTCGGCGCCGCCCGCCACCATCACCTCCTCGGCGTCGCCGGCGAGCCGCATCGCGTCGTCCCAGCCGGCCGCCCGCTCGGTGCCGGGGGCGGACCAGGCGGCGTCGCGGGTCATGACGATCACCCGCCGCCCCGGCAGCGGCCGGCCGATCGAGTCCCAGGTCTTGCGCCCCATCACCACCGGCTTGCCCATGGTGAGGGCGCGAAAGCGCCGCAGGTCGCCGCGCAGGCGCCAGATCAGCGCGTTGTCGCGGCCGATGACGCCGTTCTGCGCCACTGCGACGATCAGGGTGACGAGGGGCGAGCTCATCCCTACACCGCCACCGGTGCCCGGATCGCCGGATGCGGGTCGTAGCCCTCGATGGCGATGTCGTCGTAGCGGAACTCGAACAGCGAGCGCACGGAAGGGTCGAGGCGCAGGCGCGGCAGCGGGCGGATGTCGCGGGCGAGCTGCTCGCGGGCCTGATGGATGTGGTTGGAATAGAGGTGCGCGTCGCCGAGCGTGTGGACGAAGTCGCCGGGGACGAGGTCGAGCACCTGCGCCATCATGTGGGTGAGGAGCGCGTAGGAGGCGATGTTGAACGGCACGCCCAGGAAGACGTCGGCCGAGCGCTGGTAGAGCTGGAGCGAGAGCCGCCCGTCGGCGACGTAGAACTGGAACAGGCAGTGGCAGGGGGCGAGCGCCATGCGGTCGAGGTCGGCCGGGTTCCAGGCCGAGACGACGAGGCGGCGCGAATCGGGGTTCCGGCGGATCTCGTCGAGCACCCAGGCGATCTGGTCGACGCTGCCGCCGTCGGGCTTGGCCCAGGAGCGCCATTGCCGGCCGTAGACGGGGCCGAGGTCGCCGTGCTCGTCGGCCCATTCGTCCCAGATCGTCACGCCGTTCGCCTGCAGGTAGGCGACGTTGGTGTCCCCGGCGAGGAACCACAGGAGCTCGTGGATGATCGACTTCAGGTGCAGCCGCTTCGTCGTCACGAGGGGGAAGCCCTCCGCGAGGTCGAACCGCATCTGGTGGCCGAAGACCGACAGGGTGCCGGTGCCGGTGCGGTCGTGCTTCTCGACCCCGTCGTCGAGGATGCGCTGCAGGAGGGCGTGGTAGGGGCGCATGGCGGACATCCTCCGCGTGAACAGGGCGTGCGGGCGCCGCGCGGCGTCCGGTCGGCCTCGTTATGTCGATGCCCGGGTGGAGAAAGGGTTCCCACCGGGACGGCCGCCCACGATAGCGCGTCCCCGGCGCCGGGGAGAGCGCCGGCGCGGAGGAATCAGACGGTACTCCACACCCGCGCCAGCACCACGGCGCCGTTGCTCGCGGCGTGAAGCGCGATGCAGGGCCACAGGCTGCCGCTCCACAGCCGCATCGCGCCGAGCGCCACCCCGAGCGGCAGGACCGAGACCGGCTGCAGCAGCCCGTTCTCGGCGTGGCAGAGCGCGAAGACCGCCGCGCTGACCGCGACCGTGGCAGCCGGGGCGAGGTGCCGGCGCAGCCGCCCGAACAGGTCGCCGCGAAACAGCATCTCCTCGGCGAGCGGCGCCAGCACCACCAGCCACAGGATCCAGGTCCACAGCACCCCGCCGGTGAGAAGCGGCGACAGGCGCCAGGTGCGGGTCGGAATCTGGCCGGTGAGCAGCAGGAGCCCGGCGGTGCCGGCGACCTGGAGCGGCGGCCAGAGCAGGAGCAGCAAGACGGCGCGCCGGGGCAGGGCCGGCGAGGCGAAGCCGAGGGGCTTGCCGGGTCGCCGCCGGGCCGCCAGGACCAGGAGCGCGAGGGCGGCGTGCGGCAGGACCGTCAGGGCCAGCGCCGCCCGCTCGCGACCGCTCAGGGACGCGAAGGGCCAGGACGCGAAGGGCAGGGGTGCGACGGGCATGAGGCCCGGCGGCAGGGCGGGGAGCCGGCTCGCGGCGGCGACCGCGCCGAAGACCAGCCCGAACGCCGCCACCTGCAGCCCCAGCGCCCGCAGGATCGCGGCGGCGATGCCGAGCCAGGGACGGGGTTCGGAGCCCCCGGATCCGGGCTTCCGCGCAACGGTTCGCGAAACGGACACAGAATGGCGCGGGGCGGGCTTCAAAAGCGGCACGGGACCCTCTATATTCGCCTTGCCGGTCGCGAGGCCGGCTATGGCGATAAACGTTCTTCGGAATAAACCTATCGGACCCGGGGGCGGTACCCGGCGCCTCCACCCAAGCCCGGAACGGCCCGTTCGGTTCGGGCTTCGGCGGGGGCGAAATAGGATCGACGAGGGCGTAAAGGTAGAGCTTTCGCTCGGCATGGTTCCGCCGTTATCGGGCCAATGCAATAGTTGCCAACGACAACTTTGCTCCGGTGGCGGTGGCCGCGTAAGCGGTCCCCAAGACCAAACGAAGTCCTAGCGGGTAGCACCGCATAGGCGGGGTTCGGAGGCACCTGGCAACAGAAGCCTCCACTCGAATTCCCACTCCCGCGAGCGATGCGGCGCCAGGCAACGGTTGATGGCAGACGATCTGATTCGCTACGATCTCCTGGTGCAGGATGCCCTGCGCAACGTCGTGCGCAAGGTCCTGGGCGATGCGGCGCGCGACGGCCTGGCCGGCGAGCACCACTTCTACGTCTCGTTCCGGACCGACTATCCCGGCGTGCGGATCTCGCAGCGCCTGCGCGAGAAATACCCGCAGGACATGACGATCGTCCTGCAGCACCAGTTCTGGGATCTCGGCGTCACCGAGCACACCTTCGAGGTCGGCCTGTCCTTCTCCGGCGTGCCGGAGCGGCTGCTGGTGCCGTTCGAGGCGGTGACCGGCTTCTTCGACCCTTCGGTGCAGTTCGGCCTCAAGTTCGAGCTGAACGACGGCACGGCGACCACCGAGGACGCGGCGCCGGCCGGTACGACCCCCTTGCGGGCGATCCGCGGCGCCGGCTCGGAGCCGAGCGAGGCCCTGCCGAAGGTGCCCGCCCTCGGCAGCAACCTGCCGAAGATCGTCCCCGCCGCCAAGGCCGAAGCGAAGCCGCACGGCAAGGACCAAGGCAAGGACACCGCCAAGGACGCCTCCGCCAAGGACGAGGCGGGTGCCGAGGCGAAGACCGACGAGGCCGCCGAGCGCAATGACGTTCCGCAGGAAGGCGCCTCGGTGGTCAGCCTGGACGCGTTCCGCAAGAAGAGCTGAACGCGGCGCGAAAGCGTCCTATCGGCCGACGGCGCGAGTCTGCCGATCCTCGACCGTCATCCCCTCCCTGTCGTCCCGGGGCTCGCCGCAGGCGAGGGCCCGGGATCCATGATTACGGCCGACCTGCCCGGATGAGGCGAACGGCGTTCCGGCCTCGCCCGCCGCTGTCGGCGGTCTGGACCCAGGATGCCGCCGCGCGACCCCGTTGCGACGTGGAGGTCGTGCGTTCCGGTCGGCGCAAGGCGTCTCACCCCCGCGCCGTCACCCGCATCCGCAACCCGTCCTTCGGCCGCAGCGTCACCCGGTGCAGCGGCACCACCGGTCCGGCCTCCGGCGACCGGTCGAGGCGCACCGCGTGGAGCACGTGGGCGAGCACCAGGGTCGCCTCCATCACGGAAAAGCTCGCCCCGATGCAGACCCGCGGGCCGGCCCCGAACGGTAGGTAGGCGTAGCGGTCGATCCGGGCGCGGTTCTCCGGCAGGAAGCGCTCGGGCAGGAAGGCGTCGGGCTCGTCCCAGAGCCGGCGGTGGCGGTGCAGCACGTAAGGGGCCACCGTCACCAGCGAGCCGCGCGGGATCTTGATCCGGCCGATCCGGTCCTCGGCGAGCGCCTGCCGGCTCATGAACGGCACCGGCGGGAACAGGCGCATCGCCTCCTCCAGGGCCGCCTTGGTGTGGGGCAGCGCGTCCATCCCCGGGGCCGGGCTCTCCGAGAAGGCCGCATCGACCTCCTCCTCCACGACCATGCGTGCCGCTCCGTCCTGGGACAGGCAGTAGAGCGTCCAGGTCAGCGCGTTGGCGGTGGTCTCGTGGCCGGCGCCGATGAAGGTGACGATGTTCGCCCGCACCTCGATGTCCGACAGGCCCCGGCCGGTCTCCGGGTCCTGCGCCTTGAGCAGCAGGGTCAGGAGGTCGTGCGGCGCCTGCGCCCCCGACGTGACCAGGACGCGGCGGCGCTCGATCAACTCGTCCACCACCTCGGCGAAGAAGCGGAGCGCCGGCCGCGCCTTGAGGCGGCCGATCCGCGGCAGCCAGTCCGGCATGCCGAACACGTCGAGGGGATCGATCGGCCCGAGCGCCTCGAAGTAGCGGGTGATGGCGCGCCCGAGCGCGTCGGGTTCGCGGGCCAGCCCGTGGGTGAAGATGGTTCGCTCCAGCACGTCGAGGGTGACGCGGGTCATCTCGAGGGCCGCGTCGACGCTCTGGCCGTCCCGGCGCTTCAGCCGGCGGGCGAGGCGGGCGGCCGCCTCCGACATCGACGCCTCGAAGCCGGCGACGTGGCGGGGCGAGAAGATCGGCGCGAGGGTGCGCCGTTGCAGGCGCCACTCGTCGCCCTCGGCGGTGAGCAGCCCGTTGCCGAGGCCCGGCGCCAGCACCCGGCGCTGGAGGTCGTCCTTGCGGTAATTGGCGGCGTTGTCGACCAGCACGTGGCGGATCGCCGCCGGCTCGCTCACCACCGTGATCCGGCCGAGCGCGCCCTCGCCGGTGACGATCGGCTGCTCGAAATGCTCCGCGTACCAGGTGGTCAGCGGGTTGGCGCGGGCGGCGCGCAGGAAGGCGAACAGCCCCATCGGCTCGGTCCGCGGGCGGGGCACGGTGGGACGAAAGGGGGCGGCCGGGGCCGCCGCGGGCGCAAGCATCCGGACTCCTTCGAGGAACGGGCGCGGTTCGGCGAGGGTGATTCGAGGTCCGTGAGGGCATCGCGCAATCGCCGCTCTTGGCTTAAGTAGGCGCCGTTTCGCACCGCCAAAGAGGCCAAGATGTCGCCGACCGAGAAAGCCACCCGCACGGAATCCGATACGTTCGGGCCGATCGAAGTCCCGGCTCACCGCTACTGGGGTGCCCAGACCCAGCGCTCGATCCAGAATTTCCGCATCGGCACCGAGCGGATGCCGGCGCCGCTCGTCCACGCGCTCGGGCTCGTCAAGCAGGCCGCGGCGCTCGTGAACCGAGACCTCGGCGTCCTGGATCCGAAGCTGGCGGACGCCATCGCGGCGTCGGCCGCCGAGGTAGTCGAGGGCCGGTACGACGACGAGTTCCCGCTGGTGGTCTGGCAGACCGGCTCCGGCACCCAGTCGAACATGAACGCCAACGAGGTCATCGGCAGCCTCGCCAACGAGCGCCTCGGCGGCCAGCGCGGCGGTAAGTCCCCGGTCCACCCGAACGACCACGTCAATCGCGGCCAGTCCTCGAACGACGTCTTCCCGACCGCGATGCACATCGCGGTGGCCCGCGAGATCAACGACCGGCTGATGCCGGCGCTCCGGCACCTGCACGGCGCCCTCGACGCCAAGGCGAAGGACTTCGCCGAGATCGTCAAGATCGGCCGCACCCACCTGCAGGACGCGACCCCGGTCACGCTCGGCCAGGAATTCTCCGGCTACGCCGCCCAGGTGGCGCTCGGCGGCGCCCGCGTCGGCGCGACGCTTCCCGGCGTGCTGGCCCTGGCGCAAGGCGGCACGGCGGTGGGCACCGGCCTCAACGCGCATCCCGAATTCGCCGACAAGTTCGCCGCCAAGGTGGCGGAGCTGACCGGGTTGCCCTTCACCTCGGCCGACAACAAGTTCGAGGCGCTGGCGACCCACGACGCCCTGGTCTTCACGCAGGGCGCGTTGAACGCGCTCGCGAGCGGCCTGTTCAAGATCGCCAACGACATCCGCCTGATGGGCTCGGGCCCGCGCTCCGGCCTCGGCGAGATCTCGCTGCCCGAGAACGAGCCCGGCTCCTCGATCATGCCCGGCAAGGTCAACCCGACCCAGGCCGAGGCGATGACGATGGTGTGCTGCCAGGTGGTCGGCAACGGCACCACCGTGTCGATGGCCGGCAGCCAGGGGCACCTGGAGCTCAACGTCTACAAGCCGGTGATCGCCAACGCGGTGCTGCAATCGGTGCGGCTCCTCGCCGACGCCGCGGTGAGCTTCGCCGACAATTGCGTCGTCGGCATCAAGCCGAACCGCGACCGCATCGCCGACCTGATGAGCCGCTCGCTGATGCTCGTCACGGCGCTCGCGCCCTCGATCGGCTACGACAAGGCCGCCGAGATCGCCAAGACCGCGCACAAGAACGGCACCACGCTGAAGCAGGAGGCCCTGCGCCTCGGCTACGTCACCGAGGCGCAGTTCGACGCGGTGGTGCGCCCGGAGGACATGCTGGCGCCGAGCGCCGAATAACTCCAAGCTGACGTGCCCCGCGCAGCGTATCGCCGCGCGGGGCGTTCTCATGATCGCGGGGGCGCGGAGGATCGGGTCATGGCCGAGATCATCAACCTGAAGCAGGTCCGCAAGGCCCGCGAGCGGGCCGCCAAGGAGGCTCAGGCGACCGAGAACCGAGTCGTCTTCGGCCGGCCGAAGGCGGCCAAGACCCGCGAGGAGGCCCGCAAGAGCCTGGAGGCCGCCCGGCACGAGGGCCACCGGCTGAAGACCCCCGACAGCGAGGCGTGAGCCTGAAGGACGGTCCACCCTCCGGCCCGCTGCCGGACGGTGGGCTCCTCAAGCGCTCCCTCGTCATCGCCGGGCACCGCACCAGCGTCTCCCTCGAGGCGGCGTTCTGGGAGGCGTTGCGCCGGCTCGCGGCCGCACGGGGGCTGTCGGTCCAGGCGCTGGTCGGGCGGATCGACGCGGACAGGGGCGAGCAGAACCTGTCCTCGGCGATCCGGGTGTACGTGCTGCGGGCGGTGTGGCCGGGGGAGGGGGCGGGCGAGCAGACGGAGTACTGACCTCGCGCGACGCTGTTCACACGCTCCGCGTCATTTCGGGATCGCGCAGCGGAGCCCTGAATCCAGACACTCAAGTCTATCAGAAAAACGGCAGTCAGGATTCATCCTGACCCTGATCCATCCGCGGTTCTGGATCCCGGGCTCCGCTGCGCGGGCCCGGGATGACGCGGAGAGGGTCGGGAACGGGATACGAAAACTCAGGTCGCGTTCTCACGCCGGCCAAGCAAACGTCGCGAAGCCCGGCTTCTCGACCTCCACCGCCCGCCCTCCGGCCCGCACAACCTCCCCCGCCGCCAGCGCCTCGCCGAGGCGGTCGATGCGCAAGCTCGCGAGCCCGCGCGACCCGGCCCCGCTGCCGGTCTGGCCGAGGCTGCGCTCGCCGGCCGTCACGGTCTCGCCCGCGGGGGCCGCCTCTCCGTCGCGATAGGCGAGGGGCACGATGCGGGTCCGGGCGGTGCCGCGATGCTGCATGCGCGACACCACCTCCTGGCCGATGTAGCAGCCCTTCTTGAAGTCGACCCCGCCGAGCTGGTCCATCAGGGCCTCGTGCGGGAAGGCGTCGCCGAACGCGAAGTCGGCGCCGCCCTCCGGCACGCCGAGGGCGATGCGGTGGGCGGCGTAAGCCTCCGCCTCGGCATCGGCCGCCGGAATCTCCGGGGCGTAGAGGCGCCGGCCGAGAGCGGCGAGGCGGCCGTCGCGCAGGGCAGAGGAGGGGGCGTCCTCGCCCCAGCCCGCCGCCACCGCGAGCGGCAGCGCCTCGACCGCCACCCGGGCCCGCAACTTGTAGAGCGTCAGGCGCTTGGCGAGATCCGGCGCTCGATCGCGGGCAACGTCGAGGCGGTAGCCGTCGGGGGCGCGGCTGACCAGGAAGTCGAACAGGATCTTGCCCTGTGGGGAGAGCAGCGCACCGAGCCGCGCTTCGCCCTCGGGCAGCGTCTCGACGTTGCAGGTCACGAGACCCTGGAGGAAGCTCGACGCATCGGGGCCGGTGACCGCCACGATGGCACGGTCCGGCAGGAGGGCAAGCGGCATCGGGGGTCCTTTGCTTGAACCGCGGGCAGGGCTGACATAAGCCGCCTGCGCCCGGCCCTCAATCGGGGCCTGCGCGAACACGGATTGCGGACGAGGGGACCCCCGACGATGAGCCAGAGCTTCGACCTCCTCCTGCGCGGCGGCACCGTGGTCAACCACGATGGCGAGGGACTGGCCGATATCGGCGTGACGGCCGGGCGCGTCGCCGCGATCGGCGACCTGTCGCAATCCTCCGCCGGCCGCACCCTCGATTGCCGCGGCCTCCACCTCCTGCCCGGGGTGATCGACAGCCAGGTGCATTTCCGCGAGCCGGGCCTCGACCACAAGGAGGACCTGGAGACCGGGTCGCGCGCCGCCGTGATGGGCGGTGTCACCACGGTGTTCGAGATGCCCAACACCGTGCCGCAGACGACGAGCCCCGACGCCCTCGACGACAAGCTGAAGCGCGCCCATCATCGGATGCATTGCGACTTCGCCTTCTGGGTCGGCGGCACGCACGAGAATGCCAAGGACGTGGCCGAGCTGGAGCGCATGCCGGGGGCGGCCGGCATCAAGGTGTTCATCGGATCCTCCACCGGCTCGCTCCTCGTCGAGGACGATGCCGGCATCACCGAGATCCTGAAGCGCACCCGCCGCCGCTCGGCCTTCCACGCCGAGGACGAGGCGATGCTGCGCGACCGCAAGGGCCTGCGGGTGCCGGGGGACCCGTCGTCGCACCCGGTCTGGCGCTCGCCGGAAGCGGCGCTGAAGGCCACCGAGCGCCTGGTGCGCATCGCCCGCGAGACGGGCGCCCGCATCCACATCCTGCACATCTCCACCAGGGAGGAGATGCGGTATCTGGCCGGGCACAAGGACGTCGCGACCTGCGAGCTGACGCCGCACCACCTGACGCTGGACGGCGACGAGGCCTATGCGCGCCTCGGCACGATCGTCCAGATGAACCCGCCGGTGCGCGACGTGAGCCATCGCGACGGGCTGTGGTGGGGCCTGTCGCAGGGCGTGGCCGACGTGCTCGGCTCCGACCACGCGCCGCACACGCTCGAGGAGAAGCGGAAGCCCTATCCCGAGTCGCCGTCCGGCATGACCGGCGTGCAGACCTTGGTGCCGGTGATGCTCGACCACGTCGCCGCGGGCCGGCTCTCGCTGCAACGCTTCGTCGACCTCACCAGCGCCGGCCCGAAGCGCATCTTCGGCATCGCCCGAAAGGGGCGCCTGGCAGTGGGCTACGACGCCGACGTGACCGTGGTCGACCTCAAGCGCCGCGAGACCATCACCAACGCCTGGATCGCGTCGAAATGCGGCTGGACGCCCCATGACGGCCGCCAGGTCACCGGCTGGCCGGTCGGCACGGTGGTGCGCGGCCGGGCGGTGATGTGGGAGGGAAGCCTCACCGAGCCGTCGCGGGGCGAGGCGGTGCGGTTCGAGGAGGGCTTCCCGGCGCGAGGGTGAGACGCCACGGCCGGGCGCGTGAACCCTCTCCCGCAGAGGGGGGGGAGGGTTCGGGCGCGGGCATTCCAAGGCTTCATCCTCCCCACCACCCTTGGCTCCGGCGCACTTCTCGTATAGGAGCGCCCGGAATTGGAGGTCCGGACGCGTCCGCGTGCCGGCCATTGCCACGTTGGCGGCCCTCGCGGCCGGCCCGGAAGCCCGATGCAGACCGTCCTGATCGTCGTCCACCTGATCATCGTCCTCGCCCTGATCGGCGTGGTGCTGCTGCAGCGCTCCGAGGGCGGCCTCGGCCTCGGCGGCGGGGGCGGCACGCAGGGCTTCATGACCGGCCGTGGCCAGGCCAACGCGCTGACCCGCGCCACCGCGATCCTGGCGGCCCTGTTCTTCACCACCAGCATGATCCTGGCGATCATGTCGCACCGGGGAGCGGGGCCACGCTCGATCTTCGACGGTGCCGGCAGCCGGGCCCCGGCGGGCCAGACCGGCGCCCCGCCGGCCGGCAACGTGCTGGACCAGCTGCGTCAGCAGCAGGGCGACGCACCGGCGGCGCAGACGCCGGCAGCTCCTGCTCCGGCGGCCCCCGCTGCACCGTCCGCCCCCGCGGCGCCCCAGTCCCGCTGATTCGTCCAAAGACCGGCGGCGCTTCCGCGCCGCCTTCCAGTTCCGAAAAAACCTGTGAATCCGGCCGGCCCCGCCGCCCGGACATGACCCCGTTGAGCTGGCGGCGTTTGGCAACCCGGCCACGCCTGTGTATGGAGCAAGTCCCATGACGCGGTATGTTTTCATCACCGGCGGCGTGGTCTCCTCGCTCGGCAAGGGTCTCGCTTCCGCCGCCCTCGCGGCCCTGCTCCAGGCCCGCGGCTACAAGGTCCGCCTGCGCAAGCTGGACCCCTACCTCAACGTCGATCCGGGCACGATGAGCCCGACGCAGCACGGCGAGGTCTTCGTCACCGACGACGGCGCCGAGACCGATCTCGATCTCGGCCATTACGAGCGCTTCACCGGCGTGCCGGCGACGCGGGCCGACAACATCACCACCGGCCGGATCTACCTCGACATCATCACCAAGGAGCGGCGGGGCGACTATCTCGGCGCCACCATCCAGGTGATCCCGCACGTCACCAACGCCATCAAGGAATTCGTCCTCGACGGCAACGACGCCTACGATTTCGTGCTGGTCGAGATCGGCGGCACCGTCGGCGACATCGAGGGCCTGCCGTTCTTCGAGGCGATCCGCCAGCTCGGCCAGGAACTGCCGCGGGGCACCTGCGCCTACGTCCACCTGACGCTCCTGCCCTACATCCCGTCGGCGGGCGAACTGAAGACCAAGCCGACCCAGCACTCGGTGGCGGAACTCCGCTCGATCGGCATCCAGCCCGACATCCTGCTCTGCCGCTGCGACCGCGCGATCCCCCGCGAGGAGCGCCGCAAGCTCGCCCAGTTCTGCAACGTGCGCGAATCGGCGGTGATCGAGGCCCGGGACGTCGGCACGATCTACGAGGTGCCGCTCTCCTACAAGGAGGAGGGCCTGGACCGCGAGGTGCTGGCGCATTTCGGCCTCGAGACCGGCCCCGAGCCGAAGCTCGACCGCTGGCACGACATCGTCGGCCGGATCAAGAGCCCCGAGGGCGAGGTCTCGATCGCCATCGTGGGCAAGTACACGGGCCTGAAGGACGCCTACAAGTCGCTGATCGAGGCGCTGAATCACGGCGGCATCGCCAACCGGGTCAAGGTCAACCTGGAGTGGATCGAGTCCGAGGTGTTCGAGCGCGAGGACCCGGCCCCGTTCCTGGAAGGCCTCAACGGCATCCTGGTGCCGGGCGGCTTCGGCCAGCGCGGGGCGGAAGGGAAGATCCGCGCCGCCCGCTACGCCCGCGAGCGCAAGATCCCGTATTTCGGCATCTGCTTCGGCATGCAGATGGCGGTGGTCGAGGCGGCCCGCTCGCTCGCCGGCATCCCGGACGCCAACTCGACCGAGTTCGGCCCGACGCCGGAGCCGGTGGTCGGCCTGCTGACCGAGTGGATGCGCGGCAACGAGCTCGAGCGCCGGGTGGCCGAGGGCGATCTCGGCGGCACGATGCGGCTCGGCTCCTACACGGCGGCGCTCGCGCCCGAGTCGCAGATCGCCAGGATCTACGGCGGCACCCGCATCGCCGAGCGTCACCGCCACCGCTACGAGGTCAACATGGCCTATCGCGAGCGGCTGGAGGCCAACGGCATGCGCTTCGCCGGCCTGTCGCCGGACGGGCTCCTGCCCGAGACCGTCGAGGTGGTGGGCCATCCGTGGTTCATCGGCGTGCAGTTCCACCCGGAGCTGAAGTCGCGGCCGTTCGAGCCGCACCCGCTGTTCCAGAGCTTCGTCGCCGCGGCGATCGAGCAGAGCCGGCTGGTCTGATCCGCCTTCCGGAGAGCGGGCAACGGATCCTCAGCCCGCGCGGCGCGTGCGCGAAGGCTGGTTCCGCATTGCGAAGCGATCGGTCGGACATCGTTCGCGGGTCCTGGCGCCGTCCGGACCAACATAGGTTAGGGAATGAGTCCGGCACGGCGGCGAGCGCCGCCGTTCCGTGGCGACAGCGATACCAACCCACGGTATAGGAGCCCCAATGAGCCGGCTGCCCGGCAAGAAGGGGCGCGGGCCGAGGGAGAGGTTTTTCGTGATGCGTGAGATTCCCCTGGCGGCGATCCGGGCCCGCGCCTACGACATCTGGGAGCGCAACCACCGCCCGGACGGGTTCGAGATCCAGTTCTGGCTGCTCGCCGAGCGCGAGTTGCGCGCCGAGCAGGAGAACCGGCGCGACGCCATGGCGGCCCGATCCGAGGACGCGCCCGACACCGAGGCTGCGGCGGTCGAGACCGTCGAAGGATAGGGGATCGGTCTCAGCGCGCCGCCAGACGGGCGCCCGCCCGCAGGAAACGCTGCGGATCGACCGGCTCGCCGTCGATGCGGGTCTCGTAATGCAGGTGGGTCCCGGTCGAGCGGCCGGTGGAGCCGATCCGGCCGACCATCTGACCCGCCGCCACCGACTGGCCCGGCACCACCGTGATCGCCGAGAGATGGGCGTAGCGGGTGACGAGGCCGTGGCCGTGATCGACCTCGACCATGTTGCCGTAGCCGCCGGCGTAATCCGCCTGGGTCACCGTGCCGGCGGCGGTCGCCCGCGCCGGGGCGCCGTATTCGGAGCGCAGGTCGATGCCGGTATGGAGCGCGAGGCCGCGGGTGAACGGGTCGGCCCGGTAGCCGAAGGTGCTCGACAGGCCGCCGTCGGCGGCCACCGGCCGCCGCAGCGGCAGCGACCCGACGATCCGTCTCAGGCTGTCGCGCTCGCCGAGGTCGCGCTGCGCCTGCAGCACGGCACTCTCGAACGGGCCCGACCCGGCCGGAACCAGCGGTCCGCCGATCCCGCCGATGCGGGCGGTGGCGAAGCGCCGCGCGTCGAGGCCGGTCTCGGCCATCACCCCGCGCAGGCGCGCCGCCTCGCTGCGGCCGTCGGCGGCGAGCCGGCCGACTGCCCGGCTCTGGCGCGCCTCGAACCCGTCGAGGGCGTGTTCGAGCATCGCCATCCGGGTCGACAGACCGGGGGAGAGGGCAGGGGACAGCGCGAGGGACGGCGCTGGCGCGACGTCGTCGGCCTCCGTGCGCAGGCCGAGGGATTCGGGGGTCGGGGGCATCTGCGCGGGCAGAGGTGCCGGTGCGGACCTGGCGTCCCGGGACGGCCAGCCGCCGGCGGGCGCCGGGCCATCCTCGCCCGCCGCGGCACCGGCCTGCTCGACGAGCCCTGCGATCATCGCCTGGCGGCCCTCCAGGGCGACCTGACGGCCGGCGATGTCGGCGAGCCGCGTCTCGACCCCGTCCTGCTCCAGGAGCTTCTGCGTCGCCACCCGGTCGAGCCGGGCCCGCAGGGCGCTGATACGCTCCTCGTAGGCGTATTGCATCGCGCCCTGGCGCTCCATGAACCGGGCGAGCGCCGCATCGCGAAAAACGATGAACCAGGTCGCCGCGCTGGCCCACAGGCAGAGCCCCGCGAAGGCGATGCCGGCCAGCACCAGGGTCCGGCGCCGAACCACCCAGACCCTGTCCTGATCGCCGGATCGGCGCGCGGGCGGCGTGAGGGAGGAGACGAGGGACGAGAGGCGGGAAGCGAGCATCGGGACGGTCCGTAACCTGATACCGACCGTCGCGGGTTAAGGTTAAGGATGTTTCAAGGGCGGATCTCGATCGATGTCCCGGTGCGGTCTGTGCCCTCCACTGCGTCATCCCGGGCCCGCGACGGCGGAGCCCGGAATCCGGAACCGCTGAGGGATCGGCAAAAGCCGGACCGTATTCCGCTGCGGTCTACACCGCCTGCGCGTCTGGATTCCGGCTCCGCCGTCGCGGAGCCGGAATGACGGGTGCGTGCCGGATCCGCCCGGCGAATGAACCAAGCTTACCCTGCGCGCCTCACAGCGCCCGTGCCGCCGCCAGCACCGCGTCGGCGTGGCCGGGCACCTTCACCTTCTGCCAGACCTTCGCGATCGTGCCGTCGCGGTCGATCAGGAAGGTCGTGCGCTCGACACCCATGTACTTGCGCCCGTACATGCTCTTCTCGACCCAGACCCCGTAGGCCTCGAGCATCGCCTTGGCCTCGTCCGAGGCGAGCGGGAATTCGAGCCCGTACTTCTCCCGGAACTTGTCGTGGCTCTTCATCGGGTCGGGCGAGACGCCGATCACCGCGGTATCGGCCTCGGCGAAGGCACCGCGCAGCCCGTTGAAGGCCTGGGCCTCCAGGGTGCAGCCGCTGGTATCGTCCTTGGGGTAGAAGTACAGCACGGCCTTGCGGCCCTTGAAGCCGGCGAGGCTCAGGGTCTCGCCGCCGGTCGCCGGCAGGGAGAAATCGGGGGCGGGGTCGCCCGGGTTCAGCGCCATCGTGCCTTCCTTTCGGCCGATTGATGGTGTGCCTCTGGGTGAGGGGACCCGCTGGGCGGGGGCCTCGACGCACCCGACGGATTAGCGGCAGGACGTTACCCTCCGGTCACCGGATCGGGCAAACATGGACCGGGGCACCGGCCCCGACACGGCGCCGAGCGGGGCGCACGGAGTAGCGACGCGCGCGTGACGACGGACCGAGCGACACCAGTCATGGATCCAGGCCTCGATCCCGGCCGAGATCCGGGCATCGAGCGGACGCTGCAAGCCCCGCCGTTCCGCGCGACGGAGGGACCGGGGCCGTGTGCCTCGCGGATCAAGGCCGCCCCCCGGTCGCTGCTGCGGACCTGCCTGCGCGGGGTGCTGTGGCTCAAGCTCGCCGCCGTCGTGCTGCTCTGCCTCGGCCTCGGGCTCGCCTACCTGCGCCTGTCGAGCGGCCCGGTCAGCTTCGCCTGGCTCGAGCCCCGGGTGGCGGCGGGGATTGCCGAGCGGCTCGGCCCGGGCTGGAGCGTGTCCCTGCACGACAGCGCTATCGAGATCGACCGCGACGGGGCGCTGGCGTTGCGCACCACCGGCCTCGACATCCGCAACCCGGAGGGTGACCTCGTGGTGCGGGCTCCCCTCGCGGTCGTCGCCATCGACCTGTGGTCGCTGCTCGGCCTGTCGGTCCAGGCCCGCTCGGTCGAGTTCCGCGACCTGCAGCTGCGCGCCCTCCTGCACCACGACGGCTCGATCGCCTTCGCGGCCTCCAACGACCCCTCCGAGGTGAAGCCGCACACCCCGCCGGCGGTGGCGGCGGCCCGCGGCACCGTCTCGCCGGTCTCCGCCACCGTGGCGTCGATCCTGAGCCTCGTGCTCGACCCGTCGGGCGTGATCGGCAGCCTCGACCGGGCCCGCCTGACCAATGCCCGCCTGACGCTCCTCGACGAATCCGGCGCCGAGCGCGTGGTCTTTCCGCGCGTCGACGGGTTGTTCAACCGCGACGCGACCCGGCCGGCCCGGGTGTTCGAGATGCGCATCGTCGGCCCGCACGGGCCGTGGCGCTTCGGCGGCGACGTCGAGCAGGCGCCGGACGGCGGCCGCCACGGCGTGCTCACCCTCGACGACCTGCCGGCCCCCGACCTGCTGCTGCTCTCCGGCCAGTCGCGCCTGCCGCTCACTACCGACCTGAAGCTCTCCGGCCGGGCCCAGGTGGCGATGCACGGCGCGCGCCTCGACGGGATGACCCTGCGGCTCGCCACCAGCGAGGGCAACCTCCTGATCGAGGAGAAGGACTTCAACCCGGTCACGATCGAGGCGCTGACCGTCGATGCCGCCTGGGACGAATCCCGCCGGGCGCTGAAGGTCGCGTCCCTCGATTATCGCGGAGCCGGCAACCGGGTCCGCCTTGCCGGCGAGTGGGTGGCGGCGCCGGACGGCACCGGCGCGGGCTGGACCGCGACCCTGTCGGGTGCCGACGCCGTCCTGCGCGGGGCGACGGCCGGCGACGCTCCCGTGAAGATCGCCCAGGTCGAGGCCCGCCTCTCGGGCCGCGACGACGGCGTGCAGATCGACCGCCTCGCGCTCACGGGCGATGCCGTCCGCGGCACGATCAGCGGCACGCTCGGCACGCGGGCCGACGAGGGCGGCCTGACCTTGCACATCACCGCCGAGCGCACCGACGGGCGCGCCGCCCTGCGGCTCTGGCCGGAGAACGTCGCGCCGCCGATCCGCACCTACCTCGTCGACAACCTGCGGGCCGGGCGGCTCGACAGCCTCGACATCGTGGTCGACATGAGCATGGCCGAGTTCGCCGCCGCCACCCGCGGCGAGCCGATGCCCGACCAGGCGGTGCGGATCGCCTTCGCGGTGAGCGAGGGCGGGCTGACGATCTCCCCCGACGCGCCGCCGCTCTCCCGCGCCCGGGTCTCGGGGCTCGTCACCGGGCGCAACACCGCGATCCGCGGCGCCGCCGCCGAGATCCGGATGCCGGACGGGCGGGCCCTGAACCTCCAGGACGGCTCCTTCGTCATCAAGGATGCGGTGCCGCACGACGTCTCGGCCCAGATCGGCCTTCGCCTCACCGGCGGCGCCGACGCGCTCGCCTCGCTGCTCCAGACCAAGCTGTTCCGCTCGCTCTCGGGCACCGAGCTCGATCCCGCGACGTTGCGCGGCCAGGCCGACCTGCGCATCGACTTCCCGCTCTCCCTCGAGGCGGTGCCCGACATCGCCGACCTGCCGGTGACCCTGAGCGGCTCCCTCACCGACATCGCCGCCGAGCGCCTGGTCGGCAAGGAGAAGCTCGAGAACGGCCGCTTCGCGGTCGCCTACGACCGCAACGGCTTCAGCCTCAAGGGCGACGGGCGGCTCGCCGGCGCACCGCTGACCGTCGACCTGCACCAGCCGAAGGCCGGCGCGCCGGGCGAGGCTCTTGTGACCATGACCCTCGACGACGCGGCCCGGGCCCGCAAAGGCCTGCCGACGGCGCCCCAGCTCGCCGGCCCGGTCAATGCCCGCTTCGTCGTGCCGATCGGCCGCCCGGGCAAGAACCCGATCCGGGTCGAGGCCGACCTCGCCCGGGCGAGCGTCGACGGGCTCCTGCCGGGCTGGACCAAGCCCGCCGGCAAGCCGGGCCGGCTCACGCTGAACCTCACCGATACCGGCCAGGGCAGCGAGCTGCGCGACATCGCGCTCGATTCCGGTCCGGTGCAGCTGCGCGGCAGCGCCTCGCTCAACGCCGAGGGCGGCTTCGAAGCGGCCGACCTCACCAGCCTCAAGCTCTCGCCGGGGGACGACATCCGCGCCCGGGTCGAGCGCACCGGCGCCAACGGCTACCGGATCAGCGCGAAGGGCGGCGTCGCCGATGCGCGGCCGTTCCTGCGCGCGATGACGGCACCGCCGCGCAAGGGCGGCAAGGATGGCTCTTCCCGCGACGTCGAGGCCGATCTCAGCTTCGCGATCCTGACCGGCTTCAACGAGGAGGCGCTGACCAATGCCAGCCTGAAGCTGTCGTTGCGCGGCGACGACCTCCGCCAGGCCCGGATCCAGGGCCGCCTGCGCTCGGCCGGGGTCACCCTGGAGGTGGCGAAGGCCGACCGCACCACGCCGCCGGTGCTCAACGCCGAGACCACCGACGCCGGCGCGGCCCTGCGCTTCCTCGACATCTACAAGCGCATGCAGGGCGGGTCCCTCTCGCTGCAGATGACCATGAACGACGGGCCGCAATCGGGCCTGCTGCAGGTCCGCTCCTTCGCCCTGCGCAACGAGCCGGCGCTCGGCCGGATCATGGCCCAGGGCGAGACCGAGGACCGGCGCAGCGACGCCAACGACGTCGGCTTCGACCGCCTGCGCGCGGCCTTCCAGCGCAACGGCACCCGGATCGCCTTCTCGGAAGCGGCGATCTCCGGCCCGGCGATGGGCTTCACGCTCGGCGGCTGGATCGACACGGCCAAGGACCGCACCGACGTCGCCGGTACCTTCGTGCCGCTTTACGGCCTCAACAACGTGGTGTCGCAGGTGCCGATCTTCGGCCCGCTGCTCGGCGGCGGCCACAACGAGGGCCTGTTCGGCATCAACTTCCGGGTCGCCGGCGCGATGAGTGCGCCCAACATCAGCGTCAACCCGCTCTCGGCGATCGCCCCGGGCTTCCTGCGCAAGCTCTTCGGCGCCGGCGGCGGCGATCCCAACGCGCCGCCCGCCGGCCGCATGGACCGGTGAGCCGCGACCCCGCAGAGCGCGGCATTTCGGGGTGGACAGGGCCGGGGCGAGCCCGTATGACGAACCCCGTCGCGGGCGTAGTTCAGTGGTAGAACGTCAGCTTCCCAAGCTGAATGTCGTCGGTTCGATCCCGATCGCCCGCTCCACATAACCCGTCGAAGCGTCAGCTTTTTCGACGCTCTGCCGCTGATCTCGCGGGCCCCATGGTCCCCATCGCGGTCCTCATGCCCGTTCAGGCGCTGTTCTTCACCGCGCGATGGGCCGGGCGCAGCTCCGCCCCTGTCAGCGATTGTCCGACTGCGCCTCGCGAGTAGCGCGCCGTCGTCGTCTCATCCGTGTGCGCCGCTGGTGCGCGGATCGCGTCCAGATCGGCCCCGGCCATCACCTCGCCGCGCGCCTCGCTCTCCGGGCCGAGCAAATGCGCCGACGGCAAGAAGACCGTATCGCGGGCGACGCACGCCGCTTTCCGGCCGGTGTCAGGCGACCGTGGAGCCGTTCGACGAACTCCCGCTGATCCGGCACGAGCCGCAACGTCGTGCCAGCGAGGATGGCCTCCGTGGCCGGCAGCGACTGAACGAACCGTATCAGGCCGTTTTGGCGGGCAGGCGGAAGAGGTCGATGAAGGACCGCGCCAGATCGATCTCGCCCGTGAAGGCGAGGGTGCCGCCCGCGCCGTCCCTGGCGAGGGGGGCCTTGCCGTAGATCGTCCGGCGCATCGCCATCGTGTCGCCGGTGAAGGCGAGGTCGGTGGCCTCCACGATGCCCCGGCTCACGAGGATCTCGCCGCCGGCCACCCGCGCGACGAAATCCTCGCCGGGAAAATGGAACGCGGCCGACACCGGCAACGCCACCGCCCGCGCGGGGTCGACCAGGGCCTGGAGCGACATCATCGCGGAGGCCGCCGACATGAACAGGCTCACGTCGTGCCGCGGCGACCGGGCGGCCCAGCGGCCCAGGCCGCGCATCAGCGGTGCGGCCTCGCGGCCCCACTCCGTCAGGTCGTAGACCTGGACGTTCGCCGGCGACGGCAGCCGGTAGCGCCGGACGATGCCCGCCGCCTCCAGGCTGTCCAGGCGCTGCGCCAGGACGTTGGCGCTGATGCCCGGAAGGTTCACCTTGATCTCACCGAAGCGCCGGGGACCGAAGACCAGCTCGCGCATGATCAGGAGCGACCAGCGCTCTCCGATGAACTCCAGGGCGAGGGCGGTCCCGCAGGCATCGTCGTACCGGCGTTCCCGTGGCCCGGATCCCATGGTGGTTATTTTTACTGACTCCATGGTTGCTTTATATAACCGACGCTGCCAGCCTGGGACAAGCGGCGCCGCGCCGGGGCGGACGCGCACGATGTCACGGAGGTGAGGTCCGATGCCGATCGTCGAGGGAACACCCATCTGGTTCGAGCTGAACGCGACCGACCAGGACGCCGCGCAGGCCTTCTACGAGGCCGTCGCCGGCTGGCACGTCGCGCCGTCCCCCATGCCCGAGCATGGCGGCTACCGGATCGCCGAGGCCGACGGGACCCCGGTCGCCGGCATCCGCGGGTCGACCCCCGGGGCGCCCGGCCTCACCGGCTGGGCCGTCTACCTCGCGACCGGCGACGTCGATGCCGTGGCCTCCCGCGTCGTCGCGCTCGGCGGGCAGGTCCCGTTCGGGCCCGTCGACATCCCCCATGTCGGCCGTTTCGCGATGGCGTGCGATCCGCAGGGCGTGGCCTTCGCCGTGATGAACCCCGCCAGACCCGGCGCGAGCCGGGCCTTCGGCCCCGTCCCCCTCGGGACCGAGCGGACCCTCGGCCACGGCGTCTGGATCGAGCTCGCCACCCCCGATCCCGCGGCGGCCATCGCGTTCTACGGCGCGCTGTTCGGCTGGGAGAAGCTCGGGGCGATGCCCATGGGCGGTTCGGGCGAGTACGCCTTCATCGGCCGCGGGGACCTGCGCCCCGGCGCGGTGATGTCGAGCGCGGCCACCGGCGCGCCGGCGCGGTGGACCTGGTACGTCCACGTGGCCGACATCGACCTCGCGGTCGCGGCGGTCCGGGACAGGGGCGGCACGGTGCTCCAGGGGCCCGATCCGATCCCCGGCGGCAGCTACTCGGCCACCATCGCCGATCCGGCGGGCAACCGGATCGGCCTCGCCGGTCCGCGTCTGGCGGCATGACGGGAGGGCGGCGATGACGAGCGAGAAGCTGACGACCTGCCTGTGGTTCGACCACGGCGAGGCCCGCAAGGCCGCGGAGTTCTATGCCGGCACCTTTCCGGACAGCCATGTCGGCACCCCCATGACGGCCCCGTCGGATTACCCCGGCGGATCCGAGGGCGGGGAGCTGACGGTCGCGTTCACCGTCCTCGGCCGCCCGTTCGTCGGCCTGAACGGCGGCCCGGCCTTCAAGGCCAACCAGGCGGTCAGCTTCATGGTGCTGACCGAGGATCAGGCGGAGACCGACCGCTACTGGAACGCCATCGTGGACGGCGGCGGCGCCGAGAGCCAGTGCGGCTGGTGCACGGATCGCTGGGGCTTCTCCTGGCAGATCACCCCCCGGGCGCTGCTGCGCGCCAACAGCCATCCCGACAGGGCCGCCGCCCGGCGCGCGTTCGCCGCGATGATGACCATGCGCAAGATCGACATCGCCCGGATCGAGGCCGCCATCAGGGGAGAATCCGCTCATGCGTAAGATCACTGGCTCCCTGTTCCAGTCGCTCGACGGCGTGATCCAGGCCCCGGGCGGCCCGGAGGAGGACCAGACCGGGTTCACCCATGGCGGCTGGACCTTCCCGTATTTCGATGCCTCGCTCGGCGGGTCGATGGGGCGGCTGTTCGAGGGAGAGTACGAACTGCTGCTCGGGCGCCGGACCTACGAGATCTTCGCCGCCTACTGGCCGCATAACGGGGATCAGCCGATCGGCGCGACCTTCAACACCGTGCGCAAGCACGTCGTGACCTCGTCCGACCGGGCGCTCGGCTGGGCCAACAGCCGGCGTCTCGCCGGCGACCCCGTTGCGGCGGTCACCCGCCTGAAGGAGAGCGAGGGTCCGGATCTCCTCATCCAGGGAAGCAGCAGGCTCTACCCGGCGCTGCTCCCGGCGGGCCTCGTCGACCGGATCGTCCTGATCACCTTCCCGGTCATGCTCGGTCGCGGCAAGCGCTGGTACCCGGACGATCCATCGGCGGCCCGGGCGTGGCGGCTCGTCGAGCAGGCCCACGCGCCGACGGGCGTCCACTTCGCGGCCTTCGAGCGGGACGGGGCGATCCGGACCGGCAGCTTCGCCATGAAGCCGCCGAGCGAGGACGAGCTGGCGCTCCGCCGGCGCCAGGCGGCCGGCGACTGGTAGGGGCCGGCCCGACCGGTTGCCCGCCGAGGCCGCGGACGTGATACTGGCTTGACCGTGCCAGCAAGAACCTGGCCGTGCCAACAAGAAACCGATGCGGCGGAGGAAGCCAGATGCGAGTCTTAAACCTGTTGCGGGGGGCGGCCGCGGGCGCGGCCCTGTCGCTGATTGCCCTCGCGGCGGTCGCCGCAGACTATCCGGCACCCCGGGAGGGGGACTGGACGGTCAAGGACTTCAAGTTCCACACCGGCGAGGTCCTGCCGGAGCTGCGCCTGCACTACACCACGGTCGGAGACCCGAAGGGCGAGCCGGTCGTCGTCCTGCACGGCACCACCGGTTCGGCCGCCAGCATGCTGACGCCCGGCTTCGCCGGCGAGTTGTTCGGCCCCGGCCAGCCCCTCGACGCGGCCAAGTACTACATCGTCCTTCCGGACGCGATCGGCCACGGCAAGTCGTCCAAGCCGTCGGACGGATTGAGGACGAGGTTTCCGCGCTACAATTACGACGACATGGCCGAGGCGCAGTACCGGCTGCTCAAGGAGCATCTCGGCCTCAAGCACGTCCGTCTGGTCATCGGCAACTCGATGGGCGGCATGCATGCCTGGGTCATGGGCGTGAAGCATCCCGAGTTCATGGACGCCCTCGTCCCCATGGCGTCGCAGCCGAGCGAGATGGCGAGCCGCAACTGGATGACGCGCCGGCTCCTGATCGAGACCATCCGGCGCGACCCGGGCTACGCCAACGGCGAGTACACGACCCAGCCGGCCTCGCTACGGGCCGCCAACGTCTTCTTCGCCCTCGCCACCAGCGGCGGCACGCTGGCGTTGCAGAAGCAGGCGCCGACCGGCGCCCTGGCCGACAAGCTCGTGGATGCCCGGCTGGCGGCGCCGTTCAACGCCGATGCCAACGACTACATCTACCAGTGGGACTCGTCGCGCGGCTACGATCCCTCTCCGGGGCTCGAGAAGATCGACGCCTCCGTCCTGGCGATCAACTCCGCCGACGACGAGCGCAACCCGCCCGAGACCGGGATCATGGAGCGGGAGATGAAGCGGTTGAAGAACGGGCGCCTGTACCTGATCCCGGCCAGCACCGAGACCTCCGGCCACGGCACCACGGGCTTCGCCCGGTTCTACAAGCAGCAGCTCCAGGACTTCCTGCAGGCCGCGCCGAAACGCGCCATGTAGGTCTCCCTGGGAGGGCGCCGCGATCGGCAGGGCGGGGCGTCCGGGGCCGGCGTCCGCCCTCCGGCTGGACCGCCCGCGCGAAGCGGGGCAGAAGCGCCGCGATGTGCGGGACGGACAGGCCGGGAGGAGGCGCGATGATGCGGCGGGCGGTGTTGTCCGCGGTGCTGGCTCTGTGCACCGGCGGCAGCCTGATCGAGCCGGCGCTGAGCCAGGGGCGGACCCGCCTCCTGGCGGAGGGCGGCCGCGTCGCCGTGCGGCTGACGCCCGAGGAGCGCGGCCGCATCGGCGTCGCGACGGCCCACCTCGCGCCGCAGCCGCACAAGGTCGAGATCCTGGCCTATGGCAGCGTCCTCGATCCGGCCCGCATCACCGATCTGACGAACAGCTACGCCGGGGCGGTCGCCGCCCTGCGGACCGCCCGGGCCCGGGCGGAGGTCTCGGCCGGCGCCCTGCGCCGGGCCCGGAGCCTCGGCCCCACCGTCGTCGCCGGTGCCCAGCTCGAGACGGTCGAGGGTAGCGTCCACACCGACGAGGCGGCGGTCGCGGCCGCCGAGTCGCAGGTGCGGACCCTCGCCGCCACCGCGCAGCAGGAATGGGGGCCGGTGCTGGGCCGGGCGATCGTCGAGCGGGCGCCCCTCGTCACCCGGCTGATCGAGCGGGCGGACCTGCTGGTGCAGGTGACGCTGCCGTCGGGCGAGGCCTTGAGGGCGCCCCCGGCCACGGCCTTCGCCGAGGTGCCGCCGCAGAGCGAGCGGGTGACGATGCGCCTCGTCTCGCCGGCGACGCGGGCCGACCAGCGCATCCAGGGCGTGAGCTACTACTATCTCGTGGCCGGCGACGGCGGCCTCCTGCCCGGCATGAGCGTGCAGGCCTTCCTGACCTCGCCGCAGGAGAGCGTCGGCATCGCCGTGCCGGAGAGCGCCGTGGTCCACTGGCAGGGACGTGCCTGGATCTATCGCGGCGTCGGCGACGAGACCTTCGCCCGCCATCCGCTCAAGCCGGATGCGCCGATCTCCGCCGACCGCTACGTGGTCGACGACCTCGGCGGGGAGGCGGACGTCGTCGTGACCGGGCCGCAGGCCGTGCTCACCGAGGAGCTGAAGGGCCAGGTCCAGGCCTCCGGCGACGCGGACGACGACTGAGCGCCCCGAATGCACGACGAGGATCCGCGGCCGGCCGACGGGCCGGTCCCTGCCGGGGCGCCGTCCGGCCTTCAGGCCGCCCTGGTGGCCTTCGCCGTGCGCCGGCCGGGCGTCGTCGTCGCCCTCGCGCTCGCCCTCGTCGTCTACGGCCTGGCCGCGCTGGGATCGGCCAAGACCGGCACCATCAAGTACGACGTCTTCCCGGAATTCGCCCCGCCCGCCGTGACGGTGCAGACCGAGGCGCCCGGCCTCAACCCGGAGCAGGTCGAGGTGCTGGTCACCCAGGCCGTCGAGGGGGCGGTCAGCGGCCTGCCCGGCCTCGCCGCCCTGCGCTCGAATTCGATCCAGGGGGTCTCGGTGGTGACCGCGACCTTCCGCTCCGGCACCGACATCTACCGGGCGCGCCAGCTCGTCGGCGAGCGGCTGGCCGGGCTCGCCGGCCGGCTGCCCCAGGGCGTGGCCGCGCCGACCATGACGGCGCTCACCTCCTCGACGAGCGCGATCCTGCTCGTCGGCCTGACCTCGGAGACGCGCTCGCTCATGGACCTGCGCAGCGTGGCGGATTGGCGGGTGCGCCTGCGCCTCCTCGCGGTGCCCGGTGTGGGCGAGGTCCTGGTCTACGGCGGCGACGTGCGCTCGATCCGCATCCAGGTCCGGCCGCAGGACCTCGTCCGCTTCCGCATCGGCCTCAACGACGTGCTCGCCGCCGGCCGCAAGGCGACCGGCGTGCGCGGCGCCGGCTTCATCGACACGGTCAACCAGCGCATCACCCTGCAGACCGAGGGGCAGTCGGTGACCCCGGCGGCGGTGGCCCGCACGGTGCTGATCAACGAGGGCGGCGCCAGCGTGGTGCTGGGCGACGTCGCCGACGTGGTGGCCGGCCCGGAGCCGGCGATCAGCGCCGCCCTGGTCGACGGGCAGCCCGGCATCCTGATGATGATCGGCGCGCAATACGGCGCCAACACCGTCGAGGCCGCGTCCGGGGTCGAGGCGGCCCTGGCCGAATTGCAGCCCGGCCTCGCCCGGGAGGGGATCACGCTCCGCACCGACCTGTTCCGCCCGGCCGGCTTCGTCGCCCAGGCCACCGGCCACGTCCTCCAGGCCCTGGCGCTCGGCGGCATCCTGGTCGTCGTGGTCCTGGTGGTCTTCCTGTTCGACTGGCGCACCGCGCTGATCAGCGCCGCGGCGATCCCGCTCTCGCTGATCGGCGCGGTCCTGGTGCTCGGGGCGTTCGGCTTCAGCCTCAACACCATGACGCTCGGCGGGCTCGCCATCGCGATCGGCGAGGTGGTCGACGACGCGGTGATCGGCGTCGAGAACGCGATGCGGCGCCTGCGCGAGAACCGGCGCCGCGCCGTTCCCCGGCCGGAGCCCCGGGTCGTGCTGGACGCCATCCTGGAGGTCCGGGTCTCGGTCGCCTACGCGACCGTCGCGGTGCTGCTGGTCTTCCTGCCGGTGCTGGCGCTCTCCGGCGTGCCCGGCCGGCTGTTCGGCCCCCTGGCCACCGCCTACATCCTGGCGGTGCTGGCCTCCCTCGTCGTGGCGCTCACCGTCACGCCGGCCCTCGCGCGCCTGCTGCTCGCCGGACGGAAGGCCCTGCCGGCACGCGAGCCGCCGGTCACCCGGGCGGTGCGGGGCGTCTACGTCCGGCTCCTGCGGGTTCTGATGCGCCACCCCGTCCTCGTCGGGGGCGCGGGGCTGCTCGCGGTCTTAGGGAGCGCCGTGCCGGTGCCGTCCTTCGGCGGCGCGTTCCTGCCCGACCTCAAGGAGGGGCACTTCATCCTGCACATGGCGACCGCCCCCGGCACCTCCCTGCGGGAGACCCTGCGGATCGGGCGCCACGTCACGGCCGGCCTCAAGGCGATCCCCGAGGTGCGGGCGGTCGCCCAGCAGGTCGGCCGGGCCGAGGCCGGCTACGACCTCGGCGGCACGCACGAGAGCGAGATCCATATCGATCTGGCGTCCGGCCTCGACGGCGAGGCCCAGGAGCGGGCCGAGGCCGCGATCCGCGCCCTGATGGCGGCGACGCCCGGCGCGACCTTCTCGCTGAAGACCTTCCTCACCGAGCGGATCGAGGAGGTGGTGTCGGGCTTCACCGCCCCGGTGGTGGTGAGCGTCTACGGCTCGGATCTCGACCGGATCGAGGCGGCGGCCCGGGACGTGGCGCGGGAACTCGCCGAGATCCGCGGCGCCACCGGCATCCAGCTCCGGTCGCCGGCCGGCCTGCCGCAGATCAACGTGGCCTTGCGCCCCGCCGACCTGCGCCACTGGGGCCTCGACGCGATCGAGGTGCTGGACCTCGCCCGCACGGCCTTCCAGGGCGACACGGTCGGACAGTCCTACGAGGGCAACGCGGTGTTCAACGTCGTGGTCGTCCTCGATCCGGCCGCCCGCGCGCGGCTCTCCGGCCTCGGCGACCTGCCCCTGCGCACGCCCGGCGGCAGCTTCATCCGCCTGTCGCAGGTCGCGGACGTCTACGAGACCGTGGGGCGCTACGCCATCGCGCATCACGGCGGCCAGCGGGTCCGGGTGGTGACGGCCAATGTCGAGGGCCGGGACCTTGCCTCGTTCACGCAGGCGGTGGAGCGCAAGATCGCCCGGGAGGTCAAGCTCCCGCCCGGCGTCTTCGTCGCCGTCGGCGGGGCGGCGGAGGCGCAAGGACAGGCCCGCCGCGACCTGGCGCTCCATGCCGGGCTCGCGGGGTTCGGGATCCTGCTGCTGCTGGCCTGCGTCACCGGGTCGGCGGCCAATCTCGGGCTGATCCTCGTCAACGTGCCCTTCGCCTTCGTCGGCGGGGTGCTGGCCGTCGCCGCGACCGGCGGCCTCGTCTCCCTCGGGGTGATCGTCGGCTTCGTGACGCTGTTCGGCATCTCGTTGCGCAACACGATCATGATGGTCGCCCATTACGAGCATCTGGTGCTCGTCGAGGGGCGGGGCTGGAACGCCGCCACGGCGATCGAGGGAGCCGCCGACCGCCTGGTGCCGATCCTGATGACCTCGCTGGTCACCGGCCTCGGCCTCCTGCCCCTGGCGCTCGGGGCCGGCGAGCCGGGCCGCGAGATCGAGGGGCCGATGGCGATCGTGATCCTGGGCGGGCTCGCCAGCTCGACGCTCCTGAACCTCACGGTCCTGCCCGTCCTGGCGCAGCGCGCCGCGCGGTTCTCCCGGTCCGGGACCCGCTGATCCCGACGGCCCCGTCGACCTCGGGCCTGCTCGAGATCGACGTCGATGCGGCAGCATCCCGGGCCGTCGGCAGGAGGGCGGGGATCACCCGGGCCAGGCCCGCTCCCGCGCGGCATCCAGAGCGGACAGGACCGGGCCGGCGATCCGCTCCGCCGCCGGGCGCCACGCCGCCGCCGCCTCGCGCTTCTCCGCCCCGTCCGGCACGAAGGCGGCGCCGGTCTTGGCGTGGCGGCCGGACGCCGCCCGCATGGCGGAGAAGCCCGGCAGCGCCGGGTCGAGCCCGAAATGCGTCGCGAAGACGGGCCAGAGACCGTCCGGCAGGTCGTCGTAGCGCAGCACGCGCCCGCGTCCGGGGGCGCGGGCGAGGCCGTCGAGGGCGGCCTGCCCGTAGGCCGCCATCGCGGTGAGCTGGTAGGCCTTCCGGTCCATCGCGAAGACCGTCTCCCGGGGAAGCCCGAGCCGCTCCGGCGGGATCGAGCCCGGCGCCGTGTCGGCCCCGCCCCGGCGCATCTGCGAGGCCAGGATCTCCACGGGATCGCGATACAGGAACACCCACGGCACGCCGGGGAAGACCCGCTGGATCCACGGCAGTTCCAGGATGTCCGCGGCCATGAACTTGACGAAGAACTTCTCTTCGCCCGGGAAGCGTGGACGGCCGAGCGCGTGGACGATGCCGGCGAGCCAGGCATCGGCCCGCTCCGGCGCGACGGCGGCGTGGCGCGGGGCCTCCAGCACCGCCCGCACCGGCCCCGGCTCGGAGGCGACGATGTGGCGGGGATCGGCGCCGAGCGCCTGCGCGGCGAGCGTCGAGCCGCAGCGCGCCATGTGGAAGACGAACCCGCTCGGCGTCAGGCCGGGGGAGAGCGCCCCGAGGTCGTCGGCCAGGGTGCGCTGGCGAAAGGCCAGGTTGAAGGGATAGCCGATCGCCCGGGCGATCGTCTCGTAGAAGAACGGATCGGTGAGGCGGTGCTCGCCGAGATGGCACCAATCCACCGTCATCGCGCCGTCGACCCAGCCGGCGCGGAACGGCGTCCACCCTTCGAGCAGGCTCACGGTGCCACCTCGTGCCGCGCGAGGGGGATCATCGGGGTGGGATGCATCAGGAAGCCGGCCCGGTTGTCGTCCATCAGCCGCTCGAGCGCGGCGGCGTCGACGGTCAGGCCGCGGGCGGCGGCCTCGGCGACCGCCGCGCGCACCAGCGCGGCCGGGTCCTCGATCGGCCGCAGCCGCGCGGCGAGGGCGGCATCCTTCGCCAACAGCCGGATCAGGGCGCCGAGCCCGTCGGCAGATCCGGTCATGGCGGGTCCGGTCGTGTCCGGGCCGGTCATGCGGCGTCCTCCATCGCGGTCGCGAACAGGGCCGAGAGCGCGGGCGTGACCTGGGCGTCGAGGACGAGGTGCACCCGCTCCCCCGGCCCCGGATTCTCGACCGCGTGCAGATCGGACAGGCGCAGGTACCAGCAGGTGCCCGCCGCCATCGGGACGCGCCGGCCGTTCAGGCGGAACGCGACGCCGTCATGGGTGATCACCGGCACGTGCAGGCGCACCGCCCCGTCCTCGAAGCTGAGCTCGGGGTCGCGGTGCTCCTTGATCCGCGAGCCCGGCCCGAGGCGCATCAGCCGCACCGAGAGGAGGGGGCTGCCGAACTGCGCCAGGGCGGCCCGGATCGCCGGACAGGCGTCCAGGAACGGCGTGTCGACGTAGTCGCGCGCCGCGGGGTCGGACTGGATCATCATGATCGGATGCCGCGCGTCGGCCGGGGCGCGCAGCGGGATCACGCTCCAGTCGCCGTCGTAGTTGCGGCGCACGAAGTGGTCGATCCAGGCGCCCCCGGCGAGGGCCGCGCAGTCCGCCGCCATCGCGGCGGCGTCGAAGGCGAGCGGCAGGCGCAGGGCGTCCGGCACCGCGGCGGCGTCGAGGCGCGGACGCCAGACCATCGGCAGGGTGACGCCGTCGCCCCCGGTGACGAAGCGGAAGCCGAGGCGCCGGTAGAGCCGCTGCGCCGCCTCGTTCTCCGCCCGGACCGAGAGCCGCACCGGCAGGCCCGCCGCCTCCGCCTCGCCGATCACGGCGGCGATCAGGCCCGAGCCGATCCCGCGGCCGCGATGCTCGGGCAGGAGCGCGAGGTCGACCAGGGCGATGGCCTCCGGGCCGACCGCCGTGACGATCCGCCCGAGCGGGACGCCGTCGCGCTCGACGATGTCGAAGCGCCCCCCCGGATGGGCCGCCTGGTGGCCGGCATCCTGCGCGGCGCATTGCTGGCGCAGCAGCAGGTCCGTGAGGGCCGGGTCGAACCCGGCGAAAAGCCCGTCCTGCGCGGTCTGGAGCAGCCGGAGGCGGAGATCCGCATCCGCCGCGTCTTCCGGCCGGCGCAGGGTTGCCGGCCTCTCCTGGGGCGCCTCCATCAGTTTCGTGCCGGAGTGAGGCCGTTCACGCAGATGATGTAGTTCATGACCAGATAGGGCTGGAGGTTCGCATGGGGCGCCGAGGCGCCGGCCGTCGACATGGTGTTCGGGCTCAAACGCACCGCCCCGGCCACGATGGTCGGGACGTAGCTCGGAGCGGTCGGCTGCGTCGAGGAGGTGTCGACCGTTTGCGCCAGGAATGCGTTGGACGGGTCGGAGAGGGTGCCGGGCGTGTTCACCGCCGTGATGGCGTGAGTGTGCGACGGCATCTGCACCTGGGTCAGGGTCATGGTCTCGACCCCGCCGGTCGCGCCGATCGGATAGGTCGAGAGGCCGATCCCCTGACCCTGGCCGACCGGCACCCGACTGCGCAGGTCGGGCAATTTGAACGTTTGCACGCCGTCGCCGCCATATTTGGTGCCGAGGATGGCGAAAAGGGCATGGTAGGCTTGGATCTGCATGGTTTGCCCGAAGCAGAATGCCCAGTCCATCGGTGCCCAGGCGCCGGCAAACATAATGATCTGTCCGACATACGCATCAGCCATGGTCGGTGTCTCCTCCAGGTGTCGTTCATCGTCGCGCGTGGATGGCGGATGGCCCGGTGGAGCGCCGCGCCGATGGCAGGTCGGTCGCTCAGGATTTTCGTCGCGCGCATCCTCGACGAGGGGCGCCGCGCGTCACCGCCCCCGGAGCCGCTGCGGGGTGCCCGCGGGCGCAGGACCACCCGCCTCAGCCCAGGCGTCCGGTGCCCTGAGTGCGGCACCGTCAGTTCCGCATCGGATAATAGCCGTTCACGCAGATGATGTAGTTCAGGACCAGGAAGGGCTGAAGATTCAGGTGGGGCGCCGAGGCACCGGCCGCCGACACGGCGTAAGGGTTCAGGGTGACCGCCCCCGTCGCGGCGGACGGGGCGTAGCTCGGAGCGTTCGGCTGTATCCCGGACGGATCGGCCGTCTGCGCCAGGAAGGCGTTGGACGGGTTGGAGAGGGTACCGAGCACGTTCATCGCCGTGATGTCGTGGGTGTGCGACGGCATCTGGTCCGAGGACAGGGCCACGGTCTCGACCCCGCCCGTCGCCCCCATCGCGTAGGCCGAGAGGCCGGTCCCCTGGCCCTGGCCGACCGGCACCCGGCTGCGCAGGTCGGGCAATTTGAACGTTTGCACGCCGTCGCCGCCATATTTGGTGCCGATGATGGAGTAGAGGGCTGGATTGTCTTGGATGTGCATGGTTTGTCCAGCACAGAATGCCCAGTCTTTCGGGGCCCAGTCGCCGCCATACAGCATGATCTGTCCGATAAACGCTTCAGCCATGGTCGGTGTCTCCTCCAGATGTCGGTCATGCTCGCGCAGGGATAGCCGGGAACTCCAGGAGCGTTCGGCGATCAGGACGAGCGGGGCGATGGGTGAGGGGATCTCTCGGGCGTCTCGTCGCGCCCGCCCTCGACGAGGCGCGTCGCGCGGCATGCCGCCGGAGCTGTCGTCGGCCCGTGCAGGCGGAGGCGCGCGCGGATCCGCCCGGGCGCCCGGCCGCCGCAGCGCGGTCGGCGTCCCTCGGAGCGGCGTCGTCAATTCCGCCCGGGATAGAGGCCGTTCACGCAGATGATGTAGTTCAAGGCCAGGTAAGGCGGCATGTTCGTGTGGGGCGCCGAGGCGCCGGCCGTCGATACGCTGCCCTGATTCAGCGGCACCTTCCCGGTCGTGGCGCTCGGGACGTAGCTCGGCGTGTTGGGATTCATCCCGGAGGGATCGGCCGTCTGCGCCAGGAAGGCGTCGGTCGGGTCGGCCTGGGTGCCGAGCGTGTTCATCGCCGTGATGGCGTGGGTGTGCGACGGCATCTGGTCCGCGAGCAGGGTCACGGTCTCGACGCCACCCGTAGCGCCGATCGCATATGCCCCTAGACCCTCTCCCTGGCCGATGCCGACCGGCACACGGCTTCGCAGGTCGGGCAGGCCGAACGTCTCCCTCCCGTCGCCGCCAAAGCGGATGCCGAGGATGGTGTAGAGGGCAGGGTGATCATGTATCTTCATGATCTTGCCATCGCACAAAGCCCAGTTTTCCGGCGCCCAGTTGCCGCCGAACAAGATAATCTGGCCGACATACGCATCGGACATCGTTCGTTTCTCCCCGTATGGCCAGTCTTGCAGGCAGTCGGCCGACGCGCGGACGACGACGTCCCGCGTCGAAGATCGCCCGATCGATAAGAGGTAAGATCAACGAGAGCGTCATCGGCAGCGAAGTGTGATTCGCCGCGGCGATCGAGGCGTATCATGTGGAGCGACCCAAGATCAATCCTGGTGGAAAGGCTTGATATCGTGTCGTATCTTGTGGGGTCGGACGGAAAATGGTACGAATCAGGGTTGGCATGCGCTGTGGACCCTTCGATAGATCTGCTGCCGCATCAAGGGGGTCTTCCGTGAAAGCCGCCCAATCGGTTCCGAGATCGGCGAAGCGCGGGATCCCCTCTCCCGCACGTCGCAGCGATCCCCGGCAAGCCCGGAATCACCTGGAGACGGGAGGCGCGCTCCGGCTCGCTCCGGGCGATCGAGCGGACACCGTGCGAGCCGCGACCGCCCCTTTCCGTCCAGGACCGCGGCCGGTCCCCCGGGGCGGCGCCGTCAGTTCCGCTGCGGGTAGAGGCCTTGCGTGCAGATGATGTAGTTCAGGGCCTGGTACGGCTGCATGTTCGTATGGGGTGACGAGCCGCCGGCCGCGGTGATGCAGGCCGGGTTCATCGTCACGCCGTGGGTTCCGAGGCTCGCGACGTAGCTCGCGACCGAAGTGCCCATTCCACTGGTATCCGCCGGTTGCGCCAGATAGGCGTTGGCCGGGTTGGCGAGGTCGCCGACGGTGTTCGCGGCGGCCTGCGTGTGGACGTGCGCCGGCATCTGCGCCTGGGTCAGGGTCACGGCCTCGACACCGCCGGTCGCCCCGAGCCGGTAGCCCGAGAGGCCCGGCGACTGACCGGCACCGACCGGCACCCGGCTGCGCAGGTCCGGCAGCGCGAAGGTGAGCTTGCCGTCGCCACCGTAGCTGGTGCCGATCACGGCGTAGAGGGCATTGTACTGGCGGATCTGCAGCATCTGTCCGGCGCAATACATCCAGTTGGCCGGTTCGTAGGGGCCGGCGAACAGGATGATTTGACCGAGGTACGCTTCTGACATGGTATGGTTCTCCTGAATTTTGTGACATCAATATTGTATGGAATCCCCGTATATAAAAATACGCCGTGGCGCCTCGCGTGAGTCAACGTCGAGGCAATACGAAGCAGATATTGATCTATGCCGATCGTTGATTCGCCTCGGCGGATGATGATCTATCATGCAGAACGTGCAGTGATCAATCCTGCCGAGCGAGCATGAATCTTTGAAGGCCTATGGCGAGCGACCTGGGGGCGACTACGGAGAGAAACTGTTTTTCATCCTTCTTCCTCGGGCACACTGGCGTGTGGTGGTGCGTGTGCCTCGCGTGTAGCTCGACGTCCGTCAGCCTGTTGCTGACAGATGTTGCGGCATCGGTGTCGCTGTACGCTTCAATTCGCGGCGTGCCAGATCCGCAATGGGCAATCTGTTAGTTGTATTCTTAGGAATAAAAGTTGCATCAATACCTGTGATATCTCGGTCCTGCGACCCAATAAAGATAATTATATTCGTTGAATACCGGCAAATTTCCATTTGGTTATCGTGGGATCTATAAAATAATATTTCTCTATTTATTTATTTGTACATCATAAAATTACTTCTTAAAAAATTAGTATTTACAAAGTATTAGGACAAACTTATTTGTATAAGCTACAAAATAGCAAAGAATTAGTTTTCAAAAAATACTCGTATAATACTTGTGGAGATTATAAAGGTTGCCGAATTGCAACGTCTGGACGGTAAACTTCGAATTTCGTCGCGTTTGAGCGCTAACGTCCGAGGCTGCGTCGGAATTTCTCTCGACTCGCCTTGGTCGTTTGAGGCATGTCTACGAATGACCTGCGCAATTCCCGCGTTCCAGACCATTACAAAATAATAGGACAGTTACATGGCATACGGAACGATCATAATAAAAGGAAATTACACTCTTAGCACGAGCGCTTCGGCTTCTGTCCAATTTTATATTGGAAATACAGTATTTAATTCTAGTACGTTCATTGGCAATATGCTGAATGCGCGGGAGGCTTATGATCCCACAAATGGACCGGGAAATAATTGGATTTATAGCTTGACGGCCAGTGTCGACACATCGAATACAACCTTCAGTTTATTATTGGGAACCACTGCAACTGTTTCAAATTTTTCAGGTACTATCTATAACGCAAGCGGACAGCCCTACACATTTGCGTCGAACGGGTCGACTGGGACGAATCTAAACTATAGCAACAGCACGGTAACCAGCAATCCTCGATTTACTTGGAGCAATGTGGCCGTCACCACGCCGTCGGGCGCCACCGGTCCGACCGGGCCCCAGGGCGCCCAGGGCGTGACCGGTGCGACCGGTGACACGGGCGCGACCGGCATCCAGGGCGCCACCGGCGTGCAGGGCGCGACGGGTGCACAGGGCGTGACCGGTGCCCAGGGCGTCACCGGTGCGCAAGGCGAGACGGGCGTCCAGGGTACGCAGGGCGTCCAGGGTGCGACGGGCGCGCAGGGCGTAACTGGTGCCCAGGGCGTCACCGGCGTGCAGGGCGCCACGGGTGTCCAGGGTGCGCAGGGCGTCCAGGGCGCGACGGGTGCGCAGGGTGTCACCGGTGCCCAGGGCGCGACGGGCGTCCAGGGCGCCACCGGCGTGCAGGGCGCGCAGGGCGTGACCGGCGCCCAGGGTGTCACCGGTGCCCAGGGCGCGACGGGCGTCCAGGGCGCCACCGGCGTGCAGGGTGCGACGGGTGCGCAGGGCGCGACGGGTGCGCAGGGTGTCACCGGTGCCCAGGGCGCGACGGGCGTCCAGGGCGCCACCGGCGTGCAGGGTGCGACGGGTGCGCAGGGCGTGACCGGCGCCCAGGGCGTGACGGGTGTGCAGGGCGTCACCGGCGTGCAGGGGGCGACCGGCGCGCAGGGTGTCACCGGTGCCCAGGGGGTGACGGGTGCGCAGGGCGCAACCGGCGTCCAGGGAGCCACGGGCATCCAGGGTGCGACGGGTGCCCAGGGCGTGACCGGCGCCCAGGGTGTCACCGGTGCGCAAGGCGCGACGGGCGTCCAGGGTGCGCAGGGCATCCAGGGCGCGACGGGCGTGCAGGGCGTGACCGGCGCTCAGGGCACCACCGGTGCCCAGGGTGCGACGGGCGCGCAGGGTGCCACCGGCGCCCAGGGGGCGCAGGGCGCGACCGGCTCACAAGGCGCGACGGGTGCGCAGGGCGCCACCGGTGCCCAGGGTGTCACCGGCTCGCAGGGTGAGCAGGGCGTGACGGGTTCCCAGGGCACCACCGGCGCCCAAGGCGTGACGGGCGCGCAGGGCGTCACCGGCGTGCAGGGCGCGCAGGGTGTCACCGGTGCCCAGGGCGTGACCGGTGCGCAGGGTGCCACGGGCGTCCAGGGTGCGCAGGGCATCCAGGGCGCGCAAGGTCCGCAGGGCGTCACCGGGGTTACGGGCGCGCAGGGTGTCACCGGTGCCCAGGGCGTCACCGGTGCGCAAGGCGCGACCGGGGTCCAGGGTGCCGCTGGGGACACGGGCGCGCAGGGTGTCACTGGTGCCCAGGGTGTGACGGGTGCGCAGGGCGCGACCGGGGTCCAGGGTGCCGCCGGGGACACGGGCGCGCAGGGTGTCACCGGTGCCCAGGGCGTGACGGGTGCGCAGGGCGCGACCGGGGTCCAGGGTGCCGCTGGGGACACGGGCGCGCAGGGTGTCACTGGTGCCCAGGGCGTGACGGGTGCGCAGGGCGCCACCGGGGTCCAGGGTGCCGCCGGGGACACGGGCGCGCAGGGTGTCACCGGTGCCCAGGGCGTGACGGGCGCGCAGGGTGCCACCGGTGCCCAGGGTGCGACTGGCTCGCAAGGCGCGACCGGGGTTCAGGGTGCCGCCGGGGACACGGGCGCGCAGGGTGTCACCGGTGCCCAGGGTGCGACTGGCTCGCAAGGCGCGACCGGGGTTCAGGGTGCCACCGGCGACAAGGGCGCGACGGGAGCGCAGGGTGCCACCGGTGCCCAGGGTGCGACTGGCTCGCAAGGCGCGACCGGGGTCCAGGGTGCCACCGGTGCCCAGGGCGCGACGGGTTCCCAGGGGGCCACCGGCCTTCAGGGCACGACCGGCGCCACGGGCCCGACCGGCTCGCAGGGCGCGACGGGCGCCACCGGGCCGACCGGCTCGGGCCCGACCGGTGCTCAAGGTGCGACCGGCTCGCAGGGCGTGACCGGCGCCACGGGGCCGACCGGTCCCGACGGCGCGACGGGCGCCACCGGCCCGACAGGGCCGACCGGTCCCGAAGGCGCCACCGGTGCCACCGGCCCGGTCATCTGCTTCGCGTCCGGAACGATGATCCTGACGCCGGAGGGTGAACGTCCGGTCGAGGCCCTGCGGCCCGGCGATGCCGTCGTCACCGCCGCCGGGGAGACGGTCTCCGTCCGCTGGGTCGGTCACCGCCACCTCGACCTGCGGCGTCATCCGCAGCCCGAGCGGGCCCGGCCGGTCCGGATCGCCGCCCACGCCTTCGGCCCCGGCCTGCCGCACCGCGCGCTCGTCGTCTCACCCGGCCACGCGCTCTTCGTCGAGGGCGTGCTGATCCCCGCCGGGGTGCTGGTCAACGGCACGTCGGTGGTGCAGCTCGCCCTGCCGGAGGTCGTCTACCACCACGTCGAGCTGCCGGTGCACGACGTGCTGGTCGCCGACGGGATGCCGGCGGAGAGCTACCTCGATTGCGGCAACCGCGGCACCTTCGAGAACCACGACGGCCCGGTCACCCTGCATCCGGATCTGGTGGCCTCGGCGCTGAACCTGGAACTGGCCTGCGCGCCGGTCGTCCTCCACGGCCCGGTCGTCGAGCGGGTGCGCGAACGCCTCGCCGCACGGACGGTGCTCCCGGCGACCGGGGACCGGCGCTCGCTCCTCGCGCGGCTCCTGCGGCGGGCGTGAGCCGCACCGGCCTCTTGGTCGGCCTCGCGGCTGGACCTCGATCGTGATACCGGCCCGCGGCGCCCCGTCAGGAGTGCCGCGGGCCTTGCGCCGTAAGGAACCGGGCCCAGCCCGGCGGATCGATTCGTCATTACCTCAAGTTTCATCATAAAATCTCAGGTGAGGGGTTGGATCTCGTTCCCGCTCGGACATCCTGCCGGTCGCATGGAAGAGGACGGATCCGCTTCCGCGCCCCGGACGGCCCGCCCCCTCGACAGGACCTCGCATGACCCCGTCCGGCCAGACCCTCTGCCTCGCGATGATCGTCAAGAACGAGGCGGCGGTGATCCGCCGGTGCCTCGATTCGGTGCGCCCAATCATCGATCACTGGATCGTCGTCGATACCGGCTCCACCGACGGGACCCAGGACCTGGTGCGGGCGGCTCTCGCCGACCTGCCGGGGCAGCTGGTCGAGCGTCCCTGGGTCGATTTCGCCCATAACCGGTCCGAGGCCCTGGCGCTGGCGCGTCCGCACGGCACCTACACCCTGATCATCGACGCCGACGACGAGCTGCTCCTGCCCCCGGGCTACGTCCTGCTCGACCTGGATGCGGATTCCTACGAGATCGCCATCGCGGATATCGGGCTCAGCTACCGGCGGACCCAGCTGGTGCGCAGCGCCCTGCCGTGGCGCTACCGCGGGGTGCTGCACGAATTCATCGAGTGCCCGGAGCCGAGCCGGGGCGCGCCCCTCGACCTGACCATGCGGCGCAACCACGACGGCGCCCGCCGCCGCGACGGCGAGACCTACCGGCGCGACGCCGCGGTCCTGGAGGCCGCCCTGGCGACGGAGACGGACCCGTTCTTCGTCGCCCGCTACACCTTCTACCTCGCCCAGAGCTACCGCGATTGCGGCGCGTACGAGCAGGCGGTCGCCGCCTATCTGCGGCGGGCGGATCTGGGCTACTGGCAGGAGGAAGTCTACGTCGCCCTCGTCGCCGCCGCCCGGCTGATGGCCGACCTCGGGCGGCCGCTGGACGACACCCTGGCGGTCTACCGCCGGGCCATGGCCCTCGTGCCCCACCGGGCCGAGGCGTACCACTATGCCAGCCGCACCTGCCGCCTCGCCGAGCGCTACGAGGAGGGCTTCCGCCTCGCCGAGCCGGCCCTGTCCCTCGTTCCTCCGGCCGGCGCGCTGTTCATCGAGCCCTGGATCTACGCCTACGGCCTGCGGGACGAGTACGCCGTCAACGCTTACTGGGCCGGCCATTACCGGCACTGCGTCGCGGCCTGCCTCGACCTGCTGGCCTCCCCCGCGGCGCCGGAGGCCGAGCGCTCGCGCTACGCGGCCAATGCCCGCTTCGCCCTCGAGAGGCTGCCGGTTCCACCGCGCCCGCTCGCCTTCCTGCCCACGGCGCGCTCCGGACTGGCGCCGAGCCCTTTGCCGACCCTCTTGCCGGACGGCCGGCCGACGACCCGGCCGGGCCCTTCGCCGACCGGCCTGTCCCGCACCGGGACCTGGGAGCCGGCGCGGCCGCAGGGCGGCACGGAGCTGATGGCCGAGGGGCTGGTCGCGCGCCTCGGCGTGGGCTTGGGTCCCATCGACCTGCAGCTCAACGGCTACGACCCGGCTCGCGCCGACCCGCGCCCGCTGGTGATCTGGATCCATCACGCCGTCGACCAGCCGGCGGTGGCCTGGCTGCGCGACGCCGCCCGGGTCGCCCGCGTGGCGCGCTTCGTCTTCGTGTCGGAGTGGCAGCGGGCGCAGTTCCTGGCGACCTTCGGCCTGCCGCCGGAGCGCTGCGTCGTGCGGCGCAACGCCACCGACGTGCCGGCGCGCGACCGGGGCCCGGGCCGCCGCGCGCCACTCAAGGTCGCCTATACCAGCACGCCCTTCCGCGGGCTCGCGGTGCTGCTGGAGGCCTGGGCGCAGGCCGCGCCCCGGGACGCGGAGCTCCACATCTGGTCGTCGCACAAGCTCTACGGCCCGGGCGCCGACGACGCGCCCTACGCGGACCTCTACGCCCGCGCAGGCTCGCTGCCGAACGTCCATTACCACGGGCTCCTGCCCAACGCGGAGCTGCGCGCGGCCTTGGCCGACATCGACATCCTGGCCTACCCGAACACCTTCGCGGAGACCTCGTGCCTCGCCGTCATCGAGGCGATGGCCGCCGGCTGCCGGATCCTCTGCCCGAGCCACGGGGCGCTGCCGGAGACGACCGCGGGCTTCGCCCGCCTCTATCCCCACGTCGCCGATCCGGCGGAGCACGCCCGCACCTTCGCCGGCCTCCTCGCCGAGGAGATCGCCGATCCGTGGCAGGGGCAGCCGGAGCGCGCCGCCGCCCAGCAGGCCTATTGCCGCCACACCTACGACTGGCGCGTGCGCGTGCCGGAATGGCGCGCCCTGATCGACGAACTGACGGCGCCAGCGCTTCCTGCCCAGGCGGCACCCGCCCGCCGTTTCACCCCAACCTTCCGGCGGGTCGAGGCGCGGCACGGCACCTTCACGGTCGTCGCGCAGGACTTCATCGGGCAGACGATCGAGCGGACCGGCGAGTGGGAGCCGCATCTGTGCGACCTCGCCGGCCTCGTCCTCGACGAGACGGCGAACGTCGTCGATCTCGGCGCCAATCTCGGCTACCACACGGTCCGCCTCGCCGGCCTGGTGCCGCGGGGCTCGGTCCACGCCTTCGAGCCGCTGAGCCTGTGCTACTCGCAGCTGCAGCAGAACCTGCTCGCGAACCGGTGCGACCATGTCCGCACCTACAAGATGGCCGTCACCGACCGCTCCGGCGACACGATCGAGATGGAGCCGCTGGAGGCGACCCTGACGGCGGGCGGCGCGATCAATCTCGGCCATACCGGCATCGGCCAGGCCGGCGCCGGTCAGGGAGGTGATCTGGCGTTCACGGTCCGGCTCGACGACCTGCCCCTGCCGCCGATCGCCTTCATCAAGATGGACATCCAGGGCGCGGAGGCGAAGGCGCTCGCCGGCATGCGGGACCTCCTCGCGCGGGACCGCCCGGTGCTGTTCGTCGAGATCGAGGAGGAGCACCTGCGCCGGCACGGATCGAGCTCGAAGGCGGTGATCGAGCATCTGCTCGGCCTCGGCTACAGCCTGCTGCGGATCCGCAACGACTGGCCGACCGACCACCTGGCGATCCCCAACGAGCGGACCGACCTGATCGCGCGCTGCCGCGAGCAGACGCCGTACGCCACTGACTGGATCGCCGGCACGCGGGTCGAGCTGCACTTCGAGTCGCCGTACTACTACGCGTCCGTCGTCGCGTCGTGAGACGGGGCGCCCGCATCCCGCTGCGCGCACCGGGGACGCCGTGACGGTCTCCCCGGACTACCGCCTCATCGCGCGCTCGGGCCTGTTCGACCCCAACCACTACCTGCTCGAATCGCCCGACGTGGTCGCGGATGGCTGCGATCCCCTGGAGCATTTCTGCCGGTTCGGCGCCCGCGAGGGCCGCCGCCCGAACCTCTACTTCGATCCGGGCTGGTACGCGTCGCTGTATCTCGGCGGGAACCCGGACGGCGTGAACCCGGTCTGCCACTACCTGCGGACCGGCGAGCGGCAGGGGTTTCGGCCGGTTCCGTATTTCGAGCCGGCCTGGTACGCCCGGACCTACGCCTTGCGCCCCGGCACCTCGCCCTTGCGCCACTACCTGGAGCACCGTCGCAGCCAGCGATACGCGCCCAATTCCCGGTTCGACCTCGCCCACTACCTGGCGTGCTACGGCGCCGAGATCGGGGCGAACCGGGACGCCTTCGCGCATCTCCTGCGCCACGGGGCGCGGCGCGACCTCGACAGCGGGGCGGCGTTCGACGCCGCGGCCTACCGCGTACGCCACGGTCTGTCGCGCAGGCCCGCCTCGCCGCTCGTGGCGGACCAGGAGGCCTGCAACCCCCTGGTCCATTCCCTCGCGCAGCAGGCCCGCGAGGAATTCGACCGCCGGTCGCCCCGGCGGCGTCCGCCCTGGTGGCGGTGGTTCTCGCGCTGAGGCGCGGGAGCCGTCGCCTCAATAAGGTTTCGGCTTCATCAGCGAGCCGCGGCTCGCCACGACCGCCACGGCGATCCAGGGACAGACGAAAACCAGGAAGAACAGCAAGCCCATCGCGAGCCTCCTATTTCTGCGTGTCGCGTGAACCCCATCAATGCCGCGCGGCCGGCGGGGGTTGCATGACGGTCTTCCGCGGGTTCACGAAACCCGATCGATTGCTTCCGGCGATCCTGTCGGACCGCTTTCGCAATGCGGATTTCGTATCACTCCTCCCCCGCCGGCGCGTCGGTATCCTTCGCGCGGTGGAGCAGGAAGATCGACACCACCATCACCAGGATCAGCCCGGCCAGCACCCCGAGCTCGATCATCGAGGCGCGGAACAGCGCCTCCTTCTGCGGGCTCCAGTCGGTGGCGTGCATCTGCTCGGCGGTCTGGAGCGTCAGCACCAGGACGCGCCGGATCGAGGCGATCAGCCCGACGATCAGGAACGGCTCGCAGGTCAGCCTGCCGGAGCGCATCGACACCCGCACCGTGTGCAGGATCTCGACCAGCATCAGCAGGAACAGGAGCCGGTCGACCACGTCGAGGAGCTGCGAGGCGCCGCCGACCGACAGGATCGCCTTCCCGGTCATCCCCGCCGCGTCGACCAGCGCCATCACGGCGGTGAGCGCCAGGAGCACGCCCAGCGCCGCGTAGATCGCGTGCTCGGTGTGCAGGAACACGAAGGCGGAGAGCCGCGTCAGGCGGCCGCCCTCATTCTCGGCCTTCTCCAGCTCCTTGGTCTCGACCATGCTCGTCTCCGGGGGCCTGGCAGTCGCGGATCGTTCGGGGGAGGGGGCCTCAGCGCAGATCGCGCGGCATGCGGAACGGCAGCATCGCCTGCACCAGCGGGTTCCCGAACCGGTCGAGGTCGAGCGCCTCGTGCACCGGCTGCACCGCCTCGCCGCAGATCCGCGCCGAGAGCAGCGAGCGCGAGTAGAACGGCGCGTCCTCGAACCGTCGCAGCATCGCGGCCTGCCCGTCGTCGCTGCGGGTCGCCCGCCTCAGGCGCCAGAGCGTCGGCGGCAGGGCGGCGGGGACCGGCGGCTCGATCGGCTGCGGCGTGCCGTCGGGGTCGAAGCGCAGCGACAGGTCCTGCCGGCTGCCGTCGCGGCGCAGGACGTCGTAGAGGATCGCCGCGCCGCGCTTCAGGGTCGAGCGCGACCAGGTCCAGCTCCGGAACGAGTCCTCGAGGGCGACGTCGCCGTCGTTGGTGTCGAAATAGGCGTGGCCGCTCCAGCGCAGGGACGGTCGGTCGAGCGCCACCTCGATCCGCGACGAGGGTGCGAGCGGCCACCAGCGGTGGCGCCCCTCCGCGTCGAGGGTGAAGGGGCCGGGCGTGATCCCGGAGGGCCGTACCCGGATCGTGCCGGAGAGCCGCGAGGGCAGGGGAGTCGTCACCTCGTCGACCCGGATCGTCAGCACCGTGCCGTCCCAGTGCATCGCACTCGGGCCGATCGACAGCGAGGTGGCGTCGCGGCTCACGCTGCCGCGCCGCCGCTCGGTCATCGCCCAGGCCTTGGGCTTGCCGTACAGGACGACGTTGACGGCGGAATGGTCGATCGGGTCCTTGTGCCGGCTCCAGGCGTAGTAGGGCGAGAACACGCTGCCGAGGAAGGCGATGACGGTGATCCCGTGCTGCCCGTCGTCGCTCACCCCGTCGACGTACCACCAGGCATAGCCGCCGGCGGGCACGTTCAGGTCGAACCGAGGTCCAGCAAGACGCTCGCGGCCGCCAGCCGGCCCGATTGCGCCGCCATCGGCACGCCCGGCCCCGGATGGACGCTCCCCCCCGCGAGGTAGAGGCCCGGCAGCCGCGTCCGCGCCCCCGGCCGGCGGAACGACGCCATCCAGCCGTGCGAGGCTCGGCCGTACAGTGCCCCGCCCGTCGCCGGAAAAAGCCGCTCGAACTCCGCCGGCCCCGTGACCGTTCGCGCCGCCTCCGAGATCGTCAGGCCGCAGGCGGCGAGCCGCCGGCTCATCGTGTCGTGACATCGGGCGATCTCCCCAGGGTTCAGGGCGGCGCCGGAGGCCGGCGCGTTGACGAGGCAGAGCAGGGCTTCGGGAGCGAGGCTGTCCCGGGAATTCGCCGGCACGCCGTCGTCGCCCCGGTCCTGCGCGCAGACATAGACGGTGGGGTCCCGCGGCAGGCGGCCGTGACGGGCGATGTCGGCGAACTCGGCCGCGTAGTCGCCCGAGAAGAAGACGTTGTGGCGCACGAGGTCGAATCCCTCGGGGACGCCCGCCACCGCGAAGGTCACCGCCGAGAGCGAGCGCTCGCCCGCCGGCATCCGCTCGACAGTCCGGGCGGCCTCCCGCCCGAACAGCCCGTCGGCCAGAGCCGCCGCGTCGGCATTGGCCACCACCCGGGTCGCCGGCAGGTGCTCGCCGGTCTCGAGGCGCACGCCGGCGACGCGCCCGCCCTCGACCAGGATGTCGGTCACGGCGGTGCCGTAGCGAAGCTCCGCCCCGTGCTCGCCGGCGAGGTCGGCGACGGCTGCGGCGAGCCGCGACAGCCCGCCCGCCACGGTCCAGACGCCGTCGAGTTCGACATGCGCCACCAGCATCAGGGTCGCCGGCGCCGCGAAGGGCGAGGAGCCGCAATAGGTGGCGTAGCGGCCGAAGAGCTGGCGCAGCCGCGGGTCGCGGAACTGCTCGCAGAGTGCCGTCCAGAGCGTCGTGAAGGGCTGGATGCGCATCAGCCCGCCGAGGCCCGAGGGGCCGGCCCGCAGCGCGAGGTCGACCGGGCTCGGCCGCTGGCCGCGGATGAACGGCCCCTCCAGGGTGCGGTAGATCTCGGCCGCCCGGGCGCGGAAGCGCCGGAACCCCTCCGCCTCCCGCGGGCCGGCGAACTCCGCGATCGCCGCCTCGGAGCGGGCCGGGTCGGCGAACAGGTCGAGGCGCTCGGTCGTGCTCCAGGCGTGGCGGGCCAGCACCGCGGCGGGGGTGAGGGAGACGCGCTCGCCGAGATCGGCGCCGCACTCCGAAAAGATCTCCTCGAAGACCCACCGCATGGTGAAGACCGTCGGGCCGGCCTCGACTTGGCGAGGACCGGCCCGGACCCGGCGCATCTTGCCGCCCGGCGCGGCCTCCTTCTCGACCAGGGTCACCGGCAGCCCCCGGGCGGCGAGCGTCAGCGCCGCGACGAGCCCGCCGATCCCCGCCCCGATCACGACCGCCCGCTCCTGCGCCACGCCGTTGATCTCCTGCCGCGATAGTGTCAATCTAAGTTGACGTTCTGGAATGTTCAAACGAAATGACATTCGGGAGAAGCGCCATGGAGGGATCCCTCATGGATGACGGTCGGCGAATCGAACGGGCCCTGGACATGGCCGTGGCTTTCGCGGAGGCGCCCGGCGCGCCGCCGCTCCTCGCCGAGGCGATCCGCTACGCGGTCTTCCCGGGCGGCCACCGCATCCGCCCGCGGCTCTGCCTCGCCGTCGCCCGCGCCTGCGGCGACGACGACCCCGCCGCCTCGGACGCCGCCGCGGCGGCGATCGAGCTCCTGCACTGCGCCTCGCTGGTCCATGACGACCTGCCCTGCTTCGACGACGCGGCGGAGCGCCGGCGCAAGCCGAGCGTCCATGTCGCCTTCGGCGAGCCCCTGGCGGTGCTGACCGGCGACGCCCTGATCGTGCTCGCCTTCGAGACGCTGGCCCGCGGCGCCGCGCGCTCGCCGAACCGGCTGGCTTCGCTCGTCGGCCTCGTGGCCCGGGCGGTGGGCTCGCCCGCCGGCATCGTCGCCGGCCAGGCCTGGGAATCCGAGCCGCAGGTCGGGCTCTCGGTCTATCAGCAGGCCAAGACCGGCGCGCTCTTCGCCGCCTCCACGGTGACGGGCGCCGCCGCCGCCGGGGTCGAGCCGATGGGCTGGCGGCTGCTCGGCGAATATCTCGGCGAGGCCTACCAGGTCGCCGACGACCTGCGCGACGTCGCCTGCCGCCAGGAGGAGATCGGCAAGCCGGTGGGGCGCGACGTGACCCTCGGGCGCCCCAACGCGGCGGCCTTGCTCGGCATGGACGGGGCGCTCCGCCGCCTCTCCGACCTCGCCCACGAGGCGATGGAGGTGATCCCCGACTGCCCCGGCATCGGCGCGCTGCGCGCCGAGATCCTGGCCCAGACCCGGCTGTTCCTGCCGGAGCGGCTGGCACAGAGCCTGGTGGCTTAGGCGATGGCCGGGGAGGCCCGTGCCCGAACCCTCCCCCCTCTGCGGGGGAGGGTACCCCACGCAGTGGGGCGGGAGAGGGAAGCGCGACGGTGCCGGACGTGGCGCCCTTCAAGAAGCGCGCGACCTTTCCGGATGCGGCGTCCCCGCTCCCGGCCCCTGCCGACGCAGGCGCCACCCTCCCCCGCAGAGGGGGGAGGGGTATGAGGCCCGGTCCGCACGCCCTCCCGGCGGTCCCTGCCGCCCCGTCCTCCTGGCGCGACCGCCTCCTCGCCTGGCGCCATCGCCTGATCGCCGATCCGCGCTTCCAGCGTTTCGCCGCCGCCTTCCCGCTCACCCGGCCGGTCGCGCACCGCAATGCCCGCGCCCTGTTCGATCTCTGCGCTGGCTTCGTCTACGCGCAGGTGCTCGCCGCCTGCCTCCGCCTCGACCTGTTCCTCCTCCTCGCCGACGGCCCGATGACGACGGCGGACCTGTCCCGCCGCCTCGACCTGCCGCCGGACCGGACCCTGTGCCTCCTGCGCGCCGCCGCCTCCCTCGGGCTCCTGACGGATCGGCGCGACGGCCGCTACGCGCTGGGCGATCTCGGCGCGGCCTTGCTCGGCAACCCATCGGTCGCCGCGATGGTCGCCCACCACGCCATGCTCTACGACGACCTGCGCGATCCGGTGGCTCTCCTGCGCGGCACGGCCGGTCCGACGACGCTGTCCGGCTACTGGGCCTATGCGGGGACCGACGACCCGGCGCAGGTGGAGGAGGCGGCGGTGGCGCCCTACGGCGCGCTGATGGGCGCCTCGCAGGCGCTGGTCGCCGGCGACATCCTCGACGCCTATCCGCTCGCCCGCCACAGCCACCTTCTGGAGATCGGCGGCGGGGAGGGCGCCTTCGCGGTCGAGGCGGCGCGCCGCAGCCCGACGTTGCGCGTCACCCTGTTCGATCTGCCGCCGGTGGCGGCCCGCGCCGCGCGCCGTTTCGCGGAAGCCGGCCTCGCCGACCGTGCCGGGACCGTCGGCGGCAGTTTTCACGACGGGCTGCCGCAGGGCGCCGACCTCGCCTCCCTGGTCCGCGTGGTGCACGACCACGACGACGGGCCCGCCCTCGCCCTGATGAGGAGCGCCCGCGCAGCGCTGAAGCCCGGCGGCACGCTGCTCGTCGCCGAGCCGATGGCCGGGACCCCCGGCGCCGCGCCGATCGGCGACGCCTATTTCGGCTTCTACCTCCTCGCCATGGGCAGCGGCCGGCCGCGCAAGGCCGAAGAACTTTCCGCCATGCTGCGGGAGGCCGGCTTCGCGCGGGTGCGCGAGCACCGCACCCGGCGCCCGATGCTGGTGCGCCTGCTCGCCGCCACGACCTCGTGACCGCTCGGTCCGAGGACAAAAGTGTAAAGCAAACTTGACGCACGTCGATGTCCATCTAAGATGACTTATGCCGCATCGAGCGGCACTCATCCGCACCAGGCGGGGGCCGTACCGCATGCACGCGCAGGCCGTGATCCTCGATCGTCCCGAACGGCTCGGCCTCGCCGAACTCGCTCTCGACGCACCCGGTCCCGCCGACGCGACCGTCGAGGTCGCGTGGAGCGGCATCAGCACCGGCACCGAGCGCCTGCTGTGGTCGGGCCGGATGCCCGACTTCCCCGGCATGGGCTACCCGCTGGTGCCGGGCTACGAATCCGTCGGCCGGGTGGTCGAGGCCGGCCCCGAATCCGGCCGCCGCGTCGGAGAGACCGTGTTCGTGCCGGGCGCCCGCTGCTTCGGGCCCGTGCGGGGGCTGTTCGGCGGCGCGGCCTCGCACCTCGTCTCCGCAGGGCATCGGCTGCGGCCGATCCCCGAGTCCCTGCACGAGCGCGGCATCCTTTTGGCGCTCGCTGCCACCGCGCACCACGCCCTGGCGGGCAGCGACGCACAGGGGCGCCAGCTCATCGTCGGGCACGGCGTCCTCGGGCGGCTCCTGGCGCGCATCGCGAGGATCGACGGGCGCGATCCCGTGGTGTGGGAGCGCGACCCCGCCCGGCGCGGCGGGGCTGCCGGCTACACGGTGATCGATCCCGCCCACGACGACACGTCGTATGCCCGGATCATCGACGCGAGCGGCGATGCCGGCCTTCTCGATCGCCTGATCGCCCGGCTGACGCCCGGCGGCGAGGTGGTGCTGGCCGGCTTCTACGAGGCGCCGCTCTCCTTCGCCTTCCCGCCCGCTTTCCTGCGCGAGGCGCGCCTCCGCGTCGCGGCGCAGTGGCAGCCCGGCGACCTCGATGCCGTGGCGGCGCTCGCCGGCAGCGGCGCCCTGTCCCTCGACGGCCTCGTCACCCATCGCCGCCCGGCGGCAGAGGCGTCCGACGCCTACCGCACCGCCTTCGGCGATCCCGACTGCCTCAAGATGATCCTCGACTGGAGAGCACGGCCATGAACGCTTCGCTGAACGGCGCCGCTCTCCGGCAGGCCACGCTCCTGCGCGCCGAGGCCGCGATGCCCCCGGATCCGGTCCCGACCACGGCGACCCGCGAGACCCAGATCATCGCCATCTACGGCAAGGGCGGCATCGGCAAGAGCTTCACGCTCGCCAACCTGTCCTACATGCTGGCGCAGCAGGGCAAGCGGGTGCTGCTGATCGGCTGCGACCCGAAGAGCGACACGACCTCGCTGCTGTTCGGCGGCCGGGCCTGCCCGACGATCATCGAGACCTCGACCCGGCGCAAGCTCGCCGGCGAGTCGGTGGCGATCGGCGATGTCTGCTTCAAGCGCGACGGCGTGTTCGCCATGGAACTCGGCGGGCCGGAGGTCGGCCGCGGCTGCGGCGGGCGCGGCATCATCCACGGCTTCGAGCTGCTCGAGAAGCTCGGCTTCCACGAATGGGGTTTCGATTACGTCCTGCTCGACTTCCTGGGCGACGTGGTCTGCGGCGGCTTCGGCCTGCCGATCGCCCGCGACATGTGCCAGAAGGTCATCGTCGTCGGCTCGAACGACCTGCAATCGCTCTACGTCGCCAACAACGTCTGCTCGGCGGTGGAGTATTTCCGCAAGCTCGGCGGCAATGTCGGCGTCGGCGGCCTCGTCATCAACAAGGACGACGGCACCGGCGAGGCCCAGGCCTTCGCCGAGGCCGCCGGCATCCCGATCCTGGCCTCGATCCCGGCCGACGACGATATCCGCAGGAAGAGCGCGAACTACGAGATCATCGGCCGGCCGGACGGGCGCTGGGGCCCGCTCTTCGCCGAACTCGCCGACAATATCGGCACCGCCCTGCCGCACCGGCCGACGCCGCTCTCCCAGGACGCGCTGCTCGGACTGTTCAAGGGCGAGGCGGTCGGGCGCGGCGTGGTGCTCGACCCGGCGAGCGATGCCGACATGCGCGGCCGCCCCGTCGAGATCCGGCCTTCCCTCGAAGTCGTCTACGAGGCGGTCTGACCATGGGCGCCTCCCTCGATCTCGCGGCGCTTCGCGCTCGAACGCCCATAGAGACACCGGTCAACCTGGATGCGACGCGCCAGGACGGGCTCGGCTGCCATTCCGGCAAGGAGACGATGCGCCAGGCAGCGAAAGCCGCCGGCATGGGCGAAACCCTGGACGCCCTGAAGCGCGACTACCCGGTCGGCCCGCACGACCAGCCGCAGAGCATGTGCCCGGCCTTCGGCTCGCTCCGGGTCGGCCTGCGCATGCGCCGCACCGCCACGATCCTGTCGGGCTCGGCCTGCTGCGTCTACGGCCTCACCTTCACGTCGCATTTCTACGGCGCGCGCCGGACCGTCGGCTACGTGCCGTTCAATTCCGAGACCCTGGTCACCGGCAAGCTGTTCGAGGACATCCGCGACGCCGTCCACGCGACCGCCGATCCGGCGCTGCACGATGCCGTCGTCGTCATCAACCTCTGCGTGCCGACCGCCTCCGGCGTGCCGCTGCGGCTGCTGCCGCGGGAGATCGACGGGGTGCGGATCATCGGCATCGACGTGCCGGGCTTCGGCGTGCCGACCCATGCCGAGGCCAAGGACGTGCTCGCCGGCGCGATGCTGAAGGTCGCGCGGGCCGAGGCGGAGCAGGGCCCCGTCGCAGCGCCGCGCCAAGGCACACCGCACCAGGGCCGCGACGGGCGCCCGACCGTCGCGCTGCTGGGCGAGATGTTCCCGGCCGACCCGATGCAGATCGGCGCGCTCCTCGAACCGCTCGGTCTCGCGGCGGGCCCGGTCGTCCCGACGCGGGAATGGCGCGAGCTCTACGCGGCTTTGGACTGCACGGCGGTCGCGGCGATCCATCCGTTCTACACCGCGTCCCTGCGCGAGTTCGAGGCGGCGGGCCGCCCGGCGGTCGCCTCAGGCCCGGTCGGCCATGACGGCACCGCCGCCTGGCTCGACGCCATCGGCGAGGCCTGCGGCGTCGCGCGGTCCGCGGTCGACGCGGCCAAGAACCGATTCCTGCCGGCGATCCGCGGCGCCTTGTCCGCCAGCCCGATCCGCGGCCGGATCACGCTCAGCGGCTACGAGGGCTCGGAGCTGCTGGTCGCCCGCCTCCTCGTCGAGAGCGGCGCCGAGGTGCCTTACGTCGGCACCGCCTGCCCGCGCACGGCGATGTCGGAGGTGGACCGCGACTGGCTCGAGGCGCGGGGCTGCCGGGTGCAGTTCCGCGCCTCGCTCGAGCAGGATCTCGCGGCGGTGGAGGAGTTCGGGCCGGACCTCGCGGTCGGCACCACGCCGGTGGTGCAGAAGGCCAAGGAGCGGGCGATCCCCGCCCTCTACTTCACCAACCTGATCTCGGCCCGCCCGCTGATGGGCGTCGCCGGGGCCGGCTCGCTCGCGCAGGTCGTCAACGGCGCGATGGCGCAACGCGACCGGTTCGACGCCATGCGGTCGTTCTTCGCCGGCGTCGGCGAGGGCCACGCCGCCGGCATCTGGGAGGATGTGCCGAGGAAGCGCGCCGCCGTGAAGCGGCCCGCGCCGGAGAAACCGATCGGGGAGATGGCCTGATGCTCGTCCTCGATCACGACCGCGCCGGCGGCTACTGGGGCGCCGTGTACGTCTTCACCGCGGTGAAGGGCCTGCAAGTCGTCATCGACGGTCCGGTGGGGTGCGAGAACCTGCCGGTGACCTCGGTGCTGCACTACACCGACGCGCTGCCGCCGCACGAATTGCCGATCGTCGTCACGGGCCTCGCCGAGGAAGAGCTGGGCCGCCACGGCACGGAAGGCGCGATGCGCCGCGCCCACGCGACGCTCGATCCGGCTCAGCCCAGCGTCGTCGTCACCGGCTCGATCGCCGAGATGATCGGCGGCGGCGTCACGCCGGAGGGCACCAACCTCCAGCGCTTCCTGCCCCGCACCATCGACGAGGACCAGTGGCAGGCGGCCGACCGCGCCCTGTCGTGGCTCTGGCACGAATACGGAGCCAAGAAGGCGGCCAAGAAGGGTGTGATCCCGCCGCGGCCGGAGCGCGCCCCCGGGGTCAGGCCGCGGGTCAACCTGATCGGTCCGGCCTACGGCACCTTCAACATGCCCTCCGACCTCGCCGAGATCCGGCGCCTCGTCGAGGGCATCGGGGCCGAGGTGAACCTGGTCTTCCCGCTCGGCACCCACCTTGCCGACATCCCGCGCCTCGTCGAGGCCGACGCCAATATCTGCCTCTACCGGGAGTTCGGGCGTCTCCTCTGCGAAGCCCTCGAGCGGCCCTACCTCCAGGCGCCGATCGGCGTGCACAGCACGACGAAGTTCCTGCGCGCGCTCGGCGAGATTCTCGGGCTCGACCCCGAGCCGTTCATCGAGCGCGAGAAGCACACGACGTTGAAGCCCCTGTGGGACCTCTGGCGTTCGGTGACGCAGGACTTCTTCGCCTCGGCGAGCTTCGGCATCGTGGCGACCGACACCTATGCCCGAGGAATGCGCAACTTCCTCGAGGACGAGATGGGCCTGCCCTGCCGGTTCGCGTTCTCGCGCAAGGCCGGCGCCAAGCCCGACAACGCGGCGGTCCGCAAGGCCATCCGCGAGACGCCGCCGCTCGTCCTGTTCGGCTCCTACAACGAGCGCCTGTACCTCGCCGAGAGCGGGGGCAGGGCGGTGTTCATCCCCGCCTCCTTCCCGGGCGCGGTGGTGCGGCGCCACACCGGCACGCCCTTCATGGGCTACTCGGGCGCGACCTACCTGGTGCAGGAGGTCTGCAACGCGCTGTTCGACGCGCTCTTCCACATCCTGCCGCTGTCGCGCGACATGGACGCCGTCGAGGCGACGCCCGCCCGCGCCCGCCGCGCTCTCCCCTGGGACGACGAGGCCCGCTCGCGCCTCGACGCCTCGGTGGAGGCGAGCCCGGTCCTGGTGCGGATCTCCTTCGCCAAGCGCCTGCGCGACGCCGCCGAGCGCGAGGCGACCCGGGCCGGGTCCGAGAGCGTGACCGCCCCTTGCGTCGAGCGGGCCCGCGCCGCGCTCGCCGCGGCGGCCTGAGGGCTGCGCCGCTCCGGCGCGGCACCCGCCGCGCCGGTCTCGTTGGAATCGCTCGCGAACCTTTCGGTCGCGAGAAGGGAGGAGAGCCGAGACATGTCCCGTCCGTTCGTCACGGTTTCGCGGTCCCGTTCGGAAGCGGTCCAGTTCCGGGCCATCCTGGCGGCGACCTATCCGGTCTTCCTCGTCGCCGCCCTGCTGGAGCGCCTGCGCCCCGGCGCACCGAATGCCGGCCCCCGCCGCTCGGTCTTCGGCGAGGCGCGGGTGATGGCGCTGTCGGCGATCCCCTTCGCCTTCATGGGATAGGGCCCCTGGGGTGAGAACCCCCGGGACGAGGTCCTCGGGCCTCGCTCCCCTCGGAGCCGAGTTTCCGCCGCCGTCACGGGCGGTGGAGAGACCGCCCGTCCGTCGCGGCCGGGCAACCCCGCGCGGGAGTCCCCGCGCGGATCCGCATCCGGAGGTTCGGCAATGGCCAACGGCATGGACAAACCCAGCGTATTATCAGGACTCACCGAAGAGGAGGCGAAGGAGTTCCACGGCATCTTCGTCACCAGCTTCATCATCTTCACGGCGATCGCGGTCGTCGCGCACTTCCTCGTCTGGCTGTGGCGGCCCTGGCTGCCCGGGCCCAACGGCTACTCGGCGCTGGAGAGCGGCGTGAAGGTCGCCGCGAACAGCATCCTGCCCTTCTTCTCGTGAGGATGGAATGAACAACATGCATAAGGTCTGGCTTCTGTTCGACCCGCGCCGCACGCTGGTGGCTCTGTTCACCTTCCTGTTCGTGCTGGCCCTGCTGATCCACTTCATCCTGCTCAGCACCAACCGGTTCAACTGGCTGGAAGGCCCGGCAGCGAAGAGGGCGGAGATCGCGCAGACCCACATCCTGCCGACCTGACCGGCCGGCGGACCGGGCGCCCGTCTCCGGGTCTCTTTGCCCCGGGCACCCTCGCACCGCGGACGGGATCGGTCCCCGCCCGCGGCCACCACATTTTCGCGGACGGGGAGGGCCGCGCCCATGGCCATGCTGAATTTCGAGCGCAAATACCGGGTCCGCGGCGGCACTCTGCTCGGCGGCGACCTGTTCGATTTCTGGGTCGGGCCGTTCTATGTCGGGTTCTTCGGGGTGCTGGGGCTGTTCTTCACCCTGCTCGGCACCGGCCTGATCGTCTGGGGCGCGGCGCTCGGGCCGACCTGGAACGTCTGGCAGATCAACATCGCGCCGCCCGACCTCAAATACGGCCTGGCGCTCGCCCCCCTCCGCGAGGGCGGCCTCTGGCAGATCATCACCTTCTGCGCCGTCGGGTCGTTCTCCTGCTGGGCCCTGCGCGAGGTCGAGATCTGCCGCAAGCTCGGCATGGGCTACCACGTGCCGTTCGCCTTCTCGGTGGCGATCTTCGCCTACGTCACCCTGGTGGTGATCCGCCCGTTCCTCATGGGCGCCTGGGGCCACGGCTTCCCGTACGGGATTCTCAGCCACCTCGATTGGGTGTCGAACGTCGGCTACCAATATCTCCACTTCCACTACAACCCGGCGCACATGCTCGGCGTGACGTTCTTCTTCACGACGACCTTCGCGCTGTCGCTGCACGGCTCGCTGATCCTGTCCTCGACCAACCCGCCGAAGGGCGAGGTGGTCAAGACTCCCGAGCACGAGGACACCTTCTTCCGCGACACGATCGGCTACTCGATCGGCACGATCGGCATCCACCGGCTGGGCCTGTTCCTCGCTCTCTCGGCCGGGTTCTGGAGCGCGGTCTGCATCGTCATCAGCGGCCCGTTCTGGACCCGCGGCTGGCCCGAATGGTGGGGCTGGTGGCTGAGCCTGCCGATCTGGCGCTGAGTTCCACACGCGTTCGAGAACAACCCTTCAGAAGGCATCCGCCGCCATGGGGTACTACCAGAACATCTATACCCAGGTTCAGGTCCATCCGCTCCACCCCGAAGCCGGCGTCGAGATCCCGGAGATCGAGAACCGCCTCGGCAAGGGGGGCTTCAACTACCTCGCCGGCCTGGTCGGCAACGCGCAGATCGGGCCGTTCTATCTCGGCACCCTCGGCACGCTGTCGCTGGCGAGCGGCTTCATCGCCATCGAGATCATCGGCCTCAACATGTGGGCCTCGGTGAACTGGGACCCGATCCAGTTCATCCGCCAGCTGCCCTGGCTCGCCCTCGAGCCGCCCCGACCCGAATACGGGCTCCAGATCCTGCCGCCGCTCGCCGAGGGCGGGTGGTGGCTGCTCGCCGGCTTCTTCCTCACCGCCTCGATCCTGCTCTGGTGGGTGCGCCTGTTCCGGCGCGCCCAGGCGTTGGGCATGGGCTACCACGTGCCCTGGGCCTTCGCCTCGGCGATCTGGCTCTACCTGGTGCTCGGCTTCATCCGGCCGATCCTGATGGGGAGCTGGAGCGAGGCGGTGCCGTTCGGGATCTTCCCGCACCTCGACTGGACCGCGGCGTTCTCGCTGCGCTACGGCAACCTGTTCTACAATCCGTTCCACATGCTCTCGATCGTCTTCCTGTACGGGTCGACGATGCTGTTCGCCATGCACGGCGCCACCATCCTGGCGGTCAGCCGCTACGGCGGCGAGCGCGAGATCGAGCAGATCGTCGATCGCGGCACCGCGACCGAGCGCGCCGCCCTGTTCTGGCGCTGGACCATGGGCTTCAACGCCACGATGGAATCGGTCCACCGCTGGCTGTGGTGGTTCGCGTTCCTCACCACGCTCACCGGCGGCATCGGCATCCTGCTCACCGGTACCGTGGTCGACAACTGGTATCTCTGGGCGGTCAAGCACGGCGTCGCGCCGCACTACCCGCAGATCTACGGCCCGGTGGTGGATCCGCTCGCCAGCCCGGGAGGCACGCCATGAAGCTCGCGCTCCAAATCCTCGGCGTCGTGGTGGCCGTGCTGCTCACCGGCGCGATGTTCGGCACCGCAGGCTGGGAGCGGCCCCCGGTCCGCTCCGAGCAGACGGGCTTTCGCGGCACCGGCATGGTGCAGGTGCAGAATCCCCGCACGCTCGCCGTCAAGCTCGACGAGAACGTCGCACCTGCGCCGCAGGACCCGGTCCCGCCCGGCGGCGAGCCCGCCACGCAGGCCTACCAGAACGTCAAGGTTCTGACGGACCTGTCGACCGATCAGTTCAACCGCGTGATGGCCTCGATCACCGAGTGGGTGGCGCCCGAGCAGGGCTGCGCCTATTGCCACAACGTCGAGAACATGGCCGACGACAGCGTCTACGCGAAGACGGTGGCGCGCTCGATGCTTCGCATGGTCCGCCACATCAACGCGGACTGGCAGAACCACGTCGGTCAGACCGGCGTGACCTGCTACACCTGCCACCGCGGCAACCCGGTGCCGAAGGCGGTCTGGCACGACAATCCGGGCCCCCCGCATGCCCAAGGCTTCGCCGCCCGCGACAACGGCCAGAACCATCCGGCGCCTGAGGCCGGCCTGTCCTCGCTCAACTACGACCCCTTCCAGGGGCTGCTGGACGACAAGGACATCGACCAGAACGCCATCCGGGTCGCGGCCCGCACGGCTCTGCCGACGAGCCCGTCGAAGCCCATCCAGACGGCGGAGAAGACCTATGCCCTGATGATCCACATGGCGGAGGGCCTCGGAGTCAACTGCACCTACTGCCACAACAGCCGCGCCTTCTCCTCCTGGGAGGAGAGCACCCCGAAGCGCGTCACCGCCTGGCACGGCATCCGGATGGTGCGCGACATCAACGGCAACTACATCACCCCGCTGACCCCCGTCCTGCCCGAGGCCCGCCTCGGGCCCGAGGGCGACCCGCCGAAGGCGAACTGCACCACCTGCCACCAGGGCCTGGCCAAGCCCCTCAACGGCGCGCAGATGCTCAAGGACTACCCTGAGCTCGCCGGAGGCCCGATGCCGAAGGCGCAGTAGAACCACCACCCACGATCCGCCACCCATCACCAGGCCCCGGTTCCGAGAGGAGCCGGGGCCTTCTCGTCTCTCGTCTCAACGATGACACGCAATCGATTGCCTGCGATCGAACCATCGATCCGGCCAATATCGGACTGCGAGATCGATGGGTCATCTCACGGCGATTTGCCGCATCGGCACATTGTCAGTTTCGAGGAGTTGGAGTGACACGTGCGACGGCGGTTCGCTGCCCGTGCGCCCGTCAACCCCCGCCCCATGAGCTGCGGCGTCATGAGGGCATTCTCTCGGAGGCAACGGCCATGGGCGATTCCGGCCTGATCTACATGCTCGCCTTCACGACCTTCGCGCTGGTCATCCTGTTCCTGATCTGGCAGCGCATGCGCGTCCAGCGCGCCAAGGAGACCGGCGAGCGCTCCAGCTTCACCGACCATCACGGCGGCACCCCACGGCCGCACCAGGGGGTGGATCCGCGGTGAAGCGAGCGGACGTCTCGAAACGGCTTGTTTGGTAATGCACGGCACGTCGTGCGCGTGACCCTCCCCCCGTCTGCGGGGGGAGGGTGCCCCGCGGATGCGGGGCGGGAGAGGGGCAGCGCGACGCTGATCCAGGGGGCGCCCGTCAGACCGATTCCGCCTCATCCGGAAGCGTCGTCCCCTCTCCCGACCCCTGCTGACGCCGGGGCCACCCTCCCCCGCAGAAGGGGGAGGGTTTGACGACGAGCTTCCCTCACTTCTCCGCCCGGGTCGGGCTCTTGAGCTGCCCGTAGACCACGCCTGCGAAGCTGCCGATCGTCGTCGGCCAGTCGAGCCCGGTCGTCTTGTGGTCGGCCACCTGGCAGAACGTGGCGGTCAGCCCGTTGACCAACTCGGCTGAGGTCGCCTGCGGGGCGGCCTGGCGCACGGCCGGGAGCAGGGTGGTGACGCGGGGCAGCATCTGCTCGGCCTTGAGGTCCTTGAGCTGGCCCGCCGCATCCGCCTGCTTCAGGGCCTCGACGAGGGTCGGATTCGAGACCGTCTCGCAGGGGGCGTTGCCGGCGAGCATCGTCTGGGTCTCGGAGCGCAGGGACGCCACCTGGCCGGGCTCGGCGGTCGGCGGGGCCTGGTTGCCGAAGGTCTGGCGGACGTAATTCGTCACCGCCGCCACCTCCGCGTCGGTCATGCCGACGCCGACCGCCGGCATCGCCGCGTATTCGCCCTTGGCGTCGAGGCCGCCGAGGATCACCCGAATCACCGTCTCGGGGCCCTTGGCCAGCACCGCGCCGTTGCCGGCCAGCGCCGGAATCGCCCCCGGCATGCCCTGGCCGTCCGGCCGGTGGCAGGCGACGCAGCGATTCAGGTAGACGTCGGCGCCGGGCGCCGCGGAGGCCTCCTTGAAGTCCGATTTCACGTCCGGCGTGTAGGTAGGCTTCGGCGCCAGGGTCTTGAGATAGGCGGCGATGGCGCGCACGTCGCCGTCGCTCAGCTTGCTCAGGCTGTCCTCGATCACCTGGCGCATCGGCCCGGCGACCACGCCGGCCCGGCCCGGCGCGGCGCCGGTCTTGAGGTAGGTGAAGAGCTGGTCCTCGCTCCACAGGCCCAGGCCCTCCTTGTCGTCGCCCGACAGGTTCGGCGCGTACCAGCCGTCGATCGTGCCGCCCTCGAGGTATCCGCTCCATTGCGAGGATCCGACGAGCTTGCTGCCGTTGTGGCAGGCGCCGCAATGGCCCGGGCCCTCGACCAGGTAGGCGCCGCGATTGACCTGCTCGCTCGCCTTCGGGTCGGGCTTGAAGCGTCCGTCCGTGAAGAAGGCGAGGCGCCAGGCCAGCAACCCTTCGCGGATGCTGAACGGGAACGCGATGTCGGCGGGTTTGCGCGGCGCGTTCACCGGCTCGAGGGAGAACAGGTAGGCCTTGATGGCCGTCACGTCCTCGTCGGTGATGCGGGTGTACCAGGGGAACGGGAAGGCGGGGTAGAGGTAGCTGCCGTTCTTGGTGATGCCCTGGTGCATCGCGCGCTTGAAGTCGTCGTCGCTCCAAGAGCCGATGCCGGTCTCCTTGTCGGGAGTGATGTTCGGTGTCGCGAGCTTGCCGATGCCGCCCGGGAAGTTGATGTAGAGCCCGCCCGCGAAGGGCTTGCCGCCCGGCGCGGTGTGGCAGGCGACGCAATCGCCCGCGGTGGCGAGGTAGCGCCCCTTCTCCACCAGGTCGGAGGAGGCCGGCTGCGCCAGGGCCGCGCCGGCCGCGAGGGCGAGCGCGCTGGAGCCGAGCAGGACGTTGAGCGTACGACGCATGTGGCTTCCCTCCGAGGAGTTATGGGCCCGAGGAGCTATGGGCGAGGAGTCCGGGGGGCCGCGGAGCGCAGCCGCAGCCAGAGATCGGCGACGTGGGCGGCGCCGGCGCCTGCGAGCGCGACCGCAATCCAGTGTCCGGGCGCGCCCGCCAGCACGGCGCGTAGGCCCGCCATCAGGCAGGCGCCCGAGGCGAGGTTGACGAGGAGGGCGCCCCGGCCCGGCCCGGAGCGGCGGCGCCACAGGAGGAGCAGGCCGGCCTCCGCGGCGACGATCAGCAGCGCGGCGTCGACGATGTGGCCGCTCGTGAGGAGGTCCGGCACGCGTGAATACTCCTGCCCGCTCCGAAGATGCGCAGTCGATCGGGGAAGTAATCTAGGACAGGCGAGGGTCCAGCCCTGCAAACCCGGAAACAGGGTGTGCGATCGCCGAAAACGCGCCACGGTTCACGATGTCGCATCAGCGTCAACCCGGCCTCGTGCAATTCCATCGCCCGCTAGGCGAAGTGTCCGGGCGATGTCGCGGGCGGCCGGCATGCACCGGCCGCCCACGACTGCTCAGAACGGCCCGTTGAGGCGCACGATCGACCAGTTGAGGCAGGCGGCGATCCCGACCCAGACCAGGTAGGGGAGGAGCAGCACCGCCCCCAGGCCGGAATGGCGCCCGACCACGACGATCAGCAGGGCCACCGAGAGCCAGAGCGCCGCCACCTCGACGAGCGCCCAATCGGGCCGCTGCAGGCGGAAGAACACGCCGCTCCAGGCGATGTTGAGCACGCCGTTGAGCGCGAAGGCGGCGAGCAGCCAGGCGCGGGCGGGACCCTCCGGCGCGGCGTTCCAGGCCAGCACCCCGGCGATGGCGGTCAGCGTGAAGATCGTGGTCCAGACCGGGCCGAACGCCCAGTCGGGCGGCTTCCAGGACGGGACCTGCAAGCTCCGGTACCAGGGGCCGAGCGCGGTGAGCCACGCGCCCGCCGCGGCCACGACGATGGCCGAGACGGCCGCCACCAGGATCGGGCCCCAGCGGTCCCCGAGCGCGTCGATCACGGCGAGACCCAGCGGAACAGGTGGGCGAGATCCTTGAAGAAGATCCGCGCGTGTGCGGCGGGTTTTGCCCGCACCAGTTCCTTGTTCATGTAGGCGTCCCAGGTGAGCGATTGCACGTCGGGGTCGCGGCAGATGCTGACGAAGCGTTCGCGCAGGCCGTCATTGCGGTACCAGACGCTCTGCATCAGCCGCAGGATCCAGAATACCCGGCCATGCGCCTTGAGGAAGCGGCGCCGCGCCTGGGCCAGGGCCCGGGCGTCGCCGGTGGCGAGGAAGGCGTGTGCCGCCTCCGCCGCGAGGCGCCCGCCGAACATCGCGTAGTAGATGCCCTCGCCCGAGGCCGGGGCGACGAGGCCGGCGGCGTCGCCGGTGAGCAGCACGTCGCGCCCGTTGTCGAAGCGCGAGAGCGGCTTCAGCGGCAGCGGCGCTCCCTCGCGGCGCAGCGTCTCGCCGCCGTCGAGCCCGGTCGCGGCGCGAAGCCGCCCGACCGCGCCGCGCAGCGAGAACCCTTTTCGGGCACTGCCGGTGCCGATGCTCAGCGTGTCGCCGTGGGGGAAGATCCAGGCGTAGAAATCCGGCGACAGGACGCCCTGGTAGTAGACGTCGCAGCGCGCGCCCTCGAAGGCGCCGGACGCCGGGGTGCGCACGATCTCGTGGTAGGCGAAGACCTGTCGCATCCGGGCATGGGCCGGGATCTCCTGGCGCCCCACCGCCGAGTTGGCGCCGTCGGCCCCGATGACGAGGCGGGTGCGCAGGGCCTCCTCGGTGCCCTCCGTCGTGCGGTAAAGCACCGTGACCGGGCCGTCGCCGGCGCGGGTGAGGCGAAGATACGTGCCGGTCACCCGCTCGGCGCCGGCGAGCGCGGCGCGCACCCGCAGCCACTCGTCGAAGGGCCCGCGATCGACCATGCCGACGAAGCCCTCGCCGACCGGCATGTCGACCGCGCGATCCCGCGGCGAGACCATGCGGGCCGCGCGGATCTTGGCCACCAGGAGGTCGTCGGGGATCGCGAAGTCGCGGATCAGGCGGGGCGGGATCGCGCCGCCGCAGGGCTTGATGCGCCCGGCCCGGTCGAGGAGGACGACCCGGCGCCCGAGCCGCGCCAGATCGGTTGCCGCCGTCGCCCCGGCCGGTCCCCCTCCCACCACCACCGCGTCGAGGATCGTCTCGTCCATGGCCGTGCCTCCCGTCCGGGCCGGGTCCGGCCGGATCGTTGTTCGTCAGATCGCGGATTGTACCGACAGGGAGCCGAGCGGCCGCGCGCTCGTCCCGGGCCGCCCGATCCGGTACGCCAACCCGGCGGCGACGAGGAACAGCGCCGCCTCGGTGACGAAGACCGCCGCGTAGGCCGGCACCACGGTGCCGAAGGCGAGCCGCGCGAGGTCGACGCCCGCCGCGCCCAGGAAACCGCCGAGCCCGAAGGCGAGCCCTTGCGCCGCGCCCCACACTCCCATGCGAGTGCCGTGGCGGCTCTCGCCGTCGGCCGTGCCGCCGGTGCCGGCGAGCGCCATCATCGAGCCGATCGCCGCGACCGCGAAGATGCCGTTGAACAGGCCGAGCCCGGCCACGCAGGCGCGCAACGGCGTGGCGGGGCCGGCAAGGCCGCAGGCCGCGATGCCGGCGAGCGCCACGGCCGAGCCGAGGCAGCCGGTGACGGTCCAGAGGCGCAGGGAGGCCAACGGCCCGCGCCCGTTGGCGGTGACGAGGGCAACCAGTATCATGCCGGCGAGCACCCCGCCGTTCTGCAGGCCGGAGAGCTTGGTGGTGGCCCCCGGCGACATCGCGAAGACCAGGCCGGCGAAGGGTTCGAGGATCAGTTCCTGGGCGCTGTAGGCGAGCATCGCCAGGAACACGAAGACCGTGAAGCGGCGCGCCTCCGGCTCGGCCCAGACCTCGGCGAGCACCTGAGCGAAGGGAGCTTGGGCTAAAGGAGCTTGGGCTAAGGGCGCTCGGGCGATGGGCCGCGCCGGCCCGGGCCGGGCGGGGACGGCGGAGCGGCCCGGCTCGACGCCCCACAGGGCGACCACCGCGACCAGGAAGGCGATCAGCGATACGCCGCCCGAGACCGCGACGAGGCGGGCGGAGGAGAAAGGGTCGAGCAGGTGGCCGGCAGTCGGCGCGGTGACGACGAAGCCGGCGATCATCATGATCCAGACGATCGTCGCGGCGGCACCCCGGCGGTGGGGCGCGACGCCGGTGGAGAGCAGCACCAGGAGCGAGGTGCCGGCCGCCCCGACCCCGATGCCGACGGCGAGGAACGACGCGACGAGGAGCGCGTAGCCCGCGACCGGTTGCGCGGCGACGAGCACCGTGCCGAGGGCGGCGCCGACGCCGCCCAGCGCCAGCAGCGCCATGCCGCCGACGATCCAGGGCGTGCGGCGCCGGCCGAGATCCGAGCCGTAGCCCCAGCGCGGGCGCAGGACCTGCACGGTGTAGTGCAGGGCCACGAGCCCGCCGGGCAAGGCGGCGGGCAGGGCCAGCTCCACCACCATCACCCGGTTGAGGGTCGAGGTGATGAGCACCACGATGGCGCCGAGCGCGGTCTGGACGAGGCCGAGGCGCAGGATGGTGCCCCAGCCGAAAGTGGACGGCGCACTCACGCGAGGCCTCCCCGGAGTGCCAGCGCCGCGGCGAGCATGCCGAGCACGTAGAGGAGCGTGCCGGTGCCGTTGTACCAGGCCGCCCGCCCGCGCGGATCGGCGAGGAAGCGGCGCATCAGCAGGCCCTGGCCCGCGAGGAGCACGGCGACGAGGCCGGCATACCAGGGCGCCCCCCAGGCGACGAGCGCCGCGACGACGACGGCTTGCGGCGCCGCCATCACCCAGCAGGCGAGCCGGGCGGCGGAATCCGCTCCGAGCTGGACCGGGAGCGAGCGGATGCCGGTGCACCGGTCGCCCTCCATCGACTTGAAGTCGTTGAGGGTCATGATGCCGTGGGCGCCGAGGCTGTAGAGACCGGCGAGCAGCAGGATCCGCCCGTCCGGCAGGGCCGATCCCATCACGGCGGCGCCGGTGAACCAGGGCAGGCCCTCGTAGCAGAGGCCGCAGGCCGCGTTGCCCCACCAGCCGTCGCGCTTCAGCCGCACCGGCGGCGCGCTGTAGAGCCAGGCGAGGGCGAGCCCGAACAAGGCCGCCCCGAGCACCCACGGCCCGAGCATGGACGCCACCGCCAGCGACAGCCCGGTCCAGGCCATGGCGATCGCGAGGCCCCAGCGGCCCGGGATGCGTCCCGACGGGATCGGCCGACCCGGCTCGTTGATCGCGTCGACGTGCCGGTCGAACCAGTCGTTTGCCGCCTGGCTGGTGGCGCAGACCAGGGGACCGGCGAGCAGGATGCCGGCGATCACCACCGGCCAGCGCCCCTGGACCGCGACGCCGGAGGAGACCACCCCGCAGGCGAAGGCCCACATCGGGGCGAACCACGTGATCGGCTTCAGCAGTTCCAGCAGCGCCCGGGGCGCCGGAACCGCGTGCGGCGTGATCAGGGGCTTGATCAGAGGCTCGGTCGTCATGCCGAGAGGGTGTGACGCCCCCGGGAAAGTGTCAAGCAAACTTTACACTGGCGCGCCTGCCGTCGCGGGATCGTGCACGCCCGCCCTTCGGGCTTACTCCTCGCGCTCGTCCGGCTCGTCCGCGCCGTCGAGGTCGCCGAGGCCGTAGCGGCGCATCTTGGCGTAGAAACCCTGCCGACTCAGCCCGAGCATCTCGGCCGCCGAGGCGCGGTTGTCGTTGGTGATGCGCAGGGCCGCCTCGATGCACAGCCGCTCGATCAGGTCGGTGGTTTCCCGCACCAGCGCCTTCATCGAGACGCGGCCGACGAGCTCGGTCATGTGCTCGACCGAGCGCGGCAATTCGCGCCCGCCCGGGGTCGCGGCGGCGACGCGCCGGGGCAGGGTGCGCACGGTGAAGCCGAAGCACGGCCGATCCCCGCCCGGCACGGAGACCGCCGCGACCTCGACCTCGTCGACCGCGCCGAACTCGCCGCGCATCACGGTCGCGAAGTGGCGCACCGAGCCGTGCTCGGCGAGCGTCGTGAACAGGGCGCCGATCTCGGCGCCCTCGCGCCCGAGCCAGCGCTCGATCGGTTCGCCCTTGGCCTGGTGCTCGGTCGCGAGCTGCGCGAGGTCGAGGAAGGCGGCGTTGACCCCGATGATGCGCCGGTCGCGGTCGGTGACGACGAAGCCCTCGGGCATCGCCTCGATCACCTCGATGGCGCCCGAGCGCATCGCGGCCGGACTCGCCGCCGGAGCCCGGGCGTTGAGGCGCACCAGGATGCTCGTCCCGGCCTCCTCGCGGAACAGGGTGGCGGAGACCCGCGCCTCGCCGCGCCTCTGCGCCAGGCGGGCGGTGAGGTCCTCGGCCTGGCCGGTGAGGCGCAGGCCGACGAGGAGCGACTGCACGGCGCGGCCGCCCTCGGGCTCGAACAGGTCGACGAGGTCGCGCCCGACGATGCGCTTGACCGCCCGGCCCAGGAGCCGGGCCGCGGCCGGGTTGATCTCGGTGATTCGGCGCGTGCCGGCATCGACGATCAGAATCGGCTCGCCGGCGAGCTGGAACAGCACCCGATAGCGCGTCTCGGCCCCACGCAGGCGGGCGTAATCGCGCTCAAGGGCCTGCTGCGACTCGGCCAGCCGCTGCTGCAGCGCCGAGAGCGCGCGCAGGTCGCGGCCGATCACGATGATGCGGTCGTCGTCGGGGATGCGCAGGGCCGCGTAGCGGATCGGCACGTCGGCGCCGCCCTGCGCGGAAGGGTGGTTGACCTGGCGCCAGCGCGTCACCGCGCCGGGCTCGGCATCCTCCAGCAGGCTCAGCACCTTGGGCCGGCTCTCGACCGTCACGGTGTCGATCCAGCGCCGCCCGAGCCAGGTCTCGCCCGCCTCCTCGGACAGCCCGTCGGCTCCGAAGGCGGCATCGCGGATCACGCCGCTGCCGTCGACGACAAGGGACACGTCGCTGGCAGCAGCGACGAGGCTGCCCGTCGTCCGGGGGTCGAGGCGGGAGACGGCGTCTCGCAGCACCGCGAAAGATTCCTTCGCAGCAGGGCTCACGGGTCTGTTCAAGGGTCACCAACATACACCGACCGCATCGAACAGGTCTTTCAGCAGGCTCTAATCCGTAGATCAAGCAAGCTTTGCACGATTTCGGGCGCATCGCGGGCGTCGTCGACAGCCGCATCGGCGCCGACGAGCCGGACCCGGTCGGGCCGGCCGTGGAAGGCGGGCCCGCCGACGATCACCCGCAGGTCGCGGTTGCGCGAGGCGCGCCGCAGCACCGGGACCGCCGCGACCAGCCGGTCGAGGCAGACGTCGCAGGAGAGCGACAGCCCGACCACGTCGAACCACTCGGCCCGCAGGCGCTCCAGCGCGTCGGCGAGATGGTTGTCGACGCTCGTCGTCACCTCCCAGCCGGCCTCGGCGAAGAAATGCGCCGCCAGGGTCAGCCCGAAGGTATGCGTCTCGGCCGGTGCCGGCACGAGCAGCACCCGCCGGCTCGCGGGATCGACCGGCAGCGGGTCGAGGCAGAGGGTCTCCAGGTCGTGGACGAGGCGGCGCAGCCGCGCCATCGCGGTCGTCACCTGGACGAAGTCGCAGGCATCCTCCTCCCAGAGCCGGCCGATATGCCGGGCGGTCGGCGCCATCAGGCCGACCAGCACCTCCGCCAGCGGCATGCCGCCCTCAAGGAGGTCGCGGATCTCCGGCAGCGCGTTGCGGTCGGCTTGCGCCAGCATCAGGGTGGCCAGCCGGCCGATGTCGTCGGTGTCGGCGAGTCGCCCTGACGGGCGGCGCGGCCTGATCTCGCTGCGATGCGCAAGCATCAGCCGCGGGATGATCTCCGCCTCCACGACCTGCGCGAGGTCGTCCCGCCAGCGCGGTTGTCGATATACTCCACCCAAGTTTCGGCCGAGAATGCACCCCTCGCGAAACGTCCGCTCGCGGGCCTTGGGCCTGTCGCCCGGCAAGGCGCCGGACTGTATTTGATCTCCCACCGGCGCCTCCCCGATGCGCAGGAAAACCGGGCTTGTTCGACGTTGTGTCGGCTTTTCTACGTTGGGAGCGTCGTCGCGAGGGCGACGTCATCCGGATTCATTCCAGGATACAGGTCCGGCGTGCCACCGCAAGGCTCATTCGCATGCCCTCCGCGAGACTGTCATCGGTTTTGAGTGTCAATCCAGATTGACACTTGGAGGCCGCCGGTCCTAGCTTCCTTCATCGGCACCCGCCGCAAGCGCGGGGCGAGACGAGGGCAGGCGCGATGGCGACGTCCATGGACCGGCCGTTTCTCTACAGCGAGGCCGAGCGGCGTCGCCGGGACGCCTCGCCCTGGACCATGGTCCAGGGCGTGCTCGCCCCGCTGCAGTTCGCGGTGTTCCTGGTGAGCCTCGCCCTGGTCCTGCGCACGCTCGCGACCGGGGAGGGAGCGGCGCTCGCCAACGCCTCCGTGGTGGCCAAGACCCTCGCCCTCTACGCCATCATGGTGACCGGCTCCCTGTGGGAGAAGGCGGTGTTCGGGCGCTACCTGTTCGCCTCGGCCTTCTACTGGGAGGACGTGGTCAGCATGCTGGTGCTGGCGCTCCACACCGCCTACCTGGTGGCTCTCGCCACCGGGGCGCTGGGCACCGCCGGGCTGATGCTGCTGGCGCTCTCGGCCTACGCCACCTACCTCGTCAATGCCGGCCAGTTCCTGCTCAAGCTCCGCGCCGCCCGGCTGCAGGCGCCGGCTCATGCCGCGGGGGCTGCGCGATGACGGCGCTGGCTTCCCCCCTCCAGGCGCCGGTCCCCTGCGGGCAAGAGGCCCGCCAACAGACCCGTCATGAGATCCGTCACGAGCGCGGCCAGCGGGCGGTGTTCTGCGGGCTCACCGGCATCGTCTGGCTGCACCGCAAGATCCAGGATGCCTTCTTCCTGGTGGTCGGCTCGCGGACCTGCGCCCACCTGATCCAGTCGGCGGCCGGCGTGATGATCTTCGCCGAGCCGCGCTTCGCCACCGCGATCATCGAGGAGCGCGACCTCGCCGGCCTCGCCGACGCGCACGAGGAGCTCGACCGGGTGGTGCGCCGCCTGCTGGAGCGCCGGCCCGACATCCGGCTCCTGTTCCTCGTCGGCTCCTGCCCGTCGGAGGTGATCAAGCTCGATCTCGGCCGTGCCGCGGCAAGGCTCTCGGGCACCTTCGCCCCGGACGTGCGGGTCCTGAGCTATTCCGGCAGCGGCATCGAGACGACCTTCACGCAAGGCGAGGATGCCTGCCTCGCCGCCCTGGTGCCGGATCTGCCCCGGGGCAGCGACGCGTCGCTCCTCGTCGTCGGGGCGCTCGCCGACGTGGTCGAGGACCAGTTCTCGCGGCTGTTTTCCGATCTCGGCATCGCCGACGTGCGCTTCCTGCCCGGGCGCCGCGCCGCCGACCGGGCACCGGTCGGCCCGAACACCCGCTACCTGCTCGCCCAGCCCTTCCTCACCGATACCGCCCGGGCGCTCGAGGATCGCGGCGCCACCCGCATCCCGGCCCCGTTCCCCCTCGGCGCCGAGGGCACGACCCTGTGGCTCGCGGCGGCGGCCCGCGCCTTCGGGGTGTCGCCCGCCCGCGTCGTCGCGGTGACGGAGGCCGGCCGGGCCCGGGCGGCCAAAGCGCTCCAGGCGCACCGGGCCGGTCTTGCCGGGCGCCGGGTGTTCTTCTTCCCCGATTCGCAGCTCGAAGTGCCGCTCGCCCGTTTCCTGTCGCGGGAGATGGGCGCCGAGCTGATCGAGGTCGGCACGCCCTACCTGCATCGCATCCACCTCGCCGAGGAGCTGGCGCTGCTCCCCGACGGCACGGCGGTGACCGAGGGCCAGAGCCTCGACGACCAGCTCGACCGCTGCCGGGCGGCACGGCCCGACCTCACGGTGTGCGGCCTCGGCCTCGCCAACCCGCTCGAGGCGGAGGACCTGGCGACCAAGTGGTCGATCGAGCTCCTGTTCACCCCGATCCAGGGCTACGAGCAGGCCGGCGACCTCGCCGGGCTGTTCACCCGACCGCTTGCGCGCCGCGCGCGACTGGAGGGCTAGAGACATGCAGCTCACGCTCTGGACCTACGAGGGCCCTCCCCATATCGGCGCCATGCGGGTCGCCACCGCGATGCGCGGCCTGCACTACGTGCTGCACGCGCCGCAGGGCGATACTTACGCCGACCTGCTCTTCACCATGATCGAGCGGCACGGCGCCCGGCCGCCGGTGACCTACACCACCTTCCAGGCCCGCGACCTCGGATCCGACACCGCCGAGATCTTCAAGCAGGCGGTCGCCGCCGCCTATGGCCGCTTCCGGCCCCAGGCGATGATCGTCGGCGCCTCCTGCACCGCCGAATTGCTGCAGGACGATCCGGGCGGGCTATCGAAGGCGCTGGGCCTGCCGATCCCGGTGATCCCGCTGGAACTCCCCGCCTATCAGAAGAAGGAGAACTGGGGGGCGTCGGAGACCTTCTATCGTCTCGTGCGCACCCTGGCCCCTGCCGCGCCCGCCCCGGAGCGGGTTCGTGCGAGCTGCAACATCCTCGGGCCGACCTCGCTGGGCTTCCGCCACCGCGACGACCTGCGCGAGGTGCGCGGGCTCCTCGGCGACCTCGGCATCGCCGTCAACGTGGTGGCGCCGCTCGGCGCGACGCCGGCCGATCTCGGGCGGCTGGGCCAGGCCGCCTTCAACGTCGTGCTCTACCCGGAAGTGGCCCGCAGCGCGGCGCAATGGCTGGAAAAAACCCACGGCCAGCCCTTCGTCGAGACCACGCCGATCGGCGTGAAGGGCACCACCGCCTTCATCGAGGCGGTGGCGGCGCTCGCCGGGATCGATCCCGCGCCGGTCCTCGATGGCGAGGGCTCGCGCCTGCCCTGGTACTCGCGCTCGGTCGATTCGACCTATCTCACGGGCAAGCGCGTCTTCGTCTTCGGCGACGCCACCCATGCGGTCGCGGCGGCCCGGGTCGCGGCGCGCGAGATCGGCTTTTCCGTCGTCGGGCTCGGCACCTATTCGCGCGAATTCGTCCGCGAGGTCCGGGCGGAGGCCGCCACCCACGGCATCGAGGCCCTGATCACCGACGATTACCTGGCGGTCGAGGCGGCGATCGCCGCGGCGCAGCCGGAACTGGTGCTCGGCACCCAGATGGAGCGCCACATCGCCAAACGGCTGGGCGTCCCCTGCGCGGTGATCTCGGCGCCGATGCACGTGCAGGACGTGCCGGCCCGCCACGCGCCGCAGATGGGGTTCGAGGGTGCGAACGTGCTGTTCGACACCTTCGTCCACCCGCTGATGATGGGGCTCGAGGAGCACCTGCTGGCGATGTTCCGGGACGATCCCGAGTTCCACGACGGGGTCGCCCCCTCGCATCTCGGCGGTCGCCCGCGCGAGGAGGCCGGGACCGTCGTCGCGGCCGCGCCAGCCATCGCCGCGACGCCGGTGGTCTGGTCGATCGAGGCCGAGCGCGAGCTGAAGAAGGTCCCGTTCTTCGTGCGGGGCAAGGCTCGCCACAACACCGAACGCTTCGCCCGCGAGCGGGCGCTCCCGCTCATCACCGTCGAGACCCTGTACGATGCCAAAGCGCATTTCAGCCGGTGACGGACCGGGCGCGCTGCCGGAGCTGCGCGTCGTCATCGTCACCCTCGACAACCACCTCGCCGGGGCGGTGGAGCGGGCGCGCCGGGTGCTGGCCGAGAGCGCGCCCACCCTCGTCCTCGGCTTCCACGCCGCCGCCGAGTGGGACACCGATCCGGCGGCCCTCGACGCCTGCCGGGCCGACATCGCCCGAGCCGACATCGTGCTCTCGGCGATGCTGTTCATGGACGAGCACGTCCGGGCGGTGCTGCCGGCCCTCCTCGCCCGCCGCGCCGCGTGCGACGCGATGGTGGGCTGCCTCTCGGCGGCCGAGGTGGTTCGCACCACCCGGATGAACCGCTTTGCCATGGACGGCTCGCAGCGCGGCGCGCTCGACTTCCTCAAGCGGCTGCGCGGCAAATCGGGTCCCGGCGGCGCGAGCAGCGGTGGCGCGCGCCAGATGGCGCTGATCCGCCAGATCCCCCGGATCCTGCGCTTCATCCCGGGGTCGGCCCAGGACGTGCGGGCCTATTTCCTGACCCTGCAATACTGGCTCGCCGGCTCGGACGAGAACGTCGTCAACCTGGTCCGCTTCCTCGCCGGCCGCTACGCCGCGGGACCTCGCGCCGCCTGGCGCCGGCACCTCTCGGCCGCCGAGCCCCTGAGCTACCCGGAAACCGGCCTCTACCACCCCCGCATGACCGAGCGGGTGACCGAGCGCCTCGACCGGCTGCCGGCCTCCGGCAAGGCGGGACGGGTCGGGCTCCTGCTGATGCGCTCCTACGTGCTCGCCGGCAACACGGCGCATTACGATGGCGTGATCGCCGCCCTGGAGGCGCGCGGGCTCACGGTCGTTCCGGCCTTCGCCAGCGGGCTCGACAACCGCCCGGCGGTCGAGAAATTCTTCCTGCGCGACGGCCGGCCGGCCATCGACGCGCTGGTCTCGCTCACCGGCTTCTCCCTCGTCGGTGGGCCGGCCTACAACGACGCCGCCGCGGCGAGCGCGATGCTGGCGCGGCTCGACGTGCCCTACCTCGCCGCGCAGGCGGTCGAGTTCCAGACCCTGGAGCAATGGGAGGCCTCGGCCCGCGGCCTGTCGCCGGTCGAGGCGACCATGATGGTGGCGATCCCCGAACTCGACGGCGCCACCGCCCCGATGGTGTTCGGCGGCCGCGCCGCCGGTGGGGCTGAGTCCCGCGACATGGCGGTGCACCCTGAGCGCGCCGCGCGCCTCGCCGACCGGGTCGCCCGTGTCGTTTCCTTGCGCTCCCGCGCCCGGGCCGAGCGCCGGATCGCCGTGGTCCTGTTCAACTTCCCGCCGAATGCCGGCGCCACCGGTACCGCCGCCTTCCTCTCGGTCTGGGACTCGCTCCACCGCGTCCTGCAAGGGCTGAAGGCGGACGGCTATTCGGTCGAGGTGCCCGAGACCGTCGACGCCCTGCGCGCCCGGGTTCTGGAGGGCAACGCCACCCGCTACGGATCGCCCGCCAACGTCGCCCACCGCATCTCGGCCGACGACCATGTGCGGCGCGAGGCCCATCTCGCCGAGATCGAGGCGCAATGGGGCCCGGCGCCGGGCCGGCACCAGAGCGACGGCTCGTCGATCCTGGTGCTCGGCGCCCAATTCGAAAACGTCTTCGTCGGGGTGCAGCCGGCCTTCGGCTACGAGGGCGACCCGATGCGCCTGCTGTTCGAGCAGGGCTTCGCGCCGACCCACGCCTTCTCGGCCTTCTACCGCTACCTGCGCGAGGACTTTTGTGCCGATGCCGTCCTGCATTTCGGCACCCATGGGGCGCTCGAATTCATGCCCGGCAAGCAGACCGGGCTGTCGGCGGCCTGCTGGCCCGAGCGGCTGATCGGCGCTCTGCCCAACGTCTACCTCTACGCCGCCAACAACCCCTCGGAAGGCACGCTCGCCAAGCGCCGCATCGCCGCGACGCTGGTGAGCTACCTGACGCCGAGCCTCGCCCAGGCCGGGCTCTATCGCGGGTTGATCGACCTCAAGGCCTCCCTGGAGCGCCGCCGCGCCCTGCCGCCGGAGGATGCCGCCGAGCGGGCGAAGCTCGCCGTGCTCATCCACGGCCAGGCTTCCGGCCTCGACCTCGCGGAGGGCGACGGCTGGGGCGAGGACGCCGAGACCCGCATCGCCGATCTCGCGGTCCGGCTGATCGAGCTCGAACACACCCTGATCCCGCACGGGCTGCACGTGGTCGGGCAGGGCACGCCGCCGGAGGAGCGGATCGACCTGCTCCTGGCGCTGGCCGAATCCGTCCACGGCCTCGCGCCGGACCGTGCCGTGATCGCCCGGCTGGTGGCCGGCGCCGCTCCCGAAGACGTCACCGGTCCCGACGCCGACGATGCCACCCAGGCCGCCTTCCGGGCGCTCGCCGAGACCGACCGGCTGCTCGCCGAGGACCACGAAATCCCGGCTCTGCTGCGGGCCCTCGACGGCCGCTTCATCGCCCCGGTCTCCGGCGGCGACGTGCTGCGCTCGCCCGCGATCCTGCCGACGGGGCGCAACCTGCACGGCTTCGACCCCTACCGGATCCCGAGCGCCTTCGCGCTCGTCGATGGCCGGGCCCAGGTCGAGAAGCTGCTTGCCCGCCACGCGGCGGATGGCGGCGCCTATCCGGAGAGCATCGCCTTGGTGCTCTGGGGCAGCGACAATCTGAAGAGCGAGGGCGCGCCGGTCGCGCAGGCGCTCGCGCTCATGGGCGCCGCACCCCGCTTCGACGGTTACGGCCGGCTCTGCGGCGCGGTGCTGATCCCGCTCGAAGACTTGCGCCGCCCGCGTATCGACGTGGTGGCGACCCTCTCGGGAATCTTCCGCGATCTGCTGCCGCTCCAGACCAAGCTGCTCGCGGAAGCCGCCTGGCTCGCGGCCAGCGCCGACGAGCCGGAGGCGATGAACTTCGTGCGCAAGCACGCGCTGGCCCACCAGGCGGCTCAAGGCATCGATCTCGAAACCGCGGCCCTCCGGGTCTTCAGCAACGCCGAGGGCGCCTACGGCGCCAACCTCAACCACCTCGTCGATTCCGGGCGCTGGGAGGACGAGACCGAGCTGTGCGAGACCTTCTCGCGCCGCAAGAGCTTCGCCTACGGCCGCTCCGGCAAGCCCGAGCCGCGCCGCGCCCTGATGCAGGCGGTGCTCGCAGGGGTCGACCTCGCGTACCAGAACCTCGATTCGGTCGAGGTCGGGGTGACCAGCGTCGACCATTACTTCGACGGGCTCGGCGGCATGGCCCGCGCCGTGGCGAAGGCCCGGGGCACTTCGGTGCCGGTCTATATCAGCGACCAGACCCGCGGCGAGGGCCGGGTGCGCTCGCTCTCCGAGCAGGTGGCGCTCGAGACCCGGACCCGGATGCTCAACCCGAAATGGGTCGAGGGGATGCTGGGCCACGGCTACGAGGGCGTGCGCCAGATCGACCAGCACCTCACGAATACCGTGGGCTGGTCGGCCACCACCGATCAGGTCGCGCCCTGGATCTACCAGCGCATCACCGAGACCTACGTCCTCGACGAGGCGATGCGCGAGCGCATGGCGGCGCTCAACCCCGCCGCCTCGGCCAAGGTCGCCCATCGCCTGATCGAGGCGCATCGGCGCGGCTTCTGGACCCCCGACCCCGAGACCCGGGCCGCGCTCGACCGGGCCGAGGAGGCCCTCGACGACCGGCTCGAAGGCATCACCGCGGAGGCTGCCGCATGAACATCGCGATCCGAAACCCCGTCCCGGCGCGCCGGGAAGAAGGCAGCCTTCAGGTCGCCCTCGATCCGGACATCCGCATCGAGACCGCCAAGGTCTTCGCCGTCTACGGCAAGGGCGGCATCGGCAAGAGCACGACCTCGTCGAACCTCTCGGTCGCCTTCTCGAAGCTCGGCAAGCGCGTGCTCCAGATCGGCTGCGATCCGAAGCACGATTCGACCTTCACGCTGACCAAGCGCCTGGCGCCGACCGTCATCGATGCCCTGGAGGCGGTGCAGTTCCATTCGGAGGAGCTGCGCGTCGAGGATTTCGTCGTCGAGGGCTATAACGGCGTGCGCTGCGTCGAGGCCGGCGGTCCCCCTGCCGGCACCGGCTGCGGCGGCTACGTCGTCGGCCAGACCGTGAAGCTCCTCAAGGAGCATCACCTTCTGGAAGACACCGACGTGGTGATCTTCGACGTGCTGGGCGACGTGGTCTGCGGCGGCTTCGCCTCGCCGCTCCAGCATGCCGACCGGGCGCTCATCGTCACGGCGAACGACTTCGATTCGATCTTCGCGATGAACCGGATCGTCGCGGCGATCCACGCCAAGTCGAAGAATTACGGCGTGCGCCTCGGCGGCGTCATCGCCAACCGCTCGGCCGAGACCAACGAGATCGACCGGTTCAACGACGCGGTCGGCCTCAAGCGCCTGGCGCATTTCCGCGATCTCGACGTGGTGCGCCGCTCGCGCCTGAAGAAGGCGACCTTGTTCGAGATGGATCCCTCGCCGGAATTGCTCGCCGTGCAGGCCGAGTACCTGCAACTGGCGGAGCAGCTCTGGGCCGGCGTCGACCCGCTCCCGGCGGTGCCGATGAAGGATCGGGACCTGTTCGAATTTCTCGGGTTCGATTGATGACCAGCCCCACCTACGACACCCGCCGGGCCCAGCTCGAGACCTATTTCGACCGCACCGCCGTCGAGGCCTGGGCGCGCCTCACCTCGGACGCGCCGGTGAGCCGCATCCGCGCCACCGTGCGGGCCGGCCGCGACGCGATGCGGGCGGAACTCCTGTCCTGGCTCCCCGCCGACCTCTCCGGCCGGCGCCTGCTCGATGCCGGCTGCGGCACCGGCGCGCTCGCCGTCGAGGCGGCGCGGCGGGGCGCCGAGGTCGTGGCCATCGACGTCTCGCCGACGCTGGTCGATCTCGCCCGCGAGCGCACCGCGAGCCTCCGGCTCCCGGGCCGCCTCGATTTCCAGGTCGGCGACATGCTGGACGAGGGACTGGGGCGCTTCGACCACGTCGTGGCGATGGATTCGCTGATCCATTACCGCACCCCCGACATCGTCCGCGCCCTCTCGGCGCTGGCCCGGCGCACCGACGCGTCGGTGCTGTTCACGGTCGCCCCGCGCACGCCGCTGCTGACCGTGATGCATGCCGCCGGCCGCCTCTTCCCCCGCGGCGACCGGGCGCCGGCGATCGAGCCGGTCGGGGAGCGTTCCCTGCGCCGCCGCGTCGCCGCCGATCCGGGATTGTCGCCCTTCACGCTGGCCCGCAGCCGGCGGATCAATTCCGGCTTCTACCTGTCCAACGCCCTCGAACTGGTGCGCCGATGAGCACGGCGAGCCGCCTCGCCCGGGCGCTGGCTGAACTCGGGCCCCGCTACCTGCCCTTTGCGGATGCCGCAACGGCGGAACTGCCGCTCGGCCGCTTGCTGCGCCTGTCGCTGTTCCAGGTCACGGTCGGGATGGCGGCGGTGCTGCTGATCGGCACCCTCAACCGGGTGATGATCGTCGAGCTCGACGTGCCGGCCTGGATCGTCGCCGTGATGCTGTCGCTGCCGCTGCTGGCCGCCCCGTTCCGGGCGCTGGTGGGCTTCCGCTCCGACAGCCACCGCTCGGTCCTCGGCTGGAAGCGCGTCCCCTACCTGTGGTTCGGCACGCTGCTGCAATTCGGCGGCTTCGCCATCATGCCGTTCGCGCTGCTGATCCTGTCGGGGGACACGACCGGCCCGATCGTCGTCGGGCAGGTCGCGGCGGCCCTCGCCTTCGTGCTCGTCGGCGCGGGCTTGCACACCACGCAGACGGTGGGGCTGGCGCTCGCCACCGACCTCGCGCCGCCCCATGCCCGCCCGAAGGTGGTGGCGCTCCTGTGCGCGATGCTGCTCGCCGGCATGATGGCGAGCGCCGTGGTGTTCGGGCTGGCGCTCCACAACTTCTCGGCGATAAGGCTGATCCAGGTGATCCAGGGCGCGGCGCTCGCCACCCTCGTCCTCAACGGCATCGCCCTGTGGAAGCAGGAGCCGCGCGACACCTCCCGCAAGTCCGCTCCGGCGCGCCGCTTCGGCGAGGCGTGGGAGTCCTACGCGACCCAGCCGCAGGCGCGGCGGCGCCTGATCGCCACCGGTCTCGGGACGGCGGGGTTCAGCATGCAGGACATCCTGCTCGAACCCTATGGCGGCCAGATCCTGCACCTGCCGGTCGCCGCGACGACGGCGCTCACCGCCGTGCTCGCCATCGGCGGCGGCATCGGGCTGCTGACCGCGGCGCGCTGGCTCAACCGCGGCGGCGATCCGTTCCGGGTGGCGGCCGCCGGGGCCGTCGTCGGCATCGCGGCCTTCTCGGCGGTGGTCTTCGCCGCGCCCCTCGGCTCCGGCGGGCTGTTCGCCTGCGGCGTCGCGCTGATCGGCCTCGGCGGCGGGCTCTTCGCCCACGGCACGCTGACCGCCTCGATGGCCGGCGCGGCCCCCGAGCAGACCGGCCTCGCGCTCGGCGCCTGGGGCGCCGTCCAGGCCTGCGCCGCGGGCCTGGCCATCGCGGCGAGCGGCATCCTGCGCGACGCGGGCTCGGCGCTGGCGGTCTCGGGCCGCCTCGGCGAGGCGCTCTCCGAGGCGTCCACCGGCTACCTCGTCGTCTACCACATCGAGATCGGGCTGCTCTTCGCCACCCTGGTGGCGATCGGGCCGCTGGTGCGCCGGCCCGATCGCGCCCCGCTCTCCGCTCGTCCGGCCCTGCCCTAGAGCAGCGCCCGCGCGCCGCTCCAGGTTTCTGATTTGACCGCATTTTCTTCGACGAACCGGTGTCCACTTCGCCGGAAAATGCTTTGGAAGGAGACCATCATGCCCAAGGGTGCCCTCACAGGCTATCTCGACGTCGCGCAAGTGGTGCTCTACGCCTTCTGGATCTTCTTCGCAGGCCTGGTCTTCTACCTGCGCCGCGAGGATCGCCGCGAGGGGTATCCACTCGAATCCGAGACCCATGGCGGCCTCAAGGGCTGGGACTGGCTGTTCCTGCCGTCCCCCAAGACCTTCCTGCTGGCCGACGGCTCGGCCGTGCTGGCGCCCCGCCCGCACGAGGGCCCGGTCGGGGAGCTCAAGGCCGTCAAGCTCGAACCCTGGCCCGGCGCCCCGATCGTGCCGACCTCGACCGACGATTCGCGGCTTGCCGACGGCGTCGGCCCGGGCGCCTATGCGCTCCGCGCCGAGCGGCCGGACCTGACCTGGGAGGGCAAGACCCGCATCGTGCCGATGCGCGTCGCCGACGAGTTCACGGTCTCGGCGGACGATCCCGATCCGCGCGGCATGCCGGTCTACGGCGCCGACGGCGTGCTGGCCGGCACCGTCACGGAGATCTGGATCGATCGCGGCGAGTCGCTGCCGCGCTACTACGAGATGGAACTGGACGGCGCCCGCGACCGCACCGTGCTGATCCCGGTGACCTTCGCGGACGTGAAGCGCTTCAGCCGGGACAAGAAGATCGTCGTCGCGGCCCTGCTCGCTCGCCAGTTCGCCGGCGTGCCGCAGCCGCGCGACCCCGACAGCATCACCCTGCGGGAGGAGGAGCGGGTCATCGCCTATTACGGCGCCGGCACGCTCTACGCCACCGACAGCCGCCAGGAGCCCCTGCTGTGACGGACCTGCTTCCTCACGGGCTGCCCGGCCCGCTGCCCAAGGGCGAGCGCCTGCTGTGGCAGGGCCGCCCGGCGTTCTTGAGCCTCGCGCGCCGCGCCTTCCACGTCGACCTCGTGGCGCTCTATTTCGGCGGGCTCGCGGCCTTCCAGGCGTTCTCCGCCGGACGGGCCGCCGCGGCCTGGCCGGTGCTGCTCGCCGGAGCCCTGGCGCTCGTCATCCTGTTCGCGCTGGCCTGGGGCGCCTGCCGCACCACGGTCTATACCTTGACCGACAAGCGGCTGATGCTGCGCATCGGCATCGCGCTGCAGATGGACATCAACCTGCCGCTGAGGGAGATCGAGGGCGCTGCCTTCCGCCGGCTCCGTGACGGCAGCGGCGACCTGCCCCTGCGGCTGAAGCCCGGCGTGCGGCTCGCCTACCTGCATCTCTGGCCGCATGCCCGGCCCTGGCGCCTGACCCGGCCCGAGCCGATGCTGCGCTGCGTGCCCGAGGCGGAAGCCGTGGCCAAGCGCATCGCCACGGCGCTCGCCGAGGCGAACGGCCAGCCGGTTCAGGCACTTCCGCCGGCACCCGTCGCCAGCCCCGTCCTGCCGGGCCGCCTCGCGGCGGCGGGCCACTAGGAGGCCGCGATGGCACACGACATTCCGGTCTCGCGGCCGCTCCTGCGCAGTGCCGGCCTCCTCGTCGCCTTCTCGCTCGCCGCGGTGGCGTTCGGGCGGTCTAGCGGCGTCGGGGTCACGCAGATGCCGCCGGCTTCGGCCGTCCAGGTGCTCGACCTCGCGGTCGAGGACCGGCCGGACGGCCGCGTCGATCTCCGCAACGCCGAGAGCGGGCGCCTCGTCGCCGAGGTGCAGCCCGGCGCGGACGGGTTCCTGCGCGCCACCTTGCGGGTGATGGCCCAGGCGCGCCTGCGCGAGGGCCTGTCGCGCGACCCGCCGTTCCGGCTCACCCGCTGGGACAACGGTACGCTCACGCTCGACGACGTCGCGTCGGGCCGGCGGATCAACCTCGAAGCCTTCGGGCTCGACAACGCGGTCGCCTTCGCGCGGCTGCTCCAACAGGGGAGGGGCGCATCGTGATGCACTGGTTGGGCGGCAAGCGCCGCATCGAGGTGCCGTGCACGGTCGAGATCGAGCAGACCGCCGAGAGCCTGCACGCCCATGTCACGCTGGACGGCGGGCTTCTCATCGCCCCGGGCGACGAGGTGACGGTGCACGACGCGCCGACCTCCGTTCCCTACGGCGACCGGATCGTGGTGCGCCGCACCGCGACCGTGGTGCGTGCCGGCGCCATGGAGCGCCTGTGGACCCGCATCGCGGGCCATTTCGAGCTCACCGAACTCTACGAAGTCAGCTTCTCGGAAAGGACGCGGCTATGAGCGCGACGACCCTGAAGACCCCGAACGAGAGCACCCAATCGGCCCAGGAAACTACGTTCCTGAGCCCGCGCTTCTACACCACCAACTTCGAGGAACTCGACCGCACCAATGTCGAGCCGGTGCGGGCCGAGTGGGACGTGCTCATCGCCGAGATGCGCGCCGACCCCAACAAGCGCCACTTCGTGCGCAATTCCGACTTCGACCTCGACCTGTCGGGCCTCGACCCGGAGCTGCGCAAGGAGTTCCTCGACTTCCTGGTCTCGTCCATCACCGCCGAGTTCTCGGGCTGCGTGCTCTATGCCGAGATGCGCAAGCGCGCCAAGAACAAGGACATTCGCGAGCTGTTCGGCTTCATGAGCCGCGACGAGGCCCGTCATGCCGGCTTCATCAACGACACGCTGAAGGATTTCGGGGTCGGCATCGATCTCGGCTTCCTGACTAAGGCCAAGAAGTACACCCACTTCCGGCCTAAATTCATCTTCTACGCGACCTACCTGTCGGAGAAGATCGGCTATGCCCGCTACATCACGATCTTCCGCCACCTTGAGCGCCATCCGGACAAGCGCTTCCACCCGATCTTCAAGTGGTTCGAGAAATGGTGCAACGACGAGTTCCGGCACGGCGAGGCCTTCGCGCTGCTGATGCGCGCCAACCCGAAGCTGCTGACCGGCATCAACTATTACTGGATCAAGTTTTTCCTGCTCGCCGTGTTCTGCACCATGTACGTGCGCGACCAGTGCCGGCCGGCCTTCCACAAGGCGCTCGGGGTCGATCCGAAGGAGTACGACTTCCAGGTCTTCGCCATCACGTCCGAGATCTCGCGCCAGGTCTTCCCGCTCACCCTCGACATCGACCATCCGGGCTTCCGGGCCGGGCTCGAGCGGCTGCTCTCCTGCGCTCGCGGCATCGAGGAGGCGAAGGCGCGGGGCGGGCTCGTCGGCAAGCTCAAGCATGCCGGCCATGCCGCCAGGGCGGCCTTGGCCTTCGGGCGGCTGATGGTGATGCCCGCCAAGGCCAACCCGATGCCCGCGCAGATCCGCCTCAGCCCCGCCTGGTAGCGCCCGAATGTCCGACTACGCCGCGCCGATCGTCTATGCCGTCGTGATCTGGTGGTTTCTGACCGGGGCGATCCTCTGGCTGAACCACCGGCCGCGCCGGACCCATGCCTGGAGCTTCGGCGCGACGACCGTAGCGCTCTTCGGCGCGCTGTGGGTGATCGCCTGGAGCACCAACCAGGAGAGCGAGGCGGGGGCCTACGCGGCCTTCACGGCGGCTTTGATCGTCTGGGGCTGGCAGGAGATGGCCTTCTACATGGGCTATGTCGCCGGCCCCCGGCGGACCCCGGGGGCGCCCACCGACCGGGGCCTCGCCCGCTTCGGCGCGGCGGCGGCGACCAACCTCTGGCACGAGGCGGCGATCATTCTGGGGTTTGCCGCCATCGCCTGGCTGACGGCGGGCGGCCCGAACCGGATGGCGTTGTGGACCTACCTGGTCCTGTGGGGGATGAACCTCAGCGCCCGCCTCAACCTGTTCCTCGGCGTGCGCAACCTCAACGCCGAGTTCCTGCCCGAACACCTGCGCTATCTCGGCAGCTTCTTTCGGCGCGCGCCGATGAATGCGCTTTTCCCGGTGGCGATGATCCTCGCCACCGGCTTCCTCCTGGTGCTGCTGCACCCCGCCGTCACCGAGAGCGCCTCGGCCTTCAAGCGCTCCGGCCACACCATGATGGCGACCCTGATGGCGCTCGCCATCCTGGAGCACGGCTTCCTGATGCTGCCGCTGCCCTCCGCGGCGCTCTGGGGCTGGGGGCTGCCCGCCCGCCGCCCGGGAGCCGACGCCGCACCCTGAGCCAGACGAACACGATCAGAAAAGCACCGTACAAGGGGACGTTCGATGGACTACGAAGCGCACTTCTCCGCCGCTCTCCAAGGCCTGCACCGCGAGGGACGCTACCGGGTCTTCACCGACCTCGAGCGGCAGGCCGGCCGGTTCCCCTACGCCACCCAGCACGGCGCCCACGGCACCCGCGAGGTGACGGTGTGGTGCTCGAACGACTATCTCGGCATGGGCCAGCATCCGGCAGTGACGAGCGCGATGCACGAGGCGATCGACCGCTGCGGCGCCGGCGCCGGCGGCACCCGCAACATTTCTGGCACCAACCACTACCACGTGCTGCTGGAGCGGGAACTCGCCGACCTGCACGGCAAGGAGGCGGCCCTCCTCTTCACCTCGGGCTACGTCTCGAACTGGGCCGGGCTCGGGACGCTCGCCTCCAAGCTGCCGGGCTGCGTGGTGTTTTCCGACGAGGGCAACCACGCCTCGATGATCGAGGGCATCCGCTCCAGCCGGGCCGAGCGCCACATCTTCCGCCACAACGACCCCGACGACCTCGACCGCAAGCTCAGCCTCGTCGATCCCAGGCTGCCCAAGCTCGTCGCGTTCGAGTCGGTCTACTCGATGGATGGCGACATCGCGCCGATCGCCGAACTCTGCGACGTGGCGGAGGCGCACGGCGCCATGACTTATCTCGACGAGGTCCATGCGGTGGGCCTCTACGGACCGCGCGGCGGCGGCATCGCCGAGCGCGAGGGTCTGATGCACCGCCTCACGGTGATCGAGGGCACACTGGGCAAGGCCTTCGCGGTATCGGGTGGTTACATCGCGGCCTCCAGCGCGCTCTGCGATTTCGTGCGCAGCTTCGCCTCGGGCTTCATCTTCACCACCTCGCTGCCCCCCGCCGTCGCGGCCGGTGCGGCGGCCAGCATCCGCCACCTCAAGGCGAGCGGGGCGGAGCGCGAGCGGCATCAGGACCGCGTCGCGGCGGTGCGCCGGCGCCTCGCGTCGATCGGCATCCCGCTCCTCGACAACCCGAGCCACATCGTACCGGTGATGGTGGGTGATCCGGTCCAGTGCAAGCAGATCAGCGACACGCTGCTCGACGAGTTCGGGATCTACGTGCAGCCGATCAACTATCCGACCGTGCCCCGCGGCACCGAGCGCCTGCGGATCACCCCGTCGCCGCTCCACAGCGACGCCGATATCGATCACCTGGCGCTGGCCCTCGGGACGATCTGGGGCCGGATCGGGCTGGCGCGGGCGGCGTAGCTCCAAACCCGCCCCCCTCTGCGGGGAAGGGTGCCCGGCAGAGCCGAGCGGGAGAGGGGCGGTGCGACGCTGATCCCGGTGGCGTCCATCATCGCGGTCGCGACACTTACGGAAGCGGGGTGCCCCTCTCCCGGCCCCTGCCGACGCAGGGGCCGCCCTCCTCCGCAGCGGGGAAGGGCTTTTTTCGTGCCACCGTCGTCAACTCAAACGGCCGTCAATTTCATTAGACATTCCTGCTCCCCCGGCCGATCCTGGCACCCACCCCTCACGGACGAGGATCCAACGTGGCGCCCACCCAATCGGCCCTGTCCCGGCGGGCTCCGAAGCCGGGATTCGTGATGCCGACCGTGCTCCCCGAGGCGACGCCCCGGCCGCCCTATCCGTTCTCGGCGATCGTCGGGCAGGATGCGATGCGACGCGCGCTGCTGGTCGCCGCGGTCGATCCGGCGGTGGGCGGGGTGCTGGTCTTCGGCGACCGCGGCACCGGCAAGTCCACCGCCGTGCGGGCGCTCGCCGCCCTGCTGCCGCCGATGCGGGCGGTGGCGGGCTGCGCCTATTCCTGCGATCCCGTCGATGCCGCCGCGCTCTGCCCGGCCTGCGCCGCCCGCCGGGGGCAGGGACTGGCCGTCAAGACCGTGCCGGTGCCGGTGGTCGACCTGCCGCTCGGCGCCACCGAGGACCGGGTCGTCGGGGCGCTCGATATCGGCCGGGCGCTCGGGGCCGGCGAGAAGGCGTTCGAGCCGGGGCTGCTCGCCCGCGCCAATCGCGGCTTCCTCTACATCGACGAGGTCAACCTGCTCGAGGACCACCTCGTCGACCTGCTCCTCGACGTAGCGGCCTCGGGCGTGAACACCGTGGAGCGCGAGGGCCTGAGCCTGCGCCACCCGGCGCGCTTCGTCCTCGTCGGCAGCGGCAACCCGGAAGAGGGCGAGCTGCGCCCGCAACTCCTCGACCGCTTCGGCCTCGCCGTCACGGTGACCACCCCGACCGACCTCGCGACCCGCGTGGCGATCGTGCGCCGCCGCGACGCCTACGAGCGCGATCCGGCGGCCTTCGCGGCGGAATGGGCCGCCGAGGAGGCGCGGCTCGGCGGGCAGATCCTCGCGGCCCGGGCCCGCCTCGCCGAGGTCGAGGTGCCGGACGCGATCCTGGAGGCCGCCGCCCGCCTGTGCCTGGCGCTCGGTACCGACGGGTTGCGCGGCGAACTGACCCTGATGCGCACCGCCCGGGCGCTCGCGAGCCTCGACGGCGCCGCGACCGTCACCCTGGACCACCTGCGCGAGGTCGCCCCGGGTTCCTTGAGTCACCGCCTGCGCCGCAACCCCCTGGACGAGGCCGGCTCCGAGGCGCGGATCGCCCGGGCGCTCGCCGAGGTCCTCGGGTGAGCGCCGCGCCGGACCCGGTCTGGATCCAGGCCTGCCTGGCGGCCGCGCTCGTCGCCCTCGATCCCACCGGGACCGGAATCGTGGTCCGCGCCCGGCCCGGCCCGGTGCGCGAGGCCTGGCTCGCGCATCTGCGCGCCCTCCTGCCCGACGACGCGCCGGTGACGCGCCTGCCCGCTTCCATCGCCGACGACGCGCTCCTCGGCGGGCTCGACCTGCCGGCCACCCTGCGGACCGGCCGGCCGGTGGCCCAGGCGGGGCTGCTCGCCCGCGGGCACGGCGGCGTGATGGTGGTGCCGATGGCCGAGCGCCTCGGCGCCGGCACCGCGGCGCGGATCGCCCAGGTGCTCGACACCGGTACCGTCGAGGTCGCCCGGGACGGCATCGCCGCCCGGCACCCGGCGCGGGTCGGCCTGGTGCTCCTCGACGAGGGGGAGGGCGAGGACGAGGCCCCGCCGGCCGGCCTCGCCGACCGCGCGGCGATCCATCTCGACCTCGACGCCGTTCCGTCGGCTGCGCTCGCCGCCACGCCGACGCCGCCCGACCTTGCCGCGGCCCGCGCGGCGGCTTGGCCCTCGGCCGACGGGGAGGCCGCCGAGATCGTGTGCGGCGTCGCGGCCCGGCTCGGCATCGCCTCCTTGCGCGCACCGCTCCTCGCCCTGCAGGTGGCGCGGGCGCACGCGGCCTTCGCCGGCCGGGACGCGGTGACGGATGCCGATCTCTCCGCCGCCATCGGCCTGGTGCTGGCGCCGCGGGCGCGCAACTGGCCGCAAGATACGGGGCAAGAGACGGGGCAAGACACCGAGGATGCGCCGGCCGAGCCGCCGCCGGAGGAGGAGGGCGATCGGGCCGGGCCGACCGGCCCGATGGGGGACGAGGACCGCATCCTCGCGGCCGTCGCGGCGAGCCTGCCGCCCGGTCTCCTCGCCCGTCTGGCCGCGGGCGAGGCGCCCCGCACCCGTTCGCCCGGTGCCGGACGGACCGGAGCCGCCGCGGCGGCGCGAGCCGGTCGTCCGGTCGGGGCGCGGCCGGGCGATCCGCGCCGCGGGCGGCTCGCCCTGATCGAGACCCTGCAGGCCGCCGCGCCCTGGCAGCGCCTGCGCCGGGGGGAGGGCGAGGCCGGCTTGCGCATCACGGCGGACGACCTGCGCATCCGCCGCCTCGTGCAAAGGCGCGAGACCACCACGATCTTCGCGGTCGACGCCTCCGGCTCCGCGGCCCTGGAGCGGCTGGCCGAGGCCAAGGGCGCGGTCGAGTCGCTGCTCGCCGAGTGCTACGTGCGCCGCGACCGGGTCGCCCTCGTGGCGTTCCGGGGCAAGGAGGCCGACCTGCTCCTCGCCCCGACCCGCTCGCTGGTGCGCGCCAAGCGCGCGCTGGCCTCCCTGCCCGGCGGCGGCGGCACGCCGCTCGCAGCCGGCATCGAGGCGGCCGGCAAGCTCGCCGCCGCCGAGCGCCGCGGCGGCCGCAGCCCGGTCGTGCTGCTCCTCACCGACGGCCGCGCCAACATCGCCCGCTCCGGCCAGCCGGGCCGGGCGCAAGCCGCATCGGACGCCCTGGCGGCGGCCCGGCTTCTCGCGGCGGAGGGCACCCGCGCCCTGGTGATCGATACCGCCGCCCGCCCGCAGGAGGCCGCCAGGGCCCTCGCCGCCGCGATGGCGGCGCGCTACCTCGCCATGCCGCAGGCCGACGCCGCGCGCCTGACCCGGGCCGTGCGCGAGGCTGCCCCGACGGGTTGAGCCATGTCCCCTTCCGACGACAGGCCCGCCTTCGCCCGGGAAGGCCGCGACTGGCCGAACCGCGAGGCGAGCCGCTTCGTCAGCGCCGGCGGCCTGACCTGGCACGTGCAGGAGGCCGGCGCGGGGCCGGTCCTGCTCCTCGTCCACGGCACCGGCGCGGCGACCCATTCCTGGCGCGGGCTGCTGCCGCTCCTTGCCCGCGACTTCCGGGTGATTGCCCCGGACCTGCCCGGCCACGGTTTCACCGATCCGCTGCCGACGCCCTCCCTGCCGCGCATGGCCCGGTCGCTCGCCGACCTCCTGCGCGTCCTCGACGCGAAGCCCGACGTCGCGGTCGGCCATTCGGCGGGTGCGGCGATCCTGGCGCGTCTCCGTCTCGACGGCGCGGTGTCGCCGCGCCTCCTCGTCGGGCTCAACGCGGCGCTCAAGCCGTTCCCGGGCATGGCCGGCTTCATCTTCCCGGCGATGGCCCGCGCCCTGTTCCTCAACCCGGTGACGCCGCGGGTCTTCGCGTGGTCGGCCGACCGCGCGGCGGTGGAGCGGCTGATCGGCGGCACCGGCTCGACCCTCGACCGCACCGGCCTCGATCTCTACCGCCGCCTGTTCCAGACCCCCGGCCACGTCGCCGGGGCGCTGGGCATGATGGCGAACTGGGACCTTGCCGCCCTCGACCGCGACCTGCCACGCCTCGCGGGCCCGCTGCTGCTCATCGTCGGCGGCAAGGACCGCACCATCGCGCCCGACATCTCCTTCGGCCTCGCCGACCGCCTCGGCGGACGGGCGCGGGTGGAGCTGCTGCGCGGCCTCGGGCATCTGGCGCACGAGGAGAAGCCCGACGTGGTGGCGGGGCTGATCCGGGCCGGGGCGGCGCGGGAGGGCATCGTGGCGTGAGCGCCTGCGCGCCTTTTCGAGGATGATGCGCGACACCCGCTTTCCCGCTTGCCACCCGCCCCGACCGCGATGATAGTGTCAACTTATGTTGACACTCGACGACGCGCCGCCGCGGGTCACCGCCGCCCGGCGCCGGCCCCGCGCAGTGGTGATCGGCAGCGGCTTCGGCGGGCTCGCGGCGGCCGTGCGGCTCGGCGCGCGGGGCTACCGGGTCAGCGTGCTGGAGCGGCTGGAGCAACCGGGCGGGCGGGCGCGGGTCCACCGGCAGGACGGCTTCACCTTCGATGCCGGGCCGACCATCGTCACCGCGCCGTTCCTGTTCGAGGAGCTTTGGGCCCTGTGCGGGCGTCGTCTCGCCGACGACGTCACCCTGGTGCCGATGCACCCGTTCTACCGCATCCGCTTCGACGACGGCACGACCTTCGCGATGAGCGGCGATGCGGAGGTGATGCGCGCGGAGGTGGAGCGCCTGAGCCCCGGCGAGGCGCCGGCCTATGACCGCTTCATGGCGCTCTCGGACGAGCTGTGCCGGGTCGGGTTCGAACAGCTCGGCGCGGTGCCGTTCGGGCGCGTCACCGACATGCTGCGCATCGCCCCCGACCTGGTGCGCATCGGCGGCCATCGCAGCGTCTACGGCCTGGTCTCGTCGGTGTTCCGCGACGAGCGCCTGCGCACCGCCTTCAGCTTCCACCCGCTGCTGATCGGCGGCTCGCCGTTCCGGGCGAGCGCGCTCTACTGCCTGATCGCCGCGCTCGAGCGCCGCTGGGGCGTGCATTCGGCGCTCGGCGGCACCGGCGCCCTGGTGCGCGGGATGGTGTCGCTCATCGAGGGGCAGGGCGGCGAGGTGCGGTGCGGCGCCGAGGTCGCGCGCATCCTCGTCACGGACGGCACCGCCTGCGGCGTGGCGCTCGCCGACGGTACCGAGATCGCCGCCGACGTGGTGGTGTCGAACGCCGATTCCGCCGTCACGGCTCTCGACCTGCTGCCGCCGGAGGCGCGGGGCTGGCGCGAGCGTCGGCTCGCCCGGGCGCATTCCTCCATGGGGCTGTTCGTCTGGTATTTCGGCACGCGGCGCCGCTATCCGGATTTGGCCCACCACACGATCCTGCTCGGTCCGCGCTATCGCGGGCTCCTCGACGACATCTTCGGCGCCAAGGTGCTGGCCGAGGACATGAGCCTCTACCTCCACCGCCCGACCGCGACCGATCCGAGCGTGGCGCCGCCGGGCCATGACGCATTCTACGTGCTCGCCCCGGTGCCGAACCTCGCCGGGGGCCAGGACTGGGCGGCTCTGGCCGAGCCGTACCGGCAGCGCATCGCCGCACGCCTCGAATCCACCGTCCTGCCGGGCCTGTCCGGTTCCCTCGTCACCTCGCGGGTGACGACGCCGCAGGACTTCTCCGACGATTTCCTGGCCTATCGCGGCTCGGGCTTCGGCCTCGAGCCGATCCTGACTCAGAGCGCGTATTTCCGCCCGCACAACCGCAGCAGGGCGGTGCGCCACCTCTACCTCGTCGGTGCCGGCACCCATCCGGGGGCCGGGCTGCCGGGCGTGCTGTCGTCCTCGAAGATCCTCGATCGCGTGGTGCCCGATGCTGCCGTCTTCGCCTGATGCGCGTCGCCAGACGCCCTTTGCCGCGTCCCTCGCCCGCTCCGCCGACCACGCCGCCTGCCGGGCGGCGATCCGCACCGGCTCGCGCAGCTTCTACGCCGCCTCGTGGCTGCTGCCTCAGGATGTCCGCCGGGACGCCTACGGGCTCTACGCCTTCTGCCGCCTCTCCGACGACGCAGTCGACGGAGCGGGCGCCCGGGCCGACGCGGTGCCGCGGCTGCGGGCGCGCCTGGCGCTCGCCTATGCCGGCCGGCCCGCCGACGCGCCCGCCGACCGGGCGCTCGCCGAGATCGTGACCCGCCACGCGATGCCCCAGGCCCTGCCGGCCGCCCTCCTCGAAGGTCTGGACTGGGATGCCGCCGGGCGGCGCTACCCGGATCTCACGGCGCTCTGCGCCTACGCGACCCGGGTCGCCGGCTCGGTCGGGGCGATGATGACGCTCCTGATGGGGGTGCGCTCGCCCGAGGCCCTGGCCCGGGCCTGCGACCTCGGCATCGCCATGCAGCTCACCAACATCGCCCGCGACGTCGGCGAGGATGCGAGGGCCGGCCGCCTCTACCTGCCGGAATCCTGGCTGCGCGAGGCCGGGATCGATCCCGACGCCTTCCTGGCCCGGCCGGAGCCGAGCCCCGCCCTCGCCGGCGTGGTCGCCCGCCTGCTGGAGGCCGCCGACCTGCTCTATGCCCGCGCGGATTCGGGCATCGCGCTGCTGCCCGCCGCCTGCCGCCCTGCGGTGCGCGCCGCCGGGCTGATCTATGCCGAGATTGGCCGCGACCTGACCCGGGCCGGGCTCGACCCGGTCAGCCGCCGCGCCCGGGTGCCGGGCGCCCGCAAGGCCCGGCTCCTCGCCCGCGCCCTCGTCACACCCTCGATCCGCCGCGCCGACCGGCCGGCCCTGCCGGAGGCGGCGTTCCTGCTCGATGCCGTGGCGGCGATGCCGGTCCCGGCCGCCGCGACGCGGCCGGCCTGGTGGAACCTCAGCGGCCAGGTCGTGCGCGTCCTCGACCTGATCGAGACCCTGCGCGAGCGCGAACGCCTCGGTGGCGCGGCCTCCCCATGAGCGAGACGCTGTTCGCGTTGCTCGACATCGGGCTCGTCTTCGGGCCGGTGCTGGGCTTCGCGTTCTGGCAGCTCCGGGTGCTGCGGCGGGACAAGCGGAAGGCCGCGGGCGGGAGGCCGAAGCGGGAAGGGTGACGTGGTCGCCCGGTCGTCCCGGGGTCTCGGCTGCGCCGAGCCCGGGACGACGTGGAGGGCCTGTCAGGCGGCCCTACCGATCTCTCACGGGAGCTCCAGCACCACGCTCCGGAACCCCTGCGGCTTGCGGGCCGGGCAAATGTCGCCGTCGTCGCTGACGACCTGCACCTTCTTGCCGTCCGCGGCGACGATCAGGCCCTCGGGCTGGAAGTCCGGGATCGCCGCCAGCGCCTCGGCCGCCCCGGCGACGCGGTCCGGAGCCTCGCCGGCCTTGCCGGACCAGCGGTAGATGTCGGCGGCCTCGCCGCCGCTGCCCGATCCGCCGGCGATGAGGAAATAGGCCTTGATCCCCGGCGCGTAGGCGATGTCGCGGATGCCGCGGCCCTTGAGGTCGAGGGCGATCGGCTTGGCGAGCTTCGGCGCCGCGCCGCCCGCCAGCACCTCGGACGGGTTCTCGAACGGGATCACCAGGGCGTCGTTGTCGGCGTTGAGCGGATTGCGCAGACCCACGAGCAGACCGCGCCCGTCCGGGGTCTGGCTCAAGCCCTCGAGGGCAAGGCCGCGCCGCCGCGGGCTGAGGCTGGGCTTCGCCGCGAGATCGACGGCGATGCGCTCGGCGAGGGCCGGGTCGAGGTCGGCGATCGCCTTGGCGAGGCCGCCGAACGCCTTGTCCTTCGGGCTCACCGCAGGCGCCTTGGGATCGCCGCCGACCGACAGGGCGAGCATCTGGCGCGACGCCTCGCGGGTGCGGCCTTCCGCGTCGCGGGCGTGGGAGCCCATCACCACCAGGTCGCTGCCGAGCCAGGCGAGGGATTCGAGGTCGGCCTTGGCCGGCTCCTCGCTGCGGCCGGTGGCGAGGGCGGCGTCGAGGTCGCCGCCCTTCAGGGCGAGCGGCGGGCCGGATTCGTCGGCCTTGTAGAGCCGCAGGGTGTTGTCGTCGTCGTCCACCACCAGGAAGCGGTCGCCGAAGCTGCCGGCGGGGAAGGGGACGGCGCCGGAGGCCTCGCACAGGCCCCAATGCATCAGCACCGGACCCGCCTTCACCTCGGCGCGCGCACCTTGCGCCGCGAGACAGAGGGCGAGCACGGAAACGAGTTTCTCCAGGCGCAAGGTGCCCCGGCCCGTCATGGCGATCCTCCGGATGTCCCGGCCCGTCGGTGCGAACCGTCTTCGCAGTATTTCACGCGGCCAAGCATTCCTTCAATGCGGCCGGCGAAAATTCTTTGCGTCACGAGGTCGAACAGCGCGGCCGGGCACGGAGCCCATGCTCGCGGCGCCTCAGGCCTCCTCCTGCGCGGTCGCCTCGCCGGCCTTCCGGCGCTGCTCGGCGACGAAGCGGCGGCGCGCCTCGGCCGCCTGCCGGAACGCCTTCGAGCGCGGCGGCAGCGCGGCCAGCTTGCCGATCTCGCGCAGGATCAGCTCGGCCTCGAAGGCCGCGGCGCGCTCCAGCGCGACGGCCCGGCTGTCGGCGCCGTGGGAGGCCGCGTGGCGCTCCAGTCCGTCGCGGCAGACCGCGACGCGGTATTCGAGCCACGCCAGCACGTCGTCGAAGGCGCGCTCCCGGGTCTCCGCGACGGTGGCCCGGCGCTTCGTCTCGCTCACTCCTCGTCCCTCCGCGACACGGACGGACGATGATCTCGCACATCCTGCCACGATTTGCCGACTCGCCGGGGATCCGCAGGCCGGATCGCCGGCGCCTCGCCACCGCGCGACCCGAGCGGAATTCCGGCCTGGAAGGGGGATCGCCGCCCTGCGGTCCGGCGGGGCGAAGCGAGGGTGGGCTGCCCCGTGCGGCCGCGGCGCGAAGCACAATGCTGTCATTCTCCGGATTTATGTTGTCGATCTGGCTGGAATGCCGTTAGGATAGACAGGTCGGATCGGGGATATAAACTTGGATACGCTCAGAAATATCGCGAAATTTTCTGAAAATATTCTGATGGTTGCGACGATCGCATCGGTGCTCGGTCTTGCCACGCAGCCGGCCTTCGCGCAGGCGCGGGCCGACCGGGAGCGATGTGCGGAATCGGTCGGGATCCAGACGCGCCACGACGGCCGGAACGTCTGGATCAAGAGGAAGGTGTCGGGGAAGACCTACAGCGCTTTTCTTCGCTGCACCGACGCCGTCGCGATGAGGCATGCGGAGGCGACGCCGACGAGGCGCTGACCGACGGTCGGGGCAGCTGGTACCGGGATCCTGTCCGCGAACCGGCAGGGTCCTGGCTCTGTCCCTCGACGACGAGCGGAGCGAGGGTCAGGATTACCGCCGAACGTCGCCGTCCGGCGGGACACGTCGTACGAAACCCGATTGATCGCTTCCGGCGATCCTGTCGGATCACTGTCGCGATGCGGATTTCGGTTTCGAACAGACGCCGCTCGGGCTCATGACGCCGTCGACGGAAGGCATATTCTGGACATCATTCCGGTAGTTCGACCGCTCGCGGAGGCGGCGTGGACGCCACCCCCGCCAGGCGCGTCCGTGTCCGTCTGGAGCACTGCCCGATCGCGTTGCAATCGGGCAGTGCTCCAGATCTTTGGTTTTACTGCATGTCCTGAGACGACCCGGTATCCGCTTCGTCGGAAAATGCTTTAGATGTGCAAAGCCTCGCCGAGCGCCCGCAGGTTCGCCTCGTGGAAGGCTTCGCCGAGGGTCGGGTGGGCGTGGATCGTGCCGGCGATGTCTTCCAGCCGGGCCCCCATCTCGAGCGCGAGCCCAAATCCTGCCGCCAGTTCCGACACCCCGGCCCCCACCGCCTGGATGCCGAGCAGCAGGTGGTTGTCGGCCCGCGCCGTCACCCGCACGAAGCCGTCCTCGGCGCCGAGCGTCATGGCGCGGCCGTTGGCGGCGAAGGGGAAGAGGCCGGTGCGGATCTCGTGGCCGGCGGCGCGGGCTTCCTCCGGCGAGAGACCCGCCGAGACCACCTCGGGGTCGGTGAAGCAGACCGCCGGGATTGCCACCTTGTGGAAGGCGCGGCGGCGGCCGGCGACGAGGTCGGCCACCATCTCGCCCTGCGCCATGGCGCGGTGGGCCAGCATCGGCTCGCCGGTGACGTCGCCCACCGCCCAGACGTTGCGCATCGAGGTGGCGCAGCGCTCGTCGATGCGGATGAACGGCCCGCTCATGTCGAGGTCCAGCCGGTCGAGCCCGAAATCCTGCGTGCGCGCCTTGCGCCCAACCGCGACCAGGATCACCTCGGCCGGAATTTTTCGAGGCTCGCCGCCGACCTCGATGTCGAGCGCGTCGCCCGAGAGCCCGGTTGCCTTGGCGCCGAGCAGGACCTCGATCCCGAGCGCCCCCAGGCGCCGCGCCACCGGCCGGGTCAGCTCGGCATCGTAGGCCGGCAGGATCCGCTCGGCCATCTCGACTACCGTGACCTTGGCGCCGAGCTTGGCGAAGGCGGTGCCGAGTTCGAGCCCGATATAGCCCGCCCCCACCACCGCCATCGTGGCCGGGACCTTTTGCAGCGACAGCGCCTCGGTCGAGGAGATCACCCGCCCGCCGAAGGGCAGGTGGGGAAGCGCCGCCGGGACCGAGCCGGTGGCGAGAATGACGTGATCGGCCCGCACCCGCTCGGGCCCGGTATCGGTCTCGACGAGGCAGGTCTTGCCGTCGACCATGGTGCCGCGCCCGCGCAGGATCTTGACCCCGCCGCGCTTCAGGAGCGACGCGACGCCGGTGTTGAGCCGCCCGACGATGCCGTCCTTCCAGGCGATCGTGCGGGGAAAGTCGAGCGTCGGCGGGCCGGCCGAGAGCCCGAAGGGCGAGGCCTCCCCGGCGTGCAGCACGGCCGCGTGATAGGCCTCGGCGGCGTGGATCATCGCCTTCGAGGGGATGCAGCCGACATTGAGGCAGGTGCCCCCTAAGCGGTTCTCCTCGACCAGCACGGTGTCGATGCCGTGCTGGCCGGCGCGGATCGCCGCGACGTAGCCGCCCGGGCCGCCGCCGAGCACCAGGAGCTTGGTGGTGATCTCGCCCACGGGTTAGGCCTCCATGAACAAAGTCGCGGGCGTCTCGAGCAGGCCCTTGAGCGCCTGCACGAACAGGGCGGCGTCGTAGCCGTCGACCACCCGGTGATCGAAGGACGCCGAGAGGTTCATCGTCAGGCGCGGCACGAAGGCGCCGTCGCGCCAGAGCGGGCGCATCACCTGCTTGTTGACGCCGATGATCGCCACTTCCGGCCGGTTGATCACTGGCGTCGTCACGATCCCGCCGAGCGCGCCGAGCGACGTGATGGTGATGGTCGAGCCCGACAGCTCGTCGCGGGCGGCGAGCCCGTTGCGGGCGGCCTCGGCGAGGCGGCGCACCTCGGCCGCCGAATTCCAGACGTCCCGGGTCTCGGCGTGGCGGAGCACCGGCACCATCAGGCCCGACGGCGTCTGGGTGGCGATGCCGACATGGATGCCGGCATGGCGATGGATCACCTCCGCCTCGTCGTCGTAGTGGGCGTTCATCTGCGGGAAGTCCGGCAGGGCGCGCACCAGGGCCTGGACCAGGAACGGGATCAGGGTCAGCTTCGGCCGGCTCGCGCCGTGGCGCTGGTTGAGGGCGGCGCGCAATTCCTCCACCGCAGTCACGTCGACCTCCTCGACGTAGGAGAAGTGGGCGACGCGGCGCTTGGCATCGGCCATGCGCTGGGCGATGCGCCGGCGCAGGCCGATGACCTTGATCTCCTCGACGCCCGTCCGCGGGGCCCGGCCTGCGGGAGCGGGGGCCGCGTCCTCCGGCGGGGCGTTCAGGAAGGCGTCGAGGTCGTCATGGCCGATGCGGCCGGCCGGCCCGGTGCCGCGCACTTGGCGCAGGTCGATGCCGGCCTCCAGCGCCCGGCGACGCACGGCCGGCGAGGCGACCGGCTTCTCGCCGGACGGGCGGGGCGGACCGGAGGAGGGCGCCGCCGCGGCGGGGCGCGGGGCAGGGGCCGCGGGCTTCGCCGCTACGGGTCTCGGCGGCTCGGCCGGCTTCGGTGCGGCGGCGGGTTTCGGGGCCGGCGCAGGCTGGGCCGGCTCCAGGCCGTCCGCAGCCGGGACCAGGGCCGCGGCGGATTGGCCGGAAGCCGCGTCCTGCGCCTTCGCGACCTCGGGCGCCACCGCGACGCCCGCATCCGGGGTCGAGGCGGGTGCGGCCTCCCCGCCCTCGATCTCCAGCCGCACCAGCTCGGCGCCGACCGCCAGCATCTGGCCGGCCTCGGCCCCGAGCGCCGCCACGGTGCCGCTCACCGGCGAGGGGATCTCGACGGTGGCCTTGTCGGTCATCACGTCGGCGAGCGGTTGGTCCTCGCGGACCACGTCGCCGACCTTGACGTGCCAGGCCGAGACCTCGGCCTCGGCCACGCCCTCGCCGATATCCGGGAGCTTGACGATGCGAAAGCCCATGTCTCAGCCCTCCAGCGCGGCGCGAAGGGCCCGGCCGACGCGCTCGGGGCCCGGGAAATAGGCCCATTCCTGGGCGTGCGGGTAGGGCGTGTCCCAGCCGGCGACCCGGACGATCGGCGCCTCCAGGTGGTAGAAGCAGGATTCCTGCACCAGCGCCGCGAGTTCGGCGCCGAAGCCCGAGGTCAGGGTCGCCTCGTGGGCGATGACGCAGCGCCCGGTCTTGCGCACCGAGGCCTCGATCGTCTCCATGTCGAGGGGCAGCAGCGTCCTCAGGTCGATCACCTCGGCATCGATCCCCGTCTCGGCCGCCGCGGCCTCGGCGACGTGCACGATGGTGCCGTAGGCCAGAACCGTCACGGCCGCGCCCTCGCGCCGGATCGCCGCCTTGCCGAGCGGCACGGTGTAGTGCCCGTCCGGCACCTCGCCGAGGTCGTGGCGGGCCCACGGGGTCACCGGCCGGTCGTGATGGCCGTCGAAGGGGCCGTTATAGAGGCGCTTCGGCTCCAGGAAGATCACCGGGTCCGGATCCTCGATCGCGGCGATCAGGAGGCCCTTGGCATCGTAGGGGTTCGACGGCACCACGGTCTTCAGGCCCGCCACGTGGGTGAACAGGGCCTCGGGGCTCTGGCTGTGGGTCTGGCCGCCGAAGATGCCGCCGCCGGTCGGCATCCGCACCACGATCGGGGCGGTGAACTGGCCGCCGGAGCGGTAGCGCAGGCGTGCGGCCTCGGATACGATCTGGTCGTAGGCCGGGTACATGTAGTCGGCGAACTGAATTTCCACGCAGGGCTTCAGCCCGTAGGCGGCCATGCCGACGGCGGCGCCGACGATGCCCAATTCGTTGATCGGCGCGTCGAAGCAGCGGCTCTTGCCGAAGCGGGCCTGCAAGCCTTGGGTGCAGCGGAAGACGCCGCCGAAATAGCCGACATCTTCGCCAAACACGACCACGTCGTCGTCGCGCTCCATCGCCACGGCCATCGCGTCGCGGATGGCCTCGATCATCGTGCGGCGCGGCATGTCAGTACCCCGCCTGCTGGCGCTGACGGCGCAGGTGAGGGGGCATCTCGGCAAACACTCCTTCGAACATGTCGCGCGGGGACGGCTTGCCGCCGGCATGCAGCGTGCCGTGGGTCTCGGCCTCGCGTTGCGCCGCCACGACCTCGTCGAGGATCTCGGCCTCGCCCTGGCGGTGGCGCTCCTCCGACCAGGCGCCGCGGGCGATCAGGTGATCCTTCAGGCGCCTGACCGGGTCGCCCAGCGGCCAGGCATCGAACTCGGTCTTCGGCCGGTAGGCGGAGGGGTCGTCGGAGGTCGAGTGCGCGCCGGCCCGGTAGGTGACGTATTCGACGAGGGTCGGCCCGAGATTGCGCCGCGCCCGCTCCACCGCCCATTTCGCCACCGCGTGGACGGCGAGGTAGTCGTTGCCGTCGACCCGCAGAGCCGGGATGCCGAAGCCGTGGCCCCGCGCCGCGAAGGTCGAGGAGCCGCCGCGGGCGAAGCCCTGGAAGGTCGAGATCGCCCACTGGTTGTTGACGACGTTGAGCACCACCGGCGCCCGGTAGGTCGAGGCGAAGACGAGCGCCGCGTGAAAATCCGATTCCGCGGTCGAGCCGTCGCCGATCCAGGCGGCGGCGATCTTCGTGTCGTTCTTGATCGCCGAGGCCATCGCCCAGCCGACGGCCTGGACGTACTGGGTCGCGAGGTTGCCGGAGATCGAGAAGAAGCCGTGGTCCTTCGACGAGTACATCACCGGCAATTGCCGGCCGTGCAGCGGATCGTTCTCGTTGGAGTAGATCTGGCACATCATGTCGACGAGCGGATAGTCGCCGGCGATGAGGAGGCCCGCCTGGCGATAGGTCGGGAAGTTCATGTCGCCGGGCTGGAGTGCCCGGCGGAAGGCGGTGCTCACCGCCTCCTCGCCGAGATGCTGCATGTAGAACGAGGTCTTGCCCTGGCGCTGGGCCATCAGCATGCGGGCATCGAAGGCGCGCAGCTTCATCATGTCGCGCAGGCCCGCGAGCAGCTCCTCGTCAGTGAGCGAGCCAGCCCAGGGGCCGACCGCGTTGCCCTCCGTGTCGAGCACCCGGATCAGCGTGTAGGCGAGGTCGCGGATCTCGGCCGCCGCCACGTCGACCGGGGGACGGCGGACCGCGCCGGCCTCGGGGATGTCGAGGTCGGAGAAGCTCGGATTGCCGCCGGGACGGACGGCGGGCTCCGGCACATGAAGACTCAAGGGGTGCTGAAGGCTCAGGGGATCAGGCGGCATGGTCGAGGCCCTTGGGGAGAGGGGTCGCAGACGGGACTTCCGGGGACGACCGGCGGATCAGGCGGAGGAACGGCCGACCTGCGCCTCGACCACCGCCGGACGGCGGCGCGCGAAGGGGGCGGCGGGGACGGCGCCGTCGGCGTCGAGGGTGCGGGCGGGGGTGCCGGTGCGCGCGCCCTTGCCGAGCCCCTGCGTCGCGCCGTCGGCGACGTGCGCGATCCGGGTTCGGATCCGGATGAGGTGCCCTCGGTCAAGAGCCATTGCGCGTCCTCCCGCGACGCTTGATTTCCCCGACTGTAGCCCGGTCCGGCCGGATGGTCCTCGCCGATTTTCGACGCTAAAACGGGCTACCGGAGAACACGCGATGGCCCCGAAGGGCGAAACACCGAACAGGCGTTCTGCGCGCACGCCGGACCTTCCGAGAGGCGCCGAGCCGCACCGGCTCGACGAGATCGACCGCAAGATCCTCGGTGCGCTGCGGGCCGACGGGCGGCTGACCATCGCGGCGCTTGCCGAGCGGGTCGGCTTGTCGCAATCGCCGTGCTGGACGCGGCTGCGCCGCCTGGAGGAGGCGGGGCTGATCCGCGATTACGTGGCTCTGCTCGACCACCGGGCGCTCGGCTTGCCCGACGTGGTCTTCGTCGAGGTCACCCTCGACAAGCACGACGACTCGGTGCTGGAGGCCTTCGGCATCGAGATCCTGCGCATCCCGGAGGTGCTGGAGGCGCATCTGGTGAGCGGCGAATACGATTACATCATCAAGGTCGCGGTCAGCGGCACCGCGCATTACGAGCGCTTCCTGCGCGAGAAGCTGTACCGGCTCCGCGGCATCCGGCAGTCGCGCTCGGTCTTCGCGCTGCGCACCCTCAAGCAGGAGGTCTCGGTCGATCCGGTGGCGATCGGGCGGTCGGTGCCGTAGGCGGGCAGCGTGTTAAGGTCGCCGATCTTCCTCGTCAGCCGTCTCCCTTGATCCCGGATCTTCCTCCGCTTCGCTTCAGTCGTCCGTGACAGGGAGCGGCGACGAAGCCGCGCCTTGGTGTCTGCCGGTTTTGCCGTATCGACGGTGACCCTCCCGACTGTTGTCGCGTGGCGCTTGGCGGAGCGTCACGCGGATCGTCACAGGCTTGACGCGCTAAAATATTAGTGCACCAATGCTGCGCACGACACGGGCCGCCAGAGCCCGACGCTCGGGCCGCGCGCGCGGCGGGAACGGGGGGAAACATGACGATCACACGCCGCGGAGCGGTCGCGAGTCTCGCCGCCGGGATGGGTCTCGGCCTCTCGGGCCGGGCTTTCGCGCAACTCCCCCTGCCCAAATCCCCCGTCGTCGTCACGGTGGTCGACGTGGCGGGCAACCTCGCCCTGACCCAGAAGGCGATCGAAGGCTATCGCCGGGCGCGGCCCGGCGTGGTCTCGCGCTTCGCCTTCACCAAGGCGCCGGCGCCGGAACTGCCCTCGAAGCTCAAGGCGCAGCAGGCCGCCGGCCGGGTCGACATCGACCTCGTGCTCACCGGCACCGACGGCATCGCCGCCGGCATCGAGCAGAAGCTGTGGGTCGACCTCAAGCCCCATGCCGGCCAGTTGCCGAAGCCCGCCGACATCTACCAGCCCGCCGCGCTCCGGCTGAACGGCCTCGCGCAGGACCAGGGCCTGTGCGTCGCCTGGTACCCGTCCGGCCCGTTGATCGAGTACATGCCCGACCGGGTGAAGACGGTGCCGACCACGGCGGAAGAGCTTCTGGCCTGGGCGCGCCAGAACAAGGGCAAGTTCATGTATGCCCGTCCGGCCAATTCCGGCCCGGGCCGCACCTGGATCATGGGCCTGCCCTACATCCTCGGCGACAAGGATCCGGCCGACCCGGCCAAGGGCTGGGACAAGACCTGGGAGTACCTGACGGCGATCGGCGAGACGGTCGATTACTATCCGGGCGGTACTTCGCAGACGATGAAGGAGCTCGGCGAGGGCAGCCGCGACATCGTCGTCTCGACGACCGGCTGGGACATCAACCCGCGGGTTCTCGGCGTCGTGCCGGCCGAGGCCAAGGTCGGGGCGCTCAAGAACTTCCGCTGGGTGGCCGACGCCCACTACATGGCGGTGCCGAAGGGCGTGCCGGACGAGAAGCTGGCGGTCATCCTCGACCTGATGGCGTTCCTGCTCCAGCCGGCGCAGCAGGCCTACACCTACGACGAGGGCTACTTCTATCCCGGCCCCGCCGTGAAGGGCGTCACCCTCGACATGGCCCCGCCGGAGAGCCGCGCGGCGCTCAAGGAATTCGGCCGGCCGGAATACGACAGGATGATCGCCGACCACCCGATCGAGATGCCGCTCGACGCCGACAGGATGGTGGTGGCCTTCCGCCGCTGGGACGAGCAGGTCGGCTCCGGCAAGAAGCGCTAACACCCGCCTGGGGCCCGGACAGAGGGTGCGGCAGGAGAGGACACCGATGGCACGCCATCACGAGGCGCCGCAGGACCTGCGGTTGAGCGGCCTGAGCCGCCGGTTCGGCGCGATGACCGCCCTCGACGGGCTCGACCTGACGATCAAGGGGGGCGAGTTCATCGCCCTTCTGGGGCCGTCGGGCTGCGGCAAGTCGACGGCGCTCAACTGCATCGCCGGGCTGCTGCCGCTCACCGGCGGGGCGATCCATCTCGGCGAGCGCCGCATCGACCGGCTGAAGCCCGAGGAGCGCGGCTTCGGCATGGTGTTCCAGAGCTACGCCCTCTTCCCGCACATGAACGTGGCGAAAAATGTCGGCTTCGGCCTCGCCATGCGGGGCATCAAGGGCGAGGCGGCGGCCCGCCGCGTCGACGACGCGCTGGCGTTGGTGCGGCTGCAATCGCAGGCCGCCAAGCTCCCGGGCCAGATGTCCGGCGGCCAGCAGCAGCGCGTCGCCATCGCCCGGGCGATCGTGATCGAGCCCCCGGTGGTGCTGATGGACGAGCCGCTGTCGAACCTCGACGCGAAGCTCCGTCTCGAGATGCGGGCCGAGATCCGCCGCATCCACGACGCCATCGGCTCGACCACGATCTACGTCACCCACGACCAGGACGAGGCCCTGTCGATGGCCGACCGGATCGTGGTGATGCGCGACGGGCGCATCCGCCAGGTCGGCACGCCGGAAGACCTCTACGAGCGCCCGGCCCATCCGGACGTCGCCGACTTCATGGGTTTTCGCAATCGCCTGCGCGGGCGCACGGTCGCGGTCAGCGGCGAGCGGGCCGAGGTCGAGGTCTGCGGCACCCGCCTTGCCGGCACCTTGCGCGAATCCCTGAATCCCGGCGCGCCGGCCGTCGCCTCGATCCGCCCGGAGGACCTGATCCCCGCGGCCGAGGGCCTGCCGGCCCGGGTCGCCAGCGTGGAATATCGCGGCCGGGCCTTCTTCGGCACCGCCGTGGCGGCGGACGGAACCGAACTGTTCTTCCGCTCCGACCGGGCGGTGGCGCAGGACGAGACCCTGCGCCTTGCCGCCGCCTCGCCCCGGGTGCTGGTCTTCCCCGGGGAGGCCGCGTGACCTCGGCCTCGCTCCCCGCCGCGACGCCGGCCCCGTCCCGGTCCGAGCGGCCGCCGCTCCCGGTGCGCCTCGCGGCCCGCGGCCTCGACGGCACCACGCTGCTGGTGCTGCCGGCGCTCGTCGCGATCCTCGGGCTGTTCGTCTATCCCTTCGCCTACGGTCTGGTGCTGTCGCTGCAGCCGAAGGCCGGCGCCTGGTGGGCGAACTACGCCCGCTTCTTCTCCGACCCGTTCCTCTACGACACGATCGGCGCCACCCTGCGCCTCGCGCTCCCGGTGACCGTGCTCAACCTCGCGCTCGCGGTGCCGATCGCGCTCCGGGTCCGGCTGATGCGCCGCCAGCGCCTGCTCACGACCATCCTGGTCCTGCCGATCACCCTCGGCACGGTGCTGGTGGCCGAGGGCCTGCTCAACTTCCTCGGGCCGCAGGGCTGGTTCAACCGCACGCTGGTCTGGCTCGGGCTGATCGCCGGGCCGCTCAAGCTCACCAACAATTACTGGGGCGTCTTCGCCTCGCTGCTCATCACCGGCTTCCCGTTCGCCTTCCTGCTGACGCTCTCCTCGGTCACGGGCATCGACCCGGCCCTGGAACAGGCGGCGGCGACCCACGGCGCCAATGCGTGGCAGCGCTTCAGGACGGTGATCCTGCCGCTGATCCTGCCGGGCCTCGCCGTGACCTTCTGCCTGTCCTTCGTCCAGGCCTTCTCGGTGTTTCCGTCCGCGGTACTCCTCGGCGCGCCGGCCGGCGCCACGCGGGTGATCTCGATCGCGGCCTATCAGGCGGCGTTCGAGGAATACGATTACTCGCTGGCCTCGGCGATCGCGATGATCATGGGCGCGGTGCAGCTCGCCATCGTGGCGGCCCTGCTCTGGGCGCGCACGCTCCTCTATACCGGCCCGGTCGGAGGCACCAAGGGATGATCCGCGACACCGGCCTCGGCTCGCGCCTGTGGCGGATGGCGGTCTGGGCCGTCACGCTGCTGTTCTGCCTCAACCTGCTGGCGATGATCGCCGCGGTGGTCCTCAACTCCTTCGCCACGCGCTGGCTCGGCACCTGGCTGCCGCTCGGTTTCACCACCCGCTGGTACGCCTCGGCCTGGGACGAGTTCCAGCTCAGCGAGGTGCTGGGGGTGACCCTCCAGGTGGTGTTCCTGGTGGTGTTCCTGTCCGGGCTCCTCGGCGTCACGGCGGCCTACGCGCTGGCGCGGCGCGACTTTCCGGGCAAGCGGCTGGTGATGCTGGTCTTCCTGCTGCCGCTGCTCGTCCCGCCGATCACCTACGGCATCCCGCTCGCCACGGTGCTCTACCAGGCCGGCCTCGCCGGCACGCTCTGGGGCGTGGTGCTGGCCAACCTCGTGCCGAGCGTGCCGTTCGTGGTGCTGGTGATGATCCCGTTCATCGAGCAGATCGACCCGCGCATCGAGGCGGCGGCCCGGGTCTTCGGCGCCGGCACCCGCCAGCTCTTCCTGCGGGTACTCCTGCCGCTGCTCCTGCCCGGCATCCTGGCCGCCCTGCTGCTGGTGCTGGTGCGCACCATCGCGATGTTCGAGCTGACCTTCCTGGTCGCCGGGCCGACGAGCCAGACCCTGGTGGTGGCGCTCTACTACGCGGTCTTCGCCGCCGGCGTGCGGGCCGGGCAGTCGATCGACGCGATGGCGGTGGTCTACATGGCGCTGACGCTGGTCTGGCTGGTGATCGCACTACGCTTCGTCAACCCGACGCAGATCGTGGCACGATCGAAGCAGCAGGCGGCGCATTGAGGGGTTTCGGTGCCGATGCCGTTCGGGCGTACGGACGTGAAATCCTCCACGTCGTTCCGGGGCCGCGCAGCGGAGCCCGGGATGACTTTGAGAGGTGGAAGCGGAAACGAGTGTCCAGCCACCGATACTCTTACCCCCGGAATCGCCACACCCCCGTCCGCTTGATCTCGGAATCCTCCAGCGCCCGGGTCACCGGTACCTCGTAGGTCGCCAGGTTCTCCAGCCGGTCCTTCGGCAGGTAGGCGCGGCCGGGATCGCCGAGCAGCACCCGGGCGCCGCGGGCGTGCAGTCCCGCCAGCCAGTCCCCGACCCGCGCGGCGAGGTCGCGCTCGTAGAAGATGTCGGCGGCGAGCACGCAATCCCAGCCCTCGTCGCGGCCGATCAGATCGGCTCCTTTCGCGGTGATGCGATCGGCGACGCCGTTCTCGGCCGCGTTGAGGCCGATCGCCGCCAGCGCGAAGGGATCGAGGTCGCTCGCCTCGACCGACGCCGCCCCGGCCATGGCGGCCGCGATGGCGACGAGGCCTGAGCCGGAGGCGAAGTCGAGGATTCGGGCGCCCGCGACGGTTTCGGGATGCTCCAGCACGTAGGCGGCGAGTGCCTGCCCGCCGGCCCAGGCGAAGGCCCAGAACGGCGGCGGCAGGCCGATCTCGCCCAGCTCCTCCTCGGTGCGGCCCCACAGCTCCGTCGCCTCGTCGGCGACGTGCAGGCGGATCGCCGGGGCGTGCGGCACCTGGCGGAAAGCCGTATGGGCGCGGATGAAGTCGACGGGGTCCATCAGGCAAGCTCCGCGTAGAGACGGAGCACGCCGTCCGTCACCGCCGCCTCGGTGAAGCCGCCCTCGACGATGCGGGCCCGGGCCGCCGCGCCCATCCGGGCGACGAGGGCGGGATCGGCGGCAAGCCGCACCATCGCGGCGGCGAGCGAAGCGGGATCGTCCGGCGGCACGACCAGCCCCTCGATCCCGTCGCGCACCAGGGTCCGGCAGCCCGGCACGTCGGTGGTGAGGATCGCCCGGCCGCTCGCTGCCGCTTCGAGCAAGGCTCGCGGCAGGCCCTCGCCGCCGCGCGAGGGCAGGCAGGCGACGTGGGCGTGGCGCAGCGCCCCGGCGACGTCGTCGGTGGCGCCGTGCCACGTGATTCCGTCGCGAGACCAGTCGCGCAGGGTGGCCTCCGGAACGGCGCGGCGGTTCGAGGGGTCGGGGGCGCCGTGGAGCGAGAGTTCCAGGTTCGCGCCTTCGGCTCTCGCGCGCCGCGCCGCCTCGACCGCGGTGTCGATTCCCTTCGACCACAGCATCCGGGCGGTGAGCGCGATCCTGAGGGGAGGGTGGGGCGGCAGCGGCTGCGGCACCCATGCCTCCGGGTCGATCCCGGCGCCGCCGACCACTGCGACGCGCGGGCTTCCGGGATCGAGGCCGAGCAGCCGCGCGTCGTCCGGGTTCTCGAAGAGGTAGCGGGTGCGCGCCGTCTCCAGCGGACCGCGGATCAGCAGGCGCAGGGCGGTGCGGGCGAGGCGCCCGGCCCGGTCCTGCCGCGCGCCGATCAGGCCGAGGCCGGTCAGCGCGTAGACCCGGGACGGGATGCCGGCGAGCATCGCCGCCGCGCCGCCCACCAGGATGCCGCGCAAGGCGATGCAGTGGACGATGTCGGTCTCGAGGGCCTTCAGGATCGCCGCGAGCTGGCCGGCGGCGTAGCCGGCCGCCATCGGGTTCAGGCTCGACCGCTCGGCCTCCAACTCCACCACTCTGGCCCCGGTCGCCGCGATGGCCTCGCGATGCGCCCGCACCCGGGTGACGACCGAGACCGGGTGACCGGCGCTCACGGCGGCGCGGGCCATCGGCAGGAAGTGCGAGGCAAAGAACCAGTCCTCGGTGACCACGAAAACGACGTGTGCCTTGCGCCCGTCTCCCGCCGCGTCCTGTGGCTCCACCCGGCTCTCTCCCGCTTCGTCCCGCCCTCCCTAACCTGCGGCGCGGCGAGAGGATACCTGACCGCAGATATGGGCCCGATACTCCGCGCCGGTAGGAACCGGCGCGGCCGGGCGCCGGTTGACCCGCACCGGAACTCCGTGAGGTTGGAAACACCCATGCTGTCGGATCCCGAGAGGGCGGAGCCTGCCGCCGAGGATCGCGTCGACACCCGCGACGCCGCCCGCGAGGCGGGCCTGCGCTATGTCAGCGACGAGGAGCCGGGCATCCGCCGCAAGCGCAACGGGCGCGGCTTCACCTACGTCGATTCCAGCGGCGCCAAGGTTCGCGACGAGCAGGCGCTGGCGCGGATCAAGGCCCTGGCGATCCCGCCGGCCTATACCGACGTGTGGATCTGCCGCCATGCCAACGGCCACATCCAGGCGACCGGACGCGACGCCCGCGGGCGCAAGCAGTACCGCTACCATCCCGAGTTCCGCCAGGCCCGGGAGAGCACCAAGTTCGCCCACATGATGAGCTTCGCCGAGGCGCTGCCCGGCCTCCGCGCGACGGTCGAGGCGCATATGGGTCGACGCGGCCTGCCCCGCGAGAAGGTGCTGGCCACCGTCGTGCACCTTCTCGAAACCACCCTGATCCGGGTCGGCAACGACGACTACGCCAAGCAGAACAAGAGCTACGGCCTCACCACCCTGCGCGACCCGCATGTCCGGATCGAGGGGAAGGAACTAACGTTCCGCTTCAAGGGCAAGAGCAACAAGGTCTGGGAACTCGCGATCCACGACCGCCGGGTGGCGAAGATCGTCAAGGCGTGCCAGGACCTGCCCGGCCAGGAGCTGTTTCAGTACCTCGACGAGGACGGGGTGCAGCGCGACGTGACCTCGGCCGACGTGAACGCCTACCTCCGCGAGATCACCGGGCGCGACATCACCGCGAAGGATTTCCGGACCTGGTCGGGCACGGTGCTGGCCGCCATGGCCTTGCGCGAGTTCGAGGCATTCGACAGCCATGCGGTGGCCAAGCGCAACGTGCGCGCGGCGATCGAGCGGGTGGCCGAGCGGCTCGGCAACACGCCGACCATCTGCCGCAAGTGCTACGTCCACCCGGAAATCCTGGGCTGCTACCTCGAGGGCGAGTTGCTGCTCCAGGTCAAGGACGAGGTCCAGGCGGCGCTCCGCGAGGACCTGGCCCGCCTGCGGCCGGAGGAGACGGCGGTGCTCGGCCTGCTCCAGGGCCGCCTCGCCCGGGTGGAGGAGAAGGCGGCTCCCCGGGCTGCGCGCGCCAGGGGCGCGGCGGCCAGGAAGGGTGCGGAGGCCGAGACGGCGGCGGTGCCGGTCAAGGATGGTTCGGTGGAAGGACGCTCGGTCAAGGGCGCCTTCCGGGCCGGCAAGAACGTTCAGGCCGGCAAGAGCGCCCAGACCGACAGGGGTGCCCGGACCGGCAAGAGCGCCAGGGCCGGCAAGGCAGCGGCCCGCAGGGCCGCCTGACACAGCCTGGCGGTCCGCATGAGGACCGCCCGATCCCGCGCCACCCCTCAATGAGGGACGGCGCGGTGCGCCTCGTGGTTGACCCGCCGCAGCGGCCGGGCCTCGCCCTCGAGCACCGGCGCGAGGCCGATCTGCCGGGCGAGCTGCACCAGATCCTTGAGTCGGCCGGTCTTGGTCTTGCGCCGCAGGTTGAGCCGGTGGGTCTCGACCGTGCGCACGCTGACCGTGAGGCGGCGGGCGACCTCCTTGTTGCTGAACCCGGCGCTGAGGAAGCGCAGCACCTCGGCCTCCCGCGGGGTGAGGCCGAGGCTCTCGGCCGCCATCGCCTCGGGGGTTGCGACCCCGGCATCGCCCTCGTGCAGCGTCAGGCCGCGGGCGAGCGCCAGGATCGTCGCGCAGATGTCCTGGGGGGCGGCGCAGCGGGCCACGAAGGCATCGGTGCCCGCCGCGGCGAAGCGGCCGATCTCCGCCGCGTCGGCGGCCTGGAACGCCACCAGGATGCGGGCCTCCGGCGCCCGCTCGCGCAACGCCGCGACGTCCGCCGGGCCGAATTCGGGCGCGAAGGCCAGGACGACGCAAGGTGTCCCTGAATCCTCCAGCTCCTCCTCGCCCACGGTCCGCAGGGCCGGAGCGTGTTCCAGCGTCGCCCGGAAGGCGGTGCCGAGATCCGACGGCTCGTTGATGATCAGAACCTTGACGGCGTCATTCATGCCGCTTCTCTCCGTCCCGGCGCGATACAGGCGCCACGCCTACGGACAGGACCGATCAAGCCCCGTTCCACTTGGAGCGACCTGCGCCGATCATGACGGGATCGGGGGCCGGCCGGGCGTGCGCCCGAGGGGAGAAGTGCCTAGGTAGACCGACTCCGCGGCGGGATGTCGCGGAAGCGGGGTGCGGGGCAGCCCGGGGCCGGGGATTCCCGGCCCGCGGATCCGGGCCAGTTTGGAACGGGAGCCTCGGTATTTTCCCGCATTGGGTCAGGCCGGGACGGCGCGCTCCAGGAACAGGCTGACCGGCAGCGCCTGATAGGGCGGGAACGGCCCGCGGGGGGTGAAGCCCGCCCGGCGATAGAGCGCCCGGGCCTCCTCGTTCCCGACGCCGACTTCGAGTACGATCCTCCCGGCACCGAGCCGGCGCGCCAGCGCCTCGGCGCCCTGCACCAGGGCGGATCCGACGCCGCGACCCCGCGCCCCCTCGGCGACGATCAGGCGCTTCAGCTCGACCTCGCCGCCGCCCCGCTCGATGACGGCGCAGAGGCCGAAAGCCGCGCCGTCGATCCGTGCCACGATGACGTGGATGCCCGGCGCGGACAGGCTCTCAGGCCCGATCGCCCGGCGCGGCACGCCCGGGTAGAGCCGCGCCGCGACCGTCTCAGCCTCGGCCAGCAGGGCCGTCACCTCGTCCTGGAAAGGCGTCTCCACCCCGATGGTCGCGGCTCCGGTCATGGGGGGAGGTTAGCCGTGGCGAAGCGCGACCGTAAGACCCCGGCACGGCCGGCGTACCGACGCCTACGCCATCGTTCAGGGATCTCGCGCTCACGCCGGCGGTCGACGGGCCGGGCGAGGCCATCGATCCATCTCAAGTTTTCGAATCCATTCCAATGGCTTGGCCAAAAACGTGAGAACGGAGCCGAAGGTCGTTTTCAACGACCGTCGGCGTGAGATTCAGCCCGCCCGCGCCAGGATCAGGTCCGTCGCCGCCGAGACGACCCGGTTGCGGCCGGTCGATTTGGCCTCGTAGAGCGCGATGTCGGCGCGCTTGAGCAGGCCGCCCACGGTTTCGCCCTCCGACCAGGCGCTGACGCCGAAGCTCGCGGTGAGCTGCACCGGGCCGCGCTGGCCCTTGAAGCGCAGCTGCGTGCAGCGCAGCCGCAGGCGGCCGGCGGCGGCCTCGGCCTCCTCCAGGGTGCGCCCGGGGAGCGCCAGGGCGAATTCCTCGCCGCCGAGGCGCCCGGCGATGCCGCCGGCCTCCGACAGCATCTCCTGGGCGACGCCGCGGATCGCCGTGTCGCCGACCTCGTGGCCGTGCTGGTCGTTGATGGCCTTGAAGTGGTCGATGTCGGCGACGACCATCGACAGGCGGCCGTGGGCGCCGGCCCGCTCGGCCGTCTCGCCGACCCGCTGCAGGAAAGCGCGGCGGTTGAGCAGCCCGGTGAGCGCGTCGGTCTCGGCGAGCCGGATCAGCTCGCGCTGCATCCCGGTCATCCGCTCGGCGGCGCGCAGGCGGGCGTAGAGCTCCTCCGGGCCCGGCGGCTTGTCGATGAAGTCGTCCGAGCCGCTGTCCAGCGCCTCCGCCAGGTTGCGGGCGTTGCGGGCCGACGACATGGTGATGATGTAGAGCGGGCGGTGCGCGTCCGCGAGCAGGCGGGCCGACCAGCACAGTTCGAGGCCGCTCAACGGCCGCACCTCGAGGCTGGTGATCAGCGCCGTGACCGACGCGTTGTCGGTGACGAAATCGAGCGCCTCGCGCGAATCCGTGAATGCGTCCACGGTATGGCCGCGGGGCGTCAGGAGCCCGCTGATGACCTTGAGCACGACCCGGCTCGGATCGACGACGACGATGTGCATGACGCCCCCAGGCAGGAGGACGGGCCTCCGCTTCCGGCGACAAGGTTGCGCCCGAAGGTTTAACGTCGCCTCAAGGCCTTGCGCGCAATCGCGGAGCTTACGGTGACGGCCCGGCCCCCGGCCCCGGTGACGCCGGACGGGCGCTACATCGTGGTGCGCGGGCGGCTGTGGCGGCGCAGCGATCCGGGCCTGGCGCCGGAGCGGCGCGAGGCCCTGGTCCACGACCTGATGCGGGCCCGCCGCGCGGTGCGCGACGCCAAGCAAGAGGGCGGCGCGGCCCTGGCGGCGGCCCGCGCCGCGGTGGACGCGGCCAAGCACGGCCTCGGCGAGCGCGGGGCACCGTGGTGGACCGACGGTGCGCCGGACTACACCCGCCACCTCGCCCGCAACACGCCCTATGCCGGGTGGTTCGCCGGCCTGGGGGAGGGGTAAAACCACTCCCGGAAGATGACTTCCGGAACCAGGATCACCAGCCCGCGCGGCATCGACGCGAAGCCGAAATCCGCATCGCGAACGCGATTGCGCAGCAATCGCCGAGCGATCGGTCGGATTTCGTATAAGCGATGGAGGCTCTCAATCGACGATCCCGAGGGCGCGCATGCGCTCGATCGTCTCCATCAGCTTCGGGCCGGTGTCGCGGCGCAGCACCTCCTCGGTGAGCAGGAAGGCGGGGCCGCTGATATTGACCGCGAAGTGGCCTCGTCCGCCGGGCGCGTGGAGCGGGGCTGCGACCGCGTTGATGTCCTGGTGCCAGATGCCGATGCCGACGCAGAAGCCGTGCGCGGCGATCTCGCCGGCGCAGCGACGGTAGGTCTGGTCCAGCCGGGCCGCATCGGCGCCGTCGCGGCGCAGGCGGGCGAGGACGGCGGTGCGCTCGGCCTCGCCGAGGCTCGCCAGCGTCGCCATGCCCATGGCGCTGCGGGCGAGCGGCAGGCGGTAGCCGACCTCGCTCGACAGGACGATGCGCTGGCCCTCGCCGCGCCAGAGCTGGACGTAGACGCTCGACAGCCCGTCGAGGAGGCCGAGCGCCACGTGGGCCTGCACCGCCGTCGCGAGGTCTTGCAGGAACGGCCGCACCATCTGCGGGAAGGAGTTCTGCCGCAGGAAGGCGGCGCTCAGCGCCAGCACCGCGGGCCCCAGGCCGTAGCGCTCCCCCTCCGGATCGTGCACCAGGTAGCCGAGGGACAGGAGCGTGTGGGTCAGGCGCGAGACGGTGGGCTTCGGCAGGCCGGTGCGGGCGGCGATCTCGCGGTTGCCCAGCATCTCGGCGGCGTCCCCGAAGGCGCGCAGCACCTGGAGCCCGCGGGCGAGCGCGGTGACGAACTGCCGGTCGCCCTCCTCGCTCTCCGCCGGGCCGTGAGCGGCTGGTTCCTGAGTGGTCACGCCGATGCGCGCCGCCATCGCCTGTGCCATGCTGCCGCCTCCCCCGATTCGGCCGTGCTGTTGGGCCCGTGGTCTTCGACGGCTTGCGATCGTCGACGGCGCCATCCGGGACCGCCCTAAGGTGACGGCGCGACGCCGCCTCGGCAACATGTTTCGCGATGCGGATCGCAATTTCGCATCTTGACCCGTCCGGGACCGGGAGGCAGTGTTCGTTCAAGGCGGACACGGATCCGCCGGCGACGCCGAATGCGGCGCGCCGTTCAAAAACCGGGAACGCCATTCCAGGAGGACGCCTTGGTCAAGACCCTCGCGCGCATCACGGCCGCCGGCCTCGTGGCCCTGGCGGCCTCGACTGCGCTCGCCGCGCCGATGAGCCTGAAGATCGCCTTCGTCGATCCGCTCTCCGGCGGCGGGGCCAGCACCGGCGAGGCCGGGCTGAAGACCTTCCAGTTCATGGCCGACCAGCTCAACGCCAAAAGCCCCGACCTGAAGCTCGAGGTGACCGGCTACGACAACAAGCTCAACCCGCAGGAGAGCCTGGTTCAGCTCCAGAAGGCGATCGATTCCGGCGCCCGTGTGGTGGTGCAGGGCAACGGATCCTCGGTTGGCGCCGCACTGATTGACTTCGTCGGCAAGTACAACGACCGCAATCCCGGCAAGGAGATCCTGTATCTCAACTATGCCGCGGTCGATCCGGCGCTGACCAACGCCAAGTGCAATTACTGGCACTTCCGGTTCGACGCCAATTCCGACATCAAGATGGCGGCCCTGACCAACTACATTAAGGGTAAGCCGGAGATCAAGAAAGTCTATTTGATCAATCAGGATTACTCGCACGGTCAGGCGGTGCGTGCCGCCGCCCGGTCGATGCTGAAGGAGAAGCGGCCCGACATCCAGATCGTCGGCGACGAGGTAGCGCCCCTGCAGAAGGTCAACGACTTCTCGCCCTACATCGCCAAGATCAAGGCCTCGGGTGCCGACACGGTGATCACCGGCAACTGGGCCCAGGACATGTCGCTCCTGCTCAAGGCCGCCGGCGATGCCGGGCTCCAGGCCAAGTTCTACACCTATTACGGCGGCGGCAGCGGCGGGCCGACGGCGATCAAGCAGGCCAACCTGCCCGATCACGTCTATCAAATCTCCGAGGGCTACGCCAACATCGACTCCAAGGCCGGCCACGACTTCGAGACTGCCTTCCGCGCCAAGACCGGCCAGGAGCTCACCTACGCGCGCATCGTCAACCTGATGAACGTGCTGTCCAAGGCGACGCTCACCGCCAAGTCGACCGATCCGAAGGCGATCGCCAAGGCGATGGACTCGATCCACAACGACACGCTCTACGGCAAGGACAGCTTCATCCGGCCGGACGACCATCAGATCTTCCAGCCGATCTACATCTCGCGCTTCGGCCCGGTCGACACCTCGAAGGTGCTTGACAGCGAGAATACCGGCTGGGGCTGGACCGGCGACGGCGTGGTCGAGGCGAAGGACACCCTGCTGCCGACCACCTGCAAGATGGACCGGCCGAGCTGAAGGCAGGGAAGGGGGCGCCCCGGTCGACGGGGCGCCGCGTCGTCTCGGCTTCATCTAAGAACGCCTCGGCCCTTCCCCGGACCACTGGAGCGTCGGCGGCAGGAGATCCGGGAAAGGGTGGAGCGAGATAAGTCTTGGCCGGCGGCCTCCGCCGGTCCGCCCGCCCCGCACCGGCAGGAGACCCCCGCGTGCTCGAACTCGTCATCGTCTCGACGCTGAACGGCGTGCTCTACGGGATGCTGCTCTTCCTGATGGCGAGCGGCCTGACCCTGATCTTCAGCATGATGGGTGTGCTGAACTTCGCCCATGCCAGCTTCTACATGCTGGGTGCGTTCTTCGGCTACCAGATCAGCAAGTTCACCGGATTCTGGATCGGCCTCGTCGCCGCGCCCATCGTGGTCGGCGGCATCGGCGCGCTCGTCGAGCGCTACGGCCTGCGCAACGTCCACCGCCACGGCCACGTGCCGGAACTCCTCTTCACCTTCGGCCTCGCCTACGTGATCGAGGAGGTGGTGCAGATGGTCTGGGGCAAGCTGCCGGTCGATTACCGGGTGCCGGCCATCCTCGACTTTCCGGCCTTCACGGTGTTCGGCACCAACTACCCGGCCTACAAGCTGTTCATGCTGGTGATCTCGGTCGCGATCTTCATCGCGCTGCTGGCCGTTCTGACCCGCACCCGGGTCGGGCTGATCATCCAGGCGGCGCTGACCCATCCCAACATGGTGGCGATGCTCGGCCACGACGTGCCGAAGGTGTTCATGCTGGTCTTCGGCGTCGGCACCGGCCTCGCCGCCGTGGCGGGCGTCATCGCCGGGCCGGCGCTGGTCACCCAGGCCAACATGGCGGGCCTGCTCGGGCCGATCCTGTTCGTGGTCGTGGTGGTGGGGGGCCTCGGCTCGCTGACCGGTGCCTTCGCGGCCTCGCTGCTGATCGGGCTGGTGCAGACCTTCGCCATCTCGCTCGACGTCTCGGTCGCCAGCGTCCTCCAGTCCCTCGGCATCGACGCGGCACCGTCCGGCGGCGTGCTGGGTGATCTGTGGAACGTGACGATCGCCCAGATCGGGCCGATCATCCCCTATCTCCTGCTGGTCATCGTGCTGATCGCGCGGCCGACCGGCCTGCTCGGGAACCGCGAAGCATGAGCGACCTCGCCGACATCGCGCCGACCGGGGCCTTCGCGCAGGCGGGCCGCCGCGCATCGATCCGCCCGCGGGGGGCCGGCCTCGTCGCCCAGGTGCTGCCCTGGATCGTCGCGACCGTCATCCTGGTCGGCGCGCCCCTCGTGTTCACCAGCGGCACGGCGCTGACCATGATGAGCCTGATGGGCATCATGGTGGTGTTCTCCCTCTCCTACAACATGCTGCTCGGACAGACCGGCCTCCTGTCCTTCGGGCACGCGGTCTATTACGGCCTGGGCGCGTTCTTCACCGTCCACGCCATGAACCTCGTGGCGTTGAACCGCCTCCCGATCCCGTTGCCGGTGATGCCGATCGTCGGCGGGCTCGCCGGCCTCGCCTTCGGCATCCTGTTCGGGGTGATCTCGACGAAGCGCGCCGGCACCGTCTTCGCCATGATCTCGCTCGGCATCGCCGAGCTGGTCTCCTCCGGCTCGCACATCCTGCACAGCTTCTTCGGCGGCGAGGAGGGCATCACCGCCAACCGTACCAAGATGCTGCGGCTGTTCGACGTGAATTTCGGGCCTCAGATCCAGGTCTACTACCTGATCGCCGCCTGGTGCCTGATCTGCGCCCTGGCGATGTACGCCATCACCCGCACGCCGCTCGGCCGCCTGTGCAACGCCGTGCGGGAGAACCCGGAGCGGGTCGAGTTCCTGGGCTACGAGCCGCAGACGATCCGGGTCACCGCCTTCTGCCTCTCGGCGATGTTCGCCGGCGTCGCCGGGGCGCTCGCGGGCATCAACTTCGAGATCGCCAACTCGGCCTATCTCGGCGTACACCAATCCGGCGTCGTCCTGCTCGCGACCTTCATCGGCGGCATCGGCACCTTCATCGGCCCGGTCGTCGGCGCCGTGGTGGTGACGCTGCTCCAGGTCTCGCTCAGCGACCTGACCGAGATCTGGCAGCTCTATTTCGGGCTCCTGTTCATCGCCATCGTGATGTTCGCCCCCGGCGGCATCGCCGGCCTCGCCCTGATGCACGGCCCGCTCCTGCGCGCGGGCACCGCGCACCGCCTGGTCCCGGCCTACCTCACGGCGCTCGGGCCGCTCCTCCTCCTGCTGGCCGGCACCATCGCGCTGATCGAGATGGCGTTCCGCGTGCTGGTGAAGGCCTCCGACGGCACCGAGATGCGTCTCGTCGGCATTCCCCTCGACGCCGCCCAGATCCTGCCCTGGGTCGTCGCCGGCGCGATGGCGGTCGGCGGCGGGCTGCTCCTGCGGGCCGTCCTGCCGCGGGTCGCCGCCGCCTGGCACGAGGCCTCCGCCGCCGCCAAGGAGAAGCTGGCATGAACCCCGCTGGCAAAAACCCCGCTGGCACAAGTCCCGCGATCGAGCTGTCCGGCGTCCACAAGAGCTTCGGCCCGGCCAAGATCATCAACGGCGTCGACCTGTCGGTGCCGACCGGCGAGCGCCACGCCATCATCGGGCCGAACGGCGCCGGCAAGTCGACCCTGTTCCACCTGATCAGCGGCCGCTTCGCGCCGACGAGCGGCACGATCAAGCTGGAAGGCCGGGACATCACCGGCTGGCGCCCGGCGGCGATCAACCGGGCCGGCCTCGCCCGCAGCTTCCAGGTCACCAACATCTTCCCCAAGCTCACCGTGTGGGAGAACGTGCGCTGCGCCGTGCTGCGGGCGATGGGCCACGGCCCGTCCTTCTGGCGCGGGGTCGAGGGGCTGCCCGGGGTGGCCGAGCGCACCGAGGAGATCCTGACCCGCATCCGCCTCGGCCACCGCGCTGGGATCGCCGCGGGCTTGCTCGCCTATGCCGAGCAGCGGGCCCTGGAGATCGGCATCGCGATCGCCAGCGACGCCCAGGTCATCCTGCTCGACGAGCCGATGGCCGGGATGAGCCACAGCGAGAGCGAGCACGCGACCCAGCTGATCCGCGAGGTCACGACCGGGCGCACGCTCCTGATGGTCGAGCACGACATGGCGGTGGTGTTCGGGCTCGCCGACCGCATCTCGGTCCTGGTCTACGGCCGGATCATCGCCACCGACACGCCAGCCCGCATCCGGGAGAACCGCGCCGTGCAGGAAGCCTATCTGGGCGTCGCCACCGGGGAGCAGGCCGCGTGAGCGCCGCCCTGGCGATGCCGGCGGTCTCGGCCGCGCCCGCGCTCCTCGAGGTCGAGGACCTGCACGCCTATTACGGCAAGAGCCACATCCTCCAGGGGGTGAGCTTCCGGGTCGGGGCCGGCGAGATCGTGTCGATCCTCGGCCGCAACGGTGTCGGGCGCTCCACCACCCTGAAGGCGATCATGGGCGACGTGCCGCCCCGCGGGCAGATCCGCTTCAAGGGCCAGCCGATCGCCGGCCTGAAGCCCTACACGGTCGCCCGCCGGGGCCTCGGTTACGTGCCGGAGGAGCGGGCGATCTTCCCCAAGCTCACGGTGCGGCAGAACCTGGCACTCGGCGAGAAGAGCGGAAAACGCGGCGGGCGCTGGTCCTACGCCGACATCTTCCGGCTGTTTCCCCGGCTGGAGGAGCGGATCGACACGCCGGGCGGCGTACTCTCGGGCGGCGAGCAGCAGATGCTCACGATCTGCCGCACCCTGATGGGCGACCCGGACCTCATCATGATCGACGAGCCGACCGAGGGCCTGTCGCCCCAGATGGTCGCCCGCGTCGCCGAGATGATCGGCGAGATCGCCGCCCGCGGCGTCTCGGTGCTGCTGGTCGAGCAGAAGCTGACGATCGCCCTCAAGCTGTCGCAGCGTCTCTACGTGATGGGCCACGGCCACGTCGTATTCGAGGGCACGCCGGCGGCGCTCAGCGCCAACGAGGCGGTGCGGCGTGAGTGGCTGGAGGTCTGAGGACCGTCGAGAATCGACCGACGGAGCTGGAACCCTCCGTGTCATCGCGGGACCGCGAAAGTGGAACCCGGGATCCGTAACCGCTGACGGTACCGAATAAGGTCATCAGCGGTCCAATCCATTATGCATCGTCGATGGATCCCGGGTTCCGCTTTCGCGGCCCCGGGATTGACGATGGAGGGTGTCAGCGCACGCCGAGCAGTTCCACGTCGAACATCAGCGTGGCGTTCGGCGGGATCACGCCGCCGGCGCCGCGGGCGCCGTAGCCAAGATCGGGCGGGATCACCAGGGTGCGCTTGCCGCCGACCTTCATGGTCGACAGGCCCTCGTCCCAGCCCTTGATGACCTGGCCGGTGCCGACCGCGAAGTTGAGCGGCTGCTTGCGGTCGAGCGAGCTGTCGAACTTCGCGCCCTTCTTGCCGTCCTGGTAGAGCCAGCCGGTATAATGGACGCTGACGGTCTGGCCGGTCTTCGGCTGCGGGCCGGTCCCGACGACCTCGTCCTTGTACTGGAGGCCGGACGGGGCGGTGACGAACGAATCGGCGGAGGCTGAGGCGGTCATGGCGATCGTGAGGGCTCCGACAAGGAAGAAGGGCGAACGGCGCATCGACGGGATCGTTCCTGTGCGTGACGTCGGGATCGAGTTAGGGCATTGCCGCGCCGGCGGATAGGCCGTCGGGCCAAAGGGGCGGCCGAGAGGGTCATGCCGAGGCAAGCGATTCGAGGTCGATCGTCCCGCCCTCGGCCCAGCTCATGAGCAGCGCCCGCACCGCCGCCGGATCGTCGACGCGGTGGCGGGCCACCGTCTCGCCGGGGCCGACCCGGATGGTGACGCCGCCATCCTCGTTCACCGGCACGAAGGCCTTCTCGTCGGTGAGGTCGTCGCCGATGAAGATCGCCCGGCGCCCGGCATAGGGCGCCTCGCGCAGGAAGGCCCGGATGGCGTGGCCCTTGGTGGCGCTGGCCGGCAGGATCTCCGCCACGGCCTTGCCCTGCTGCAGCCGGTAGGCCTCCCCGAGGATGCCGGCGACGGAGGCGGCCGCGGATTGCGCGCGCGCGGCGTCGGCCGCGTCGGCGAGGCGCCAATGCACCGCGACCGAGCAGCCCTTGTCCTCGATCAGCACGCCGTCGAGGTCGGCCACCGCCCGCTGCAGGGTCTCGACGCCGGCGCGCAGGGCGGGATGCGCCGCCGGGTCGCCGCCGATCACCTGCCCGCCGCGGCGCATCTCGACCCCGTGCAGGCCCGCGACGTCGAAGCGCTCCGGGTTCAGGAAGCCGTCGATGGTGGCGATCGGACGGCCGGTCACCAGGGCCAGCGCCCCGCCGAGGCGGCCGCGCAGCCGCGCCAGCCCGGGCGGCAAGGCCTGCGGCACCACGACCCCGTCGGGTCGCGGCGCGATCTCCACGAGGGTGCCGTCGAAATCGAGGAAGAGGGCGTAGTCTGTGTCGGTCAAGGGATTGCATCTCCCGTCGCGGCCAGGGGCTGCCGCGGAGATATAGGGCGGTTCGCGGTCCGCGGGTGTCCCCGGCGGGAGCGAACCCCGCGCGAGGCCCTGCGCGTGGAACGAACCGGGGGAGGGGCGAGGATCCTCGTCCCGGGGACCGGTTTCGCCGGCATCTGCCTTAGCAATCGCCAGGGTCCCGGCACATCGCGGCCGGCCTCGAAGCAATCGTGCTCGAACGTTTCGTGACAAAGCCCGCTCCGCCGGTCCGGCCCGTTACTGGCTAATCCGCTGCGCCGCGCGCCGCTTGCTGATCTCGTAGCGCTCCGGGATCATAACCGTCATCCGCCAGCCGGGGATTGCAGGGTAACCCTTCGTTCAAGCCGGTATGGTTTCTGATTGCCGGGGCGATGCCGGAACCGGCGGGTCCGAACGGGGTGGACGCGCAGTGCGCAGGTTGCTGACCATCGTCGATCTCTTCCGGGTCGACACCGCGAACCCGGACCTGATGCGGGCTCAGATGCGGGTCCTGCGCAAACAGGTGCCGCTGCTCTACGTGATCCTGGCGATCAACTCGACGGCCGTCGCCGTCACCTTTCATGGAATGGCGCCGGATTCGGTAACCCTCTACCCGCTCGGAATCCTGCTGACCCTGTGCATCCTGCGCCTCGGATCATGGCTGCGCCAGCGCCGGGCGCCGATCGACGAGGCCCGGGTCGCCGCCAAGCTGCGGCTCACGGTCTGGCTCGCGGGCGCGCTGGCGGTTGGCTTCATCGCCTGGAGCATCGCGCTGTTCGAGTACGGCGACGGCTACGCCAAGGCCCACATCCTGTTCTACGTCGGCACCACGACGATCGCCTGCGCCTTCTGCCTCGTCCATCTGCGCGCGGCCGCCTTGCTGGTGATGGTCACGGTCAACCTGATCTTCGGCCTCTACGTCAGCCACCTCGACAGCCACGCCATGCGGGCGATCGGGCTCAACCTGGTGATCGTCAGCGCCGCCCTGATATTCGTGATCGTCACCTATGCCCGCAACTTCGCCCGCCTGATCGGGCAGCAGGTAGAGCTCGAGCGCCTGGGCCGCGACAACCTGCGGCTGGCCAATCTCGACACCCTGACCGAGCTGCCCAACCGCCGCAGCTTCTTCGCCTCCCTCGAACAGGCCCTGGTCGGGGCGGCGAGCGCCGGCGAGCGGGTCGTCGTCGGCCTGGTCGATCTCGACGGGTTCAAGCCGGTCAACGACACCCACGGCCACGGCGCCGGCGACGCCGTGCTGCAGGAGACCGCCCGGCGCCTGCGCGAGGTCGTGGGCGAGGCCGGGACGGTGGCGCGGCTGGGCGGCGACGAGTTCGGCCTCGTCCTGCCCGGCGCCGCGGACACGGCCGAGGCGATGGGCGAGGCGATCCGCATCGCGCTCGGCGCGCCGTTCCGGCTGCCCCATGGCGGCTCCGCCCAGATCGGCGCCTCGATCGGCTTCGCGACCTATCCCGAGGCGGGAACCAAGGCGGCGGTGCTGGTCGAGCGGGCGGATTACGCCCTGTACTACGCCAAGGCGAGCGGCCGCGGCACGGCCGTGCTGTTCACCGAGGAGCACGAGCGGCGCCTGCGCACCCAGAGCGTGATCGAGCAGGCCCTGCGCCACGCCGATCTGTCCCGGGAGATGACCCTGGTCTTCCAGCCGATCGTCGACGTGCGGCGCGGCCGCACCGTGGCGTTCGAGGCGCTGGCGCGCTGGACCAGTCCGGATATCGGCCCGGTCTCCCCGGCGGTGTTCGTGCCGATCGCCGAGCGCTCCGGCCTGATCACCCGCATCACCGCCGTGCTGTTCGGCCAGGCGCTCGCCGCCGCGAAGGCCTGGCCCGAGCCGGTCGCCCTGTCCTTCAACCTGTCGATGGCGGACATCGCCTCGCCGCAGGCGGCCGAGGGCCTCGTCGCGGCGATCCGCGCGAGCGGCTTGGGCCCCGGGCGGGTGATCCTGGAGGCGACCGAGACCGCCCTGATCCAGGACGTGGCCCAGGCCCAGACGGTGCTCGAGACCCTGAGGGCGAACGGCATCGCCATCGCGCTCGACGATTTCGGCACCGGCTACTCGTCCCTCGGCTACGTCCACCGCCTGCCGCTCGACAAGCTCAAGATCGACCGCAGCTTCACCAGCGAGATCACCAAGAATCCGGCGAGCCGCGATATCGTCACGTCGATCGTCGGCCTCGCCCGCAACCTCACGCTCGATTGCGTGGTCGAGGGGATCGAGACCGCCGAGCAGGCCCGCCTGCTCGAGAGCCTCGGCTGCGTCCTGATGCAGGGCTATCATTTCGGCCGGCCGATGGGCTTTGCCGAGACCCTGCGCTACCTCGACGCCGAGGCGGTGCGGTCGATCCCGCCGGCCCAGGCGGTCGCCTGACCGGGGCGGCCGTCGCCCTTTCTCGGGAGGCGGCCATGCTCACCTACGCGATCGGCGACATCCACGGCCGCACCGACCTCCTCGATCGCCTGCTCGCCCGGATCGAGACGCATCGCGCCGGCCGGGCACGCCGGCTGGTCTTCCTCGGCGACGCCGTCGACCGCGGGCCCGACAGCGCCGGCGCGGTCGTGCGGCTGCGGACCCTGCAGGGCCGGGAGCCCGAGGCCGTCACCTGCCTGATGGGCAATCACGAGGCGATGCTGCTCGACGCGGCGGCCGGATCGAACCTCGACCTTTGGGAGCTCAACGGCGGGGGAACGACGCTCGCCTCCTTCGGCGTCGCGCATCCGCGCGACCTGCCGCGGGATGTCGTCGCCTGGCTCGCCGCCCTGCCGACCCTGCACGGCGACGCCCGGCGCTGGTACGTCCATGGCGGCCTCGACCCGGTTCTGGGAGCGGAGGGCAGCGCCCGCGAGACCCGGCTGTGGATGCGCGAGCCGTTCCTGTCCTCGGGCCACGATTTCGGCCGCCACGTCGTCCACGGCCACACCCCGACGAGGGACGGCCGGCCGGAGCTCGAGACGTTCCGCACCAATCTCGACACCGGCGCGGTGTTCGGCGGCCCCCTCTCGGCGGGCGTGTTCGATGACGGCCGAGGGCCTCCGGTGGAGATTCTGACGGCGCGGTAGGGGCCGGGAGCCGCATCGCCGCTCTCGACGGTTCTGCCACCCCCGATGTCCTCCTGGGGTTCCCGGCTATGCCGGGGCCCAGGAGGACGAGGGAGGATGGGATCAGCCCTTCTTCTTGGCCAGCTGGGCGCGGGCGGCCTCCAGAACCTTCTCGGGCGTGAACCCGAACTTGGTCTGCAGGTCCTTGATCGGTGCCGAGGAGCCGAAGGTGTGCATGCCGAGGATCGTGCCGGTACTGCCGGTGTAGCGGTCCCAGCCGATCACCGACCCCTGCTCGACCGCGACGCGGGCCGTCACCTCGGGCGGCAGCACACTGTTGCGGTAGGCCTCGTCCTGCTGCTCGAACAGGTCCCAGGACGGCATCGACACCACCCGGGCCTTCACGCCCTCGGACCGGAGGGTGTCGTAGGCGGAAAGGCAGAGCTGCACCTCGGAGCCGGTCCCGATCAGAATCACGTCGGGCTTGGCCTCGTCGGCCCCGGCGAGCACATAGGCGCCCTTGGCGGTGCCGGAGGCCGCCGCGTACTTGCTGCGGTCGACGGTCGGCAGCGGCTGGCGGCTGAGTGCCAGAACCGCCGGCTGGTGCTTGAGCTGCATGATGACCCGGTACGCCTCCGCCACTTCGTTGGCGTCGGCCGGCCGGAAGGTGATGAGGCCGGGGATCGCGCGGAGCGCCAGCAGGTGCTCCACCGGCTGGTGGGTCGGCCCGTCCTCGCCCACGCCGATCGAATCATGGGTGAAGACGTGGAAGACCGGCAGCTCCATCAGGGCGGCGAGCCGGATCGGCGGGCGCATGTAGTCGGAGAAGACCAGGAAGGTCGCCCCGTAGGCGCGCAGGCCGACCAGGCCGAGGCCGTTGACGATCGAGCCCATCGCGTGCTCGCGCACGCCGAAATGGATGTTGCGCCCGCCGGGCGTGAACGGACCGAGGGTGCCGGCCTCCGGGCTCTCGAGCTTGGTCTTGTTCGAGGGCGCGAGGTCGGCCGAGCCGCCGAGCAGCCACGGCACCCGGTTGGCGATGGCGTTGAGCACCTTGCCGGAGGATTCGCGGGTGGCGAGGCCCTTGGCATCGGCCGGGAAGACCGGGATCTCGGCGTCCCACCCGTCCGGCAGCTCGCCGGCGAGATAGGTAGCAAGATCCTTGGCGAGGCCCATATCACCGGCCTTCACCTCCTCGACCAGCGCCAGCCACTCCTCGCGCAGGGCCTTGCCGCGGGCGCCGATGCCTTGGCGGAAATTGTCGTAGACGCCGTCCGGCACCAGGAACTGGGCGTCCTCCGGCCAGCCATAGGCGCGCTTGGCACCCTTGACCTCGTCGGGGCCGAGCGCGTCCGAATGGGCCTTCGGGGTGCCCTGCTTGGTCGGCGCGCCGTAGCCGATCACCGAGTTGACGATGATCAGCGTCGGGCGGTCGCCCGATTGCAGGAAGGTCTCGAGGGCGTGGGAGACCGCCACCGTGTCGTTGGCGTCGGCGACGCGCAGCACCTGCCAGCCATAGGCCAGGAAGCGGGCGGCGACCTCCTCGCTGAAGGCGAGGTCGGTATGGCCCTCGATGGTGATGGTGTTGTTGTCGTAGATCCAGCACAGGTTCGACAGGCGCAGGTGCCCGGCGATCGAGGCCGCCTCCGACGCCACACCCTCCATCAGGTCGCCGTCGCTGCACATCGCGTAGACGTTGTAGTCGAAGAGCGGCCGGTCGCCGTAGGCGAGGCGCTCGCCGAGGAAGCGGCCGCCCATCGCCATGCCGACGGAATTGGCCACGCCCTGGCCGAGCGGTCCCGTCGTCACCTCGACGCCGGTGGTGAAGTGGTATTCCGGGTGGCCCGGGGTGCGGCTGTCGAGCTGGCGGAACTTCTTGATGTCCTCCAGGCTCACCGCCGGGGCATTGCCGCCGTCCGTCTCCGCCACCTCGGCGAGGTGGAGCAGGCTGTAGAGCAGCATCGAGGCGTGGCCGACCGACAGCACGAAGCGGTCGCGGTTCGGCCAGTGCGGGTTCGCCGGGTCGTAGCGGAGGTAGTGGTTCCACAGGGTGAAGGCGACCGGCGCGAGGCCCAGCGGGGCACCGGCATGGCCCGAATTCGCCTTCTGCACCGCATCGATCGTCAGCGTGCGGATCGTGTCGATGCTGCGCTGGTCGATCTCGCTGGTGCCGGCCTTCGGCTTGGTGTCGGCTGCGCTCATCTTGACTGGCCTCGTCACGTCGAAAAAAGGATCGGGGCCCCGCGACCGGTCAGGTCGCGGGGCTTTCGGCCGCCTGCGGGGGCATCACGGGCCGCTCGCCCGGACGGCCCGCATCGTCCGGGTCTCCGCCGCGCTCCTTAGCGGGTCCGATCGTCCGACTGAAGTTCAGAAGCGTGTTGACGAGCGCGACATGGCTGAACGCCTGCGGAAAATTGCCGACCTGGCGCTTGCGGACCGGGTCGTATTCCTCGGCGAGCAGCCCGACGTCGTTGCACAGGGACAGCAGGCGCTCGATGAGCGCGCGGGCCTCGTCGCGTCGGCCGAGCCCGATCAGGTTGTCGGCGTACCAGAAGCTGCAGGGCAGGAAGGCGCCCTCGCCGGCGGGCAGGCCGTCGGTCGTCTGGCCGCTGGTGTCGTAGCGTAGCACGAAGCCGTCATGCATCAGGTCGCGGCCGATCGCCTCGACGGTGCCGACGACGCGCGGATCGTCCTGGGGCAGGAAGCCCATATGGGCGATCAGGAGCAGGCTCGCATCGAGGTCCTTCGAGCCGTAATACTGCACGAAGCTGTTGAGGTCCTTGTCGAAGCCCTTCTCGCAGACCTCGCGGTGGATCTCGTCCCGGGCGGCGCGCCAGCGGACCACCGCCTCGTGGTCGCCGGCGGTGGGCTCGTGGTCCGCCGCATCGCGGTCCGCCATCTGGGCCTCGTAGAAGCGGATCGCCCGGTCGAAGGCGACCCAGGCCATCACCTTCGAATGGACGAAGTGCTTGCGCCCGCCGCGCACCTCCCAGATGCCCTCGTCGGGCTCGCGCCAGACCCGCTCCAGGTGGTCGAGGAGGGCGCGGCCGACCCGCACGCCGGATTCGTCGGCCCGCATGCCGCGCTGGTGGGCCTGGTAGAGCGCGTCGAACAATTCGCCGTAGACGTCGAGCTGGAATTGCTGGGCGGCGGCGTTGCCGACCCGCACCGGGCGCGAGCCCTCGTAGCCCGGCAGCCAGTCGAGCTCGATCTCCGGCAGCAGGCGCTCGCCGGCGATGCCGTAGAGGATGTGCGCCTGCTCGGGGCTGCCCGCCACCGCGCGAGTGAGCCAGTCGCGCCAGGCCCGGGCCTCGTCGATATAGCCCGCATCCATCAGCGCCAGCAGCGTGAAGGTCGAATCGCGCAGCCAGCAGAACCGGTAATCCCAGTTGCGCACGCCGCCGATCTGCTCCGGCAGCGAGGTGGTGGGCGCCGCCACGATGCCGCCGGTCGGCCGGTAGATCAGCGCCTTGAGCGTCAGGAGCGAGCGGGTCAGCACGTCGTCCCAGGGCGTCCCGCCCCGGCAGCGCCGGCACCAGGAGCGCCACCAGGCGGTGGTGCCGGCCAGCATCTTGCGCGGCTCGATCGGGGCCGGGTCCTCCTCGTGGGAGAGGCCGTAGCTCAGCACGAAGGATACGCTCTGCCCCGCCTCGACCGTGAACTCGGACACGGTCGACTGGCCGATGCCCTTCAGGGCCGCGCGGGTGCGCAGCACCAGCTTGTTGGGGCCGGCGATCGCCCTGAGGTCGTCGTTCTCGCTGCGCGACACCCAGGGGATGGCGGAGCCGTAATCGAAGCGCACCACGAGGTCCATGCGCATCGCCACCCGGCCGCGCACGCCCTCGACGAGACGCACGAGATGCGTGCCGTCCTCCACCGGCATGTAGTCGATCACCCGCACCGCGCCGTCGGCGGTCTCGTGGACGGTCTCCAGCACCAGCGTGTCCTGCCGGTAGCCGCGGGTGCTCTTGGCGTCGCCCGCGGGCGCGATGCGCCAGTGGCCGTGATCTTCCCGGGTGCCGAGCAGGGCCGAGAAGCAGGCCGAGGCATCGAAGCGCGGCCAGCACAGCCAGTCGACGCTGCCGTCGCGTCCGATCAGTGCCGCGCTGCGCCCATCCCCGACGAGCGCGTAATCCTCGATGAGCAACGCCATGGTGCGTCCCGAACAGTGCCGTGACGCCGTTAGCTAGAGCGGCCTTCCCCTCGGGCCAACCCGGGCCGGGCGCTGCCCGATCGCGCTGCACCATGGTTGGCGGCCGCGCGCCCTCACTCGGCTCTGACGGCGATCCGCCTGACCTGGAACCCGGTCTTCGACGGCTCGAAGCCCGCCGCCTCGTAGAATGCGAGCGTGGAGGGCTTCGTCGAGCCCGTCATCAGCATGACCTTGTAGCATCCCGCCTCCCAGGCGCGCCCGACGGCCGCGCTCAGGACGGCCCGCCCGAACCCGGCCCCGCGATGGTCGGCGTGGGTGACGACGTTCTCGATGAGCGCGTAGGGCCGGCCGCCGCGGGTCAGGTTCGGGATGACGACGACGGTGCAGGTCGTGACCAGCTTTTCCCCGATCGCCCCGACGAGGACCGCGCTGCCCTCGTCGCGCGACAGGCGATCGAGGATCGCCGCGGCCTCCTCGGGCGGGCAGCGCGCATCGTCCGGGTCGAGGTGGACGTAGAGGTCGAGGAGGCGCGGCAGATCGAACCGGTCTGCGGGCCGGATGACGAGGGCGGACATCGTGATCCCGTTCGCAGATCGATCCTTGCTCGGCTTTCGATCTAGCGCCGCCGGTCGATCAGGTCGATCATCGCGGCGCCCGCATTCGTCACGCCCTCGCCCAGAGCCACCATGCTCTGGGTCACCAGCCGTCCGGTCGGGGCGAAGGGCAGCCACGGCGCCGGACGCTCGACGGTGCCCCCGGCGCTGGCCGTGCGGGACGCCGCTTCGCCGCCCGTTCCCCGGTCACCGATTCCCTTGTCGCCCGTGCCCTTGTCCGGGGTGACCTTCGCGACCTTGAGGTCGTCGGGCCGGGCCGGCGGCCGCACGCCTGCGAGGGACGGCACCGCCCGCGCGCGATGCGGCGCAGCGCGGCGCAGCGCTCTTCCTTCGTTCTCCCTGCCTTCGACGTCCTTGACCTCGGGCTCCCTGGTCTCGACGACCGGCAGCACCGGCGCCGCGGCCTCGCCCGGCAGGCTGGCGATCAGCGGGAATGGCTGCTCGAATTCGAGCGGGTAGGGCGCGCGCATCCGGCCCTCGCCATCCGGGACCGCACGGAACAGGTCGGCGCCCGCCGGAAGCGGCTGCATCGCGGCGACGCGGCCCTCTTGCGTCCGGGGCGGCGCCCCGCGCCAGTACAGCGAGCCCGCCGCCAGGCAAATGGCCACGCAGGCGGTGGGCAGGAGCGGCAGGTAGCCCCGCGAGGCCCCGGGCAGGCTCCCGATGGCGCCGACACCCGCCGGCTCGCGCATCCGCCCGTTCTGCCGCATCCGAACCTCCCTGCCGATCACGGTCGCGAATGAAGCGCCGGTTTCGGGCCGAAGCGGGGCCGTTTCTTTGCGCTTTCGTGTCAACCCGCGGCAGGCGGGGCCGGGCTCGGCCGCCCTCCGCCCATCGGGGCCCTCCCGCTCGGAGCCTCCCTCGGGTAAGGGGCAGTTCCGCCGCCTTCAGGCCCAACAATTGCGTGATCCGACGCCGACATGCCCGACCGCGCAACGCCCTCCCCGGCTGCTCCTCCTGCCGCCCCGTCCGCGGGCGAATCCCTCACCATTGCCGTCGTCGACCCGAGCCGCGCCCGGGCCGCGATCCTGGAAGAGGGCTTGCGCGCCGTCGAGGGCGCCCGCGTGGTGGTCATCCCCGACACCGCCGACCTCCTCGACCGGCTCTCCGCCCTCTCGCCCGACGTGGTGGTGATCCACCTCGAGAGCCCGAGCCGCGACCTCCTGGAGCAGATGTTCGGGGTCTCGCGCCTGGTGGAGCGGCCGGTGGCGATGTTCGTCGACCGATCCGACACGCCGATGATGCAGGCGGCGGTCGATGCCGGCATCTCGGCCTACATCGTCGACGGGCTCCGCGCCGAGCGGATCAAGCCGATCATCGACATCGCGATCCTGCGCTTCAACGCCTTCGCCCGGCTGCAGCGCGAGCTCACCGAGGCGAAGAGCGAACTCGCCGACCGCAAGCTGATCGAGCGCGCCAAGGGCATCCTGATGAGCGCCAAGGGGCTGACCGAGGACGAGGCCTACAAGCAGCTCCGGCGCAAGGCCATGAACGAGAAGCGCAAGATCGTCGACATCGCCCGCGCCATCGTCACCGCCGCGGACCTGCTCGGATGAGGCTGCAACTCGGCTACGTCCCGCTCACCGACGCCGCGGTGCTGATCGCCGCGGTGGAGCGCGGCTTCACGGCGGGGGAGGGGCTCGAGGTCGATCTCGTGGCCGAGCCCTCCTGGGCGACCTTGCGCGACCGCCTGGCACTCGGCCTCCTCGACGGCGCCCACATGCTGGCGCCGCTGGCGCTCGCCTGCCACTTGGGCCTCAGCGGACCGCAGGCCCGCCTGATCGCCCCGGCGGCGCTCGCCCGCAACGGCAACGCCGTGACCCTGTCGCTGCCGCTCTGGCAGGCACTCGATGCCGAATCCGACGCCTTGGCCGATGTGGCCAAGGCGCTCGCCCGCGTCGCCGAGGCCCGGGCGGCGGAGGGGCGCCCGCTGACGCTCGCCACCGTCCATCCCTATTCCAGCCATACCTACCAGTGGCGGCGCCTGCTGGCGCTCGGCGGTAGTTCGCTCGCGTCGGTCCGCCTCGTCGTGGTGCCGCCGCCCCGCACCGTCGCGGCTTTGGAGCGCGGCCAGATCGACGGGTTCTGCGTCGGCGCCCCCTGGAGCGGCGTCGCGGTCGAGGCTGGGGTCGGCCGCATCGCGGCCCTGGGCGCGGCGATCGCCCCGGATTGCCCGGAAAAGGTACTGGCGCTCCCCGCCGAGATGGAGGACCGCGCCGCGCCGCTGCTGCGAGCCCTCAAGCGGGCGGCCCGCTGGTGCGGCGATCCGGGGAACCGCGAGGACCTGGCCGCCCTGCTCGGCGCCCCGCGCCATCTCGGCCTCGATCCGGTGCTGATCCTGCGGGGCCTCGCCGGGGCGTTGCGGCTCGCGCCGGGCGGACCGCCGGTCGAGGCTTCAGATTACCTCGTGCTGGGTGAGCCCGAGCTCACCCCCGACCCGGCCGCCCTCGAATGGATGGTCGAGGAGATGGCGGCGGCGGGGCAGGTCGACGCGGGTGTGGCGATTGCTGAGGCGGCGGGGTTGTATCGGGCGGATCTGCTGGCGGCGGCGTGAGGTTGCCCCGACGGATCGACGTCGACTGCGTCAGTCCGGGCTCCGCCGCGCGGCCGCGGAATGACATTCAGGGTACGATATCCGTCGAGCCAAAGCACACGACGCAGGAGGTTGCGCGGGTACGGGAGCGACGGCCGCCGCGCGCCCGCACGGCGCAACCTCCTGTGTCGTGTCCTGCGCCGTCGCGCAGAAACCACGCGCTCGCTCCTGCCCAACCGTTGAGCGCGGTGCTTCCTTGCCCATTTCCCTGCCGGCCCAGCCTATCATTTGTGCATTGCACCGGCCGGCAACGCTGATCCCCCCGCCATCGCTGTGAAGCTTCGAACCATTTCAATTTCAAGCACTTGAATGGTTCCCACGCAAATTGGCACGGAACCTGCTCTCGTCCTCTTGCCCGTCAGCGTCGACGGGCACCGACTGTCAGCAGAGCCGCTGACCCGAGTTCCCCTGTGGGCCCGCGACCGCGCGGCCGGCGGAAGACCTTGGGTAGCGGCTTTTTGCGTTTCGGCACCCAGGCGCCACGCGGCGCGAACGGCTTGAGGGCGAAGCATCGATGAGCAGCGTTGAGCACACCACGCGTCGCGGCATCCTCAAGGGGGCGGCCGGCGCCCTGTCGCTGGCGGCGGCCGGCCGCGCCGCCCTGCCGGGCGGCGCCTTCGCGCAGGGGGCCGGACCCGAGGTGAAGGGCGCTAAGCTCGGCTTCATCGCGCTCACCGACGCCGCCCCCCTCTTCGTCGCCAAGGAGAAGGGCATCTTCGCGCGTCATGGCATGCCCGACGTCGAGGTGCTGAAGCAGGCCTCCTGGGGCACCACCCGAGACAACCTGGTGCTGGGCTCCGAGGGCAACGGCATCGACGGCGCCCACATCCTGACCCCGATGCCCTACCTGATCAGCGCCGGCCGGGTGACGCAGAACAACGTGCCGGTCCCGATGTACATCCTGGCCCGGCTCAACCTCGCCGGCCAGTGCATCTCGGTTGCCAAGGAGCATATGGGCGACAAGGTCGCCCTCGACGCCAAGCCGTTCAAGGCGGCGCTGGAGCGCAAGAAGGCGTCGGGCAAGTCGGTGAAGGCGGCGATGACCTTCCCGGGCGGCACTCACGATCTCTGGATCCGCTACTGGCTCGCCGCCGGCGGCATCGATCCCGACAAGGACATCGAGACCATCGTCGTGCCGCCGGCCCAGATGGTGGCGAACATGAAGGTCGGCACGATGGATTGCTTCTGCGTCTGCGAGCCGTGGAACGAGCAGCTCATCACGCAAGGGATCGGCTACACCGCGCTCACCACCGGCGAATTGTGGAAGGACCACCCGGAGAAGGCGCTCGGCATGCGCGCGTCCTGGGTCGACAAGCACCCGAACGCCGCCAAGGCGCTGCTCGCCGCCGTGATGGAGGCGCAACAATGGTGCGACAAGCCGGAGAACCGTGACGAGCTCGCCGGCATCGTCGCCAAGCGCCAGTGGATCAACGTCCCGGCCAGCGACGTCGTCAAGCGGATGAAGGGCGAGTTCGATTACGGCGACGGCCGCAAGGTCATGAACAGCCCGCACATCATGAAGTACTGGGCCGACAACGCCTCGTACCCGTACAAGTCGCACGATCTCTGGTTCCTCACCGAGGACATCCGCTGGGGCAAGTTCGATCCTCAGACCGACACCCAGGCGCTGGTCGAGAAGGTGAACCGTGAGGACATCTGGCGCGAGGTAGCCAAGGGCATGGGCGTCACGGCGCCGGCCTCGACCTCGCGCGGCAAGGAGACCTTCTTCGACGGCAAGGTCTTCGATCCGGCGGACCCCTCCGCCTACCTCAACAGCCTCGGCATCAAGAAGGTGGCGTGAGATGGCACTCGGACTGAGCCTCGGGCGCCTCGGCGCCGCCAAAGCCGAGGGGGCGCGGGCTCCCCTCGTCACCCGTGCCGCCCTGAAAGGGCTGGCGCTGCGAATCGTGCCGCCGCTCGTCGTGCTGGCGGTCTTCCTGCTCGTCTGGGAAGTCCTGTGCCAGCGCCCCGGCGCCGGCCTGCCGCCGCCCTCGCGCGTCGTGACCGATGCCTGGGAGATCATCGTCCACCCGTTCTACGACAATGGCGGCACCGACAAAGGGCTGTTCTGGCACATCGCCGCCAGCCTCCAGCGCGTCGCCCTCGGCTTCACCCTGGCGGTGGTGGCCGGCGTGCTGCTCGGCACGCTGGTCGGCCAGTCCGAATGGGCGATGCGCGGCCTCGACCCGATCTTCCAGGTCCTGCGCACCATCCCGCCGCTCGCCTGGCTGCCGCTCTCCCTCGCCGCCTTCCGGGACGGCCAGCCCTCGGCGATCTTCGTGATCTTCATCACCTCGATCTGGCCGATCATCATCAACACCGCGGTCGGCATCCGCAACATTCCGCAGGATTACCGCAACGTCGCGGCGGTGTTGCGCCTCAACGCCTTCGAGTTCTTCGCCAAGGTGATGCTGCCGTCGGCCGCGCCGTACATCTTCACCGGTCTTCGCATCGGCGTCGGCCTGTCCTGGCTCGCCATCGTGGCCGCCGAGATGCTGATCGGCGGCGTCGGCATCGGCTTCTTCATCTGGGACGCCTGGAACTCCTCGCATATCAGCGAGATCATCGTGGCCCTGGTCTATGTCGGGGTGATCGGCTTCGTGCTCGACCGCTTCGTCGCCGGCCTCGGCCACCTCGTCACCCGCGGCACCGCCACGGCCTGAGGGAGCCCGTCATGACCCATCTCAGCCTCGAGCAGATCGGCATCAGCTTCACCCGGAGCGGGCGCACCACGGAAGTGCTGCGCGACGTCAACCTGAAGATCGGGAAGGGCGAGTTCGTCTCGCTGATCGGTCATTCCGGTTGCGGCAAGTCGACGGTACTCAACATCGTGGCGGGCCTGCTCAAGGCCTCCACCGGCGGCGTCCTCCTCGACGGTCGTGAGGTCAACAGCCCCGGCCCCGAGCGGGCGGTGGTGTTCCAGAACCACTCGCTCCTGCCCTGGCTCACGGTGCGGGAGAACGTGGCGCTGGCCGTCGACAAGGTCTTGCGGGCGAAGAAGAGTCGGGCCGAGCGGCGCGACTGGATCGAGCACAACCTGGCGCTGGTCAACATGACCCACGCCGCCGAGAAGCGCCCGCACGAGATCTCGGGCGGCATGAAGCAGCGCGTCGGCATCGCCCGGGCGCTCGCCATGGAGCCGAAGGTGCTCCTCATGGACGAACCCTTCGGCGCCCTCGACGCGCTCACCCGGGCGCATCTGCAGGACCAGCTGATGGAGATCCACCTGCGGCTCAAGAACACCGTCATCATGATCACCCACGACGTGGACGAGGCGGTGCTTCTCTCCGACCGGATCGTCATGATGACGAACGGTCCCTCGGCGACGATCGGCGAGGTCCTGTCGGTGCCGCTCGCCCGGCCGCGCAAGCGCCTCGAACTCGTCGAGGACCCGACCTACACCCATGCCCGGGCCGAGGTGCTGGAATTCCTCTATGCCCGCCACGCCAAACCCGCGATCGCGGCCTGATACCATGACCGACCGCCTCGTCGTCATCGGCAACGGCATGGCCTCGCTCCGCTTCCTGGAGCGGCTGACCGAGGCCGCCCCCGGCCGCTACGCCGTGACCTGCGTCGGCGCCGAGCCGGTGGCGGCCTATAACCGGGTGCTGCTGTCGTCGCTCCTCGGCGGCGAGGTCGACGAGGCGGCCTGCACCTTCCGCGGGCTCGACTGGTATGCCGAGCACGGTATCACCCTCGTCACCGGCGCGCCCGCCACCGCGATCGATACCGCCGAGCGGGTGGTACAGGTCGGCGAGGGGCTGGTGCTGCCTTACGACAAGCTGGTCCTGGCGGTCGGCTCGGTGCCGATCCGGCTGCCGAAGCCCGGCATGGATCTTCCGGGCGTCATCACCTTCCGGGATCTCGCCGACGTGGCGGCGATCCGCCGGGCGGCGGTAGCGGGCGCCAGGGCCGTCGTGATCGGCGGCGGCCTCCTCGGGCTCGAGGCGGCGGTGGGCCTCGCCCGGCTCGGCGTCGACACCACGCTGCTGCACGTCATGGACCGGCTGATGGAGCGCCAGCTCGATCATGCCGCCGCCGGACTGGTGCGCGAGGCGATGGAGGCCCGCGGCGTCCGGGTGCGGCTCAGTGCCGATACCGCGTCGGTCGAGGGCGACGGCCGCGTCGAGCGCCTGATCCTGTCCGACGGCACGGTGCTGCCGGCCGACCTCGTGGTGATGTCGGTCGGGGTGCGCCCCTCGACGGCTTTGGCGGCGAGCGCCGGGCTCGCCATCGGCCGCGGCATCCGGGTCGACGACACGATGGCGACCTCGGTCCCGGGCATCTACGCCCTCGGCGAATGCGCCGAGCACCGCGGCCAGACCTACGGCCTCGTCGAGCCGGCCTACGAGCAGGCCGAGGTGCTGGCCCGCCATCTCTGCGGCGTCGAGGCGGCGTATGCTGGCACCTCGCTCGCGACCAGCCTCAAGGTCTCCGGCCTGCCGGTCTTCTCCGCCGGTGCCGTCGACGTGCCCGAGGGTGCCGAGGCGGTGACCTGGAGCGACCCGGCCGCCGGCCTCTACCGCAAGCTCGTGATCGACGGCGACCGGCTGATCGGCGCGGTCTTCGTCGGCGACGTGGCCGAGCAGGGCTGGTGCAAGGCCCTGATCCGCACCGGCGACAGAATCGGTTCCGACGACCGGGACGACCTGATGTTCGGTCGCCCCATTCCTCAACCCCTCGCAGCGTGAAGGAGCCCGCAATGGCCGACGACTTCGACGCCGAGCAGAAGCGCTACCTCGAAGGCTTCTCCCACGGCATCGCCGCAATCCGCATGACCGGCGGCCTCGCCGGTGGCGGAGCCGCGCCTGCGCCCGCCGCCGAGCCGACCGGGCCGGATGCGATCCACATCAAGGCGCAGGACCGCACCGTGAAGAACGGCGGCAAGCTCGCCGACCAGGAGAAGTGGAAGCGGGCCGAGAACCCGTTCGACGGCCACAACCGGCTGATCGCCGAGGCCGAGACCGGCAAGGCCCCGAAACCCGAGGACAATTTCCGCTGGCGCTATCACGGCCTGTTCTGGGTCGCCCCGGCGCAGAACTCCTACATGTGCCGCCTGCGGATCCCGAACGGCATTCTGCACCACTGGCAGTTCGCCGGCATCGCCGACCTGGCGGACGCTCATGGCGGCGGCTACAGCCACGTCACGACGCGCGCCAACCTCCAGGTGCGGGAGATCGCACCCGAGCACGGCCAGCCCTTCCTCGACGGGCTCGTCGATCTCGGCCTGACGGCGCGGGGCGCGGGCGCCGACAACATCCGCAACGTCACCGGATCGCCGACGGCGGGCATCGACGCCCAGGAACTCCTCGACACGCGGCCCCTGGCCAAGTCCTGGCACAACCACATCCTCAACGACCGCTCGCTCTACGGCCTGCCGCGCAAGTTCAACGTCGCCTTCGACGGCGGCGGCGTGCTGCCGGTGCTGGAGGAGACCAACGACATCGGCTTCCAGGCGATCGAGGTGATGGAAGGCGCCGGCATCGAGCCCGGGATCTGGATGCGCCTCGTGCTCGGCGGCATCACCGGCCACCGCGACATCGCCCGCGACACCGGCGTGGTGCTGCGGCCGAAGGAGTGCAACGCCGTCGCCGATGCGATCCTGCGGGTCTTCATCGAGAACGGCGACCGCACCAACCGCAACAAGGCGCGGATGAAGTACGTCCTCGACGCCTGGGGCTACGACAAGTACCTCGCCGCCGTCGAAGAGAAGCTCGGCCGCAAGCTGGAGCGGGTCGATCCCGCCCATGTGAAGCCCCGCGGCGGCTTCGACCGCTACGCCCATGTCGGCGTCCACAAGCAGGTTCAGCCGGGCCTGAACTGGATCGGCGTGGTGCTGCCGGTCGGCAAGATGACCACCGACCAGATGCGGGAACTGGCGAAGATCTCGCAGGACTACGGCGACGGCCAGATCCGCCTGACCGTGTGGCAGAATTTTCTCGTCTCGGGCGTGCCCGACGATCGCGTGGCGGAGGTCGAATCCCGCGTGGCGCGCTTACGGCTCTCCACCAAGGCGTCGAGCATCCGCGCCGGCCTCGTCGCCTGCACCGGCAACCGCGGCTGCAAGTTCGCCGCCTCCGACACCAAGGGCCACGCGCTCCTCATCGCCGACCACGTCGAGGCCGCGGTGCCGGGGCTCGACGTGCCGGTGAACGTCCACCTCACCGGCTGCCACCATTCCTGCGCCCAGCACTATATCGGCGATATCGGGCTCATCGGCGCCAAGGTGGTGGTGAGCGAGGAGGGCGACACCGTCGAGGGCTACGACATCGTGGTCGGCGGCGGCTTCGGCGAGGCGGCCAAGATCGGCACCGAGATCTGGAAGGCCGTGAAGGCCGAGGAGTGCCCCGCCCGGGTCGAGACCCTGCTCAACGATTATCTCCAGCACCGCACCGGCCCGGAGGAGAGCTTCCAGGCCTACACCGCCCGCCGCGGGCCGGAGGCCCTGAAGGGCCTCGCCGATGCGCGGCTGCTGGAGGCGGCCGAGTAGTTGGTTTTCCTCCTCTCCCCGCGGGCGGGGAGAGGGCCGTGCTCCCGTTCAGGGAGTACGGCGAGCCCGCAGGGCGAGGGTGAGGGGTGTCTCCGGACGAGGCTCTTCCTGCACGACCCCCTCACCCTCGGCTGACGCCTCGCCGCGCCGACGACAAGGTCGTCGCGGCCCTCTCCCCGCSSGCRGGGAGAGGAGAAGGCCGGTGCATCACCGGCGGAACGCCACACTCTTTCGGTAACTCCCGATGACCCAGCACGTCGCTCCCCCGCTCGTCCTGATCCCCGAATCCGCCCCCTTCAACCCCGACCAGCGCGCCTGGCTGTCGGGCTACTTCGCGGCCCTGCTCGGACCGGCGGTCGAGGGCGCGACGGCGCTTCCGGCCGGCGAGGCACCCGGCGGGCCGGCGCTCGCCGACAACGACGACGCCCCTTGGCACGACCCGTCGATGCCCCTCGACGACCGCATGGCGCTCGCCAAGGAGCGCTCCGAGCCGCAGAAACTGATGGCCGCCATGGCCCAGCAGGATTGCGGCCAGTGCGGCTACAACTGTGCCGACTATGCCAACGCGCTCTTCCTCAAGAAGGAGGAGCGCCTGAACCTCTGCCAGCCGGGCGGCAAGGACACGCTCCGGATGCTGAAGAAGCTGGAGGCGGAGTTCGGCACCGCGGCTCCGGCCGGCGCCGTGTCCGCCGCCTCCGACGACGCCCCGAACGCCGACGCCCCGGTCGGCCCCTACGGCCTGTGCCGCGAGAACCCGGCCGAGGCGGTGTTCCTCTCCCGCCGCCGCCTCAACGCGCCCGGCGGCGAGAAGGAGACCTGGCACGTCGAGATCGACCTCGCGGGTACCGGGATCGACTACGTGGTCGGCGATTCGCTGGGTCTCTTTCCCGCCAACGCCCCGGCCCTGGCGGATGCGGTCATCGCCGAACTCGGCGCCCGGCCGGAGCGGATCATCGCCACCAAGCTCGGCGAGAAGACGCTGCGCGACCACCTGCTCACCAACTACTCGCTGGGTGGTGCGCCGGACGGGCTGTTCCAGCTCCTGTCGCTGCTGACCTCCGGCGCGCAGCGCAAGAAGGCCCAGGCGCTCAGCGCCGGCGAGGATCCGGACGGCGACGCGGCCTTCCTCGACGTGCTCGGCGCTCTCCACAAGTTCCCGGGCGCCCGGCCCGACGCCGAGGTGTTCCTGGAGGCCCTCGACGAGTTGCAGCCGCGGCTCTACTCGATCTCGTCCTCGCCCAAGGCCGATCCGGGCCGGGTCTCGCTCACCGTCGATGCGGTGCGCTACAGCCACCGCTCACGCCTGCGGCTCGGCGTCGCCTCGACCCATCTCGGCGAGCGTCTCTCCGAAACCGCCAAGGTGAAGGTCTACCTCCAGAAGGCCCACGGCTTCGGGTTGCCGGAGAATCCCCAGACCCCGGTCATCATGGTCGGCCCCGGCACCGGCATCGCGCCGTTCCGCGCCTTCCTGCGCGAGCGCGCCGCCATCCAGGCGCCGGGCAAGAACTGGCTGTTCTACGGCCACCAGCGCCAGGCCTCGGATTTCTTCTATCGCGATGAACTCAACGGCCTGAAGGACCAGGGCGTGCTGACCCGCCTGTCGCTCGCCTGGTCGCGCGACGGGGCCGAGAAGACTTACGTCCAGGACCGGATGCGCGAGAACGGCCGTGAGCTGTGGCGCTGGCTGGAGGAGGGCGCCCATTTCTACGTCTGCGGCGATGCCAAGCGCATGGCCAAGGATGTCGAGCGGGCGATCATCGACGTAGCGGCGAGCCACGGCGGCAAGAGCCCGGACGAGGCGGTGGCGTATCTGGCGGCGCTCAAGAAGGCGAACCGCTATCAGGCGGACGTGTATTGAGGGCGGTAGAGATTCCGTCTCCCTCGACGTCTTTGCCACCCTCCGCGTCATCCCGGGGCCGCGAAAGCGGAGCCCGGGATCCAGAACTGCGAAGGGGTCAGGATCAGGCGAGGCGCCATTCGTCTCGTTTGAAATGACCTTAGCGTCTGGATTCCGGGCTCCGCTTTCGCGGCCCCGGAATGACCCTGAGGGTGCCAGCTTTCGTCGAGCAGGCCGACGACCCCCGCCGGCCCACCCCTTGCTTGCCCACAACCCACCGGCCCCACCCCACGCCCGGCGAAAGGCTCCTGCGATGAACCTGCACGTGCCGGCCCTCACTCCCGAGGCCGCCCCCGTCCGGACCACCTGCCCGTATTGCGGCGTCGGCTGCGGCGTGCTCGCCCGGCCGGACGGGGAGGGAGGCGCGAGCGTCGCGGGCGATCCGCAGCATCCGGCGAATTTCGGCCGGCTGTGCTCGAAGGGCTCGGCGCTCGGCGAAACCCTCTCCCTCGACGATCGCGTGCTGCACCCCGAGATCGCCGGGCGGCGGGCGAGCTGGGACGAGGCGCTCGACGCCGTGGCCGAGGGCTTCCGGCGCACCGTCGCGGCGCACGGGCCGGATTCGGTGGCGTTCTACCTCTCGGGCCAACTCCTGACCGAAGACTATTACGTCGCCAACAAGCTGGCGAAGGGCTTCATCGGCACGCCGCACGTCGACACCAACTCGCGCCTGTGCATGTCGTCCTCGGTGGCGGCGCATCGCCGGGCCTTCGGCTCCGATACCGTGCCGGGCTGCTACGAGGACCTGGACGAGGCCGACCTCCTGGTGCTCGTCGGCTCCAACACCGCCTGGTGCCACCCGATCCTGTTCCGGCGCATGCTCGACGCCCGCGCCAAGCGCGGCACGAAGATCGTCGCCATCGACCCCCGCTGCACCCAGACCGGCGAGGAAGCCGACCTCTTCCTCGGCATCAGGCCCGGCACCGACACCGTCTTGTTCTCCGGCCTCCTGGTCCATCTCGCGGACACGAACGCCCTCGATCCGCGCTACATCGCCGAGCACACCGCCGGCTTCGAGCCCGCGCTGGAACGCGCCCGCCAGATCGCCCCGACGGTGGCCGCGACCGCCGCCGCCACCGGCCTGACCGAGGCCGAGGTCGAGACCTTCTTCACCCTGTTCCGCACCACGCCGCGGGTCGTCACCGCCACCTCTCAAGGGGTGAACCAGTCGGCGCAAGGGACCGACAAGGCCAACGCCATCATCAACTGCCACCTCGCCACCGGCCGCGTCGGCAAGCTCGGCATGGGGCCGTTCTCGCTCACCGGCCAGCCCAATGCCATGGGCGGGCGCGAGGTCGGCGGGCTCGCCAACATGCTGGCGGCCCACATGCACTTCACCCCCGAGGAAGTGGACCTGGTGCGCCGGTTCTGGAACGCGCCGAACATCATCACCGGCGAGGGCCTGAAGGCGGTACAGCTCTTCGAGGCGATCGAGCGCGGCAAGATCAAGGCGCTCTGGGTGATGGGCACCAACCCCGCCGTCTCGATGCCCCGGGCCGACCGGGTGCGGGCGGCGCTCGCCAAGCTCGACACCTACGTGGTCTCCGAGGTGGTGGCGAACACCGACACGGTGCGGGCCCGCAACGCGATCCTGCTGCCGGCCCTCGCCTGGGGCGAGAAGGACGGCACGGTGACCAATTCCGAGCGCCGCATCTCGCGCCAGCGTGCCTTCCTCACGGCACCCGGCGAGGCGCGGGCCGATTGGTGGATCATGGCGCAGGTGGCCAAGCGCCTCGGCCATGCCAAGGCGTTTTCCTGGCCGAACGCCGCGGCCGTGTTCCGCGAGCACGCCGCCCTGTCGGACTTCGAGAATCGCGGCACGCGCGACTTCGACCTCGGGGGACTGGCCGACATCACGGACGCCGCCTACGATGCGGCCGCGCCGGTGCAATGGCCCGTGACCCGCAAGGCCAAGGGCCCCCAGGCCCGCTTCTTCGCCAATGGCGGCTTCTATACCCGCGACCGCAAGGCCCGCTTCGTCGCGGTGCAGAAGCCGGCGCTGGCGCAAGCCACCAGCGACGCGCTGCCCCTGCGCCTCAATACCGGCCGGGTGCGCGACCACTGGCACACCCTGACCCGCACGGGGAAGAGCCCGCGCCTCTCGGCCCACCGGGCGGTGCCCTTCGTCGAGATCCATCCCGCCGACGCCGGGGCGGCGGGCCTGACCGACGGCGACCTCGCCCGGATCCGCACCGCCCACGGCGCGGCGGTGCTCGAAGTCATGGTGACGGCGGGGGCGCAACCGGGCGTGCTGTTCGCCCCCATGCACTGGAGCGAGGCCAACACCTCGGACGGTCGCGTCGGCGCGCTTGCGCAGGGCGCCGTGGACCCGGTCTCGGGCCAGCCGGAACTCAAGGCGACCCCGGCCTCGATCGCCCCCGAGCCCTACCGCTCCCGCGGCTACTTCATCACCCGCGAGACGGTGGCCGCGCCCTACGGCTGGTGGTGGGCGCGGGCGAGCCTGGAGGGGGCGACGGGCCTGATCTTCGCTGCCCAGGACGGCGTGCCCGAGGCTGCCGCCCTGATGCGCGAGACCTTTCCCGGCGCCACCTTCAGCGAGTACGCCGACCCGGCCCGCGGCCGCTACCGCGCCGCCGCCTTCCGGGACGGGCAATTGCTCGGCGTGCTGGCGCTGGCACCGTCCGCCGAGCGCCCGACCTGGGACGCCGCCAAGGCGTTCTTCCGCACCCAGGAACTGCTGGAACCCTCTGCCCGCCGGGCTCTGATCTCCGGGCGGGCCGAGAGCGCCGGCACCGGCCCGCTGGTCTGCGCCTGCCATACCGTCGGGCTCGACACGATCCGGGGGGCGATCAAGGGCGGCGCGCACGGCGTCGAGGCGGTGGGGGCGGCCTGCAAGGCCGGCACCAATTGCGGCTCGTGCATCCCTGAGATCCGCAAGCTGCTGGCCGCCGAACTTGCGCCCGCTTCCGCATAGGCGCATCTGATGACGCAGGATTTCCCGAGACTCGTGTCAGAAACTCATCGTCCCATGCGTACGCCCCGTGCCCCTCGCGAGACCCGCTCCCCGGGCCTCGAGCCCCTGGCCGTGCTGCCGGTCTTCGTGACGCTCACGGGCAAGCGCGCGGTGCTGGCCGGGGCCAATGGCGGTGCTGCCTGGAAGGTGAAGCTGCTGGCCGCCGCCGGCGCCCATGTCGACGTGTTCGCCCCCGAACCGACCGAGGAGATGCGCGGCGCGCCCGCCGAGGCCGTCGCCGGGACGGTGGTGCTGCACGCGCGCGACTGGTCGCCGGCCGATCTCGAAGGCGCCGCCTTCGCCATCGCGGCCTTCGAGGACGAGGGCGAGTGCGAGTGCTTCGTCGCGGCCGCCCGCGCGGCGGGCGCCATCGTCAACGCCATCGACCGGCCGCATCTCTGCGACGTCTCGTTCGGCGCCATCGTCAACCGCTCGCCCCTCGTCGTCGGCATCTCGACGGAGGGCGCGGCCCCGGTCTTCGGCCAGACCGTGCGGGCCCGCATCGAGGCGATGCTGCCGGCCGGGTTCAAGGCCTGGGTGGGGGCGGCCCGCGACTGGCGCGCCGACGTGAGCGCCCGCTACCACGCCTTCGGCGAGCGCCGGGCCTTCTGGGAGCGCTTCACCGACCTTGCCTTCGCCAACCCCGAGCGGGCGCCGGTCCGCGCCGACCTCGACGCGCTGATCGCCGGGAACGACGCAGCCCCGACCGGCGGCAGCGTGGTCCTGGTCGGCGCCGGCCCGGGCGACGCCGAACTCCTGACCCTCAAGGCCCTGCGAGCCCTGCGCAGCGCCGACGTGATCCTGTATGACGACCTCGTCGCGCCCGAGATCCTGGATTATGCGCGGCGCGAGGCCCGCACGATGCTGGTCGGCAAGACCGGCCACGGCCCGTCCTGCCGCCAGGACGACATCAACGCCCTGATGGTCTCGCTCGCGCGGAGCGGCAAGCGGGTGGTGCGGCTCAAATCCGGCGACCCCCTGGTCTTCGGCCGGGCCGGCGAGGAGATCGATGCCTGCCGGGAGGCCGGCATCCCGGTGACGGTCGTGCCGGGCGTCACGGCGGCGCAAGGGGCGGCGGCGTCGCTCGGCGTCTCGCTCACCCACCGCGACGCGGCGCGGCGCCTGCAATACGTCACCGGCCACGACCGCCGCGGCACGCTGCCCGACGACCTCAACTGGGCCGCGCTCGCCGACCCCACCGTCACGACGGTGATCTACATGCCCAAGCGCACCCTGCGTGCCCTGCTGGCGAAGGCGGTGGCCGAGGGCCTGCCGCCGGCGACGCCCGCGCTCGTGGTGTTCAACGCCACGCGCCCCGACCAGGCGGTGGTGCAGGGCGACGCCCGCGACCTCGCAGACCGGGTCGAGGCGGCGGGGCTGGAGGGGCCGGCGATCGTGATGGTGGGCGACGCGCTCGGCCGGGGCGCCCAGGCGGAGCACCTGCTGGCGATCCCGGAGGTGGCCGGGCGGGCGCGTCTCTGAGCGCGCATTCCCGTTGCGCGATAAACCCGGCCGCCGACGGAGCCCGCATCCTCCCGGACTCCGCATTCGGTCCGGGATGTCGCGGAGGGTGGCAACACCGTCGACGGCAGCCGAGCGGTGTTCTCAGGCGACGGCGGATCTCGCCGGCCGCGCCCCCGTGAACCCTTCGATCACCGCGACATCCGCCTCCCGCGGCGCCGGTCGGCCGAGCAGGTAACCCTGCACCTCGCTGCAGCCCTCCGCGATGACGAGGTCGAGATGGGCCTGCGTCTCGACGCCCTCGGCGACCGTGGTCACGCCGAGGCGCCGGCCGAGATCCGCCACCACCCCGACGATCGCGGCGCAATCCGGCCGCGCCACGGCGTCGCGCACGAACGAGCCGTCGATCTTGATCTTGTCGAACGGGAACGCCCTCAGATGGGCCAGCGACGAGAAGCCGGTCCCGAAATCGTCGAGCGCGACCCGCACGCCCATGTCGCGGATGCGGCGCAGATCCGCCAGGCCCGCTTTCTCATCGTTGAGGAGCGCGCTCTCCGTCACCTCGATCTCGAGCCGGTCCGGCGGCAGGCCGCTGGCGAGCAGGGCTTCCAGCACCGCCGGCGCGAGCGTGCCGGTGCCGAGCTGGCGCGGCGAGACGTTGACGGCGACCCGGGCCTTGTCCGCCCAGGTCGCCGCATCCTCGCAGGCCCGGCGCAGCACCCAGGCGCCGAGGTCGCAGATCAGGCGGCTCTCCTCGGCGACCGGGATGAACTCTCCCGGCGAGAGCCAGCCGCGGATCGGCTGGTGCCACCGGATCAGGCCCTCCCGCGCCGTCACCGTGCAGGTGCGCACGTCGATGATCGGCTGGTAGAACAGGAACAGCTCGTCCCGGCTCGTCAGCGCCGCGCGCAGCTTCGCCTCGATCCGGAGGCGGTCGCGCATCCGCGTCTCCATCTCGGCACAGAACAGCCGATAGGTCCGCTTGCCCGCAGCCTTCGCCGCGTAGAGCGCCATGTCGGCATGGGCGAGGAGCGCCTCCGGCTCGTGCCCGTGCTCGGGCGCCACCGCGATGCCGATGCTCGCCCCGACCTCCAGCGAGCGCTCGCCCTCCGCCGGGTAGGGGGCGACCAGGGCGTCGATCAACCGGTCGGCGAAGGCTGCCAGGGCGCGGGGCTCGGTCAGCGGCGTCGTGACGGCGAATTCGTCGCCGCCGAGGCGCGAGACCACCGTGCCGGGCTGGTCGCACAGGGCCCGCAGGCGATCGGCCACCTGGCACAGCAGGGCGTCGCCGACGAGGTGGCCGTTCGAATCGTTGACGACCTTGAAGCCGTCGAGGTCGATGAAGAGCAGCCCGAGCGCGCTGCCCTCCCGCGCCAGCACCGCTTCGAGGCGTTCGCGGAAGGTGGACCGGTTGGCGAGCCCGGTCAGCGTGTCGTAATGCGCGAGCTGATGGATGCGCGCCTCGGCGGCAACCTGCTGGGTGACGATCGACCAGGTCAGCATCGGCCCGAGATAGGTCCCGTCGGTCCCGCGGACCGCCGAGGCCTGCAGGTCGAGCACCTCGGGACCGACCTTGATCCGCGCATGGTGGGGCAGGTTCGCCGGATCGGCGAGGAGCCGGCGCTGATGCGTCGGGTGCCGGTGGAAGACGTCGATCGAGGCGCCCATCAGGTCCCGGGCCTTGATCGGCAGATGTGCCTCGATCTGGCTCAGGGTCCGCTTCGAGGTCTCGTTGATGTAGGTGATGCGGTAGGTCGCGGGATCGACCGTCATCACGGCGACCGGCATGTCGTCGATCATGCGCAGGAGCCGGTACTCCTCCTGCCCCTTGAGCACCTCGGCGGTGGCGATCGACCAGACGAGAAGCGCCCGGCCGACCCGGCCGTCCGGCCCCGGCAGGGCATGGATGCTCAGGTCGAGCCATTCGTCGCCGAACCGCATGCGCGTCTTGTGCGGCAGATTGCCGGGCTGGCTCAGCAGGTCGCGCTGGTCGCCGGGATTCGGGTGGAAGATGTCGATCGACGTGCCGACGATCCGGTCGGGGTCGATGCCCAAGGTGCCGCGGATCGAGTGCAGCAGCGCGATCGAGGAGGGATTGGCGTAGTCGATCGTGAAGGTGGCGAGATCGCAGGTCATCACCCCGATCGGCATCACGTCGCAGATCTGCGAGAACGAGATCGGCCCGAGCGGACCCTCGGCCGGTGCGAGGGCGACGCCCGTTGATGCACACCGCTTCATGCCCGCACGCTTCCCCGGACCGCCGGCCGCGCCCCAGGCTGGAGGCGGTCGGGGTTACGCCGGGTAATATGGGGGTTAGGCGGTTACCGCAACCTGAACATGATCCTGCGGGGCCCGGTGCCGGGCCCCGGCCGCGGCCTCAGCGGCGCTCGTAGAGCAGCCGGGCCCGGATCGTGCCGTCGATGGCGCGCAGCTCCTCGAGCAGCGCCTCCGGATCGACATCGGTCGTGTCGGTCTCGACCACGACGTAACCGATTTCGCCGTCGGTCTGGTAGAACTGCGCCGCGATGTTGATCTGCCGGCGGGCGAAGGTCTCGTTGAGGCGCCCGAGCATGCCCGGCAGGTTGCGCTGCACGTGGATGAAGCGCAGTCCGGTCGGACGGGCCGGCAGCTGCACCTGCGGGAAGTTCACCGCGCCGACCGTCGAGCCGATATCGGAATAATCGACGAGCTTGCGGGCCACCTCGGCGCCGATGCGCTCCTGCGCCTCCTCGGTCGAGCCGCCGACATGCGGGGTGAGGATGACGTTCTCGAGCCCCTGCAGCGGCGAGTTGAACCGCTCGCTGTTCGATTTCGGCTCGACCGGGAAGACGTCGACCGCCGCTCCCCGCAGGTGGCCGTCCTTGAGGGCGGAGGCCAGGGCGTCGAGGTCGACCACCGTGCCGCGGGAATTGTTGATCAGGTACGCGCCGGGCTTCATCGCCCGGATCTCGGCCTCGCCGATCATGTTGTGGGTCGAGGCGTTCTCCGGCACGTGCAGCGAGACCACGTCGCTCTGGGCGAGCAGCGCGTTCAGGCTCTCGACCGGCTCGGTGTTGCCGTGGCGCAGCCGGTCGGTGAGGTCGTGGAAGATCACCCGCATGCCCATCGCCTCGGCGAGGTTCGAGAGCTGCGAACCGATGTTGCCGTAGCCGACGATGCCCAGCGTCTTGCCGCGGACCTCGAACGAGCCGTTCGCCGACTTGTCCCAGCCGCCGACATGGGCCGAGACCGAACGCGGCACGATGCGACGCAGCAGCATCACGATCTCGCCGATGACCAGCTCGGCCACCGAGCGGGTGTTGGAGAACGGTGCGTTGAAGACCGGGATGCCGCGCCGGCGCGCCGCGTCGAGATCGACCTGGTTGGTGCCGACCGAGAAGCAGCCCACGGCCATCAGCCGGTCGGCGGCCTCGAAGGCAGCCTCGTCGAGCTGGGTGCGCGAGCGGATGCCCAGGATGTGGACGCCCTTGAGGGCCTGGCGCAGGTCGGCCGGGTCGAGGGCCTTCGCGAGCCGCGTGACGGTGACGTAGCCGGACGCCTCGAGCAGCGACACCGCGCTGTCGTTGATGCCTTCGAGCAGCAGGACGCGAATCTTGTCCTTGGGCAGTGAGAGCTTGTCGGCCATGGCGGTCTTCTTGGGAAAACGGGAGCCGGATACCGCGGGAGGTGCGGGCCGGTCGGCGCGAGCGATAGGAGAGCGCGCGCCGCAACGCAATATAAGGCGGCCCGCCTGCAGGGCAGCGCTGCGCCCACCGCGCAGGCACGCCGCCGCCCGGAAGCGGGGCACCATGCCTGCTTCGTGATCGGGGCGACCCCGGCCCGCTTCGTGATCGGGGCGACCCCGTGCCCCCTTGCCGCCGCCGCCGGGCGGTGCTCCACCGGCCGCGTCCGCCGATCGACGCCGCCGGTCGCGGCAACGATCCCGGCAAGCCAGGAAGAGACCGCCGATGCCCCTCACGCCCCGGATGCGCCGTGCCGCGATCCCGCTCCTCGTCTTCGCCCTCGGCCTCGCGGTGCTCGGCCTCGCCGCCAGCCTGATGCTCGGCCGGCCCGTCGCCACCGGTACCAGCGCGGTCGGAGGGCCGTTCACCCTGGTGAACCAGGACGGCCGCACGGTCACCGACCGGGACTTCGCCGGCAAGCCGCACCTGGTCTTCTTCGGCTTCACCCATTGCCCGGACATCTGCCCGACCACCCTGCAGCAGATCTCCGACGTGCTGGCGGCGCTCGGGCCGAAAGGGAACGACGTGAAGGCGCTGTTCGTCACCGTCGATCCGGAGCGCGACAACCCGGCGGCGCTGAAGGAATACCTGTCGAGCTTCGATCCCCGCATCGTCGGGCTGACCGGCTCGCCCGAGGCGGTGGCCGCCACCGTGAAGGCCTACCGGGCCTATAGCCGCAAGGTGCCGCTGAAGGAGGGCGACTATACCATGGAGCACACCGCGCTCGTCTACATCATGGACGGGAACGGCCGCTTCGTCGGCTCGCTCAACCTGATGCGCCCGGCCAAGGAATCCGCCGACGAGGTGGCGCGCCAGCTCTGAGCCCTCACCTTCGCCGCTGCATCGCCCCGCTGCGCGAGGTGGCGGCGAGCCCGTGCTCGGTCTTGTTCCAGCGATAGGGCGCCAGCAGCAGCTCGACGAGGCCGAGCCAGGCCGCCAGGCTGACGAGGCCGTAATAGAACGGCAGCACCAGCACCCAGGGGATCAGGCTCCACCAGCCCCGCCGCAGGCCGCCGACCAGCGCCGGCAGCCACATCGCGCCGAGTCCCGCGGCGGCGACCGTGAGGCCGGTCGCCGTCACCAGATTGGCGAAGAAGTCCGGCGCGGCCGGCAGCGGATCGACAGCGAGGTGCCGGACGGCGAGCGCGATCCCGAACGGGTAGGCGAGGGCGCAGGCGACGGTGCCCGGCACCGTCGCCGCCGCGCAGAGCAGGCCGAGAGGCCCGAGGCACCGGAACGCCGCGACCGGGTGCCGGCTGTGGGTGATCGTGGTCTGGACGAAGCCCTTCATCCAGCGGATGCGCTGGCGCAGCCACGGGCGCAGGGCGGCGGGGGCCTCCTCCAGGGTCGAGAGCGGCAGGTCGCCGACCCGGTAGCCGGCGAGCGACAGGCGCAGGCCGAGATCGGCATCCTCGGTGACGTTCCAGGCATCCCAGCCGTGCAGCTCGCGCAAGGTCCGGGTGCGGAAATGCGTGGTCGTGCCGCCGAGCGGCACCGGCAGATGCGCCGCCGCCAGCAGCGGCAGCAGCACGTCGAACAGGGCCGCGTATTCGAGGGTGAAGCAGCGGGTGAGCCAGGAATCGTCGGTATTGTCGATGACGAGGCGGCCCTGCAAGCAGGCGAGTCGCCCGGAGCCGGCGCGAAACAGCGCGGCCGCCGCTTTCAGCTGGCCGGGATCCGGCACGTCCTCGGCGTCGTAGACCACCAGGTGCTCGCCGCGGGCGAGCGGCAGGGCGACGTTGAGGGCCCGCGGCTTGGTGCGCGGCAGGCCGGCCGGCGCCGTCACGATCTCGAACCGCGCCGGCAGCGGCAGGGCGGCGAGGGCCGCGGCGGTCGCGGTGTCGTCGGCCTCGATCACGAATTTCAGGTCGAGCTTCGAGGCCGGATAGTCGCGGTATTATGCAGCAAGCTCACCGTAAAGCGTTGAGGTAGGCTCATAGCGACACCCGTAGGATTGTTCCCTACGGTTCTCATTCGTACCAGATTTGTTCTGCCTGACTCATTCAATGGGGAAAGGCGGACGAATGGCGCTTGCTCATTCGTGGAGAGGGGGTATGATGCCACGCATCCGTAGAGGGTCAACCGTGCGCGATATCCGTCCAGACCTTAAAGAGCGTCTCGCCGAGCTTGATAGCCGGATGAGCACGTTAGTGGCGGAGTACAATCGCCGTAAAAATGAATTAGATAAAGA
>NZ_JAAKGV010000012.1 GCF_011043735.1 Methylobacterium sp. DB0501 | reverse complement strand
CTGCTCTCGCACGTATCCGGTATTAGCTCAAGTTTCCCTGAGTTATTCCGAACCGAAGGGCACGTTCCCACGCGTTACTCACCCGTCTGCCGCTGACACCACAAGGATGCCCGCTCGACTTGCATGTGTTAAGCCTGCCGCCAGCGTTCGCTCTGAGCCAGGATCAAACTCTCAAGTTGAAGAGCTGATCAAAGCTGATCACAACATAAACGGAGGCTCACGACCGATCGGCGTTTCCACCAATCGTGTGAGCACCGAAACGTCAGACCAGCATCATCCTACTCACGATCCCACCCAGAAGGCAGGATCCGCAGGGACGACGCCGTCCACGCTTCTCTTTCTCGTATGAACTTGTCAAAGAGCGACCCGGCTGAAAACCGGGGTATCATCGGCGACGACGGGACCAGCGCCTGACCAAGGTCAGGCTCGCCGGCCCGGACTGTCTCGAAGATGGCTCAGCGCCCGGTCCGCTGTCGCGGCCGGCGCCGGTGGGTGGTCGTATAGGCCCCGTTTCCCGGCCCGTCAACACTCGTTTTCCCGGCTCAGCTTCGAAAACTCCCCTCCCCGCTCCAGCGATGGATCGCTTGGCTGAGCGAGAGCGGTCCGGACGGCGATCGGATCGCCGACGGCGTGCCGGAGAAGCGGGGGGCCGGCGCGGGCTGGACCGTGCCGTCGTGGGTGACGAACGTCTCTCGCGCGGCGAGGTGCGGATGGCCCGGGGCCTCGCTCAGCGTGAGGACCGGGGCGACGCAGGCATCCGTCCCTTCGAGGAGGTTGCACCACTCGTCGCGGGTCCTTGTGAGGAACACGGCCTCGAGCTTGGCCCGCAGCACCGGCCACATCTCCGGGTCGTCGCGCCGGTCGAAATCCGGGTCGGCGTCGAGGCCGGCGAGGCGGCGGAACAGGGCATAGAACTGGGGCTCCAGCGGTCCGATCGCGACATGACGGCCGTCGGCGCACGGATAGGTCCGGTACCAGGGCGCACCGCCGTCGAGGAGGTTGGCTTCCCGTTGGTCGGTCCAGCGCCCTTGCGAGGCCAGCTCCGAGAACATCGCCATCAGGGAAGCGGCACCGTCGCAGATCGCCGCATCGACGACCTGGCCGCGGCCGGTGCGGCCGGCCGAGAGCAGGGCAGCGAGAATCCCGGTCACCAGGTAGAGCGCGCCGCCGCCGTAATCGCCGACGAGGTTGAGCGGTGGCACCGGGTGCTCCGCCGGGCCGATCGCCGCGAGCGCGCCGGTGACCGCCAAGTAGGTGATGTCGTGCCCGGCCGACTTCGCCAGCGGCCCATCCTGGCCCCATCCCGTCATGCGGCCGTAGACGAGGCGCGGGTTGCGGGCGAGCACGGCATCGGGCCCGAGGCCGAGCCGCTCCATCACGCCGGGGCGGAACCCCTCGATCAGGGCGTCGGCCCGCTCCAGCAGCGCGAGGGTGCCGGCCGCGTCGGCCGGATCCTTGAGGTCGACCGTCACCGTCGGGCGGCCGCGCGACACCACCGTCTTCGAATAGGGGTCGGCCCCGCCCGGCCGGTCGAGCCGCACCAAGTCGGCGCCCATGTCGGCGAGCAGCATCGCCGCGAAGGGGCCGGGGCCGATGCCCGCGAACTCGACGATGCGCAGGCCCGCGAGCGGCCCGACCTGCCCTGTCCCGCCCGACGGGTTCATGCACGCTTCTCCCCCGATGCTCATCGCCCGGCGCTTGTCGTCGCCTGATCGGCGCGCCTTGACGATGAAAGGTCGGCCCCATAGCGATGGAGCCCAACGACCCGTCCGCGTAGCAGACCGGTCCGCCCTTCGCCATGGGCGGATCTCCGGTGCGGAGGGGCGGCCACCCACCGGACGAGTGGGACCACGGCACGGGGAGAAAGCGGATGAACGTCAACGGCGTAGCGGCCATCGTCACGGGCGGCGGTTCGGGGCTCGGCGCGGCGACCGGCCGGGCGCTGGCGGCCGCGGGCGCGCGGGTCGCCCTCCTCGACCTCAACGAGGGCGCCGCGTCCGAAGTCGCCGGGGAGATCGGCGGGCTCGCCCTGCCCTGCGACGTCGCCGATGCGGCGAGCGCCGAGGCGGCGGTGGCCCGGGCGGCTGAGGCGCACGGTCCGGCCCGCATCCTGGTCAACTGCGCCGGCGTCGCGACGGCCGGCCGGATCGTCGGGCGCAACGGCCCCCTCGACCTCGCCGCCTACGCCAAGGTGATCCAGGTCAACCTGATCGGCAGCTTCAACCTGATGCGCCTGGTAGCGGCCGGCGCCCTGGCGCTCGATCCGCTCGAGGGGGGCGAGCGCGGCGTCATCATCTCCACCGCGTCCGTCGCGGCCTATGAGGGGCAGGTGGGCCAGGCAGCCTACGCCTCGTCGAAGGCCGGCATCGTCGGCCTGACCCTGCCGGCGGCGCGGGAATTCGCGCCGGCCGGCATCCGGGTCTGCGCCATCGCACCCGGTATCTTCGAGACGCCGATGCTGCGCGGCCTGCCGCAGGAGGTGCAGGATTCGCTCGGCGCCGCGGTGCCGTTCCCCTCCCGACTGGGTAAGCCGGCGGAATATGCCAAGCTCGCCATGGCGATCATCGACAACCCGATGCTCAACGGCGAGGTCATCCGCCTCGACGGGGCGCTGCGCATGCAGGCCAAATAACTTACAGGCCAGATAACCAGGGAACCAGCAGCGCCGTCGAACGGCCTCGTTCGACGGCTTTGGGTCAGCCCGAATGGGCGCCGGCGCGCGCCCAGGAGAGAGCCGGATGCTCAGCGACGACCAGATTCTGATCCGCGACACCGCCCGCAGCTTCGCGCAAGAGAGGCTGAAGCCGTTCTCGGCCGAATGGGACCGGGAGTCGCGCTTCCCCCGCGAGGCGATCGCCGAGATGGGAGCCCTCGGCTTCATGGGCATGCTGGTGCCCGAGGAGCATGGCGGGGCCGCCGTCGACCACGTCGCCTACGCGCTCGCCATCGAGGAGGTGGCGGCGGGCGACGGCGCGGTCTCGACGGTGATGAGCGTGCACAACTCGGTCGGTTGCATGCCGATCCTGAAATTCGGCAGCGACGAGCAGAAGGCGCGCTTCCTCGGCCCGCTCGCCCGCGGCGAGCAGCTCGCCGCCTTCTGCCTCACCGAGCCGGGTGCCGGGTCGGATGCGGCGGCACTCAAGACCCGGGCCCGGCGCTCCGGCAATGCCTGGGTGCTGTCGGGCACCAAGCAGTTCATCACCTCGGGGGCGAATGCGGATCTGGCGATCGTCTTCGCGGTCACCGACCCGGAGGCGGGCAAGCGCGGCATCTCGGCCTTCATCGTGCCGACCAAGACCCCCGGCTATACGGTGGCACGCATCGAGCACAAGCTCGGCCAGCGTGCCTCGGACACCGCCCAGATCGTGTTCGACGAGATGGAGCTCACCCCCGACCTGATGCTCGGCCAGGAGGGCGAGGGGCTGAAGATCGCGCTTGCCAACCTCGAGGGCGGGCGCATCGGCATCGCCGCCCAGGCCGTTGGCATGGCGCGGGCCGCATTCGAGGCCGCCCTGGCCTATGCGGGTGAGCGCGAGACCTTCGGGCAGACGATCGACCGGCATCAGGCGGTCGCCTTCCGGCTCGCCGACATGGCGACGCGGATCGAGGCCGCCCGGCTGCTGGTACTGAACGCCGCGCGCCTGCGCGATGCCGGCCGGCCCTGCCTGAAGGAGGCCGCGATGGCGAAGCTCTTCGCCTCCGAGATGGCGGAGGCCGTCTGCTCCGACGCGATCCAAATCCATGGCGGCTACGGCTACCTCGCCGATTATCCCGTCGAGCAGATCTACCGCGACGTGCGGGTGTGCCAGATCTACGAGGGGACCAGCGACGTCCAGCGCATCGTGATCAGCCGGGCGCTGACGGCATAACGGCGCCGAGCCGCGTCCGTCGCGCCGAGGAAGCGGGATCGCGTCCAGGCTGTGAAATACGGTCCGGCGGCGCTCCTCTGACGTAGAGACGAAGGAACTTTCTCCGATGATGCAAGTCGACCGGGGCGGGACGACGCCCGCAAAGCATCGTCCCGCGTCCGGCCGGCGACATATTTCGCCCGACCTGTGTCATCTCGTGCGATGGGCGCGGCGCGACGATCGCATTTCAACCGCTTCTTAATTTTTCTGACATTGTGTCGAGTCCGATCTGGCGTTCCTGCGCCGAGGCCGCCGGCAAGGAGCGTCGCGGTGCATCTTCGTCCCGAGCGTGAGGCCGAGCGCCTCGCCGACCTGCACGCCCTCGCCATCCTGGACACGCCGCCGGAGGAGCATTTCGACGCGGTCTGCCGCCTCGCCCGCGGGCTGTTCCGGGTGCCCTATGCCTGGATCTCGCTGGTCGATGCCGACCGTCTGTGGTGCAAGGCGTCGTCCGGTATCCAGTTCGGCCCGACGGCCCGGGATGCCGCCTTCTGCCACCACGCCATCCTGACCGATGCCCCCCTCTTCGTCGAGGACGCGACGGCCGATCCGCGCTTCCGCGAGATCGCCCTGGTGGCGGGAGTACCGGCCGTGCGGTTCTACGCCGGCGCACCGCTTGTCCTGCGGCCGGGCCTGCCGCTCGGCACCCTCTGCCTCGGCGATACCGTGCCGCGCCGGCTCTCGCCCGAGGAGCTGGCGCGGTTTTCCGACCTCGCCGAGATCGTGGTGGCGCAGCTGCGGCACTACGAGGCCCGGGTCGCCAGCGAGGCCGAGGTTCTGCGCCGTCGCGCGAGCGAGGAGGCCCTGTCGCGCGCCAACGGCAACCTGGTCCTGGCCGAGCAGATGGGGCGCATCGGCCATTGGCGCGTCGATCTCGCCACCGGCGCCACGACCTGGTCGGACGAGGTCTGCCGCATCCACGGCCGGGCGCCGGGCGACCCGATCACCGACGTCGCGGAGGCGCTGTCATATTACCACCCGGAGGACCGGGACCGGATCGCCGGTCTCGTCACGCAGGCGCGGGAGCACCGGACGGGGTTCCAGTTCAAGGCGCGGATCCTGCGCGGGGACGGCGAGGAGCGGATCATCGTCTCGCGCGGCATCTGCCAGGTCGACGAGGCCGGCGGCGCCGTCGCCCTGTTCGGCAGCGTGCAGGACGTGACCGAGATGGCCCGGGCCGAGGCCGAGCTGCAGGCGAGCGCCGCGCGTCTGCGCGCCAGCACCGCCCTCCTCGACGCCACCCTGGCGCATATGGACCAGGGCCTGATGATGGTCGACGAGGCCGGGATCGTGCGGGTCTGCAACGAGCGCGCCCTGGCGCTCCTCGACCTGCCGCGGGACCTGATGCGGTCCGAGCCGAGCTTCGACGCGGTGCGCCGCCACCAGATCGCGCAGGACGACTTCGCCGGCTGCGACGCCGGCCTGCGCGAGCGGGTCGCCCACGGGCCGCTCACCACCCATCCCCGTACCTACGAGCGCGAGCGGCCGAACGGCACGGTGCTGGAGATTCGCACCGTGCCGCTGCCCACCGGGGGTGCGGTGCGCACCTATACCGACATCACCGCCCGCAAGGCGGCGGAGGCGCGGGCCTCCCACGTCGCCCGGCACGATCCCCTCACCGGGCTGCCGAACCGGGCCCTGTTCCGCGACAGCCTCGACCGGCGCCTCGCCTCCTTGGGGCGCCACGGCGGGACCTGCGGCCTGCTCTGTCTCGACCTCGACGCCTTCAAGGCGGTCAACGACACCCACGGCCACCTCGCCGGCGACGCGCTGCTGCGCGAGGTGGCGGGACGGATCCGCGCCGTCCTGCGGCGGGAGGATCTGCCGGCGCGCCTCGGCGGCGACGAGTTCGCGATCCTGCTCGGCGGCGAGACCGATCCGGCCGGGGGCGCCGCCACGGCGGAGCGGCTGGTCGCGGCCCTGCGCGAGCCGGTCGATCTCGGCGGGCAGGAAGCGATGATCGGCGTCAGCATCGGCATCGCCTTCGCGCCCGGGCACGGGCTCGACAGCGACACCCTGCTCAAGCGGGCCGATCTCGCGCTCTACCGGGCGAAGTCGGAGGGCCGCAACACCTACCGCCACTTCGCGGAGGCGATGGACCGGGAGGCGGAGGAGCGCCGGCGCCTCGAGCTCGACCTGCGCCTGGCGCTCCAGCGCGGCGAGTTCGCCCTGCATTATCAGCCGGTCTTCGACCTCGCCGCCGGGCGGATCGCGGCGGTCGAGGCGCTGCTGCGCTGGGACCATCCGGCCCGCGGCCCGCTGGCGCCCGCCGCCTTCCTGCCGCTCGCCGAGGAGACCGGCCTGATCCTGCCGATCGGCGAGTGGGTGCTGCGCTCCGCCCTGCGCGACGCCCGCGCGCTACCGCCGGGGGTCCGGGTGGTGGTGAACGTCGCCGGCGCACAGCTGCGCCAGCCCGGCCTTCCCGGCGCGATCCGGGCCGCCCTCGGGGCGAGCGGCGCGGCGGCGGAGCGGCTGGAGCTGGACATCGCCGAAGCGGCGGTCTCGGAGGCGGCCGTCGGGGAAACGGCGATCTCGGAGATGGAAGGCCGGCTGGCCGAGCTTGCCTCGCTGGGCGTGGGGCTCGCCTTCGACGGCTTCGGCGCCGGCGCCTCCTCCCTCGGCGCCCTGCGCCGCCTGCCCTTCGGGCGGATCAAGCTCGACCACGGGCTCGTGGCCTCGCCCGATGCTCGCGACCTCTTGCCGGCGGTGGTCGCCCTCGGGCGGGCGCTGGGGATGGAAGTCGCGGCCGGGGGGGTGGAAACGCGGGCGCAACTCGCCGCCCTGCGGGAGGCCGGCTGCACCGGGGCGCAAGGGTTCCTGCTCGGGCGGCCGGTGCCGTTCGGCGAGGTTCTGGCGCTGCTGGGGGGAGCGGGCTTCGGTGATGCCGCCGGTCCCGCGATGCGGTCGTGTGCGTGACTGCCGCCGCCGGACGGATATCGGGGGCATTCAGGGCTGTTCGGCCACGAGGGATGAGAGCGTCGGCGTTCACGCCGCCCGCACGGTTCCGGCTCGCAGGATCATCCCGGGGCCGACGCAGCGGAGCCCGGGATGACGCGAAGGGTGGCGGAACCGTCACGAGACTCGAAGAGAGTTCACACCCCCCGGAACACGGCGTAACCGAACCGCGTGAACTTCAGCGGCAGATGATGATGCTCCGCTACATCCGCGATGGTGAAGCGAAACGGCACCTGATCGAGGAAATGCGGCCCCGGCCTCCCTTGCCCGGTGAAGTAGGCGCCAAGCTGGAAGACCACCTCGTAGCGACCGGCCGCGACGCCGACGCCGCGCACCACCGGATGGTCGAACGACCCGTTGGCTCCGATCTCGCCTTCGGCGACGACGCGCGGCCCCCCCTCGTCGAGGGCGGCGATCGTCACCCGCAGGCCGACGGCCGGGCAGCCTTCCGCCACGTCGACGGCGTGGACCGAGATGCCGCCGGCCGTCATCGCGCCGCCTCCCGGGGCAGGACCGGCCAGCGATCGGCGAAGGGGCGGCGTGCCTCCATCGCCTCGGCGAGGTCGAGGAGCAGGTCGTCGCGGCCGAAGCCGGCGACGAGGTGGAGGCCGATCGGCATCCCGTCCGGCGCCGGATCGACGGGCAAGCTCAAACCCGGCAGTGCGGCGGCATTGACCCAGCCCGAATAGACCGCGTGGCCGCGCGGGCCGACCGGGTGTCCGTCGATCACCTCCGGATAGACCGCGTCCGCCGCCCAGGGCATCGCCGCGGCGGACGGCGTGACGATGAGGTCGAGATCGGCGAAGGCCGCGCTCGCGGCGTTGCGCAGGGCCTGCACCCGCTCGACGATCTCGGCGAGCAGGGTCGCCGGGGCGCGGGCGCCGTCGGCCGCCATCGCCCGGTACGGCTCGCTCGCCCGCGCGCCCAGGGCCGGATCGGCTGCGAACAGGCGGGCGAGGCCGATCCTGCCGATCTCCGGCCACAGGGCGTTCAGACCGGCGATGTCGAAGGGCAGAGGCCCCTCCTCGACGGCGACGCCTGATGCCTCCAGGTCGGCGAGCGCCCGCCGGCACGCGGCGGCGATGACCGGATCGAGGGGCGCGTCGCCGATACGCTCGACGTAGCGGGCGCGCAACGGGCGACCGGGCCGGGGCGACGGTGCGAAGGTGGACCACAGCACCCGGGGGTCGGCGCCCTGCATCAGCCGGAGCATCGCCCGGCTGTCCGCCACGGTGCGGGTGAGCGCACCCGCCACCTCGAAATCGAGCAACGGCGAGGGCAGGCCGCCGAGGCGCGGCACCCGGCCGAGGCTGCTCTTCAGCCCGACGAGGCCGGTATGGGCGGCGGGCCGGCGCAACGACCCGCCGCCATCGGTGCCGAGCGCGATCGGCGCGTAGCCGGCCGCCGTTGCGGCGGCTCCCCCGCCGGTCGAACCGCCGGGCGTCAGGGCCACGTTCCACGGGTTGCGGGTGACGCCGAAACGGGCAGATGCCGTGTAACCTTGCACGGCGAATTCCGGCATCGTGGTCTTGGCGAGCGTCACCAGGCCGGCGCGGCGGGCCCGCGCGACGGGCAACTCGTCGGAGGGAGAGGCCGGCGCCTCGCCCGGCTCGGCATAGGTCGAGGGCAGCCCCTCGGTGACCAGGAATTCCTTCACGGTCATCGGCACGCCGTCGAGGGGCGAGAGCGGCGTACCCGCGCGCCAGCGGGCGGCGCTCGCCTCGGCCTCTTCCTGAGCGCGCGGGTTCTCCCGGGCGATCGCGTTGAGGTGCGGCTCCCACGGGTCGGCGCGTCGTCGCGCCGCCTCCAGGGCGTCGACCGGCGAGGCGCGGCCGCCGGCGAAGAGCCGGCCGAGTTCGACCGCCGAGAGGCGCCACAGCTCCGTGCTCAAGCGTCGCCTCCGGCAATCAAGTCATGGTCCGTCATGGGCTTTCCCCGAAATGGCATACGATTTGCGAACCCCCGGGCAGCAAGATCGATGCCGCAGGAAAAGCCACCGTGACACCATCCGGAGCCCGCAACCAGACGCAGGCCCAAGGTCTGGTTCAAGCCGAAGGCCGGTCCGTCGTGCTCGACGGCATCACCCACCTTTATGGCGGCGCGACCGCGGTCGAGAACGTGAACCTCGACATCAAGGGCGGCGAGCTGGTCTCGCTCCTCGGACCGTCGGGCTGCGGCAAGACCACGTTGCTGCGCATCGTCGCCGGCTTCCTGCGCCAGACCGAGGGGCGGGTGATCGTCGGGGATCAGGTCATCGACGCCTTGCCGCCGAGCCGGCGCGCCGTCGGCATCGTGTTCCAGAACTACGCCCTGTTCCCGCACCTGACGGTGGCCGAGAACGTCGCCTACGGCCTCGCCGCCCGCGGCGCGCCGCGGGCCGAGCAGGCCGCGGAAGCGAGGCGCCTGCTCGATCTCGTGCAGCTCGGCCATGCAGGCAGCCGCTTCCCGCGCCAGCTCTCCGGCGGGCAGCAGCAGCGGGTGGCGCTCGCCCGGGCGCTCGCCATCCGTCCCGCGGTTCTGCTCCTCGACGAGCCCTTCGCGGCCCTCGACAAGAACCTGCGCCTCGACATGCAGATCGAGGTGAAACGGCTCCAGCGCGTCGCCGGCGTGACGACGCTGCTCGTCACCCACGACCAGGAGGAGGCCCTGTCGCTCTCCGACCGGGTGGCGGTGCTGTCGAACGGGCGGCTGGAGCAGTTCGCCGCCCCGACCACGGTATACGATGCGCCCGAGAGCCTGTTCGTCAACACCTTCGTGGGCTCGGCCAACGCGGTACCGGGAGTCATGGTGGGCCAGGACGGCGACGGCCCGCGCATCGCGCTCGATGCTGGCGGCGAGGTCGTCGCTCGTCCCCTCGCCCGGCCGATCGCGTCGGGGTCCCGGGTCACCGTGTGCCTGCGGCCCGAGCACCTGCGCCTCACCGACGGGCAGGAGGGCATCGCCGGGGTGGTCGAGATGGCCCTGCCGCTCGGGCCCACCGTCGTCCACGAGGTCCGGGTCGGGGCCGGCCGCCCGCTCAAGATCGCCGAGCCGCGCCTCGGCGGGGGCTCGTTGCGCCCGCCCGGCACGCCCGTGCGCATCGCCGTCGCCCCCGGCCTCGCCTCCGCCTTCCCGGCCGCCGCCTGACACACCCACGGAGCTTCCCGATGCTCGACCGCCGCACCCTTCTCACCACCGCCCTGTCGCTCGGCGCGATGGAGCTGTTTCCCGGCCTGTCCTTCGCGCAGGCGCGGCCCCTCGTCTTCGCGACCTTCACGGGTAGCTGGGAGGAGGCGCACAAGGCCGTGCTGGTGCCGGCCTTCCGCAAGGAGACCGGCAACGCCCCGATCGTCCTCGACCCGATGCTGTCGGTCGACCAGATCGCCAAGGTGTCGGCCGCCAAGGCCAACCCGCCGATCGACGTGATGCTGCACGATCCCGGCCCGGCCCTCAGGGCTCTCGCCCAGGATCTGGTCGAGCCCTATCCGGTCGAACGCAGCGCCGCCTTCAAGGAACTGATCCCCGACGCGCAGGACCCGCACGGACCCGCCGCGTTCTTCCAGGTCGTCGGCCTGACCTACAACCCCGACACGGTGAAGACCCCGCCGACCTCCTGGGCCGACCTGTGGCGGCCCGAATACAAGGGCCGGGTCGGCATCACCAACATGAACTCGACGCTCGGCACCGGATTCATGGTCGAGATCGCCAAGATGCATGGCGGCTCGGAATCGAACATCGACCCCGCCTTCAAGGCGATGGAAAAGCTCAAGCCCAACCTCTCGGCGGTGGCGGCCAATCCGGGCGCGCTCGCCACCCTGTTCCAGCAGGGCCAGGTCGACATCTCGCCCGGCAACTTCAACGCGATCCAGATCCTGAAGGCCAAGGGCGTGCCGGTGGAATTCGTGGCGCCGAAGGAAGGCGCCATCGCCTTCAAGACGCTGATCCAGATCGTGAGAAACTCGCCGAACCGCGAGCTCGCCTTCATGCTGATCGAGGCGGCGATCTCCGAGCCGGTCCAGACCCGGCTGATGCAGGCACCCTATCTGGTGGTGCCCACCAACACCAAGGTCAAGATGACCGGCGAGATCGCCCGCGTGCTCGCCAAGGACACGGACGACTTGAAGAAGAAGTTCGTGTTCCAGGACTGGAAGACCATCAACGCGCAGCGTCCGGCCTGGATCGAGCGGTTCAACCGCGAGATCAAGCTGTAAGGAGCGGCACCCGTGGCTCTGCCGGACGTCACCACCTACCCCTTGCGGCTGGCGAGCCCGCTCGCTCTGTTCTTCGCGGCGTTCTTCGCCGCGCCCCTCGTCGCGCTGCTCGCCCTGTCGCTGCGGGGGGCGGATGGCGGTTTCGGCCTGTCGCAATACGCGGCTTTCCTCGGCGACGGCTTCAGCCTCGGCGTGCTCCTCGGCACGCTCTGGCTCGGGCTCAAGGTCACGGCCGCCTGCCTGGTGCTCGGGCTGCCGCTCGCGCTCGTGGCGACCCGGGCCGGGGGCTGGGTGCGGGGGATCGTCATCCTGGCGGTGCTGACGCCGCTCCTCACCAGCGTGGTCATCCGTACCTTCGCGTGGATCGTGATCCTCGGGCGGCAGGGGGTGATCAATTCCCTGCTGTCCTCGCTGGGCCTGATCGAGACGCCTGTGCGGATGCTCTACGCCGAGGGCGGGCTCGTCGCGGCGCTGGCCCAGGTACAGATGCCGCTGATGGTGCTGCCGCTGATGACGGCGCTGGCGCGCATCGACCCCAGCCTGTGGGACGCCTCGGAAGCGCTCGGGGCCGGGCGCTGGCGCACGTTCGTCCGCGTGACCCTGCCGCTCTGCCTGCCGGGCCTGATCGCCGGCTCGGTCCTCACCTTCGCGGCGGCGATCTCGGGCTTCATCACCCAGTCGCTGATCGGCGGCGGGCAGATGCTGTTCATGCCCGGCTACATCTACCAGCAGGCCATCGCCTTGCAGAACTGGCCCTTCGCGGCGGCGATGTCGGTGATCTTCCTCGTCGCGGTGCTGGCCGTGGTGCTGGCCTTCAACGCGCTCGGCCGCCTCGCCCGCGGCTATGCCCAGACGTGAGAGTGACGATGCCCCGCTCCCCCGGCGCCCGATTCCCCAGCACCCTTGACCGGCTCTCCTTCGAGGGCCTCCTGCACCTGCTGGCGGCTCTCGCCATGGTGCTGCTGCTCGCGCCCACCCTCATCGTGCTGGTGGTCTCGTTCACCGACGGCCTGTCCTTGCGCTTTCCGCCGCCGGGCTATTCCTTGCGCTGGTACGGCGAGCTGATGGAGGCCTGGCAGCTCCATTACGCCCTCAAGAACAGCCTGACGGTCGCCGTGCTGGCCACGGCGCTCGCGGTCGGGCTCGGCGTGCTGGCGGCGCTGGCGGTGGCGCGTTCGCCGCGCCTGTCGGCCCGCCTCCTCGACAGCTTCTTCCTGTCGCCGCTGATCCTGCCGGCGCTGGCCTTCGGCCTGTCGAGCCTGATGTTCTTCTCGCTGCTGGGCTGGCCGGTCTCGGTCTTCACGCTGGTCCTCGGCCACACCGTGGTCTGCGTGCCTTACGTGGTACGCAACACCGTGGCGGCGCTGACCCAGCTCCAGCCGACCCTGCTCGAAGGCTCGGCGAGCCTCGGCGCCTCGCGGCTCTACACCTTCCGCCGCATCACCCTGCCGCTGATCCGGCCCGGCATCCTGTCGGGCGGCTTCCTCGCCTTCATGGCCTCGTTCGACAACATCCCGGTCTCGTTGTTCCTGCGCGACGCCGCCACCGACATGCTGCCGATCCGGATGTGGCAGGACCTCGAAGGCCGCCTCGACGTCACCATCGCGGCCCTCTCCGGGATCCTGATCGTCGCGACGATCGGGGGGATCGCGGTGATGGAACGGGTGACGGGGTTGTCGCGGCGGTTGGTGTGACGGGCCTCGCTCGATGTCGCATCCCGGCCGACAGGTCGGGTGCCCCCGCCCCCGCACGGGAGGGGAGATCCCCCGCTTCGCGATGATGGGGACAAGCCCGGCTGACACCGCATGAGGCCTCCTTGGTAGATCTGCTCCCGCCATTGCCCGACGCCCCGCCCCGCTCCACGCGTCGCGAGCCCTCGCTCACCGAGCAGGCCGCCGCCGCCTTGCGCCGGCTGATCCTGCTCAACATCATCCCCCCCGGCGAGGTCCTGAACGAGCCCGACCTTGTCACCCGCCTCGGCATGTCGCGCACGCCGGTGCGGGAGGCCTTGAAGCTGCTGGCCGGCGAGGGCCTCGTCACTCTGCGGCGCAACCGGGCCGCCCTGGCGGCCCGCCTCGATCCCGCCGACCTCGTGCCGCTGTTCGAGCTGGAGGCGGCCCTCGAGAGCGCCTGCGCCGGCCTCGCCGCCGAGCGGATGACGCCCGCGGAACTCGCCCGCCTCGCCGGGTTGCAGGACGCCCTGGAGGCGGCGCGGGACGACCGCGACACCTATACGCGGCTCAACCGCCAGGCCCATCGGCTGATCGTGACGGCCTCCCGCAGCCCGGCCATCGCCGAGGCGCATGGCCGGGCCTTCGCCCGCCTCGAACGGGCCCGCAACTTCGCCCTCGCCGCCGACGGGCGGGTGGCGGAATCGCTCGCCGAACACCGGGCGATCCTCGACGCCCTGCGGGCCCGGGACCCGGAACGCGCCCGGACCCGGATGCATGCCCACGTCGCCCGCACCCAGGCCCTGCTGGTGGCCCGCCTCGAAGGACGGAAACGATGACCGACGACGCGGTGCCGCCGGCCCTCGGGGTGATCCTGCCTTCCTCGAACCGGGTGGTCGAACGGGCGACGGAAGCCCGCCTCGCGGGGAGAGCCGAGGCCTGCTACGCGCGGGTGCCTTACGGCGCGATGCTGACGGGCGAGGCCTACGACCCGTCGGTGTTCCTCGCCGCCGCCGACCTCCTGGCCGATGCCGGCGTCGCGGCCCTGTGCTGGAACGCCACCCGCGGCGCCGCCCTCGGCTTCACCCCAGACGAACGCCTGTGCGAGGCCGTCACCCGCCGCACCGGCCTGCCGATGGTGACGACGGCCCTGGCGGCCCGCGCACGGCTCCGCGGCGGCGGCGTCCACCGCCTCGGCCTCGTGGTGCAGGGCGGCGCCGACGAGGCCGCCCTGGTCGGCGCCCGCTTCGCGGAGGCCGGAATCACCGTCGCGACGGCTGCCACGCTCGGGATCACCGAGAACCGTCTCGCCGCCCTCGTGCCCCTTCCCCGCCTCGCGGAGGCGGCGCGGGACGCGGCTGCCGGCAGCGACGCGGTGCTGATCTGGAGCACCAACCTCCCGGGCTGGCGCCTGCCGGCGGAGATCGACGGCGTGGCACTCCTCGACGCGACCACCCTCGGCACCGACGCGCTGCTCGCCGCCGGCCTGCCGGGCGGTCCCGCGTGACGCTCCCGCGATGCCGATCGCCTCGGGGCCGCGCTCAGCGGATTTCGCAAGAGCGGTTACCGGTTGTGCGACGAAAATCTGCGACAGCACAAGGGTCTAAGCGGACGGAGCGTTGGCCTGCCCACGCAAGTCTGCTTAGGGTGACGCAGGCCCGGACGGGGCGTGCGGGAGGAGCGGGACCGGAGCTGCGGCGCCGGCGGCCTGCCCGCGCGCCCGCGCCGGCCCCCCTCTCATCAGGCAGCGCCCCATGAGCCTCATCACCTATCTCACCCGGATCCAGTTCGAGCGCGGCGCCGTCCGGCTGATCGGCGAGGAACTGGCGCTCCTCGGCGCCCGCCGGCCGATGATCGTCACCGATCGCGGCGTCGTGGCGGCCGGCCTGATCGCCCGCGTCCTCGACGCCGCCGGCCTGCCCGCCTCGACCCCGGTCTTCGACGGCACGCCCGAGAACCCGACCGAGGAGGCGACGATCGAGGCGCGCGACCGCTTCCGGGCGGAAGGGTGCGATTCGGTGATCGCAGTCGGCGGCGGCTCGCCCCTCGACCTCGCCAAGGGCGTGGCCCTGCTCGCCACCCACGACGAGCCGCTGGCGACCTACGCCGCCATCCTCGGCGGCATCCCGCGCATCCGCGCCGACCAGCCCCCGGTGATCGCCGTGCCGACCACCGCGGGCACCGGCAGCGAGGTCGGCCGGGCGGCGCTCATCACGCTGGCGGACGGGCGCAAGCTCGGCTTCATCTCGCCCCACCTGATCCCGAACGTGGCGGTCTGCGACCCCGAGCTGACGCTCGGCCTGCCCCCCGGCCTCACCGCCGCCACCGGCATGGACGCGCTGACCCACTGCATCGAGACCTATCTGAGCCCCCGCCACAACCCGCCGGCCGAGGCGATCGCCCTCGACGGGCTCGCCCGCGCCACGCGCTCGCTCCTCCGCGCGGTCCGCGACGGCAGCGACCTCGACGCCCGCGAGGACATGATGATGGCGGCGCTCGAAGGCGGCATGACCTTCCAGAAGGGCCTGGGGGCGGTCCACTCGATGTCGCACGCGCTCGGGGGCCTCAAGGCGAAGCGGCTGCATCACGGCACCCTCAACGCCGTGATCCTGCCCCACCTGCTGCGCTTCAACGCCCCGTCCTGCGAGGCGAAGTACGGGGCGTTGCGCCAGGCGATGGGCCTGCCGGAGGGCGCCGACCTCGCCGCGGCGATCGAGGCGCTGAACCGCGACCTCGATCTTCCGACCGATCTCGCCGCCATGGGGGTGACCGAGGCCGAGTGCGAGGCGCTGGTGCCGCGGGCGGTCGAGGACCACTCGACGGCGACCAACGGGCGGCCGGTCGGGGCCGAGGAGTTCCGTGAGCTGTTCCGCGTCTCGCTGCAAGGGCGGGCGGCGTAAGCGGCCGACGCACCACGCAGCCGACATCGGCACGGCGCTTCAAGACCGGTCCGCGCGCGGCTGACACCCTCCATCGTCGGTCCGGGGCCGCGCAGCGGAACCCGGGAGGTGGCGGAGGGTGGCGGAAGCGCCGGGCGGGCTCACGGCGTCACCCCGTCCGTCGAGAACTCCGCCGCCAATGCCGGCAACAGCTCCCCCAGGAAATCCTCCGCTGCCGCCGGCAGGGTGCGCCCCGCCTTGGCGATCAGGCAGACCGGCCGCGAAAAACTCGCCTCGGCGATCGGGCGGGAGCGCAGCTCCGGCTCGGCCCGGATCTCGCGGGCGGAGCCCGGCAGGATGGTGAGGCCGAGCCCGGCCCGCACCATGCCGATCGCGGTCATCATGTATGTCGCCTCGCAGGCCGTCACCGGCAGCCGGCCGGCGGCGACGAAGGCGGCGTCGACCACCGCGCGCACGCTGGTCTCGGCATCCATCAGCACCAGCGGGTGCTCGGCCAGCGCCTCCAGCGTCACGACGTCCGCGGCCCCGATCGGATGCCCGTCCGGATAGACCACGTGCAGGGCATCCGCCGCGCGGGCCAGCACCGTGACGTCGGGATCGCGCACCGCGCCCCCGGTGACGCCGAGATCGACCTCCTCGCTTCGCACCAGCGCCAGCACCCGCTCGGCGATGACGTCCTTGACGACGAAGCCCATGCGCGGATGCGCTGCCCGGAACGCCGCGACGGCGTCCGGCAGCAGCCCCGCCGCCACCGAGGGCAGGGCCGCGATCCGCACCGTGCCGTGGCGGCGCGCCGCGAGGTCGCGGGTGTCGACGACGACGCTGTCGAGCTCGCGCAGCACGCGCTGGAACACCGGCAGCAGCTCGCGCCCGACCCGGGTCGGCTCGACGCTGCGGCTGTTGCGGTCGAGGAGACGCACCGCCAGCGCCTCCTCCAGCCGGCGGATCTGCACGGTGAGGGCCGGCTGCGACAGGTTCAGGAGCGCCGCCGCCCGGGTGAAGCTGCGCAGATGCGCCACCGACACGAAGGCGCGGACCTGGCGAAGGTTGAGATCCATAACGAAACGCTATTCTGGCGATCGGATCTTTTCAATTGCCGGATCGCCGGCCCCGGGTTGTGATTTCGGGGTCATCAACGGCGCCACCATCCCGAGCGCCGGCAACCCTGGGAGGAAGCGATGCTGGCCCTGCTCGGCCTGTGCACCATCGCGCTGCTGCTCGCCTGTATCCTGACCAAACGCCTCTCGCCCCTGGTGGCGCTGATCGTGATCCCGGTCGCCGCCGCGCTCGTCGGCGGGTTCGGGCTCGATACCGGCAAGTTCGTGCTCGCCGGCCTCCAGAGCCTGGCGCCGGTCGTCGGCATGTTCGTGTTCGCGATCCTGTTCTTCGGGATCGTCAGCGATGCCGGCTTGCTCGACCCGATCATCGACCGGATCCTCGCCACCGTCGGCACGCGGCCGAGCCGGATTGTCCCCGGAACGACGCTGCTGGCGCTCCTGATCCATCTCGACGGCTCGGGGGCGGTGACCTTCCTCATCACCATTCCGGCGATGCTGCCGCTCTACGACCGGGTCGGGATCGACCGGCGCATCCTCGCCTGCGCGGCCTCGCTGGCGGCGGGCGTGAACTTCCTGCCCTGGACCGGGCCGATGATCCGGGCCTCCGCCGCGCTGAAGCTGCCGATCCCCGACATCTTCGCGCCGCTGGTGCCGGTCCAGGCGGTCGGGCTCGCCTTCATCTTCGCCGTCTCGTACTGGCTGGGCCTGCGCGAGGAGCGCCGGCTGAAGCGCGCGGGGGCCGGGACGGCCGAGGCGCTCGCGGCCGGGGCGCGGGCATTGACCGAGGCGGAAAGGTCCTTGCGCCGCCCCGACCGGTTCTGGCCGAACCTCGTCCTCACCCTCGCGGTGCTCGGCACGATGGTGCTGATGGCGGAAAAGATCCCGCCGGCGCTGATGTTCATGCTCGGCACGGCTCTGGCGCTGATCGTCAACTATCCTGGCGTCGACGCGCAGCGCCAGCGCATCGACGCCCACGCCAAGGCGGCGATCCTGATGGCGTCGATCCTGCTCGCAGCGGGCGTGTTCACCGGCATCATGCAGGGCACCGGCATGCTCAAGGCGATGGCGCAGGGCGCCGTGGCCTTCGTGCCGCCGAGCCTCGCCCCGCACATCCCGTTCGCGCTCGGCCTCGTCTCGATGCCGCTCAGCATGCTGTTCGATCCGGACTCGTTCTATTTCGGCGTGCTGCCGGTGGTGGCCGAGGTCGCCCACCAGCTCGGCGTGCCGCCCTTGCAGGTGGCGCAAGGGGCGCTGCTCGGCCAGATGACCACCGGCTTCCCGGTCAGCCCGCTGACGCCGGCGACCTTCCTGGTCTGCGGCCTCTGCGGCATCGACCTCGCCGACCACCAGAAATTCACCTTCCCGTTCCTGCTCGCGGCCTCCGTGGTGATGACCTTCGCGGCCGTCGCCTTCGGGGTCTTCCCGCTGTGATCCCGCAGCCCCCGCAGGGTGCGGTTCGGCCCGAACGGGCGTCCGGGCCCATGCGCCGGGCCCATGCGCCGGGCGCCTTCGCCGGAGGCGAAGGCACAAGGAGACAAGTCATGAGAACCATCCGCCTGGGCGCCGGGGCCGGCTATGCCGGCGACCGGATCGAGCCCGCCATCGAGCTCGCCGAGCACGGCGCCCTCGACTACCTGGTCTTCGAGTGCCTGGCCGAGCGCACCATCGCGCTCGCCCAGCAGGCCCGCCTGCGCGATCCGGCCGCCGGCTACGACCCGCTGCTGGAGGCCCGGATGCGGGCGGTGCTGGCCCCGTGCCGGCGGAACGGCACCCGCGTGGTCACCAACATGGGCGCCGCCAACCCGCTGGCGGCGGCCGAGAAGACCCGGGCGATCGCCCGCGACATGGGGCTTTCCGGCCTCAAGGTCGCTGCGGTGATCGGCGACGACGTGCTGGCGGCGGTCGAGGCCGGAGACGACGCGATCCTCGAGACCGGCGGGCGGGTGCGCGACCTCGGCAACCGGGTGATCTCGGCGAACGCCTATCTCGGCGCAGGTCCCATCGCCGAGGCGCTGGCCCAAGGCGCCGACGTCGTGATCACCGGCCGGGTCGGCGACCCGGCCCTGTTCCTCGCCCCCCTCATCCACGCCTTCGGCTGGGCGTTGGACGATTGGGACCGGCTCGGCCGCGGCACGCTCGCCGGGCATCTCCTCGAATGCGCCGGCCAGGTCACCGGCGGCTACTTCGCCGATCCCGGGGTGAAGGACGTGGCCGGCCTCGCCCGCCTGGGCTTTCCCATCGGCATCGTGACCGAGGACGGCGAGATCGAGATCACCAAGGTGCCGGGCTCGGGCGGGGCGGTGACGCTCGCCACCTGCAAGGAGCAATTGCTCTACGAGGTGCACGACCCCGCCCGCTACCTGCAGCCCGACGTGGTGGCGGATTTCTCCCACGTGACCATGGAGGCTCTCGGCCCCGACCGGGTGCGGGTGACGGGGGGCCGCGGCGCGCCGGCGACCGGCCTCCTCAAGGTCTCGGTCGGGCTGATCGATTCCTATATCGGCGAGGGCCAGATCTCCTATGCCGGGCCGGGAGCCTTGGGCCGCGGGCGGCTCGCCCTCGACATCGTGCGCGAGCGCTTGACGCTCACCGGCGTACGGGCGAGCGAGCTGCGCTTCGACCTGATCGGCGTCGATTCGCTCCACGGCCCAAGCCTCGCCGGCTCGGCGGAGCCCTACGAGGTCCGCATCCGCGTCGCCGGGCGCTGCGACAGCCTCGGTGAGGCGACGCGGATCGGCAACGAGGTCGAGACGCTCTACACCAACGGCCCGGCCGGGGGCGGCGGCGCCTGGAAATCGGCCCGCGAGGTCGTCGGCGTGCTCTCGGTGCTGGTGCCGGCGGCGCTCGCCCGGCCGAGCGTGCGGATGTTCGAGGCGTGAGGGAGGATCCGATGAAGCTGCGCACGCTCGCCCATTCCCGCACCGGCGACAAGGGCAACACCGCCAACATCTCCCTGATCGCCCGCGACCCGGCCGATTACCCGCGCCTCGAACGGCACGTTACCGCCGAGCGGGTGCGGGCCCATTTCGCCGGGATCTGCGCCGGCACGGTGACCCGCTACGCCCTGCCCCGCCTCGGCGCCCTCAACTTCGTGCTGACGGACGCCCTCGGCGGCGGGGTCACCCGGTCGCTGGCGCTCGATGCCCACGGCAAGGGGTTGAGTGCGGCGTTGCTCGACATGGAGATCCCGGACGAGGAGCGCGGGTAGAGGACCGCAGCGTTCGGCGCCGAATCGACTTCCGAAGGACGCGCTGGATCTCCTTCCCGCGTGGGAAAGGGAGACGCCCTCTCCTTTTCCCCGGTCAGCCCGGCGCTCGGGATGAACGGGAGCCCCGCCGATCCCTCACCCGCATAATTGTTGACAATCCTACGATAAGAATGATGATGGCTCAACGCCGCGGGGAGTCCCGTGGGCCTTCCCCATCCGTCACGGGTCGTCACCGATGAAGCTCGCATCCTACTGGCTCGAGACCGCGCCGCCCTTCACGGCCGGCAGCCCCGGCCCGGCGGAAGGGCGGTTCGACGTCGCGGTGGTGGGGGGCGGATTCACCGGCTTGTCGGCGGCCCTCGCCCTGTCGAAGCGCGGCGCCAGGGTGGCGGTGCTGGAGGCGGACGCCGTCGGCAGCGCCGCCTCGGGGCGCAACGGCGGTCAGTGCAACAACGGCTTCGCGTCGGATTACCGCGCCATCGTCGGCCGCTTCGGCGAGGAGCGGGCGGCGGCGCTCTACCACGCCTACGATGCGGCGGTGGACAGCGTCGAGCGGCTGGTCCGCGAGGAGAAGATCGACTGCGACTTCCGCCGCACCGGCAAGATCAAGCTGGCGGCGAAGCCCGAGCATGTCGACAAGCTGCAACGCACCTTCGAGGCGGTGTCGCGCCGGGCCGACCCGGAGACCCGCTTCGTGCCCGGCCGCGAAATCCGCAGCGAGGTCGGGTCGGACGCGTTCTACGGCGGCCTCGTCTATCCGAAGAGCGGCGGCATGCATGTCGGCAAGTTCGCCCGGGGCCTGGCCCGGGCGGCGGCGGATCGCGGCGCCGCGGTGTTCGAGCACGCCCCCGTCACCCGCCTGCGCCGGCTCCAGGGCACCGCCCACGAGGTCACCACCTCCCGCGGCACGATGACGGCCGACCAAGTGCTGATGGCGACCGGCGCCTCGATGGTCGGGCCGCTCGGCTGGTTCCGCCGCCGCATCGTGCCGATCGGCTCCTTCGTGATCGTGACCGAGCCGCTGCCGCGCGACGTGCTCGACCGGCTGATGCCGACGCGCCGCATGGCGACGAACTCGAAGAATGTCGGCACCTATTTCCGGGTCACGCCGGACGACCGGCTGCTGTTCGGCGGCCGGGCCCGGTTCGCGGTCTCGAACCCGCTCTCGGACGAGAAGAGCGGACGGGTGCTGCGCCGCGCCCTCGACGAGGTGTTTCCGGAGCTCGCCCGCGCCCGGATCGACTATTGCTGGGGCGGCATCGTCGACATGACCGCCGACCGGCTGCCGCGCGCCGGCATCCGCGACGGGCTGTACTATTCGATGGGCTATAGCGGCCACGGCACCCAGATGGCGACCCATATGGGGCAGGTGATGGCCGACGTGCTGGAGGGGCGCAGCGAGCGCAACCCCTTCGCCGGCTGGGACTGGAAAGCCATCCCCGGGCATTTCGGCCCGCCCTGGTTCCTTCCCTTCGTGGGGGCGTATTATCGTCTGCAGGACGTCCTGCACTAGGATTATTGTCTGAATACGAGTGGGGCGTGAGCGCGATGGCGAGCCGGAACGACACCAACGCGAAGGCCGCCCCGGCGACCAAACGCCTGCCCCGTACCACCCTGTCCGGCCAGATCGCCGAGCAGATCCGCGCCGCGATCCTCGACGGCACCTACGCGCTCGGCGCGCAGCTCAACGAGATGGAGCTGGCCTCGACCTTCGGGGTCAGCCGCGGGCCGGTGCGGGAGGCGCTGCAGCGCCTGATCCAGGAAGGCCTGCTGCGCAGCGAGCCGCATCGCGGCGTGTTCGTTCCCGAACTCGCACCGACCGACCTCATCGACATCTACTTCGTGCGCCGCTCCCTCGAACTGGTCGCGATGCGGCGCATCCTCGAGACGCCGGAGCGCGCGGAAGTGGTGCGCGACCTCGCCGGCATCGTGCGCCAGATGAAGGCCGCGGTGCGCCGCAAGGACTGGCCGCAGGTCGCCGATCTCGACATGCAGTTCCACCGCCGCATCGTCGACGAGGCCGGCAGCGAGCGCCTGACCCGCAGCTTCGCCACGCTCCAGGCCGAGACCCGGCTGTGCCTGCAGATGCTGATGGGCGGCTACCGCGAGAACGCGGCGCTCATCGACGAGCACCAGCTCCTCGTCGACCTGATCGAGCGCGGCGCGCTCGAGCCGGCTCTGGCCGAGCTGGAGCGCCATTTCGGCGATCCGGTCCGCACGCTGCAGAAGGCCAACGCCTCGCGCAAGGAGAAGCTCGGCGCCGAGGCGGCGTGAGGTCCGCCGCCTCGATGGCGTGAACCCATGCTCAAGCTTAACCCCCGGTGAGCCGAACCTGCGCAGTTCTCCGCGATCCTCTCCGGTTTCGCTGACCAGGCGAGCAGAGCCGCGCGGTTCGACTTGGATCAGCTTCGATTTCGACTGGATCGGCAGTCACGCGCATGTTACCTGGCGAATGCGGATTGATTCGGTCCGCTCTCCCCTCCTGGGAACTGCCATGATGCTCCGGTTTCGCTTGGGCCGGCTGGCCTGCCTGTCGGCAGCCGTCGTCGCCGGTCACCTCGCTGCGGCCCTCTCCGCGGCGGCGTGCCCGGCCACGCTGCCGCCGGCGGCGGAGCGGATGAGCCTCGCCCTGACCGAGGCCCACGTGGCCCGGCGCGAGCCGGTGCGAGTGCTCGCCATCGGCTCGTCCTCGACCGAGGGCATCGGCGCCTCCGGACCGGACCGGACCTATCCCCATCTGCTGGAGCAATCCCTGCGCGCGGCCTGGCGCGGCACCCCGGTCGGCGTGACCAATGCCGGCATCGGCGGCGAGACCGCCGACCAGACGCTGGTGCGCCTCGCCGAGGCCCTGAACCAGCCGGTGAAGCCCGACCTGGTGATCTGGCAGGTCGGCACCAACGACGCGATCACCGGCGGCGACGAGGCCGCCTTCCGCCGCCGGCTCGAGCACGGCGTCGCCCTGGTCCGCGCCGCCGGCAGCGACCTCATCATCCTCGACCAGCAATACTACCCGGCGATCCCCGACCACGCCCGCTACGAGCGCTTCGTCGGCCTCGTCGCCGCAGTGGCCGTGGGCGCCGAGGTGCCGGTCTTCTCGCGCTACGCCCTGATGAAGGATTGGAACCGGCAGGACCCGACGCTGCTCGCCGGCATGCTCTCCTCCGACCGCTTCCACATGGGCGACCAGGGCTATGCCTGCCTCGCCCAGGCGCTCGGCCGCGACATCCTCGACGCGGTGACCCCGCGACCCGACCCGCTGCAGGCGGTGGCGCGGGCCAAGCGCCAGCCGCTGCCGGAGACGGCGACCTTGCGGCGGGGCTGAGCGGGCTCGGCATCGCGAGGGAGACTGTGCGCCCCCGGACGGATCCCGTCCGGGGGCGTCGTCGATCGAGCGGCACGTGATACGACGCCGATTTCCGCAGGGGAACGCGATTGTGCACCGATCGCCGGGCGGTCAATCGGAAGTCGGACGAGCTCGTGATCCGGATCGTCCGCCCTCCGCGACATCCCGGCTTCCGCTGCGCGGCCAAGGATGACGCGGGGGATGTTCCAGGGTGGTTCGTTCGACTTGCGCGGAATCGAACGTGCCGTCACACCGCCGGCCCCCTGAGATGCCACTCCGTCGCCCCCTGATACGCCTGACCGATGCGGAGCGCCGTCGCCTCGTCGTAGCCGCGGCAGACGATCTGGAGCGAGAGCGGCAGCCCGCCGGCCGTGAACCCGTTCGGCAGCGCCAGGGCGCAGAGTTCGAGCAGGTTGCCGAAGCGGGTGAACCGCGAGGGCATGACCGCCTGGTCGACCGCATCGAGGGGGATCGCCGCGGTCTCGGTCGTCGGGGTCAGGAGGGCGTCGATGCCGTCCATCGCCCGGGCGAAGGCAGCCTTCATCTCCGCCTGCATCACCCGGGTGCGCAGGTAATCCTGGGCGCTCACGCCGGCTCCGTCCAGAATGCGGCGTCGGACATCCTCGTCGAGGCGCGAGGCCCGGTCCTCGGAGAGGGCGCCGTTGAAGAGATAGCACTCGGCCATCACGATCGCCGAGGTGGCCAGGAGGTCGGCGAAGCGGAACGGCAGGTCGACCTCGACGATCTCGGCGCCGAGCCGTGCGAACTGGTCGAGCGACGCGTCGTAGGCGTCGAGCATCTCCGAGGAGACGCCGGACCGCTCCGCCGCCGGCATCCGGGCAAGGCGCAAGCCCCGCACCCCGCGATGCAGCGCCGGCATCGGGTCCTCCGGCACGATGCCGCGGGTGTTGGGATCGCGCGGGTCGGGCCCGGACAGGATCGTGTAGAGCAGGGCCACGTCCTCGACGCTGCGCGCCATCGGCCCGGGCGTGTCGAGGGTGGTGCTGAGCGGCACGATGCCGGCGGTGCTGACGCGGCCGATCGTGACCTTGAGGCCGGTGAGCCCGCAGAACGAGGCCGGCAGGCGCACCGAGCCGCCGGTATCGGTCCCGATCGCCCAGGGCGCCATCCGGGCCGCGACCGCGACGCCGGAACCGCTGCTGGAGCCGCCGGGCGTCCTCGGCGTCGCGAGGTCCCAGGGGTTCCAGGGCGTGCCCATATGCCGGTTGGTGCCCCAGCCGCCATAGGCGAACTCGACCGTGTGGGTCTTGCCCAGCACGATCATGCCCTGGGCCAGCATCCGCCGGGCGATGGTGGCGGTCCCGGTTGCGCGCCGCTCGCGGAAATGCGCCGAGCCGCCGGTGGTGATCCGGCCCTCGAGGTCGATCAGGTCCTTCAGCGCCACCGGCACGCCGTGCAGCGGGCCGACGGCGTGCCCGGCGCGAATCATCCGGTCGGCGCCCTCGGCGGCGAGCCGCGCGTCGTCGGCGTAGACATCGACGAAGGCGCGCAGCTTGGGCTCCAGCCGCGCGATGCGGTCGAGATGCGCTTCCACCGCCTCCACCGGCGAGATCGTCCGGGACGCGATGGCACGGGCGAGGGCGTGGGCGGGACGCTCGACGAGGTCGGTCACGATGGCATTCCTCACTGCACGCTGATCCGGGTCAGGTCGACGAACCAGGATTGGGGCGAGACGAACCCCTTCACCCGCGGCGACATCGCCCTGGGGTTGAGGTCATGCACGATGTACAGCCAGGGCGGATCATCGACCAGCCGCTCATGGGCGGCCTGCGTCGCCCGGGCGATGGCCGCGGGGTCGGTCGTGCCGGCAAGCTCAGCCAGCGCCGCGTCGAAGCGTGCATCCTTCCATTGCGGGAAGTTGAAGCCCTTCGGCGAGACGTTGGCGGAGGAAAAGTAGCGCGCCATCACGGCGGCGTCCGAGGAGGGCGAGGAGACGTTGAGCGCGTCGGCGCCTTGGAGCGAGGGCGAATCCGGCGCCGCCCGCCCGGCATTGAGCAGCACCTGCCACTCGACCACGGTGAAGGTGACCTCGACGTTGCAGGCTTGCTTCAGGTTCTCCTGCAGGAACTCGTTCATCGGCAGCGGCTGCATCTGGCCCGAGCCCGAGGTCGAGATCATCACCTTGAGGGCGAGGGGCTTCCGGTCGGTGAAGCCCGCCTCGGCCAGCAGCGCCCGGCCCTTCTCCGGATCGAGGCGGTAGCGGTTCTGCGGCGCGCCGAAATCCGGGTCGGAGGGTTTCAGCCAGCCGATGGCCGGCTCGGCGGTGCCGTTCAGGAAGGTCACCAGCCCGTCCCGGTCGACGCAGTAATTGAGCGCCCGTCGCACCCGCACGTCCTTGAGCGGGCTGTTGGCCGCGCCGATGTTGTAGAACCACGGCCAGACATGCGGGTAGGAGCCGGTGGTGATCGTGAATCCCGCCTGGCGGAGCGACGCGAGCCCGTCCGGCGCCGGCGCCTCGATCCAGTCGACCTGGCCGGCGCGGAGCGCGGCGATGCGGGCATTGGCCTCCGGGATCGGCATCAGCCGCACCCGGTCGACCTTGGCGAGGGCGTCTCGGTCCCAGTAATCCGGGTTGCGGGCCAGCTCCACCGCCTCGCGCGGGCGCACCCCGGTGATGCGGAACGGCCCGGTGCCGGCGGCCGGCAGCATCCCGACCTTGGCCCAGTCCCGCCCCGCCCGCTCGAACGAGGCCGGCGAGGTGAAGAGCAGGTAGACCACCATGGTGGGGAAGTACGAGGCCGGTGCCGATCCGGTGATCGCGACCGTGCGGTCGTCAATCTTGCGGTAGCGCGTCAGCAGCGGTGCCCGCGCCCGGGTGATGCCGGCCGCGGGCGGCTCGTATTGCGGACTGTCGGCCTTGAAGTAGCGATCGAGGTTCCAGATCACCGCATCGGCGTCGAAGGCGGTGCCGTCATGGAAGCGCACGCCCTGGCGCAGGTGGAAGATCCAGGTGCTCGGATCGTCGGGCGCCTGCTCCCAGCGTTCCGCCAGCCCCGGCCGCAAGCCGGCCGGCCGGTCGGTGCGCGAGAGGTCCCACAGCACCAGCCCCTCGAAGACCGGGTAGCCGAGGAAGCGCATTCCCTCGAAGCCGTTATTCGGCATTCCGGTCGTGGTCGGCACGTCGGCTGCGGTCATGCCGATGCGCAGGACCGACTCGGCGAAGGCCGATGGCGCGAGGGTCGGTAGGGCGGCGAGGAGCGCAGCGAAGAGACGGAGGGGACGGGGCATGGCGGACGGTTCCGTTAGGGCTTGTCCTTCACCGCAAGAGCCGGGCCAAGCGCAACAGCTGCGCCAAGCGCAACAGCCGGGCCGGACCCGCTCGCCCGCGCCGCTTCGTCAGCTTTTGAGCCGGTACCCCGTCCGGAAGATCCAGGCCACCGCCGCCAGGCACAGGACCAGGAACACCAGAGCCATGCCGAGGCTCACCGCCGGGTTGACGTCGGAATGGCCGTAGAAGCTCCAGCGGAAGCCGCTGATGAGGTAGACGACCGGGTTGAGCAGGCTCACATTCCGCCACACCGGCGGCAGCATGTCGATCGAGTAGAAGCTGCCGCCCAGGAACGTCAGCGGCGTGACGATGAGGAGCGGCACCAGCTGCAGCTTCTCGAACCCGTCCGCCCACAGGCCGATGACGAAGCCGAACAGGCTGAAGGTGACGGCGGTGAGCACCAGGAACAGCACCATGACGAACGGGTGCTCGATCCGCAGGGGTACGAACAGCGACGAGGTCGCCAGGATGATCAGCCCGAGCATGATCGACTTGGTGGCCGCCGCCCCGACATAGCCGGCGATGATCTCGACGGCCGAGATCGGCGCCGAGAGGATCTCGTAGATCGTTCCGGAGAAGCGCGGGAAGTAGATGCCGAACGAGGCGTTGGCGATGCTCTGCGTCAGCAGCGTCAGCATGATCAGCCCCGGCACGATGAAGGCGCCGTAGGGAACGCCGTCGACCGAGGTGATCCGCCCGCCGATGGCGGCGCCGAACACCACGAAGTAGAGCGAGGTCGAGATCACCGGCGCGACGATGCTCTGAAGCAGCGTGCGGAAGGCGCGGTGCATCTCGAAGCCGTAGATGGCGCGGATGGCGGGCCAGTTCATGCGCGGTCCCTCACGAGATCGACGAAGATGTCCTCGAGCGAGCTCTGCCGGGTCTGGAGGTCGCGGAAGCGGATGCCGGCGGCAGCGAGGTCGGTCAGGAGCGCGGTAATGCCGGTGCGCTCGGCTTTGGCGTCGTAGGTGTAGGTCAGCGCCGTCCCGTCCTCCGACAGAGCCAGCGGATGGCCGGCGAGCGCAGGCGGCAGGGCGCTCACCGGCTCGTGCAGCTGGAGCGTCAGCTCCTTGCGGCCGAGCTTGCGCATCAGCTCGGCCTTCTCCTCGACCAGCACGATCTCGCCCTTGGCGATCACCCCCACCCGGTCGGCCATCTCCTCGGCCTCCTCGATGTAGTGGGTGGTGAGGATCACGGTGACGCCCTGGTCGCGCAAGCGGCGCACCAGGCGCCACATGTCCTGGCGCAGCGCCACGTCGACGCCGGCCGTGGGCTCGTCGAGGAAGAGGATGCGCGGCTCGTGCGCCAGCGCCTTGGCGATCAGCACCCGGCGCTTCATGCCCCCCGACAGGGTCATGATCTTCGCGTCGCGCTTCTCCCACAGCGAGAGGTCGCGTAGCACCTGCTCGACATGGGCCGGATCGGGCTTCAAGCCGAACAGGCCGCGGCTGAAGCTCACCGTCGCCCACACGGTCTCGAAGGCGTCGGCGGTCAGTTCCTGTGGCACGAGGCCGATCAGCCGCCGGGCGGCCCGGGGCGCCGACAGGATGTCGTGCCCGCCGACCGTCACCGTGCCGGTGCTCGGCGTGACGATGCCGCAGATGATGCTGATGAGGGTCGTCTTCCCGGCGCCGTTCGGGCCGAGCAGGGCGAAGATCTCGCCCTGGCGGACCGTCAGGTCGACGCGCTTGAGCGCGGCGTGACCCGAGGCGTAGGTCTTCGACAGGGTGTCGATGGCGATGATGGGTGTCATCCGGTCCCGGGCGTCCTGGGGCTTGAGCGTCGTCCGCGCCCCGCCCGGGCCGCCGCGACGGCGGGCGGGGACGGGGCGTTGCGAGAGAAGCGCTCACAGGGTGGCGGATCACCTAGGCCGCTCGAGCCCCGTCCGCCACCATCCTCAGCCGGCAAGTCGTCGCGCCCAGGGGGAGCGCGGCGAGAAACCGGCCGGGTGTGGCCCGGATGTGCACGCATTGTCCGCGGCGGCCGGTGCGCGAGCGCACGCGGCGCGCCCGATCAAGACTTCCCGGACGGCTCGGCCTCGTCGTCCCGGTCGTCGATCTCGCCGTCATAGGCGTCCTCGTCGTCGGCGTCGTCCTGGGTGTCGGGCACGTCGTCCCGGCTCCGGGTCTTGGTGTAGAAGTTGCCGACCTGCAGCGCCTCGCCGGCGGTGACCATGGCGCTGAGATAGGCGTTGATCGTGGCCGGTGCCGCATCGGGCAGCGCGCGCAGGATCTGCGGCTGCGACAGGCCCTGCGGCCCGGCGCCGTCGATCAGCGCCTTGAGGCGGCCCTTGGTCGAGTTCGCCCGCGGCCCCCGCGGACCGCGCCGCCCGCTCGCCCGCGGCTCGCCCCGATCCGGGCCGGAGGCCGGCCCGGCGGAGGGGAGCGACAGGCCGAGATCCTCGATCGGCGTATCCTCGATGATCGCCCGGAGCGCGTTCTCGGCGAGCCGGAGCTTGGCCAGCTCCGTCCCGATGCGCTCGTACTCGGCCTCGAGCGCCGCTCTCCGTTCGCTCACATCAGCCAAGGCCTTCATGAGCGCTTCATTCCCCGACATCGCCCCTCCAGGAAATCTGGGCCACGGCTCCTTGCATAGCTGAGGTGCAGCGTCAACGAAGACGCGTTGGCTGGGAGACATGTCGGCGTGTTTTGTCCCATTGCAGTCAGTCCGCGACGCGGGTGTGATCTGTCGCGGCGAACGGGGACAAGAACAGGAGCGTGGATGGATCGTCCGAACCAGGCTATCCACACAGACCAAAAAGGTTGACCGCCGCTCCGATCAAGTCGGCGACGACCGTGTCCGATTTGTGGGGAAGAAGTGGTGAGCGCGCTGGGACTCGAACCCAGGACCTACAGATTAAAAGTCCGTTGCTCTACCAGCTGAGCTACGCGCCCGCTCCCCGGGATGGCGGCGCGGCGCTGGTTGAGCCGGCCGAGATCCTGTTCGGAGCAGAGGCGGACATAGGGGGTTGACGCGGCCGGGTCAACCGGGAGACCACGGCCGCCCACACAAGTCGCGTCCCGATGGCCCCCGAACCCACCCCGCCCCCCGATTCCGCTGCACCCTGGAGACGGTTCGCCGGTCTCCTCGTCGGCGCGGCCGGTCTCCTGGGCTTCCTCGTGCTGGCCTTCGTGACGATCCTCGATCCCTACGGCCTGCGCGCCGGCCCGGGCCGCGCGCCGGGGCCGATCATGGATCTCAACCAGCGCTTCATGTACCCGCAGGTGGTGCGCGGCGGGGCCTTCGACGCGGCGGTGTTCGGCACCTCGACGGCCCGTCTCCTCGACCCGCGGGCCCTCGACCGGGCGTTCGGCGGGCCTTTCGCGAACCTCGCCATGAACGCGGCGACGCCCTGGGAGCAGACGCAGCTCGCCCGGCTGTTCCTGGCGCGGTCCCCCGCCAGGGCGGTGCTGTTCGGCCTCGACGCGCCGTGGTGCGAGGCCGACGCGGACCGGAAACGCCTGACCTTCCGGGCGTTCCCGCCCTGGCTGTACCGCGAGCCGCTGGCCTGGACCGCCCCGTTCCATCAGTGGAACCAGCAGAGCGCCGAGATCGCCGGCCGGGCGCTGCTCCACCGCCTCGGGCGGATGCCGGCGCGGATCCGCGGCGACGGCTACGAGGTCTTCACCCCCCCGGAATCCCACTACGACGCCGCCCGCGCCGCGGCGCATATCCACGGCGATGCCCCCGTTCCGGAGGGCGTGCCCGAGGCCGACCCCGCCACGCCCGCGCTGGCCTGGCTCGACGACCTCCTCGGCCTCGTGCCGGCGGACGGGTTGAAGCTCGTCGCCTTTATGCCGGTCAACGTGGCGGCGCAGCCCCGGCCCGGCAGCGCGGGAGCGGCGCGCGAGGCCGCCTGCAAGGCGCGGGTGGCCGAGATCGCCCGCCGGCGCGGCGCCGTGCTGGTCGATTTCCGCATCCCGTCCGCCGTGACGCGGGACGACACCGCTTACTGGGACGCCCTGCATTACCGCCTGCCGATCGCGGCGCGCATCGTTGCGGCTCTCCGTCGGGCGGTGGATGAGCGGCGGGACGACCCGGACGGCTTCTATCGCGTGCTCGCGGCGCCGCCGGCAGCGGAGCATTGACGGCTCACGCCGCCCGATCCCTCTCCGCTTTCTGCCAGCCGTCGCGGGTCTCGCCGATGAAGTCCTGGAGCCGCCCCTCGGCGATGGCCTTCCGCAAGCCCGCCATCAGGTCCTGGTAGTAGGACAGGTTGTTCCAGGTCAGCAGCATCATCCCCAGGATCTCGCCGGCGCGGACGAGGTGATGCAGGTAGGCCTTGCTGTACTGGTTTGCCGCCGGGCAGGTCGATTCCAGGTCGAGGGGAGTGTTGTCCTCGGCAAAGCGCGCATTGCGCAGGTTGAGCCGGCCGTGGCGGGTATAGACCATGCCGTGGCGGCCGGCCCGGGTCGGCATCACGCAATCGAACATGTCGATGCCGCGGCTCACCGCCTGCACGATGTCGTCCGGCGTGCCGACGCCCATCAGGTAGCGCGGCTTTGCCGTCGGCAGGTGCGGCTCGACGGTCTCGATCATCGCCAGCATCGTCGCCTGCGGCTCGCCGACCGCGAGGCCGCCGACGGCGTAGCCCTTGAGGTCGAGGTCGACCAGGGCCTTGGCGCTCTCGATCCGGAGCGCCGGGATGTCGCCGCCCTGGACGATGCCGAACATCGCCTTGCCGGGCTGGTCGCCGAAGGCGATGCGGCAGCGCTCGGCCCAGCGCAGCGACAGGCGCATGGCGCTCTCGATCGCCGATTCGGGCGCGGGCAGGCGGACGCATTCGTCGAGCTGCATCTGGATGTCGGAGCCGAGCAGGCCCTGGATCTCGATCGAGCGCTCGGGGCTCAGGAGATGCGTCGAGCCGTCGAGATGCGACTGGAACCGCACCCCGGTCTCGTCGAGCTTGCGCAAGCCCGCCAGCGACATGACCTGGAAGCCGCCGGAATCGGTCAGGATCGGGTAGGGCCACTGCATCATGGCGTGCAGGCCGCCCAGGCGCGCCACCCGCTCGGCGCCGGGGCGCAGCATCAGGTGGTAGGTGTTGCCCAGCACCACGTCGGCGCCCAGCGCCTTCACCTGCTCGGGATACATCGCCTTGACGGTGCCGGCGGTGCCCACCGGCATGAAGGCCGGGGTGCGGATGACGCCCCGCGGCATCCGGATCTCGCCGGTGCGGGCCGGGCCGTCGGTCGCCGCCACCGTGAACGTGAACTGGTCGGTCATCGCGTCTCCGCCCGGAAGAGCAGGCTGCTATCGCCGTAGGAATAGAAGCGGTAGCCGCGCTCGATCGCCGCCGCATAGGCCGCCCGCATGGGCTCCAGCCCGGCAAAGGCCGAGACCAGCATGAACAGCGTCGAGCGCGGCAGGTGGAAGTTGGTCATCAGCACGTCCACCGCCCGGAAGCGGTAGCCCGGGGTGATGAAGATGTCGGTGGCGCCGGTCCAGGGCCGGATCGTGCCGTCGGGCTCCGCCGCGCTCTCGAGGAGCCGGAGCGCCGTGGTGCCGATTGCGACGATGCGCCCGCCCGCCGCGCGGGCGCGGTTGAGCGCCTCGGCGGCCTGCGGCGTGATCTCGCCCACCTCCGCGTGCATCCGGTGCGCGTCGGTGTCGTCGGCCTTGACCGGCAGGAAGGTGCCGGCGCCGACATGCAGCGTCACCCGGACCTGCGGCAGGCCGGCGGCGGCGCAGGATGCGAGCAGCTCGGGCGTGAAGTGCAGGCCGGCGGTCGGCGCCGCGACGGCGCCGGGCTCGCGGGCATAGACGGTCTGGTAGTCGGCGCCGTCCTGCGCGTCGGTCGGGCGCTTGGCGGCGATGTAGGGGGGCAGCGGCAGTTCGCCCGAGGCCGCCACCGCCTCGTCGAGGGCGGGTCCCGAAAGGTCGAAGGCGAAGGTGGTCTCGCCCCCCTCCCCGCGCTCGACGATCGTGGCGTCGAGCCGCGTGAGCGCGCAGGTCTCGCCCTCCCCGGCCCGGCCGAAGCTGACCCGGTCGCCGACCCGCAGCCGTTTGGCCGGTCGCGCGAAGGCGCGCCAGCGGTCCGGACCCTCCCGCAGGTGCAGCATCGCCTCGATCCGCACCGGCTGGCCGTCCGGCCGGTGCCGCAGGCCGCGCAGGCGCGCCGGGATCACCCGCGTGTCGTTGAAGACCAACACGTCGCCGGGGCGCAGCAGGCCCGGCAGGTCGCGCACCACCCGGTCTTCCGGGGGAGCGCCCAGGCGCAGCAGCATCAGGCGGGCGCCGTCCCGCGGCACCGCGGGCCGGAGGGCGATGCTCTCCTCCGGCAGGTCGAAATCGAACAGGTCCACGCGCATGCGGCCCTTCAGCCAGGATTCCGCCCCCGGATCAATGGGCGAACGCGCTATGGAGCCAAACGCGCTTGTCACGGGAGGCCATGGCGCGCCGGCCCGCGGCGCCCCATCTGGAACGGCGTCGTTCAGGAGGTCCCGTCATGCCCAGCCATCCGACCCTCGATGCCGAGCTCGTCGTCTGGTGGGACTGCGAGGCCGCGCGGCTGGAGAGCCTCGCCGCCTCCGCCCGCTTCGGCTTCATGCGCCAGCATTACGCCCGCAAGGCCGCCGCGGCCCGGGCGCGGGCGCAGGTGAGCCGGCTGCGCGAGCAGGCTCGCGCGCCCGCCGGTCCCGTCGCGACCTGACCACGGCCGGCCTGCCGACGTCCGAGGTGACCCAGGGGAATAGCCGGGCTTCGAGGTCTTAGCCCGGGCTATGACCTGTGCCGTGGCCTTCCGCGGCGCACCGCCTTATGGGAGCGGCGCCGCGCCGCGGCGGCGTTCGTCGCGCCGCGGCACAGACCAAGCCGGATCATCGTCATGGAACGCGCGCAAGCCGCCGCCCTCGCCAGCGCCGGGGTCGGCCTCCTGGTGCTCGCCCTCAAATTCGGGGCCTGGTGGATCACCGGGAGCCTCGCGCTCTACTCGGATGCGCTCGAGAGCATCATCAACGTGGTGGCGGCGATGACGGCCTTCGTGGCCCTTCGCGTCGCCGCCCAGCCCGCCGACCAGGACCACCCCTACGGCCACCACAAGGCCGAGTATTTCTCCGCAGTCATCGAGGGGGCGCTCATCATCGTCGCCGCGGTGGTCATCCTGCGCGACGCCTACGACGCGGTGCAGGCGCCCAAGACCCTGGACGCGCCGCTGCTCGGCGTCGCGGTGAACGGCCTTGCCACGGTGATCAACCTCGTCTGGGGCATGGTGCTGGTCCGCCGCGGCCGCGACTGGCGCTCGCCCGCCCTGGTGGCGGACGGCAAGCACGTGCTCGCCGACGTGTTCACCTCCGGCGGCGTGCTGATCGGCCTCGGGCTGGCCACCGCCACCGGCTGGCTGATCCTCGATCCGATCATCGCCGCGGTGGTGGCGGTCAACATCCTGTGGTCGGGCGGCGCCATGGTGCGCGACTCGGTCAACGGCCTGATGGATCAGGCGGCGCCGGCCGAGATGGTGGGGCAGATCCGCCGGCTGATCTCCGAGCACGGCGAGGGCGCGCTGGAGGCCCACGACGTGCGCACGCGGCACGCCGGCCAGGTCACCTTCATCGATTTCCACCTCGTGGTGCCGGGCGAGATGACGGTGGCGGAATCGCATGCGATCTGCGACCGGCTGGAGGCGGCGATCGAGGGTGCGGTCGCCGGCGCCGTGGTGACGATCCACGTCGAGCCGGCCGAGGAGGCCAAGCAGCGCGGCCTTCCGGTTATCTGACCTCCGGCCCCTTGCGGCGGGCCGCCCCGCCCGGCGACAAGGCGGACGCAACGGAGGACCGACGAGCGTGACGGGTGCGGACGACGATTACGTGTACGACGAGGCGACGGGCGAGTGGCGCCCCGCCGGCGAGATGAAGAGCGCTGCGGTCCGCGAGGTGCGCGACGCCTCCGGCAACGTGCTGAACGACGGCGATTCCGTCACCCTGATCAAGGACCTGAAGGTCAAGGGCGCGAACCAGACCCTCAAGCAGGGCACGGTGATCCGCTCGATCAGGCTGACGGACAACAACGACGAGATCGATTGCCGCCACGACACGATCAAGGGCTTGGTGCTGCGCACGGAGTTCGTGCGCAAGCGGTGAGATCGGGACGGGCCTGACCGATCGATCACCGAGGTCTTCATCACTCGTACGACTCCCGTTTGATTGCTCGGCGATTGCTGCGCGATCGCGTTCGCAATGCGGAAGTCGGTTTCGCTCAAGTGCCGGGCGACCCGCGTGATACGAAGTCCGGAAGGGATCTTCCGGACTTCGTATCACAGGGGCATTCCGGGGCCGCTGCGCCGCCGCGGAACGACGCGGAGCCGGTCTCGGCGGGGCGCGTCAGTGCCGCTTCCCGTGAGCGGAAGGTCTACCCTTCCCCGAGTACCGGCACCATCCGGCGCATCGCCTCGGTGAGATCGGCGGCGGAGCGAGCGAAGCACAGCCGCAGGCAGCCCTCGCCGCCGGGACCGAAGGCCGAGCCGGGAGCGAGGCCGACATTCCCCTCGTCGACGATGCGCTTGGCGAGGCGAACGTCGTCCGGCTCGGACGGCACCCGCGGGAAGGCGTAGAAGGCGCCGGGCGGGGCCGGCAGCTCGACCCCCGGCAGCGCGCTCAAGCCATCGCAGACGATGGCGCGGCCGGCGCGGGCCTGCGCGATCTGCTCGGCCACGAGCGATTCGCCCTCCCGGAGGGCCGTGATGGCGGCGTGCTGCAGGAAGGTGGCGACGCCCGACGTGCCGTAGAGAACGAGCCCGTCGACGATCCGCCCGATCGAGGCCGGGCCTTCGAGCCAGCCGATCCGCCAGCCGGTCATCGCCCAGTTCTTGGAGAACGTCTGGACGAACAGCACCCGGTCGCGATCCTCGGGCTGCCAGACGTCGCGGATCGACGGCGCGCGGCCCAGGGCCTCGTAAGCGGGATCGAAGCAGAACCGGCCGTAGATCTCGTCGGCGACGATCCACAGGTCGTGGCGGCGGGCGATCTCCAGAACGGCCGCGAGATCGGCCCGGGTCGCGACCCAGCCGGTCGGGTTCGCGGGAGTGTTGAGCACGATGGTTCGGGTGCGAGGGGTGATCGCGCCGGCGATCCGGGCGATGTCGAGGCTCCAGCCGGCGCCCGCATCGAACTGCATCGGCACCGGGACGGGCTTGGCCCCCTGCATCGCCACCGCGCCGAAGAAGTTCGACCAGGTCGGGGTCGGCAGCACCACCTCGTCGCCGGGCTCGGCGACGATGCGGATCGCGGTGTGGAAGGCGTGCATGCCGCCCACCGTCACGAAGAACCGCTCGGGCCCGACGGTATCGCCGTAGAGCCGCGAGACGTACTCGGCCAGGGCCTCGCGGAGCGGCGGGATGCCGAGCATCCGCGTGTAGAAGGTGGCGCCATCGCGAAGGGCCCGCTGCGCCGCCTCGGCGATGAAGGCCGGTGTCGGCCGGTCGCCCTCCCCGACCCAGAGCGGGATCAGGCCGGGCCGCTCGACGCCATAGGCCACGAGCTCGCCGATGCCGCTCGGCCATACCCCTGCGGCCTCGCGGCTCACCGGCGGCATCGTGTCGGGCAGGGGCGTGACGGACATGCGAGTCTCACCGAACGTGACGGGGAGCCCCAGGCATTGCAAGAGCGTCGCCCCGGCGCAAGCCGGAGCGTTGGAAGGTCAGATCCGCGTCGCGATGAAGAACCAGCGCGTGCCTTCGAGGGAGCCGGTCTCGCTCAAGGGAACGAACGGCCCCTCGTCCGAGCGGCAGAAATGGCGCTTGAACCGGTCGGCCGGGAAGTAGCCGAGGAGCCGGTCGACCGAGCCGCCGAATTTTTCGAGGCCGGCCCCGCCATGCACCTCGACGAACCAGTTCGGGATCCGGTCGCGGGACGCGCCTGCTCCGTCCAGCACCGCGCATTCGAAGCCCTCGACATCGACGTAGACGATGTCCGGCGTGCCGAATTCCTTCACGAGGCTGTCGATCGAGCGGCACGCCACCTGGACCTTGCCGTGGGTGCCGGCGCCGCCGTCGACCTGGCCGTTCAGGCTCTCGTTGAATTCGAGGATGCCGTCCCGGCTCGCCGCGGCGGCGTGCAGGATGGTCAGGTTGCGGGCGCCGTTGAGGGCGACGTTCTCGTTGGCGACCCGGGCATTGTGCGCGTTGGCTTCCAGGGCAACGACCCGGCCCGCGGGGCCGACATGGGTGGCGAGCTGGAGCGCCACCACGGCCTGGTGCGCGCCGAGGTCGAACACGACCACGCCGTCCTTGAGCGCCCCGCTCTCCTTGAAGAACATGATCTCGGCGAGGTTGCCGGAGTCATGGTCGTACCATTCCTCTCCGACCGGATCGCAGAGGCTGACCCTGAGCTCGACGCCGCCGAATCGGTGCGTCGCCACCCGCCGCTCGAAGGTCTTCAGCGAGCGCTCCAACTTGGCTCGCCGGGCCATGGATTGCATCCATGGCGGCATCAACTGCTTGGACAACGCCGTCAACATGGGATGACTGACCCTTTCGCCGATCGCTCGATGGTTCATAGCAGATCGGGGGTGGGGGGCCGAAGCGGCTTCGGATTTCTCGGTTAAGCGGTTCTGTGCCGAATATCCAAGATGGGCCGCGCAGACTTAATTTATCGAAATGTTACCGGGCGCTTGGTCGCGTACCAGCACAGTCCCGTTGGACTTGAAACTTTTTTCGAATAGGGCTCGATCGCGCGCCCAGCGGCGCGTAGCACTCCTCGAGTTCGCTCGGAGGGACGAACCGAGGGCCGTCGATGTGTTTTAGAACGATCGCCCCCAGATAGGTCCACCCTTCACTGTCCAGATCCTGTGTCGGCTCGAAGACCGGGCCGGAAGCCTTGCTCACGTTCGCGACGGCCTCGAATGTTGCACCGTCCCGCAGAATGCCGAGCCGATTCTGTGGTGTTCTGTAGAGGAGCACTCTTGGACCGACCCCCCAATCGATTCCGAGATCAGCCTCAAGACTTCCCGTTGATGTTTCGATGACGAGGATTTCGGGGCCATCGTCCAGGAGGCCGGCCCAGCCCTGCACGTGCACTCGCGCACCACCTATCAGCAACGGAACCACGACCTCGATCGCCGGCCACAGCGCATATCGTAGATACGTTGCGCCGAAGAGGAGCCCGAAGACCAGCGCGGCAATGGTCCAGGGGTTCATTCGCCGCTTCACTGGGTTCATGCCACCGTCCGAGGGAACCGTATCTTCGGTGACATTCATGGCGTGAGGCTAGCGACGCCGGAGGCGGCGCGGCGTTTTCGAGCCGCGCCGGTCAGATCAGGGATCAGTCCTGCCGCACCAGGATCAGCGTCGCGAGCGGCGGCAGCGACAGGGTCAGCGAGTGGTCCTGCCCATGCGAGGCCTCCGCCACCGCGTCGACCCCGCCGTAATTGCCGACATTGCTGCCGCCATACCCTTCCGCATCCGAGTTGAACGCCTCGCGGTAATGGCCGGCCATCGGCACGCCGATGCGGTAGCCGTGGCGTACCACGGGGGTGAAGTTCGACACCACGATGGCGATCTCACCGGGCTTGCGGCCCTTGCGGGCCCAGGCGATGACGTTGTTCTCGGCATCGTCCGAAACCAGCCACTGGAAGCCGGCAGCCTCGGTATCACGCTCGTGAAGAGCCGGGGTCGCGGCGTAGAGGTGGTTGAGGTCGCGTACCAGGGCCTTGAGGCCGGCGTGGAACGGATCGTCCAGCAGGTGCCAGTCCAGGCTCTGGTTGTGGTTCCACTCCTTCTCCTGGCCGAACTCGCCGCCCATGAACAGCAGCTTCTTGCCGGGATGCCCCCACATGAAGCCGAAATAGGCGCGCAGATTCGCGAATTTCTGCCAGCGGTCGCCCGGCATCTTGCCGAGCAGCGAACCCTTCCCGTGCACCACCTCGTCGTGGGACAGCGGCAGGATGAAGTTTTCGGAGAAGGCGTAGAGCAGCCCGAAGGTCAGGTCATGGTGATGGTAGCGGCGATGCACCGGCTCCTTCGAGATGAAGCGCAGGGTGTCGTGCATCCACCCCATGTTCCACTTGAAGCCGAAGCCGAGGCCGCCGGTATAGGTCGGGTGCGAGACGCCGGGCCAGGAGGTCGATTCCTCCGCCACCGTCATCGTGCCGGGGGCGTGGGAGTAGGTCGCCTCGTTGGTCTTGCGCAGGAAGTCGATCGCTTCCAGGTTCTCGTTGCCGCCGTACTGGTTCGGGATCCACTCGCCCGCCCGGCGCGAATAGTCGAGGTAGAGCATCGAGGCCACCGCATCGACCCGCAATCCGTCGAGGTGGTAATGCTCGAGCCAAAACCGGGCGTTCGAGGCCAGGAAGGCCGAGACCTCGGTGCGCCCGAAATTGTAGATGTAGGTGCCCCAATCCTGGTGGAAGCCTTGGCGCGGGTCGGCATGCTCGTAGAGATGCGTGCCGTCGAACTGGCCCAAGCCGTGGGCGTCGAGAGGGAAATGGCCCGGCACCCAGTCGAGCAGGATGCCGATGCCGGCCTCGTGCGCCGCGTTGACGAACTCCGAAAAATCCTCGGGCGAGCCGAATCGGCTGGTCGGTGCGTAGAGCGAGACCGGCTGGTAGCCCCAGGACCCGTCGAACGGATGCTCGGTGATCGGCAGCAACTCGATATGGGTGAAGCCCATCTCCTTGGCATAAGGAATCAGGCGCTCTGCCAGCTCGCGGTAGGTGAGGTAGCGGTTGCCCTCCCCCGGCACCCGCGCCCACGAGCCGAGATGGACCTCGTAGATCGAGATCGGACCGTGGCGGTGGTCGAGGGCGTTGCGGCTCTGCATCCAGGCGCCATCACGCCAGACCGGTGACGGCAGGCCTTCGAGGCGCGAGGCGGTCTCGGGCGGCTGCTGCGCCGCGAAGGCGACCGGGTCGGCCTTGAGCGGCAGGAGCGCGCCGTCGGGCCCGCGGATCTCGAACTTGTAGTGGCCGCCCTTCTTCAGCTCGGGGATGAACAGCTCCCAGACGCCGCCATCCAGCCAGAGCCGCATCGGGTGGCGCCGGCCGTCCCAGTCGTTGAAGTCGCCGACCACCGAGACCCGGCGGGCATTCGGCGCCCAGACCGCGAAGCGAAAGCCCGGCGTGCCGCCGATCTCGACCGCGTGGGCGCCGAGAACCCGGTGCACGGCGTCGTTGCCGACGTCGCGCAGCATGCCGATCTCCTGCTGGTTCAAAGTCGCGCCGTACTCGTAAGGGTCCCGCCGGGTGCGCTCGGTGTTGTCCCAGCCCTCGACCGCGATGCGGTAATCGGGGCGCTGCGGATGCGGGAAGCTCGCGACGAAGAAGCCGGCCGGGTGGCGCCGCTCCATCGGCACGCGGGTATCGCCGACCACCACCGTGGCGGCGCGGGCCTCCGGCAGCACCGCCCGGACCTCCCACTGGCCCTCGCCGACCTCGTGCGGCCCCAGCACCGCGAAGGGATCGCCGTGCTCGGCGCGCATGAATGCCTCGACGGCGTCGGGATGGACCGCGTAGGCGCGGCCCGGCACCGGTGGCCGGGCCGGACGGGACGGCACCGGGCCGGACACCTTCGGCGAGGCCGCCGCCTGCATGGCGGCGATGCGCAGGGAGACGAGCCCCTTCGGCTTCGCTTGTCCCAGTCCCTTGTCCTTGGCCTTCTTGTCCGACTTCTTGTCCGTTCCCGTCGTACCGGCCGTGACCGGCTGCACAAGAACGGCCTTGACCTTGGACTTGTCCACCTTCGCGGCCTTGCCTTTCGTCTTGCCGGTGTCTTTGGGGCTCTCGGTCACGGGCGTCTCAAGGCTGCGGTCGGTCTGGTGCCGGCGAGCGGCCGGCTTCCGGGCGCGGGTCTCGTCGTCCATGGGTCACGAACCTCTCTGGTCTTCCAGGATGGCCAGCACGCCGCGGGCCGGAATCTCGATCCAGTCCGGACGGTTGTTGGCCTCGTAGTCGATCTCGTAGAGCGCCTTCTGCATCAGGCAGAGGCGCAGCAGGCGCTCATGAGTCGCCTCGTCGGTGACGGCGGCGCGGCTGCCCTGCACGGTGGCGGCGTAGGCTTCCAGGAAGGCCCCGCTCACCATCGCGCGCCAGGCGGCGACGGCGGTCTTCGCCCGCTCGCTCGCATCGGCGAAGCGCGAGGCGACCTCCCGGGTCACGGTCTCGCCGCCATAGGCGAAGGAGCGCAGGATGCCGGCGACGTCGCGCAACGGCGTCGACTTTGCCCGGCGCTCGTCCACCGGCCGCGACGGCTCGCCCTCGAAATCGACGATGATGAGGTCGTCCTGCGAGGCGAGCACCTGGCCGAGATGATAGTCGCCGTGGATGCGGGTGCGGTGGGCCCCTTTCGGCGCCTCCCGGCTCAAGGACTCCACCAGCGCCTCGATCTCTGCCCTGGCGGCGAGGATCGCCCCGGCGGCCTCGCGGGCGCCCTCGGACGCCGAAGCGCCGAGCGCACCGCACGCCCGCAGGGCCTTCTCGGCCTGGCGGCGCGTATCGGCGGCCAGAGCCGCGAGGTCTTCGCCCGTGAACGGCTCGGCGGCGAAGGCCGCATCCTCGGTTTCGATGGCGAGCGCCCGGTGCATCTCGGCAGTGCGCTGGCCGAGCAGGCCGGCCCAGCGCAGATGGGTGGCGAAAGTCTCCTCCGGCGAATGCGCCTCGCTCTCGGGCACGAGCACGATCGCGTCGAGGTCGCGGCGCAGGTATTCGAGCATCAGGGTCCAGGCGTCGCCCTGGTTGCGCACGAAGGCCTGGAGCAGGCCGAGCGCCGTGGCGGTGCCGTCCGGCGCGACATGCTCGATCACGCCGAAGAGCGCCGGGGTGTTCTTGAACCCGGCCTCCTCGGTGAGGAAGCGGCCGACCTCGACCTCCGGATGACTGCCGGGCTGCAGCCGGCGCAGCAGCTTGAGCATGGCCCGCGAGCCGAAGGCGATCGAGGTGTTGCTCTGCTCCGCGGACAGACGGCGGATGTCGGCCGGGTCGAGTTCGAGCTCGGGATCGAAGGCCGACGTCGCGCTGAAGCGGATGCTGCCCTTCTCGGACGGGATCTCGCGGCTGTTGCGGATCGCGTCGACCATCGCGAGGGCGAAGTCGGTCGAGGAGGCGGCGCCGTAGAGGAGGCCCATCCGCGGCCCGCGGCGCACCCGGGCGACCGCGTGATCCATCAGCGACTCGTCCTCGCGGCCCTCGTCGACCGCGAGCGGAACGAAGTATTCCTGCGTCTCGCCGTTGGCGAGCGAGACCGCGATGCGCGGCAACAGGAAGCCGTTCGAGCCTTCGAGCCGCGGCAGGATCGCGCTGTCGACCACCTCGACCCCGCGGATGCGCGAGCCCTTGGCGCCGAACCAGCGCCGCGAGCCGATGAAGCGCGGCGCCACGGTGCGCTCGAAGGCCTGGCGCTCGCGACCCTTCATCAGGGTCTCGACGCCGCCGGTGAGCACCAGCGTGAACAGCTCCGGCGCCTCCGGGCTCGGGCCCATCGTGCCGGCATTCGCGGTCGAGAGCGAGAACCAGTAGAAGCCGTAGGCCGGCATGGTGAGCAGGTACGGCAGGTCGCCGATCGGCGGGAACGAGGTGCCGCCGGTGAGTTCCACCGGCACCGCGGTGCGCAGATCCGACAGGTCGAGCTGCACCGCCTGCGGCGCCCGTGACAGGTTGGCGACGCAGAGCACCCGCTCGTTGTCGTGCTCGCGAATCCAGGCCAGAACCTTGCGGTTGTCCGGATACAGGAAGCGCAATCCACCGCGCCCGAGCGAGACGTGGTTGTTGCGGATCGCGATCATCCGCCGGGTCCAGTTGAGCAGGCTGGTCTGGGCGCGGGTCTGCGCCTCGACGTTGACCGCGTCGAAGCCGTAGATCGGGTCCTGGATCGTCGGGAGAAAGAGTCGGGCCGGGTCGGAGCGGGAGAAGCCGCCGTTGCGGTCGGGCGACCACTGCATCGGTGTGCGAACGCCGTCGCGGTCGCCGAGATAGATGTTGTCGCCCATGCCGATCTCGTCGCCGTAATACAGCACCGGGGTGCCGGGCATCGAGAGCACCAGGAACTTCATCAGCTCGATCTTGCGCCGGTCGTTCTCGAGCAGCGGCGCGAGGCGGCGGCGGATGCCGAGATTGATGCGGGCGCGCCGGTCGGCGGCGTAGAAGCTCCAGAGGTAGTCGCGCTCCTTGTCCGTCACCATCTCGAGCGTCAGCTCGTCGTGGTTGCGCAGGAAGATCGCCCATTGGCAGCCCTCCGGGATCTCCGGCGTCTGCCGCATGATGTCGGTGATCGGGTGCCGGTCCTCCTGCGCGATCGCCATGTACATCCGCGGCATCAGCGGGAAGTGGAACGCCATGTGGCATTCGTCGCCCTCGCCGAAATACTGCGCAGTCTCCTCCGGCCACTGGTTGGCCTCGGCGAGCAGCATTCGATCGGGATAGGATTCGTCGAGGGCGGCGCGGATCTTCTTGATGACCGTGTGGGTCTCGGGGAGATTCTCGCAGTTCGTGCCGTCGCGCTCGATCAGGTAGGGAATCGCGTCGAGGCGCAACCCGTCCACCCCCATGTCGAGCCAGTAGCGCATCACCTCGATCACCGCGTCCAGGACCTTCGGGTTGTCGAAGTTCAGGTCGGGCTGGTGCGAGTAGAAGCGGTGCCAGTAATACGCCTTGGCAACCGGGTCCCAGGTCCAGTTGGACGCCTCGGTATCGAGGAAGATGATGCGGGTGTCGGTGTACTTCTCGTCGGTGTCCGACCAGACGTAGAAGTCGCGCCACTCCGAGTCCTTCGGGGCGTTGCGGGCCTGCTGGAACCAGGGATGCTGGTCCGAGGTATGGTTGATGACGAGCTCGGTGATGACCCTGAGGCCCCGCGCATGGGCCTCGTCCACGAAGGCGCGGAACTGGTCCATCGTGCCGTAGGATGGGTTGATGTCGCGGTAATCCGCGATGTCGTAGCCGTCGTCGCGCAGCGGCGACGGATAGAACGGCATGACCCAGATCGCCGTGACGCCGAGGTCGCGGATGTAGTCCAGCTTCGCGGTCAGGCCGTCGAAATCGCCGATGCCGTCGTTGTTCGCGTCGAAGAAGGACTTGACGTGCACCTGATAGATGATGGCGTCACGGTACCATTGCGGATCGGTACGATCGATCATCGCGTCAAAGCCTCATTCGATCGGGTCGTGGCGCCGGGCTGATGGCTGTTGTGGCTGTCGCCATGCCTGGGCTCAACGCGGGGCGCCGGGGAGAGTTCGGATGCCTGAGGGCGCGGACGGTCGCCCGTCCGCGCCGGGACGCTACCGGTCAGGCAGAGCCGTGCTGCCACGCGCCGCCGGGCGCCGCAAGCCGGTCGGGGCGGCGGAGCCGCCAGATCACCACCGAGCGCTCGGCCGGATCGAGGGCGATGCGGTGGGTCTTGCCGCGCAATTCGAACTTGTAGCCCTGGAGCAGGTCCTCGACCTCCACCGCGCCGTCATCCGGCAGGCCGAGCTGCCAGAGCGGCACCTCGTAGGTGCATTCCTGTCGGTTCCTCGGGTCGAGGTTGACCATGCAGAACACCGCGTTGTCGCCGGACGGCGTCATCCGCAGGTAGGCCAGGATCTGGTCGTTCCACGCCGGGGTGAAGACCACGTTGCGGAAGTCCCACAGGGCCGGGTTCTCGCGCCGGATGCGGTTCAACGCAATGATGTGGTCGCGGATGTTGCCGGGGCGATAATAGTCCCAGGCCTTCAGCTCGTACTTCTCGGAGTCGAGGTATTCCTCCTTGCTCGGCACCGGCGCGGCGTCGCACAGCTCGAAGCCGTTATAGATGCCGTAGACGCTGGACAACGTGGCGGCGAGTGTGCCGCGGATGACGAAACCCGGCCGGCCACTGGTCTGCAGGAAGATTGGGTTGATGTCCGGCGTGTTGGCGAAAAAATTCGGGCGGTAATACTCGCCCATCTCTCCGGCGAGTTCGGTCGCGTAGGCCGCCAGCTCGTCCTTGGTGTTACGCCAGGTGAAGTAGGTGTAACTCTGCTGGAAACCGGCCTTGGCGAGCTTCTTCATCATCTTCGGCCGGGTGAAGGCCTCGGCCAGGAACAGCACGTCCGGGTAGCGGTCGTTGACGTCGCGGATCATCCATTCCCAGAACGGGATCGGCTTGGTGTGCGGGTTGTCGACCCGGAAGATCTTCACCCCCAGCTCGACCCAGCCGACGATGATGTCGCGCAGCTCGATCCATAGCGACGGGAACGCACCCTCGCGGTAGAAGTCGACGTTGACGATGTCCTCGTACTTCTTCGGCGGGTTCTCGGCGAACTTGATCGTGCCGTCGGGCCGCCAGTCGAACCATTCCGGATGCTGCTTGATCCAGGGATGGTCCGGCGAGCACTGGATGGCGAAGTCCAGCGCCACTTCCATGCCGTGGGCGTGGCTCGCCGCGACGAGGCGGCGGAAGTCGTCGATCGTGCCGAGGTCGGGATGCACCGCCTCGTGGCCGCCCTCCTCGGCGCCGACGGCGTAGACCGAGCCGACATCGCCGTCCTTCGCCTTCAGCGAGTTGTTCTTGCCCTTGCGGTTGGTACGGCCGATCGGGTGGATCGGCGTGAAGTAGAGCACGTCGAAGCCGAGTTCGCGAATCTCGGGCAGGCGCGCGATCACGTCGTCGAAGGTGCCGTGGCGGTTCGGGTCGCCGGATTGCGAGCGCGGGAAGATCTCGTACCAGGCCGAGAACCGGGCGGCGAGCCGGTCGGCGAAGACCTCCAGCACCACCGGATAGCGCGAGAGGTTCGCGCGCTCGGAATTGCGGTGGATCAGCGCCGTCTGCTCGAGCAGGCGATGAAGCTGGGCTTCCGATCCGGGTGCGTCGGCCTCCAGGGCCGCCACGAGGCCGGTCAGCGCGGCGGCGTCGCTGCCCTCGGCCAGCGCGGCGGCGCGCTTGACGAGACCGACGCCTTCCTGGGTCTCCAGATGCACGGCAATGCCGGCCTTGCGCTTCTTCTCCAGGCCGCGCAGCCAGGACGAGAAGTCGTCGCGCCACGCCTCGACGGTGTATTCGTAGCGGGCGTTGCGGGTGAGCGGGAAATGGCCGTGCCAGCGGTCGTTGTCGACGAACAGCATCGGGTCGCGGCGCCACTCGGTCTCGCCGGCCAGCCGCGACAGGACCGCGGCGTTGATGACGTCGTGCCCGTCGGTGAAGATGTCGGCCTCGACATGGAGCTGGTCGCCGACGACGCGCTTGATCGCCGAGCGGCCGCCGTCGATTTCCGGGCTCACCGCCTCGATGACCACCCGTCCCTCCCCGTCCGGGGTGGTGCGGCGGGGACGGCGCATGGCGCCGATGCGGCGGGCGGCGAGGATGCGGACGGCCCGGGGCTCCAGGCCGATCGACTGGTCGGCCCGGAACACCAGCGGCGCCACCTCGGGCGTCAGGTCCTGGAACGGGCCGAACTCGCCGCCGCTGCCGGCGATCAGCGGTGCCGGATCGACCGCGACGGGGCGGTCGGTCGGGTTGTGCAGCACCATCACGGCGTTCTCGGCCGAGCCGGGATGGCCGGTATCGATCCGGATCAGCGCGACGTAACGCGCGTCCGGCGCCGAGAGGCGCCATTGCGCGCCCTCGACATTGGCCGCCGGCAGGTCGGCCCGCAGGCGGTTGATCGCCGCGATGAAGCCCGAGATGTCGATGCCGGTCTGGTGCTCGCGGCTCTCCGGTGTGGTGTCCACCACGTGGAGGGGCTTGGCGTAGCCCCATTCGTAGCCGATCGGCATCAGCACGCCGGCCGAGAAGAAGGCGGCGAGCGCGTAGCGGCTCTTCAGTTCCGCCGCCACCGCCTCGCGCCCGCCCGGGAGCGAGGCCGCGAGGCGCTGCATGTCGTGGTTCTCCGGGAAGGCGATCGAGGGCGCCAGGATGCGCAGCCGCTCGTACTGCTCCAGCGCCCAGGGCGCCTTCAGGTCCCACCAGGCGAAGGAGTTGAACAGGTAGTCGAACCCGGCCTCCGCCGTCGCCCGCGCTTCCTCGAAGGTGCAACCCAGCGTCTCCGCGGCGAAGAGCGCGGCGTGGTCGCGGTCCTTGGCGGCGCCGATCAGGCTGCGCCACACGTCCGGCGGCACCTTGTAGGCGGCATCGCAGCGGAAGCCGGCGACCCCCAGCGCTTGAAGCCGGGCGATGTAGCCGTTCCACAACTCGGTCAGCGCCGCGCGCGGGCCGGCGGCGACGTAGTCGAACTCGGCGAGGTCGCCCCAGACGGTGATCTTCGACGGATCGTCGGGATCGACCGCGTGCGGGCTCACCGGCGCGCCGGATGCGTCGCGCACGAACAGGTCCGGGCGCTCATGCGCCAGCCTGCCGTCGTTGGCGGCGTGGTTCACCACCAGATCGGTCATGATCTTCAGGCCGTGCCCGGACGCCGCCTCGCAGAAGCGGCGGATCTGCTCGTCGTCCGGAGTGCCGTCGAGGTCGCGCAGGCGCTCGTCGAGACGGTCGATATCGGCCACCGCGTAGAGCGAGCGCGAGCCGCCGGCCTGGTGGAACGGGTTGAGATAGACCCAGTCGAAGCCCAGTTCCGCGATGCGCGGCAGTTCCGCGGTCCAGGCCGAGACCCGGCCGACCAGAAGGGGAAACAGGTTGTAGATCCGCGGTCCGGCCGCCAGCGGCGCCAGGGTGGCCGGCAGCGGCGTCACCTCGCGGGTGCGCTTCGCCGGCTTGGTGCTGGTGCGGGGTACGTTCATCGGCCCGGTCCTGCCTGCTCTTTCTCGTCCAACGGGCGCGGGGCGGGGAGCCCCGCGCCGGGGTCTCAACTGGCGGAGTGACGCAGAACGGCCAGGGGGAGGCGCGCGAAGAGTCGATCGATCGACACCCGCCCGCCCTCCGACCGGACCTCCTCGCCCGTCACCAGGTCGCGCCAGACGCTGCCCTCCGGCACCGGCAGGCTCGTTCCGGCGAAGGCGCCGGCGAGGCACGGGCCGCCCTCGGCGGCGACGCGGCGCGGCACCGCCACCAGCAGGTCGCCGGCCTCCGAGCCGGCGGAGGCGTCCTGACGCAGGAAGGCGACGACGTGCTCCGCCCCCTGCCCTTCCGCCGCGACCGGGGTGTAATCGGCCTCGGCGTAGAAGCCGGGATAGGCGGCGCGGTCGGCGAGCAGCCGGGCGAGCACCGCCTGCTTGATCCGCCCGTCCGGCCAGGAGGCCAGCAGGTCTTCGACGCTCACCTCCTGCCCGAGCGCCGCCTCGCGCTCGGCGTAATCGACCGGACGGCGGTTGTCGGGATCGACGAAGGAGAAGTCCCAGAACTCCGTGCCCTGGTAGATGTCGGGCAGGCCCGGCAGGGTGCATTTCAGCGCCGAGCGCGCGAGGCCCGTCACCATGCCGATCCGCGCCAGCCGCTCCGCGAAGGGCCGGAATTCACGCAGGAAATCCGAGCCCGGCGCCACCAGGGCATCGAACAGCTTCGCGACCGCGCCCTCGTAGGCCTCGTCGACGTTGACCCAGCTCGACCGGCGCTTGCCCTCGCGCATCGCCTTCTCGGCATAGGCGCCGAGCCGCTCGCGGAACGCCTCGACGTCCTTCGGGCCGGGCGAGTCGGACAGCAGCTCCAGCGGCCAGGCACCGAGGATCGCCTGCAGGAACATCCACTGGTCGTTGGCGTCGGGGGCCGCCTCGCCTTCGACCTCCGACAGTTGCGGCACGACGAGCCGGCTCCACAGGGCCCAGGCCTCGGCCCATTCCTCCGGCATCTCCGAGAGGGCGAGAAGCCGCGTGCGGGCATCCTCGCCGCGCTTGGTGTCGTGGGTGGCCGTGGTGATCATCGCGTTCGGCCAGTCGCGGGCGCGGGCGGCCTGGAGCGCGTGAAAGTGCTCCGCGGTGACCCCGTACTCTCCCGGATCGCCCCCGACCTCGTTGAGCGCCAGAAGCTCGACGAAGCGGTAGAACAGGGTGTCCTCCAGGCTCTTGGCCATGACCGGGCCGGTGAGCTGCTGGAAGCGGCGCCGGAAACGGCGCACCACCTCGGGATCGGGACGGCCCGGCCCCTCGGTGTCGAGCCGGCCGAGCAGGACCCGTTCGGCGAAATCGTGCACCGAGCGGTCGGGCAGGCTGGAGCGCCGCTTGGCCTTGCGCACCGTGTCGCCGATGAGCTTCAGGTCCTCCGCCTCGATCTCGCCCTCGTCGAGCTCCTGGGGCAGGTAGCTGCGATAGACCGGGAAGCGGGCGACGATCTCGGACAGGGCCTGGCGCAGCGCATTGACCGAGAAGTCGCGGGTGCGCCGGTCCGCATCCGCCACCTGCTTCAGATCCGAGGTCAGGACTTCCAGCTCGCTGGCGAAGCTGGTCTCCAGGATCTCGCCCTTCACGTTGCGCAGGAGCCAGGCGTAGGGCTCGTCCATGCCGGTCGCCCCGGCATAAAGCTTGGCCACCGCCTCGCGCTTGCCCTGGTCGACGAACAGCCCGTCGATCTGGTTGAGCACGTCGTAACCGGTGGTGCCGGCGATCGGCCACGGCCGGAGCTTCTCGCCGGGCTCCAGGATCTTCTCCACCACGATGTAGAAGCCCGGTCCGAGCGCCGCCTGGAGCGCGCGGGCATAGCCCGCCGGATCGGCGAGACCGTCGATATGGTCGATGCGCAGCCCGTCGATCCGCCCCTCGCGGATCTGGCGGAAGAGCATCGCGTGGGCGCCCTCGAACACCCGCCGATCCTCGACCTTGAGGCCGGCCAGCGAGTTCACGTCGAAGAAGCGGCGATAGTTGATGTCGCTCGCCGCGACCCGCCAATGGGCGAGGCGGTAGGCCTGGGCTTCGAGGATGCGGTGCAGCGCGCCGAAGCTGTCGGGATGGCCCTTGAAGCCGTTGACGAGGGTCACCGCCCGGTCGATCGCGGCTGTCAGCTCGGGCGAGCCCGAGACCGCGTGGGCAAGGCGCCGCTTCAAGCCTTCCGCCTCCTCCGGGAAGGCGGCCATGCGCTCGGAATTGGTCTCGTCGCCCATCCGGCGCAAGCGCTCGGAGATCGACAGAACTTCCGCAGAGGCCTCGTTGCCCACTTCCGGCAGGGCCGCGAGCGCCCGGTCGAGGATGATCGGATAGTTCAGCGGGTTGACCGGGAAGCGGTGCTCGAAGTGCCAGACGCTGAAGCCGCCCTCCTCCGCGTCGAAGGCGAGCTTCAGGTCGCCCTTCTCCAGCGCCTCACCGTAGCGGTCGCCGAGGAACGGCACGACCAGTTTGTTGCGGGCGCCGAGCCGCCCCCAGTCGATGTCGAAGGCGTCGGCCGCCGGCGACAGGGCGCCCCATTCGAGCACCGAGAGCCACCACGGATTGTCGGCGCCGCCGACGCCCATGTGGTTGGGCACGATGTCGAGCAGGAACTTGAGGTCGTGGGCCTTCAGCGTGTCGCTGAAGCGGATGAAGGCCTCCTCGCCGCCGAGTTCCGGATTGATCTCCCGATGGTCGACGATGTCGTAGCCGTGCATCGAGCCCGGCCGCGCCTTGTGGATCGGCGAAGCGTAGACGTGGCTGATGCCGAGTTTCGCCAGATAGGGGACGATCCTCGTCGCGTGGTCGAAGGTGAAGTCCTTGTGGAACTGCAGCCGGTAGGTCGCCCGCGGCGGCGGCGAGGCCAGCCGCGCGGCGCCCGAGCGCGGCCCACGCTCCTCTGCCGAGAGCGAGGCGGCGAGCTTGGCGAGCGGCCCGCCGGGGGCGGCGATGGCATCGAGGTCGCGGTCGAGCTTGCGGCGCCAGTTCGGGTAGCCCTCGGTGACGCCCGGCATGTTGGCCTGGCTCACCTCCCCGAGGATGTCCTCGTACTGCACGGCCGTCAGCACCGACGGGGCGCGGGCGAGGAAGCGCACGGCGGCCTCGAAGGGCGGCTGGTCCGGCACTTCCGCCGTCGGGATCAGACCCTCCTGGTTGAGCGCTTCGGCGAGGCGCCGCCGCTCGTGTACCCGCTCGTCGCGCTCGGGTCCCGCCCGGTCGGCATCGTAGAGGCCGAGCGACTGGCGCAGCTCGGTATCGACGCCGCGCCACCAGCCGACGAAGGTCGGCAGGTCGTGGGTGGTGATGGCGCAGAGCGCATCGCGCGGATACTCGGCCGGGCGCTTGAACACCCCGCCGTCGGCCCTTTCGAAGGACAGGATGCGGTAGCTCAGGATCCCGGCCTGCATCAGCGCGTCGGAGAATCCGGCCGGCGCGGTGCCGAGATCCTCGGCGATGACGAGGCACTTCGCCCGGTGGCTCTCCAGGCGCAGGACCGCCAGCATCGCTTCGAACGGCATCGCCACGTAGGCGCCGCCCTTGGCGCCCTGGCCGACCGGGATCAGGAACAGCCGGGCGAGCTGGAAGGCGTGGTCGATGCGGATCGCGCCGGCATGGCGCATGTTGGCCTGGACGAGGGCCCGGAACGCCGCGAGGCCGTCGCGCTCCAGTTCCAGCGGATCGAAGGGCGGCAGGCCCCAATCCTGGCCGCCCGGGGCCAGGATGTCCGGCGGTGCGCCGATCGACAGGCCGGCGGCGAAGCGCTCCGGATGCGACCAGATCTCCGAGCCGCCGCGATCGGCACCGACCGCGAGGTCGCGGTAGAGGCCGAGCCGCATGCCCGAGGCGAGCGCCAGCGCGGAGGCGCGGGCGAGCTGCCGGTCGGCGAGGAATTGCAGCCAGGCGTGATACGAGACCCGCTCCTGGTGCTCGGCGGCGAAGCCTGAGACCTCCGGCGTGCCGTTGCGGCGATAGGCTTCTGGCCAGTCGCCGAGCCAGTTCGCGCCGTTCGTCGCGAAATGCTCGGCCAGGGCCTCGAAGGTGGCGTGGGCTTCCAGGTTCTCACCGCCCGCAGCGCGGAAGGTCAGGAATTCGGTGTCCCGCCCGGCCCGGGCCGGCGATTCCAGCCAGAGGGCTTCGAGCACCGGGCTCAGGACCTGCCAGATTCCGGCATGATCCACCAGGGAGGCGTCGCGCAGGCGCGCGATCTCGGGGGCGGCCTCCGCCAGCAGACGCTCGGCCTGGCTGCCGGCAAGGCCGGGCAGCGTCGTGGGATCGATGAACAGCGTTTCGAGGAACAGGCGTGACGAGGGCGAGTAGGGCGAGACCTTCTGCCGGTCGGTGGGGAACAGCGCGTGGACCGGGCTCAAGCCCAGGAAGGCCGCGCCCCTCGCGCCGGCATCGGCGGCGGCCCGGCCGGCATCGGCATAGGTGCCGATGCCGAGATTGTCTTTCGAGCGCAGGCCGTAGAGCTGTGCGGCGAGGCCCCAGTCCCGGGCCCCCTCGTCGCCGAGCGCCCGCGGGCGCCAGCAGCGCTGGGGCGCGGCGATCACCGTCGCCTCGGCGCGCCGGTCGCCGAGCGTCACCGTGAGGCGGTGATAGCCGGGGGTGAGCGGCGGCAGCTCGATCGCGGCGGTCTCGAGCGCCAGCGCCACGCGCCCGTCGCGGGCGGTGCCGCGCTCGTCGACGATCCGCCAGCTCACCGTGCCGGCGGCCTCGCCCGACCGCACCGGCACCCGGGCGGCGCGGCGCGCCTCGACCGGGATCAGCGGCGGCACCAGGCCGTGGCGCAACGAGCGGATGCGGCCGAGGCTCGCCTGCGCCTCGTCCTCGGTGCCGGCCGGCAGGCCGAGGGCGGCGAGCAGGCCCCGGCGCACGTCGAGCGGGGTCTCGACGCGCTGGCCGAAGGCGTCGGTGTAGTCCGCGGCGATCCCCGCCTCATCGGCGAGCCGCGCGACGACATCCTCGGTCACGGCCATCTCAAGCCACCTCTTTCACGAACACGCCCGACCAAGCGGGCAGAACCAGGGATCCGCTGTCACCGTCCGCGACCGAGGGCGAGCGCCAGATGACGCGGCCCGTCGTCCGGGAGCCCGGCCCCCTCGCGAGCGTGAAGGCCTCGCCGCCGAACACCCCGACGAAGCGCAGGCTGCCGCCGGCGAAGGACCAGGTGACGTCGATCACGTCGGGCCGGGGCAACGTGTAGGAGCCCCCCCGCCAGGCGGTCTTCGTCAGCGGCACCACCTCGCGCTGGCGCAGGGCCAGGAGCGCCGTCGTGTCGGCCAGGACCTCGCGGTGCGGCGAGCGCTCCCGCTCCGCCCAATCGAGCGTGGAGCGCCGAAAGGTCTCCTCGGCGGTGGGGTCGGGGATGGTCTTCGCCTTCTCCTCGTCGGAGAAGGCGGCGAAGCTCTTGAACTCGCGCCGGCGCCCGTCGCGGACCGCCTTGTTCAGCTCCTCGTCGGGGGCGAAATCGACGAAGAACAGGAACGGCGTCGAGGCCGACCATTCCTCGCCCATCCACAGCATCGGGATCTGCGGGCTCAGGAGTAGCCCGGCCCGGGCCAGCGCCAGCCTCGACGGATCCGAAAGGTGGCTCAGCCGCTCGCCGAGCGCCCGGTTGCCGACTTGGTCGTGGTTCTGCAGGAAGGTGACGAAGGCCGACGGCGGCAGGTGGCCGGACATCTCGCCGCGGGGATGGTTGTCGAGGGTCTTGAACGGTTCGCCCTGGTAGGCGAAGCCCTCCGCCAGGCTCCGGGCGAGATGCGCCGCCGGCTTGTCGGAGAAGCTCTCGTAATAGCCGGAATCCTCGCCGGTGAGCAGGATGTGCCAGCCGTGATGGGTGTCGTCGGCCCATTGGGCGCTGTGCAGGATCGGCCCGCCCGTCCCGTCCCGCTCCAGCCAGCGGGCCTGGTTGGCCTCGTTCTCCAGCATCAGGTGGATCGGTCGCTCCGGATGCGCGGCGCGGATCCGCTCGGCCAGCTCGGCCAGGAAATGTTTCTCGGAATCGTCCAGGATCGCGTGGACCGCGTCGAACCGTAGCCCGTCGATGTGGAACTCCTCCAGCCAGTACAGGGAATTGTGGACGAAGTAGTCCCGCACCACCTGACCGCTGGTCTTGCCGTCGAAGTTGATGCCGGCGCCCCACGGTGTCTGGTGCCGCTCGGTGAAGAACGTCTTGGCGTAGGCGTGAAGGTAGTTCCCGGCCGGGCCGAAATGGTTGTAGACAACGTCGAGGAACACCATCAGGCCGAGGCCATGTGCGCGGTCCACCAGGCGGCGCAGGTCGTCGGGGGGGCCGTAGGCGGAATCCGGCGCGTAGGGCAGCACGCCGTCGTAGCCCCAGTTGCGGCGGCCCTTGAAGTCGGCGAGAGGCAGCAGCTCGATCGCGGTCACCCCGAGGTCGCGCAGGGATTCGAGCTTGTCGGCCAGGGCCGCGTAGGTGCCCTCCGGCGTCGCGGTGCCGACATGGCACTCGTAGATCACCGTCTCCTCGAACGGGCGCCCGGCCCAAGACCCGTCGGTCCAGGTGAAGGCACCGGGATCGATCACCTCGGAGAGCCCCGAGACATCCTCCGGCTGGAAGCGGGAGGCCGGATCTGGCACCACGAGGTCGCCGTCGATCCGGTAGCCGTAGCGGGCGCCTGCGCGCAGGCCGGGCACCGTCAGTCGGCGCCACCCTTCGCCCTGGTCGTCCAGCGGATGTTCCCGTCCGTCGACCATCAGGGCGACGCTCTTGGCAGTCGGCGCCCAGAGGGCGAAACGCACTCCCTCCGGTCCGATCTCCGCACCGAATGGCATGCTGTGGGCGCGCCGCATCGGGCCACCATCCTTCGAAAGCGTGAGTGAGCGAACGGCGTGGGGGCCGCTCTGGAAAAGTCGGTCGCCTCTGCCGGGTTCCGCGCGGGAGACCGGCGCGGCGCAGCGGGAGCTAAGGCGGCGAGCCGTCCCGGCAATGGCCGGCCGGACGGCGGCTGTGGACGGCCGGTCCCGTGCCGCGCGGCAGCCGGCTCAGACGGTCCGGTAGGTCAGAGCGCCCATGCCAGAGTAGCGGCGACGGCGGCCACGACCGCGGCTCCCGTCGCCGTCATCGTCACCCGGCCGATCCCCGTCGCCACGGACGCGACACCATCCTCGGCATAACCGAAGACCTGGCCGGCGGCGTGCTCGGCGCGGGCGAGAGAGAGGTGACGGGCGTGGCGGTTGGCGGCTTTCATCGTCGGGACGCTCCTGCGGCGCGGGCCTCCCGTCGGCGGAGGATCGACCGTCCGGACAACGGGCGGTCATGGCCGAGGTTCCGGGGAGCGCTCGCGCGTCACGGCCCTTTAAGGGAATTTGTTTACGTCTCGGTGACTCTGGTACGGGTTCTGCTGCAGGCGGATCCGTGCCGCCGTTCGACACCGACCGACCACGCCCGTTCGCCACACCCCGACGCCGCCGGAAAACCCTTTTTGTTCCGCGTTTGTTCCGGTATAGGGAGAGGATGACCTCGAATGCTGCCAGAGCCCTTCCCCCATCGCGAGGCCGTCGCGTGAGCGAGGCCGCACGAGACCTGTTCGGACCGGGAGGGAAGCCACCTGCCGGCACGGAGCCCGCCGGCAAGGAACGTGCCGGCAAACCGCTGGACCCGCTCAAGGCGGAGGCCGTCAAGCGCGCGAAACCGGTTGCCGTGCCCCCGCCCGCGGAGGCGGCGGAGGCCGGCTACGACGCCTCGGCGATCGAGGTGCTGGAGGGGCTGGAGCCGGTGCGGCGCCGGCCCGGCATGTATATCGGCGGCACCGACGAGAAGGCGCTGCATCACCTGTTCGCCGAGGTGATCGACAACTCGATGGACGAGGCGGTGGCAGGCCATGCCAGCTTCATCGAGGTCGAGCTGGAGGAGAGCGGTTGCCTCGTCGTGACCGATAACGGCCGCGGCATCCCGGTCGACCCGCACCCGAAGTTTCCGGGCAAGTCGGCGCTCGAGGTCATCATGACCACGCTGCATGCCGGCGGAAAGTTCGATTCGAAGGTCTACGAGACCTCGGGCGGCCTGCACGGCGTCGGCATCTCGGTGGTGAACGCGCTGTCGGACGTGCTCGAGGTCGAGGTCGCCCGCAACCAGACCCTCTACCGCCAGACCTTCTCGCGCGGCCACGCGCAAGGGAACCTGGAGACGGTCGGGCGGGTACAGAACCGGCGCGGCACGAGGGTGCGCTTCCATCCGGATGCCGAGATCTTCGGCGAGCACAAGTTGGATCCGCGCCGCCTGTTCAAGATGGCGCGCTCGAAGGCCTACCTGTTCGGCGGGGTCGAGATCCGCTGGCGCTGCGCTCCGGCCCTCCTGGAGGGCGTCGAGAACGTGCCGGCGGAGGCCGTGCACCGCTTCCCGGCCGGCCTCAAGGACTATCTCGCCCGCGAGATCGACGGCAAGGAGCTGGTCGCCGACAACGTCTTCTCGGGCAAGGTCACCAAGCCGGGCAGCCACGGCTCGCTCGAATGGGCGGTGGCATGGCTGTCGAACGACGACGGCTTCTCCTCGTCCTATTGCAACACCATCCCGACGCCCGAGGGCGGCACCCACGAGAGCGGGATGCGGGTGGCCCTGCTGCGGGGCCTGCGCGACCACGCCGAGCGGGTCGGCCAGGTCAAGCGGATGGCCTCGGTCACCGCCGACGACGTGATGGCGACCTGCGCGGCGATGTTGTCGGTCTTCATCCGCGAGCCCGAGTTCCAGGGCCAGACCAAGGACAAGCTCGCGACGCTGGAGGCTTCCCGCATCGTCGAGGCGGCGATCCGCGACGCCTTCGACCACTGGCTCGCCGCCTCCCCGGCCCAGGCCAACAAGCTGCTCGACTGGGTGATCGACCGGGCCGAGGAACGCCTGCGCCGGCGCCAGGAGAAGGAGGTCGCCCGCAAATCCGCGACCCGCAAGCTGCGCCTGCCGGGCAAGCTCGCCGATTGCTCGAAGGCAGGGGCCGCCGGCTCCGAGATCTTCATCGTCGAGGGCGATTCGGCCGGCGGCTCGGCCAAGCAGGCCCGCGACCGCGCCACCCAGGCGATCCTGCCTCTGCGCGGCAAGATCCTCAACGTCGCCTCGGCGAGCCGGGACAAGCTCGGGGCGAACCAGCTCCTGTCGGACCTGATCCTGGCCCTCGGCTGCGGTATCGGCAATCACTACCGGCACGACGACCTTCGCTACGAGAAGGTCATCATCATGACCGACGCCGACGTCGACGGCGCCCACATCGCTTCGCTCCTGATCACCTTCTTCTACCGGCAGATGCCGAAGCTGATCGAGCAAGGCCACCTCTACCTGGCGGTCCCTCCCCTCTACCGGCTGACGCAAGGCGCCAAGAGCGCCTACGCCCGGGACGACCGCCACAAGGAGCAGTTGCTCAAGACCACGTTCAAGTCGGGCAAGGTCGAGATCGGCCGCTTCAAGGGCCTCGGGGAAATGATGCCGGGCCAGCTCAAGGAGACCACGATGGACCCGAAGAAGCGCACGCTGCTGCGGGTCGAGGTGGTGGAGGAGGCGAAGGACGCCACCGGCGACACGGTCGAGCGGCTGATGGGCAACAAGCCCGAGGCCCGCTTCGCCTTCATCTCCGAGCGGGCGGTCTTCGCCGACGAGATCGAACTCGACATCTGATATCGACGGCCCAAGATGCCGACGCACCGACGTCGCTCTCGGGCGGGCCCGAGAGCGACGGGATCCCGGGCTCGGCGAACCTTCAAGAACGGAACCGAAGCTCGTTTCCAACGACCGTCGATAGGAACCCGGGTCCCGGGGACGCCCCCTTACCGGACCCTGACGACGAAGAAGGCCCGGCCGCGAGAGCGGCCGGGCCTTCTTCGTCTGGGGCCGGACCGGCGCGGGGAGCACGGCCCCGCAACGCGAAAAGCCCGGCCGTGAGGCCGGGCTCCGCTCCGCCGCGGGGACGGAAGGTCGAGACTAGAAGCCGTTGAACTTGTAGTTCAGGCCGGCGCGGACCACCGCGAACTCGCTCTCGCGACGGTTCTGGGCGCCGCTGACGACGACCACGCCCGGGGAGGCGGTGGTGATCAGGGTGCCGGCGTTGTTGACGGCGAAGGCGCCGCCCAGACCGCCGCGGTCCAGGTTCACGTACAGGCCCTCGACCTTCACGGTCACGGCGTTCGAACGGAAGAAGTTCAGGAACGAGTCGGTGGGCAGAGCGTACTCGACGCCGCCGCCGACGGTCCAGCCGGTCTGGAAGTCGTCGGAGGAGCGGTTCGGCAGGCCGAACTCGCGGCCGCCGCCGGCGCCGTAGGCGAAGCCGCCGGTGGCGTAAACGAGGGTGCGGTCCCAGGCGTAGCCGACGCGACCACGGACGGTGCCGAAGAAGTCGAGGCCCGAGACGCCGTTCGGGTTGAACACCGACTGGGCGGCGCAGCACGGCACGGTGCCGGCATACGAGAACCGGTTCCGGTCACGGCCGAAATCGGCGTACTGGGCATCGGCCTCGATGCCGACCACGAAGCCGGCGCCCGGGGTGAACTGATAGTTGTAGCCGATCTGGCCGCCGCCGACGAAGCCGTCGGTGCTGTTGCGGTTGCCGAAGGCGAGCACGCCGGTGCCGGGGACGCCGCCGGGGCCGGCCGGGATCAGGCCGGTGCGGTTGTCGATGCCGACGACGGTCGCGGCGCGGGTGTCAGCGGTGTTGAAGCCGTAACCAGCGTTGAAACCGGCGTAGAAGCCGGTCCAGGTGAAGACCGGCACCGGCGTGAAGACCGGCGGCGGAGCGACGCGGCGCGGCAGGTCGGCCGCAGAGGCGGCCGCGGACAGGCCGACGAGGGCCACGGAGGCGAGGAGGATCTTCTTCATTCTCTGACTGGTCCTGATTGGCGAGAGCCGGCGCGCTTCTATCCCCGGTCGGTCACCCGGTCTGTCGCATTCCTGCAACGAGGCTGGGTTTTACCCCCCCACCCGTCAACGAAAGATGAATCGAAGGCGAGCGTCGGCGCAAAAAATCGAGGTGCTGGGGTCACTTCCGATTAACCATGATCGTCCAGCGTGCCGGCTCGCATTGCCGTTGAGAAACCGACATGGCCGCTTCCGGGCACGAGACCGCGCCGCCCTCCCTCGTCCGCCGCACCTCTCTCGTCGGGAAGACCTGGCGCATGGCCCTGGTCGCCGTCGCCCTGTCGCTGGCGGCGACGCAGTACCTCGCCTCGCGCAGGCCTGCCGGGTCCGGTCCGGGCGCGACCGCCGCGCTACGCGGCGGCACCGAACCGGAGACCACCGGATCGATCGCCGGAAGCGCGGCCGGCACCCGCCTCGACCCTTGCGCGGCGACGCCGCGGCCGTAGGGCGGGCACGTACGGCGATGTCCCGCGCGGCGAACCGTCCACCGTCGGGCGGGACGGATCGGCTCACAAATCACGGTCAGCCCTTGACAAATGGACTCGCATCGGGCGTGTCCTGCGGGCGGTCGCGTGCCCGACGCGACGGAGCAATGGCGTGAACGTCCCGCCTCGGCGATCCGGCGCGGGACAGGCTGCGAAACGACCTTGCCTCCCGGCCGTTGCCGCGACGGTTTCTCCGCGCCGGCCCGATCCGCCCGCGCGCAACGGTATCTCTTCAGGATGTCATTCGCCGAACTGGGTTTAAGCGAGAAGGTCCAGCAGGCCGTCGAGGCGGCAGGCTACACCACGCCGACCCCGATCCAAGCCCAAGCCATTCCGCACGTGCTCGCGCGGCGTGACGTCCTCGGCGTCGCCCAGACCGGCACCGGCAAGACGGCGGCGTTCACGCTGCCGATGCTCACGATGCTCGAACAGGGCCGGGCCCGGGCGCGGATGCCGCGCACGCTCGTGCTCGAACCGACCCGCGAGCTCGCCGCGCAGGTCGTCGAGAACTTCGAGCGCTACGGCACGAACCACAAGCTCAACGTGGCGCTGCTGATCGGCGGCGTCTCGTTCGCCGACCAGGATCTCAAGATCACCCGCGGCGTCGACGTGCTGATCGCAACGCCCGGCCGGCTGCTCGACCATTTCGAGCGCGGCAAGCTGCTGCTCACCGGCGTCGAGCTGCTCGTCATCGACGAGGCCGACCGGATGCTCGACATGGGGTTCATCCCCGACATCGAGCGGATCGTGAAGATGGTGCCGTTCACGCGCCAGACGTTGTTCTTCTCCGCGACGATGCCGCCGGAGATCCAGCGTCTCGCCGACGACTTCCTGCACAATCCGGTCCGCATCGAGGTGGCGCGCCCCGCCTCCACCGCCAGCACCATCACCCAGCGCCTGGTCGCGACGGGCCCCGAGGGACACCAGAAGCGCAAGACCCTGCGCAAGCTGATCCGGGCGGCGGAGGAGCTGAACAACGGTATCGTCTTCTGCAACCGCAAGCGCGACGTCGCGCAGCTGCAGAAGTCGCTGTCGAACCATGGCTTCAACGTCGCGGCCCTGCACGGCGACATGGACCAGCGCGCCCGCATGGCGGCGCTCGACGCGTTCCGCTCCGGCGAGGTGCCGCTGCTCGTCGCTAGCGACGTGGCCGCCCGCGGCCTCGACATCCCGGCGGTGAGCCACGTCTTCAACTTCGACGTGCCGCACCACGCCGAGGATTACGTCCACCGGATCGGCCGCACCGGCCGGGCGGGCCGCTCCGGCGCCGCCTTCACCCTGGTCGGCCGCGGCGACGAGAAATCGCTCGCGGCGATCGAGACGCTGATCGGCCAGCCGATCCCTTGGGCGGAAGGCGACCTCGCCAGCCTGCCGGAGGACGAGGCACCCGAGCCGGGCGAGCGCCGCGGCCGCAACGGTCGCGGCCGACGGTCCGAAGGATCGCGCGCCGAAGGATCCCGCTCCGAGGGATCCCGCGGCGAAGGACGCCGCGAGGAAAGAAGCCGGGACGAGGGCCGGCGCGACGAGACGCGCCGGCGGCGCGCCCGCAGCCCACGGCCGGAGGAGGACGCGGCTCCGTCCCGCGCCAACGGCGAGGCGCCGCGCCCGTCCGAGGAGCGCCGCATGCCGGACGAGCGCCGTCCCCAGGCCGCACGGCGGTCACAGGACGACCGGCGTCCCCAAGAGGATCGGCGTCCCCAGGAGGATCGACGCCCGCACGACGACCGTTCCGCCGGCCGGCGGAGCGGCCGGCATCGCGACGACGACGCGATGCCGGAGGCGGAGATCGGCATGGGGGCTCACGTCCCTGCCTTCCTGCTACGGCCGGTTGTGCTGAAGAAGCGCACAGAGAGCGAATAGTCCGCGGATTTCGCGCCGGTGGGCGCTTCATGCGGTAACGCTTTAACTGCTTCTCCACCGACCGAGCTTACAGGTCGGAGCTAGGCGCCGACATCAAGACGGCGCCCAGCGCGGAGACGTTCGATGCCCGACATGAGCAGCGCCGAGCTTGATCGGAGCTTCCTGTTCGGTCAGCGGGCGATGGAACTGATGAAGGCGTACTGCTCACCGGCGACGCCGCGCAGCTACGCCGTGTGGTACACCTACGTGGCCGGCCTGAACCCGCCCCTCAACGAGGCGATCAAGCGGATCACCACCGAGCACGCGGTGCTCACCGACCGGACCATCGACCAGCTGTTCGAGACCTATCTCGACGGCAAGCGGCTGGCCTCCGAGACCGAGCGGGCCAGTGCCGGGGTGCTCACCGAGATCGAGCAGATCATGGAGATGCTGGATGCGGCGCTCGGCTCCACGGCCCGCTACGGCGCCTCGCTCCAGGCGTTCAGCCAGGATCTCGCGGCGCCGGCGGTGAACCGCGCCCGGGTGCGGGAGATCGTGTCCTCGCTCGTCGTCACCACCCGGGACGTGGCGGCCAACAACCGCACCCTCGAGGCGCGGATGCGCGAAAGCCGCACCGAGATCGAGACCCTGCGCGAGACCCTGGAGGCGGTCCGCGTCGAGTCCCTCACCGACCCCCTCACCGGCATCGGCAACCGCAAGCATTTCGAGGAAATGCTGCACAAGGCCGTCGACCACGCCGCCGTGCAGGGCCAGTCGCTCTGCCTCGTCGTGCTCGACATCGACCACTTCAAGCGCTTCAACGACCTCTACGGCCACCTTACCGGCGACCAGGTGCTGCGGCTCGTGGCGATGACGATGCGCGAATGCGTCGGAGCGCGGGCCACCATCGCGCGGTTCGGCGGCGAGGAGTTCGGGATCATCCTGCCGGATTGCGACAGGGTTGACGCCCGCGATGTGGCCGAGAAGGTCCGTACCAGCGTGATGGGGCGCGAACTGGTCAAGCGCTCCACCGGCGAAAGCCTGGGGCGGATTACCATCTCGGTCGGGCTGGCGGTCTACCGCCGCGGCGACACGGCGGTGTCGCTGCTGGAGCGCGCCGACCATTGCATGTTCACGGCCAAGCGCTCGGGCCGCAACCGCGTGGTCGACGATGCCGTCGCGGCCGAGACGATGAACGACGTCGCCTGAGCGGGGCCGGGCGGCGCAGGTCGCGCCGCCCTCCCCTGCGGGGTCAGGCGTGGGCGGAGGCCAGAGCGTTCGGGTCGGCCGGCGTGATCGCGACCGATTCGCCGCAGCCGCAGGCCGAAGTCTGGTTCGGATTGTTGAACACGAAATGCGACGCCAGCTTCGTGGTCTGGAAGTCCATCTCGGTGCCGAGCAGGAACAGCACCGCCTTCGGGTCGATGAAGACGCGGACGCCCTTGTCCTCGATCACGTCCTCGCCGGGCTTTCGGTCCTCGGCATATTCCATCGTGTAGCTCATCCCGGCGCAGCCGCCGTTCTTGACCCCGACGCGCAGGCCCGCGATCGGGCGTTCGGCGTCGGCCATGATGCCCTTGATCCGCTCGGCGGCGGCCTCGGTCAGCGACATCACCTTGAAGCTCGGTGCCATGTTCAAAACTCTCTCCGACGGCCGGGTTCAAGGCCCAGGCGGTTGAGGCGTGAGGTCACGTCTCGGAAGATAAGCATCCCGTTGCCGATGGTCCACCGGAGGGATGTGCTAGGGTAGGCCGTCACGGAGGCGGCGATGGCGGATGCGGCGCGGCGGCGGATGACGCCGGAGGAGTTCTTTCGGTGGCAGGAGGGCCAGGACGAGCCGTTCGAGCTCGTGGACGGCGTTCCGGTACCGAAGCATCGGATGATGACCGGGGCGAGCGTCCAGCATGATCGGGTGACGGTGAACGTCATCATCACCTTGGGCAATCAGCTTCGCGGCTCACGCTGCCGGCCGACGACGGACGATGTGTCGCTGCGCACCAGCATCACGACGATCCGGCGGCCCGACGTCACGGTCGAGTGTGGCGAATTGGTCTACGACACCCACGAGTCCCGCGAGCCGCGCCTCGTCGTCGAGGTCGCCTCCCCGTCCACCACCGCCGTCGACAGGACCGTGAAGCTGGAGGAGTACAAGCGCCATCCGACGCTCCGGTACATCCTGCTTCTCGAGACCGTGGCCCCCGTCGCCCTGCTCTATCGCCGCGAGGCGGAGAGCTGGCAACCGGAGCTGTTCGAAGGCCTCGATGCCGTGATCGCCTTGCCGGAGATCGGCGCGAGCCTGGCGCTGGCAGAGGTCTATGACGGCCTCACCTTCGCACCGCGCATCACCGACGCGATGCGCTGAACTCGCTCACCACATGTCGAGGGCGATGCGGGCCTCGTCCGACATCCGGCTCTGGTCCCACGGCGGGTCGAACACCATGGTGACGCTGCACCCTGCGATCCCCGGCACCGCCGAGACGGCGTTCTCGACCCAGCCCGGCATCTCGCCGGCGACCGGGCAGCCCGGCGCGGTCAGGGTCATGTCGATGGCGACGCTACGGTCGTCGGCGATGTCGACCCGGTAGATCAGGCCGAGCTCGTAAATGTCGGCCGGGATCTCCGGATCGTAGACGGACTTGAGCGCCGCCACGATGCCGTCGGTCAGGCGGTCCATCTCCTCCGGAGGGATCGCGGAGCCGCTCACCTGAGCGTTCACCGGCGGGGTCGTCGCGCCGCTCGCGGCGGGGGTATCGGTCATGGGGTCCTCACGCGAACATCCGTTCGGCCCGGGTCAGGGCCGAAACGAGGGCGTCGATCTCCGCCGTCGTATTATACAGGCCGAACGAGGCGCGACAGGTGGAAGTGGTGCCGAAGCGCTTGAGCAGCGGCATGGCGCAGTGGGTGCCGGCCCGCACCGCGACGCCCTGGCGGTCGATCACCGTCGCGACGTCGTGGGCGTGCGCGCCCTTCATCTCGAACGAGATCACCGCGCCCTTCTCCCGGGCCGTGCCGATGATCCGCAGGTTGTTCATCCCCCGCAACCGCTCCTGCGCATAGGCGAGGAGATGCGCCTCGTGGGCGGCGATGCGCTCGCGGCCGAGGCTCATCATGAATTCGAGCGCCGCGCCGAGACCGATCGCCTCGATGATCGCCGGGGTGCCGGCCTCGAAGCGGTGCGGGGGCGCATTGTAGGTAATGCGCTCCTCCTCGACGATCTCGATCATCTCGCCGCCGCCCTGGTAGGGCGGCAGGCGCTCCAGCCACTCCTTCTTGCCGTAGAGCACGCCGATGCCGGTCGGCCCGTAGACCTTGTGGCCGGTGAAGACGAAGAAGTCGCAATCGAGGGCCTGGACGTCGATCGCCTGGTGGACCGCGCTCTGGGCACCGTCGAGCAGCACCGGCACGCCATGGGCGTGCGCGATGCGGACGATCTCGGCCGCCGGCGTGACGGTGCCGAGAACGTTCGACATGTGGCTGATCGCCACCATCTTGGTCCGGGCTGAGAACAGCTTCTCGAATTCCTCGACCAGGAAGTTGCCCTCGTCGTCGACGGGAGCGAATTTCACCACGGCGCCGCGGCGCTCGCGCAGGAAGTGCCAGGGCACGATGTTGGAATGGTGCTCCATGATCGACAGGATGATCTCGTCACCCTCGCCGATCAGCCCGGCCCAGCCCATGCAGGTCGCGACCAGATTGTAGGCCTCGGTCGCGTTGCGGGTGAAGATGATCTCGTCGGTGGAGCGGGCATTGAGGAACTGGCGCGTCGTCTCGCGCGCGCCTTCGAAGCCCTCCGTCGCGGCATTCGCCATGAAGTGCAGGCCGCGATGCACGTTGGCGTAGGCCGTCTCCATCGCGCCCGACATGGCGTCGATCACCGCCCGCGGTTTCTGCGCCGAGGCGGCGTTGTCGAGATAGACCAGCGGCTTGCCGTAGACCTGCTGCGACAGGATCGGGAATTGCGCCCGGATCGCCTCGACGTCGTAGGGGGTCTGGAGGACGGGTGCGTTCATCTCGGGCTCTCGTGCAGGGCGTGAGAGAGGGGCCGGCCCGCAGGCCGGCCCGGTCGTATGTGCAAGCCGCGCAGGCTCAGCCGCGGCGAGCGAGCCAGGCCTCGGTCTCGGCGATCATCGCCGCGCGGGCCCCCTCGTGGGTGACCGCCTCGATCGCCTCGCCGAGGAAGGCCTGGACCAGCAGGCTCTCGGCCTGGGCGCGGGGCAGGCCGCGCGCCATCAGGTAGAACAGGAGGTCGTCGTCCGGCGCGCCGCAGGTGGCGCCGTGGCCGCAGGCCACGTCGTCGGCGAAGATCTCCAGCTCCGGCTTGTTCATCATCTGCCCCTCGTCGGTGAGGAGGAGGCAGTCCGACTTCATCTTGCCGTCGGTCTTCTGGGCGATCTGCCGGACGATGATCTTGCCCTGGAACACGCCAGTGGCGTCGCCGTCGATCACCGTCTTGAACTGCTCGCGGCTGATGCCGCCCAGAGCCGCGTGGTCGGCGAGCAAGGTCGAGTCGGCGAGCTGGCCGTCGCGGATCATCGCGGCGCCGTTGACGGTGGCGGTCGCGTCGTCGCCCGTGAAGTGCAGGTAGAGCTGGTGGCGCGACAGCACCGCCCCGGTCACCACGTTGACGGTCTCGATATGCGAGCCGGCACCGAGGCGGGCCGAGACGGTCGAGAGCGCGATGGCGGCATCGCCCTCGATGTTGAGCCGGCTGTGGAGCACGCGGGCACGGTCGCCGACCACGACGTCGAGGACGTCGTTGGGCTGGTAAGCGATCCCGTCCGGGCCCTCGTGGCTCTCCAGCAGAGTCACCTCGGACTCCTCGCCGGCCACGACCAGCACGCGGGTCGCGGTCGAGAACGCAGCCTCCCCGGTGCCGATGAAGCGCAGGTGCAGGGCCCGCTCGATCTTGGCGCCGGAGGCAACCCGGATCACCGCCCCGTCCGCCATGAAGGCGGCGTTGAGCTGGTAGATTGGGTTCTCGCGGGTCTGCTCGACCGGGGCGAGGTGATCGAGGAGCGGGTGACCCTCGGCCATCGCCTTCGCAAACGGCACCACCTCCAGGCCGTCCGGCAGGCCCGCGAGGTCGGAGAGCGCCGGCACGAGGTGGCCGTTGACGAAGGTCAGGCGCGCGGCCTCGATCCCGGCAAAGCCCCGGGCGGTCTTGACCGCGTTGCGGGCGGTCTCAGGCTCAGGCGCCTCAGCCGGCGGCGCCGCCTCGCGGAGAGCGGCACGCAGGTCGGTGTACTTGAACGCCTCGACGCGGCGGTGCGGCAGGCCCGCCGCCTCGAAATAGCGGAACGCCTCCTCGCGGGCGATGGCCGCCCCCGGGAGCTTGAGCCGCTGGACCTCGAACAGCTTCGACAGCCCGGTCTCGGCGGCGGTGCGGAGGGTGGTGACGTCGGCCATGGTCACGCGGCCTCGTTCGTCCGGTACTCGGCGTAGCCCGACGCCTCGAGCTCGAGGGCGAGCTCCTTGCCGCCGGACTTCACCACCCGGCCCTGCGCCATCACGTGCACGGTGTCGGGCACGATGTGGTTGAGCAGGCGCTGGTAGTGGGTGATGACCAGGAAGCTGCGGTTCTGGGCCCGCAGCGCGTTCACGCCCTCGGAGACGATGCGCAGCGCGTCGATGTCGAGGCCGGAATCGGTCTCGTCGAGGACGCAGAAGCGCGGCGACAGGAGCGCCATCTGCAGGATCTCCATGCGCTTCTTCTCGCCGCCGGAGAATCCCACATTGAGGGCGCGCTTGAGCATCTCGCGGTTGATCTCGAGCTTGTCGGCGGCCGCGAAGACCTGGCGCATGAAGTCGGGCGTGGTCAACTCGTCCTCGCCGCGGGTCTTGCGCTGGGCGTTCATCGCCGCCTTGAGGAACGTCATGGTGCCGACGCCCGGGATCTCCAGCGGGTACTGGAAGGCCAGGAAGATGCCGGCGGCGGCGCGGGCATCGGCCTCCATGTCCAGGATGTTCTCGCCGTCGAGCAGGATCTCGCCGTCGAGGACCTCGTAGTCTTCCTTGCCGGCGATGACGTAGGACAGGGTCGACTTGCCGGAGCCGTTCGGCCCCATGATGGCGGCGACCTCGCCGTCGTTGACGGTCAGGCTCAGGCCGTTGAGGATCCGCTTGTCCTCGATGTTGACGACCAGGTTCTTGATTTCGAGCATGGTAAAGCAGTCCTGACGGGAGTGGCCGGGCGGCACAGCATCCGTTGCAATGAATTCAGGGCGTTGGGCGGCTTCCGGCAACGAGCCGGAAGCCTGGAGACGATCAGCCCACCGAGCCTTCCAGGCTGATCGAGATCAGCTTCTGGGCCTCGACGGCGAACTCCATCGGCAGTTGCTGCAGCACGTCGCGGACGAAGCCGTTGACGATCAGCGCGGTCGCCTCCTCCTCGGAAAGGCCGCGCTGCAGGCAGTAGAACTTCTGGTCCTCGGAGATCTTCGAGGTGGTAGCCTCGTGCTCGAACACCGCGGAGGCGTTTTTCGACTCGATGTAGGGCACGGTATGCGCCCCGCACTGGTCGCCGATCAGCAGCGAGTCGCAATTGGTGAAGTTGCGCGCGCCCTTGGCCTTTTTGTGCGCCGAGACGAGGCCGCGATAGGTATTCTGCGACCGGCCGGCCGAGATACCCTTCGAGATGATCCGGCTCGTCGTGTTCTTGCCGAGATGGATCATCTTGGTGCCGGAATCGACCTGCTGCATGCCGTTCGACACCGCGATCGAGTAGAACTCGCCGCGGGAATTGTCGCCGCGCAAGATGCAGGACGGGTACTTCCAGGTGATCGCCGAGCCGGTCTCCACCTGCGTCCACGAGATCTTCGAGTTCGCGCCGCGGCAATCGCCGCGCTTGGTCACGAAGTTGTAGATGCCGCCGCGGCCTTCCGCGTCGCCCGGGTACCAGTTCTGCACCGTCGAGTATTTGATCTCGGCATCGTCGAGGGCGACGAGCTCGACCACCGCGGCGTGGAGCTGGTTGTCGTCGCGCTTCGGGGCGGTGCAGCCCTCGAGATACGAGACGTAGGAGCCTTTGTCGGCGATGATCAGCGTGCGCTCGAACTGGCCGGTATCACGCTCGTTGATGCGGAAGTAGGTCGACAGCTCCATCGGGCAGCGCACGCCCGGCGGGATGTAGACGAACGAACCGTCGGAGAAGACCGCCGAGTTCAACGTCGCGAAGTAGTTGTCGGTCACCGGGACCACCGAGCCGAGGTACTTCCGCACCAGCTCGGGATGCTCGCGCAGGGCTTCCGAGATCGGCATGAAGATCACGCCGGCCTTGGCGAGTTCCGCCTTGAAGGTGGTGGCGACCGAGACCGAATCGAACACCGCATCCACGGCGACGCGACGCTCGGGGGCGATGCCCTCCAGCACCTCGACCTCGCGCAGCGGAATGCCGAGCTTCTCGTAGGTCTTCAGGATCTCGGGATCGATCTCGTCGAGCGACTGCGCCGCCTTGCGCTTCGGCGCGGCGTAATAGTACAGCTCGTCGTAGTTGATCTTGTCGTACTCGACTCGCGCCCAGTTCGGCTCCTTCATGGTGAGCCAACGGCGATAGGCGTCGAGGCGCCATTCGAGCATCCACTCCGGCTCGTCCTTCTTGGCCGAGATGAAGCGGATCACGTCCTCGGAGAGGCCCTTCTCGGACTTCTCCATCTCGATCGTGGTCTCGAACCCGTATTTGTACTGATCGACGTCGATGGCGCGGACGCGATCGACCGTCTCCTGCACTGCAGGCATACCCGTCTCCTACCGCTGACGGCTTCAAGGGCCGCGAGGTGATGACACGGCCGGAATGGGCTGCATCCTCATGCGGCCCGTTCCCGGCGCTTATATAGGGACGAAACCAGCCGATCGAAGGCCGCGAGGAACCTTTCCCCGTCGTCTTGCCGACTGTTCCACCCCAAACTCACGCGCAGCGCCCCCGCGGACAGGGCCGGATCGACCCCCATCGCCGCGAGCACGCCGGAGCGCGAAACCTTTCCCGAGGCGCATGCCGCCCCGGACGAAACGGCCACGCCGTCGAGGTCGAGGGCGATCAGGGCCGTCTCGGCCTTGAGCCCCGGCACCGCCAGGTAGAGCGTGTTGGGCAGGCGCTCCGCCCCCGCCCCGAACACGACCGCATCGGACGCCCGCGCCCGCACGCCCGCCTCGATCCCGTCGCGCAGGGCCGCGAGGCGGGTCGCTTCCCCGGCAAGAGCCGCCCGCGCCGCCTCGGCCGCGATCCCGAAACCGACGATGCCGGGCACGTTCTCGGTGCCGCCGCGCAGGCGCGCTTCCTGCCCGCCGCCGCGGACGAGACCGGATTCGAGGGTCGCGCCCTCCCCGAGCACGATGGCCCCGACCCCCTTCGGTGCGCCGAGCTTGTGGCCCGAAAGGGTCATCGCATCCAGGCCGGTTATATTGTGCGCGACCGAAATCCGTCCAGCGGCCTGGACCGCGTCGCTGTGGAGCAGGGCGCCGTGCTGGCATGCCAGCGCCGCAACCCTCGCCAGGGGCTGGATCACCCCGGTCTCGTTGTTGGCGACCTGGACCGATACCAGCGCCGTGATGCCCCGAGCCGCCAGGGCGGCGAGCCGGGCCTCGAGCTCGTCGAGGCGCATCACCCCGTCGGCGTCGACCGGCAGGAACTCCGTCGCCTCGGCCGGGAAGCCGTGGCCCTGGAGACAGCAGGGATGCTCGGTCGCGCCGATCAGGAGCCGGGTCGGGGCCGGCAGGCCGCGCCGGCGCAGGGTTCCGGACAGGACGGCGTTCGCCGCCTCGGTGCCACCGCTGGTGAACACCACCCGGGCGGGCGCCACCCCGGCAAGGGCCGCCACCCGCCCCCGCGCCGCCTCGATGGCGGAGCGGGCGGCACGGCCCTCGCGGTGGATCGAGGACGGGTTGCCGGGAAGCTCGACGAGCGCGCGCGCGACCGCCTCCGCCACCTCGGGCCGCAGGGGCGAGGTCGCGTTGTGGTCGAGATAGACGCGCGCGCGCTCCATGCGCTGAATTCCTTTGCCTTTCCCCCCGGGGGCCGTGCTAAGGCCCGCACCGGACACGTGTAGTCAGATGGTGCGTGCTCGCCGGCGCGGAGCGCGGGATTGCGGCACCCGGTTGTTTAGAACGGTTCTAATCATTTAGAACCGTTCTAAGGGTGCTTTTATGGGAGACGGGACCCGAGTCAAGCTGCGGACCAGGTCTCCCCACCCGCGCCATCGCCGCACTCACGGACCGTTGAAGCCGGAAAGAGGTCGTTCATGCCCGAGGTCATCTTCGCCGGTCCCGCCGGTCGGCTGGAGGGGCGCTACCAGGCGCCGAAGCAGAAGGGTGCTCCGATCGCCATCGTGCTGCATCCGCACCCGCAATTCGGCGGCACGATGAACAACCAGATCGTCTACAACCTGTTCTATACGTTCGCGAATCGCGGTTTCGCGGCGTTGCGCTTCAACTTCCGCGGCGTCGGCCGCAGCCAGGGCTCGTTCGACCACGGCGTCGGCGAGCTGTCGGACGCCGCCGCCGCCCTCGACTGGGTTCAGGCGGTCAACCCCGAAGCGCGGGCGTGCTGGATCGCCGGCGTGTCGTTCGGCTCCTGGATCGGCATGCAGCTGCTGATGCGCCGCCCGGAGATCGAGGGCTTCATCTCGATCGCCGCGATGGCCAACCGCTACGATTTCAGCTTCCTCGCCCCCTGCCCGTCCTCCGGCCTGTTCGTGCACGGCTCCGAGGACCGGGTCGCGCCGGCCCGCGAGGTGATGCCGGTGATCGAGAAGGTGAAGACCCAGAAGGGCGTCATCATCGAGCACCAGATCGTCGAGGGCGCCAACCACTTCTTCGACGGCAAGGTCGACGAGCTGACCCAGACGGTCGACACCTACCTCGACAAGCGGCTGGGCAAGCGCGACGAGGCGGCGTGAGGAACGCACATCCGCGGGCCGAGCCGGTCCGCGGGTTCATGAGTACCTCCCACCCGCACCCTCAGGACGAGGGTGCGGGTGGGACGAGGGTTCCGATGCGGCCGGTCGATCCCGTCAATCCGGCACCGTGATCCCGCTCAGGTCCGCCTTCGGCTCCGGAAATTGCGGGTCCATCGCCTCGAGCGTGTCGGCGACGAGCCGTGCCACCGCGAGGTTGCGGAACCACTTCCGGTTCGCCGGGACCACGTGCCAGGGCGCGAGCCGCGTGCCGCAGAGCGTCAGGGCGTCCTGGAACGCCGCCTGGTAGGAGTGCCAAGCCTCCCGCTCGACGAGGTCGGCGGGGTCGAACTTCCAGTTCTTGGTCGGGTCGGTCAGCCGGCTCTCGAGCCGCTCCTTCTGCTCGGCCTTCGAGATGTGCAGGAAGATCTTGAGCACCGTGGTGCCCGAGAGAGTGAGCAGGCGCTCGAAGTCGTTGATGAGGTCGTAGCGCGGCCGCCACACCGACTCCGGCACCAGTTGCTTGACCCGGACGATCAGCACGTCCTCGTAATGGCTGCGGTTGAACACCCCGATCATGCCGCGGGCCGGGGCCTCCCGGTGGTAGCGCCACAGAAAATCGTGGTCGAGTTCCTCGGCGCTCGGCGTCTTGAACGACGAGACCTGACACCCTTGCGGATTCACCCCCTCGAAGACGTGCCGGATGGTGCCGTCCTTGCCGCCGGTATCGATCGCCTGGAGCACCACCAGCAGGCTGCGCTTGCGCTCGGCGTAGAGCCGTTCCTGCAGCGCCTGGATCCGGGCCCGCACCTGCGCCAGCTCGTCTTCCGCCGCCATCTTGCCGTCGGAGGAGCCCGGCGCGTCCGGATCGATCTCGTCGAGGCGGCACGGCGTCTCGGGCCGGCACTGGATCACGCCCGGCGGCGGCACCGGGACGGTCGCGCCGTGTTCGGCGAGGAAGCCCGGACTTGCCTGGGCCAGCGATCCGGCCTCGCTGGCCCAGGCCGCGGACGAGGGCCGCGGACGGCCGGGAAGCGAAACCGGCTTGTGTTTCGGGTTCTTCTTCGACATCGGGAGATTGGGGGCTCCGGCAGGGACAGCGGCGTGCGACGGATGGTGACGAGAACAACGGCGGGCAAGCGCGGCCGTTCCGAGGGACCGGGCCTGTGACCCGGCCGCCGATCTACTTCGTGCGCCACGGCGAGACCGACTGGAACGCCGAAGGCCGCCTGCAAGGCCAGCGCGACACGCCCCTCAACGCCAAGGGCCGCGGCCAGGCCGCCGAGGCCGGCGAGCGGCTGCGCGGCCTCATCGGCAGCGGCGTCGGCGACCTGCCCTACCTGGCGAGCCCGATGGAGCGCACCCGGCATACGATGGAGGGCCTGCGCGGCGCGCTCGGCCTCGATCCCGCCGGCTACGCGCTCGATCCGCGCCTGCGCGAGATCGGCTTCGGCGCCTGGGAGGGCCTGACCTGGAAGGAGGTGCGCCGCGCCGACCCCGCCCGGTCGCAGGTCCGCGACCGCGACCGCTGGGGCTTCTGCCCGCCGGGCGAGGGCGCGGAGAGCTACGCCATGGTGGCCGAGCGGGTGCGCCCGCTCCTCGACGCCCTCGACCGGCCGACGGTGATCGTCGCCCATGGCGGCGTCGCCCGCGCCGTCATGGTGACGCTGGGAGCGGCGAAGACCGAGGACGCACCCCATCTCGAGATCCTGCAGGGCCGGATCCTTGTGCTCGAGGGCGGCACGCGGCGCTGGGTCTGACGTCGCGTTTTGTCGCCGGCCGTGCCTTGAACCGGCCCCGGTTCTCGTCCACCTCCCGCCTGCCCGCCCGCGCCCTTCTCGGCGAGCGGGACAGATCCGCGCCGGATATCCGGTGATGCCGGCGTCGGGCCGGCGCCCACGCGTTCAAGGGCCCGCCCGGGCCAGCGGAGTCGCTTGATGAACCACACCGCCGGGACCGTCCGCCCGTCGAGCCACGCGGGGAGCCAGACGGCCCTGCCGCCCGCGGGAGCGGCGGTGCTGCGCGGCCCCGTGCGGCCGGATCTCATCCGCGACGAGGTGCTGGCCGAGATCTTTCGCGAGACGGCGCGGAGCCGGCCGGACCATACCGCGCTCGTCGACGCGGCGAGCGGCGGCGATTCGGCCTCGCGCTCTCGCCTGTCCTACGCTGCGGTCGACCGGCGCTCCGACGCGATCGCCGCGGGGCTGGCGGCGCGGGGCGTGAAGCCCGGCGACGTCGTGGGCCTGTGGATGGCGCGCTCGCCCGACCTGCTGGTGGCGCAGATCGGCATCACCAAGGCCGGCGCCGCCTGGCTGCCCTTCGACGCCGAGGCGCCCTCGGACCGGGTCGCCGTCTGCCTGAAGGATGCCGACGCCAAGGCGCTGGTCGTCTCGGGCGCCCTCAAGGACAAGGCGCCGACGGGTACCTGCCCGGCCCTGACCCCCGACGAGATCGCGAGCGCGGCGAACGGCCCGGCGCCCGACCTGCGCGCCGCCGGCCTGACGCCGGAGCACCCGGCCTACCTGATCTACACCTCGGGCTCGACCGGCGTGCCGAAGGGCATCGTCATCAGCCACCGCAACATCTGCCACTTCCTGCGCTCGGCCAACGACCTCTACGGTGTGACCGGCGACGACGTGGTGTTCCAGGGCGCCTCGGTGGCCTTCGATCTCTCGATGGAGGAGATCTGGGTCCCGTATCTCGCTGGCGCGACCCTGTTCGTGGCGAGCCCGGCCCAGATGGGCGACGCCGAGGCCCTGCCCGACATCCTGACCGAGGCCGGTATCACGGTCCTCGACACGGTGCCGACCTTGCTCGGGCTGATGACCAAGGACGTGCCGCGCCTGCGGCTGATCCTGCTCGGCGGCGAGGCCCTGCCCGAGCCGCTGATCACCCGCTGGGCGACACCGTCGCGAAAGCTGTTCAACACCTACGGGCCGACCGAGGCGACCGTGGTGGCGACCGCCGCCGAGATGAAGCCGGGCGATCCGGTCACGATCGGCGGGCCGATCGCCAATTACACCGCCTACATCGCCGACGAGGCGCTGAACCTCGTCGGTCCCGGCATGCAGGGCGAACTCCTGATCGGCGGGCCGGGCGTGGCCAAGGGCTACCTCGCCCGGCCGGAGCTGACGGCCGAGAAGTTCGTCGCCAACCCCTATGGCGGCGACGGCTCGGACCCGGTGCTCTACCGCTCCGGCGACGCGGTCTCGCTCGATCACGCCGGCCGCATCGTGTTCCACGGCCGCATCGACGACCAGGTGAAGGTTCGCGGCTTCCGGGTCGAGCTGGGCGAGATCGAATCCCGGATCCGGGTGCAACCCGGCATCGCCTCGGCGGCGGTGGTCCTGCGCCAGGATGACGGCGTCGACCGGCTGGTGGCCTTCGCGGTCCCCGAGCGGGGCGCGGAATTCGATCGCGGGCGCCTGCGCGCCGCGCTCGCCGAGACGATGCCGCCCTACATGATCCCGGCGCATTTCGAGGTGGTGGAGAGCCTCCCCGTCCTCGCCGCCTCCGGCAAGGTCGACCGCAAGGCCCTGCGCGCCGTAGCCCTCGCGGTGGTCGAGACCTCGGGCGAGCAGGAGGAGCCGCGCGACGAGACCGAGGAAGCCCTGCTCGCCGCGGCCCACAAGGTGTTCGGCAACCAGCCGATCCCGTTCGAGGCCGATTTCTTCGGCGATCTCGGCGGCCACTCGCTGCTCGCCGCCCGCTTCGTCTCGGCGGTGCGCGAGGTGCCGGCGCTCGCCGGCATCACCCTCCAGGACGTCTATAACGGCCGCACGCTCCGGGCGATGGCCGCGGCCTTGATCGAGCGGACCGGCGGCGCGGGGGCGGCCGCCGCGATCCACGACCTCTCCTTCGAGCCGCCGCCGCTCCGCCGGCGCTTCCTGTGCGGATTGGCGCAGGCCCTCGTGCTGCCCTTCATCATCGCGCTCGCCACCGCGCAGTGGCTCGGCATCTTCGTCACCTACCTGCTGATCACCGGCGGCGAGCTGGGCTTTTTCGCCGAGATGGCGGTGCTCCTGCTCGTCTATATCGGGCTCAACGCCGCCACCGCGCTCATCGCCATCGCCATGAAGTGGCTGGTCCTCGGGCGCACCCGGCCCGGGCGCTATCCCCTGTGGGGCACCTACTATTTCCGCTGGTGGCTGACCCAGCGCCTGACGCCGCTCGTCCACGTCAAGTGGCTCCAGGGCTCGCCGATGATCCGCATCTACCTGCGGCTGCTCGGCGCCAAGGTCGGCGAGGACGCGCTGATCTCCGACATCGAGATCGGCGCTCCGGACCTCGTCAGCATCGGCCGCGGCGCCTCCCTCGGCGGCCGGCTGACGCTGGCCAATGCCGAGGTGGTCGGCAACGAGCTGGTCATCGGCCGGGTCTCGATCGGCGACGACGTCGCCATCGGGACCTCCTGCGTCGTCGGCTACGACACGAGGATCGAGGACCATGCGGAGCTCGCCGACCTGACCACGGTGCCCTCCGGCACGCGGGTCGGCCGGGCCGAGGCCTGGGACGGCTCGCCCGGGCGCAAGGTCGGCATGGTCGACGTCTCGCACCTGCAGCCGGCGCCGGAGGCCTCGCCCCGGCGGCGGGCCGTGTTCTTCGTGATCTACGCGGTGCTGCTGGCGGCGATCCCGGCGGTCGGCCTTCTGCCGATCTTCCCGGCCTTCTACATCTTCGACCAGATCAGCGATTCGCTCGCGACGATGACCGACGTGGATTACCACGTCTACCTGCCGCTCCTGACCTGGCCGACGGCGATGCTGATGACCGCCGGCACGGTCGGGCTGATCGCCGGCATCCGCTGGCTGGTGCTGCCGCGCCTGCGCGAGGGCAGCTATTCGATCCATAGCGGCACCTACCTGCGCAAATGGGCGGTGGCGCTCGCCGCCGAGGTGACGCTGGAGACCCTCTCCTCGCTCTTCGCCACGGTCTACATGAGGGCCTGGTACCGGCTGATGGGTGCCGGGATGGGCCAGGGCGCCGAGATCTCGACCAACCTCGCGGGCCGCTACGACCTCGCGGAGGTGGGACCGCGCAACTTCATCGCCGACGAAGTGGTCTACGGCGAGGAGGAGGTACGCCGCGGCGTGATGGAGCTGGCGCCCGTCCGTACCGGTGCCCGGGTCTTCGTCGGAAACGACGCGGTGGTGCCGCCGGGCGCGATCATCCCGGACGACGTGCTGATCGGCATCAAGTCGAAGCCGCCGGCCAACGACCGCATGGCGCCGGGCGAGACCTGGTTCGGCTCGCCGCCGATCAAGCTGCCGTCCCGCCAGAAGGTCGATCTCGGTCAGGCCCAGACCTTCGAGCCCGGGATCTGGCCGCGGGTCCGCCGCGGCGTGTTCGAGGCGTTCACCTCCTCGTTCTCGCCGATGCTGTTCATCACCTTCGCCATCCTGGCGATCGATTTCGTGTTCTACCCGGCGATCCTGGCCGGCGACTGGGGCGGCCTCGCGGTCAGCTTCGTCGCCACCAGCGTGGTGATCGCGGTGCTGCAGACCCTGGTGGTGATCGCCGTCAAGTGGCTGCTGATGGGCCGCTACGAGCCCGGCATGCACCCGATGTGGTCGTGGTGGGCGATGCGCACCGAGGCCGTCGCGGTGATGTACTGGGGCCTGGCCGGCAAGGTGCTGCTCGAGCACCTGATGGGCACGCCGTTCCTGCCCTGGGTGTTGCGCCTCTTCGGCACCCGCACCGGCGAGGGCGTGTGCATGCTCGCCACCGACATCACCGAATTCGACTGCGTCACCATCGGCGACTTCGCCTCGGTCAACCGGATGTCGGCGCTCCAGACCCACCTGTACGAGGACCGGGTGATGAAGGTCGGCCGGATCGAGGTCGGCCGCGGCGTCAGCGTCGGCGCCTTCGCGACGGTGCTCTACGACACCAAGGTTGGCGACTACGCCCAGCTACGCCCGCTCACCATCGTGATGAAGGGCGAGACCATTCCGGCCAATTCCCGCTGGGAGGGCGCGCCGGCGGTGCCGGTGGTGCATCAGGCGCTGGCGGCGGAGTGACGGACAGCCCGTGACAAGGCCGTCGGCGCGCGTCTCGCTCCGATGGTTTTTCCACCCTCCTCGTCATCCCGGGACCGCGCAGCGGAACCCGGGATGACATCGTGGACGTCGGAACCGCCAGGGCAGGCCGAACGGGCCTACACCTCGGAGTTCAGCCCCAACGCCGCCAGACCCTCGTCGAGCAGGTCGCCGACATTGGGGATCCCGAGCAGGTAATCGGCGGTGCGGGTGCCGGCGGCCTCGCGCTCGCGGGCGAGGCGGACCGCGTCGGGGAATTCCTCCGGCTCCATGTCGCCGCGGCCGACGAACAGGATCGCCACCAGTTCGGCGCGCTCGTCGTCGTTGAGGCCGGCGATCATCTCGCGCAGCTCCTCCTCGGTCGCGTCGTCGGTGCCGTCGACCAGCACGTCCCGGGCGCCGTCGTCGATCGGGTTCGAGCCGGAATCGGGATCGCTCAAGCCCTCCTTCACGTCGAGGGCCCGGGCCCGCAGGATGAACTCACTGACCTTCTCAACGGCGATGTCCATCGGTCGAACCTCCTTGTGACGCACGCGACGTTTGGTGCAGCCTCAACCCGCGAAGCGCGGCGCGGTTCGCCCCTGGACGGCGAGGGCGTTCGACATCAAGTGTGCGGCGGCGAGTTCACGCCCGAGGTCCCGATGCTGATCAATTCCGCCTTCGCGGCCCTGCGGCAGGTCTTTTCCCCGCCGCTGCGCCAGATCCTGTGGAAGTCGCTCGGCCTCACGGTCGGGCTGCTGGTGCTGGTGTGGTTCGGCCTCACCAAGGCGATCGCGGCGCTGATCGCCGCGCACCCGATCTCGACCGACTACGCGATGGTCAACGCGGTGGCGTCTTTCCTCGCCGGAGCCGGGCTGTTCGTCGGGCTCGCCTACATCCTGCCGCCGGTCTCGATCCTGGTGGCGGGCTACTTCCTCGACGACGCCGCGGCGATCGTCGAGCGCACCGATTTCCCGGACGAGGTGCCGGGCCGGGCGATGCCGCTCGGGCAGGCGATGCTCTATACCCTGCGCTTCGCAGCACTCGCGCTCGCCGTGAACCTCGCGGCGCTGGCGCTGCTGCTGGTCCCGGGCATCAACGTCGCGGCGTTCTTCCTCGCCAACACCTACCTGCTCGGCCGCGAGTATTTCGAGCTCGCCGCCGCCCGGTTCCGGCCGCTGCCCGAGGCCGGCGCCATGCGGCGCCACCACACCGCCACCGTGATGCTCGCCGGCGCGCTCCTCGCCGGGCTGATGCTGGTGCCGGTCGTCAACCTGATCACGCCGCTCTTCGGCATCGCCCTGATGGTCCACGTCCACAAGGGCCTGAGCCGCGACCGGCTGCTGCGGGCGCCGGCCACCCGCCCGCCCCTGGCCATGGACCGCGACCGGATCGACGCGACCCGGCGTTGAGCCGGATCCCTCAGCCCGGGGCCGGAGGCGCCTGGACCACCGGCGCCGCCGCGGCGAGGATGGCGGCGCGGTCGCCGCCGGGGGGCGGGTAGATCCGGCTGCCGTTGATCGTCCGCTTGACGGCCTTGGCCGCCGCCCCGACCGAGACCAGGTGCTCCCGATCCCATCCCGCCGTGTAGGCGGCGCCCCAGGGACCGAGATCGAGGACCGTGACATAGTCGGGCGCCGCGAAGGGCAGGCTGTCCTGCCGGCATCCGGCGAGGTCGCAGACGGCGTTGTGGCCGGCGATCCGGCCCATCGGCCGGGCGTGCTGGCACGACATCACGGTGGCGTGGCCGGCGGCGTCGGCCCGCGCCGCCGCGACGTCGCCGGCGGCGAAGACCTCCGGCACGCCCTCGACCCGCAGGAACGCGTCGACCGGCAGCCGGCCGAGCGGATCGAGCGGAACGCCGAGCATTCCGGCGAGCGGACTCGCGCGCAATCCGGTGGCGAGCACGACCGTCAGGGCCGGCAGCCGCGTGCCGTCTGACAGGGTGACGCCGGCCGCGTCGATCGCCGCGACGCCGGCGCCGCCGCGATACGCAACGCCGGCCGCCACCAGGGCCTGCCGGATCGCCGGGCCGGCCGCGCCCATCGCCTGCCCGGCCTGGGCGGCGGGATCGACCAGCGTCGTGCCGACCGGGCCGGCGTCGCCCGCGTGGTCGCGGGCCCGCGCGAGGCGGGCCGGCAGCTCGCAGGCGATCTCCAGCCCGACGAGGCCGCCGCCGACCACGACCGCCTCCCAGCGGCCGGCGTGACGGCTTCCCGCCGCCGCGCGGGCGAGCCGCTCGAGATGGGCGGCGAGACGCTGGGCTCCCGCCAGGGTGTCGACGTCGAGGGCCGAATCGGCGCCAGGCACGTCGGGGCGCCGCAGCGCGCTGCCGGCGGCCAGGATCAGGCGGTCGTAGCCGAGGGCGACGGGCGTCGCGCCGACGGGATCGGGCTGCAGCACCACCCGGCACCCGGCCGGATCGACCGCCGCGACCGTCGCGTCGACATGCGCCACCCCGATCGGGCCGAGCACGTCGTCGTAGGGGACGCGCAGGGGCGCGAGGTCGGCCTCGTAGCAGCGCACCCGCACGATGTGGGACCGGCCGGGCGCCACCAGGGTGATGACGTCGTCGCGCCCGAGGGCGTCCCGGGTCCGCGCCGCCGCCGCGGCCGCCCACAGGCCGGCGAAGCCGCCTCCCACCACGACGATGCGCCCTGCCATCGCGGATCCCTCCCCGTCGGACCAGCCGTTCCTGATCGTAGCAGCGTGTCAGCCTCCGCCTCATCATCACCGAAAGGCGAGGGCCGTTGCGCCCTCCGCGGCCGCACGGCACCATCGCTGGATGACGACCGACACCCACGACGTCCTCAACCAGAGCCCGCCCTTCGGCGACGCGAACCTGTTCGCGGCCGATGCGGCCTTGCGGGGAGCGCTCGCGGCCCTCGGTACGCCGGCGGAGGCGGAGGGGCTTGACGCCTTCGGCGCCCGCTGGGGCTCGGCCGAGCGCCTCGAACTCGGCCGCCTCGCCAACGCGCATTCCCCCGTGCTGCGAACCCACGATGCGAGCGGGCACCGGGCCGACCGGGTCGAGTTCCATCCCGCCTACCACGCCCTGATGTCGGCGAGCGTCGCCGACGGCCTGCACGCCTCGATCTGGGACGGGGCCGACCCGGCGGGGCCGCGCCCGCACGGCCATCTCGCCCGGGCGGCAAGGGTGTTCCAAGTGGCCGGGGTCGAGAGCGGGCATCTCTGCCCGATGACCATGACGAGCGCGGCGGTGGCGGCGCTGGCGGCCGCGCCCGCTCACCTCGCCGCCTGGCTGCCGCGGATCGCGAGCCGTCGCTACGATCCGTCCTTCCGGCCCTGGTACGAGAAGGCGGGCGTCACCCTCGGCATGGGCATGACCGAGAAGCAGGGCGGCACGGATGTCCGCGCCAACACCACCCGGGCCGCGCCGACGGGCGGCGACAGCTATGCGCTCACCGGCCACAAGTGGTTCTTCTCGGCGCCGATGTCCGACGGCTTCCTGGTGCTGGGGCAGGCGCCCGGCGGCCTGACCTGCCTGCTGGTGCCGCGCCACCGGCCCGACGGGTCGGTCAACGCGCTGCACCTGCAACGCCTGAAGGACAAGCTCGGCAACCGCTCGAACGCCTCGTCGGAGGTCGAGTTCCGGCAGGCCTTCGGCTGGCGGATCGGCGAGGAAGGCCGCGGCGTCCCGACCATCCTGGCGATGGTGCAGCTGACGCGGCTCGATTGCGCGGTCGCCTCGGCGGGCCTGTGCCGCATGGCCCTGGTGCTGGCATTCCACCACGCCCGTCACCGCCGGGCGTTCGGCAAGCTCCTCGTCGACCAGCCGGCGATGCGCCGGGTGCTGGCCGACCTCGCCCTCGACAGCGAGGCGCAGACCGCCCTCGTCATGCGCCTCGCCGCCGCCTTCGACCGCGGCGAGGGGGTGCGCGCCCGGCTCCTCACCCCGGCGGTGAAGTACGCGGTGTGCAAGGCCGCGCCCGGCTTCGTCCACGAGGCGATGGAGGCGGTCGGCGGCAACGGCTACGTCGAGGAGAGCCCCCTGCCCCGGCTCTATCGCGAGGCACCGGTCAACGCGATCTGGGAGGGCTCCGGCACCGTCATGGCCCTCGACGTGCTGCGCGCCGCCGCCCGGGCGCCGGAGGAGGCGGTCGGCCTCGTGGCCGAACTCGCCGAGGACGCGGAGGGGCTGCCGGGCGTGCGCGAGGCGCAGGCCGATATCGTCGCGGCGCTCCGGGCACCCGATGCCGAGGCCCGTTCCCGCTTCGCCACCGGCCGCCTGGCGGCCCTCGCGGCCACGGCGGCCCTGGCGACCTGCGCGCCGCCGGCCCTCGCCGAGGCCTACGCGGCGACGCGGCTCGCCCGGGAGCGCGCGACGTACGGCGCCAACGGGGTCGGAGCGGTGACCGAGCTGATGCTGGGGCGGGTGCTTGCCTGAGAGCCTTTGTCGATGGGCCTCGATCAAGCCTACCGCGTCGCTCCGGGCTCCGCTGCGCGGCCTTCGGAATGACGCGAGGACGCCAGTATCGCCGGGAGCAGGCGAACAGGATCCGAGACTTCACCCGAACACGACATGCCCCATGATCCGCCCCGGCATCAGCGTGAACAATCCGGTGATCACCAGTGCTCCGAGATAGAGGCCGATCATCGTCCAGCGATGGGCCGCCACGTTGCCCCGTCGCGCGTAGAGCACCGCGCGCACCAGGGCGACGAGCGTGAACAGCGACAGGAGGTGGATCCAGCTGAACGGCCCGAACTGGCGCAGGCCCGAGATGCCGAAGGAGCTGAGCGCCACCACGGCCATCAGCCCGACCCAGAGCTTGCCCATCTGCCGATGCCGTCCCCCGCCCCGCGGCAACCCGAACTGGAGCGCTCCGAGCCCCAGGGCGGCGAGTGCCGCCGCAGCGTGGAGCTGGATCACCGGGGAGGCATGGAGGAGCGGCTGCACGGTCATGGCCGGACACCTTGCGCGGCTCGCGAGCGCGGCGGCTTGCGGCCCCTCTGGACAAGCCTATGTTGGCAGGCGCAACATACAGGGAATGTGGGCGTTGTCAACATCTGGCGAGGGGACGTACCATCATGGCAACCTGCGCCGCAGCCTGATCGCGGCGGCGCAGGCTCTCCTGCGAAGCGGCGGGATCGAGGCCGTCACCCTGCGGGAGGCGGCGCGGCAGGCCGGGGTGTCGCACAACGCGCCCTACCGGCACTTCCCGAGCCGGGAAGCCCTGCTGGCGGCAGTCGCGGCGGAGGGGTTCCGGACCCTGCACCGCACCCAGTCCGATGCGGCAGCGGAGGTCGATCCGGCGGACCGGCTCAAGGCGTTCGGACGGGCCTATCTGCGGTTCGCCGCGGAGGAGCGGGCGACCTTCCGGCTGATGTTCGGCGGCACACTCGACCCGGCGGACCATCCCGAGCTGGCGGCCGTCGCCAGGGGAACGTTCGGCGCCTTGGTGGCCGTCACGCAGGAGGACGCCACGTCCGGCAAGGGCATCGTCGGCCGGGACGCCTTGCGGGCCTGGGCCCTGGTCCACGGCCTCGCCCATCTCGTCGCCGACCGTCAGATCGACACCGCGCAGGCGGAGGCCTGCCTGATGTAGCGCCACGCTCGCTGTGGATTGTTCGCCTGCGAATGATGCAGCCTAAAAATAGGGCATTTTCGCTGGGCGAAATCCGCATCCCGAGATCAGTCAGGAGGCAGCGCTCAGTTGGCAGGGCTCTTGCAGCCACCTTCCCGTCAAACACCGACGGGGATCCTCCACGATGCCGCTGCTAACCCGCCTGCCCCTGCGCCCGTTCGGGCGGACCCTCTCGGGGCTCGCCCTCGCCCTCGCATTGACGGGGACCGCGAGCGCGCAGGGCGTGCTGCGCATCGGCATGACGGCTTCCGACATCCCGCTGACCACCGGCCAGGCCGACAATGGCGGCGAGGGCATGCGCTTCACCGGCTATACGGTGTACGACGCGCTCATCAACTGGGACCTCAGCCGGGCCGACAAGGCCTCCGACCTGACGCCCGGCCTCGCCACCTCCTGGACGATCGACCCGGCGGACAAGACCCGCTGGACCTTCAAGCTCCGCCCCGGCGTCACCTTCCACGACGGCTCGGCCTTCGACGCCAACGCCGTGGTGTGGAACCTCGACAAGCTCCTGAAGTCGGACAGCCCGCAATTCGACCCGCGCCAGTCGGCGCAGGGCCGCACCCGCATCCCGGCCGTGGCATCCTACAAGGCGGTCGACCCGATGACGGTCGAGATCGTCACCAAGAACCCGGACGCCACCTTCCCCTACCAGATCGCCTGGATCCTGATGTCGTCTCCCGCCAACTGGGAGAAGCAGGGCAAGAGCTGGGACGCCGTCGCCAAGGCGCCCTCCGGCACCGGGCCGTGGAAGGTGACCGGCTTTGTACCGCGCGAGCGCCTGGAGCTGGTGCCGAACAAGGACTACTGGGACAAGGGCCGTGTTCCGAAGCTCGATCGCATGGTCCTGGTGCCGCTCCCGGAGGCCAATGCCCGGGTCGCCGCGCTCCGCTCGGGCCAGGTCGACTGGATCGAGGCGCCGGCGCCGGACGCGGTGCCCTCGCTGAAGGCCGCGGGCTTTGCCCTCGTCACCAACCTCTACCCGCATAACTGGACCTGGCACCTGTCGCGAGCCGAGGGCTCGCCGTGGAACGACGTGCGCGTGCGCAAGGCCGCGAACCTCGCCATCGACCGCGAGGGCCTGAAGGAGTTCCTAGGGGGCCTCTCCACCCCGGCGGAGGGCTTCCTCACCCCCGGCCATCCCTGGTTCGGCAAGCCGAGCTTCAAGCTCGCGTATGATCCAGAGGCGGCGAAGAAGCTCCTCAAGGAAGCCGGCTACGGCCCGAACAAGCCGCTCGTCACCAAGGTGCTGATCTCGGCCTCGGGCTCGGGCCAGATGCAGCCGCTGCCGATGAACGAGTTCCTGCAGCAGAACCTCGCGGAGGTCGGCATCAAGGTCGATTACGAGGTCGTGGAGTGGAACACGCTGATCAACATCTGGCGCGCCGGATCGAAGTCCGACAGTGCCCGCGGCGGTACCGCGATGAACTATTCCTACCTGATCCAGGACCCGTTCACCGCCTTCATCCGCCACGCCCAGTGCAACCTGGCGCCGCCCAACGGCACCAACTGGGGCTATTACTGCGACCCGGCGATGGACAAGCTGTTCGACGAGGTCCGCACGACCTTCGAGCCGAAAAACCAGGTCGCAGTCCTGCAGAAGATCCACGAGAAATTCGTGGATGACGCGCTGTTCCTGATGGTCACCCACGACGTCAACCCGCGGGCGATGAGCAAGAAGGTACAGGGCTTCGTCCAGGCCCAGAGCTGGTTCCAGGATTTCTCGCCGATCACCATGGCGAAATGAGCGTCTGACCGATCTCCCGCCCGGCCCGCACCGGGCGGGACCACGACCCCGACAACCGGCGCTGCCTCCAGGATCCTCTCGCTCATGATCCTCTTCATCCTCAAGCGCATCGGCTACGCCGCCCCGGTCGCCCTGGGCGTCAGCCTGGTGTGCTTCCTCCTCGTCCACCTCGCGCCCGGCGATCCCCTGAGCGCGATCCTTCCCGTAGACGCCACCGCCGAGATGCAGACGCAGATGCGGGCGGCCTACGGCTTCGACAAGCCGCTGCCGGTGCAGTACGGCCTGTGGCTCTGGAAGGTGCTGCACGGCGACCTCGGCACCTCGATCGCCACCGGCCGCCCGGTCCTGGCGGAGGTCGGGCGCGCCGTCGGCAACAGCCTGATCCTCGCCTCCGTGGCGACGCTGATCGGCTTCACCTTCGGTACCTTCTTCGGCTTCGTCGCCGGCTATGCCCGCGATTCCTGGCTCGACCGGGTCGCCTCGTCGATCGCGGTGTTCGGGGTCAGCGTGCCGCATTACTGGCTCGGCATCGTGCTGGTGATCGTGTTCTCGGCCACCCTCGGCTGGCTGCCGCCGACCGGCGCGGGGCCGCAGGGGTCGGGCAACTGGGTCCCGGACCTCGAGCACCTGCGCTACATCCTGCTGCCGGCCGTCACCATGTCGGTGATCCCCATGGGGGTGATCTCTCGCACCGTCCGGGCGCTGGTCGGCGACATCCTGCACCAGGACTTCGTGCAGGCCTTGCGCGCCAAGGGCCTGTCGGAGTTCGGCGTCTTCCGCCACGTGGTCAAGAACGCGGCGCCGACCGCGATCGCCATCATGGGGCTGCAACTCGGCTACCTGCTCGGCGGCTCGATCCTGATCGAGACGGTGTTCGCCTGGCCGGGCACCGGCTTCCTCCTCAACGCGGCGATCTTCCAGCGCGACCTGCCGCTGCTCCAGGGCACGATCCTGGTCCTGGCGATGTTCTTCGTCACCCTCAACCTCCTGGTCGACGTGGTGCAGACCGCGCTGGACCCCCGCATCGAGAGGGCCTGACCGCATGTCCATCCAGACCTCGCTCGCCACCGGCGATCCCGTCGCGGCGGTCGCCGCCCCCGAGATCCCGGTCGTCGCCTCGCGCGGCTACTGGGGCAGCGTGCTGCGGCGGCTCGCCCGCGATCCGGTCGCGATGGCGGCGGGCTTCGTGATCCTGGCGATCGTGCTCGCGGCGATCTTCGCACCGCTGATCGCCCCGATGGACCCGTTCAAGGGCTCGATGATCCGGCGCCTGCGCCACGTGGGCGACGCCACCTACTGGCTCGGCTCGGACGAGCTCGGCCGCGACATGCTGACGAGGCTCCTCTATGCCGGCCGCCTGTCGCTGTTCATGGGCGTGCTGCCGGTCGTCATCGCGTTCTTCGTCGGATCGGCCCTGGGGATTCTCGCCGGCTATGCCGGCGGCTGGATCAACACGCTGATCATGCGCGTCGTCGACGTGTTCTTCGCCTTTCCCTCGGTGCTGCTAGCCATCGCGCTGTCGGGCGCGCTGGGGGCCGGCATCCTGAATTCCATCGTGTCGCTCACGGTCGTGTTCGTGCCGCAGATCACCCGCGTGGCGGAAAGCGTCACGGTGCAGATCCGCAACCGCGACTACGTCGAGGCGGCCCGGGTCTCGGGCGCGAACCCGTTCACGGTGGTGCGGGTGCAGGTGCTCGGCAACGTGCTGGGCCCGGTCTTCGTCTACGCCACCAGCCTGATCTCGGTCTCGATGATCCTGGCCTCGGGTCTCTCCTTCCTCGGTCTCGGCGTGAAGCCGCCGGAGCCGGAATGGGGCCTGATGCTCAACACCCTGCGCACCGCGATCTACGTCAACCCGGTCGTCGCGGCGCTCCCCGGCGTGATGATCTTCATCACCTCGATCTCGTTCAACCTGCTGTCGGACGGCCTGCGCTCGGCCATGGAGGTGCGCCAGTGACCGATCTCGATCCCCGCGACCGCGGCGGTCCCGGCCAGCCGCTCCTCACCGTCGACGGCCTCGTGAAGCACTTCGCCGGCAAGGGCAGCCTCTTCGGCAAGGGGCCGGCGGTGCGCGCCGTCGACGGCGTCGACTTCTCGGTGATGAAGGGCGAGACCCTCGGCGTCGTCGGCGAATCCGGCTGCGGCAAGTCGACGACGGCGCGCCTGCTGATGCAGATTTCCCGGCAGGACAAGGGCGACATCGTCTTCGACGGCGAGCTGCTGGGCTCCCGCGCCCTCGACCTGAAGGCCTATCGCCGCCAGGTCCAGATGGTGTTCCAGGATTCCTACGCCTCGCTCAACCCGCGGCTGACGGTCGAGGAATCGGTAGCCTTCGGGCCGAAGGCGCACGGCCTGTCCTCGGCGGCGGCGCTCGCCCGCGCCCACGACCTCCTGCGCCGGGTCGGCCTCGAGCCGCGACGCTTCGGCGGGCGCTACCCGCACGAGGTCTCGGGCGGGCAGCGCCAGCGGGTCAACATCGCCCGGGCCCTGGCCCTGGAGCCCCGCCTGCTCATCCTCGACGAAGCGGTCTCGGCCCTCGACAAGTCGGTGGAGGCGCAGGTGCTGAACCTGCTGACCGACCTCAAGCAGGAATTCGGGCTGACCTACATCTTCATCTCGCACGACCTGAATGTCGTGCGCTTCATGTCCGACCGGGTGATGGTGATGTATCTCGGCCGCGTCGCCGAGATCGGCCCGGCCGACGCGATCCTCGGGGCGCCGCGCCACCCCTACACGGCGGCATTGCTGGCCTCGCAGCCTTCCACCGACCCGGAGGCGCGGCTGGACGAGGCGCCGCTCACCGGCGACCCGCCCAACCCGATCAATCCGCCCCCGGGCTGCCGCTTCCACACCCGCTGCAAGTTCGCCGCGGATGTCTGCCGCACCCGCGAGCCCGGCCTCGCCGCGGTGGCGCCGGCGCATCTCGCGGCCTGCCATCTCGCGGTGCCGGGCTCCGGCCACCCGGATTCGTCCCCGGTCCCGATGGCGGCGTGAGGCTCGACCGATGAACGCACCCGTCCGCGCGAACGATACCGCCTCCTCCGACGCCCTGATCGAGGTCCGCGACCTCACGGTCGATTTCCTCGGCGGGCGAAAGCCGGTCCGGGCGGTCGGCGGGGTCGATTTCTCGATCCGCGCCGGCGAGGCCCTGGCTCTGCTCGGCGAATCGGGCTCGGGCAAGTCCGTGACCCTGCGGGCCCTGATGCGGCTCCTGCCCGAATCCCGTACCCGCATCGGCGGGCATCTCAGGGTCGATGGGCACGACGTGCTCGGGCTGAAGCCCAAGGCCCTCTCTGCCTATCGTGGCGGCACCGTCGCGATGATCTTCCAGGATCCGGGCCTCGCCCTCGATCCGGTCTACCGCATCGGCGACCAGATCGCGGAAGCCGTGATGCGCCACGAGGGCGTCTCCCGCGCCGCCGGGCGGGCCCGCGCCCTGGAGCTGTTCGAGCGCGTCCACATCCCTTCACCGGCCCGCCGCCTCGACGCCTATCCGCACGAGCTGTCGGGCGGGATGCGCCAGCGGGCGATGATCGCGCTGGCACTGGCCTGCCGGCCGAAGGTGCTGCTCGCCGACGAGCCGACCACGGCGCTCGACGCCACGGTGCAGATCCAGATCCTGCTGCTCCTGCGCGAGTTGCAGCGCGACCTCGGGCTGGCGGTGATCTTCGTCACGCACGACGTCGGCGTGGCGGTGCAGGTCGCCGACCGGGTGGCGGTGATGTATGGCGGCCACCTCGTCGAGGTCGGGGCGAGCGGCGCGGTGATCGGAACCCCGGCCCATCCCTACACGCGGGGGCTGCTGGCCTCCCGCATCACCCCGGATTCGCCGAAGGGGGTGCGGCTGGCCACCATCCCGGGCTCGCCTCCGGACCTCGCCGACCCCCCTCCGGGCTGCCCGTTCGAGCCGCGCTGCGGCCTCGTCGTGCCGGCCTGCCGCGAGGGCCTGCCCGCGCGGGTCGCGGTGGCGCCGGGCCACGCCGCGCGCTGCGTCCGGCTCGCCGGGGTCTGACGGCGAGACATCCGACACCGCGTCATGCCGCGTTGCACCCGACCCGGCCGGAGGTTAACTCCGGCGTGAGAGTCGGACGCGAGCGAGAGGCGGGGATGCGGTGAGCAAGGCGCCGGTGACGAAACGCGGGCCCGCGAAGGCGGCGGCTGCCCCCTTCGCCGAGATCGTGATGGTGTGCGCCAAGTGCGCCAAGCGGCAGGGCGTCGGCGCCAAGGCGGTCCGGGGCGGGCTGAAGCGCGCCCTCAAGGCGGACCGCCGCGGCCGCAAGGTCCGGGTGGTCGAGACCGGGTGCCTGGGCCTGTGCCCGAAGCGCAGCCTGACCCTCGCCACCGCCGGCTCCCTCGGCGCCGGCCGGCTGCTGGTGCTGGATCCCGCCCTCGACCCCGCGGCGATGCTCGACGCCCTTCTACCCGTGCGGGCAGAGGGGCCGTGACGGCGCCGACCCTCGCGGCGCGGCCGAGCCTCGGCCGGCGCCTGCTGCGGCGGGTGCCGCTCCTCGGGGCGGCGTTCGGCGTAGGGCTGGCATTGTGGCTCGTCGCCGCCAACGACGTCGGCGCGGTGGCGGATGCTTTCGGGCGGGTCGGGATCCCCGGCATCGTCGCCGTGGTGCTGGTCCGGATCGCGATCATCGCCCTGTGCGGCCTTGCCTGGGACCGCGTCCTCGCCGGGCTCGTGACCGTCGGCACCGGGCCGTTCGTGGTGCTGCGCTTCGTCCGCGAGGGCGTCAACGTGCTTCTGCCGGTCGCCTCGGTCGGCGGCGAGGTGCTGGGCGCGCGCCTCCTCACCTTCTGGGGCGTCACCGGCGCGGCGAGCGCCGCCGGCATCCTGGTCGACATGTTCTTCCAGGTCGTCACCCAGGCCCTGTTCGCGCTGACCGGCGTGGTACTGCTGTCGCAGATCGAGGGCGAGGAGGCGGCGACGCTGGCGGCCTGGTGCACCAAGGGGCTGGTTCTGACCGGCCTCGTGCTGGCCGCCTTCTTCGCGGTGCAGCGCTACGGCGGCGCCGCCTTCGTCGAGCGGCGGGTGACCGCGCTCGCCCGGCGCTTCGCGGCCGAGGGTGCGGCCCCGGCCGGCGGCGGCGTGCAGGCGGCCCTCGACGCGGTCTGGGACCGCCGGCGGTGGCTGCCCTTGAGCCAGGGCGTCCTACTCCACCTCGTCGCCTGGTTCCTCGGCGCGCTCGAGATCTGGATCGCGCTGCGCTGCATCGGCATCGAGGGGGTGACCCTCTCCGAGGCGGTGGTGCTCGAATCCTTGAGCCAGGCGATCAAGTCCGCCGCCTTCCCGGTCCCGAGCGGGCTCGGCGTGCAGGAGGGCGGCTTCGTGCTCCTCGGCGGCCTGTTCGGCATCGATCCGCACACCGCGCTCGCCTTGTCGCTGGTCAAGCGGGTGCCGGACGTGGTGCTGGGCCTGCCGGGGCTGATGGCCTGGCAGACGATCGAGGCGCGCCGCGGGCTGGTGGCGAAGCCGGTGCCGCCGGGAGTTTAGCGGGCGGAAGCCTGCTTGCACGCCGACGTCGATCGAGAGGCGTCGGCCCATGCGCCGGATCGACAGGTCGAGACATCGGACAGGGCCTCACCCCTTGGTCGCCCGCGCCAGCACCTCCGGCGTATCCGGCGCGTTCATCGCCCGGGCGGCGGTCTCGGCGGTGTGGCCGCCGGCGTCGCGGAGGCCCGGATCCGCGCCGCGGGCGAGCAGCGTCTCCACCATCTCGACCCGGTTGAACATCGCCGCGGTCATCAGGGCAGTGCGCCCGTCCGGCCCGGCGCCGTCGATCGCGGCCCCGCCGTCGAGGAGGGCGAGCACCACCGGCATCGTGCCCTTGAAGGCCGCCGCGGCGAGCGGGGTCTGGCCGCGGTCGTTGCCGATCTCCGGGTCGGCCTCGTGCGCCATCAGCACGCCGACCGTCTCGGCGTGGCCGTGATAGGCCGCCAGCATCAGGAGCGTGTCGCCCTTGTCGTTGCGCAGGTTGGGCGGCAGGCCCATCCCGAGCAGCTCGGCCAGCTCCACGTGGTGGCCGAGGCGGGCATACTGGAACACCCGGCCGGCGAAGGCGATCGTGTCCTCGTCCAGCGTCGGCTGCGCTGTCGCGCCCGGCTCGTCGTTCTGCATCGCGCTCGCATCCGTTTCGTCCGTCCGCCGGATATCGGACGGGACGGCCGGCTGCCAAGGGGCGGGGCGCAGGGAGCTGCCGCAGCATGACGTCAGGACATCTTGCGAATAGGAATTAAACCCACGTTCACTACGCTCGCTGGAAAGACCTGGAACGGCGAAGCTGTCGCATGGATGTTAGCCTCTGTTCCGGCACTTACAGAGGCACGGAGAGCCCGAGCGCCAGAGGCAAATTGTGACTGCCCTCTACAATTGCATTGTCGGAAATCACGATCTCAAGTTGGTTTTACTCGCGGCAGTTGTATGCAACCTGGCCGCAGCGACCAGCCTAACGCTCCTCGATCACGCCCGCGTGAGCGACGGCCGGCTGCGCCGGCTCTGGCTCCTCATCGCCGCCATGGCCGGCGGGACCGGGATCTGGGCGACGCATTTCATCGCCATGCTGGCCTTCTCGGCCGGCATTCCCACCGCCTACGATCTCGGCCTGACCGGCCTGTCCCTGGTGATCGGCGTCGTCATGACGGCGGCAGGCTTCTGGATCGCCCTGCGGCCGGGCCTGCCCGGCGCCGCCTGGCTCGGGGGGGCGCAGATCGGTCTCGGCGTCGGCGCCATGCACTTCACCGGCATGGCGGCCTTCGAGGTCGCCGGGCGGGTCATCTGGGATGCCGGCCTGGTGACGGCGGCGCTCGCCGCCGGGGCCGGGCTCGGGAGCCTGGCGCTCGCCGCCACCCTGCGCGACGGCTCGGTCCGGATGAAACTCACCGGGGCGCTCCTGATGGTCGCCGGCATCTGCGGCCTGCACTTCACCGCGATGACCGCCGCCGTGATCGTGCCGGACCCATCGGTCGCCCCGTCCGGCACCGCGGTGCCGGCGGAGATCCTGGCGGTGGCGGTGGCGCTCGCCAGCGTCACGATCCTGGTCCTGGCCTTCGCCGGCCTGTGGCTGCACCTGCGCGACGAGCGCCGGTCGGTCCTCGAAGGCGAGCGGATGCGCGGCCTCGCCAACGCCGCCGTCGAGGGGCTGGTCGTCTGCGACGACGACCGCATCGTCACCGTCAACGACAGCTTCGCCGACCTCGTCGGCCGCCCGGCCGAGGCGCTGACCGGCGCGTCCCTGTCGGACTTCCTGGACGATGCGGCCGCCCCGGGCCCCGCCGAGGCCGAGGCGCCGGAGGCCCAGCTGCGCCGGGCCGACGGCAGCCCGATCCCGGTCGAGGTGATCCGCCGCGTCATCGACTTCGCCGGCCGACCCCACGCCGCGCTCGCGGTCCGCGACCTCCGGGCGCGCAAGCGCGCCGAGGCGCGCATCGCCTACCTCGCCCATCACGACGCCCTCACCGGCGCGCCGAACCGCACCAGCTTCAACGACCGGCTGGCGCAGGAGATCGCGCTCGCCCGCGCCGCCGGCCGGACGCTCGCCGTCCTGTGCGCCGACCTCGACCGCTTCAAGGAGGTCAACGACCTGTTCGGCCACGCCGCCGGCGACGCCCTGCTGCGGACGGTCTGCGCGGCGATCACCGGCGCGCTCGGCCCCGGCCAGATGCTGGCGCGGCTCGGCGGCGACGAGTTCGCCGTCCTGGCGCCGAACCTCGACGCCGCCGCGGCCGAGACCCTGGGCGAGACGATCCTGGCGGCTCTGCGCCGGGCCGAGGCCGGACCGGCCGGGGCGATCGCGGCCGCGAGCCTCGGCATCGCGCTCTTCCCGCATGACGGCGACGATCCCGAGACCCTGATGGTCCAGGCCGACACCGCCCTCTATCGCGCCAAGCAGGAGGGCCGCGGCCGCCTGCGCTTCTACGAGGCGCGGATGGGGCTGCAGGTGCGCGAGCGGCGCCAGATCGAGCACGATCTGCGCCACGCCGTCGAGCGCGGCGAGCTGCGGGTGTTCTACCAGCCCCAGACCCGCATCGACAGCGGCGAGGCGGTCGGCTTCGAGGCGCTGCTGCGCTGGCAGCACCCGGAGCGCGGCACCGTGCCGCCGAACCTGTTCATCCCGATCGCCGAGGAGACCGGGAGCATCCTCGCCATCGGCGAGTGGGTCCTGCGCGAGACCTGCCGCGAGGCGGCCACCTGGGAAAAGCCCCTGCGCATCGCCGTCAACGTCTCGGCGGTGCAGGTCCATGCCCCCGGCTTCTCGGAGCTGGTCCACGAGGTCCTGTTCACCACCGGCCTCTCGCCGGCCCGGCTCGAACTCGAGATCACCGAGACGGCGCTGATCCGCGACCTGCCGCGGGCGCTCGCCACCCTGCGGCGGATCAAGGCGCTGGGGGTGCGGATCGCGATGGACGATTTCGGCACCGGCTACTCGTCGCTGTCGAACCTGCGCGCCTTCCCGTTCGACAAGATCAAGATCGACGCCTCCTTCACCCGCTCGGTCGATTCGAGCGAGCAGGCCGCCACCATCGTGCGCACGGTGCTGGGTCTGGGGCGGGGCCTCGGCCTGCCGGTCCTGGCGGAGGGCGTCGAGACCTCGGCGGAGCTCGCCTTCCTGGGGGCCGAGAACTGCCACGAGGCGCAAGGCTACCTCCTCGGCCGGCCGGCGCCGATCGGCACCTTCCACCACCTCACGGCCGGTACGGCCCCGGCGGCGGAGGATGCAGCGTAAAGCGCGCCTGCGGACTGGCAGGCGGCGGCGCGAGGCGGCATAAGCCGGGCTGGAGGGGCCGTCCGGCCCCGGAAAGCCCTACCGGGACGAGACCCCATGACCGTCAAGGCCGTCGCCACGCAGCCCTTCCCCGACCAGAAGCCCGGTACCTCGGGCCTGCGCAAGAAGGTGCCGGTCTTCCGCCAGCCCCGTTACGTCGAGAACTTCGTGCAGGCAATCGTCGACTGCCTGCCCGACCGGGCCGGCTCCACCCTGGTGGTCGGCGGCGACGGGCGCTTCCTCAACCGCGAGGTGGTGCAGACGACGCTCAGGATCGCGGCAGCCAACGGCTTCTCGCGCATCCTGGTCGGCCGCGGCGGCCTGCTCTCGACCCCGGCAGCCTCCTGCGTGATCCGGAAATACGGCGCGATCGGCGGCGTGGTGCTCTCCGCCAGCCACAACCCGGGCGGGCCCGAGGGCGATTTCGGCATCAAGTTCAACGGCCGCAACGGCGGCCCGGCGCCCGAGCCGGTGACCGAGGCGATCTTTGCCCGCACCAAGGCGATCACCGAGTACCGCATCGTCGAGGCCGCCGACATCGACCTCGACACGCTCGGCGACGTACGCCTCGGCGAGGCCATCGTCACGGTGATCGATCCGGTGGCGGATTACGCCGCGCTGATGGAGACGCTGATCGACTTCCCGGCCGTCGCGGCCCTGTTCCGCTCCGGCTTCCGGATGCGCTTCGACGCGATGAGCGCCGTGACCGGCCCCTACGCCGTGGAGATCCTGGAGCGGCGCCTCGGCGCGCCGGCCGGCACGGTGGTCAATGCTGAGCCGCTGCCCGATTTCGGAGGCCACCACCCGGACCCGAACCCGGTCCACGCCCACGACCTGATGGCGGAGATGACCGGCCCGGACGCCCCCGATTTCGGCGCGGCCTCCGACGGCGACGGCGACCGCAACATGATCGTGGCGCCCCACCTCTTCGTCACCCCGAGCGACAGCCTGGCGATCCTCGCCGCCCACGCCCATCTGGCGCCCGGGTACAAGGATGGACTGTCGGGCGTCGCCCGCTCGATGCCGACGAGCCGCGCCGCCGACCGGGTCGCCGCCGCTCTCGGGATCCCGGCCTTCGAGACCCCGACCGGCTGGAAGTTCTTCGGCAACCTGCTCGATGCCGGGCGGATCACCCTCTGCGGCGAGGAGAGCGCCGGCACCGGCTCGAATCACGTCCGCGAGAAGGACGGGCTCTGGGCGGTGCTGCTCTGGCTCAACCTGCTCGCCGCGACGGGCAAGCCCGCCGACCGGGTGGTGCGCGACCACTGGGGTTTGTTCGGCCGCGACTACTACGCCCGCCACGACTACGAGGAGGTCGAGAGCGCCGCCGCCGAGGGCCTGATGACGGCTCTGCGCGAAAAGCTCGCCGGCCTGCCGGGGCAGCGGATCGGGGACCTCACGGTCGAGGCCGCGGACGACTTCGCCTATACCGACCCGGTCGACGGCTCGGTGACGGCGCGCCAGGGCGTGCGGATCCTGTTCCGCGAGGATGCGCGCGTGGTGTTTCGCCTCTCGGGCACCGGCACCGTCGGGGCGACGCTGCGGGTCTATCTCGAGCGCTTCTCGAAGGACCGCCTCGACGCGCCCACCGCCGAGATGCTGGCCCCGGTCGTGGCCGCGGCCGAGGCGATCGCCGGCATCGCGCAGCGGACCGGCCGGACCGAGCCGTCGGTCGTGACGTAAGCGAGAGGCGCGCCCCGACCGCAAACACTCCCCCTTCCGCGGCGGAGGGTGGCCTGCGAAGCGGGCCGGGAGCGGGGAGCGCGGCGCTGATCCAGCGGCGCCCTCCGTAACGCGTGCGCCCCCTCCGGAAGCGGCGTCCCCTCTTCCGCCCCGCATGACGAAAAGCCCCCTTCCACCGCCGCCGGCCCCACAACCCCCTGGCCAAGGCCGGCAACCTGTGCTGGATATCCCCGGCCAGCAGCCGTGGAACGCACACCGCGTCGTCGGCCAATCCCGGGGATGCGGTCTCGTCTTGCGCAGGTCCGGAGAAAGCACAGCCACCGGGCGGCTCCGCCTGACGCCGAACGCGTTCGCGGAGCGCGTCGCCGGGCTCGGGCCCGGGGAGCGGCTGGCGGTGATCGGCCTCACCCGCGACGATGTCGGCGCGGTGCTGGCGGCGGGCGAGATCGGGCGGGGCGTGCTGCTCGTCGCCGCCGGGGACCTGCGCCACGCCCGGGGCGTGATCGACCGCCTGCTCGACGACCTCGCCGAGCTGGCCCTCGCCCGCTGGCCGGACTGGCCGGGTCGGGACGGGACCGCGCCCGGCACCTCCGGCCCCTGGCTCAAGGCCGCGGCGGCGTTCGCGGCGGCCGGGCAGCCGCCTCGGTTCCGGCGGGCGGCGCCGGCGCTCGAATTCGGGCAGCTGCTGCAGGCGGTGGATCCCGGCAGCGTGATCCTGGTGGCGGAGGTCGATCCGGCGGCGCCGGCCCAGGCCGCCCCGGTGATCGAGGCGTTGGAATGGTGTGCCGGGCACGGCGCCGCCTGCATCCTGGCTTTGCCGGCGCCGCCCCCCGATGCCCCGCCCTACGACCGCATCCTCTACGGCGCCTGCGAGATCGGCCGCTCCCCGAGCCCTGCGGCCGCGCGCTTCATCCCGTCGCGCTCGCGGGCGCACCCGGCCAGCCCGAGCGAGCAACGGATCGAGGCGGCGCTCGCGCGGGACCCGGAGCTCGCCGGCCTGTTCGTCGGCAACGAAGTGGTGCGGGTGGAGGGCGACGGCCGGCAACCGCGGGTCGACCTCCTGTGCCGTGAGCACCGCGTCGTCGTCGAGATCGACGGGCCGGAGCACCAGGGCAACCCGAAATTCGGCCAGGACCGTCACCGCGACTACGAGTTGCTGGTCGCCGGCTACCTCGTGCTGCGCCTCACCAACGAACAGGTCGCGGACGACCTGCCCCTCGCGGTCGAGAAGATCCGTCGGGTCGTCCGGCTGCGCCGTCCCGTTCCCGCCGGAGACCCGATTCGATGAGCGAGACGCCGACGCCGGCTCAGGCGCTGATCCTCTGGCGCCTGCTCGGCCGGCATGGCACCGCCCTCAACAGCGAGATCGCGCCGAAGAAGCCCGCGCGTGACGCCCTGGTGAGGGCCGGGCTGCTCGCGGTCGAGAAGGAGGGCCGCTCCTCGCGCCTGACCGTGACCGACAAGGGCTGGCACTGGGCCGGCGGCCACCTGCGCGATCCCCTGCCCCCGCCCCAGCGGGTGCTGCAGGACTGGCTGACGCGCCTCCACCACCACCTCGACGCCACCGGTGCGACCCTCGCCGAGTTCGTCGGCCCCGCCCCCGAGCGGGCGCCGCCGGAGAAGACGACCCGATCGTCCGCTTCGAGGGCGCCCCGCGGGCCGACGCCGCGCCGGCTCCGTGCCCGGATCGAGGCGGCCTACCTCGCCTGCACCGGTGGGCAGACAGCGAGGCCCGTGCGCCTCAGCGCCCTGCGGGCCGCGCTCTCCGACCTCGACCGCGCCACCGTCGATGCCGGGCTGGCGGCGATCCTGCGCCGCGACGAGACGATGCGGCTCACCCGGATCAGCGATCCGAAGGCCCTCGACGCCGCCGAGCGCGCGGCCGCCTTCAGCCCGGCCGGCGAACCTTTCCACGAGATCTGGATCCAGGCATGAGCGATCCTGGCATGAACGACGCCCTCGACGCCCTGCGCCGCGTCAACTTCGACTGGGTGCGGACCCTCGACAGCGTCTGGCTCGACGCCGAGCCGACCGGCGCCCCCAACGAGGCCCTGATCCCCAAGATCCTCGACGCGCTCCATGCCCAGGGTGCGGGCGCCCGCCCCCGCGGCCGGGTGCTGGTCGGCGAGCCGGGCATCGGCAAGACCCATCTCGTCGGCCAGATCCGGGGCGAGGTCTGGGCGACCGGCGGCTGGTTCGTGCTCCTCGACGTGCTCGGGCTCACCGATTTCTGGCGCAGCGCGGCGCTGAGCTACCTCACCGCCATGATGCATCCGATGCCGGACGGGCGGCGCCAGTCCGACGCGGTGCTGGCCGGGGTCGCCCGCCGCTTCCGGGTCGAGGAGCAGGTCGAGCAGGCGTTCAATACGCCCAACATCGACACGAGGCGGATCGTCGACCTCCTCGTCCGGGCGCTGATGCACGTCGATACGGGCCGGGCGCTCAAGCACCAGGACGTCTTTCGCGCGCTGTGCCTGCTGCGCTCGCAGGACCTCGCCGCCGTCGGGCTCGCCCATGCCTGGCTCCAGGGCTACGAGGCCGATCCGGCCGCCCGCGCCGGCCTCGGCTTCACGACGCCGCCTCCCGCCCCGATCGACCTGGTGCGCGGCATGGCCTGGATCATGGGACTCAGCGGCCCGACCCTCGTCGCCGTCGACCAGATCGACGGCGTGGTCGACGCGACCCGCCTGAGCCTCGACGACGATTTCGACGCCGGTCCCGGCCTCGCCGAGATGCTGGCGGCGGGCCTGATGGAGCTGCATGACGGCGCCGGCCGGGGCATGACCTTGGTCACTTGCCTGAGCGATTCCTGGCACCGGCTGCAAGAGCGCGGGCTGAAATCCGCCTTCGATCGCTTCGACCCACCCCTCATTTTGGAAGGCCTGAACGAGGCGGCCGCGGCCGCGGCACTCATTCGCAGCCGGCTCGCCCCCGCCTATGCCGATGCCGGCTTCGCACCGCCCTTCCCGACCTGGCCGTTCAGCGAGGCGGCGATCCGGGCCGCCTCCGACGCCGCGATGCGGCCGCGCACGCTGCTGATGCGCTGCGACGCCTTCCGCCGCGACTGCCTGGCGCAGGAGAGGGTGGCTCTCTGCCACGACCTCGTGGAGCCCGGCCTCACGCCGCCGCCGCACGCGGCCGAGCCGCCCTTCGACCTCGACGCCGAGCGCCGCGTCGCCGACATCTCCGGCATCCTCGACGACGAGGAGGGCGGGCTCGGCGAGCTGCTGCGGGCCGCCTTCGACCTCTATGCCCTCGAGGACGATCCCGACGACGCCGTCGACGTGGTGAGCAAGGGCGAGCCGGAGCAGCGCCTGCCGCCGCTGCATGGACGGCTGACCTTCCTCCACCGCGACGAGAACGACCGCGAGCGTCACGTCTGCTACCGCGCGCTGCTCCAGGCGCACCCGATCGCCTTCCAGGCCCGCCTGCGGGCGGCGCTGACCGCGTCGGGCATCTCGACGAAGATCCCGGGGCGCGAATTGCTGCTGGTGCGCCGCGGACCCGTGCCGGCCGGGGCCAAGACCGACGCCCTGGTCGACCGGTTCCTGGCCGCCGGCGGCAAGCTGATCGACCCGTCGGACGACGACCTGCGCACCTTCGTCGCCCTGCGCAGCTTGCGCGACCGGGCGATCCGGGACGGGAAGATGGACCGGTTCGAGCGCTGGATGCGCGACACCCTGCCGGTGCGCGGGACCCGGTTCTTCCGCGAAGCGGGCCTGCCGGGGGACGGGACGGCGGCGGAGCCGGCGCATCCGCGGCGCGGGCGCGTGCCCCTGCCGCCGCTGCCGCCCCGGCAGCCGAGGATGGCGGCCGATCCGGCCCCCGCCCACCCCGACGAGCCGGCAGCCCCCGCTCTGCGGAGCGGGCCGGAGACCCGCACGGCCGCGACCCGCGCCTTGGAGGCGCGCCCGGCCGAGGCCTCCGCGGCATCCCGACCGGCCGCACGACCGCACGCCGAGGTCGCGTCTCCCGTGCCCCCGCCGCCCGCCGCGGCGCCGTCCGCCCTCGCCCCGGCTCCCGACGCCATCCCGGTCGGCCACCGCCTCGCCCCGGACGCGCCGCCGGTCGCCCTGCCGCTGCGGCTGCTGCCCCGCCACACCGCGATCATCGCCGGCTCCGGCTCGGGCAAGACCGTGCTGCTGCGCCGCCTGGTCGAGGAGGCGGCGCTCGCCGGTATCCCGGCGATCGTGGTCGATCCGAACAACGACCTGTCGCGCCTCGGCGATCCCTGGCCGGAGCGGCCGGAGCGGTTCACCCCGGAGGACGACCGCAAGGCGGCGCGTTACGCCGAGCGGGTCGAGGTGGTGGTGTGGACGCCGGGGCTGCATGCCGGCAACCCGCTCTTCCTGTCGGTGATGCCGGACCTCGCGGCCAGCGACGACCGCGACGAGCGGGCGCAGGCGATCGAGATGGCGGCCGAGACCCTGGGACCGCTCGCCGGCGCCACCAGGACGCTTCAGCGCGGCGTGCTGGCCGATGCCCTGCGGGCCTTCGCGGCCCGGGACGGCGGCACGCTCGCCCATTTCACCGGCCTGCTCGCCGACCTGCCGGACGGCATCAGCCAGATCGGCAACGCCCAGAAACTCGCCGCCGCCATGGCGGACCAGCTCCTGGCGGCGGTCGCCACCAACCCGCTCCTGCGGGTCGAGGGAGCGGTACTCGATCCCGCCCGGCTGTTCCACGGCCCGGACCCGAGCCGCACCCGGATCTCGGTCGTCAACCTGTCGGGCCTCGCCTCGGAAGCGGCGCGGGAGGACTTCGTCAACCGGCTGCAGATGGCGTTGTTCGGCTGGATCAAGGCGCATCCGGCGCCCCGCGGCCTGCTCTACGTCGTCGACGAGGCGCAGACCTTCCTGCCCTCGGGGCGCACGCCGCCGAGCCTCGGCAGCGGCATCAAGCTGGTGGCGCAGGGGCGCAAATACGGCCTCGGCATGATCGTGGCGACGCAGGTACCGAAGGGCATCCACAACCAGATCGTGTCGAACTGCACCACCCAGTTCTTCGGCCGCCAGAGCGCTCCGGCCACGATCGCGGCGGCGCAGGAGATCATGGCGGCGAGCGGCGGGGCGGCACCCGACATCGGCCGGCTCGGCGCGGGCGAGTTCTACTTCGCCACCGAGGGCTCGGGGAAGCCGGCCAAGCTGCGCACGCCGCTCTGCCTCAGCCACCACCCGGTGAATCCACCGACGCCCGAGCAGGTCGCCGCCCGGGCCCGAGCCTCCGCATTCGCCGACGGCAAATGATCGCTCCGGCCGCTCCCCGCGGGAGCGGCCCCTCTAACGGTGAGATCGACTAACGGGTGCCTTGAGCCGACGACGAAATCTCATAAGGTCGGACGTCGCAACTCAAAAGGTCGATCGTCGCGCGTATGGATTCTGCGACCCGGAATATATTCTCAAACAATTTGATGTATACGGTCGAGGAGTGCGGCTTCGCAGGGAGCTGGCACTGGTCGTTCGAATCGGGCGAGCAACGCTGGTCGCCGGGTCTCTTCCGGCTCCTCGGGCTCAGGTCGGACCTGGCCCCCCCCTCCTACGGTCTCTTCCTCGACCTCGTGCATCCGGAAGACCAGGCGCAGATGGCCTCTCCGGGCATGGTCGCGCAGGGGGTTGTCCTGCCGCAGGCGATCGTGCGGGTGATCCGGCCCTCCGGCGAGATGCGCACCCTCTCGGTCCTGTCCGAGCTGCACGTTTCCCCGGAGGGCCGGCCCCTCGCGGTGAACGGGGTCGCCCTCGACGTCACCGACCGCGAGCGACTGCGGCAGCTGCAGCTCGCCGACGAGCGCCGACGCCAGGCGCTCTACCTGACCTCCTACACGGCCTCGTTCTTCGTCGGCCCGGACCTCGTCCACGAATTTCCCGCCGAGGTGGCGCAGGTCCACGGCCTGTCCCAGGACGAGCTTCAGGTCGATCCGTTCCTCATGGTCGTGCCGGATGAGCGCGCCGCCCTGCGTGACCGCGGCTGGGAGCGCCATGACCGCCGCTTGCATTTCCAGGCGATCTCGCGCGAGCGCCTCGCCAGCGGCGAGCTCGTCCGGTTCCGCCTCCTCGGCGTCCCGGTCTGGAGCAGCACCGGGGATTACGTCGGATGGGCCGGGATGAAGTATCCGATCCACGCCTCCGGCGTGCCCGGAACCGCGATCGGCGCCTTCGCGGATAACGGCGTGCGGCTCGGCCTCGAGCAATCGGTGCGGGGCCAGCACCTGCGCGCGGCGCGCGGCCTGCTCGCGTGGTCGATGTCGACGCTGGCCGAAGCGGGCGGCCTGTCGCTCTCGACGGTGCGGCGCCTGGAGGAGGAGGCGGAGGGCCAGGGCTCCCGCTCCCGCCACAAGGCGGTGGATGCCCTGCGCAAGGCCGGGATCCGCTTCATCGCCATGGAGGACGGCTCGATCGCCGTGGCGAAGATGTGAACGGCGAAGTCGAGCCGCCCCGACCGCCCTGCGCGCGACGACGATCGCGGATTCGTGGCTCGTCCTAACCGTGAGATGCAGCCGGGACGGCTCGCGGGCCGGGCCGAATGGTCTAGGGAGGGGGCGGGATCGACCGTCCCGGATGAATCGATCGTTCCGAACGTCTCACGCATGAATGCCGCCGACCTGAAGTCCTGCTCCGCGACCTTCCTGCATCTGATCGAGGAATGTGGATTTGCCGGATTCTGGAGCTGGTCCTTCGCCTCCGGCGAGCAGCGTTGGTCACCCGGCCTGTTTCGGCTCCTCGGGCTGAATCCGTCCGGCGGAACGGCGAGCTACGACCTGCTCGTCGACCTGCTGCATCCCGAGGACCGGATGAGGCTGGCGAGCCCGGGCGAGGTCGTGCAGGGCTACGTACCGCCGACGGCCGTCGTCCGGCTGATCCGTCCGAGCGGCGAGCTGCGCCATGTGTCGATCCTGTCCGAGCTGCGCGTCTCGCCGGAGGGCCGGCCGCTCGCGGTGAGCGGGATCGTCCTCGACGTCACCGAGCAGGAACGGTTGCGGCGGATGCAGGCGGCCGAGCAGCGCCGGCGCCACGCCCTCTACCTGAGCACCTATACCTCGACCTACGCGGTGAGCGCGGACCGCCTCCACGACTTTCCCGCCGAGGTGGCGCGGGTGCACGGCCTGCCCCTGCACGAGATCAACACGGATCCGTTCATCATGGTCCTGCCCGAGGAGCGCGCGGCGTTCCGCGACCGGGCCATGAGCGTCCATGACCCGCAGGTGCGGTTCCAGGGGACCTCGCGCGAGCGCTTGGCCACCGGCGAGGTCTGGCGTTTCCGCATCATCGGGATTCCGCTCTGGGACGGGGCGGGGCGCTACATCGGCCGGGCGGGGATGAAGTACCCGGTCCACGAGTCCGGGGAGCCGGTCCACGCGAGCGGAGCGCCGGAGGACGGCCGGGTGCGCCGGGCCCTCGAACAGGGCGTGCGGGCGCGGCACCTGCGGGCGGCGCGGGCAATGCTCGACTGGTCCATGGCGGCGCTTGCCGCGGCGAGCGGCCTGTCGCTCTCGACGGTGCGGCGCCTCGAGGACGATGCCGAGGGGAAGATCGACGAATCCCGCCACAAGGCGGTGGCGGCCCTGCGCCGGGGCGGCATCCGCTTCATCGCGATGGATGACGGGTCGTTGGCCCTCGCCCGGGCTTGAGAGCCCGAGCGAGGGAACGGGGCGGGATGCACCCCGTCGCTCCGGATGCTCTGAGAGCATTTTCCAACGAAGCGGAAACCGGTTCGTCGCGGACGATGCGGCAAGATCGAAGATCCAGAGCAGCGTTCGATGGCAACGCGATCGGGCGCTAATCCAAGTGGATTTTGCAAAATCGGTTGCCGATCCTGCGACGAACAAGGGTCTGAGCGGACGAAGCGTTGCTCTACCGACGCAAGTCCGCTCAGCGGGCCCGGTTGGCCGGGCTCGTCGCCGCGGCGTTGCCGCCGCTGTGGCTCGGCAGGTCGTCGGTGCGGGTGGTGGCGCCGGGCGCGGCCGGCATCACCGTGCCGGTGGTCATGCCGCGCTCGGGCATGCCCTTCTCGGCGTTGCTCTTCACGCTGCCGGGATTGTTCATGTTGTTCTCGGCCGAGCCGGGAACGCCGGTCTGGGCCAGGGCGGCGCCCGTCATCGCGACGGTGGCGGCGAGGGCGAGCAGGGTCGAACGCATGGCTTGTGTCCTTCTCCGAGGTGTCGTGAGGCGGCAACGCGCGGCGGTCCGGCCAAGGTCCCCACTTTCCACACATCGCGTCCCTTGCCGCCCATCGCACATGTTCCTATTTTGTTCTCGACGACGACCATCGACGGCGACGAGGAACGGAGACGCGCGATGCAGCACTCACCCGATCGCGACGAGGATGCGGGCGAGACCGCGCGCATCGAGCAGGCGGCCTGGATCGCCGCGATGATCGAGGCCGAGCGCGAGCGCGCCCTCGACGCCTGGCTCGCCCGCGAGGCCGGCTTCTAGACCCGGAATGCCTTGGGGCCGTGCCCGGTCGCGTTACGACCGGACGCTACCCCGGGTTTTTGCCTGGGTTCTCGATTGTGCGGCATTACCAGCGGCGAACCGGCATCCACGTCGCCGGACAATGCTCCGACGGGCGCGCGATTGCACGCTCGTGCGACAGACGCCGCCCGGATTTTCCGCAGACTTGACCCTTGCGTCCCGGCACGAGGCAAGTATCGTGGATCTCTATCGTTCGTAGACGAACGAAACTGCATTCCGGCGGCTCAGAGTCGCGCCGGGACCGGACGGAGGTTCTCGCCATGTCGACCCGCGACGAGACGTCGACCCGCGATGAGATGTCGACCCGCAACGGGACGTTGCTGCCTCCGTCGCGCCGCACGGTTCTCGGCGGCCTCGCTGCCGCCCCCTTGAGCCTCGCGGCGTCCCGGGCGCCGGCTCAGGGCGCTGGACAGGGAACGGGGCCGATCCGGATCGGCGAGCTGAATTCCTACGGGCGCATGGCCGCCTTCGCGGTACCCTACCGCAATGCCATGCAGCTTGCCCAGGATACCGTCAACAAGGCCGGCGGCATCAAGGCGCTCGGCGGCCGCCCGATCGAGATCGTGTTTCGCGACGACGGCTCGACGCCGGGCGACGCGACCCGTGTCGCCGAGGAGCTGCTGACGCGCGAGAACGTCGCCTTCCTGTGCGGCACCTTCCTGTCCAACGTGGGCCTCGCGGTGGCGGATTTCGCCAACCAGCGCAAGGCCCTGTTCCTCGCCACCGAGCCGCTGACCGACGCGCTCACCATGGGCAGCGGCAACCGGTACACCTTCCGGGTGCGACCCAACACCTACATGCAGACCCGCATGCTGGTGGAGGCGGTGAAGGACCGCGGCGTCAAGCGCTGGGCGATCGTGGCGCCGAACTACGAGTACGGCCAGTCGGCCGCCGCCAACTTCAAGCGCCTGATGGCTGCCGCCGTGCCGGGCTTCGAGGTGGTGGGCGAGCAATTCCCGGCTTTGGGCAAGGTCGATGCCGGCGCCACCGTCGGCGCCCTGTCGCAGATGAAGGCCGACGGCCTGTTCAACGTGCTGTTCGGCGCCGACCTCACGGCCTTCGTGCGCGAGGGCAACACCCGCGGCCTGTTCGAGAAGCGCACCGTCGCGAGCCTGCTCACCGGCGAGCCGGAATACATGATCCCGCTCGGCGACGAGACGCCGGAGGGCTGGGTCACCACCGGCTATCCCTGGGAGACCATCGACACCAACGGCCACAAGGAGTTCGTGACCGCCTACCGGGCCCGGTTCAACGACACGCCGCGCCTCGGCTCGCTCCTCGGCTACGTCGTCGTCGGCATGATCCGCGACATGCTGGAGAAGGCCGGCTCGACCGAGACCGAGGCGATGATCGCGGCGCTGGAAGGCCTGACCTCGCAGACCATCGCCGGCCCGGTGACGATGCGGGCGCTCGACCATCAGTCGACGCTCGGCGCCTGGATCGGCGAGACGGCGCTGAACGGCCGCCAGGGCACGATGAAGAATGTGCGCTACGCCGACGGGGCGAACTACATGTTCCCCGAGGCCGAGGTGAAGGCGGCCCGCAAGGCCTGATCTCCCGACACGCGCCGGAGCGAAAGGCCCCATGGACCCGTCCTTCCTCGTCCTCCAGGCACTGTCCGGGCTCGCCAGCGCCTCGTCGCTGTTCGTGATCGCCTCCGGGCTGACGATCGTGTTCGGCGTCACCCGGATCGTGAACTTCGCCCACGGCTCGTTCTACATGCTGGGGGCGTACATCGCGGTCACGATCGTGCCGCGACTCCTCGACCTCTCCTACTCGCCGGCCGCGTTCTTCCTCGGGGTGCTGCTCTCCGCCCTCCTCGTCGGTGTCGTCGGCGTCGCCGTCGAGGTACTGCTGCTCCGCCGCATCTACCGCGTGCCGGAGCTGTTCCAGCTGCTCGCCACCTTCGGCGTCGTGCTGATCGTCGAGGACCTGGTGCTCAAGATCTGGGGACCGGTCGACATCGCCGGCCCGCGCGCGCCGTCGCTCCGCCACGGCGTCGAGATCCTGGGGCAGCGCTTTCCGGCCTACGAGCTGGTGCTGATCGCGGTCGGCCCCCTGGTGCTGGGTCTCCTCTGGCTCCTCATGCACCGCACCCGCTTCGGGGTGCTGATCCGGGCCGCGACCCAGGATCGCGAGATGGTCGGCGCGCTCGGGGTCAACCAGGCGCGGCTCTTCACCCTGACGCTGTTCCTCGGCGCCAGCCTCGCGGGGCTCGGCGGCGCGCTTCAGATCCCGCGCATCCCCGCCAACGCCCACATGGACCTCTCGGTCATCACCGACGCCTTCGTGGTCACGGTGATCGGCGGCATGGGCTCGGTGCCGGGCGCCTTCGTGGCCGCGCTGATCATCGGCCAGCTCCAGGCCTTCGGCATCCTGATCTTCCCGAAGGTGACGCTGGTCCTGGTCTTCGCCCTGATGGCGGTGGTGCTGGTGGTCAAGCCCTGGGGTCTGTTCGGCCGGCCGGACGCCGGCTCGGGCCGGGTGATGCCGCCGGAGGGCATCCCGGGTCTGCGCCGCTTCCGCCCGGCGGAAGCCGCACTCGCGGGGCTCGCGATCGTCGCGCTCCTGGCGGTGCCGCTTATCGGCGACGCCTACAAGGTGAAGGTCGCGACCGAGATCCTGATCTTCGCGCTCGCCGCCTTCTCGCTGCAATTCCTGGTCGGGGTCGGCGGCCTCGTCTCGTTCGGGCACGCGGCCTATTTCGGCCTCGGCGCCTATGCGGCGGGGCTTCTCGTCACCGGGCCGTTCAAGGCGCCGATGGAACTGGCACTGCTGGCGGCGCCGCTCGCCGCGGGACTCGGCGCAGCCCTGTTCGGCTATTTCATCGTCCGGCTATCGGGCATCTACCTCGCGATGCTGACGCTGGCCTTCGGGCAGATCGTCTACGCGATCTGCTTCCAGTGGGTCGAGGTGACGGGGGGCGACAACGGCGTCGTCGGGGTCTGGCCCTCGGCCTGGGCCTCGGGCCGCACCACCTACTTCTACCTCGTCGCCGCCCTGTCGCTCGGCGCAATCGTCCTCTTGCGCCGGGTGATCTACGCGCCCTTCGGCTACACGTTGCGGGCGGCGCGCGATTCCGCCACGCGGGCGGAGGCGATCGGCCTCGACGTGCGCACCCATCGCTGGCTCGCCTTCACCCTTGCGGGCGCCGCGGCCGGGCTCGCCGGTGGGCTCTACGCCTTCATGAAGGGTTCGATCGACCCGACGCTGACCGGCATCCCGCTCTCGATCGACTTCCTGGTGATGGTTCTGGTCGGCGGCATCCAGACCGTGATGGGCCCGCTCGTCGGCGCTGCCTTCTTCCACGCGCTGAAGGACGCGGTGATGCCGCTGACCGAGTTCTGGCGCCTGCTGCTGGGGATGGCGATCATCGCGACGGTGCTCGCCTTCCCGCGGGGGCTGGCCGGCGCCGCCGAGGCCCTGCGCGGCCGCATGCCGGGCCCCAAGCCCGTGGAGGCCTCGGCATGACTCTCCTCGTCGTCGAGGGCCTGACCAAGCGCTTCGGCGGCGTCGCCGCCGCCAAGGACGTGTCCTTCACGCTGGCCGCCGGCGAGATGCTGGCGATCATCGGGCCGAACGGGGCCGGCAAGTCCACCACCTTCAACATGGTGGGTGGGCAGCTCCGCCCCGATTCCGGCACCATCGCCCTCGACGGGCGGTCGATCGCCGGGTTGCCGGCCCGGGCGATCGGGAAGGCCGGCGTCGGGCGTACCTTCCAGGTCGCCCAGACCTTCGTGTCGATGACGGTGGCGGAGAACGTCCAGATGGCGCTGCTGTCGCATCACGGCCGCTCGCGCGGCCTCTTCCGGGACGCGAGCGCCCTCTACCGCGACGAGGCGCTGTCGCTGCTGGCCGGCGTCGGGATGCGCACCGACGCCGAGCGGTCGGTCTCGGAACTGGCCTACGGCGACGTGAAGCGGGTGGAGCTGGCGGTCGCGCTCGCCTCGCGCCCGAAGCTCCTGCTGATGGACGAGCCCACCGCCGGCATGGCGCCGCGGGAGCGCTCGGGGCTGATGGCGCTCACCGCCGAGGTGGCGCGGACGAACCGCATCGGCGTCCTCTACACCGAGCACGACATGGAGGCGGTCTTCGCCCATGCCGACCGGGTGCTGGTGCTGGTGCGCGGCGAGATCGTCGCCGCCGGCACGCCGGAGGAGATCCGTGCCGACCCGCGGGTGAAGCAGGTCTATCTCGGCGAGGCCGGCACCGAGGCGGCGATGCGCGCGCGCCGGAAGGCGGTGGCATGAGGGCCCTCCTCGACGTCTCCGGCCTCACGGCTTCCTACGGCCGGGCCCAGGTGCTGTTCGGCGTCACCCTGACGCTGCGGCCCGGCGAGGTCGTGGCCCTGATGGGCCGCAACGGCGCCGGCAAGTCGACGACGCTGAAAGCCATCATGGGCGTGCTGCCGCCGACCGGCGGCACGGTCTGGTTCGAGGGCCAGGCGGTGTCCGGCTGGGAGCCCTTTCGCGTCGCCCGCCGCGGCCTCGGCTACGTGCCGGAGGAGCGGCGCATCTTCACCGATCTCACGGTGATGGAGAACCTGGAGGTCGGCCGCAAGGTGCCGGCGGACGGACGCGCCGCCTGGACGCCGGACGAGCTGTTCTCGATCTTTCCCAACCTCGCCGAGATGCGCGGCCGCCGCGCCGCCGCGATGTCGGGAGGCGAGCAGCAGATGCTCACCATCGCCCGCACCCTGATGGGCAATCCCCACGCGGTGCTGCTCGACGAGCCCTCGGAAGGCCTGGCCCCGGTCATCGTCGAGCAGATGGCCGACGCGGTGCTGCGAATGAAGGGCGAGGGCATCGCAGTGCTGCTCTCGGAACAGAACCTGAGCTTCGCCGGCGCGGTCTCGGACCGGGCCTACGTGATCGAGAAGGGTGCGATCCACTTCGAGGGCACGATGGCGGCCTTGGAGGCGGACGAGGCGGTCAGGGAGGCGTACCTGACGGTGTGAGGGGGGTCGGAGATGGCGCGGGATCTCCGTTCCCGCGTCTCACAGGCTAACTCGCTGCAAATACGGGCGCTTTCCCCTCCCCCTTGTGGGGAGGGGTTGGGGGTGGGGGTGGTGCCGGAGAAGCCTTGTGCTCGACGCGGCACCACCCCAACCTCCAACGCCTCTCCACAACTTGCAGCGATACCGGGCTTGCCCGGTATCGCCGAGGGAAGGAGGGGCGCGCGACTTTTAAAGGGTAGGGTGTCGAGACGGCGCCGGCTCACGCCCGCCCCCAACGAAACCGTTCGTAGGCGAATGATCGAGGTGTGACGTGAGACGCGTGGCGGGCATCGATGTCGGCGGCACATTCACCGACCTTCTCCTGACGGAGGTGGATTCCTCGGGCGTGCGGGTGCGCCTCGCCAAGGTGCCGACGACCGTGCGCAACCAGGCCGAGGGCGTGCTCGCGGCGATCTCCGCCGCCGCGGTGGCGCCGGCGGACCTCGACCTCGTCATCCACGGCACCACCGCCACCACCAACGCGGTGCTGGAGCGCAAGACGGCGAAAGTCGGCCTCATCACCACGGAAGGGTTTCGCGACGTCCTCGAACTCGGGCGCCGGACCCGGCCGAAGCCTTACGGCATGTTCGGCACCTTCGAGCCGCTGATCCCGCGCGAATGGCGCCGCGAGGTGCCCGAGCGGGTCATGGCCGACGGCACGGTGCGCACCCCGCTCGACGAGGCGGCGGTGGCGGAGGCCGTCCGCGCCCTGCTGGCGGAGGGCTGCGAAGCCCTGGTGATCCACTTCCTCCACGCCTACGCCAATCCCGCGCACGAGCTGCGCGCCGGCGCCGTCGCGAAGGCCCTCTGGCCGAATCCCTATGTCACCCTCGGCCACGCGCTCCTGTCGGAGTTCCGCGAATACGAACGTGGCACCACCGCCTCGGTCAACGCCGCGGTGCAGCCGATCCTCGACCGCTACATCCGCCGCCTCCAGGACGAGCTGCGCACCCAAGGCTTTTCCCGCGACCTGCTGGTGATGAACGGCAATGGCGGCACCGTGCCGGCGGGGCTCGTCGTCGAGGCGGCGGCCAAGACCGTGATGTCAGGCCCGGCCTCCGGGGTGATGGCCGCCGCCGCCACCCTCGCCCAGTCGGGGCTGAAGAACGCCATCACGTACGACATGGGCGGCACCTCCACCGACGTGGCGCTGATCGCCGGCGGCGTGCCGGAGGTCTCGGCGGAACTCACCATCGATTACGGTTTGCCGATCCACCTGCCGATGGTCGACGTCCACACGGTCGGGGCCGGCGGCGGCTCGATCGCCTCCGTCGACCGGGCGGGGATGCTCCGGGTCGGGCCCGAGAGCGCCGGCTCGGAGCCCGGCCCGATCGGCTACGGCCGCGGCGGCACCCGGCCGACCATCACCGACGCCAACCTGGTGCTCGGACGCCTCGACCCCGGCCGCCTCACCGCGGTCCGGCCGGGCGTCTCCCTCGAGGCGATCCGGGCGGCTTTCGCCCGCGACCTCGCCGGCCCCCTCGGCATGAGCGTCGAGGAGGCGGCCGAGGCGGTGATCCGGCTCGGCAACGTCCACATGACCGGCGCGATTCGCATGGTGTCCCTGTCGCGCGGCTACGACCCGCGCGACTTCGTGCTCTTCGCCTTCGGGGGGGCCGGGCCGCTCCACGCCGTGGCGCTCGCGCGGGAACTCGGCATCCCGGAAGTGCTGGTGCCGGCGCGCCCCGGCCTCACCAACGCGCTGGGCTGCCTTGTCGCCGATCTGCGCCAGGACCGGGTGCGCACGCTCAACCGGCCGCTCGACGGGTTCGACATGGCCGACCTGCGGGCCGTGCTGGAGGAGCAGGCGGCCGACGCCCTCGCGATGGTGGCCGAGGAGCAGGCCGAGATCGAGGAGACCACGGTCACCTACGGGGCCGACATGCAGTTCCGCGGCCAGACCCACCTGATCCGCGTCGCCCTGCCCTCCCCGGACATCGACCGCGCGGCGCTCCAGGAGCTGTTCGAGGCGGCGTATTTCCGCCGCTTCCAGGTCCGGCTGCCGGAGATCCGGGCGGTGCTCGTCAACCTCGTCACCTCGGTGATCGGCCGGCGCCGCCCCTTCCCGCTCGCGGCGTTGATCGATGGGCGCGGCCGCACCGATCTCGCGGGCGCCCGCCTCGGCACCCGGCCGGTCTATGCCGGCGGCGCCTGGCACGAGGCGGCGATCTACGCCCGCGAGGCCCTGCCGCTCGGGGCCGAGATCGCCGGCCCGGCGGTGATCCAGCAGATCGACGCCACCACGGTGATCGAGCCCGGCGCGACGGCGCGGGTCGACGCCATCGGCAACCTGAGGATCCGGGCAGAAGGACCATCGGCATGAGCCAGCTCGACGCGCTCACCCTCGCGGTGATCCAGGCCGGGTTGCAGCAGGTCTGCAACGAGATGGACATCGCGTTCTCGCGCTCCGCCTTCTCGCCGGTGATCGCCGAGGCCGACGACCGCTCCGACGGGATCTACGACCGCGACACCGGCGCGCTGATCTCGCAGGGCGAGTACGGGCTGCCGGTCTTCGTCGGCACGATGCAGTATTCGACCGGAGAGCTGATCCGGCTGATCCGCGAGGCCCGGGTCGGGGCACCGGAGCCCGGCGACATCTACATCGTCAACGACCCCTATCTCGGCGGCACGCACCTGATGGACGTGCGCTTCGTCCGTCCGGTCTTCGTCGAGGGCGAACTCTTCTGCTGGCTGCAGAATACCGGCCACTGGCCCGATATCGGCGGCATGGTGCCGGGCGGCTTCTCGGCCCACGCGACGGAAGTCGAGCAGGAGGGCCTGCGCCTGCCGCCGGTCAAGCTGTTCAAGCGCGGCACGATGGACCAGGAAATCTTTTCCATCATCTCCTCGAACATCCGCGTCGCCGACCAGCGCATCGGCGACATCAAGGCGCAAGCCGCCGCCCTGATGGTCGGCGAGAGCCGGCTCGCCGACCTGCTGGCGAAGGTCGGCCGCAAGACCCTGGACGCCGCGATCAAGGAGATCCGCGCCCGCTCTGCCGAGCGGATGCGGGCCGAGATCCGCCAGATCCCGGACGGCACCTACCGGTCGGAGGCCTTCGTCGATTCCGACGGCGTGGTGGACGAGCCCCTGCGCATCGCCCTGACGATGACCAAGGCCGGAGACGGCCTCACCTTCGACTTCTCGGGCTCGTCCCCGCCCTGCCGCGGCCCGATGAACTCGGTGGTGGCGACGACCTATTCCTCGGTCTACCTCGCGGTGAAGCACGTCTTCCCGGACGTGCCGATCAATGCCGGCACCTTCGAGCCGCTGACGATCGTACGGCCCGAGGGCACCTTCCTCGATGCGCGCTATCCGCGGCCCGTCTCGGGCTGCGCCGCGGAGGTGAGCCAGCGCATCGCGGAAGCCGTGTTCCTGGCCCTCGTCCAGGCGATCCCCGAGCGTGTCACGGCGGCGCCCGCCGGCACGTCGGGCAACTTCGCGCTGGGCGGCTTCGACCCGGCGAAGAACGCCCCTTACGTGATGTACCAGATCACCGGCGGCGGCTACGGCGGCAATGCCGGCCATGACGGGCTCTCCAACGGCTGCTCCACCATCGGCATCTCGAAGACCGCGCCGGTCGAGGTGATGGAGCAGTATTATCCGGTACTCTTCCGCCGCTTCGCCTTGCGCGAGGGCTCCGGTGGTGCGGGCGCCCATCGCGGCGGGTTCGGCGTCCATTACGAGGTCGAGTTGCTGCGCGGCGAGGCCCGGGCCTCGTTCGTGATGGATCACGGCCGGTTCGGGCCGCCGGGGGTGCTCGGCGGGGCCGCCGGGGCGCCGAACGTGGTGCGCATCCATCGCAACGGGGAGACGTTCACGCCGCTCCACCTGTCGAAGGACCAGAACATCGCGATCCGGGCCGGCGACCGGGTCGAGGTGATGACCCCGGGCGGCGGCGGCTACGGTGCGCCCGGGACCCGCGACCCCGCGCTCGTCGCCCGCGACCTGCGCCGGGGCTACTATCGGGCCGACGAGGCGAAAGACCTGTGGGGCGAGGACATCCTCGGGGGGACGCAGTCATGAGCGCCGACAGCCTGAGCACGCAAGCGCGCTCCAAGAAGTTCGGCGCCCAGGAGGCCGACGGCATCGTGCGCTGCGATGCCTGCCCGGTCCTGTGCCGGATCCGCCCCGGCCGCTCCGGCGCCTGCTCGCGCTACGCCAACGAGGACGGCCACCTGGTCCGCACCGACCCGGTCGTGCTGCTGCACGACGCGGCGGAGGCCGGCCGTACGCTGGTGCCGTTCGGCGCGGCGGAGTGGGACGGGCGGGTGCTCGATCCCTCGCGCACCTTCGTCACCGGCATCGGCGCCGGCACCACCTATCCGGACTACAAGCCCGCCCCCTTCATCGTGGCGAGCGAGCACGACGGCGTCGAGACCGTCACGGTCGTGACCGAGGGCATCTTCAGCTATTGCGGCGTGAAGGTGAAGATCGACACCGACCGCCATCTCGGCCCCGAGCGGGCGGCGATCCGGGTCAACGGGGAAGAAGTCGGCCACGTCACCACCGCCGAGTACGGCTCGCAGATGCTGTCGGTCGGCGGGGTGCGCCACCTCACCGGCGGCTCGAAGAAGGAGGGCAACGTCACCTGCGACACGCTGCTCCGCCTCTGCTCGGGCGATCCGGTGACGATGGTGATCGAGGGCGGCCACGAGGTCGTGGTCCAGGCCGGCCACGCGCCGATCGTCGACGGTACGCGTGAGCAGCGCATGCGCGTCGGCTGCGGCTCGGCGACCGTCGGCATCTTCGCGCAGCAATGGCTCGGCCACGCCGACGAGGTGATCGTCGTCGACGACCACATCACCGGCGTTCTCACCGAGCACCAGGCCGGCCGGGTTCTCGGCATGCGCCCGGCGGGCATCCGGGTCCGCGGGCGGCGCTCGACGCCGGGCCGCTACTTCCAGGTCGCCCAGCCGGGGGTCGGCTGGGGCGGCACCGACATCGCCGATCCGCTCGGGATCATCCAGGCGATCGACCCTGCCGCCGCCTGGCCGGGCCTGCGCCTCCTCATGACCTCGACCACCGGCGAGCACGCCCTCTGGCTCGTCCTCGACGACGACCTGAAGCCCGTCCCGGCCGAGATGCCGGCGCCGGTGCGCCACGTCGTCGACCGCATCGGCGAGAATTGCGAGCCGTCGCTGTGCACCGTCCTGTTCATGGCCGGCGCCGGCGGCAGCCTGCGGGCCGGCGTGACCGAGAACCCGGTGCTGCTCACCCGCTCGGTCGCGGCCGGCGAGACCCGGGTGACGATGGGCGGCGCGCCGGTCACGGTCTGGCCCGGCGGCGGCATCACGGTGATGGCCGACGTGACGCGGCTGCCGCGGAACGCCTTCGGATCGGTGCCGACCCCGGCGATCGTCGCGCCGATCGAGTTCACCCTGCCGCGCGACCTCTATGCGCGCTTAGGCGGGCATGACGGCGACGTGGTGGCGATGGCGGACGTCCTGCGCGAGGTCGGGCCCGCTGCGCGGATCGACGGGTGGAATCCCGCCCATCCCTGGCCGGCCGGAGAGGTCGCATGAACGCTCCCCACGCGAGTGCCGCGCCGCTCCCCGCCCCCGAGCCGGAGATCGGCGCCGGAATCCTGGACCGCTACCGGGTCGAGGACCAGATCGGCTATCTGCTCCGGCGGGCGCACCAGCGCGCCTCCTCGATCTTCGAGGCGGTGATGCGGGAGTTCTCGGTCACGCCGGTGCAATTCGCCGTCCTGTGCAAGCTGCACGACCTCGGGCCGACCTCGCAGAACCACGTCGGGCGGCTCGTCGGGGTCGATCCCGCGACGATGTTCGGCGTCGCCCGTCGGCTGACCGCCCGCGGCCTGGTGCGCCCGACGGCGGACGAGGCCGATGCGCGACTGGTGCTGCTGGCGCTCACCGACGAGGGCGTCCGGGTGATCGAGGCGATGAAGGGCCGTGGGCCCGAGGTGACGGCCCGCACCCTCGCCCCCCTCTCGCCGGCGGAGGCCGACATGCTGGTGCGCCTCATCGCGCGGCTCGGCTGACGCCCGTGGACGGCCCGGCGCACCGGTTCCTGGCCGACGGCCGGCTGCACCTGCAGCACGGGCCGATCGACCTCGTGCTGCGCGCCTGGGGCGCGGAAGCCGCGGTGGCGCAGGCGCAGGCGGCGGCCGTCGCGCGCTTCGCCACGGTCCTGGGCGAGCTCGTCGGCGAACTCCCGGAACTGCGGAAAGCCATGAGCGAACGCCCCCGGGTCGAGGGCAGGATCGCCCGCCGGATGGTCGCGGCCTGCCGGCGCCACCGGGACTTCGTCACGCCGATGGCGGCGGTGGCGGGCGCGGTGGCGGACGAGATCCTGGAGGCGATGTGCGAGGCGGGCCCCCTCGACAAGGCCTTCGTCAACGACGGCGGCGACATCGCCCTGCATCTCACCGAGGGGGAGACCCTGGCGATCGGGGTCGCCGGGGATTTCTCCCGCGGCCCGGTGCCGGCGCTGAACGGCCGGGTGACCTTGCGCCACCAGGACGGGATCGGCGGCATCGCCACCTCGGGGCGGCAGGGCCGCTCCTTCTCCCTCGGGCTGGCCGATTCGGTGACGGTGCTCGCCCGCGACGCCGCAGGCGCCGATGCCGCCGCGACGCTGATCGCCAACGCGGTCGACCTACCGGGTCATCCGGGGGTGGAAAGGGTACCGGCCACCGCGCTCGATCCCGATTCCGACCTGGGCGCCCGCCTCGTCACCGTCGCGGTGCCGGTGCTCTCGGCGGCGGAGATCGACGCCGCCCTCGAGGCCGGGCGGCGCCGGGCGGCGGGATTCCGCGAAGCCGGTCTGATCCGCTCCGCCGCCCTGATGCTCCAGGGCCGGTCCGTCAGTCTCGAAGACCCGAGCATTCTCGACAACAGAAGGGAGATCCGCCCATGATCGAGGTCCGCAAGATCGTCGTCACCGTCGAGGAGGTCCGCCACGACGGCGGTCCCGCGCTCGACGCCCCGATCCTCAAGGGCTCGGTCGCCTGCGTGCTCCGAAACCCCTTCGCCGGGCGCTACGAGGCCGAGATCACCCCGATGATGGAGGCGCTCAAGCCCCTCGGCGTCGAATGCGCCCGCAAGCTCCTCGACGCGCTCGGCGGCGATCCCGGCCGGATCGAGGCCTACGGCAAGGGCTCGCTGGTGGGCGCTTCCGGCGAGCTGGAGCACGGGGCGCTGTGGCACGTGCCCGGCGGCTACGCGATGCGCGAGCTGCTCGGCCAGGCGCTCGCCATCGTGCCGTCGATGACCAAGGTCGGGCCGATGGGCGCCTCCCTCGACGTGCCGATCCATCACAAGGACGCGGCCTATGTCCGCTCGCATTTCGACGGGATCACGGTGGCGGTGGCGGATGCCCCGCGCGCCGACGAGATCCTGTTCGCGCTGGCGATGACCACGGGCGGCCGGCCGCATGCCCGGGTCGGAGGGTTGACCAAGGATGCGATCGGGAAGTGGGACGGGCAGCGGTGAGTGCGGCGTCGGCGTGGAGCCGGCAGGCCAGCCCGGCGACGTCAAGGCTCGGCCCGTTTCCGGATTTCGCTTCGCCGCCACAGGATGCCTGAGCGGGCGCCGGAATCGCCGCGTCCGCCGATCGCGGGCGGTCGCGGCGCCCTACGCCGCCCCCCGCTCCGGCATCACCGCATCCGGCCGCGGCCCGGGGCTCGCCTCGACGCGGTTGCGGCCGTTGCGCTTGCAGCGATAGAGCGCGGCATCCGCCCGCGCGACCAGGCTGTCGGTGCTCTCGCCCGGGGTCAGGGTGGCGATGCCGAAGGAGCAGGTGCGGGGGCCGACCTCCGGCAGGGCCGTGCCTTCGACACGCTGGCGCAGGCGCTCGGCGATGGCGGTGGCGGTGGCGAGGTCCGCGCCCGGGCAGAGCAGCATGAACTCCTCACCGCCCCAACGGCCGAGGATGTCGCCGGGGCGAACGGAATCGCGCAGCAGGGCCGCGAAGGCGATCAGCACCTGGTCGCCGACCTTGTGGCCGTGGCGGTCGTTGACCGACTTGAAGTTGTCGACGTCGCCGATGATCAGCGACAAGGGAGCCCCGCCTTGGCCCGCCTGCTCCGCCGCCTCGGCCAGGGCCTCGTCGAGCTTGCGCCGGTTGAACAGCCCGGTCAGCAGGTCGGTATGGGCCAGGGCCTCGAGGTCGCGGGTGCGCTCGGCGATGCGGTCCTGCAGCGTCGCGTTCATCTCGCGCAGGTCGCGCATCAGGGCGGCGTTCTCCTCGAAGGAGCGGCGCAGCCGGTCGCGCATGGTGTTGAGGGCGCCGGCGAGCGCGTGCAGCTCGTTGCGCCCACCCGCCTCGATCGTCAGCGGCGGCGCCGCGAGGGTGTCGGCGTCGATCCGTGCGAGGTAGTCGCGGATCTGCCCCAGGGGACGACCGACCATGGTGCGGATCACGAGATAGAAGATGAACCACAGCATCAGCGACTTGATCGCGGAGTTGATCAGGATCACGTAGAGCGTATTCTTGACCTGCTCGATGGCGATGCTGTCGTCCGAATGGACGGTCCAGGAGCCGATGGGGTAGAGGCGGCCGTTCTCGTCGGTGTGGACGACCGGAAAGGTGCGGCTGAACGACGTGCCGAAGCTGCCGCTGGTGGATTTCATCTCGTCGTTGCGGCTGATATGCCAGACCTTGCCGGCCGGGTCGGTGAAGGTGCCGATCGCCTGGACGCGCTGGCCGGCCTCGTCGCGGACCTCGACGCCCACGACGGCCGGGATCTCGTGCATGCCCGCCAGGATGCCGCGCAGCACCTCGGCGTTGTAGCGCCACATCGCATCCTCGATGCCGGGGCTGAAGGTTCGCTGCAACGAATCCACGTCGTCCTGGAGGCGCTGGCTCGCGGCCCGGTAGGCGACCAGCATCTGGATCGCCGTGAGGCCGACCGCCACGACGACGTAGCAGCCGAAGATCACCCGCATCAGCCGGCCGGCGAGCGCGCGATCGCGCGCGGGCGCTTTGTCGCGCGGGGGCGGCCCGCCGCCGAAGATGCCGCCGAGGAAGCGAGGAACCGCCATGCCTTAAGCGCAGCCCCCGGGGCCGCGGCGTCGGACAACCGTGCCCGCATCATGCAGGAAGACCACGCCCGCGACGCGCTTGAGACGACGGCCTTCCTGTTCCATTCCCGCTCCCGCCCTCCGAGCCCGATCCAGTTCTGTTAGACTCGGAGCCGACATTCAAGATCCGGTTAATCGACTGCGTGCCGGCATCATAGCACTAAATTCCTAAAATTCGCCGCCCGATCGATCCGGTCCCGCCCGCCGGTGCTGCGGAAGGCCGAACATGAGAGGGTGAATTAGGCCCGTCTCGACAGTCCCGACCCGAGACGATCACGCCGTCCGGACTTGATTTATCCACGAGAATGCACCGCACGCTCAAGCGGATTCCGCGTGCCCGTCCGATCGGGCGGTGCAGGGTGGCGGGCAACGGCCTCGCGGGTTCGTGATACCGCCTCCCCAAGTCATCGTCGGGAGGCGATCGCAGGCTACGGGCCTCGGTCAAGAGGCCGTCGTCAGGCCAGCCATGCCACCAGCAGCGAGACGGTGACCACCGAGGCGACGTGCGAGAGCAGGATCGCCCCCGAGGTTACCCCGGCTTCGAGCCCGTAGAGCTTGGCGAGCGTGAACGGTCCCGAGCCGATCGGCAGGGCGCTGAGCAGCACCGCCGCCCGCGCCCAGAGGTCCGGCATCGCGAAGACCTTGTAGACGAGCAAGGCCGTCACCGCCGGCTGCAGCACCAGCTTGAGGACGACGAGGACGGCCATCGGGCGGATATCCGAGAAGCCGACCCGCTCCTGCGCCAGGAACAGCCCGATGCAGACGAGCGCGCAAGGCGAGGCTGCACCACCCAGGAGCGCGGTGAAGCGCTCGACCGGCCCCGGCACCGACGCGCCGGTGAGGCCGACCGCGAGGCCCGCGAGGGGCGCGATCAGAAGCGGGTTGCGCACCAGCGCCAGCACCACCTTGCGGGCGGTGCCCGATCCCGCCCCCTTCTGCAGGTCGAGCTCGATGAGCACGATCGCGAACAGGAACAGCACGCAGGCTGTGAACAGCGTCGCGATCACCGCCGCCGGCAGGCTCGCGGGCCCGAACACCAGGAGGCAGAGCGGGATGCCCATGAATCCGACATTGCTGTAGCCGGCATCCAGCCCCTCGATGCAGGCCTGGGCGCCGCGCAAGCCGCGCCCGAACCCGAGCCCGTAGGCCACCGCGAAGGCCGCCGCGATGCCGCCCGCGAAGGATGCCGCGAACCCGACCTGGGCGACCTGATCGGGGGTGATCTTCGCCATCGCGCCGAACATCAGCGCCGGCAGGGCGAGGTAGATCGCGAACCGGTTCAGGCTGTCGGCCGCCGCCGGCCCGAACAGGGCGGTGCGGCCGAACAGGAAGCCCGTCAGGATCAGGGCGAAGATCGGGAGAGCGGCGTTGAGGACGGCCTGCATCGGGAAAGGGCGCCGGGACCGGGCGGAGCGCCGGCAAGTGCCGCTTTGGTGCAGCTTCGGCGCAGGCGCAAGGGTGCGGCCCGCCCCGCCCGCGATCGGGAGGCGGCCGATCGCGACGCCGTGGGCGGTGGGCGCATCGTTCGAGCGGATCGCCATCCCGTTGACGATTCGACCGGCGGCATGGTCGATGCGGCGTCGACGGAACTGGATGGCCGCGACGACGAAGCGGTGGAGCCGCGCCGGGCGATGGTCTAGAACGAAAAAAGAACAGGCAGGGCGGTGGTTTAAGGCCCCGCTTCGGGGCCGGGCGACACGGCCGGTGGCACGGTGGCGGGAGATCGGGATGACGATGCGGACGACCTTCATGGTGCAGACGTTCGAGGTGCACCGGAAGCGGCTGCGGCCGGGCGCACGGGACGTGGCGCCGACGGAGAGCGGGGCGCTCAAGCGCGCCGAGGCGATCGCCGGACGGATGCCGGGGGCGGCAGCCCTGCGGATCGTCGCGGACGACGAGACGGGCGAACTCGAGAGCGTGACGATCCTCGGCCAGTTCGGGGAGATCCCCGACGACTTCGCCGAGCAGGTCAGCGGCGGCTGAGGACGGGACACACGACGATGGCTTTCAAGGCGAAATCGGCGGCGGAGACCAAGGCCGCGGAACTGGCGTCGATCCTGGTCCGGATCGCGGACCGGGAGGGCGTGCCGGTCCAGGTCGGCGTGGACGAGTTGCGCCGGGCGAGCCCGCGCCTCACCCCGCTGGCGATCGGGCAGATGTTCCGCCGCCACCGCGACGACCTGGAGGCGGCTCTGGCCGAGCGCGGCTACGCCCTTGTCGACTATGCCGACCAGGGGCCGGGGCGCGGCATGGAGTTCGCCCTTGCCGCCTCCGATGCGTAGGGCCGTCGGCGTGTGCCGCGGGCATGACGGTCCCGGGCACCTCCGGGGACCATGCGTCGGGCGCATGGCACCCTGCACGAAAGTCCGGATTGTGCAGTGCGAAAAATGGTGGGATACAGGGATCACGCAAGGACGCGATGGCGTCGTGGACTTGCCAGCCCTCTTGGGCGTTTCCTCCCTAGACTTCGGGCCACTCGCAAGAGTGGCCTTTTTTCTTGGTCGAACCTGTTTTTGCAAGCCGCCGGGTACCGGCTGCCGATCCTATCCCCTTCCGCGCAGGCCGCCCTAGATGCGGCTCCGGGAAGGGGCGCCCCAGAGAGATCATGTCCGTCGCGACATCGTTCTTCGTGCCCGCGGCGTGCCCGCCGCGGCGGCACCGCTCTGAGGAGACAGGCCATGGCGAGCCGAAACGTTGCCGATCTCTGCATCGAGACCCTGGAACGGGCCGGCGTCGAACGCATCTACGGCGTCGTCGGCGACAGCCTGAACGGTCTGACCGAGGCGATCCGCGCCCGGGGCAGGATTCGCTGGGTGCATGTGCGCCACGAGGAGGTGGCGGCCTTCGCGGCCTCGGCGGAATCGCAAGGTACCGGCGGGCTCGCGGTCTGCGCCGGGTCCTGCGGCCCGGGCCACCTCCACCTCATCAACGGCCTCTACGACGCCCACCGCTCGCGCACGCCGGTGCTGGCGATCGCCGCCCACATCCCCTCGGCCGAGATCGGCACCAACTACTTCCAGGCCACCCATCCGGAAGAGCTGTTCCGGGAGTGCAGCCACTACTGCGAGCTGGTCTCGGATCCGGCCCAGCTGCCTTACGTCCTCGAGATCGCGATCCGCACGGCTCTGGCCAAGGGTGGCGTGTCGGTCGTGGTGATCCCGGGCGACGTCGCCCTCAAGGAGGCACCGGAGCGCGCACTCGCCGCCCCGGCGACGCTCGCGCCGAAACCGCCGATCGTCCTGCCGCAGGCGGCCGAGCTCGATGCGCTGGCCGACCTCCTCAACGATGCGGGCAAGGTGACGTTGTTCTGTGGCCGCGGCTGTGCCGGGGCGCGAGACCAGGTGATCCGGCTCGCGGAGGCCCTGCAGGCGCCGGTGGTGCACGCGCTCGGCGGCAAGGAGCATGTCGAGAGCGACAACCCCTACGATGTCGGGATGACCGGGCTGATCGGCTTCTCCTCCGGCTACGCCGCGATGGAGGCTTGCGACGCCCTGCTGCTGCTCGGCACCGACTTTCCCTACCGCCAGTTCTACCCGGACCACGCCAGGATCGCCCAGGTCGACATCCGGCCGGAGAATCTCGGCCGGCGCTGCCGGCTCGATCTCGGCCTCGTCGGCGACGTCGCGGTGACGATCGCCGGCCTGCTGCCGCGGCTGAAGGCGGGCCGGGATCCGGCCCATCTCGAGCGATCCCTCGAGCACTACGCCAAGGCGCGCGAGGGCCTCGACGAGCTGGCCACCGGCACGCCCGGCCGCAAGCCGGTCCACCCGCAATACCTGGCGAGAAAGCTCAGCGAGGCCGCGGGCCCCGACGCGGTGTTCACCGCCGATGTCGGGACGCCGACCATCTGGGCGGCGCGCTACCTCGCGATGTCGCCGGGCCGGCGGTTGATCGGCTCCTGGGCGCACGGCTCGATGGCGAACGCCATGGCGCACGCGATCGGGCTGCAGGCCGCCCTGCCGGGCCGGCAGGTGATCGCGCTGTCCGGCGACGGCGGCTTCAGCATGCTGATGGGCGACCTCCTCACCCTGGTGCAGGAGAAGTTGCCGGTGAAGGTGGTGGTGTTCAACAACGGCACCCTCGGCTTCGTCGAGATGGAGATGAAGGCCGCCGGCTACCTCGATACCGGCGTCGCGCTCCAGAACCCGGACTTTTCCGCCATCGCCCGCGCCGCGGGCCTGCACGGGCGCCGGGTCGAGGATCCGGGCGACCTGGAAGGGGCGCTCGCCGAGATGCTGGCCCATGACGGCCCCGCCCTCCTCGACGTGGTGACCAACCGCCAGGAACTCGCCATGCCGCCGCGGATCCAGGCCGAGCAGGTCAAGGGCTTCAGCCTCTACGTGATGCGGGCGGTGATGAACGGCCGCGGGGACGAGATCCTGGACCTGGCCAAGAGCAACCTGATCCGCTGAGCGGATCGGCGATGCGCGAAGCGGACCCGGCCGCCGACCGTCCCGGAGCTTCGGCCCGGTGTCGTTCCCGTGCGCGGGCGCGGCGAGCGCCGAGGGCAACGACGGGCGCGCCGGATCGAGACGGCATTCCTGGAACTGCAGTGTGAACGGTCGGGCTTTGCGGCGGTCTCGCCTTCCCGACATCGACGCATCGCGTCGATGGCCCGGCAGCTCGACGGTGAATCGACCGGATGTGGCGCGGTCGATGCTGCCGGTCCAGGATTCGGGCCGGGTTCCGGCAGACCGGTCGGAGCCGCCGCGTCGACGCGGGCGCATGGGGACGATGCGGCAGCTATGTCCTTCGGACTAGACCGATCGGCCTGATGCTGCGATGACCCTGCGGCGGTGCCCGCTCTGTACGGGCGCACCGCCGAGTGTTTCTCCGGGCGGGACAACAGAACCGCCTCGTCGTCCCGATTAGGGCACGACAAATACTGATCGGATTTTCTTGCATCTCCACAAACACAAACAATAAAAACTCTCATTGTAATAGCTAAAAAACATAGTTCTTGTTCGACGACATCGATTTTGTCATTCGGTTTCCAGCCGCGACCCACCGTGCCCTGCCTCACGCTGTTCCGGTCGACGTCGCCGTTCTTCGCTCACCCTGGATGCCCTCATGCCCGTTCCGTTGTCGCGTCGCGCCTCTCCCCTCTCGCAGACGGGGCGTCGCCTGACCCGGTCGCTGCTGTCGGGCGTGGTTCTGTCGGGCGGCATGATGGCGGGCGCACGCGCGCAGGATGCGGCCGAGATCGCGCTTGATGCGATCAGCATCGAGGGCGCCGCCCGGCCGGCGACCGCCACCGCCGCCGGCACGCAACCGGGCGGGGCCCGCGGGCCGGTCCCGGGCTACGTCGCCGCGCGCAGCGTGGTGGCGACCAAGACCGACACCCCGATCCTCGAGACCGCGCAATCGATCACCGTCATCGGCCGCCAGCAGATCGAGGACCAGAACGCGCTGACCATCAACCAGGCGCTGCGCTACAGCCCGAGCGTGACGACCGAGCAGCGCGGCGGCGCCGGCGGGACCCGGCTGGAGCAGTTCGCGATCCGCGGCTTCACGGCGCCGCTCTTCCTCGACGGGATGCGCCTGCCGACCAGCCGCGACGCCTTCCCGTCGGTCGATCCCTACCGGGTCGAGCGCATCGACATCATCAAGGGCCCGGCCTCGGTTCTCTACGGCCAGTCCGGCCCCGGCGGCATCGTGAACCTGACGTCGAAGATGCCGCAATTCGTCCGCCACGGCGAGGTCTTCGTCCAGGGCGGCGGCTTCAGCGAGGTTCGCGGCGGTTTCGATGTCGGCGGGCCGATCACCTCCGGGACGACGATCCCGGGCTCGGAAGAATTCGCCTACCGGGTGACGGGCCTCGGCTGGAACGGCGACGGGCCGGCGACGACGACCCGGGTCGAGCGCGCCTTCATCCAGTCGAGCCTGACCTGGCGCCCCTCGGCCGACACCTCGCTCACCGTGCTGGGCCTCTACCAGCGCGATCCGTTCTCCGGGTTCTACGGCGGCTTCCCGGCCTTCGGCACGGTCTTCCCACGCAATTTCGGCAACGGCATCGTCGGACGCCTGCCGGTCGATTTCTACGACGGCGACCGCAATTTCGAGCAATCGGACCGGACGCAGGCCGCGGTGACCTACATCCTCGACCACCGCTTCGACGACGCCTTCCGCTTCCACTCCTCGGGCCGCTTCCTGCGGACGGAAGGCCAGTATCGCAGCGTCTACGGCGCGTTCAGCGCGACCACGCCGATCTCGGCGCCCTCGGCGCTGACGACCGGGCCGCTGATCAACCGCTCGCGCATCGCCACCGACGTGGCGATCGACGCCTACACGATGGACAACTACTTCGAGGCCAAGTTCGACACCGGGCCCTTCGCCCACACGGCGTTGTTCGGCGTCGACCACCAGACGATCAAGACCCGCACGCTCTCGACGCCGTTCCCGGCGGCGCCCGACCTCAACGCGCTCGCGCCGAACTACGACATGGCCATCGCGGTGCCGGGCTTCACCAGCAACGCCCGCATCACCGCGCAGCAGACCGGCGTCTACCTCCAGGACCAGATCAAGTTCGACCGCCTGCTCCTGACGCTGGGCGGGCGCTACGACACCGCGCGGACGAGCGGTCCGACCCGGACGCTCGCCACCGGTGCCGTCGCCTTCCAGGACGTGCCGTCCGAGGCGCTCACCTACCGGGCGAGCCTGCTCTACCTCTTCGACGGCGGCGTCGCCCCTTACGTCTCCTACAGCGAGGCGTTCGAGCCGATCGCGAGCGGGCGCATCTACGACCCGGCCTTCGGCACGACCGGGCGCATCCCGGACCCGATCTCGAGCCGGCAATACGAGGCCGGCATCAAGTATCAGCCGCCGGGCACCGACATCCTGCTCACCGCGGCGGCCTTCGACATCAAGCGCTCGAACACCCTGACGCCGGACCCGGTGAACGGCCCGACCTTCAGCCTCCAGACCGGCGAGATCGGCGTGCAGGGCGTGGAGTTCGAGGCCCGCGCCACCCTCGCCGGGGGGCTGAACCTGATCGGCGGCGTCTCCTTCCTCGACGTGCGCAACACCCGCGACACCAACACGACCGTCAACCAGGTCACCGGCCAAGCCGTGCCGATCGTGGGCCTGCGACCCGTCCAGGTGCCGGACCGCACCGCCTCGCTGTTCGTCGATTACACGTTCGGGTCCGGCCCGCTCCTGGGCTTGAGCCTCGGCGGGGGCTTTCGCTATCTCGGCGGCTCCTGGGGCGACCCGGCCAACACCTTCCGGGTGCCCGAGGCCGTGCTGGTCGATGCGGTCGCGCGCTACGACTTGAAGCACCTCGACCCGAAGCTCACCGGCTTCGACCTCCAGGTCAACGCGCAGAACCTCCTCGACGACCGCACCGTGACCGGCTGCTTCTCCTACGCGACCTGCTTCTACGGCCTGCCGCGCACGGTCTATGCGACCCTGCGTTACCGTTGGTAAGGGGATTGCCATGAACCGTTCCTCTTCGCTTTCCGCCCGCGCGTCGGTCGCGGGACGCCTCGTCCTCGCGGCGGGAGGCGGCTACGCGGTCGCGGCGTTCACCACCGCCCTCCTGTCGCTGACCCTGCCGATGCCCCGGGCGGAGGCGGTGACGACGGCGACGCTTCTGAGCTTTCCCGTCATGGTGAGCATCGTCGTCGTCGCCTTCGCGGCCCGCTCGCTTGGGCGCGCCGCCGCGATCGTCGGCGGGCTAGCCCTGGCGCTGGCGCTCGCCCTCCGGCTCGTCGCCGGATCGCCCCCGTTCGGATTCGGGTCATGAGGCAGGGTTTCCGCCAGTCGATGGCCTGGCTCCACACTTGGTCCGGGCTCGTGGTCGGCTGGGTGCTGTTCGCGGTCTTCGTCACCGGCACCGCGACCTATTACCGGACCGACATCTCGCGCTGGATGCAGCCGGAGCTGCGGCGCGAGGCGACCATGTCGCCCGAAGCCCTGGCCGCCTCGGCCGATCTCGCGGTCGCGCATCTGCAGGCCCATGCGGGCGGGGCGCGGACCTGGTTCGTCACCCTGCCGACGCCGGACCGGCCCCTCGTCGAGCTGTTCTGGCGCAACAGGCCGGGCACGCCGCCCGGGCACGTCCTCCTCGATCCGCGGACCGGCGCGCCCGCCGCGCTGCGGGCGACGCGCGGAGGCGACTTCTTCTACCGCTTCCACTTCGAGCTGAATCTGCCGCCGCTCTGGGGCCGCTGGATCGTCGGGATCTGCGCCATGGTGATGCTGGTGGCGCTGGTCAGCGGGATCGTCACCCACCGGCGGATCTTCGCCGACTTCTTCACCCTGCGGCGGGACAAGGCGGCGCAGCGCGGCTGGCTCGACGCCCACAACGTCAGCGGCGTGCTGGCGCTGCCGTTCCACCTGATGATCACCTATACGGGGATGGTGACGCTGGCGCTGATGTACATGCCCTGGGGCGTCACCGCAGCCTATCGCGGCGACCAATCCGCCTACTTCGCGGAGACCGGGCAGATCACGAGAGACCGGCCGGCCACCGGCGAGCCCGGCACCCTCGCCCCGGTCGGGCCGATGGTGGCCCGGGCGCTCGCCACCCTCCCGGGGCCGCTCGAGCGCCTGACCATCGTCAACCCGCGCGACGCGAATTCCACGATCGTGGCGGTGTTTGAGGAGCCGCACGGCCTCTCGCACGAGCACCCGCAGGTCGCCTTCGCGGGCACGAGCGGGGCGATCGTGGAGGTCCTGTCCGGGGCGTTGAGGCCGGCGGCCAAGACCTTCACCACCCTGGTCGGCCTGCACGAGGCGCATTTCGCCGGTGCCGCCCTGCGGGTGCTGTTCTTCCTGTGCGGGCTGATGGGCAGCGCGATGGTGGGGAGCGGGCTGGTGCTGTGGACCGTCGCCCGCCTGCCGAAGGCCGGCGCGGCGACGGGGTTCGGCTGGCGCATCGTCCACACGCTCAACCTCGGCACCATCGCGGGCCTGCCGGCGGGAATCGCCCTCTACTTCCTCGCCAACCGGCTGCTGCCCCTCGATCTCGCCGGCCGGGCCGACTGGGAGGTGCGGGCGTTCTTCGGCGCCTGGATCCTCGTCGCGGTCGCCGGGGCGTGGCCGGCGCCGCGGCGGGCCTGGCGTCTGGCGCTCGCCGCCGTCGCGGGCCTGTTCGTCGCGGTCGTGGTCGCGGATGCCGCGACCGCATGCGGGCTCTGGGACGACCCGGCCTGGTTCCTCGGCTTCGACGCCGCGCTCCTGGGGCTCGCCGCCGGCTTCGCGCTGATCTCGCACAAGGTCGCCCGCTTCGCCGCCCCCCGCCGGGCGCGCCGGGCGGTCCCCGAGCCCGCGCCGCGGATGGAGGCGGCATGACGGCGTCCACCTCGACGCTCGTCGTCGGCGCAGGCCTCGGCTTCCTCGGGCTCGCCGCCCTGTGCCTGAGCCTGGGGCGGCACCACCAGGCCCTGTGGCCGACGCCGCCGGATCGCCGGCGCGTCCTGGGGCTCCGCGTTGCCGGCTGGACGCTGATCGCCCTGTCGCTCGCCGCCGCCATCCGCCTCGAGGGCTGGAATTTCGGCCCGGTCGACTGGATCGGCTCGCTGACCGGGGCGGGCCTTCTCCTGATCGTCGTCCAGTCGTACCGGCCGCGGGCGCTCCTCTGGCTGGTCCCGCTGGCGGCGGCGGTGACCGCCGCCGCGGCGCTCGGGGCGCTGGCCTGAGGGACGGCGAGCATTTCGCCGGTGGACGAGCGCGCTCCGTCCGGTCCCACATCCCCCGGTCATTCCGGGCCCGCGCGGAGCCCGGAATGACGCGGAGGATTTCAGTTCGCCCGGCGCCGTTTCACGATCCCCGACGCGCGATCAGGGATCCCGCCTCACCCCCGCCGCGACTCGTCCGCGAGCCGCCGCAGGTCCGCCACCACCGCCGGCGTGCCGGAATAGAGCAGCCCGCCGGTCAGCATGTCGTCGGAGCCGAGATACTCGGCGACGCCGCCGGCCTCGCGGACCAGCAGCAGGCCGGCATAGCAATCCCAGGCGTTGAGGCCGGGATCGTAGTAGCCGGCGAGCCGCCCGGCGGCGACGTAGGCGAGCATCAGGGCGCCCGAGCCGTTGCGGAACAGCACGCCGCCCTCGCGGTAGAGGCCGTGTACGAAGGCGGCGGCCTCCGCGGCCGGGGTCTTCTGGGTGGCGCCGAAGCCGATATTGGCGGAGCCGAGCAAGGCCGTCGGATCGACCCGCAGGCGCCGGCCGTTCACCATGGCGCCCTGGCCGGCCAGCGCCGCGTAGGTCTCGCGCAGGACCGGCGCCTCGATCACGCCGACGACCAGCCCTTCGGGGCCGCGCACACCGATCGACACGCACCAGTTCGGCTGGCCGTTGAGGAACGGGCTGGTGCCGTCGATCGGATCGACGACCCAGACGTAACCCGACCGGCTCGGGACCGGATCGTGCTCCTCGCCGATCACGCCGTCCTCCGGGAAGGCTTCGGCGATGCGGGCACGGATCAGCAGCTCGACCTCGCGGTCGGCCTGCGAGACGAGATCCTGGGCGCCGCTCTTCTGCTCGATCACCAGGTCGTCGCGGGCGTTGAAGTAGCCGAGCGCCGTCTCGCCGGCGGCGCGGGCGATGGCGAGGGCGGCGTCGTAGCGCGCGCGGGCGGCATCGGTGGTCATGATCGGTCCTTCGAAGGTGGATGCGGCCGTCCTACACGGCCGGAGATCTCAGGGATGCGACGGGGCGCCGGCGACCTCCGCACCGATCACCTGGGCCAGCGCCGCCGCGATGGCGGCCCTCGCCTCCGGCGAGGCCGGGCTCTGCGGCGGCACCGGATCGCCGACGGCGTAGCCCTGCAGCGCCAGCGCCGCCTTGACGCAGGCCGCGAGGTTGTAGCGGGCGAAGACCTCGTTGAAGGCCCAGACCCGCTTCTGCAGCGCGACCGCCTCCGGCCACCTGCCGTCCCGGCACAGCCGGTAGAGCGCCAGGCACTCCCGCGGGATGACGCAGGCGGGGCCGGCGAACCAGCCCTTGCCGCCGAGCATCATCACGCTGGCGGCGATGTGCGAGGAGGCGGCGAAGACGTTGAGGTCGTCGCCGACCCGGTTGATGATCGAGAGCAGGCGCCCGGTATTGGTCGAGGCGTCCTTGATGCCGACGATGTTCGGATGGCGGGCGAGCCGCGCGATCGAGGCGACGGAGAGGTCGGCGCGCTGGAAGTTCGGGTTGGTGTAGAGGATGATCGGCAGGTCGGTGGCATCGGCCACCGTCAGGAAGTAGCGCTCGACCTCGGCCTCGTTGAGCGGGAAATAGGCGTCGAGGATCAGCACGATCCCGTCCGCCCCCGCGGCCCGGCAGGCCCGCGCCTGGGCGACCGCGCCGCGGATCGCCGTCGAGGCGACGCCGGGCAGCACCGGCACGCGGCCGGCCGCCGCCGCGACCACCGCCGCCACGGTGTCGCGCTTCTGCGCCTCGTCGAGATAGGCGAACTCGCCGGTGCTGCCGAGCGGCGTCAGGCCGTGCACGCCCGCTGCGATCAGGTCGTCGCAGAGCGCCGCCGTCACCCCGGCCTCGACCCGGCCCTCCGCGTCGAGGGGCGTGACGAGATAGGGGATGATGCCGTGAAACCGCGCCATCGTCAGCGATCCGCGAAGGTGCGCACCAGGGCGTGGGCGATCGCCATCGGCGGCGGGGTCATCAGGCCGTCCGGATGGGTGCGATCGAGCATCCGCCGCACCTCGTCGCGGGTGAACCAGCGCGCATCCTCGAGCTCGGTCCGGTCGAGCACCAGGGCGTCGCCGTCGGCCTCGCCCTCGCATCCGATCATCAGCGAGGACGGGAACGGCCAGGGCTGCGAGAGGTGGTATCGCACCGCACCGACCCGCACGCCGGCCTCCTCGAAGGTCTCGCGCCGCACCGCGTCCTCGATGGTCTCGCCGGGTTCGAGGAAGCCGGCGAGGCAGGAATAGACGCCCGGCAGGAACCGGGCCTGGCGCCCGAGCAGGCACCTTTCGCCGTTCGTCACCAGCATGATCACCACCGGGTCGGTGCGCGGGAAATGCTCGGTGCCGCAGGACGCGCAGTCGCGCCGGAAGCCGCCGCAGGAGAGCGTGGTGGCGGTGCCGCAATTGGCGCAGTAGCCGTGCCGGGCGTGCCAGCCCAGCAGCGACTTGGCGGTGGCGAGCACCCCCATCTCGGGCGCCGGCACCGCCCCCTCGACCGCGACCGCGCGGGCATCGATCACCCGGAAGGCCGGATCGCCGGAGAAGAGCGCCGCCGCATCCGCCGGCAGCGCACCCGCGAAGGCCGGGCGGCCGCCGACCCGGCCGAGGAACAGCTCGGGCGAAGGCTGGCCGGCCCGGGCGGCATCGTCGGGCTTCAGCAGGCAGGTGGCGCACCCCTCCGTCACCCGCAGCACCGGCACGTCGCCGCAGAACAGCAGCAGGCCGGCATCCGGGGTGTCGGCCAGCGTCGGGGTCGGTCCGCTGCGCTCGGCGGAATGGCGCTCGAGCAGGCTGTGGGCGTAGCCGAGGCGATCGAGGGAGGAGGACAAGGTCGGACCTCATGCATCATCGTGCGGAGCCCGGCGCGGCCCCTCGCGTCGGAGCCAGCATGGGCAGGCAAAATGATGCAAAAGCAAGGCGTCGGGCGGGGGCGGGCCATGCTTGCGGTGCAGTGGGCGGGGAGAGGCTGCGTCTCTCGGACGACGGTACGGGACAACGGCCGATGGGCAGCCGCCGGGCGGGTGATCCGTCGCAACGCCGATCCGCTCTCCCGGGCGCGTGCAGCGTCGGCGGAACGCGCCCCGGGATCCGGCACAAGACGTCGCGGCGCGTCCAGGTCTGCATCGTTGCTGCGTCGAAAGCCGCTTCGCGGCACCTCCCGCAGCTGAACCACGGATCTCTTTCCGCAACCGTTCCAATCATCCGGGAAAACGTGAAATCGACGAGACGCCGACGCTGGATCGAACTGATCGACGTGACCTGAGCGTTCCGCTCCCACGCGCGACCTCGTTTGCGGGGTGAGCGGAATGTCCCTCACACCACCGTCCGGGCCGCCGCCTCCGCCGGAACCGGCCGCGGCCGCCGGTCCTCGCCGATCGCCACGAAGGTGAAGAGCGCCTGGGTGACCTTGATGGTCTCCTCGCTCTCGCGGGCGCGGCGCCAGGCCTCGATCTGGATGCGGATCGAGGAGCGGCCGACCGAGACGATGTGGGCGTAGAGGCTGACCTCGTCGCCGACCACCACCGGGTGCAGGAAGGTCATGCCCTCGACCGCGATGGTGGCACAGCGCCCGCGGGCGCGGCGAGCCGCGACGTTGCCGGCGGCGAGGTCCATCTGGGCCATCAGCCAGCCGCCGAAGATGTCGCCGGCCGGGTTGGTGTCGGCCGGCATGGCGATGGTGCGGATCACCGGGGGGCCCCAGGCGGCGAGGGGGGCGGAAGGAGCATCGGGCATCGGCGGGATCGGGCGAGGGTGGGAGGGAGACGCGGGCGTTCCTCGCCCGACATCGGTGGGAAGTCCAGGTGACCTTACGTCTGGCCGCAAGGACCGTGCCGGAACGATCGGAGAGGGACGCATCCCGGACAGGCCGGGGCCCGGATTCGACCGCAAGAACCGGGTATCGGCGCAGAACCGGAAGCGGGCACGGTGCAGCCTTCCGACGCCCGGGACCCCTTCATGCCGCCGATGCCCCTGCCCCGCGCCTTCACGCGCCTCGCCGCCGCGAATCTCGCGGCGCAATCCGCCGAGCAGATCGCGCTCGCGGCGATCCCGATCGTGGCAGTGCTCGGCCTCGGGGCGCGGGAGGGCGAGGCCGGGCTGCTCCAGACGGCGCTCACCCTGCCCTTCCTGGTCGCGGCGATACCCGCGGGGCTGCTCGCCGACCGGCTGCCGCGACGGGGCCTGATGGCGACTGCGGAACTCATGCGGGCGGCGGCCCTCGCGACGATCCTCGTCCTGGCGGCCTCAGGGCATGCCGGCTGGCCGCTGCTCGCCGGGCTCGGCTTCCTGTCGGCCTGCGGCACGGTGGTGTTCAGCGTCGCCGGCCCCGCCCTGGTGCCGGCCCTGGTGCCGCCGGCCGCGCTCGGCGCCGCCAATGCCCGCATCGAGCTCGCCCGCACCGTCGCGTTCGCGGGCGGGCCGGCGCTCGGCGGCGCGCTGGTCGGGTGGACCGGGGCGGCGCCGGCCTTCGGGGTCGCCGTGGCGCTCTCCCTGGCGGCGGCCCTGGCGCTCGCCGGCATCGCCGAGCCGCCGCGGCCCTCGTCTCCCCGCCGCCATCCGGGCCGCGAGATCCGCGAGGGCGCCGCCTTCGCGTTCCGTCATCCGCTCCTGCGGCCGGTGCTGGCGACCCAGGTGGTGTTCAACACCGCGTTCTTCCTGCTGCTCGCGTCCTTCGTGCCCTACGCCGCCCGGCACCTGCGGCTCGACGCCGCCGGAATCGGCATCGTGCTGGGGCTCTACGGCTTCGGCATGATGGTGGGCGCGCTCCTCGCGCCGTTCGTCCTCCGGCGCCTGCGCTTCGGCCACGTCGTCGGCATCGGGCCGCTCGCCGGCCTCGCCGCCTCCGCCACCGTGGCGCTGACGATCCCGCTGCCGAGCGCAGCGCTCGCCGGGCTCGGGCTGTTCCTCCTCGGCGCCGGGCCGATCCTGTGGGTGATCAGTACCACCACCCTGCGCCAGGCGGTGACGCCGGCGGCCCTCCTCGGCCGGGTCTCGGGCCTGAGCGTGATGACGCAGGGCGCGCGGCCGATCGGTGCCGCCCTGGCGGCGCTTGTCGGGGGGCTCGCCGGCGCCGAGGCCTGCCTCGTCCTGGCGGTCCTGGTCTTCGGGCTCCAGGCGCTCCTGATCTGGGCCTCGCCGGCGGTGCGGCTCGCGCACCTGCCGGCGGAGCCGCCTCACCACTCGGACGCGTCGTCCCCGTCGTCCCTCAAGCCGTCCAGCACGTCGAGGCAGCCCTGCAGGATGTAGGCGGCGGCGAGCTTGTCGACGAGTTCGCCGCGCCGGGCCCGGGACGCGTCGGCCTCCAGCAGGGTCCGGGTGACCGCCGCGGTGGACAGGCGCTCGTCCCAGAAGAGCACCGGCAAGGGCAGTATCGGCTTCAGGTTGCGCACGAAGGCCCGGGTCGATTGCACCCGCGGCCCCTCGCTGCCGTCCATGTTGAGCGGCAGCCCGACCACCAGCCCGCCGACGGTGTGCTTGGTGGCGATCGCCGCCAGGGCCGCGGCGTCCGGGGTGAACTTGACCCGCTTGATCGTCTCCAGCGGCGAGGCGATCCGGCGCTGCACGTCCGAGAGGGCGAGCCCGATGGTCTTGGTGCCGAGGTCGAGCCCGAGCAGGCGGGCACCGCCGCGCGACTCGGCGGCGAACGCTTCGATCGCCTCCCGGTTCACGGCCGGCCTCCGCGCGTTAGGTAGGCCTGGCCGGCCCCGCCCCGCCCGTGCGTCCGGGCGGTCGGCCGCCGGCTCCTGCCTTCACGCATTCTTCGCCCGGAGTTCGTCCGATGCGCATCACCTGGTTCGGCCATTCCGCCTTCCGCCTCGATTTCGGGTCCGCTCACGTGTTGATCGATCCGTTCTTCAGCGGCAACCCGGCCTTCGAGGGCGACCGCAAGGCCGCGACCGCGGGCGCGACCCATATCCTGATCACCCACGGCCACGGCGACCATGTCGGCGACACGGTCGAGATCGCGGCCGAGACCGGCGCCAAGGTCGTCACCAACTACGACCTGTGCATGTGGCTGGCCTCGAAGGGCGTGACGCAATTCGAGCCGATGAACACCGGCGGCACCGTCGATGTCGGGGGCTTCCAGGTCAGCCTGGTGCGGGCCGACCACTCGGCCGGCATGAGCGAGGCCGGGGTCACGGTGCCGCTGGGGCTGCCGAACGGCGTGATCGTGCGCGCCGAGGGCGAGCCGACGGTCTACCACATGGGCGATACCGACATCTTCGGCGACATGGCGCTGATCCAGGAGATCTACCGCCCCGACGTGCTGATGGTGCCGGTCGGCGACCGCTTCACCATGGGGGCCGAGACCGCGGCGCTCGCGGTCAAGCGCTTCTTCAAGCCGAAGGCGGTCATCCCCTGCCATTACGGCTCCTTCCCGATCGTCGATCCCGACGCCGACCGCTTCGTCGCAGCCCTCGACGGCAGCGGCGTGCAGGTGATCGTGCCGCACAAGGGCACCGCCGTCACGGTGCAGTAGGGCGACCGCCCGCCCTCCCCCGGGGGCGGCCGGCCCGGGAGGCGGTGCCTCCGTTAAGGTTAACGAAAGGTTGACATGGCGATGTGGTGCCGGCGGCGTTAACGAGACGTTAACCTGCCGTCTCCCGTGAACGAGGTCGCCGTGGCTGCCGTCATCCTTCCCTTCTCGCTCGCCGGCGGCCGTCAGGGGCAGGCCCCCGCCGAGCGGGATCCGGCCCCGCGCGACCAGGGCTGGATGACCGTCGATCTCGACGGCACGGTGAGCCCTCTGCGCGGCCGGCTGCCCGCCGCCGCCGGCCGTTTCGCCGAGGCGGACGCGCCGCCCCGCCGACGGGTGCCGGCCGAGGCGATCCTGGCGATCGGCCGACGGATGCTGCGGACCGCGCCCGCACAGGCCCCCGCCCCGCAGGTGCCCGCCTCGAAGGTGCCCACGGCCGCGGCCACGCGGATGCCGCGCAAGCACAAGCTGATGCTGCTGACCGCCGCCGCGGTGCTCTATACCGGCGGCATGGAGGCGCGCCGGCACTTCAAGCCGCGGGCGGTGATGATCGAGGTGCCGAGCACCCGGGCCCACGCTATCGCGGCCCTGGCCCAGCGGATGCCGGCGGCCTGAGCGCCCCGCCCGTTGCGGCAGCGCGAAGGCCGGTGCTATAGCCCCCGGCGGCCGTGGCCCGGCCGCGGGCCGCTGGAAGCCCGGTCCCCCGCCTGTCCGAACGGAGTGCTCATGTCGGTCGACGCCAAGACGGTCCGGCGCATCGCGCATCTGGCGCGGATCGCGGTCACCGACGACGAGGTGGCGCCGCTCCAGGACGAGCTGAATGCCATCCTGTCCTTCGTCGAGCAGCTCGACGCGGTCGACGTGTCCGGCGTCGAGCCGATGACCTCGGTGACCCCGATGGCGATGAAGAGCCGCGAGGACGTGATCACCGATGGCGGGCACGCCCGCGAGATCGTGTTCAACGCGCCGCTGACCGAGGACAATTATTTCGTGGTGCCGAAGGTCGTCGAGTAATCGACCTGGACGACCGACGAACGCGCACCCATGGCGGCCCTGACGGCCCCGACAGGACGAGACGACCGTGAGCACCAAGCCGGCAGAGCTGACCGACCTCACCCTGGCGCAGGCCCGCGACGGACTGCGGGCGAAGGACTTCTCCGCCCGCGAGCTGACGCAGGCCCATATCGCGGCGATCGAGAAGGCACGCGTGCTCAACGCCTACCTGCTCGAGACGCCCGACCGGGCGCTCGCCATGGCCGACGTCGCCGACCAGAAGCTGGCCGCCGGCGAGGCCCGGCCGCTCGAGGGCCTGCCGCTCGGCATCAAGGACCTGTTCTGCACCCACGGGGTCACCACCACGGCGGGCTCGAAGATCCTGGAAGGCTTCCAGCCGCACTATGAATCGACCGTCACCCACAACCTGTGGCGCGACGGCGCGGTGATGCTCGGCAAGCTCAACCTCGACGAGTTCGCCATGGGCTCGTCGAACGAGACCAGCGCCTACGGCCCGGTGATCTCCCCATGGCGGCGCCAAGGTGCCGGCGGGACGAGGTCCGACACCAGGCTGGTGCCCGGCGGCTCGTCGGGCGGCTCGGCCGCCGCGGTCGCGGCCCGCCTGTGCCTCGGCGCCACCGCGACGGATACCGGCGGCTCGATCCGCCAGCCGGCGGCCTTCACCGGCACGGTCGGGATCAAGCCGACCTACGGCCGCTGCTCGCGCTGGGGCACCGTCGCCTTCGCGTCGTCCCTCGACCAGGCTGGGCCCATCGCCCGCACGGTGCGCGACACCGCGATCCTGCTGACCTCGATGTCCGGCCACGACGACAAGGACACCACCTCGGTGAACCTGCCCGTGCCCGATTTCGAGGCGGCGGTGAACCGTGGCGTCAAGGGCCTGACCATCGGCATCCCGAAGGAATACCGGGTCGACGGGATGCCGGCCGAGATCGAGCGGCTGTGGCAGCAGGGTGCCGACTGGCTGCGCGATGCCGGCGCCAAGGTGGTCGAGGTCTCGCTCCCGCACACGAAATACGCTCTCCCGGCCTATTACATCGTGGCGCCGGCCGAGGCCTCCTCGAACCTCGCCCGCTACGACGGCGTCCGCTACGGCCTGCGTGTGCCGGCGAAGGACATCGTCGGGATGTACGAGGGCACCCGCGCCGCCGGCTTCGGCCGCGAGGTCAAGCGCCGGATCATGATCGGCACCTACGTGCTCTCGGCCGGCTATTACGACGCCTATTACGTCCGGGCGCAGAAGATCCGCACCCTGATCAAGCGCGACTTCGAACAGGTCTACGCCTCGGGCGTCGACGCGATCCTGACCCCCACCACCCCGTCCGCCGCCTTCGGCTTCGGCGAGAAGGCGAAGGCCGACCCGGTGGAGATGTACCTCCTCGACGTGTTCACCGTGACGGTGAACATGGCGGGTCTTCCCGGCCTGGCGGTGCCGGCGGGGCTCGACGGGCAGGGCCTGCCGCTCGGCCTCCAGCTGATCGGCCGTCCCTTCGACGAGGAGACGCTGTTCGCCGCCGGCCAGGTGATCGAGGAGGCGGCGGGCCGCATCGCCCTGCCGCAGGCGTGGTGGGCGTGAACCACCCGACCGTCCCCTATTATCCGCCCGATGTCTGGATCATGGCGGCGTTCGACCCGGTGCTGATCGGGCTCGCGCTGTTTCTCGGCTGGAAGGCGGACCAGTTCGGCAAGGTCGTGCTCGTCGCCATGATGGCGCTCGTCGCCTCGGTGCTGGTGTCGTGGGTGCTGACCGGGATCGGGGTGCCCTGGCCGGCGCCGATCGGGCGGGAACTCCCGACCTTCTTCCCCGTCCGCACCGGCGCGGCGCTGATCTACGCGATCGTCGGCTACACCGCCCGGCGGACCTTCGCGCCGCGCGCTTGACGCGCTTGACCGGCGCGCACGACCCTTCCTACTAGGCGCATCCTCACTCCTCTCTCCTGCGGGAGAGGGGGAAAGTCGTGCGAGAGACCGAGACCCTCATGAACGCTCCCGTGAACCCCAAGAAGCTGATCAAGGGCGCGCTGGGCGACTGGGAGGTGGTGATCGGCATGGAGATCCATGCCCAGGTCACCAGCCGCTCGAAGCTGTTTTCCGGCGCGCCGACCGCCTTCGGGGCCGAGCCGAACGACAACGTCTCGCTGGTCGACGCCGCGATGCCCGGCATGCTGCCGGTGATCAACCGCGAATGCGTTGCGCAGGCGGTGCGCACGGGCTTGGGCCTCAAGGCGCAGATCAACCACCGCTCGGTGTTCGACCGGAAGAACTACTTCTACCCGGACCTGCCCCAGGGCTACCAGATCAGCCAGTACAAGAGCCCGATCGTCGGCGAGGGCGAGGTGCTGGTGGATCTCCCCGACGGCGAGAGCATCCGGGTCGGAATCGAGCGCCTGCACCTGGAGCAGGATGCCGGCAAGTCGCTGCACGACCAGTCCCCGACGATGAGCTTCGTCGACCTCAACCGGTCGGGCGTGGCGCTGATGGAGATCGTCTCGAAGCCCGACCTGCGCTCGTCGGAGGAGGCCAAGGCCTACGTGACGAAGCTGCGCACCATCCTGCGCTACCTCGGCACCTGCGACGGCGACATGGAGAAGGGCAACCTGCGCGCCGACGTGAACGTCTCGGTGCGCAAGGTCGGCGACCCCTTCGGCACCCGCTGCGAGATCAAGAACGTCAACTCGATCCGCTTCATCGGCCAGGCGATCGAGGTCGAGGCGCGGCGCCAGATCGCCATCATCGAGGATGGCGGCACGATCGACCAGGAGACCCGCCTGTTCGACCCGACCAAGGGCGAGACGCGGTCGATGCGCTCGAAGGAAGAGGCGCACGATTACCGCTACTTCCCCGACCCGGACCTGCTGCCACTCGAATTCGACCAGGCCTTCGTCGATGGGCTGGCCGCCGGCCTGCCGGAGCTGCCCGACGCCAAGAAGGCCCGCTTCATCGAGGCTTACGGCCTCTCGCCCTACGACGCGACGGTGCTGGTGGCCGAGCGCGCCTCCGCCGACTATTTCGAGGCGGTGGCCAAGGGCCGCGACGGCAAGATCGCGGCGAACTGGGTCATCAACGAGCTGTTCGGCCGCCTGAACAAGGAGGGCAAGGGCATCGAGGACAGCCCGGTCTCGGCAGCCCGGCTCGGTGCGATCGTCGATCTCATCGGCGACGGCACCATCTCGGGCAAGATCGCCAAGGACGTGTTCGAGATCGTCTGGAGCGAGGGCGGCGAGCCGCGCCAGATCGTCGAGAGCCGGGGCCTGCGCCAGGTGACCGATACCGGCGCGATCGAGGCGGCGATCGACCAGATCATCGCGGCGAATCCCGACAAGGTCGAGCAGGCCAAGGCGAAGCCCACCCTGCTCGGCTGGTTCGTCGGCCAGACCATGAAGGCCACCGGCGGCAAGGCCAATCCGGCGGCAGTGAACGCGCTGCTGAAGGCGAAGCTCGGGATCGAGTAAGGGGCGGCAGGCCTCTCGGCACCGGCGCAGGTCTTCCCCCCTCGCCCCGCGGGGGGGGAGAGAGGAAGACCCGCGCCCTCGTCTCGAATCGAACCGCTCCTACTCTGCCGCCGCCAGCGCCGGACGCCGGTCGGGCACGCCGTCGAGGGCCGCCGGGCGCGGGCCGCCGGTGGCCCAGTCGAGCAGTTCCACCGTGTGGACGATCGGGATGGCGGTGCCCTTCCCGATCTGGGTGGCGCAGCCGATATTGCCGGTGGCGATCACGTCGGGCCGCACGCGCTCGATGTTGGCGACCTTGCGGGCGCGCAGGTGTGCGGCCAGTTCCGGCTGCAGGATGTTGTAGGTGCCGGCCGAGCCGCAGCAGATATGGCCTTCGGGTACGTCCTTCACGGTGAAGCCGGCCCGCGCCAGCAGCGCCTTCGGCTCGGTGCGCAGGCCCTGGCCGTGCTGCATCGAGCAGGCGGAATGGTAGGCGACGACGAGGTCGGTCTCGACGACCGGCTCGGTCAGGCCGAGGCCCGTCACGTACTCGGTGACGTCGCGGGCGATCCCCGCCACCCGGGCGGCCTTCTGCGCATAGGCCGGGTCGTCGCGGAACATGAAGCCGTAATCCTTGATCGTGGTGCCGCAGCCCGAGGCCGTGACCACGATCGCGTCGAGCCCCTCGCCGTCCATCTCGGCGATCCAGGCGTCGATGGTGCGCCGGGCCAGGGCGTGCGAGGACTCCTCGTGGCCCATATGGTGGGTGAGCGCGCCGCAGCAGCCCTCGCCCCTGGCCTGCACCACCTCGACGCCGTGGCGGTTGAGCAGCCGGATCGCCGCCTCGTTGAAGTCCGGCCGCAACACGCTCTGGGCGCAGCCGCGCAGGAGCGCCACCCGGCCCCGGCGCGGGCCGGCGGGCGGGAAACGGCCGGGCTTGTCGTGCGCCGAGCGGGTCGGCAGCGCGCCCGGCGCCAGGTCGAGCATCGCGGCGAGCCGGTTGCCGACCTTCGGCATCCTGGCGGCGAGGCCGCGGAACGGCCGGCCGAGGGTGGCGCCGAGCAGCGCCAGGCGGAAGCGGTTCGGGTAGGGCAGGACCCGCGCCAGCACCGCCCGCAGGAACCGGTCCTCCGCCGGGCGGGAATAGGTCTTCTCGATATGTGCGCGGGCATGGTCGACGAGGTGCATGTAATGCACCCCCGACGGGCAGGTGGTCATGCAGGACAGGCAGGACAGGCAGCGGTCGACGTGCTTGACCACCTCGGGGCTCGCGGGCTTGCCCCCCTCCAGCATGTCCTTGATCAGGTAGATGCGCCCGCGCGGCGAATCGAGCTCGTCGCCCAGCAGCAGATAGGTCGGGCAGGTGGCGGTGCAGAAGCCGCAATGCACGCAGGTGCGCAGGATCTTCTCCGAGGCGGCCATGGCCGGGTCGGCGAGCTGCGCGGGGGTGAAGCTGGTCTGCACGGCGGTTCCTCGGGGACGGATTCTTGAGGGGGCGATTCTTCGGTGCCCTCGCCCGCCGTTTCTAGACCATTTTCAAGGTGGCGGGAGCGGCTTTCGCCGCCGCCCCCCGCGCACGGTGCCGCACGGCTCACGCGCTCCCGATCGCGACGCCGGCGATGAGCACCATCACCCCTCCGAGCACCACCTGCAGGGCGGCGCGCCAGAACGGCGTGTCCATGTAGCGGGTGCGGATGGCCGAGATGGCGAGCAGCTCCACCGCCACCACCAGGGCGGCGAGGATAGTCGCGACCGCGAAGGCGTTCGACCAGGAATCCGGCATCAGGTAGGGCAGCGTGTGGCCGAGCCCCCCGACCGTCGTCATGAGGCCGCAGACGAGGCCGCGCAGCCAGGGCGAGCCGCGCCCGGTGATGCTGCCGTCGTCGGACAGGGCCTCGGTGAAGCCCATGCTGATCCCGGCACCGATCGAGGCCGCGAGGCCGACGAGGAAGGTCTGCCAGTTGTTGTGCGTGGCGAAGGCGGCGGCGAAGAGCGGCGCCAGCGTCGAGACCGAGCCGTCGATCAGCCCGGCGAGCCCCGGCTGCACGTAGCGCAGCACGAACAGGCGGTGGGCGGCGCGGGCCTCCTCGTCGGCGGCGTCGCCGCTCTCCTGCTCGGCGGTCAGCGCCTCGGCCCGGCGGCCGTGGCCGCGCTCGATCTCGGCGAGCCGCACGAAGAGCTGGCGCACCCCGAGATCGCGGGTGAGCTCCGCCGCCCGCTCGTAGAAGCCGGCGGCCTGCGCTTCCATGGCCTGCGCCTCCCGCCGCATCCGCCCGGCATCGAGCCCCTGCCACCAGACGGCCCGGCGCCGCGAGAACCCCCTCACGTCCTCCCGCCGCACCGGCGGCAGGTGCTCGCCGAAGCGCGCGCGATAGGCGGCGTAGAGGTCGTCGCGGTGCCCCCGCTCCTCGTCGGCCATCGCCTCGAACAGCCCGGCCGAGCCCGGCAGCTCGGCCCGCAGGCTGTCGGCGAAGCTGCGATAGATGCGGGAGTCCTCCTCCTCGCTGGCGATGGCCAGCGCGAGAACCTCGCGCTCGGTGAGATCGGTCAGGGCCTTCACGGGCACGCTCCTGTTTGGAATGGATCCAATCTATATATTTGAGTTATTCCAAACAAGGGCTCGTTCTCGGTTGGGGCCGGCCGGCTGCCGCCCGGCCGGGTGCGCCCCCTCGACGACGGCGCTCCGGTCCGGCATTCTGGCGTGGAGAGGTGTCGGGTTTTCAGCCCTGCGTTGACGTCGTTCTTTGACATCGTGAACGGTACCAGCTACTTAGCTGGTAGAGGCTCCCCCGCGCATGCGGGGATCGACCTTCCCTCCGGAGCGGCCCGATCCGGCCCGATGGGGCTCCCCCGCGCATGCGGGGATCGACCCTGGGCGTTGCGTGCGTGGCCCAGCGCGATGTTGGCTCCCCCGCGCATGCGGGGATCGACCCCCTTGCAGCCGCTGCGTCATCCGCTCGATCTCGGCTCCCCCGCGCATGCGGGGATCGACCCTCGGTCATGGACCTCTCGTCCAAGACCACGAAGGCTCCCCCGCGCATGCGGGGATCGACCCGCGCAGCAGGCTAGCGAGCGTGGCCGATTGGTGGCTCCCCCGCGCATGCGGGGATCGACCGCCTCCCCTCGCGCCGAGGCGTCGGGCGGGTCCGGCTCCCCCGCGCATGCGGGGATCGACCTTGACAGCGGCGGATCGTCAGGACGGCCGGCGCGGCTCCCCCGCGCATGCGGGGATCGACCCCGGAAGCGGAAGATGACGTGCCGAGAGCCAGGGGCTCCCCCGCGCATGCGGGGATCGACCCCTCGTTCGCGACAACGACAAGCTGACGGCCGACGGCTCCCCCGCGCATGCGGGGATCGACCGTCGAGATAGCCGAGATAGATGCCAACGGCGAAGGCTCCCCCGCGCATGCGGGGATCGACCCGCAGCGGCCCCGGCCGATCGCGAGAAGCTGGTGGCTCCCCCGCGCATGCGGGGATCGACCCGCCTTCTACACCATGGCCCAGGTCTACGGGGTGGCTCCCCCGCGCATGCGAGGATCGACCCTTCTCCAATCTCCCGTTCGAGTTCACCCCGATGGGCTCCCCCGCGCATGCGGGGATCGACCGTGGCCGTGGCGGGGGCCGACGGTGGCCAATGAGGCTCCCCCGCGCATGCGGGGATCGACCTTTGGCCCATGGTCCCCGGATCGTATTCGAGGCGGCTCCCCCGCGCATGCGGGGATCGACCCGAGTACCAGAAGCCGCGCTCGCGATCGATGCGGGCTCCCCCGCGCATGCGGGGATCGACCCCAGAACAACAATCCGTTCTCGTCTGTCCTTTAGGCTCCCCCGCGCATGCGGGGATCGACCCGATGTTGACGCCGGACGGTTGGGTGTACTGGCGGCTCCCCCGCGCATGCGGGGATCGACCCTGCTCCGCCACACGGCGGGCCGCCATCGCCTTGGCTCCCCCGCGCATGCGGGGATCGACCCTGCTCCGCCACACGGCGGGCCGCCATCGCCTTGGCTCCCCCGCGCATGCGGGGATCGACCTTGAGCAGGACTTCTCGCGTCCGTGGGTGCAGACGCTCCCCCGCGCATGCGGGGATCGACCCCGACGATGGCGGCCAGCCTGCTGGCAATCCTGGGCTCCCCCGCGCATGCGGGGATCGACCCGGCGGGTAGGCGCGGCCGGGTTCGCATGGCTCGGCTCCCCCGCGCATGCGGGGATCGACCGCCTCGTGGTTAGCGGGATGGACGGAGGGGGAGGGCTCCCCCGCGCATGCGGGGATCGACCCCGCCGATGTTCACGCCGCTGTTGGCATTGGTGGGCTCCCCCGCGCATGCGGGGATCGACCCCTGAGCACCCTCGGCGACATCGCGGCGCTGGTGGCTCCCCCGCGCATGCGGGGATCGACCGTCTTTCCGCTCATCGCTCGCCGATTCCCTCTCGGCTCCCCCGCGCATGCGGGGATCGCCCCCCTTCGATCGGGTCGCCGTCGCACTCGCCCTCGGCTCCCCCGCGCATGCGGGGATCGACCCACCGTCGGCTCACCGACCTCGACCTACGTCGAGGCTCCCCCGCGCATGCGGGGATCGACCCGCCCACTTCCACGCCTGGACTGGGAAGGATCTGGCTCCCCCGCGCATGCGGGGATCGACCCGAGCGCACGGCGGGCTTCTTCAGGCGGTAGCGGGCTCCCCCGCGCATGCGCGGGGATCGACCGCACGACGTCGACACCCTCCGCGAGGCGGTGAAGGCTTCCCCGCACATGCGGGGATAGACTCTGATCGGCCTTCGCCCGGGGCTACAATGGTCCGGCTCCCCTGCCCACACGGGGATGGACCCGGCGCAGGCATCGGCTGGCGGCTGGCCTCTGTCGCTCCCCTGCCGCGCGGGGATCCCGCCGCTCCCCGGGGCGCGTGCGGCACCACACATCGCCGCCGGTCCTCGCCCCCTGCCGGCGGTTGCCTCGCGGGCTCGAACGGAGCATGACGGCGCCCGGATTCGCGGGGGGCCGCGCGCCTCGTCTGGGGCGAAACCGCCGCGTCCCTCTTCCCGCGTGTCCCGTCCACGAAAGGCCCGCACGAAGTGCCCGCATGAGCGTCGTCACCCGCATCGCCCGCAGCCGGGCCGCCCAGGAGAGTCTCGGCGCCCTCGGCGCGGGCTACCTGAAGCTGGTGCGGCGCACCAACCGCTTCAGCCTCGATCCGCCCGAGGCCTATGACTGGCTGTCGCCGCTGCGGCCGTTCATCATCGCCATGTGGCACGGCCAGCACCTGATGGTGCCGTTCGTGCGCCGGCCGCAGGACCGGGCCGCCACCATGGTGTCGCGCTCGGTCGACGGCGGGGTGAACACCGCGGTGCTCGAGCGCATGGGCGTGCGGGTGATCCGCGGCTCCGGCGCCCGGCGGCCGAGCGAGATGTGGGCGAAGGGCGGGGTGTCGGCCCTGCGCGGCTGCCTCAAGGCGCTGGAGGACGGCGAGACGGTGGCGTTCAGCGCCGACGTGCCGAAGGTGTCGCGGCGTTGCGGCGAGGGCATCGTGATGCTGGCGCGGCTGTCCGGCCGCCCCGTCGTGCCGACCGCCGTGGTAACGAGCCGCCACCTGCAGTTCGACAGCTGGGACCGGGCGAGCCTCGGCCTGCCCTTCGGCCGCGGCGTGATGGCCTTCGGCGAGCCGATCGCGGTCCCGCGCGACCTCGATGCGGCGGGGATCGAGGCGGCGCGCCTGCGCATCGAGACCGGCCTCAACGCGGTCCATGCCCGCGCCTTCGCGCAGGTCGGCCGGGTCGATCCGGTGCATACCCGCAAGGAGAAACCCGCCCACGGGGCGAAGGCCGCGCGATGACCCGCGAGGGCGTCCCGGCGCTGCTGCGCGCCTACCATTACGGGCTGATCGCCGGCGAGCCGGCGCTCGCCGGCCTGCTGGCCTGGCGGCGGCGGCGCGGCAAGGAGGATCCGGTCCGCCTGCCCGAGCGCACCGGACGGCCGGGCAAGCCGCGGCCCGCCGGGCCCCTGGTCTGGGCCCACGGCGCCAGCATCGGCGAGGCCCTGTCGCTGCTCGGCCTCGTCGAGCGCCTGACCCGGCGCGGCTTCACGGTGCTGGTCACCTCGGGCACCCGCACCTCGGCGGAGCTGCTGGCGCGCCGCCTGCCCGGCGGCGCCCTGCACCAGTTCGCCCCCCTCGACGCGCCGCGCTACCTCGCCCGCTTCCTCGACCATTGGCGGCCCGACCTGGCGCTGGTCGCCGAATCGGAATTGTGGCCCAACACCATCCTGGCGCTGGACGCGCGCGAGGTACCGCTGATCCTGGTGAACGGCCGGATGTCCGAGCGCTCGGCCCGCGGCTGGGGGCGCACCCCGGCGGTGGCCCGGGCGATCCTGTCGCGCATCGCGCTCTGCCTCGCCCAGAGCCAGGAGGAGGCCGAGCGCTTCGCCCGCCTCGGCGCGCCGCGGGTCGTGGCCGGCGGCAACCTGAAATTCGATGCCGGCCCCCCGCCGGCCGATCCCGAGCAGCTGCGCCGGCTCGCCGACGTGATCGGCGAGCGCCCGGTCTGGCTCGCCGCCTCGACCCATCCCGGCGAGGAGGCGGCGGCCGCCTCCGCCCACAAGGCGCTGGCGCGCCGGCATCCGGGCCTGCTCACCATCGTCGTGCCGCGCCATCCCGATCGCGGGCCGGGCGTGGCCGCCGAGGCGATGGCGGCGGGCCTCAGGGTCGGGCGGCGGGCGGCGGGCGGGCAGCCGCACGACAAGGTCGACCTCTACGTCGCCGACACGGTGGGCGAGCTCGGCCTGTTCTACCGGCTGTGCCCGCTCGTCTTCGTCGGCGGCTCCCTCGCCCGCCACGGCGGCCAGAACCCGATCGAGCCGGCGCGGCTCGGCGCCGCGATCCTGTACGGCCCGCACGTGCGCAACTTCGCCCAGGTCTACGCCACCCTCCAGCGCGCCGGCGGCGCCCGGCCGGTGCGGGATGGGCAGGAGCTGACGGCGACGCTCGACGCGCTCCTGGGCGACGCCGCCGGCCGCCGGGCGATGGCCCGGTCCGGCGCGGCGGCGATCGAGTCGGCCGGAGGCGCCACGGATCGGGCGATGGCGGCCCTCGAACCCTTCATCTGCCAGCTCAAGATCGCCGGGCGGTTCGCCCCGTGAGGGCACCGCCGGGCTTCTGGTGGCGCGAGGCGCCGACGCCCGCCGCCCGGCTGCTCGCGCCGCTCGGTGCGGCCTACGGCGCGCTCGCCGCCCGCCGGATGGCGAAAGGCGGCGCGGCGGCGGCCTGCCCGGTGGTCTGCATCGGCAACTTCACCCTCGGCGGCGCAGGCAAGACCCCGACCGCGCTGGCGGTGGCGGCCCTGCTCCGCGAACTCGGCCGGCGCCCGGCCTTCCTCAGCCGGGGCTATGGCGGGCGCCTCGCCGGCCCGGTGCGGGTCGATCCGGCCCGGCACGGCGCGGCGGAGGTCGGCGACGAGCCGCTGCTGCTCGCCCGCGCCGCCCCGGTCATCGTCGCCCGCGACCGGGTTGCGGGGGCCGCGGCCTGCCGCGCGGCCGGCGCCGACGTGGTGGTGATGGATGACGGGCTGCAGAACCCGAGCCTCGCCAAGGATCTGGCGCTGGCGGTGTTCGACGGCGCGGTCGGCCTCGGCAACGGGCTGGTCTTCCCGGCGGGCCCGTTGCGGGCGCAGGCCTCGGTGCAATGGCCGCGCATCCACGCCGCCCTGGCGATCGGCGAGGGCGCATCCGGGGAGCGGATCCTGGCGGAGGCTCGACGACGCGGACTGCCGGCCCTGCATGGCCGTCTCGTGCCGGACCGGCACGCGGCCGCGGCCCTGCGCGGTCGTCCGGTCCTGGCCTTCGCGGGAATCGGCCGGCCGGAAAAATTCTTCGCGACCCTGCGCGATCTCGGGGCCGACCTGCGCGAGGCCCGCCCCTTCCCCGACCACCACGCCTTCACGGCGGCGGAGGTGCAGGCCCTCACGGCCGAGGCGGCGGGCCGGGACCTCCTCCTGGTGACGACCGAGAAGGACCGGGTGCGCCTCCCGGCGGACATGCCGGTCGCGACACTGCCGGTGATGCTGGCGCTCGACGAGGCGGAGGTTCTGGCGGATTTGCTGCGGGGTCTTCGAAAGCCTGCCTGATTCGACCGGTGAAACGCACACCTGAGTGTCATCCCGCGCCTCGACGACGTCGAGAACCCTGGATGACATCGAGGGTGTCAGGACCGTCGGAGCGGCCCGTTTCGGCGAAGGGACCGCTCAGGCGGTCTTCGGCGCCCGCAGGCGCACCATCACGGCGTCGGGATCGGCATAGGCCTCCTGGCGCTCGACGCTCCAGTAGCGCAGGGCGTCGAGGGGGATCTCCACCCCGGTCACGGCGCAGCGCACGAACCGGCCGGGCCGCACCACCCGCAGGTTGCTGTCGCCGTACTCGACGACGGCCTCGCCGGACCCGCCGCGCTCGAACCGTCCCAGCATCGCTTCATTCCTCTCGACCGGATCCTCGCGGGTTTAGGGCGCCCGCGCCGGCTTGTCGACGGGCTCGACGGCGGGCGCGGGCACGGTCATGATCGCAGCCCCTCCGCAGCGCGCGCGAGAGCGACGCAAAGGGCCGAGAATGGACCCGATCGACACCCTGTTCTCTGCCGCCCGGGCGGCCCAAGGGCGGGCGCACGCGCCCTATTCGCTCTTCCGCGTCGGCTCGGCGATCCGCGACGAGGCCGGGGCGGTGCATGCCGGCTGCAACGTCGAGAACGCCGCCTATCCGGTCGGCACCTGCGCCGAAGCCGGGGCGATCGCCGCGATGATCGCGACGGGAGGCCGGCGCATCGCGGAGATCCTGGTGCTCGGCGACGGCGAGGCGCTGGTGACGCCCTGCGGCGCCTGCCGCCAGCGCATCCGCGAATTCGCCGGCCCCGACACGCCGATCCACGTCGCCGGGCCGGACGGCGTGAGGAAGACCTTCACCCTCGACGAGCTGCTGCCCGCCTCGTTCGGGCCGGACAACCTCGCGTGAGCGGGGCACCGGAGGATCCCCGCATCGGGGACGCCGCCGCCTTCCTGCGGGCGCGGGGTTTCGATGGCGGTTTCGCGCTCGCCCTCGTCACCGGCACCGGGCTCGGCCCCCTGGCCGAGCGGCTGACGGACAGGATCGCCCTGCCCTACGGCGAGATCCCGCACTTTCCGGCCTCCGGCGTCTCCGGCCATGCCGGGCGGCTGGTGGCGGGGGTTCTGAGCGGGCGCCGGGTCCTGCTGTTCCAGGGCCGCGCCCATCCCTACGAGCACGGCGACGCCGCGGCGATGCGGGTGCCGGTCGGCGTGGTGGCGGCGCTCGGCGCCCCGCCGCTCCTCCTCACCAACGCGGCGGGCTCGCTCCTGCCCGCCGCCGGGCCGGGCAGCCTCGCGCTCATCACCGACCACATCAACCTGTCGGGGCTCAACCCGCTCTACGGCGAGCCGTCCGACGCCCGCTTCGTGCCGATGGTCGCGGCCTACGATCCGGCCCTGCGGGCGGCACTGACGGAGGCGGCGGCGGAATGCGGCGTGGCGCTGCACGCGGGCGTCTACGCCTGGTTCTCGGGTCCCAGCTTCGAGACGCCCGCGGAGATCCGCATGGCGAAGACCCTGGGTGCCGACCTCGTCGGCATGTCGACGGTGCCGGAGGTGATCCTGGCGCGGTTCTTCGGCCTCAGGGTCGCGGGCCTGTCGCTCGTGACCAACTACGCCGCCGGGTACGAAGCGGGCCCCGGCGCCAACCTCGGCGCCCCGAACCACGCCGAAACCAAGCGGGTGGCGGCGCAGGCGGCGGACGATGTCGGGCGCCTCGTCGCGGCCTTCCTCACCCGCGACCCCTGATGCCTTTCCCCAGGACGACCTCATGACGCTGCTGCCGCAGGAACTGATCCGCCTCAAGCGCGACGGCCACGCGCTGGCCCCCGAGGCGATCGAGGCCTTCATCGCCGGGCTGACCGACGGAAGGGTCACCGAGGGCCAGGCGGCGGCCTTCGCGATGGCGGTGTTCTTCCGCGGCCTGTCGCTGCCGGAGCGCGTCGCGCTGACCCGGGCGATGACCCGCTCGGGCACGGTGCTGACCTGGGACCTGCCCGGCCCAGTCCTCGACAAGCACTCGACCGGCGGCGTCGGCGACACGGTGAGCCTGCCCCTCGCCCCCATGGTGGCGGCCTGCGGCGGCTACGTGCCGATGATCTCCGGCCGCGGGCTCGGCCATACCGGCGGCACCCTCGACAAGCTCGACAGCATCCCGGGCTACACCACGGCGCCGGACAACGCGCTGTTCCGGCGCGTCACCCGCGAGGTGGGCTGCGCGGTGATCGGCCAGACCCCCGACCTCGCCCCCGCCGACCGGCGGCTCTACGCCATCCGGGACGTCACCGGGACGGTCGAATCCCTCGACCTGATCACCGCCTCGATCCTGTCGAAGAAGCTCGCCGCCGGGCTGCAGGGCCTCGTCATGGACGTGAAGGCGGGCTCGGGCGCCTTCATGGCCCGCACCGAGGAGGCGCGGGGCCTCGCCGAGAGCCTGGTCACGGTGGCGAACGGCGCCGGCCTGCCGACCCGGGCGCTCCTCACCGACATGGACCAGCCGCTGGCCTCCGCCGCCGGGAACGCCGTCGAGGTGGCCTACGCCCTCGACTACCTTGCCGGCCGCCGGCGCGAGCCGCGCTTCCACGCCGTCACCCTGGCGCTCGGTGCCGAGATGCTGGTGCTGGGAGGCCTGAGCCCCGACGCCGCCGAGGCCTCGGCCCGCCTGGAGGAGGCCCTGGCCTCCGGCCGCGCCGCGGAGGTCTTCTCCCGCATGGTGACGGCGCTCGGCGGGCCGGCGGACCTGATCGAGCAGCCCGCGCGCCACCTGCCCCGCGCGGCCGTGATGCGCCCGATCCCCGCGCCCCGGTCGGGCCGGGTGGGCGCGATCGCGACGCGGGACGTCGGCGTCGCGGTGATCGGCCTCGGGGGCGGCCGCACCCGCCCGCAGGACGGGATCGACCACGCCGTCGGGCTCACGGAACTGGCCGGGCTGGGAGACGAGGTCGGGCCGGACCGGCCGCTCGCGGTGGTGCATGCCCGCAGCGAGGCGGAGGCCGCCCGGGCGGAGGCGGCGATCGTCGCGGCCTACCGGATCGGGCCGGAGGCGCCGGCCTTGCGCGCGCCGATCCTGGAGCGGATCGGCTGACACCATGTCCGGAAGGTGATGTTCGGACATGGCATCACCAGCCCGAGTGGCGCCCGAGCGAAGCCGACATCCGCATTGCGAAGCAATCAGTCGGATTTCGTATGATGGGTTCAGGCGCCCGAGACGGCGCCGGGCGGCAGGAACTCGACCTCGCAGGCCGCCGAGCGGCGCACGACCTCCTCCGGATCGGTGAGATCGTGCAGCTGGTCGAACAGCTCCTTCAGCCTGCGGCCCGGGCTGACCCAGAAGATCGCCCGGTTGGGCCGGTCGGTGCGGTTGTAATAGGCGTGCGGCTTGCCCTTCGGCATGCGGACGAGGTCGCCGGGCCCGGCCTGGAGCCACGTGCCGTCGAGGTAGAGGTCGAACGTGCCCTCCAGCACGTAGATGAACTCGTCCTGCGTCGGGTGGATGTGGGGCGGCACGAAAGTCCCCGGCGCATCGAGGGTCTCGAAGGCGAAGCTGCTCTCGCAATCGGACTTGTGCCAGTAGGTATGGCCGAGGACGTTCCAGACCGTGCCGTCGACGCCCTCCCCGGCCCGGGTGATGCCGGCCGGCAGGATCTTCGCTGCGCTCATGACTATCGCTCCCCGCTGAGCCTCAGGGCCGCGACCCGATCGGACGTCGGGCCGCGATCCCTCCGGGATCATCCGTGATCGGGGGTGGATCGGCTATCCCGCCCGCCCGGCCGCTATCCGGATCGCGCGAGAAAATCTGCCTCCTGCCCGCCGACGACTCTTGTGCCGGCTTCCGAGTCGCGGGCAGGATCGGCCATCGGCCTGGACGACCGGATGGGCCCGTGGACGACGCCCTCTCCCATGCACGCCCGCTCTCCCGTTTTGCCCGGGTCGCGACCCGGGACGCCGACGAGGCGCGCGAGGGGGTCGGGCGGATCTTCTGCCCGCACCGGCTGGTGCCGGTCGGCCCCGGCGCCGCGTCGCTGTTCGACGCCCGCCACCACGCCGTCGCCTTCGGCGACCTGACGCTGAACTACGTCGCCTACGGCGCCCGGGTCGAGATCGATCCCGGCTGCCTCGAGCGCTTCGCCCTGCTGCAGATCCCGCTCGCCGGACATGCCCTGGTCGAGAATGGCGGCCGCCGCACGCGCGCCGGTGCCGGGCGGGCGACCCTGCTCTCCCCGGCCCTGCCGACCCGGATGGTCTGGGAGGCCGGCTGCGAGAAGCTGATCCTGCGGGTACCGCGCGACCTTCTGGAGGAGCACCTCGCCCGGATCCTCGACCGGGTCCCGCGCGCCCTCGCCTTCGATCCCGCCATCGACCTGGAGCGGCCGCGCGGCGCGGCGATCGCCGCCCAGGCCCGGCTGTTGCTGCACCTCGCCGAGGCCCGCGAGCGGCCGGACGCCGCGTCCGGCCCCCACGAGCACGAATTGTCCTCCGCCCTGGTCGCGCTCCTCGTCGGGCACATGCTGGAACGGGGCGAGGCCCGGGAGGCGCCGGCGCCGCGGGTCTCGGTGGCGCCCGCCCATGTGCGCCGGGCGGAGGACTACATCCGCGCCCATCTCGACGCGGCGCTGACCCTGCCCTGCCTCGCCGCCCGGGCCGGCAGCAGCGTCCGCTCGCTCCAGGAGGGCTTCCGGCACTTCCGCGGCGGCACGATCTCGGGCTTCATCCTGGCCCAGCGCCTCGATCGGTGGCGCGAGCTGATCCTCGGCGCAGGCCCCGAGGCGAAGGTGGGCGACCTCGCCTTCTCGGTCGGTCTCAACCATCTCGGCCGGGCGGCAGCCTCCTACCGCGACCGCTTCGGCGAGACGCCGTCCCAGACGCTGCGCCGGCGGCGCCCTTGACCCTCCGGGCAACGACGGACCAGCTCCTTCCAAGCAAGACCCGCGAGAGCTTCCACCGGAGCCCGGCGTCGCTTCGCCATTCGGTTCCGCAGCTTCCCCCTTCCCGCATCTCCTTGCGCCGACGCCGCAATCGTCCGGGAAAGGGCGGAGACCGACGACCGGCCATCGGCCCCTTCGAGGCAGGCGGGAGCCGCGCGCTCCTGAACCCTGCGCGATCCCCTCGCCGTCAGGCGGCCCGCACCGTCCCGGCGGCCGGGCTGCCTGCCGGCTCGGCCCGGTAGGCCGGCGCGCGGGCGAGGAGCCGGGCATAGACCGCCGGCCGCAGCGGGGCGAAGAGCGCGGTGAGCGGGTTGGCCTCGCGGGTCGGCACGCCGATATCGCCGAGCAGGTCGCCGAAATGCCGGTTGTGGTAGGGGGCGATGCACAGGCCGCCGTAATGCGCGGCAGCGGGACGCTCGGTGCGCCTCCAGGTCAGCGAGCGGGCGATCTCCGCCTCCATCCGCGCCCGGGTCGGCTGGCGGGCGAGCCGGCCGTCCATGTAGCGCACGAGCCAGGCCGCGCCGAGCTCGGCCGAGAGATTGGTGGCGAAGCTCGAATTGAAGCCGACGAAGCCGAGATCGGGCAGGTCCGGGTTCACCATCATGCGGTAGAGCCGGTACTGCCCGTCCGCGTCGATCAGCCGGGCGCGGTCGGCGCCCTCCAGGATCGGAATGTCCTGGCGCCATCCGGTCGCCATCACCACGAGGTCGGCCGGCACCCGCTCGCCGCCGGTGAGCACGACATCGTTCCCGTCATAGGACGCGATCGTGCCCCGATGCGCGGCGATCCGCCCCTGCCCGACCATCGCGTAGAAGCCCGGCGTCTCGATCGAGAGATTGCAGTGGATGTCGTCCTCGATGCGCGTCGCCGGGCGCAGGCCCTTGCGCTTCAGCCCGAACTGCACCGTCAACAGGGCTTCCAGGGCGCGCCAGTTCGCCCAGACCAGCGGCGCGGCGAGCCGTTGCGCCAGCCGGCGGAGAGGGCCGGCATCAAAGGGCAGGAACATCGCCTCGGCGGCGCGGCAATAGAGGATCCGCTTGAAGTTGACGAGCCCGCCGAGGAAGTACGGGATCTTCCAGGCCGGATCCCGGTACACGATCGTGACCGCGGCAGCCCCGTGCTTGACCGCGCTGACCGCGACGTCCGTCGCCGATTTCGAGTAGCCGAGCACCACGACCCGCCGGCCGCGGACCGTTTCGGCGTCGGTGTGCTCGCTCGAATGCAGGATCGTGCCGCCGCCCGCGCGGAACCCCTCGGCGCCGGGATGGACGGGAAAGTTCTTCTGGCTGAACTGGCCGGTGCAGATCGCGACGAAGTCGAAGGCCTGCGTGGTCGGCACGCCGTCCGTCCCGGTCGCCGTCACGTCCCAGCCCGGTCCGGAGCGCTTCTTCAGGGACGTGACCGTGCAGCCGAAGCGGATCGCCGGGACGAGGCCGAACCGCTCCGCATAGGCGCGCAGATAGGCGTGGACCTGGGCGCCCGCCGGCCATTCCGGATACCCGGCCGGCATCGGCATCTCGCTGAAGGCGTAGATGTCCTTCGGGGTCTGGGTCCGCACGTCGGGATAGGAGCGGGACGGCTCCCACACGCCGCCGAGATCCGGCCCGCGCTCCATCACGGTGACGGGGTGCCCGCGTTCGCGGAATGCCTTGGCGGCGGCGAGCCCGCTGATGCCCGAGCCGATGACGCAGACGGTGCGTGGCGCGACCATGGTCCTACCCTCCCGAACGCGGAGGCGCCGTGCGATGCCGGCGCTTCGGTCGGGAAAGTGTCGGACCGGGACGGCGACGGGGCTATCCCGGATGCGCCGCGCCTATCCGCATCGCGCGGGAAAGTGGCGCGCTCGGCCCCCTCATACGCGGTCCGGTCGATCGCTTCGCGTTGCCGACGGCGGCTTCGCCCGAGCGCCGCGGGTCCGGCGATACGCTGTCCGGAAGGAATCCTCCGGAGAGCGTCTCACCCCTCGATCTCGATCCGCGCCTCGACCCCGAGCAGCCGCCCGAGCCCGCGCAGCCGGTTCGACAGGCGGTCGCTCGCCAGATCCTTCAGGTCCTGCGGCAGGGTGAGGGTGATGGCGCCGTCGCGCATCGCCAGCGGCGTGCGGGGCAGGATGCCCTCCATCGCCACCGAAACCGGGAAGGCGACGCGCAGGACCGCGCCGAGGAGCCGCGCCTGCTCGAACAGCCGCGGGCCGGCGAGCTGGCGGAGCAGCGGGCTCGCCTTCTCGGGGGCGACGCCCTCGTGGCGGAAGAACACCGCGACGGCGAGGTAGGCCCGGCCCGGATGGTCGATGCCGACGAAGGAGCCGTGGGCGATGACGTTGAGGCTCTGCTCGCCGCGGTAATCCGGATGGGTGCGCCAGCCGATATCGGCCAGCAGGCAGGCGGCATGGCGCAGGCGCCGCTCGTCGGCGGTCTCGGGCGTCGACAGGCTCGCCATCAGCGCGTCGGTCCAGGCCTGCAATTCGGGGCCGTGGCCGGGGCTGCGGCAGCGCAGGCGGTTGAGCTCGCTCGCTGCCAGCAGCAGCGGGTCGCGGGCGCGGGCCGCGTCGTCGAGCTTCTCGAACAGCAGGCCCTCGCGCACGCCGGTGGCCGAGATCGCGATCTCGCGCGGCCGGCCGGAGCGGATGACCTCTTCGAGCACCACCGCCCCGTAGGCCAGGAGCGGGCGGCGCGCCTCGGACACGCTCTCGACGGCGGCGAGCGTCGCGGCATCGGATTGCTCGACGACCTGGAGGAAGGACAGCTCGTCGTTCGGCTCGATCGTGTAGCCGTGCATGACGTGCAGGCGGTAGTCCCGCGCCGCCTGGTGCAGGCGGGCGAGGGCCCGCCAGGTGCCGCCGACGGCGTAGAAGGTGCGGCCCTTCAGCGTATCGAGCTGCGGGCCGGCCTTCTTGAGGGCCTCCGCCGCGAGCTTGCGCGCCTTCTTGAGCGAGCCGCCGCTGAGATCCTGGAGTGCGAGCCCGCCGAGCGGCATGGTCACGCCGCTGCCGATCGCCGAGCCGCGCACGTCGACGAGTTCGAGGCTGCCGCCGCCGAGATCCCCCACCACCCCGTCGGGAGCGTGGAATCCCGAGATCACGCCGTAGGCCGACAGCTCCGCCTCGCGCCGGCCGGAGAGCAGCTCGATCGGGTGGCCGCAGGCGGCCTCGGCGGCTTCGAGGAAGGCTGGGCCGTTCTCGGCGTCGCGGGCGGCGGCGGTGGCGAGCACGAAGACCCGGCCGACATGCATCGTCTCGCACAGCACCCGGAACCGGGCCAGCGCCTGGAGCGCCCGGCGCACCGCCTCCTCGTTCAGGCGGCCGGTGGTCAGCACGTTGCGGCCGAGGCCGCACAGGACCTTCTCGTTGTAGAGCGGCGTCGGCGCCCGGCTGATGCCCGAATAGGCGACCAGCCGGACGGAGTTCGAGCCGATGTCGATGATGGCGATGGGGGCGCCGGGCTCGATCCGGGCGAGCGCGGCTTCGTTCAGGGCGGTCTGATCCAGGCCCATCCAGGTCCTCATGGCGGGGGGCGCTGCCCGACGGCGGCCCCCGGGACCGGCCCGGACCGCCGCGTCAGGCGCGCTGGGCGCGCCGGCTGAGCGCGCGCGGACTCGATTTCTTCGATGCCTTCCCGCGGCCCGACAGGCTCGGGTTGGTCATGAAATACTTGTGCGCGTTGAAGGGTTCCTCGCCCTCGGCGGGCTCGATCCGCTCGCTCGCGCCCGACGCCAGTACACGCCAGCTCTGCTGGTTGTCGAGGAGATTCGCCATCATGATCTGGTCGAGCACCTGCTGGTGCACCGTCGGGTTGAGGATGGGCAGCATTGCCTCCACACGGCGATCGAGGTTGCGGCTCATCAGGTCCGCCGACGAGATGTAGACCCGGGCCTTGGGGTGCGGCAGCCCGGCACCGTTGCCGAAGGCGTAGACCCGGCCGTGCTCCAGGAAGCGCCCGACGATCGACTTGACCCGGATGTTCTCAGACAGGCCCGGCACCCCGGGCCGCAGGCAGCAGATGCCGCGCACCACGCAATCCACCGGCACGCCGGCCTCGCTGGCGTCGTAGAGCGCGTCGATGATCTGGGTATCGACGAGCGAGTTGCACTTGATCCAGATCGCCGCCGGGCGCCCGGCTTTCGCGTGGGCGATCTCCTCGGCGATGTGCTCGAGGAGCCGCGCCTTCATGGTCAGCGGCGAGACCGCCATCCGCTCCAGTTCCGCCGGCTCGGCGTAGCCGGTGATGAAGTTGAAGATCCGCGAGACGTCGCGGCCGATCAACGGGTCGGCGGTGAAGAACGACAGGTCGGTATAGATCCGGGCGGTGATCGGGTGGTAGTTGCCGGTGCCGACATGGCAGTAGCTCACCAGGCGGTCGCCCTCGCGGCGCACCACCATCGAGAGCTTGGCGTGGGTCTTCAGCTCGATGAAGCCGAACACCACCTGGGCGCCGGCCTTCTCGAGATTGCGGGCCCAGCGGATATTCGCCTCCTCGTCGAAGCGCGCCTTCAGCTCGACGAGGGCCGTCACCGACTTGCCGGCCTCCGCCGCCTCCGCCAGGGCCGCGACGATCGGCGAGTTCGACGAGGTGCGATAGAGCGTCTGCTTGATCGCCACGACGTTCGGGTCGCGGGCGGCCTGCGACAGGAACTGCACCACCGCGTCGAACGACTCGTAGGGATGGTGGACGATGAAGTCCTTCTGGCGGATCGCCGCGAAGCAATCGCCGCCGCTCTCGCGGATGCGCTCGGGGAAGCGCGGGTTGTAGGGCTTGAACTTCAGGTCCGGCCGGTCGATCCCGACGATCTGCGACAGCTCGTTGAGGGCCAGCATGCCCTCGACGAGGAAGACCGCATCGACCGAGATCTCCAGTTCGTCGGCGACGAAGTTGCGCAGGTCCTCCGGCATGTTGGCGTCGACCTCGAGCCGGATCACCACGCCGCGGCGGCGCTGCTTGAGCGCCGTCTCGAAGTGGCGCACCAGGTCCTCGGCCTCCTCCTCGATCTCGAGGTCGGAATCGCGCACCACCCGGAAGCCGCCCTGGCCCTTGACGAGGTAGCCCGGGAACAGGCGGCTGGTGAACAGCACGATCACCTGCTCGACGGCGACAAACCGCGCGCTGCCGCTGCCGGTCGGATCGGGCAGGCGCACGAAGCGGTCGATGATCGAGGGCAGGCGGATCAGCGCGCGCAGCACCCTGCCGTCCCGCGGCCGCACCAGGGTCAGCGCGATCGTCGAGCCGAGATTCGGGATGAACGGGAACGGATGCGCCGGATCGATGGCGAGCGGCGTCAGCACCGGGAAGATGTGCTGGAGGAAGTAATCCTCGAGCCAGGCCGCCTCCTCGGCGGTGAGGTCCATCGCCTCGACGAGGTCGATGGCGTGCTCGTGCAACGCCGCGCGCAGCTCGCGCCAGCGCCGCTGCTGGTCGCGGGCGAGGCCCGACACCTCGGCGTCGATGCGGGCGAGCTGCTCGGACGGCGAGAGACCGTCGGCGGAGGGCGCGGTCAGCCCGGCCCGGACCTGGTCGTGCAGGCCGGCGACCCGCACCATGAAGAACTCGTCGAGGTTGTTGGCCGAGATCGACAGGAAGCGCAGCTGCTCCAGCAGGGGGTGGCCGGTATTCGAGGCCTCCTCCAGCACGCGGCGATTGAACTGCAACCAGGACAATTCACGGTTGACGAAGCGGCCGGGCTCGTGGCGCAAGGCCCGGCCGGCCTCCACCGCCTCGGCCTTGGCCAGGCGGGCGGCCGCCTGCGCCGCATCGGCCTCGTCGGCGGCCCTCACCGCCTCGGGGGCGGCGAGCCCTTCGACCGCATCGTGACGGACACCCTCGGTGGTCGCAGGCGTCGCCTCGGTCTCGTCGAGGACCGGGATGGCACTGGCTCCGGCTGCGGTGTCCGACACGGTGGCTCCTCCTTGATCGATGCCGGGTGAGGGCTTCCAGCCCATTCCGGTGACAGGACAGTTTGACAATTGCGTGAAAGGCGGTGCCCGGTCCGCCTCATGAAGCGATGGAGGACTGTTGTAAGACCTTAATCCTCGTCGTCCGGTTCCTCGCCCGCCTCCTCGCCGCCCTCGTCCTCGCTCCCCTCCAGGGTCGCGAGTGTCGCCAGGGCGAGCGGCCGGGTGATGCGCCGGCGCCGGCTCAACCCCTCGCGGTCGAGGAGCGCCACCACGTCGCGGGCCCGCGCCAGCGACCGGTCGAGGCGCAAGGTGAGCGCGTCGACCACGCTGGTATCGACGACGAGCTGGCGGTCGAGGAAGAGCTTCACCAGCACGACCTTGAGCAGCGCCTCGTCCGGGGGCCCGAGGCTCACGCCGGGGGCGAGGCGCAGGCGCGAGCGCAGGTCGGGCGTCGCGACGCCCCAGGCCTCGACCGGGCCGGAGCCCGTCACCACCACGCTCAGGCCCCGCTCGCGGACGAGATTGAGGAGGTGGAACAGGGCCCTCTCGTCGCGGCCCTCCGGCCGGTCGGCATCCTCGATCACCAGGGCGTCGGCCTGCGCGAGGTCCGGCACCGCCTCCGCCGTCACCGCGGCGACCGGCAGGGTGAGCGCGCCGGAGCGCTCGGCGAAGATCGCCGCCAGGTGGCTCTTGCCGCTGCCCGGCGGGCCGGTGAGCACGAGGACCCGGTCCGGCCATTCGGGCCAGGCCTCGATGCGGGCATAGGCCGCCTCGTTGCTCGGGCTGACCAGGAAGTCCTCGAGGCCGAAGCGGGGGGCGACGGGCAGGTCGAGGGCGAGCTGGCGCGGCTGGTCGGACATGCGGGAGTCGGGCGCCTCTTGCGGGTCAGGGCTTCGATATGGCGGGCGGGACGGAATTCGCCACCGCCGGATTGGCGAGCGCCGGCTTTGCTACTGCCGGCTTTGCTACTGCCGGCTTGGCCACCACCACCGTCGCGTCGGGTCCGAGGATCGGCGTGCCGTCGTGGTAGAGGCGGCTTTCGAGATAGCGTTTCACCCCGAAGCGGGCGACGACGCCGAGGGCCGCCGCCACCGGCACCGCCAGGAGCAGCCCGAGGAAGCCGAACAGCGAGCCGAAGGCGAGCAGCGCGAACATCAGCCAGACCGGGTGCAGCCGCACCGCGTCGCCGACGAGCTTGGGCTGGAGCACGTTGCCTTCCAGGAACTGGCCGACCAGGAAGATCCCGACCGTCAGCACCACCGAGACCCAGTCCGGCCAGAACTGCACCAGGGCGACGCCGGTGGAGAGCAGGAAGCCGGTGAGCGAGCCGACATACGGGATGAAGGTGAGGAAGCCGGCCATCAGGCCGATCAGCACGCCGAAATTCAGCCCGACCAGCCAGAGGCCGACCGCATAGAAGGTGCCGAGGATCAGGCAGACCAGGCTCTGGCCGCGGATGAAGGCGGTGATCGCCCCGTCGATGTCCCGGGCGAGCATCCGGGCGGTGTCGCGGTGGCGCGGCGGCACCCAGCGGTCGAGGGTGGCGATCATCCGGTCCCAGTCGACGAGCAGGTAGAAGGCCACCACCGGCGTCACCACCAGGAGCGAGATGATGCCGACGACCGCCTGGCTGCCCGACCACAGCGAGCGCAGGAACCCGAGGATCCAGGCCACGGCCTGGCCCATCAGGTTGCCGACGGAGGATTGCAGTTCCTGGAGCGCGCCGTGGCCGCCGGCCCGCTCGATCAGGGGACCCGCCCGCTCGGCGATGATCGCCTGGAGCTTCGCGATCATCGCCGGCAGCGAGGCGACGAGGGCCGCGACCTGGTTCGCCGCGAGCGGCACCACCAGGATCAGGGCGAGGATCAGCCCGCACAGGAACACCGCCAGGATGATCAGCGTCGCGGCGAGCCGCCCGACCCCGAGCCGCTCCAGCCGGTCGGCGACCGGATCGAGGGCGTAGGCGAGGGCCGCGCCGGCCACGAAGGGCAGGAGCACGTCGCGCAGCTGGTAGAGCAGGAAGACCAGCAGGGCGAGGACGGCCAGGGTGATGGCGGCCCGGCGTTGGATCGGCATCGCGGTTCGAGCCCGTCGCACGCGCGAATCCGTCGCGCCCCGGCCGGCCCGAGATGGAAGCGGCGCGCCGCAGGGTCAAGCCCGATGGCCGGGGGGCGGGCGGCACGGGTCCGGGCGGGCCGTCCGGCCGATTTCCGGACATCCCGACGCCCGCGACCGGGCGAAGGCGCACCAGGGTAAATCCGGACTTGCCGCATCTCAGGCGATTCGACGGGCCGTGCCGGCACCGTTCTTTACGTCTCCCTGCGAGCCTCGGACCAGCCTCGTGGAGACCGCCGATGTCCGCCCGCCCCAACACCGAACCCGTCCTCTCGGTCCGGCCGGACGATCCGGTGCGCCCGCGCGGCGCCGGCGAATCCGGGCGGCTCGCCTGGGTCGACGTGGCGAAGGGCATCTGCATCATCCTGGTGGTGATGATGCACTCCACCCTCGGGGTCGGCGAGGCGATGGGGGGCGAGGGCTTCATGCACCACGTCGTGGAGTTCGCCAAACCGTTCCGGATCCCGGATTTCTTCCTCCTGTCCGGCCTGTTCCTCGGCCGCGTGGTGGACCGCGACTGGCGGCTCTTCGCCGACCGGCGCATCGTGCACTTCGCGTATTTCTACCTGCTGTGGCTGGTGCTCCAGTCGGCGGTGAAATACGCCCAGATCACCGACGGCGCAGGCCCGGGCGCCTTCCTCGCCCACCTCGCCCACGGGCTGGTCGAGCCGTACTCGACCCTGTGGTTCATCTACCTTCTGGCGGTGTTCTCGGTCGCGGTGAAGCTCCTGCGCCGGCTGCCCGGCCCGGCGCTGCTGATCGGCGCGGCCCTGCTGCAGCTCGCCCCGATCCATACCGGCTCGACCCTGATCGACGAGTTCTGCGCCCGCTTCGTCTACTTCGTCGCCGGATACCTGTTCGCGGATCGCATCTTCGGCTTGGCCGACACGGTGCGGGCGAAGGCCGGCCCGGCGCTGGCGGGGCTGGCCCTCTGGGCGGTGATCGAGACCGTGTTCGTCGTCACGCCGACCGGATTCCCGTCGCATCCGACCCTCGCGAGCCTGCCGGGCGTGAACCTCGTGCTGGGTGCGGCCGGCGCGGTCGCCATCGTGGCGGCGGCCGCCCTTCTGACCAAGGCGGGCGGACCCGTCACCGCCGCCTTCCGGGCCTGCGGCGAGCGCTCGATCGTGATCTACCTCGCCTTCTTCCTGCCGATGGCGGCCTTGCGCACCGTGCTGATCCGCAGCGGGGTCATCGAGGATGTCGGGCTGGTCTCGGCGCTCGTGACTTTGGCCGCCGTGACGGTTCCCCTCGCCATCGAGCGGGTGGTCCGCCACACCCCCGCCCGGTTCCTGTTCCGCCGTCCGGCCGCCTTCCACCTCGTCGGCGAGGAGCGTTCGGCCCCGGGGCCGCGCCTCGCCCCGGCGCGGACGGCCTGAGGCCTCAGCGCCGCCCTCCGGCCCTCGGCCGCACCAGGCGGTCGAGGAAGTTGGCGATCTCGCGCCGGCGGCGATCCGGCACCAGAACCTCGGCGGTCACGCCGAGGCGCCAGGCGAGGTCGGCCCGACCCTCCGGGTCGCGGTGCAGGTCGCGCAAGGCATCGGCATAGGCGTGGAGCGCCGCCTCGTCGCCGCACAGGCCGGCCTCCACGACGCCCTCGGCCGAGAGCCGCAGCATCGCCGCAACCTCGTCGAGGTCGAGCTCGGGATGGTACTGCGTGCCCCAGAACACCCCGTCGCCGAGGCGGATCTCGATCGCCTGGACGTCGAGCCGGTCGTTGCCGGCGAGCACCCGGCTTCCCGGCGGCGGCTCGATCACGGCGTCGTCGTGGATCGCCGGCGCGTCCCAGGCCGACGGCCGTCCGTCGAGGAGCGGGTGGCCGATCCCGGTTTCCGTCCGGCTGATGCCGCGGGCGAGGCCGTATTCCGGGCCGCGCGGGTTGCGGGCGGCCCGGCCGCCTGCGATCGTGGCGGCGACCTGCACGCCCCAGCACGAGCCGAAGACCGGAATGCCGGCGGTCAGTGCCGCCCGCACCAGTTCGCATTGCCGGGTCACCGCGGGACCGCCCTCCTCGACATGGAGGGTCGAGCCGGTGAGGACCAGGGCGTCGCAGTCGGAGAGCGCCCGCGGCAGCACCGCTTCCGGATCCGCCGGGGCGACGAGGTGGCAGCGCGCCTCCGGGGCGAGCGTCGTCAGGATGCCGGCATAGGTCTCCGCGGAAGTCCTGGCGCAGACCGTGAGATGCCTCTCGCGACCGGCCCGGTCGTTCCCATCCGCCACCAGCAGGTGCAACATGTCGGCTCCTTGTCAGAGCCTGCGCAACGTCCCCCGGGAGGCGCCGTTCCGGGCGCGGCTTGCCGCAGCCCCCGAGTCGCCCACCTAAGTCGTTCGTATCTTTCGACAAAATTTCGGTTAACGGCCCTTAAACCCGCCTCATTTACCGTCTCTTGAGTGCCCCGCGAGGCCGGTGGCGCCCCGCGAGGCCTGCAGCGCCCCGCGAGGCCGACATGTCCGGGGCGAAGGGGAACTCGGCAGGATGGCGAAGGGTCGCGAGCGGACAGGTCGGGTCGAGCCGCGTTTCGAGGCGGACGGGCCCACGGACCCGGCCTCCCTCGACCTGCGCCTCTCCCGCGGCGACCGGGCGGGGGGCGGCGTGGCGAAAGGTGCTTCCAAGGGGTCGGCCAACGGATCGGCCAAGGGGTCCAAGGCGCCGCCGAAGCGGGCCGCCCGCGCGGCCGCGCCGGTGTCGCGGCGCCGGCGGCGCTCGTTCTTCGGCACCCTCGTCTACGGCACGGTGATCCTGGGTCTCTGGGGGCTGGTGGCGGTGGCCGGCATCGTCGCCTACCACGCCTCGCAGCTGCCGCCGATCGACCAGCTCGCGGTCCCGAAGCGCCCGCCCAACATCGCGATCCTGGCCTCCGACGGCTCGCTGCTCGCCAATCGCGGCGAGACCGGCGGCCGCACGGTGAGCATCCGCGAATTGCCGCCCTACCTGCCCCGCGCCTTCGTGGCGATCGAGGACCGGCGCTTCTACGGCCATATGGGCATCGACCCGATCGGCATCGCCCGCGCCATCGGCCAGAACCTGACCCGGCGCGGTGTCGCGCAGGGCGGCTCGACCCTGACCCAGCAGCTCGCCAAGAACCTGTTCCTGACCCAGGAGCGCACCGCCTCGCGCAAGATCCAGGAAGCGATCCTGGCGCTCTGGCTGGAGCACAAGTACACCAAGGACGAGATCCTCGAACTCTATCTCAACCGGGTCTATTTCGGGGCCGGCGCCTACGGCGTCGAGGCGGCGGCGCAGCGCTACTTCGCCAAGCCGGCGAAGGACGTGACGCTGGCAGAGGCCGCGATGCTCGGCGGCCTGGTCCAGGCGCCGTCGCGGCTCGCTCCCAACCGCAACCTGCCGGCGGCGCAGGCCCGCGCCGCCCAGGTGCTGGCGGCGATGCAGGAACTGGGCTTTGCCAAGCCCGCCGACGTGAAGGTGGCGCTCGCCCAGCCGGCCAAGCCCGCGCGCGCCAAGGGCGGCGGCTCGGCCAACTACGTCGCCGACCTGGTGATGGACGTGCTCGACGATTACGTCGGCAAGATCGAAACCGACGTCGCGGTCCAGACCACCGTCGATCCGTCGATCCAGGCGGTCGCCGAGCGGGCGCTGGTCGACGAGTTGAACCAGAAGGGCGCCCGCTACAATGTCGGCCAGGGCGCCGTCGTGTCGATGCGGCCGGACGGGGCGATCCGCGCGCTCATCGGCGGGCGCGACTACGCCCAGAGCCAGTTCAACCGCGCCACCACGGCCAAGCGCCAGCCCGGCTCGGCCTTCAAGCCCTTCGTCTACCTCGCGGCGGTCGAGCGCGGCCTGACTCCCGATACGGTGCGCGAGGACGCACCGATCACCATCAAGGGCTGGAACCCGGAGAACTACTCGCGCAACTACAGCGGGCCCGTGACCTTGCGCGACGCGCTCGCCCACTCGCTCAACACCGTGGCGGTGCGCCTCGGCCAGGAGGTCGGCCCGAAGGCGGTGGTGCAGACGGCGCAGCGCCTCGGCATCGCCTCCCCCCTGCAGGCGAACGCCTCGATCGCGCTCGGCACCTCCGAGGTCACGCCGCTCGAACTGGTCGGCGCCTACGCGGCCTTCGCCAATGGCGGCATGGGCGTGATTCCCTACGTGATCGCCAGCGTGAAGACCGTCGACGGCCGCACGATCTACAAGCGCGGCCCGAGCGGCCTCGGCCGGGTGATCGAGCCCGGCGCGGTCGGCATGATGAACGCGATGCTGCACGAGGTCTTCGTCAGCGGCACCGCCAGGAAGGGCGACATCCCGGGCTGGGAGCTGGCCGGCAAGACAGGCACCAGCCAGGACTTCCGCGATGCCTGGGTGGTCGGCTTCTCCGGTACCCTCGTCACCGGCGTCTGGCTCGGCAACGACGACGGCGAGCCGACGAAGAAGGTCTCTGGCGGCAACCTGCCGGTCGAGATCTGGAACCGGGTGATGACCGCGGCGCTCCGCAGCGACAAGCCGGTGCCGCTCCCCGGCGCCGCCCGCTGGCGCCGCGGCAGCAACGCCGTCGCGGCCGCCACCGCCCCGGGCGAGCCCCAGACTCTGGGCGGCCTGATCGACGACCTCGTGGGCGGCGGCCAGCCCCCGGCTCGCCAGGCACCGCCGCCGCGGGGCGGCGGGCCGACGCGGGAGGACAAGAACTTCCTGGAGCGGCTGTTCGGGATCGATTGAGGCGAGACGCTGACGCGCTCCCGGGCATGGGCGACCGGTCGAGAGCGGGTCGCGACGCCATTTTTCCCCCACCCAGCACCTCAGGCTGAGGGTGGGACGTCGCGTCCGTCGAGACGGATCCGGTCGTCGTTCCATCCTGCATCGTTCCGTCGCCTCCCCCTCCCCTCCACCCACCGGTCGAGCGGCCAATGCCGCCGCGTCGGCGCCGCGAGGAATTGAAGCATCAGACCGGCATCGCCGAGGAGCAGAACGACCGGATAGCCTTCACGTTCACGGTGAGACGGGCCGTCCGGGACGCGGCCGCCCGGAGGCTGGACGATCCGACCTCCCTCATCATCGCCGGTATCGGTAGCAACGACACAGTCGAGCGTTTGGATTCGTGCGAGGCTGCGGAAGCGCGCATCCGGTCGGACAGGACAGAGGATGACAATCAGAGGAGCGAATAGCTGGACACAATCAGGAGAGGCAAAAAACCTCCCTCGAACCAAGATCTCCAAGCAATCTGACCTGCATCTCGGATTGGCGGTCGGCGAATTTCAAACCACCGCAGATATAGCAATTGAAAAATACCCCTCCGACGATGCATCGGCGCGGGAAATAAAAAATCCCCTCAATTCGCAGTCAGCCGCATTTGTATTTCCGGTCAACTACAAACAAAATCAAATTTTTTTCACATGCTGCTGGAAACACTGGCCCTTGACGGCAAGAGTTCCAGCGGCCCGGCCGCGAAAGATCGGGCACGCCTCGCCCCGCCCGCGCCTCAGCGCGGGTTCGGGTTCATCGGGTCGGCGCCGGCCGGCATCGGGCCGTCATTGGTCGGGAAGAAGCGCCGCGAGGGCGACTGGCGCGGCTGCACCGGCGTGCCGCGCAACGGCTCGACATCGACCTGGCCCTGGCGGTTCACCTGGCGGGCGCGGGGCGCCTCCTCGCCGCGGGCCTGCTCGCGGCGCTTGCGGCCCTCGGGCTTGGCGGCGGCCACCGGCGCATCCTCCTGCTCCTTCGGCTCGGCCACGAGGTCGGTGCCGCCTTTGCAGTCGACCAGCCACACGTCGTAGATCGGGTGCTCGATCGCGTGCAGGCCCGGGCTCGAGGCGAACATCCAGCCGGTGAAGATCCGACGGTACTTGTTCTCGAGGGTGACCTCGTCGACCTCCAGGAAGGCCGTGGTCTTGGCGCTCTCGGTCGGGGGCCGGGTGTAGCAGACCCGCGGCGTGAGCTGGAGCGCGCCGAACTGCACCGTCTCGTCCACCGCCACCTCGAACGAGACGGTGCGGCCGGTGATCTTGTCGAGGCCGGCGAAGACCGCGGTCGGGTTGCGGATCTTGTCGGCCCGGGCCGGGGCCGGCGCGAGCACCGGCCCCAGCACGACGCCGCCGAGGAGCAGGAAGGCGCCCGCGGCGCGGCGTGCAGTCATGCGGCTCAAACCCAGTCGCTCCCGGCCGTTCCGAGACGGCCCTTGGCTCGCGAGACGGCCCAAGCCCAAGACGGAATCTCGGCCGGCCTCTCGTGCCCGAATCACACGGGCGCGCGGGCGCCCCTCGGACGGCCCGCGATAGACACCCGGAGGATGGTGGAAAAAGGGCGGCTCGCCCGGCACGCTTACTCGCCCGGGACCCACGGCACGTAATCGCCGGTCGCCGCCGGCCGCTGGCCGTAGGAGAGCTGCGAACCGCGCGGCCGGTAGGCCGCGACCGTGCCGGTGAGGTTCTCCTCGTGCGGCTTCTGCCACTCGCGCGGGACGTAAGTCTCCTCGGAGGGCGCCACGTCGGTGGCGTGGCACAGCCAGCCGCGCCAGCCGGGCGGCACCTTCGAGGCGTCGGCATAGCCGTTATAGATGACCCAGCGCCGCTCCGAGCCGACCGAGGCGTCGATCAGCGGGCCTTGCGCCCGGTAGTAGCGGTTGCCGAGCTCGTCCGTGCCCACGAAGCTGCCGCGGCGCTTGGTGTAGAATTCCAGGCTGACGGTCGAGCCGCTCCACCAGGTGAAGATCCGAAGCAGGGTGTCTTTCAGCGCCATCGCGACCGTCTCTGGGCTAACGCCCCCGGGAATGGGAGGGAGCCCCCCCGTCGTCGCGCGGGACTATGGTGAGATGGCCCCCGGATGTCCAGCGCGTCCCGCGCCGCAGCGAAAATCCGTGCCCCGGGGCCCGCCCGCGGCCGGTTCCAGCCCCCCGAACGGTCAACGGCCTGTGAACAAGTCGGTGGCCCACCGCCCCGCTTGCTGTGGGCGGCGAGAGGGTCCGCGGCGATTCTCCCATACCCTCCGCGGGCTTAGGCGCGGGTCCGGCGCTATCCACAGGAATTCGGCCCTTAACACTATATGTAGGGAGGAACGGAGTCCGTCGACACTAGTTGTTGACGTGTGGCCGCCAGGGTCGGTAGTTTCCAGGGTAGAGGACGGGCGATCCCCGAGCGGGGTCGCGCCCGTCGCCGAGCCTCCAGCGCCCCGCCATTCCCTGTAACCGGCGGACCCCGTTTCCATGCGGGCGGTCCCCGGCTGTTCGTGACCGGAGAGTATCCCATGCGGTTCGAGCGTCGCATCACCTCAGCGGGGCAATCGCCCTATGCCAGCATCCCGTTTCGCAAGGCGGTGAGCGAGATCCGCAATCCGGACGGCTCGGTGGTGTTCCGCCTCGAGGGCATCGACGTGCCGGAGACCTGGAGCCAGGTCGCCTGCGACGTGCTGGCCCAGAAGTACTTCCGCAAGGCCGGCGTCCCGAAGGCTCTGAAGAAGGTCGAGGAAAACGGCGTCCCGTCCTTCCTGTGGCGCTCGGTTCCCGACGAGGCGGCGCTGGCCGGGCTCCCCGAGGGTGAGCGGACCGGCTCCGAGACCTCGGCCGTGCAGGTCTTCGATCGGCTCGCCGGCTGCTGGACCTACTGGGGCTGGAAGGGCGGCTACTTCTCGAGCGAGGACGACGCGGCGGCGTTCCACGACGAGTTGCGCGCCATGCTCGCCCGCCAGATGGTGGCGCCGAACTCGCCGCAATGGTTCAACACCGGCCTGCACTGGGCCTACGGCATCGACGGCCCGGCGCAGGGCCACTTCTACGTCGACTACAAGACCGGCGAACTGACCCAGTCGGCCACGGCCTACGAGCACCCGCAGCCCCACGCCTGCTTCATCCAGTCCGTCGCCGACGACCTCGTCAACGAGGGCGGCATCATGGACCTGTGGGTGCGGGAGGCGCGCCTGTTCAAGTACGGCTCGGGCACCGGCTCGAACTTCTCCCGCCTGCGCGGCGAGAACGAGCGGCTGGCCGGCGGCGGCAAGTCCTCGGGCCTGATGAGCTTCCTCAAGATCGGCGACCGGGCGGCCGGCGCGATCAAGTCGGGCGGCACGACGCGCCGCGCCGCCAAGATGGTGATCGTCGACATCGACCACCCGGACGTCGAGGCCTTCATCGACTGGAAGGTCAAGGAGGAGCAGAAGGTCGCCGCCCTCGTCACCGGTTCCAAGGTGGTGTCGAAGCACCTCAAGGCGGTGATGAAGGCCTGCGTCAACTGCGAGGCCGCCGGCGACGCCTGCTTCGATCCCGAGCGGAACCCCGCCCTCAAGCGCGAGGTCAGGACCGCCCGCAAGGCGATGGTGCCGGATGCCGCGATCAAGCGGGTGATCCAGTATGCCCGCCAGGGCTACACCGACATCTCGTTCCCGATCTACGACACCGACTGGGATTCGGAAGCCTACCTCACGGTCGCCGGCCAGAACTCCAACAACTCAGTCTCGCTCACCGACGACTTCCTGCGGGCGGTCGATGCCGATGCCGACTGGACCCTGACCCAGCGCACGACCGGCAAGGCGACCAAGACCGTCAAGGCGGCGGAGCTGTGGGAAAAGATCGCGGAGGCCGCCTGGGCCTCGGCCGATCCGGGCCTGCACTTCAACACCACGATGAACGACTGGCACACCTGCCCGGTCGGCGGGCGGATCCGGGCCTCGAACCCGTGCTCCGAGTACATGTTCCTCGACGACACCGCCTGCAACCTCGCCTCGGCGAACCTGCTGGCGCTCTACGACCGCGGCGCGAAGCGCTTCGACGTCGAGGGCTACGAGCACCTGTGCCGGCTCTGGACCGTGGTCCTGGAGATCTCGGTGCTGATGGCGCAGTTCCCGAGCCGCGAGATCGCCGACCTCTCCTACAAGTACCGCACGCTCGGCCTCGGCTACGCCAATATCGGCGGCCTCCTGATGACCATGGGCCTGTCATACGATTCCCGTGAGGGCCGGGCGCTCGCCGGTGCGCTCACCGCCATCATGACGGGTGTGTCCTACGCCACCTCGGCCGAGATGGCGCGCGAGCTCGGGCCGTTCCCGGCCTACGAGGAGAATGCCGACGCGATGCTGCGGGTGATCCGCAACCATCGTCGCGCCGCCCATGGCGAGGCGACGGGCTACGAGTTCCTGAACACCAATCCGGTCCCGCTCGACCATGCCGGCTGCCCGCAGGGCGAGCTCGTCGATCACGCCAAGGCGGCCTGGGACCGGGCGCTGCGGCTCGGCGAGGAGCACGGCTACCGCAATGCCCAGGCCACCGTCATCGCGCCGACCGGCACGATCGGCCTCGTCATGGATTGCGACACCACCGGCATCGAGCCCGACTTCGCGCTGGTGAAGTTCAAGAAGCTCGCCGGCGGCGGCTACTTCAAGATCATCAACCGGGCGGTGCCGGATGCCCTGCGGACGCTGGGCTACGGCGAGGCCGAGATCGCCGAGATCGAGGCCTACGCCGTCGGCCACGGCTCGCTCGGCCAGGCGCCGGCGATCAACCCCGGCTCGCTCCGGGCCAAGGGCTTCACCGACGACAAGATCGCGGCGGTGGAGGCGGGCCTGAAATCGGCCTTCGACATCAAGTTCGTGTTCAACCGCTGGAACCTGGGCGAGGACTTCCTCACCCAGACCCTGAAGGTGCCGGCCGACAAGCTCGCCGACCCGTCCTTCGACCTGCTGGCCTTCCTCGGCTTCAGCCGCAAGGACATCGAGGCCGCCAACGTCCATGTCTGCGGGGCGATGACGCTCGAGGGCGCGCCGCACCTCAAGGTGGAGCATTACCCGGTCTTCGATTGCGCCAATCCGTGCGGCCGGATCGGCAAGCGCTACCTCTCGGTCGAGAGCCACATCCGCATGATGGCGGCGGCGCAGCCCTTCATTTCGGGGGCGATCTCCAAGACCATCAACATGCCGAACGACGCCACGGTCGAGGATTGCAAGAACGCCTACCGGCTGTCCTGGACCCTGGCGCTGAAAGCCAACGCCCTCTACCGCGACGGCTCGAAGCTGTCGCAGCCCCTCAACGCCGCGCTCATCAGCGACGAGGCCGACGACGAGGAGGATGTGCTCGAGGCGCTGCAGGCGCTGCCGGCCGCCGCCAAGACCGTCGCGGTGACGGAGAAGATCGTCGAGCGGATCGTCGAGCGCGTCGAGCGCCTGCGCTCCCAGGAGAAGCTGCCGAGCCGCCGCAAGGGCTACACCCAGAAGGCCAAGATCGGCGGTCACACCATCTTCCTGCGCACCGGCGAGTACGACGACGGGCGGCTCGGCGAGATCTTCCTCGACATGAACAAGGAGGGCTCGGCGCTCCGGGCCTTCATCAACAACTTCGCGATCTCGGTCTCGCTCGGCCTGCAATACGGCGTGCCGCTGGAGGAGTACGTCGACGCCTTCACCTTCACCCGCTTCGAGCCGGCCGGCTTCGTGCAGGGCAACGACGCGATCAAGAACGCCACCTCGGTGCTCGACTACGTGTTCCGCGAGCTGGCGATCTCCTATCTCGGCCGCAACGACCTTGCCCATGTCGACCTCTCGGAGATCGGTAACGCGGCGACCGGCGTCACCCCGGCAAAGCCCAGCGCCTCGGATTCGATGCCGGCGAACAACGTCGTCTCCCGCGGCCTGCTGCGCGGCTCCGGCGACCGGCTGACCCTGATCCATGGCGGCCCCGGCGGCACCACCGCCGGCGTCGCCGCCCCGAGCACGGGCCAGACCGCGCCGGCCGGCGGCACCGTCCACGCGGTGCGGGGCGCGGTGGCGCTCAAGACCGAGCCGAGCCTTGCCGGCAAGGTCGAGGCGCTGGTGGAGGCACTGCCCTTCGCGAAGCCCGATGCGGCGGCCGCCGGCCGCAGCGTCTCGGACCGTCGCGCCGAGGCCCGCATGAAGGGCTATGTCGGCGAGGCCTGCCCGGAATGCGCCAATTTCACCCTGGTGCGGAACGGGACGTGCCTGAAGTGCGACACCTGCGGCAGCACGACCGGGTGCAGCTGACGGCTCTCGCCGGGTTGGACTCGGCGCTCTAAGCAGATTTCGCAAAATTGGTGACCGGTTTTGCGGCAAAAATCTGCAACAAAATAGGCGTCCAAGCGGACGAAGCGTTGGCCTGCCGACGCAAGTCTGGTCGGGATGTGGGGCGCGCGGTTCAACGAGGACCGCGCGCCCTTCTCGTTTCGTGCGACCAAGGCGATCCGGGCTCATGGTACCGATCGCACGCGAGTACATTCAGGCCCCGGCGAGCGCCGCTGTCACCTCGATCTCGACCTTCATCTCCGGCCGCAGCAGCCCTGTGACCACCACCAGGGTCGCGGCGGGGCGGATCTCGCGCAGCACCCGGCCGCAGACCGTCAGCACCGCCTCGGCGTCGGCCCGGTCGGTGACGTAGTAGGTCGCCCGCACCACCTGCTCCAGGGACGAGCCCGCCTCCGCCAGCACCCCCGCGATGGTGCGCCAGCACGCCTCGGCCTGGGCGCCGGCCCCGTCGGGCATCGTCATCGCGGCATAGTCGTAGCCGGTGGTCCCGGCGACGAACACGAAGCCGCCCTGCACCACCGCGCGGGAATAGCCGTAGTCGCGCTCGAAGCTCGATCCGCCGTCGATCCGCCGCCTCATGTCCCCTGCCCTCCCGATTCGTGACCGGGCGAGCATGGCGGGTCAGGCGATCTCGCTCCAGCCCGCGAAACCGGCGAGCGGCTCCTGATCGTAGGCCGCCATCAGGGCGCGCATGGCGCCCTCGTCCCGCAGGCGGTCCTCCGCCGCCAAAGCCGCCAGCCCCTCGAAGAAGCCCTCGCGGTGCAGCGCCGGAGTGAAGGTCAGGGTGAAGCGCACGGGCGCGTCGCCGCGATTGGCGAAGGCGTGCGCCTCGCCGGGACGCACCAGCACGAAATCGCCCGGCCCCGCCGTCACGTCGCGCTCGCCGAGCCGCAGGGTGAGCGCACCCTCGTGGACCTCGAACGCCTCGGTGAGCCGGGCATGACGGTGCAGCCCGGCCCCGGGCGAGCGCGCCGCCAGGGTGACGGCGTAGATACCGATCGCGTCGCCGGTGGCGTCGCTGCGGGCGAGGTAGCGCACCTGCATCCCGCCGATGGTGACGCCGGTGCCGGGTTCGGGAGTGGTGTCCATGGCGGAGGCTCCTGAAGGGTGAGAGCGCCCGGAATAACGCCGGTTCAGGGCTTCAGGATGCGAACCAGGGTGATCATCGCGCCAACGACGGCGACGGTCTGCAGGCCGACCGCACCGACCATCCATTTGATGACCTCGGCTCGCGTCTCCGAGATCTGTGCCTTCAATTCGAAGCGCAGGTTCGCCTCAGTCGCGCGCAAATCGTGAGCGAAGACATTGTTGTCGGCACGAAAAGCCGCAAGCTCAGCGCGCAAGTTCGTCTCGACCGCGGCAATGTCAGCACGCAGGCCGGTCTCAACCGCCGCGATGTCGGCGCGCAGGCCCTTCTCGACTGCCTTGATATCGGGCCGCAATGCCGCCTCGGACGACTTCAAGTCGGCCCTGGTCGTGAGGTCGCCCTGCACGGCCTCGGAGATTGCCTCGGCGAAGCCCTCTGCCTGGTCCTGCGACAGCGTCGCCTTGTCCCGCAGCGTGCGGGCGAGCTTCAGGGTGTCGAAGGCGACGGCGGTCATGCGGGGAATCCGGGCACGCAACCGTACCGCGAACGAAGGTCGCATCGCGACGGTTCCGCCGCCATCCTTCCCCCACGTAAAAACCCCGCCCGGATCGCTCCGGGCGGGGCTCGTCACTCACTCAAGCCGTTGCGACTACAGCCTTACTCGGCCGCGACCTTATGGGCCTGGGTGCCGTCGGTGTAGGTCTCGGCGGCCAGGCGCTTGTGCGGGGCGGCGCGGCCCGGCAGCGGCGGCAGGGCCTTGGCCTTCTCGAGGTCGATGCCGGCGCCCTCGGCGACGCGGCGACCGTAATCCTCATCGGCGTGCCAGAAGTGCCAGACCATCCGGAGCTGGATCGCCTCGGGGCATTCCTTCATGTCGGCCACGAGGTTGGCGATCAGGTCCTCACGCTCCCACTCCTCGAAGGAGCGGTAGCGCACGCCGGCCTGGGTATAGTCGTCCTCGGTGCGGCTGGCCTGGTAGCGGCCGAGCTTGCCCTCGACCGGCTGGTGGTACTCCTTCGCGGGCTTCGGCGCCTCGCGCAGACCCTGGCCGATGGTGCTCGGCTCGTAGTTGATGTGCTTGTTCTCGCCGACGCCGTCGACGTAGAACGTCATCTGGCCGTCGCGCTGGTTGGTGGCGGTCTTCACGCCCGGCGCCGGCGCGTTGATCGGCAGCTGCAGGTAGTTCGGGCCGACGCGGTAGCGCTGGGTATCCGAGTAGGACAGGGTGCGCCCCTGGAGCATCTTGTCGTCCGAGAAGTCGATCCCGTCGACGAGCACGCCGGTCCCGAAGGCCGATTGCTCGACATCGGCGAAGAAGTTGTCCGGCACGCGGTCGAGGACCATGCGGCCGCAGGGCAGAAGCGGGAACTGGTCCACCGGCCAGAGCTTGGTGTCGTCGAGCGGATCGAACGACAGGTGGTCGTTCGGGCCGTCCGGCATGATCTGGACCGCGAATTCCCACTCGGGGAAGTTGCCGGCCGCGATGTTGTCGTACAGGTCCTTGGTCGCGTGGCCGACGTCACGCCCCTGGATCTCGGCCGCCTGGGCCGAGGTCAGGTTGCGGACGCCCTGCTTCGGGATCCAGTGGAACTTGCACAGATGCGCCACGCCCTGGTCGTTGACCAGCTTGTAGGTGTTGACGCCCGAGCCTTCCATCTCCCGATAGTTGGCCGGGATGCCCCACGGCGACTTCAGGTGGGTCACCATGTGGATCGACTCGGGGTGCGCCGCCACGAAGTCGAAGAAGCGCCAGGCCTCCTGGCGGTTGGTCACCGGGTCGGGCTTGAAGGCGTGGATCATGTCCGGGAACTTGATCGCGTCCCGGATGAAGAAGACCTTCAGGTTGTTGCCGACGAGATCCCAGTTGCCGTCGACGGTCTTGAACTTCACCGCGAAGCCGCGCGGGTCGCGGGCGGTCTCGGGGCTCTCCTTGGCGCCGGCCACGGTCGAGAAGCGCACGAACATCGGCGTCTTCACGCCGGTCTCGTTGAGGACGCGGGCGCGGGTGTACTTGGAGGCCGGCTCGTCGCCGATCGTGCCATAGGCCTCGAAATAGCCGTGGGCGCCGGCGCCGCGGGCGTGCACCACGCGCTCGGGGATCCGCTCACGGTCGAAATGAGTGATCTTCTCGATGAACTGGTAGTTCTCGAGGGTCGCCGGGCCCCGCTCCCCGACCGTGCGCATGCTCTGATTGTCGCGGACCGGATGGCCCTGGCGGGTCGTCAGGATCGGGCGTTGGTCGCTCATGGAAACTCCTCTGGCGTGCAGGCGCGGCGTGCCGTGACGGGATACCGCGCGAGGGACCGCTCACATGGGGTGTCAGCCGACGGGCCAACACCCTGGAACTGGTCTGGGTCCAGCGTATGACCGCGGCGTGACCCAAAAACAAATGCATCGTTGCGAAGCTCGTGATAGGCGCAGCCTATGAACGTCTCCGGCCTGTCCCTGCGGGACCTCGAATACGTCGTGGCGGTCGCGGAAGAAGGCCATTTCGGCCGTGCCGCCGAGCGCTGCGCCGTGAGCCAGCCCACCTTGAGCGTCCAGGTCCGCAAGCTGGAGGAAGCCCTGGGGCTCACCCTGTTCGAGCGCTCGAACCGCCGGGTGCTGCTCACCCCGAGCGGCCAGGCGGTGGTGCGCCAGGCGCGCGCCGTGCTGGCGGAGGCGCGGGCCCTGCTGCTGCTGGCCCGCGAGGGGGCCGGCCGGGGCCTGCGCGGCCGCCTCGTCCTGGCGGCGATCCAGACGCTCGGCCCCTACCTGTTCCCCCGGGTCCTGCGCGGCCTGCGCCAGGCCTTCCCGCATCTCGCCCTCTCCTTGAGCGAGGGGCGCACGGCCGACATCCTCGACGCCCTGCGCGAGGGGCGGACCGACGCGGCCTTGATCTCGCTGCCGATCCCCGAATCGGGGCTCACGGTCGTGCCGCTCTTCGACGAGCCCTTCCTGCTCGCCTGCCCGGCCGAGCACGCCTTCGCCAGCGGCGAGCCGCCGCGTCCCGGCGACCTCGCCGGTCCCGACCTGCTCCTCCTCGACGAGGGCAACTGCCTGCGCGACCAGGCGGTGGCGGCCTGCGGCGCCGGTCCGGCGAGCGGGCGCCACGCGACCAGCCTCGAGACCCTGCGCTCGATGGTGGCGGCGGGTGCCGGCTACACCCTGCTGCCGGCGCTCGCCGCCCCGCCGGGCCCGGATCCTGCCGGGCTCACCATCTGCCGCCGCTTCGCGCCGGACGGGCCGAGCCGAACCATCGCGCTCGCCTGGCGCGCCAGCGACCCGCGGGCGGACGGGCTGGCCGAGCTGGCGGCGTTCTTCCGCCAGCATGCGCCGCACGCAACGCTGCCCCGCGGGCAGCCCGAGGAGACCGGCTCCCGTCGCGGCGCGGGCGCGATTGCCGTATAGCGGCCCGGCCATTCCCACCCCTCACCCCGGACGCCATGCAGCCCGCCTCGACGGATCCCCACCGCTCGCTCCCCCGCGCGGCGGCCTTGTGGGCGGGGCTCGTCGCGGCCTCGGGCGCGCTGGCCGGCCTGTTCCACCTTGCCGGCTTCCCGGCCGCCCTGCTGCTCGGGCCGATGCTCGCGGCGATCGTGTTCGGGGTGCGCGGCGCGCCGATCCGGGTGCCGAAGCTCGGTTTCCAGGCCTCGCAGGCGCTGATCGGCTGCCTCGTCGCCCACGCGGTCAACGCCTCGATCGCCGCGACGCTGATCGAGGACGGGTTCCTGATTCTGGCGGTGGTCGGCGTCACGGTGGTGGCCGCCGCGATGGCCGGCTGGATCCTGACCCGCATCCGCCTCCTGCCCGGCACCACCGCGGCCTGGGGCTCCTCCCCCGGCGGCGCCTCCGCCATGGTGGCGATGGCGGAGGATTTCGGGGCCGATCCGCGCCTCGTCGCCTTCATGCAATATGTCCGCGTCGCCTGCGTGGCGCTCACCGCCTCGGTGGTCGCGCGCTTCCTCGCCGGCGATCCCGGCGCCGCTCCCCCCGGCTCCGACATGGAGGCGGGCCCGCTCGCAGTCGCCGGCACGCTCGCGGTCGCGGGCATCGGCGCGTGGCTGGGCCTGCGCCTGCGCGTCCCGGCCGGCGCGCTGATCGGTCCGCTGGCCATCGGGGCGACGTTGCACGCCACCGGGCTCGCCGGCATGGCCCTGCCGTCCTGGCTGCTGGCGCTGGCCTATGCCGGCATCGGCTGGACGGTGGGCCTGCGCTTCACCCCCGCCACCGTGCGGGCGACCCTGTTCGCCCTGCCGGGCGTGCTGGTGGCGACCTTCGGGCTGATCGGGCTGTGCGGGCTCTGGGCCTGGGGCCTGACCTTCTGGCTGCCGATCGACCTCCTCACCGCCTACCTGGCGACGAGCCCGGGCGGGCTCGATTCGGTGGCGATCATCGCGGTCGGGACCCACTCGGACGTGTCCTTCGTCCTGGCGGTGCAGACCCTGCGGCTCCTCGTCGTCATCATCACCGGCCCGCTGGTGGCGAAGTGGATCTCTCGCGGTGCCGGCGAGGCCCGCTGAGGCGGATTCGCACCTGTCAAGCTCGCATCCCCCAGGGAAACCCGGTATGGGGAAGGCGGTATGGGACACCCGATATCCCGGCGCAACACCCCCGGCGAGTCGCCCCTCGCCCTCCGGACATGATCGAAGCCGTGCACGACTACATCAAGAAGATCCTGGGCGCCCGCGTCTACGACGTCGCCATCGAGAGCCCGCTGGACCCGATGCCGCGCCTGTCGCAGCGCCTCGGCGCCACGGTGCTGCTCAAGCGCGAGGACCTGCAGCCGGTCTTCTCGTTCAAGCTGCGCGGCGCCTACAACAAGATGGCCGGGCTGCCGGCGGACGCGCTCGCCCGCGGGGTGATCTGCGCCTCGGCCGGCAACCACGCGCAAGGGGTGGCCCTGGCGGCGGCCCGCCTCAACATCCCGGCGGTGATCGTGATGCCGCGCACCACCCCGGCGATCAAGGTCGAGGGCGTGAAGTCCCGCGGCGGCCAGGTGGTCCTGCACGGCGACGCCTTCGACGAGGCCTATACCCACGCCAAGACGCTGGAGGCCGAGCAGGGCCTCACCTTCATCCACCCCTACGACGATCCGGACGTGATCGCCGGCCAGGGCACGATCGGGCTCGAGATCCTGCGCCAGCACGGCGACCCGATCGAGGCGGTGTTCGTGCCGGTCGGCGGCGGCGGCCTCGCCGCCGGGGTGGCCACCTTCATCAAGTTCATGCGACCCGAAACCAAGGTCATCGGCGTCGAGCCGGCGGATGCCGCCAGCATGAAGGCGGCGATCGAGGCCGGCGAGCGGGTGGTGCTCGATTCGGTCGGCCTGTTCGCCGACGGCGTCGCCGTGCGCCAGGCCGGGGCCGAGACCTTCCGGCTCTGCCGCGAGCATCTCGACGAAGTCATCACCGTCGATACCGACGCGATCTGCGCCGCGGTCAAGGACGTGTTCGACGACACCCGCGCCATGTCCGAGCCGTCGGGCGCGCTCGCGCTCGCCGGCCTCAAGGAATACGCTGCGCGGGGCAGCGTCACCGGTGCCGGCTCGCTCGTCGCCGTCAACAGCGGCGCCAACCTCAATTTCGACCGGCTGCGCCACATCGCCGAGCGGGCCGAACTCGGCGAGCGCCGCGAGGCGCTCCTTGCCGTCACGATCCCGGAGCGGGCCGGCAGCTACCGCGCCTTCATCCGGGCCCTCGGCCGTCGCGCCATCACCGAGTTCAACTACCGCTACGCGCCGGGCGCCGAGGCGCAGATCTTCGTCGGCGTCCAGCTTGCCGGCGGCCGGTCCGAGAAGCAGGCCTTGATCGACGAGCTGCGCCGCCTCGGCTACCCGCTCGTGGACCTGAGCGACAACGAGATGGCGAAGCTCCACGTCCGCTACATGGTCGGCGGCCGGGTGCCGGGCCTGGCCGACGAGCGGCTCTTCCGCTTCGAGTTCCCGGAGCGCCCGGGGGCCTTGCTCAAGTTCCTCGACAACCTCGGCGTGACCTGGAACATCTCGCTGTTCCACTACCGCAACCACGGCGCCGATCACGGCCGGGTGCTCGCCGGCATCCAGGTGCCGGAGGCCGAGCGGGCCCGCTTCGCCGCGGCGCTCGCCGAACTCGGCTACGAGCATCACGACGAGACCGACAACGCCGCCTACCGGCTCTTCCTCGACGGCCAGCCGCGGGAGGTGCCGGGGCGGGAGGCGCAGTCGCGCGAGGCGAAGGTGGCGCCGGCGGCGTAAGGGCGTCGGTCACGGCGGCGTCCCCTTCCTCCGCCCGACGCAAGACGGGGCGCGACTCCCCTCTCCCGTATGGAAGGGGGTCGGGGGATCGACGATCCCGCACGAGGGTGCTGCGGTTCCGAGGCCGGCACCAGGCGTCGAGCCGCCGGCACGGCGCTCACCGCGTCACGCTGAGGCGTTCAGCCCTGCGCGATCTTCGAATCGCCCTTCGCCCGCACCTTGCAGCGATACCGGGCGTGCCGGCATCGCCTGGAGGGGGGATCACGCGCTCGATCGCTTCCGGGACGGCGCGTGACGCGCCGCCACCCGCGACATCAACGCCCCACACTCAACACGCTTGCGCGGCATGACACCCGCCTTGACGCCGCCCCGCCACCGGTTCACCTCATCGCCCGATGCCTCCGCTCCTCGCCCTGCCCTTCCCCGCCATCGACCCCGTCGCGGTCGCGATCGGGCCGCTGCAGATCAAGTGGTACGCCCTCGCCTACATCGTGGGCCTGGTGGGCGGCTGGTACTATGCCAAGCGCCTCGTCTCGGCGCCGGCCCTGTGGGGCGCGGTGCGGCGGCCCACGCCGCTGGACATCGACGACCTGATCGTCTGGGTGGCGCTCGGCGTCGTGCTCGGCGGCCGCATCGGCTACGTGCTGTTCTACAACCTCGCCGCCTATCTCGCCCATCCGGCCGAGATCCTGGCGATCTGGCGTGGTGGCATGTCGTTCCATGGCGGCTTCCTCGGGGCGGTGCTGGCGCTGGTGCTGTTCGCCCGCCGCCGCGGCCTCAACGGGTACGCGATGCTCGACCTCGCGGCCGTGGTGGTGCCGATCGGGCTGTTCTTCGGGCGGCTGGCCAATTTCGTGAACGGCGAATTATGGGGGCGGCCGGCGCCGGATTTCGCTTACGCCATCGTGTTCCCGAATGGCGGGCCGCTGCCGCGCCATCCGAGCCAGCTCTACGAGGCCTTCGCCGAGGGGCTGGTGCTGTTCATCCTGATGGCGATCGCGGTGCGGCGCTTCGGCTTCCGCCGCCCCGGGCTGCTCGGCGGGATCTTCGTCGTCGGCTATGCCATCGCCCGCACCGCCTGCGAGTTCTTCCGCGAGCCCGACCCGCAGCTCGGCTTCCTGTTCGGGACCCATGTCGGCGCGCTCGGCGGCGGCATCACCATGGGGATGCTGCTCTGCGTGCCGATGCTGCTGGTCGGCGCCGTCTTCATCCTGCGGGCGTTGCGCGGCGACACCCGCCCGCGGGCGCGGATCGACGAGGGCGAGGCGGACGAGACCGAGTCGCAGGAAGCGAAGTCCGCGTGAGCGAGACGCCGCTCCTCGGCGAATTGCGCCGCCTGATCGCCGTCGACGGCCCGATCACCATCGAACGCTACATGGCGCTCTGCCTCGGGCACCCGGTCCACGGCTATTACCGCACCCGCGATCCGCTCGGCGCAGCCGGCGACTTCACCACCGCGCCGGAGATCAGCCAGATCTTCGGCGAGCTTCTCGGCCTGTGGACGGCCGAGGTTTGGCACGGGCTCGGGCGCCCGGCCCCGTTCCGGCTGGTCGAGCTCGGCCCCGGCCGCGGCACCCTGATGGCGGATGCGGTGCGCGCCCTGCGGGCCGCCGCCCCCGACTGCCTGGAGGCGGCCGACCTCCACCTCGTCGAGACCAGCCCGACCTTGCGCGCCGCGCAAGCGCGTACCCTCGCGACCGTCGCGCCGACCTGGCACGACGCCATCGATACCCTGCCGGGCGGCCCGGCGATCCTCATCGCCAACGAGTTCTTCGACGCCCTGCCGGTGCGCCAGTACCAGCGCACCGAGCGCGGCTGGTGCGAGCGGCGGGTCGGCCTCGACGGCGATGCCCTCGCCTTCGGCCTGAGCCCGGACGCGACTCCGGAGATCGCGGCGGCAGAAGCCACCCCGCAAGCCGTGCCGGGCGCGATCCTGACCCTGCCGGCGGTCGGCCTCGACCTTACCCGCCGGCTCGGCCAGCGGCTCGCCCGCGAGGGCGGCGCGCTCGTCGCCATCGATTACGGCGATCTCTACGGCGGCACCGCCGACACGCTCCAGGCGGTGGCCCATCACCGTTTCGCCGATCCGCTCGCAGCCCCGGGGGAGACCGACCTCACCGCCCAGGTCGATTTCGCCGCCCTGGCCCGCGCCGCGGCGGCGGCCGGCGCCGTGGTGCACGGGCCGGTGACGCAAGCCGACTTCCTGCTGGCGCTCGGCCTTGCCCAACGGGCCGAGCGTCTCGCCGCACGGGCGAATCCCGTCCAGGCCGCCGCCGTGAAGGCCGGGGCCGACCGCCTGATCGACCGCTCGCCGCGCGGCATGGGCAACCTGTTCAAGGTGATGGGCGTCGCCGGCCCCGGCCAGCCGGCCCTGCCGGGTCTTTGATCTCTCGGCGGGTTCGGCGCATCGGCGCCGGCGCCCCCTCGGACTCGGCCAGCGCCTTCGAACGGGTCCGTTCGAAGGCGCTGCGCTGTGATAACCGGTTCCGATACGATTCCCCGGCGATCCTGCGGGACGCCTCCCGCCAGGACGATGCCGCGATGTTCATCGAAGCGCCCGAACTCAGCTCCCATGCCGGCCTCCGCCACGCCTTCTTCACCCGTGAGGGCGGCGTGTCGCAGGGTCTCTACGCCTCCCTCAACGGCGGCCTCGGCTCCGGCGACGATCCCGCCCATGTGCACGAGAATCGCCGCCGCATGACGGCCGAGCTCGGCGTGGCGCCGGAGAACCTGGTCAGTCTCTACCAGATCCACTCGCCCGAGGTGGTGGTGGTCGAGGCGCCCTTCGCCGAGCGGCCCCGCGCCGACGCGATGGTGACCCGGGTTCCCGGCCTGGCGCTCGGCATCCTGACCGCCGATTGCGGGCCGATCCTGTTCGCCGATCCGGAGAACCGGGTGGTCGGCGCGGCCCATGCCGGCTGGAAGGGCGCGCTCACCGGCGTGATCGAGGCGACGCTCGCCGCCATGGAGGCCCTGGGCGCGGCGCGCGCCGCGACCGTCGCGGTGCTCGGTCCGACGATCGGGGCCACGGCTTACGAGGTCGGCCCGGAATTCCGCGAGCGCTTCGAGGCTGCCGACGCCGAGAATGCCCGCTTCTTCGCGACAAGCGGCTCGTCCGAGAGCCCGACGCGCGACGCCCACAGCCTGTTCGACCTGCCGGCCTACATCGTCGCGCGGCTCGGCCGCGCCGGTATCGGCGAGGTGGCGAATGTCGGCCTGTGCACCTATTCCGACCCGGACCGCTTCTTCAGCTACCGCCGCACCACCCACCGCGCCGAGCCCGATTACGGCCGGCTCGTCTCGGCGATCGCGCTCACGCCCGACGCTCTCTGACGGGCGGCGACGCAGCTTCCGAATCACCCCGACAGGGCGCCGTTCGTCATTCGTTAGGATTGGCCCGGCAAGCGTAGCAAAAAAATGTGTGGGCACGTGAACCTTGGCCGTTCGCGCGCGTTAAAGGGGTCAAGGAGCCGAGGGAAGGCTCGCGATGAACAGCCATTAAGGCCGCGGTGAAACTCACCAGCGTTGTCGCGAGGACACAGCTTTCCCGGGGCTACCGGGGTATGTCGGGGACACTGCTTCGGATGACCGCCGACCCGCAAACGGGCGCCGTCGCCGCGGCATAGTAGGAAGGACCAGTTCCATGAAGTCGCTTCTCAAGAGCGCTACCGCCCTCGCTGGCATCGTCGTCGCCGGTTCGGCTTTCGCCGCCGACCTGCCGCGCCGCGTCGCCCCGCCGCCGGTCTTCACGCCGGTGCCGGTCTTCACCTGGACGGGCTTCTACGCCGGTTTCAACGCTGGCTACGGCTTCAACACCGCTGACACCCGCGCCCCGACCGTCGTCGGCGTGCCGGCCGGCGCCAACCTCGGCAGCACCGTGTTCGTGAACGCCGCCGGCGCTCCGACCACCGGCGTGCTCGCCTTCGGCAACCGCAACAGCGGCGACGGCTTCGTCGGCGGCGGCCAGATCGGCTACAACTACCAGTTCACCCCGGGCTCGGGCGTGGTCGTCGGCATCGAGGCCGACGCCCAGTACGTCGACTTCGGCCGTGACCGCAACCGCTACGCCTTCGCCACCGCTCCGGGCGGCGGCATCGTCCCCGGCACCCTGGTGTTCAACCCGAACGGCATCTCGGGCCTGGACTACTTCGGCACCGTGCGCGGCCGTCTCGGCTACGCCTGGGACCGCACCCTCGTCTACGCCACCGGCGGTTTCGCCTACGGCTCGGGCGGCGGTCGCGACTTCGGCCTGACCAACAGCTCGCGCGACGAGTTCCAGACCGGCTGGGTCGTCGGCGGCGGCGTCGAGTACGCTCTGCCCACCGACTCGTTCCTGAACTTCTTCCGTTCGTCGGCCGTGACCCTCAAGGTCGAAGGCCTGTACGTGAACCTGGATCAGGGCAACCGCAACAACGGCGTGTTCGCGCAGACCACCAACGGCACGCAGTACTCGGTGTTCTCGCCGGGCGTGGTGTCGGTCGGCCCGGCCAACCTGTACCGTCGCGAGACCGAGTTCGCGGTCGTCCGCGCCGGCCTGAACTACAAGTTCAACGGCTTCTAGTCGTCACACTCCGTCCCCGCGACGGAGCGGAGCCCGGCCTCACGGCCGGGCTCTTTTTTTATGCTCACGCGCCCGTCGGCACCTTCACGCTGAACTTCACCTCGCGCAGGGCGAAGTTCGAGTGGATCTGCTGCACCGCCGGGCAGGAGAACACCGCTTCCTGCAGGAAGCGCTCGTAGTGCTGGGCGTCCCGCACCACGACCCGCAGCAGGTAATCGGCCTGACCGGTGGTCGAGAAGCATTCGAGCACCTCGTCGCGGCCGCCGATCACCCGCTCGAACTCGGCGACGCCCTCGCGGTCGTGCTTGGCCAGCGTCACGTGGGCGAAGACGCATTGGCCGTGGCCGAGCGCCGCCGCGTCGACGAGCGCGACGTAGCCGCGGATGATCCCCCGCTCCTCCAGTGCCTTCAGGCGCCGCCAGGTCGGCGAGGTCGAGAGCCCGATCCGCTGGGCGAGGTCCTGCACCGAGAGCCGTGCATCGTCCTGCAGCGCGTCGAGGATCGCCCGCTCGAAGCGGTCGGGCGCGTCTGCGCGTTCGGGCATGAGCGTTTCCCATTTTCGGTGATTTCGCCCCCGTTCATACCTTCACCACGGCGTTCGAGGAAGTAGACAGGCAGGTTTTACCTCCCAGGGAGGCATAGCCTGGCGGCAGAGGAGACCCCCGCCGATGCCCACGCTCGACCGTGCCTACCGCCTCGACGACCGCTTCGCTCGCTCCGCCGGCCGGGCCTACATGACCGGCACGCAGGCGCTGGTGCGGCTCGTCCTGGCCCAGGCCGCGATCGACCGGCGCGACGGGCTCGACACCGCCGGCCTCGTCTCGGGCTATCGCGGCTCGCCGCTGGGCGCCGTCGACCAGGAATTGTGGCGCGCCAAGGACCGCCTCGCCGCGGCCGGCATCCGCTTCCAGCCCGGCATCAACGAGGACCTGGCGGCGGCAGCCTTGCTCGGCAGCCAGCGGGTGGCGCTCGATCCGGCCGCCACCGTCGAGGGCGTGTTCGGGCTGTGGTACGGCAAGGGCCCGGGGGTCGACCGCTCGGGCGACGCGCTCAAGCACGGCAACGCCTACGGGTCGTCGCCGAAGGGCGGCGTTCTGGTCGTCGCCGGCGACGACCATGGCTGCGTCTCCTCGTCGATGTCGCACCAGAGCGACCTCGCGCTCGCCGCCTGGCACATGCCGGTGATCCATCCCGCGGGAATCGCCGAGTACGAGGCGTTCGGCCTGTGGGGCTTCGCCGCATCGCGCTTCTCCGGCGCCTGGGTCGGCTTCAAGGCGATCTCCGAGGTGGTCGAGGGCGCCGCCTCGATCGAGCTCGCGCCGCTGCCGCGCTTCGCTCCCCCCGATTTCACCCCCCCGCCGGGCGGCCTTCACATCCGCTGGCCCGACCTGCCGAGCCTCGCCATCGAGGCCCGGGCCCTCGGGAAGCTCGACGCGATCCGCGCCTTCGCCCGCGCCAACCCCCTCGACCGGCTGGTCGTGGCGCCCGAGAGACCCCGGCTGCTCGTCGTCACCGTCGGCAAGGCCCATGGCGACGCGATGGAGGCGTTCCGCCTCCTCGGCCAGGACCCGGACGCGCTCGGGGCTGCCGGCGTCGCGGTCCTGAAGGTCGGCCTCGTCCATCCCCTCGACACCGCAGGGATCGCCGCCGTCGCGGCGGGGGTCGAAACCGTGCTGGTGATCGAGGAGAAGGCGGCGCTGGTCGAGCGCCAGCTCCGCGACGGGCTCTACGACCTCCCCGCCGACCGGCGCCCGCGCATCCTCGGCAAGCGCGACGCGGCGGGAGCCCCCCTCGTCCCGGAGGTCGAGGAGCTGCGTCCCTCACGCCTCATCGGCCTCCTGGCCGACACCTTGCGCGGCCTCGGCCTCGCGGTGCGAGAGCCGGAGCCCGTTCAGGCCGCCCCGGCTCCCGCCTCCCGGCCGCTGCCGGTCCGCACGCCGTATTTCTGCTCCGGCTGCCCGCACAACACCTCGACCCGGGTTCCGGAGGGCTCGCAGGCGCGGGCCGGCATCGGCTGCCACTTCATGGCGAACTGGATGGAGCGCGACACCACCGGCATCGTGCCGATGGGCGCCGAGGGCGTGGACTGGACCGGCCAGGCGCCATTCACCCGCCAGACCCACGTCTTCCAGAATCTCGGCGACGGGACCTATTTCCATTCCGGCCACGCGGCGATCCGGCAGGCGGTCGCGAGCGGGACCAACATCACCTACAAGATCCTCTACAACGACGCCGTGGCGATGACCGGCGGTCAGCCGGTCGACGGGGTGCTCACCGTGCCGCAGATCACCCGCCTGATGGCCGCCGAAGGCGCGCGCCGGGTGGTGGTGGTGTCCGACGATCCCGACCGGGTGGCGCAGGCCGCCACCCGCGATCCCCTCGGCCCCGGCGTCACCGTGCATCACCGCGACGACCTCGACGCCGTGCAACGCGAATTGCGCGAGACGAAGGGCGTCACGGTTCTCGTCTACGACCAGACCTGCGCCACCGAGGCGCGCCGGCGGCGCAAGCGCGGCCTGACCGCCCCCGCCCCGCGTCGCGCAGTCATCAACCCGCTGGTCTGCGAGGGCTGCGGCGATTGCCAGGCGAAGTCGAACTGCCTCTCGGTCGTCCCGGTCGAGACCGAGTTCGGCCGCAAGCGCGCCATCGACCAGACCGGCTGCAACAGCGACCTCTCCTGCCTCAAGGGCTTCTGCCCGTCCTTCGTCACCCTGGAGGGCGCGACGCCGCGGCGCCGGCCGGGCGTCGCCGTCGCGCCCGAGGCCGTCGCGTCCCGCGCCGCCGCGCTCGCGGAGCCCGACACCGCGCTCGGGCCCGCGCCCTACGAGATCCTGGTCGCCGGCGTCGGCGGCACCGGGGTGGTGACGGTGGGCGCGCTCATCACCATGGCGGCGCATCTCGAGGGGCGCGGCGCCAGCGTGCTCGACTTCATGGGCTTCGCCCAGAAGGGCGGGCCAGTGCTCTCCTTCGTGCGGCTGGCCGCGGAGCCCGGTGCCCTCCATCAGGTGCGGATCGATCGCGGCCGGGCCGATGCGGTGCTGGCCTGCGACCTCGTGGTGGCGGCCAGCCCCGACGCCGCCGCGGTGATCGACCCCGCCCGCACCCGCATCGTCGCCAACACCCACGAGATCCCGACCGGCGCCACCTTGCGCGACCCGAATGCCCGCATCGACACCCGCATGCTCGAGAGCCTGCTCGCCCGCCGGGTCCGCGCCGGGGCCTTGCGCAGCCTCGACGCCCAGGCGATGGCCGCGCGGCTGATCGGCGACGCCCAAGCCGCCAACGTGCTGCTCCTCGGCTTCGCCTGGCAATGCGGCCTGGTTCCGGTCTCGCGCGCCGCCCTCGACCAGGCGGTGGCGCTGAACGGCGTCGCGGTCGCGGGCAACCGCCTGGCCCTCGCCTGGGGCCGGCTGCTCGCCGCCGACCCGGCCTTCGTCGAGGCGCAGGTCGCGCCGGAGGCGCCGCCGGCCGAGGATCTCGACGCGGTGACCGCCCGCCGGGCGGAGTACCTGGCTGCCTACCAGGACGGAGCTTACGCGGCGCGCTACCGCGCCCGGGTGGCGGCCGTGCGGGAGCGGGGCGGCGATGCGCTGGCCGAGGCCGTCGCCCGCTCGCTGTTCAAGCTGATGGCGGTCAAGGACGAGTACGAGGTGGCGCGCCTCCAGTCCGATTCCGCCTTCCACGCCCGCCTCGCCGCGGAGTTCGAGGGCCCGGGCCCCGGCGGCCCGCTGCGCCCGACCTTCCACCTCGCCCCGCCCTTCCTCGCCCGGACCCGGCCCGGTGAATCCGAGCCGCGCAAGATCGCGTTCGGGCCTTGGATGCTGCCGGTCCTGCGCGGGATCGCCGCCCTGAAGGGCCTGCGCGGCCGCCGCCTCGATCCCCTGCGACTGATCGCCGAGCGGCGGGAGGAACGGGCGGTGCTGGGTGCCTACGAGGCGCAGATCGACGCCGCGCTCGCCCTCGTCGGCCGCGCCGACCCCGCGACCTTGCGCGACCTCCTCGCCGCGCCGGAGGCGATCCGCGGCTTCGGCCCGGTCAAGGCGCGGGCGATCGCGGACTGGCGCGCGCGGAGCGAGGCGCTGCTGGCGGCGGCGCGCGCCGGCAACGATGCGGGGGCGCCGCTGTCGCGGGCGGGGTCGGCCCGATAATGCCGGTCATGCCATTCTCTCACCTCATCCTGGGGGCTGCGTGCAGCAGCACTTCCAGGATGAGGGCGAGGGCAGGATAGGGAAGGCCCCCGAGCTCTCTTCGACACAATCGACCAATCGAGATCTTCCCCCCCCTGCGTCGGCCAGCCTGATTGCGGCGGGATGGCGCCTCGCGTAGGCGGTATCGCAACGCCGCCACCGCCACAGGTTGCCTCGATGCGTCGCCGGACCCGTTCCTTCCTCGGGGCGATCGCCATGATTGCCTTCGTGATCGTCTACGCGCCCCTCGCCATGGCGCTTGCGGACAGCCGCATCGCCGAGACGCCGGCGGTGGTGCAGTCGGTGCTCTACGCGATCCTCGGCATCGCCTGGATCTTCCCGCTGATGCCGCTGATCCGCTGGATGGAACGGCCCGACCGCGATCCGGCCTGACGGTGTGAACCGTCCGGTTCACGCCGGCTTTTCGCCCAAAACCGCTGCCAGAGACCGGGATGCGGCCGTCCGGCGCGCGCCCTCGTCCCGTACAGTCCTCTCGAACCCCGCAAGGCAGCCCCAGGCCCATGCGCCACGCGCTCGCGCTCTTCTTCCTCCTCGGCTCCCTCACCGGCGCCGCCCTGGCCCAGGGTGCCCCGCGCTCCGTCGGCGATTGCGAGCGCATCAAGGGCGACCTGGCCTACAACCAGTGCCTGTCGCTGTTCGGCCCCGCCGCGAAGAGCCTCGCGGCCGCCGCAGTCCCGGCGGCCACGACCGCGATCCCGCGCCTGCCCGAGCCTCCGTCCCTGGGTGAGGCCGCCGAGCCGGCGGCTCCGCGCGGCCGCCGCGGCTGGACCCGGCGCCTGCGCGGCGGGCGCCAGAGCGCGACCTTCGCGGTCATCAGCGGCGGCGGCGAGGGCCGGCACTACCGCCGCCGGCGGCACCGGTGAGCCTCACCCGACATTGAGGCGTCGGCCACGGTTCCAGGCCAGGAACGGCACGCCCGAAAGCAGGGCGCTCAGGGCCGCATCGCTCTGGAAGCAGCCGTTGACCGAGACCCGCGGCAGGGCATGCAGGTGCGCGGCGTGCCCGGAGAACAGGTGGCCGGGCCGCGTCGTCACGGCGGTGCGATAGCCGGCCTCGCGAGCGAGCGCGAAGTCCCGCACCCCGGCCGAGCCCGGATCGCCGACCGGGTAGGAGAAATGCTCCGGCACCCGGCCGAGCAAGGCGGCGAGCCGGGCCCGCCCCTCGACGATCTCCCGCCGGGCGGTCGCGTCGTCGTGCTTGGCGAGCATCGGATGCGACAGGGTGTGGGCGGCGAGCGTCACCGCCTCGTCGCGGGCGAGATCGCGCAGCTCGGGCCCCGACAGGCACAACTCGCCGGCGATCCGCTCCGCCGCGACTCCCGCCTCGGCGCAGAGCCGCAGGGTTGCGGCGCGCAACCGCTCCTCCGGCCCGGCCCGCAGGGCACGGTAGGCCTCGGCGAAGGCGGAGGATTTCCGGCCCGCATCGCCGGCGGCAAGGTCGAGCCCGACCTCAGGCAGCCGCACCCGGTCGAGGGCGCCGATCGCGCGTTCGAGCTCGATCCACCACAGCCGGCCGGTCCCGGCGGCGAAATCGTGGGTGACGAACAGGGTCCAGGGCGCGCCGTGGCGGCGCAGGACCGGGGCCGCGTGTTCGAGGTTGTCGCGGTAGCCGTCGTCGAAGGTCAGCACCGCGAAGGGCGGGCCGTCCTCACCCAGGCGCCGCGGCAGCTCGGACAGCGGCACGATCGCGAAGCCGCGCGCCCGCAGGGTGATCAGCGTGCGGTCGAGGAAGGTCGGGGTGATCGCGAGCAGCCGGTTCGGCGCATAGGCGCCCGGCGGCGGCTCGTCCGGGTGGACGTGGTGGAACGTCAGGATCACGCCGCGGCCGCGAGCGGCCGGCGCCAGCCAGCGGTCGGCCCCCGTAGCCGTGATGGCGGCGAAGCCGGCGTGGAACAGGCGATGGCGGGCGGCGGCGGAGAGCATGACCGCATCCTCACCCGGGTCCGCCAAAGCTTCGTTACGTCGTTTGCGGATTCTGCACGCTTGCCCGGTAGCCCTTCGGAGGACCATGCGAGGGTTGAGGCGATGGGCGGGACGGTGCAACTCGCGGCGGACGGCGCGGCGGCCGAGGCGATGCCGGCCGTCGGGCTGATCGCGGAGATCTTCTCGACTCTCGCGGCGGCGGAAGGTCCCTGGCGCGCCCTCGAGGCGATGCCCGGCGTCCTGATGACGCCCTACCAGCGCTTCGACTGGGTGAGCGCCTTCGCGACCGCCCTGCCCGGAGGCGCCCGCCCCTGCCCGGTGCTGCTGCGCGACGCCGACGGGCGGCCCCGGGCGCTGCTGCCGCTGGCGGTGACGCGCGAGGCCGGCATCCGGGTCGCCCGGGTGATCGGTGGCAAGCACGCGAACTACCACATGCCGGTCTTCGCCGGTCCCGAGGCCGCCGCCCTGCCTGAGGCGGCCTACCGGGAGGCCCTCGCCCAGGCCGGGCGCCGCGCGGGCATCGACGTGATCCACCTCGTCGACCAGCCGCGCCTCTGGAACGGGGTGGTGAACCCCCTGGCGCGGGGCCCGGCCTCGCCGAGCGACGGCTACGGCCTGGCGCTCGAGGCCGATCCGGACGCGGTGCTCAAGCGCGTCCTCAGCGGCGATGCCCGGCGCAAGCTGCGCCAGAAGGAGAAGTGGCTGGTCGCCGCCCATGGCCCGGTGGAGCATCACGTCGCGGCGGATGCGGCCGGGGGCGAGGCGATCCTCGCCGCCTACCTCGCCCAGAAGGCGGAGCGCTTCGCCCAACTCGGGATCGCCGATCCCTTCGCCGACCCCGGGGCGCGACGCTTCCTCGCCGACGCGCACCGGGCCGGTGCCCTGGAATTGCACGCCCTGCGCACGGAGGGCGGGCGCGTCCTCGCGACCTTCGTCGGCGCCGTCGATGCGCGCCGGTTCAGCGGCATGCTGACCTCGTTCGATCCCGATCCGGCGCTCGCCCGGTTCAGCCCCGGCGACCTGCTGCTCCAGTCGCTGATCCGCGACCAGTCCTTACGCGGCCGTACCGCCCTCGATCTCGGCGTCGGCGAGGCGCGCTACAAGGCCAGCGTCTGCGACCAGTCCATCGGCCTCGTCGACACCGTGCTGCCGGTGAGCCTGCGCGGCCGGGCCTTCGGCCTCGCCGCGGAGGCCGGCGGGCGCCTGAAGCGGCGGATCAAGCGCGATCCGCGGCTGTGGGCGCTGGTCGGGCGGGTGCGCAAGGCGATGGCGCGGCCGGCCTGACGCTCAGGCGACCGGCCCCGACACCCCTGCCTGGTCGAAGGTCGCCATCTCGCGGTGGCAGGCCACCGCCGCCTTGACGACCCCGAGCGCCAGGGCCGCGCCGCTGCCCTCGCCCAGGCGAAGCCCCAGATCGAGGAGCGGGCGCAGGCCGAGGCGCTCCAGCACCGCCGAATGGTCGCCCTCGGCCGAGACGTGGCCGGCGAGGCAGTGGTCGAGGGCGCGGGGATCGATGGCGTGGAGCAGGGCCGCCGCGGCGGTCGAGACGTAGCCGTCGATCACCACCGGCACCCGCTGCAGCCGGGCCGCCAGGATGGCGCCCGCCATCGCGGCGATCTCGCGGCCGCCGAGACGGGCCATCACCGCGAGCGGATCGTCGAGGTGGCCCTGGTGACAGGCGAGCGCCGCCTCCACCGCCGCGACCTTGCGGCGAAAGCCCGCCTCGTCGATGCCGGTGCCGCGGCCGACCCACCGGGCCGGCTCGCCGCCGTAGAGAGCGGCGTAGATCGCCGCCGCCACCGTGGTGTTGCCGATGCCCATCTCGCCGACGGCGAGACCGTCGGTGCCCGCCGCCACCGCCTCCATGCCGAACGCCATGGTGGCGACGCAGGCCTTCTGGGTCATCGCCGGCTCGGTGGTGATGTCCCCGGTCGGCATGTCGAGGGCGAGGTCGAACACCTTGAAGCCGAGGCCGTAGGCGGCGCAGATCTGGTTGATCGCCGCCCCCCCGGCGGCGAAGTTGTCGAGCATCTGGCGGTTGACCGCCGACGGATAGGCCGAGACGCCCCGCTCCGCCACGCCGTGGCTGCCGGCGAAGACGCAGACCAGCGGCCGGTCGAGGCTCGGCGGCGCCTTGCCCTGCCAGGCGGCCATCCAGGCGGCGAGGAATTCGAGCCGCCCGAGGCTGCCGGCGGGCTTGGTCAGCAGCGAGTCGCGGGCCGAGACCTCGGCGGCGGCGGCCTCGTCCGGCCCCGGCATGGTGGCGATCAGGCGGCGGATGTCGTCGAACGGCGTCGCGTCGGTCGGGATGCCGGCAGTCGGCGGAGTGTCGTTTGCGGGAATGTCGGCCATGGCGAGCGGTGTCCTGCGGGGGCAACCCGGGCGGCGGGCTTTCGTGCGGCGTGCAGATACAGCAAAATGGCGCCGAGGAGCGAATCCGCAGGGCGAACCCGCCCGCGGGTCGATGGCGTCGGGATGAGTTGTGTGATGGCGACCGAGATGAACGCCGGGTCCGGCCGGGCGGACGATCGGGCCGACGACGATGTCGTGCCGCCTCCGCCCCCGTCCGCCCCGTGGCCGCCCCTCGCCGACCTCGCCGCCTGCCTGCGCTTCTACAGCCGCCTGCCGGTCCCGGCCCTGCCGGGCGAGACCGACCGTCACGCCGCGCCCGACTTCCGCACCGTGCCCAGGATGCTGCCGCTCGCCGGCCTGGTGATCGGCCTGCCCGGCGCCGTCGCGCTGGCCGCATCCCTGGCGCTCGGGCTCGGGCCGTTCCTTGCCGCGACCCTGGCGCTCGCCTTCGCCACCCTGGTCACCGGGGCGCTGCACGAGGACGGCCTCGCCGACGTGGCGGACGGGTTCGGAGGCGGCCTGACGGTTGCCCGGCGCCTCGAGATCATGCGCGACAGCCGGATCGGCGCCTACGGGGCCGCCGCGCTGGTCCTGTCCTATGCGCTCCGCATCGGTGCCCTGGCGACTTTGGCCGACCGGATCGGCTGGCGCGTCGCCGTGGCGTTCCTGGCGGCCGCATCCCTGTCGCGCACCGCCGCCCTGTGGCCGCTCTGCCGGCTGCCCCCCGCCCGCCCGGACGGCGCCGCCCACGCGGTCGGCCGGCCGACGGGCGGAACCCACGCCACCGCCTGGGCGCTCTGCCTCGTCCTGCTGGCCGGCGCGCTTCTCCTCGGCCTGCCCTGGCTCGGCCTCTGCCTTGCCGGCCTCCTCGCCTTTCTGGCCGCCTGGACCCTGACCCGGATGGCCGCGCGCCTCGTCGGCGGCCAGACCGGCGACGTGATCGGGGCGAGCCAGCAGATGGCCGAGATCGCCGCCCTCCTCGCCCTCGTGATCGCGATTCCCGCCTGATGCCCGCCTCCAGCCCTTGCATCCGCCTCTGCATCCTCGATCCCGTCACCGGCCTGTGCGAGGGCTGCGGCCGCACCGGCGCCGAGATCGCCGCCTGGGGCTCCCTGTCCGAGGCCGAGCGGCTGCGGATCATGGCAACCCTGCCGGCGCGCCTCGCCGCCCTCGACGCCGGGGCCGGACCGGCGCCCGATCCGGCCGCGGCGGTCGCCTGACCGGTGCCGGGCGCCGTCGGCATCGGGTTCCTGCTCCTCGCCTGCGCCGCCGCCCTGGCGCATCTCGGCGGGCGCGAGGTCGCGGGCCTGCGGCCGGACGAGGCGGCCGCTCTCGCAGGTGCGGGCGGAGCCGCCCTGATGGTGCTGAACGGCGTCGGCCACCGGTTCCGGGCGGGCATCGGCGAGGGGCTGGTCGCGCTGCTGGCCTGGGGCCTCGTCGGCGCCGGGGGTGCCGTGCTCTACACCCATCGCGACCAGGCGCGGGACATGGCGTTCCGGACGCTGGCCGAGATGAGCCCCGGCCAGCCGGTCTCCGGGCCCGGCAAGGAGGTGGTGATCGCGCGCCGGGTCGATGGCGGCTTCACCGTGCAGGCGACGGTCAACGGCCGCGCCGAGGCCTTCATCTTCGATACCGGCGCCAGCGCGGTGGTGCTCACCGCCGAGACCGCCGCCGCACTCGGCATCCGCCCGGGCGCCGCCGCCTACCGGGTCCAGGTCCAGACCGCCAACGGCCGCACGGCTGCGGCGCCGGTGGTCCTCGACACGGTGGCGGTCGGCGCGATCAGCGAGACCCGGGTGGCCGCCCTGGTGACGCGGCCCGGGGCCTTGAGCGTCAACCTGCTCGGGATGAGCTTTCTGGAGCGGCTGGCCTCGTACGAGGTGCGGGGGAGCCGGCTGATCCTGCGGGGGGCGCGAGGGTGAACCTCCGTCGATGACGCGAAGGGCGGCGGCACCGGAGGACGCCCTGGATCGGGGTCGTCACAGGCGCTTCTCGAAGAAGAAATCCGGATACGGATCGTCGTTGAACCGGTCGATCTCCACCCACCCCGTCCGACGGTAGAGCTGCAGCGCTTCGGTGAGCGCGCTGTTCGAATCGAGCCGCAGGGTCGTGATCGCGAGATTCCGCGCCGCGTCCTCCGCCGCCTTCATCAGCCGCCGGGCGAGTCCGAGGCCGCGGGCGGAGGGGCAGACCCAGAGGCGCTTGATCTCCGCCCTCTCGCCGCCCTTGCCCTTCAGCCCGACGCACCCGATCGGCCTCCCGTCCGACAGCGCGACCAGGAAGGCGCCGCGCGGCCGCATCATGTCGGCGGCCTCGGGGTCGCGGGAGAGCGCGACGTCGAACCCGGTCGCGAGGCGCCGACCGAGTTCGGCGTAGTATTCGGTGAGGCAATGGACGGCCGCCTCGGAGCGCGGGTCGCATTCCTCGACGGCGATCCGCTCACGGCCGAGCGCGGTGGCGACGAGGTCCATGGCGCGCAGAAGTTCCTCGGCGCGCGGGAAGCGTTCCACCAGGGACGAGGCCTGGGCGTTCGACAGCGCCTCGTAGGCGGCGAATTCCCTGCGGCCGGCTTCGGTCAGGGCGGCGACGCGGCGGCGGGCGTCTCCCGGATGAGGCAGCGTGACCACCAGCCCTTCCTCCTCGAGGCCGCGCAGGAGCCGGCTCATCAAGCCGGAATCGAGCCCGAGATAGTCGCGAAGCGCACCGACCTCGCCGCGCCCATGCCCGATGGCGTTGAGCACCCGGGCGGCGCCGAGCGGCCGGCCGCGGCCGAGGAACGAGGTGTCGAGGGCCCCGACCTCGGCGGTCACGGCCCGGTTGAAGCGGCGGATGCGGGAAACGGCGTCGATCGGCATGTCGCTGACCTAAGTCAGACAATCCGTGCCGTCAATCGGCTCCGGTCGCCGCCCAAAAAAAAGCCCCGGCCTGGACGGCCGGGGCTTCCGTATCGCGTGTCAGGGGCGGTCGCCCGCCCCGGCCTCGCTTGCCTTAGTTGTTCCGGTTGCCCATCAGCGAGAGCAGGAACTGGAACATGTTGATGAAGTCGAGGTAGAGCGTCAGAGCGCCGACCACCGACACCTTCGCGGCGGTCTCACCGTCGAAATTGCCGTAGAGGTACATTTCCTTGAGCTTCTGCGTGTCGTACGCAGTCAGGCCGGCGAAGATCAGCACGCCGATGACCGAGATCGCGAACTGGAGCGCGGAAGAGGCCAGGAAGATGTTGACCAGGCTGGCGATGACGAGACCGATCAGGCCCATCACCAGGAACGAGCCGATGCCTGAGAGGCTGCGGGTCGTCGTGTAGCCGTAGAGGCTCAAGCCGCCGAAGGCGGCCGCGGTGATGAAGAAGACCTGGACCACGCTCGCGCCGGTGTAGCGGAGCAGCAGCGTCGAGAGCGACGCACCCATCACCGCCGCGAAGGCGAAGAAGGTGGTGCGGGCCGACGAGGCCGACATCCGGTCCATCCGGAACGAGAACAGGAAGATGAAGGCGAGCGGCGCGAGCGCGATCACCCACATCAGCGGCGTGGCGTAGAGCGTGCGGCCGAAGCTGGTCAGCGGGATCGAGCCGATCCGCGCCACCGCATCCGCCTGCGACGTCGCCACCGCGAGCTTGTTGATGCCGACCGCCACCAACCCCGAGATACCGAGGCCGACGATCATGTTGTTGTAGACGCCGAGCATGAACGCGCGCAGGCCTTGGTCGACCTGGACCTGGCTCGGGGCGTAGCCCGTGGGGCCCCCGTAGCCGCTCGCGTTGCCCTGCCGGAACGGGCTGTTCTCGAATGCCATGGGAGATTCCTTCGGAAGCTCACTCTAGCGTGGATCCTGGTGCGAGGTTCTCACGCGACCCTCGGACGCTTGCGCGTCGGATCGGCGGCCTCGCCCTCGCGGGCCCGTCCGCCTTGACGGGAATATGTGGGGTGCGGCGGGCGCGCACAAGGGCGTGAGCGAATCCGACCCGCGTCGGATCACTGAAAAACCCAAGGTCAATCCGCCGCAGGCCATACGGAGGATTAACAACCCTACAGATTACGTAGGTACTGGGCCGGCATCTGGCTTAAAATGCGCCAAGTGCCGGCGAGCCCGAGCAGAATCGCCACCACGACGGCCAGGAAAGCCGCCAGCACGGCCCCCGAGAGGTCGAGGGCGAAATCGAGGTGCATGACCCTGGTGAGGATCACCCACCCGGCCAGCGTCCCGGCGGCGAGGCCGAAAAGCGCCGTGGCGATCCCCAGCGCCCCGTACTCCATCGCGTAGGCGGAGAGCAGGCGCGCCCTCGTGGCGCCGAGGGTCTTGAGCACCACCGCGTCGTAGAGCCGGGCCCGGTGGCCGGCGGCGAGCGCGCCGGCCAGCACGAAGAGGCTGGTGGCGATCGCCACCGCGCTGGCGCCGCGGATCGCGAACACGAGCTTGCCGACGAGGTCGTTGACCGCGTCGAGGGCGTCCTTCACCCGCACGCTGCTCACCGAGGGAAATTCCCTGGCCGCGTCGCGCAGGATGCGGGCCTCGAGGGCGGCGTCCGGCCCCTCCGGCAGGGTCAGGGTCGCGAGGTCGCTGTGCGGCGCCCCCCGGAAGGTGCCCGGCGAGAACACCATCACGAAGTTGATGCCGAGGTTGCGCCACTCGACGTGGCGCAGGTTGGCGATCGTGACGGTCAGGCTGCGCCCGAGCACGTTGACGGTGACCGTGTCGCCGACCTTGAGCTTGAGGCTGCGGGCGAGCTGGTCGTCGAAGGAGACGAGCGGCTTCCCGGCCTCCTCGCCCTTCCACCATTGCCCGGCGGTGATCCGCGAGCCGTCCGGCAGGTCTTCCGCGTAGGTGATGCCGCGGTCGCCGTCGAGCACCCAGGCGGCGTCCTCGCCGGCCTTGATCTGGCCGGCCGGCACGCCGTTCAGCGCGGTGATCCGCCCCCGCATCATCGGCACCCGCTCGATCTTGCCCCGGGGCGCGGCGCGCCCGAGGAACTGGTCGAACGCCTCCGAGTCGCGGCTCGGGATGTCGAGGAAGAACAGGCTCGGCGCCCGGGCCGGCAGCGAACGGGTCAGCGTCCGGGTGATGTTGGCGTCGATCAGGCTCAAGGTCACCAGCAGGGTGATCCCGAGCCCGAGCGACAGCACGATCGAGGGGGTCAGCGCCCCCGGGCGATGGAGGTTGGCAAGCGCCAGGCGCGGCGCGGCCCTGGTCGGGCGCGGCAGGCGGCGGGCGAGCGCCATCAGCCCGGCAGCGACGAGGCGCAGCAGCCCGAAGGCGAGGCCGGCCGCCGCGATGAAGATCAGCGCCACCCCGCGGTCGTAGGCGGTGGCGAGCGCGAGGCCGACGAGGCCGGCGAGGGCGAGCGCCAGGATCGCCAGGTAGAACGGCCGCGGCCAGCGCCGGTTCGGATCGACGGTGTCGCGGAACAGCCCCGAGACCGCGACGTCGTGGGCGCGGCCGAGCGGCCCGATCGCGAAGGCGAGCGCCGTGAGCACGCCGTAGAGGGCGGCGACCGCCAGCTCGCCCGGCGCCAGCGTCGGGTTGAGCGGCAGCGGCAGCAGGGATCCGAAGGCGGCGTCGAGCGCGAAGGGCAGCACCGCGCCGACGACGACGCCGGCGGCGATGCCGATCCCGGCGATCAGCATGACCTGCGTCAGGTAGATCCCGACCACCCGGCTGCCGGGGGCGCCGAGGCTCTTGAGGGTCGCGATCGAGGCCCGCTTGCGCTCGACGAAGGCCCGCACCGCGTTGGCGACGCCGACGCCGCCGACGAGGAGCGCGGTGAGGCCGACCAGGGTCAGGAACTGGGTGAAGCGCTCGATGCTGCGGGCGAAGCGCGGATCGGCGTTGAGCCGCGAGCGGATCTCCCAGCCTGCCTCCGGCAGGGCCGTCTTGGCCTCGCTCATGGCCGTCTCGACCGCGGCATCGTCGCCCTCCGGCAGCGTCACCCGGTAGACGAACTTGTTGAGGCTGCCGGGCTGAACGAGCCCCGAGGCCCGGAGCGCGTCGAGCGACACCATCAGGCGGGGCCCGAAGCCGATGCCGCCGGCGATCTTGTCCGGCTCGGCTGTCAGCACCGTGCGCAGCACGATCTGGGCCCCGCCGACGGTGAGCCGGTCGCCGAGCTTGAGGTCGAGGCGAGCCAGCAGCGCCGTGTCGGCGGCGGCGCCGTAGGCCCCGTCGCGGAGGGCAAAGATCTCGGCCGGCGGCATCGCAGGCTCGGTCGTCAGCGCGCCGACCGCCGGGTAATCGGGCCCGACCGCCTTCAGCTCGACGAGGGCTGCGCCCTTGTCCCCGGCCGAGGCCATGGCGCGGGTGAAGCCCACGACCGAGACGCGGCCACGCGCATCGAGGAAGGCCTTCTCCTGCGGGCTCGCCTCGCGATGGATCAGCCCGAAGGTGATGTCGCCGCCGAGGATCCGCCGCCCCTCGCGGGCAAGCCCGTCGGAGAGCGAGCGCGACAGCGATGCGACGCCCGCGATGGTGGCGACGCCGATGGCGATGCAGGCGAGCAGCACCGCGAATCCGCGCAGGCCCCCGCGCAGCTCGCGCATCGCGAGGCGCAAGGTGAGCGGCAGGCGAGACGGCTGTCCGGGGACCTTCGGGAACGTGCCGTGCATGGGGTCAGGCGCTCGCGCGAGCGTCGAGACGCGCGTCGGGGCGAGCGTCGAGGGATGTGTCGATCAACCCCGAACGCAGCCGCACCGTGCGGTCGCACAGGCGGGCGAGGCCGGGATCGTGGGTGACGAGGACCAGGGTGGCGCCGCGGTCGCGCTTGAGGGAAAAGAGCAGGTCGACGATCTGCGCGCCGGTCGCCTCGTCGAGGTTGCCGGTCGGCTCGTCGGCGACGAGGATCGCCGGCTCGGGCGCCACCGCCCGGGCGATCGCCACGCGCTGCTGCTCGCCGCCGGAAAGCTGGGCCGGGTAATGGTGCAGGCGATGGCCGAGGCCGACCGCCTCCAGCTCCCGCGCCGCCCGGACATGGGCATCGGGCGCATCGGCGAGTTCGAGCGGCAGCGCGACGTTTTCCAACGCCGTCATGGTCGGCACGAGGTGGAAGGACTGGAACACGATGCCGATGCGCCGGCCGCGGAAGCGGGCCAGCGCGTCCTCGTCGAGCCCGGCGAGATCGGTTCCCTCGATCACCACCCGCCCCGAATCCGGCCGCTCCAGCCCGGCCATGGTCATCAGCAGGGTCGACTTGCCCGAGCCCGAGGGGCCGACGAGGCCGACCGCCTCGCCGGGAGCCACGGCGAGCGAGATGCCCTTGAGGATATGGACCCGGGCTGCGCCGCGGCCGAGGCTGAGATCGACGCCGTCGAGCGCGATCGCCGGTCCGGTGGCCTTGTCGGTCATGCAGGGAAAGCCGATCTGTAGCGCGGCGACCGCTCAAGGGTCGCCGCCGGAGGTGACGTGTTGGGACGGACCTACGCAGGACAAACGGCCCGTCGGCCCGATATGGGCCGTGCAAGGGTGGTTCGCCATGATGGCCGCCGCGCGGCGCTCGCATTTCTGATCGTTTCGGTGCTGATGACGCTCGTGACGCCGCTCCGCGCGCAGGACACGTCCAGGGTCCCCGACACTGCCTCCAGGGCGCGGCCCCTGAACCTCGTCGCCCTGGGCGACAGCCTGATGGCCGGTTACGGCCTGCCGGCGGCGGCCGCTTTCCCGATGCAGCTCGAAGCGGCGCTGAAGGCCCGCGGCCACGCGGTCACGGTCGCCAATGCGGGTGTGTCCGGCGACACCGCGACCGGAGGGCTCGACCGGGTCGACTGGTCGGTGCCGGACGGGACCGACGGGGTGATCCTGGAGCTCGGCGCCAACGACATGCTGCGCGGCGTCGATCCGGCGGTCACCGAGAAGGCCCTCGACGCGATCATCGCCAGGCTGAAGGCTCGCGGCATCCCGGTGATGCTCGCCGGCATGCGGGCACCGCCGAATCTCGGGCCCGATTACGGCAAGCGCTTCGACGCGATCTATCCGCGGCTGGCCGCGCGATACGGCCTGATCCTCTACCCGTTCTTCCTCGACGGCATCGCGGGCGACCGCGGCCTCAACCTCGCGGACGGCCTGCACCCGACCAAGGACGGCGTCGCCCGGATCGTCTCCGGCATCCTGCCGAGCGTCGAGGATTTCCTGGCGCGCCTGCGGAAGGGGGCGTGAGCCCATGCCGCGGCTGTTCACCGGGATCGAGGTCCCGCCCGAGACCGGGCTCCTGCTCGGCGCCTTCCGGGGCGGCCTGCCCGGGGCCCGCTGGGTCGAGCCTGCCGATTACCACGTTACCCTGCGCTTCATCGGCGACGTCGATGGCGGGCTCGCGGACGAGATCACCGAGGCCTTGTCCGCGATCCGGCCCCGCCCTCCCCTGACGCTCGTCCTCGACGAACTGGCGGTGTTCGGCGGCGAGAAGCCGCATTCGCTCTTCGCCCGCGTCGAGCCCGATCCCGACCTCGGCGAGCTGCAGGCCGAGCACGAGCGCATCCTGCGCCAGCTCGGCGTCCCGCCCGATACGCGGCGCTTCACGCCCCACGTCACGCTGGCGCGGCTCAAGCGCGGCGCCGGCCCGGACGGGGTGGCGCAATACCTGGCGATGCAGCCGGTCTTCCCGCGGCTGTCATTCATCGCCGGGCGAGTGGCCCTGTACTCGGCCCGGGACTCGGTCGGCGGCGGTCCCTACGTGGTCGAGGCGGCGTATCCGCTGGCCGAGGAAGACGACGCCTGACGGCCCTCCTGGAGCAGCGCCCGATCGCGTCGCCACCGGACGCTGGTCTCAATTTTCGATCTTGCCGCTTCGATCTTGCCGCATTGTCTGCGACGAGCCGATATCCACTTCGTCGAACGATGCTCTGGGGCTCGCCCACCATTCCCGAGGTGACGCAAGACCCCCGAATGGGGTATGGCGGCGACAACCATTCGGCTTAGGCTCACGACCACTGCCCCGATGACGGGCATGCGCCCACGCCGTTCACCTCCACCACCGGACTTGGCGTGGGCGCTTCCTTCTCAACGCCGCTCAGCCGGCCTTTCCCGTCTCGGTCTTGCCGATATAGGGGCAGTTCCCCGCCTCGATCGGCCGGAACGCCCGGTCGCCGGGGATCGTCGCCACGAGCTTCAGCAGGTCCCACTCGCCCTTCGATTCGGACGGTGCCTTCACCTGCATCAGGTACATCTCGTGGACCATGCGGCCGTCCTCGCGCACCCGGCCGTTCTTGGCGTAGAAGTCGTTGACGGGCGTCTCGCGCATTTTCGCCACCACCGCCTTGGCGGCATCGCTCCCGGCCGCTTGCACCGCCTTCAGGTAGTTGGAGATGCTGGAATAGACCCCGGCCTGGAACTGCGTCGGCATGCGGCCGTGGCGCTTGAGGAAGCGCTGGGCGAAGGCCCGGGTCTCGTCGTCGCGGTCCCAGTAGAAGCTGGTGGTGAGCAGCATTCCTTGCGCGGTCTCGAGGCCGATCGCCCGCAGGTCGACCACGTCGATGAGGAGCCCGACGAGCTTCTGACCCTGCTGCTGGATGCCGAACTCGCCCGCCTGCTTCGCCGCCGTCGCGGTGTCGCCGACCGGATCGGCGAGCGCGATTACCTTGGCGCCCGAGGATTGCGCCTGGAGCAGGGCCGAGGAAAAGTCCGCCATCCCCATTGGGTGGCGCACCGAGCCGATCACCGTGCCGCCGGCCCTGGTGACCGCCTGGCCGGTATCGCGCTCCAGCGCGTGGCCGAACGCGTAATCGGCGGTGACGAAGTACCAGGAATTGGCGCCCTGCTGGACCAGCGGGCCGGCGGTACCGTTCGCCAGCGAGTACGTGTCGTAGGTCCAGTGGATCGCGTTCGGCGAGCAGGCCGGGCCGGACAGGTCGGAGGAGCCGGCCGATGAGTTCAAGAAGAGGCGGTCGCGCTCGCGGGTGAGGTTTTGGACGGCGAGCGCGACCGACGAGGTCGGCACGTCGGCCACGACGTCGACCTGCTGCAATTCGAGCCATTGGCGGACGATGTTCGAGCCGACATCCGGCTTGTTCTGGTGATCGGCGGAGACGACCTCGATCCGCTTGCCCAGCACCGTGCCGCCGAAATCTTCCACCGCCATCCGGGCCGCGGTGACCGAGCCGGGGCCGGTGCTGTCGGCCTGGGACGCGCTCATGTCCGACAGGACGCCGATCTTCACCACGTCGTCGGACACTTGCGCCTGCGCCGCACTCGCGCACAGGGTCGCGGCCAGCGCCAGGCCGGCGCGCCGTAGGGCTCGTTTCATGATGTGTCCTCCCGATTTTTCCCCATGCTGGCGGGGGATGGGAGGACGGTCAACCCGAGATTTCAGACTGTCGTGCTCGTCCGCTCCGGCCCTTTTCCCGGGCGAGTGCGGCATCAGCGCAAGCAGATTCGGCCCCCAGGGGAGACGTGCCGCGAATCGGCCTTCTGTCCTGCACCATTGCAGACAGGAGGACGCTTCGGGAATTCTTGCTCTGGAACCCGGATCTCCCTGCGCTGACGCCGAGGCCGTCCGGGACAGGGTGGAACTCTACGATGAAGCGCGCATCATCACGCGGCGTTCTCACAACCTCCGCAACGCCACGCTCTCGATGCGGTGGCTCGCGCCCTTGGCGAGGATCAGGCTGGCACGCTGGCGCGTCGGCACAATGTTGTCGCGCAGGTTCAGGAGGTTGATACGGTTCCACAACCCGTCGGCGATGGTCAGCGCCTCCTCCTCGCTCACCTCGGCATATTTGCGGAAGTAGGAGAGCGGGTCGCGGAAGGCCGTGTTGCGCAGTCGCAGGAAGCGGTTGACGTACCAGCGGTGCAGGTCGTCCTCGTGCGCGTCGAGATAGACCGAGAAGTCGAAGAAGTCCGAGACGAACGGGATCGCGGTGCCGTCCCGCGGCAGGCGGGCCGGCTGGAGCACGTTCAGCCCCTCGACGATCAGGATGTCGGGCCGGTCGACCACCGTCGTCTCCCCCGGCACCACGTCGTAGACGAGGTGGGAATAGAGCGGCGCCGCGACGTGGCGCTTGCCGGCCTTGATGTCGGCGAGGAAGCGCAGGAGCGTCGGGGTGTCGTAGCTCTCCGGGAAGCCCTTGCGCTCCATCAGGCCGAGGCGGTTCAGCTCGGCATTGGGAAACAGGAACCCGTCGGTGGTGACGAGGTCGACCTTCGGCGTGTTGGGCCAGCGGGCGAGCAGCGCCTTCAGCACCCGGGCCGTGGTCGACTTGCCGACCGCGACCGAGCCGGCGACGCCGATGATGTAGGGCACCTTCACCTCGCGCTCGGCGAGGAGAAAGCGCTGCGTCGCCTTGAACAGCCCCTGCGTCGCCGCGACGTAGAGCGAGAGCAGCCGCGACAGCGGCAGGTAGATCGCGATGACCTCTTCCAGCGAGATCGGGTCGTTGAGCGATTGCAGCCGCATCACGTCGTCGGCCGTGAGGGTGAGCGGCGTGTCGGCGCGCAAATGCGCCCATTCCTCGCGGGCGAAGACCCTGTAGGGCGAGAGGTGGTCGGTTGCCTCGTCGAGGCTCGCCGCCAGTTGCGCCGCGCCGAGGGTCGGGGCCGGGCCGGTTCCGGTCAGGCCGGCGTCGTTCGTGCTGACGTCGGACAGGCCGGTGATGGTCATGCCGGTGATGGTCATGCCGGCCTCCTTGCCGCCTTCTCGGCGATGCCGCTCTGCGCCGTGCGCCGCTCCAGTTCCGCCATTACTGCGTCGAGCGGCACCTCGGCGGCCCGCAGGACGACGAGCAGGTGGTAGAGCACGTCCGCGGCCTCCGCCGTCAGCCCGTCGCGGTCGCCCTGCACCGCGGCGATGGCAGCCTCGACCGCCTCTTCGCCGAGCTTCTTCGCCGGCCGCGCCGGCCCGCCCGCGACGAGCTTGGCGGTATACGATTCCTCCGGCGAGGCGGCGGCCCGCTCGCGGACGATGCGGTCGAGATCGGCGAGGGTGAAGGTGGTCATGCGGCGGCCGTTGATATGTCCGGGGTGAACCCTGGGGCCGGCCGTGCCGGGCGGTCAAGCGGCAACCGGCGACCTGTCCCGCGCCGACTGCCGACGAGGCAGATGCGTCAGGGCATCGGATCGAGCCGCATCGCCAGCCCGGCCGCCGCCATGTGGGCCTTGGCTTCCGCCACGGTGTGCTGGCCGAAATGGAAGATCGAGGCGGCGAGCACCGCGCTCGCCCCGCCGTCGCGCACGCCGGCCACGAGATCGTCGAGGCTGCCGACGCCGCCGGACGCGATCACCGGCACGTTCACGGCGTCGCTGATCGCCCGGGTCAGGCCGAGATCGTAGCCGGAGCGCATGCCGTCCCGGTCCATCGAGGTGACCAGGAGTTCGCCGGCCCCCTTCCCGGCCACGAGGCGGGCGAAGTCGATCGCGTCGATGCCGGTGGGCTTGCGGCCGCCATGGGTGAAGATCTCCCAGCGGGGAGGCTCGCCGGGCGGCGAGACGCGCTTGGCGTCGATCGCCACGACGATGCATTGCGCGCCGAACTTCTCCGCCGCCCGCGCCACCAGGTCCGGGTCGTTCACCGCCGCGGTGTTGATCGAGACCTTGTCGGCGCCGGCGAGTAGGAGCGTGCGGATGTCCTCGACTTTGCGCACCCCGCCACCGACGGTGAGCGGCATGAAGCAGGCCTCCGCCGTGCGGCTCACCGCGTCGAGCAGGATGCCGCGGTCCTCGTGGCTCGCCGTGATGTCGAGGAAGCAGAGCTCGTCGGCCCCGGCGCGGTCATAGGCCTTGGCGGCCTCGACCGGATCGCCGGCGTCGCGCAGTTCGAGGAACTGCACGCCCTTGACGACGCGGCCGTCCTTGACGTCCAGGCAGGGGATGATGCGGGTCTTGAGCACGGGGGCTTGGCTCTACTCGTAAAGGAAGGGGCGCGACATCGCCTCGTCGCGCGTGAAAGGGCAGGTCGCCGGAAAGGTCGCAGCGGCAAGCCCCGTCTCGCGCATCGCGTCGAGGCGGGCCTGACGGTAGGCGCGCTCGAACGCCTCATCGAGGCGCGGCTTCAGGCTCGGATTGTCGCCGATGACCTCGACGACGTGCTGCCGGTGCGTCGCGATCGAGATGGCCCAGCTGGCGCTGCGATGACCCGGCTGACACTGCCATTTCAGGATATGGAGCTGGATCAGCGCGTAGAAGCTGACGAGACGGTTGAACTCTGAGCGGCCCAAGCTCTCGATCTCCTCGGCCAGGTTCTCGCGGTCGAGGGCCGAGAGGTTGCCGGCACGCAGAGCCGCGGCCTGCTCCATCGCCCAGCCGTAGATATCATCGGCATAGGCCGTCATGGGCGGCGGGGGAGCCGGCTTGGATTTGCGGGTCGCGGCGGTCACGTCGTCTCACGCCTCTGGATAAGCTGCCTCATCCTATCACGAGGCAGCCCCCTCCGCTTCAAGCAGTCGGCGCACCCTTGCCCTGCGCGGCCTTCGCCCGCGCGATGGCCGCAAGTGCCTCTTTCGGATCGATCCGGCCATCATAGAGGGCACGGCCGGTGATGGCGCCGGCCAGCCCCGCGCAATCGGGCTCCAGGATGCGGTGCACGTCCTCGATCGAGGCCAGCCCGCCGGAGGCGATGACCGGGATCTTCACCGCTTGCGCCAGGGCCAGCGTCATCGGGATGTTGAGGCCCTTCAGGATGCCGTCGCGGGCGATGTCGGTATAGATGATCGCGGCGACGCCGGCATCCTCGAAGCGGCGGCCGAGCTCCTCCGCCGTCACCGTCGAGGTCTTGGCCCAGCCCTCGACCGCGACACGCCCGTCCTTGGCGTCGATCCCGACGGCGATCTTGCCGGGGAAGCGGCGGGCGGCCTCGCGCACGAAGGTCGGGTCCTTGACGGCCGCGGTGCCGATGATGACCCGGCTGACCCCCTTGGCGAGCCAGCCCTCGACGGTGCGCATCTCGCGGATGCCGCCGCCGAGCTGGACCGGGATCTTCACGGCGCCGAGGATCGCATCGACCGCCGCGGCGTTCATCGGCGCGCCCGCGAAGGCGCCGTCGAGATCGACGACGTGGAGCCAGGAAAACCCCTGCTCCTGGAACGTCGCGGCTTGCGCCGCGGGATCGTCGCTGAAGACGATGGCCTGGGCCATGTCGCCCTGCACGAGGCGGACGCAGCGCCCTTCCTTGAGATCGATGGCCGGAAACAGGATCACGCGTCGTCACCGCAAGGCTTGAGAGGTGGGAGCGGCGGCCTCAGGGCCGCCAGCGCAGGAAGTTGCCGATCAGACGCAGCCCGAGGGTCTGGCTCTTCTCGGGGTGGAACTGGGTGCCGGCGATGGTGCCGCGGGCCACCATGGCGGTGACCGCGCCGCCGTAATCGGCGCTCGCCACGACGTCATCCGGCTGCGCCGGAACGAGGGCGTAGCTGTGCACGAAGTAGGCGTGCAGGCCTTGCTCCCCGGTCGGGATGCCGTGGAGGAGCGGGTGGGAGCGGCGCTCCTGAAGCGTGTTCCAACCCATATGCGGCACCTTCAGCCCGGGATCGGCCGGGGTGATCGGCGCGACGTCGCCGGGAATCCAGCCCAGACCGGGCGTGACCTCGTATTCGAGGCCGCGGCTCGCCAGCAGCTGCATGCCGACGCAGATGCCGAGGAACGGCCGGCCGCGGCCATGCGCCGCCTCGGTCATCGCCTCGACCATGCCGGAGACGGCCTCCAACCCGCGCCGGCAATCCGCATAGGCGCCGACGCCCGGCAGCACGACCCGGTCGGCGCGAGCCACGGTCTCGGGATCCGAGGTGACGACGATGCGGGCGTCGGTCCCGCTCTCGCGCGCGGCGCGCTCGAACGCCTTGGCGGCCGAGTGCAGGTTGCCCGAGCCATAATCGATGATGACGACGGTGTCCGCGCTCAACGGAGGTCCTCCCGGGTCGCGGTGGCCGGACTCAACCGACCGGACGAGTCTAGGGTTGCGCAGCTCACCGGGGGCTCTGCGCCTCCGGGAACAGGCCGAGCGCCGGGCTCTCGGCCCGGACGCTGGTCGGCGTCGCCGGGCGCGGCGCCGGTGTCGTCCCGAGGCGGGCGCCCTCCTCCCGCAGCCAGCGGGCGACGAACTTCACCTCCGCCTCACGGATATCCGACGCCGTCACCGCGTCGCGGATCGGCCGGCCGGTGCGGGCATAGGTCCAGCGCCGCAACGACGAGGCCTCCAACCCGATGAGCCAGGACAGGAGCAGCGCGATGAGGAAGCCGGCGACCGGGTTCAGCCCTAGAACGAAGCCCAGAGCCCAGACCACGATCTCGGCCGCCAGCACCATCAGCCCGGCGAGCCAGAGCCGGTGCCAGAAGAACCATAAGCCTGAGAACCAGAAGGCCGGCCAGACGAAGGCGTCGGGCACCAGCTTGGCCTGATCGAGGGCCTCCGGCTCGCCGGGATCGACCGCGTCGGGGAGGTGCAGGGTATAGGTGGTCATCCGGTCTCCCCGGGATCCGGTCTTCTGGGATCCGTCTCGGCGTTCGGCGCGGCGCCTTGCCGGTCGTTTTGCAACCTCAGAGCGAGCCCTTCGTCGAAGGGACCCGGCCGCCCTCGCGGGGATCGACCTCGACGGCGTGCCGCAAGGCACGTGCCAGCCCCTTGTAGCAGCTCTCGGCGATGTGGTGCTGGTTGTCGCCGTACAGCGTCTCGACGTGCAGCGTGATCCCGGCATTCATCGCGAAGGCCTGGAACCACTCCCGCACCAGTTCGGTGTCGAAGACGCCGATCTTCTCGCGAGCGAATTCGGTGCGGAACACCAGGAAGGGCCGTCCCGAGATGTCGACGGCAACCCGGGTCAGTGCCTCATCCATGGGCAGGTGCAGGTCGGCATAGCGGCGGATGCCGCGCTTGTCGCCCAGCGCCTGGGCGAAGGCCTGACCCAGCGCGATGCCGCAATCCTCGGTGGTATGGTGCTGGTCGACGTGGAGGTCGCCGGCCACCTTGACGTCCAGGTCGAACAGGGCGTGGCGGGCGAGCAGCTCCAGCATGTGGTCGAGGAAGCCGACACCCGTCGCGATGCTGGCCTTGCCGGTGCCGTCGAGGGTGAGCGCGACGCTGACGTCGGTCTCGGCGGTGCGCCGGTCGACGCGGCCGGCGCGGGGGGTGATCTCGGTCATCGCGGGAGTACTGTCGCCAACGGGAAACGGGCTGCCTTGTTAAAAGGCAGCCCGCGGAAAGGCCAGGGGTGATCCCGGCTTTATACCGTCATGCGAGTCGGAGCGGGAGGGTTCACCCCTCCGCCAGCACCCGTGCGCAGACCGCGTCAAGCTTGGCCATCAGTACCGGATCCCGATGGCTCGGCGCGGTCATGATCGCGCCGTCCAGCGCCCGGTCGGAGCGCGCCGGGCAGGATTCGTGCTCGGCCGGAAAGTCGCGGGCGAGACGGCTCACCAGGCGGGCAGCCTTGGCGGCGTTGGCGCGGGCCACCGCCACCACGGCGGCGACATCGACGACGTCGTGCTCCGGGTGCCAGCAATCGAAGTCGGTCACCATCGCGATCGTCGCGTAGGTGATCTCGGCCTCGCGGGCGAGCTTGGCCTCCGGCATGTTGGTCATGCCGATCACGTCGTAGCCCTGCGCCTTGTAGGTGAGAGACTCGGCGTAGGAGGAGAATTGCGGCCCCTCCATGCAGACATAGGTGCCGCCCTTCCGGACCGCGATCTCCTCGGCGTCCGCGGCGGCCAGGATGCGGGCCTGAAGGCCCGGTCCGACCGGATGGGCCATCGAGACATGGGCGACGCAGCCGTTGCCGAAGAACGACGAGGTCCGGCCGACGGTCCGGTCGACGAACTGGTCCACGAGCACGAACAGGCCGGGATAGAGTTCCTGCCGGAACGAGCCGCAGGCCGAGAGCGCGACGATGTCGGTGACGCCGGCGCGCTTCATCACGTCGATATTGGCGCGGTAATCGATGCCGGACGGCGAGAGCCGGTGGCCGCGGCCGTGACGGGCCAGGAACACCACCGGGGTCTGCCCGATGCGACCGATGCGCAAGGCGTCCGACGGCTCGCCCCAGGGCGAGGTGATCGCCTCCTCGCGCACATCCTCCAGCCCGGGCAGGTCGTAGACGCCCGAACCGCCGATCACTCCGAGCACGGCCTTGGCCATCAGGGTTCTCCTGTAACGAAAGAGGCCCCTTTCGGGGCCTCTGGACGAAGTAGGGTGTGGACGGTCAGTGCGTCTTGTGCAGCTCGGGCTGCAGCCCGTGCGTCTCGCCGCCCACGTCCGACCAGATCTTCTTCTTCACGTAGTAGAGCAGGCCGGCGAGCACGATGAGGAAGAGCAGCGCCCGCAATCCCAGCGACTTGCGCGCCAGGAGGTGCGGCTCGGCCGTCCACACCAGGAAGGCGGTGACGTCGCGCGAGTACTGGTCGACGGTCTCCGGCGCGACCGGCTGGCCGTTCGCGCCCTTGGCGTAGGTCACCTGACCGTCGCTGAGGGGCTTGGGCATCGCGATGACGTGGCCCGGATAGTACTCGTTGTAATGGCCGCCTTCCGGCACGGTCACACCCTTCGGCACCTCCTCCTTGTAGCCGTTGAGGAGGGCGTGGATGTAGTCTGGACCCTGCTCGGTATAGCCGATGAAGGGGAGCCAATCGATGATGAACCACAGGCCGCCGCGGGCGAAGGTGCGGGCCTTGGCCATCAGCGACAGGTCCGGCGGCGCCTTGCCGCCATTGGCGGCGGCCGCGGCCTGCTCGTTCGGGAACGGCGCCGGGATCTTGTCGGCCGGGCGGCCGGGCCGCTCGAACATGTCGCCGGAATCGTTCGGCCCGTCCTTGACCTTGTACTCGGCCGCCAGCGCCTTGACCTGGGCGGCGGAAAAGTCGGGCCCGCCCTCCTGCTCGAGGTTGCGGAAGCGGATGTAGTTCAGGCTGTGGCAGTTCGAGCAAACCTCGCGGTAGACCTGGAAGCCGCGCTGCAGCTGCGCCTGGTCGAAGGTGCCGAACATCCCCGAGAAGGTCCACTTCTCGCGGTGCGGCAGCGGCCCGTGCTCCTCCGCCGAGGCGCCGCCGATCGACAGGATCGCGGCGAAGGCGGCCGCCACGAGAGTGCGTGTTCTGATCATTCCCCTCGATGCCCCTTGCGGCGTCGTTAGTGCTTCATCGCGGTCGTGGGGCGGGCGGATGCGCGGGGCACCCGCCCGCCCGGGGGCATCCATCAGCCCTTGGTCGGAGGAGCCGCGGTGGCGCCGGCCGGCATGCCGGAGGAGCCGACCTGCTTGCCCGGGCCGGTGACGCTCTCGAGGATCGAGCCCGGCAGGGGCTTCGGGGTCTCGAAGAGGCCGACCAGCGGCATCACGATCAGGAAGTGGGCGAAGTAGTAGAAGGTGGCCAGGCGCGAGGCGAGGACGTAGCCGCCCTCCGGGGGCTTCGAGCCGAGCCAGCCGAGCAGGAAGCAGCAGAAGATGAAGACCCAGAAGAACTGGCGGTAGATCGGCCGGTAATTGGCCGAGCGAACCCGCGAGGTGTCGAGCCAGGGGGCCAGCGCCAGGATGATCACCGCGCCGAACATCAGGATGACGCCGCCGAGCTTGTCCGGCACTGCGCGCAGGATGGCGTAGAAGGGCAGGAAGTACCACTCGGGCACGATGTGCGCCGGCGTCACGGCGGGGTTCGCCGGGATGTAGTTGTCGGCGTGGCCGAGGTAGTTCGGCTGCAGGAAGATCCAGTAGGCGAAGAAGACGAAGAACACCACCACCGCGAACACGTCCTTGATGGTCGCGTAGGGGGTGAAGGGAACGGCGTCCTTGCCGGTCTTGATCGGGATGCCGGTCGGGTTGTTCTGGCCGGTGACGTGCAGTGCCCAGACGTGCAGGACGACGACGCCGGCGATCATGAACGGCAGCAGGTAGTGCAGCGAGAAGAAGCGGTTGATGGTCGGGTTGCCGACCGAGTAGCCGCCCCAGAGCAGGCTCTGGATGGTGTCGCCGACGATCGGGATCGCCGCCAGGATGTTGGTGATGACGGTAGCGCCCCAGAACGACATCTGGCCCCACGGCAGCGTGTAGCCGAGGAACGCGGTCGCCATCATCAGCAGGTAGATGATCACGCCGAGGATGTAGAGCACCTCACGCGGGGCCTTGTACGACCCGTAATAGAGGTTGCGGAACATGTGCACGTAGACCGCGATGAAGAACATCGAGGCGCCGTTGGCGTGCATGTAGCGCAGGAGCCAGCCGTAATTCACGTCGCGCATGATGTGCTCGACGGAGTTGAACGCCTCGGTCGCCGAGGGCTGGTAGTGCATCGCCAGCCAGACGCCGGTGATGATCTGCGAGCCCAGCATCACCATCAGGATGGCGCCGAACGTCCAGAAGTAGTTCAGGTTGCGCGGAACCGGGAACGCGATGAACGAGGAATGGACCAGGCCGACGATCGGCAGCCGGGCCTCGAACCACTTCGCGATGCGGCTCTTGGGAACGTAGGTTGTAGCGTGTGCGCTCATGGGGCAGCCCGCGTCTGGCGTTGCTTCACGATCGGCTCAATCAGGCGGTGGCCGCTTCGCCGATGCGGACCTTGGTGTCGCCCTGGAAGGCGTAGGGCGGGATCGGCAGGTTGATCGGCGCCGGACCGCGGGTCACGCGGCCGAGGGCGTCGAACTGCGAGCCGTGGCAGGGGCAGCCCCAGCCCTCGTGTCCGCCGGCATTGGCGATCGGCACGCAGCCGAGATGGGTGCAATTGCCGTAGGTCACGAGCCAGCGGTCGTGGCCTTCCTTCACGCGGCCGAAGAACGGCGCCGGGTCGATCAGGCTCGCCGGGGCGACAGCCTTCATGTCGGCGACCTCCTTCTCGGTGAGGTGGCGCACGAAGATCAGCTTGCCGCGCCAGAACACGTTGACGATCTGGCCGTCGGCGATCGGCGTGAGGTCGACGTCGATGGGTGCGCCGGCGGCCACGGTCTCGGCGTCGGGCGCCATCGAGGCGACGAAGGGCCAGGCCAGAGCGGCGGCCCCGACCACGGCACCCGCGCCGGTGGCGAGGAACAGGAAGTCCCGGCGGGTCGTCCCGTGGGGGTGCGCGGCGTCGGAGGGGGCGGCGGTGGTGGCCAAGTTCCGGCTCTCCCGAGAAATCGTTGACGGCGCGGGCCGCGATCCGCGGCGAGAAGGCGTGGAGGCCCGCTGGAAGGGTCGGCGGGGTTCTTGTTCCCCGGTCCTGACGGACCGAAGCACCTCCCCGCTCGTGGCGGCAATGCGACCGGGCGTCGCCGCGCGGGTAGCTCTCTTGCACGGCCAAGCCCCGGAATAAAGGGCGAAACCGCCTCCCGATCCGGAGGAATTCCAGATTTCCCGTGAGTGTGGCGCGGGTTTCCGGGACGGCCCGACGGGGCCGTCCCGGGCGGGACAATGGGCGTGCCGGGACCTACTCGGCCGGGGCGCCGACGCGGCCGCTCGCCGCGGGTGCGCCCGTATGGCTCAGGCGCAGGACCGTGATCATGCCGACGATGCCCGCGCAGGCGATGAGCAGCAGGCCGCCGGTGAAGCTCCCGGTCCAGTCCTTGATCGCGCCGACGGCGTAGGGCGCGACGAAGCCCGACAGGTTGCCGATCGAGTTGACCACCGCGATCGCCCCGGCGGCGGCGGCTCCCGACAGGGTCTCGGTCGGCAGCGTCCAGGTGATCGGCAGCGCCCCGAAGATGCCGAGCGCCGCACCCGAGAACAGCAGCACCTTGACGACCGGGTCGCCGACGAGGGCCGCCCCGATGGTGCAGAGCGAGGCGCAGGCGAGCGCCGCGGCGAGGTGGTAGCGCCGCTCGCGCTTGGCGTCCGAGCGCTTGCCCCACCACAGCATGCCGACGGTGCCGACGGCGTACGGGACGATCATCAGGAAGCCGGTCTGGGCGTTGGTGAGCCCGAAGCCCTTGAAGATCTGCGGCAGGAAGAAGCCGAAGGCGTAGAGCAGCGCGACGGCGCCGAAATACACGACCGCGATGGCGAGCACCCGCGGGTTGAGGATCTCCTGCGTGAGCGGCACATGGCCCTGGCGCGGGCTGCGGGCGGCTTCAGCGGCGAGCGTCTGCTCGAGCCAGGCGCGCTCGTCGGGGGCGAGCCACCTGGCGTCGGCCGGACGGTCGGTGAGGTAGAAGTAGGTCATCACCGACAGCACCACCGCCGGCAGCGCCTCGATCACGTAGAGCCATTGCCAGCCCCTGAAGCCGAGCACGCCGTCGAGCTCGAGCAGCAGGCCGGAGATCGGCGAGCCGATGACGCTCGAGAGCGGGATCGCCACCATGAACAGCGACACGATGCGGGCGCGGTAGGCGGCCGGGAACCAGAGCGTCAGGTAGAAGATGATGCCCGGGAAGAAGCCGGCCTCGGCCGCGCCGAGGAGCAGGCGCATGATGTAGAAGCTGGTTTCGCCGCCGATGAAGGCCATGCCGCCGGAGATCACGCCCCAGCTCAGCATGATGCGGGCGATCCAGCGCCGCGCGCCGAATTTCTCGAGCGCCAGGTTCGACGGCACCTCGAAGATGAAGTAGGTGATGAAGAACAGCCCGGCGCCGAGGCCGTAGGCGGTAGCCGAGATGCCGAGGTCCCGGTTCATGGTCAGCGAGGCGAAGCCCACGTTGACCCGGTCGAGATAGGCGATGAAGTAGCAGACGATCAGGAACGGGATCAGCCGCCAGCTGATGCGCTTGATGGTACGGGCTTCGATGTCGGTCGTCACGGCGTTCCCCTCCCGGGCGGATCTGGTTGTGGCAGGATTCTTGTTGCGGCCAGGGTCGCGACCCGGCTCCGGCGCCCGGGATGACCGGATTGTCGACGATTGGCAAGGACGCCCCGGCAAGGACACCCTGGCAAGGACACTCGGCACGTCCGCCGGGCAGGGCCCCGGCAAGTCGCGACGATCTGCGGGCGGGCGCGCCACTTGTGGCAGGACCCGCTTCGGTCTAGTGCTCCCCTCCCCCGCCGGTGATGCATCGCAGCGAGGCCGTTCGGCCGCGCGCCCGCACCGGCGCTCGTTCGAGATGCAAGAAGTTTCGCCATGGTCACGCCACGCCGCGACAGCGGAGCCGACCGCCCCCGGCTCACCGGAGCCCGGGTGCTGGTCGTCGAGGCCCGCTACTACGAGGACATCGCCGACGAGCTCCTCGCCGGGGCCACGGCTGCGATCGAGGCCGCCGAGGCCGAGGCCGTGGTCGTCACGGTGCCGGGCGCGCTGGAGATCCCCCAGACGGTCGCGATCCTGCTCGAGGCGGCGGCCCGCGCCCGCAGGCCCTACGACGCCGTGGTGGCGCTCGGCTGCGTCATCCGCGGCGAGACCGGACATTACGACATCGTCGCCGGCGAGAGCGCCCGGGCGCTGATGGATCTCTCGGTGGGCCTGCGCCTGCCGCTCGGCAACGGCATCCTCACCGTCGAGACCGAGGCCCAGGCCCAGGCCCGCGCCCGCGTCGCCGAGATGAACAAGGGCGGCGGCGCGGCGGAAGCCGCCCTCGCGGTGCTGGCCCTGCGCCGGGCCGAGGAGGCGGGCCGCCAGGACCGCACCATCGGCTTCACCCCCCGCCGCAATCCGGAGTCCGAGTGAGATGAAGCCCGCCGAGCGCAGCGGCGCCCGCCTCGCGGTGGTCCAGGCCCTCTACGAGATGGAGATCTCCGGCAAGGGCGTGATCGACGCCCTCGCCGAGTTCGAGGCATTCTGGATCGGCCAGGTCATCGACGAGGTCGAGCACCCGCCGGCCGAGACCGCCTTCTTCCGCGACCTCCTGCGCGGCACCGTCGAGGAGCAGCGGGCGATCGACCAGCGCCTCGACGCGGCGCTCGCCGCCGGCTGGCCCCTGCGCCGCCTCGAGGCGGTGGTGCGGGCGATCCTGCGCGCGGGCGCCTACGAGGTGATGTTCCGCCGTGACGTGCCGGTGAAGGTCGCGATCTCGGAATACGTCGACGTCGCCCACAGCTTCTACGAGGGCGAGGAGCCGGGCCTCGTCAACGCGGTGCTCGACAAGGTCGGCCGCGCGGTGCGGCCGGACGACTTCACCAAGGGGTCCCGCGCCGGTTGAGGGCCGCGGGGCGTTCCTCGCTACCGGCGCGGATGTTCGGAAGATTTTCCGGTTTTTGCCGTTAGATCGTTGTGGCCTCCGGCGCCCCGGGCTCTAGCTGTCGGTTCAGGTCCGGGCGAGTGGCGGTTTAAGCGTCCATCAGCCTCCCGCCGCGAGACCGCCATGCGATGGCCCGCCCCGATTTGACCCGTCAAGACCCGCCCCGGCACGATCTGCCCCGCCCCACGGAAGACGAGCTGATCGCCCGCTACTTCGCGCCGCTCGCCGGTGCCGGCGGGCTGTCCCTGCGCGACGACGCGGCCCTGCTGACGCCGAGCCCGGGTCACGACCTGGTCCTGACCACCGACGCGGTGGTGGCCGGCGTGCACTACTTCCCCGACGACCCGGCCGCCTCGATCGCCTGCAAGGCGCTGGGCGTGAACCTGTCGGACCTCGCGGCCAAGGGCGCCGAGCCGCGGGGCTTCCTCCTGACCCTGGCGCTCAGCGAGGACTGGGACGAGGCCTGGCTCGCCGGGTTCTGCACCGGCCTGAGCGAGGCCGCGGCGCTCGCGAGCTGCCCGCTGCTCGGCGGCGACACCGTGCGGGCGGCGGGCCCGACGCTGGTCGGCATCACCGCCCTGGGCGAGGTGCCGGCCGGCACGATGGTCCGGCGGGGTGCGGCCCGGGTCGGCGACCGGCTGCTGGTCTCGGGCAGCATCGGCGATGCGGCCCTCGGCCTCAAGCTGCGGGGGAAGCCTGCCGCACCCTGGGGCGAGGCGCTGTCCTTCCCGGCCCGCGCCTTCCTGGTCGACCGTTACCTGCATCCGCAGCCCCGCCTTCCCCTCGCCCCGGCCCTGCGCGCCCATGCCCGCGCGGCGATGGACGTCTCCGACGGGCTCGTGGGCGACCTCGCCAAGATGATGCGGGCCGCCGACCTGAGCGCCGAGGTCGAGATCGCGAAAATCCCCCTCTCGGAATCCGCCCGGGCGGCGCTCGCGGCGGGGGCGCCCCTCGACACCGCGCTCACCGGCGGCGACGATTACGAGATCCTGTGCGCCGCCGACCCGGCGCAGGTGCCGGCGCTCACGGAGTCGGCCCGGCGGGCCGGCCTGCCGCTGACCGAGATCGGCACCGTGACCGAGGGCAGCGCCCCGCCGGTCTTCCGGGCGCCGGACGGCAGCCAGCGGCGCTTCCGCTCCGGCTCGTTCAGCCACTTCTGAACTGTTCCGAAGACCCGGGCCCGGGCGTCGAAAGTCTCAAGCGGGGGAAGCTTGGGAGCGTTTGCGCTCAGGTGGGAAGTTTGGCACGACTAGGAGTGCGGATCGGCGCTGGCGCGCAGGCCCGCTCAACAGGGAGGGAGGCCCGCGTCGCGCGTTCACGGCCGCTCGCCATCTCGGCCGTCCGACGTCGCGGGAATGCCCGACAATCAAGGACGGTAGAATGACCGCACTCCTGCTCATCATCCTGGGCGGCCTCTGCGCCGTTGCCTACGGCATCGTCACGATCAACGACGTCATGCGGCGCGATGCCGGCACGCAGCGCATGCAGGAGATCGCCGGCGCGATCGCCGAGGGCGCCCAAGCCTATCTGCGCCGCCAATACGCCACCATCGGGCTCGTCGGCGTGGTGCTGTTCGCGCTCCTGGCCTGGTTCCTCGGCCTCAAGGTCGCGGTCGGCTTCCTGATCGGCGCGGTCCTGTCGGGCATGGCCGGCTTCATCGGCATGAACGTCTCGGTGCGGGCCAACGTGCGCACCGCGCAGGCCGCGGCCCAGTCGCTCGGCGCCGGCCTCTCGGTGGCGTTCAAGTCGGGCGCCGTGACCGGCATGCTGGTGGCCGGCCTCGCGCTCCTGGGTGTGGCGCTCTACTACACCTATCTCACCCGCTTCGCGGGCCTGAACCCGTCGAGCCGCGAGGTGATCGACGCGCTGGTGGCGTTGGGCTTCGGCGCCTCGCTGATCTCGATCTTCGCGCGGCTGGGCGGCGGCATCTTCACCAAGGGGGCCGATGTCGGCGGCGACCTCGTCGGCAAGGTCGAGGCCGGGATCCCGGAGGACGATCCGCGCAACCCGGCCACCATCGCGGACAATGTCGGCGACAATGTCGGCGACTGTGCCGGCATGGCGGCCGACCTGTTCGAGACCTACGCGGTCACCCTCGTCGCCACGATGGTGCTGGCAGCGATCTTCTTCGCCGGCCAGGTCGATGTCGGCGGCCGCAACGTGCTCGAGACGATGCTGATCTACCCGATGGCGATCGGGGCGGCCTGCATCATCACCTCGATCATCGGCACGTTCTTCGTGCGGCTCGGCACGAACCAGTCGATCATGGGGGCGCTCTACAAGGGGCTGATCGGCGCCGGCGCGCTCTCGATCGTCGCGATCGCCGGCCTCAACCTCGTGATGTTCGGCGGCTTCGCGACCCGCTTCACCACCACCGGCGGCGACAGCTTCACCTCGCTCAGCCTGTTCCTCTGCGCGGTGGCCGGCCTCGTCATCACGGCGCTGATCGTCGTCATCACCGAGTACTACACCGGCACGAACTACCGGCCGGTCAAGTCGATCGCCCATTCCTCGGTCACCGGCCACGGCACCAACGTGATCCAGGGCCTGGCGATCTCGCTCGAATCGACGGCGCTCCCGGCGATCGTGATCGTCGCCGGCATCATCGTCACCTACTCGCTCGCCGGCTTGTTCGGCATCGCCATCGCGGTCACCGCCATGCTGGCGCTGGCCGGCGTCGTCGTCGCCCTCGATGCCTTCGGACCGGTCACCGACAATGCCGGCGGCATCGCCGAGATGGCGGGACTGCCCAAGGAGGTGCGCAAGTCGACCGACGCGCTCGACGCGGTCGGCAACACCACCAAGGCGGTGACCAAGGGCTACGCCATCGGCTCGGCGGGTCTCGGCGCCCTGGTCCTGTTCGCCGCCTATACCTCGGACCTGAACTACTTCATCAAGAACGCCTCGGAGACACAATACCGGTTCTTCCAGGGGATCACGGTCGATTTCTCGCTGTCGAACCCCTACGTGGTCGTCGGCCTGCTGCTCGGCGGCCTGATCCCGTACCTGTTCGGCGGCATCGCCATGACGGCGGTGGGCCGCGCCGCCGGCGCCGTGGTCGAGGAGGTCCGCCGCCAGTTCCGCGAGAAGCCCGGCATCATGCAGGGGACCGAGCGGCCCGATTACGGCCGCGCCGTCGACATGCTGACCAAGGCGGCGATCAAGGAGATGGTGGTACCCTCGCTGCTGCCGGTGCTGTCGCCGGTGGTGCTGTTCTTCGTGATCCAGGCCATCGCCGGCAAGGGCCAGGCCTTCGCGGCGGTGGGCGCGATGCTGCTCGGCGTCATCCTCACCGGCCTCTACGTCGCGGTCTCGATGACCTCGGGCGGCGGCGCCTGGGACAACGCCAAGAAGTTCATCGAGGACGGCCACTACGGCGGCAAGGGCTCCGAGGCCCACAAGGCCGCGGTGACCGGCGACACCGTCGGCGACCCCTACAAGGACACCGCCGGCCCGGCGGTGAACCCGGCGATCAAGATCACCAATATCATCGCCCTGCTGCTGCTGGCGATCCTGGCCCATAGCTGATCGGCCGGAGATGACCGGCTGCGATCCGCCGGAGCCGTCGGCGGATCGCAGCCGGCGGCGCGCCTCGGGTCGGACCCGGGCGCGCCTTCCATATACCCAGACATTCCGCGCGGGCGAGCGGCGTGCGCCGATCCGGACCTCTCCTATGCCGGCACGCAGAGTGCCGGCATAGCGGCGGGGGGCGTCCGGGGACGCGGCGCCGGCATGACCGCGGCGGGACAGGGCGGCGGATCGTCGTCGTCGTCCCGACGGCCCGGGCGAAGAGTCCAGCCCGGCTTCCACGACGCGCGCGGGCGACGCCGCGGAGACGGGCGTCTCGTCGGACCTGCCCCGGCAATCCGCGGAGCGTCGTGGTCGAGTTCGGCGAGTGCGCCGAGCACGGCGTCGACCGAGACCGGCTCGGCCCGGCAACCGGTCAGGCAACGCAAGCCCGGCGCGTTCTCCAGGGCGCAGACGTCCGAGGCCCAGGATGCCAGGATCGCGCGCTTCTCGGTCCTCGACAGGTGCGGGTGCGAGAGCACCTCGCGCGGATGCCGGAACACGTCGCCGGGTGCGACGAGCGCCTGCCAGGCCTCGAATGAGGCGGATGGGCCGGCTGGCGGGTTCATCGGACCGGCAGGGATTCGATCGATGGGGGTGGGTTTCGTTTCCAGCGACACGGGTCATCCTCCCTGATGGTGCGTGACGGTGCACGACAAGGGGTTCAGGCCCCGGGGGCGCATGCCTCCGGGGTTCCGTTCGTCAGTGGATGGCCGGAGCGGCCGGGCAAACTCAGGGCGAGCCGCCTTGGGAGCCCCGCGGCCTTCAAATCAGGCAGCCTGGACGTCAGGCAGCCTTCGAGCGATCCTCGGCGTGGCCGTCGATCTGGGCCGGCGCGTTGTCCTGCCCGATGGCCGCCTGTTGGCCGCCGATGGCGATGCGGCGCGGCTTCAGCGCTTCCGGAACCTCGCGCTTGAGTTCGACCGAGAGCAGGCCGTTCTCCAGGCTGGCGCCCGTCACCTTCACGTGGTCGGCGAGGCTGAAGGTCTGGCGGAAGGCGCGTGCCGCGATGCCGCGGTGCAGATAATCGCGCTCGCCGTCCTTGTCCTTCTTCTGCCCGGTGACCAGCAGCGTGGTGTCGTGCTGGGTCAGCTCGATCTCGTCCTGCGAGAAGCCGGCCACCGCCATGGTAATGCGGTACGCGTCGTCGGCGACCTTCTCGATGTCGTAGGGCGGCCACTGCGTCGACGGCTCGATCCGGGCGGCCTGGTCCAGCATCGAGAACAGGCGGTCGAAGCCGACGGTGGAACGGTACAGCGGCGCGAAGTCGTAGGTCCTCATGACCACATCCTCCTGGGAGCAACGTGATGACGAGGGCCGCCGGACACCCTTGCCCGGCGCCCAATCGCGAGCCCGCTCGGGCCTCGCGCGGGTGAAACCCGGATGTCGGGATCGGGTTCCGCCGCACGGCGATTTTTTTCGCGCTCGCGCGGCACACGGTCGGACCTGTGCCTTTCCGCCATCGACGAACCGCTCGATCCCGTTGACGACACTCGCGTCGTCCGAGGCCAGAAACAGGGCAGCTCTCGCGATCTCGTCCGCCTCGCCGACCCGGCCCATCGGGATGCGCGAGGCGAGGGGCTTCGGGAGCCCCTGGCGCCGGGTTTTTCACCGCGCGCCTCACCCGCTCAGCCGCGCGCGGGTGAGGCCGGATTCCGTCAGCTTCGCCCGACCGTCGCTCGCGCCTCCGTCAACCGCGCCGCGTAGCGGGCGATCAGGTCGACCTCCAGGTTCAGCCGGTCCCCGGCGCGGCGCTCGCCCCAGGTGGTGACCGCGAGCGTGTGGGGGATCAGCAGCACCGTGAAGGTGTCGCCCTCGACGCCGTTGACGGTGAGCGAGGTGCCGTCGAGGCAGACCGAGCCCTTCTCGGCGATGAAGCGCGACAGGCCCGCAGGCGCGCGGAGCACGAAGCGCTCGCTTGCCGCCCAACTGTTCCCTGCCTGGGACGCATCGTCGACCTTGGCCGTGACCGGCTCGCGGGCGACGATCTCGGCGAGGCCATCGACGTGGCCGGTGACGAGGTGGCCGCCGAGCTCGTCGCCGATCTTCAGCGAGCGCTCGAGATTCACCCGCCGCCCCGGCACCCACTCGCCGACCGTGGTGCGGGCCAGGGTCTCGGCGGCGGCGTCGACCTCGAAGGTGCAGCCGCCATCCCGCGGCGTCACCGTCACGGCGGTGAGGCAGGGCCCCGAGCAGGCGATCGAGGCGCCGATCAGGATGCCGGCAGGGTCGTAGGCGCAGTCGATGGCGATGCGCTTCAGCTTGGAATCGCCGGAGACCGCGGCGACGCGGCCGACATCCGAGACGAGGCCGGTGAACATCTACGGGCTCCGTGCGTGGCAGGTGAAGAGATCGGTGCCGATCCGGACCTCCTCCACGACCGGAAACTCTCCGGAGGCGAGGCGGGCAGCGAGATGCGGGCCGACGGCCGGCAGGCCGGGCTGGCCGAGGACGCAGTCGCCGGTGACGAGCAGGCACTCGTCGACGAGGTCGTCGCGGGCGAGCGCGTCGGCGAGCGTCGGCCCACCCTCGGAGCAGATCCGGGTCAGGCCGCGGGCGCCGAGGTAGCGCAAGGCCGCCGGCAGATCGATGCGCCCTTCCGCGGTGACCGGCACCCGCTGAACCTCGGCGCCTGCGGCGCTCAGCGCCTCGGCGGCCGCGTCCGGCGCCTCGCGGCCGGCGAGGATCAGGGTCGGCACGGCGTGGCTGGTCCGCACGAGGCCGGCTTGCGGCGGTGTCCGGAGGCACGGGTCGAGGACGATCCGCAGCGGCGAGCGCGCCGCCATCCCGGGCAGGCGCACGGTGAGCTGGGGATCGTCCGCCAGCACCGTGCCGATGCCGACCATGATCGCGTCGCAATGGGCCCGCTGCAGGTGGATCTCGGCATTGGCGCGGGGACCGCTGATCATCAGGCGCTCCTCCCCGCCCGCGGCGTAGCCGTCCGCCGTGCGGGCGAGCTTGAGGAAGACCGCGGGGCGGCCGCGCAGGATCCGCGACACGTGCCCGCGCTGGTCGCGTGCCGCCTGGGCCCCCATCAGGCCGACCGAGACGGCGATGCCGGCCTCCGCCAGCCGGGCATGGCCGCGGCCGGCGACCCGGGGATCGGGATCGTCCATCGCGCTCACCACCCGGGCGACGCCGGCCGCGATGGTGGCGTCGGCGCACGGGCTGGTGCGGCCGTGATGCGAGCACGGTTCGAGCGTCACGTAGAGGGTAGCGCCCCGCGCCGCTTCGCCCGCCGCCGCGAGCGCGACCCGCTCGGCGTGCGGCCGGCCGCCCGGCTGCGTCACGCCCTGCGCCAGGATCCGCCGGGCGCCCGGCGGGCCGCCGACCAGCACGGCGCCCACCGAGGGATTGGGCCAGGCCTGGCCGAGATGGCGCCGGCCGAGCGCCAGGGCGAGGCGCATGTAGCGCCGGTCGGCCAGATCGTCGGCCAAGTCGTCGGCCAAATCATGGGTTCGCTCCCGAGCGCTCACGACGCGCGGCTCCGCGGGCGGCGGGACGGGGGCGCCTCCTCGACCGGGACAACGGCGTCGGCCGGCGGGGTCGCCTGCGCGGCGCCGGCGGCAAGGTGGCCCAGAAGCTCCTCGAAGTCCCGGGCCTCGCGGAAATTCTTGTAGACCGACGCGAAGCGGACATAGGCGACGTCGTCGAGGCCTTTCAGCCCCTCCATCACCGCCTCGCCGATCGCCTCGCTCGACACCTCGGCCTCGCCGGTGCTCTCGAGCCGGCGGGTGATGCCGCTGACGAGACGCTCGATCCGCTCCTGCTCGACGGGACGCTTGCGCAAGGCGGTCTCGACCGAGCGCTGCAGCTTGTCGCGGTCGAACGGCACCTTGCGGCCCGAGCGCTTTACCACGATCAGCTCGCGCAGCTGCACTCGCTCGAAGGTGGTGAAGCGGCCGCCGCAATCCGGGCAGATCCGCCGGCGCCGGATCGCCGAGCTGTCGTCGCTCGGGCGGGAATCCTTCACCTGCGTGTCGAGGCCGCCGCAATAGGGGCACCGCATCGGCCGCCCGTTCCTCTCTTACGAAAAAGGGGCCGGTCCCACGCGGGACCGGCCCCGGAAGGGGCGTGTTCTAGTGCGCTCCAGGCGGAAGGGGAAGCCGGGAGATCCGGTGGGCTCCCGGTTTCCGATCGATCGCTCGGCGATTGCGACGCAATCGCTTTCGCGATGCCGGAACCGCCTTCGCTCAGGCGTAGATCGGGAACCGGTCGGTGAGGGCGACGACCTGGCGCTTGGCCTGTTCCTCGAGGCCGGCATCGCCGCCCTCGCCGGCCCGGTGCAGCCCGTCCAGGACCTGCACGATCAGCTCGCCCACCGCCTGGAACTCCGCCACCCCGAACCCGCGCGACGTCGCCGCCGGCGTGCCGAGCCGGATCCCCGAGGTGATCGTCGGCTTCTGCGGGTCGAACGGCACCCCGTTCTTGTTGCAGGTGATCCCCGCCCGGCCGAGCGCCGCCTCCGCCGCCTTGCCGGTCAACGCCTTGGCGCGCAGATCCACCAGCATCAGATGGTTGTCCGTGCCCCCCGACGTGATGTCGTAGCCGCCCGCGATGATCGTCGCGGCCAGCGCCCGGGCATTCTCCACCACCTGGCGGGCATAGGCCTTGAACTCCGGCCGCAGCGCCTCGCCGAACGCCACCGCCTTGCCGGCGATCACGTGCATCAGCGGACCGCCCTGCAGGCCGGGGAAGATCGCCGAGTTGAGCTTCTTGGCCAGCGCCTCGTCGTCGGTCAGGATCATGCCGCCGCGCGGCCCGCGCAGCGTCTTGTGCGTCGTGGTGGTGACGACGTGGGCGTGCGGGAACGG